>NZ_CP017603.1:1200000-2400000 GCF_001854185.1 Clostridium formicaceticum
CTTTTTAGAGGAAAATCCTACAGAAGCTAGGCTTATTGTAGAAAAGGGCTTAAAAGCTCAAAGGGCTAGAGAGGCTGCGAAGAAGGCAAGGGAATTAACAAGAAGAAAAGGTGTTTTGGAAAATACAGCTTTACCTGGAAAATTAGCAGATTGCTCAGAAAAAGATCCCGCCTTAAGTGAAATCTATCTCGTAGAGGGAGATTCCGCGGGAGGGAGTGCTAAGCAAGGACGAGATCGTGCTACACAAGCAATTTTACCTTTAAGGGGTAAAATTTTAAATGTTGAAAAGGCTCGATTGGATAAAATACTAAATTATAATGAAATTCGAGCTATGATTACAGCCTTTGGTACAGGCATAGGTGATGAATTTGATATAGCAAAGCTAAGATACCATAAAATTGTTATTATGACGGACGCCGATGTAGACGGTGCTCATATTAGAACATTGTTACTAACTTTCTTCTTTAGATATATGAAACCTTTAGTAGAGCTTGGACATATTTTTGCTGCTCAACCACCTTTATATAAAATAAAAAAAGGTAAGGCAGAACATTATGCTTATTCAGATAAAGAACTGAATAAGATATTAGATGATTTAGGAAGAGAAACGAAAGCAGATATTCAAAGATATAAAGGTCTTGGAGAAATGAATCCAGAACAGCTATGGGAAACCACTATGAACCCAGAACATAGAACATTACTTCAAGTAACAATAGAAGACGCTGCAGCAGCAGATGAAATATTTACTACTCTGATGGGAGATAAAGTAGAGCCTAGAAGAGAATTTATTGAACAAAATGCCAAATATGTTACAAATTTAGATATATAATAGGGGGAATAACCTATGACAGAAGAAAATAATAAAATTGTCCCTATAAGTATAGCAGATGAAATGAAGAAGTCTTATATTGATTATGCTATGAGTGTTATCGTGGGAAGAGCCCTTCCCGACGTAAGGGATGGACTAAAACCTGTTCACAGAAGAATATTGTATGCAATGAGTGAGTTAAATCTTACGCCCGACAAGCCCCATAGAAAATCAGCGCGTATTGTTGGGGATGTTTTGGGTAAATACCACCCTCATGGAGATTCGGCTGTATACGATGCTATGGTAAGATTAGCTCAAGATTTTTCTACAAGATATTTACTTGTGGATGGTCATGGGAACTTTGGTTCTGTTGATGGAGATAGTGCTGCGGCGATGCGTTACACAGAAGCAAAACTTTCTAAAATTGCCATGGAAATGATTAGAGATATTCAAAAAGAAACAGTAGATTTTATACCTAACTTTGATGAAACCATAGATGAACCAGCGGTATTGCCTAGTAAATTTCCTAACTTACTGGTAAATGGTTCAAATGGTATCGCTGTAGGCATGGCCACATCTATACCACCTCATAATTTAGGTGAAGTTATTGATGGTGTTATCACCTTGATAGATGAACCAGAAGCTGGTATAGAAAAGATTATGGGAGATGTTAAAGGACCAGATTTCCCTACAGGTGCTTATATTTTAGGCAAAGAAGGTATAAAGGAAGCTTACAGGACTGGACGAGGAAGAGTAAGAGTAAGAGCTAAGGCAAAAATAGAAGAAGCACAAAAAGGAAAACAACAAATTGTTGTAACAGAAATACCTTATCAAGTAAATAAATCAAGATTAATAGAAAAGATAGCTGATTTAGTAAGAGATAAAAAAATAGAGGGTATTTCAGATTTAAGAGACGAAAGTGACCGTACAGGTATGCGAATTGTTATAGAATTAAAACGAGATACCAATGCTAATGTGGTGCTAAATAAGCTATACAAGCATTCCCAAATGGAGGATACCTTTAGTATCATTATGATTGCTTTAGTAGATGGTCAACCCAGGGTGCTTAACATTAAGGAGATATTAAGTCATTATATAGAACATCAGAAGGATATTATCATTCGTAGGACAAAATTTGATTTAAGCAAAGCGGAAGCGAAAGCCCATATTTTAGAGGGTTTGAAGATAGCTTTAGACCATATTGATGAAGTGATTAGTATAATAAGAACATCAAAAAACGATCAGATTGCAAAAGATACATTAATGGAGAGGTTTCATTTATCAGACAAGCAGGCCCAAGCTATCTTAGATATGAGACTCCGTCGCTTAACAGGCTTAGAGAGAGAAAAAATTGAAGAAGAGTATGAAGCAACAATGAAACTGATTCTTGAATTAAGAGAAATTTTAAACAGTGAACAGTTAGTGTTAAATATTATAAAAGAAGAGTTATTAGAGATAAAAGAAAAGTACAATGATGATAGAAGAACACAAATTATTTTTGATCCAGAAGAGATTAATATAGAAGATATGATTGAAGAAGAAGATGTAGTAATTACACTAACACACTTTGGTTATATAAAACGTCTACCTATAGATACCTACAAGAGTCAAAAAAGAGGGGGAAAAGGAATTTCTGCTGTAACTACCCGGGAGGAAGACTTTGTAGAAAAGCTGATTACTACTTCAACCCATGATTGTTTATTGTTTTTTACCAATAAAGGTAAAGCATATAAACTAAATGTTTATGAAATTCCAGAAGCGAAACGACAAGCAAAAGGAACAGCTATTGTAAATTTACTGCAATTAGCGCCAGATGAACAAATAGCTGCAACAATACCTGTCGGCAGAGAATGGGGATCACAGTATCTTATCATGGCAACAAAAAAGGGAATTATCAAAAAGACCCAATTAAATCAATTTGAAAACACGAGAAAAAGTGGACTAATTGCCATAAGTATAAGAGAAGATGATGAGTTAATCAGCGTAAGATTAACAGATACTGGACATGAAGTGATGATGATCACAGCGAAAGGAATGGCTATTCGATTCAAAGAGGAAGAAGTTAGAGATATGGGACGAAGTGCTATGGGGGTAAAAGGCATTACTTTATCTGAAGAGGATGAAGTTGTAGGTATGGATATCATAGAAGACAACAAAGATTTATTAGTTGTAAGTTACAAAGGTTTTGGAAAGAGAACTGATCTTAAACAATACCGTCTACAATCACGAGGCGGTAAAGGAATAAAGACCTATAATACCACAGAAAAAACAGGTTTATTGGTTGGTGCTAAAATTGTAACAGATAAGGATGAAATTTTGCTAATAAGCAATGATGGTGTAGTCATAAGACTAAATGTAGACAACATTTCCAAGATGGGAAGAAATACAAAGGGCGTTACTCTAATGCGAACCGACGACAATAAAAGTATTGTATCTATTGCTCAAATACCTCAGCACGAAGATGAGGATAATGACGAATAAAATTAATAAAATGATGTTTAAATTTTATCTAGAGGGGAAAAAATATAATAGAAGCCAAAAGCTTTTGAATTCAACCCCCATATTAATTAAAGCAAAGGTGTGTACGGTAGCACCTTTGCCCTTTTGTTTTTTTGGATAGATTTTCTTAGTAGGATAGTACAAAGTGAAAAGATTTGTTATAATAAAAATTAAATAAAAAAATTTTCTATATTATAAAGTGGGGGGGAAAAATATGGCGCTTATAGTAGATAAACAATATGACGAGGTAAATAGCCAATGGAATATGCAGTTGGCAGGAGAAGTAGATATTTATACAGCGGGACAATTAAAGGAAAACTTTATGCTTATGTTGGAAGAAAGAAAAGATACGATAAAAATAGATGCTAAGAATTTGGACTATATTGATAGTACCGGCTTAGGGGTATTGATAGGTGTATTAAAACAATTAAAAGAAGAAGGCAAAGATATTATTATTATAAATATAAAACCAAGCATAAAGAAACTTCTAAATATAACAGGATTAGATAAGATATTTATTATAGAGGGGTGAATTATGTATACTATGTTAAATGCAAAGGAGCAGATGAATATGAATAAAAAAAATAGTGATATAATAAAATTATCTGTACCTAATAAACCAGAGTATGTCAGTATTATTAGACTGACTATCAGTGGAATTGCGAATAGAATGGGTTTTGATATTGAAGAAATTGAAGATATTAAAGTAGCGATCTCAGAAGCATGTACAAATGCTATTACCCATGGTATTTGTCAAGAAGAAGAAAATTTTAATGTAGACTTTTACACAGATGAAGAAAAATTAGTTATTTCTGTTTATGACAATGGAAAAGGCTGTTTAAGTCACAATATAAAGACCCCAAATATAGAGGAGTTAAAAGAAGGAGGGTTGGGGATCTTTATTATAAAATCTCTAATGGATGATGTAGAGATTTCATCTAATTGCGGGAAAGGTACGATTATAAAAATGACAAAGTATGTGGGGGATGATCTTTAATGAAGAAAGCATCTAAGACTCCTAAACTAGCGATGAAAACAAATAAACCCCTAAAGGAGTTAACAGAAAAAGAACTTTTTAAACAATATTCAGAAACAAAAAGTATAGAAATTCGTAATGAATTGGTAAGTAGATATATGTATATTGGAGAGATCTTATCTAGAAAATTTATGAACAAGGGTATCGAATATGAAGATATTTACCAAGTGGCTTCTTTAGGTTTAATTTATGCAATAGAAAGATTTGATATAAACAAAGGGTTTGAATTCTCTAGCTTTGCTACACCTACAGTAATTGGTGAAATTAAAAAGTATTTTAGGGACAAAGGGTGGTCTATTAGAGTACCCAGAAGAATTCAGGAATTATCAAAGAAAATAAATAATGCTAAAAATACTTTGCAACAAAACTTACAAAGAACCCCTAAGGTTAAGGATATAGCAGAGTACTTAGACTGTTCAGAAGAAGAAGTAATAGAAGCAATGGAGGCTAGTCAAGTTTATACGCCGAAGTCTTTAAATTTAACCTATGAAAATGATGGAGAAGATAAAGACGTACAACTGATGGATTTAATAGGGGAAATTGATAAAAGCTTTATAGATATCGAAAATAGAGATTTTATTAGAAAGGCTATGGAAAAACTCAATGCATTGGAGCGGAAAGTTTTAAAAGATAGATTTTTTGATATAAAGACACAAATACAAGTAGCTAAAGAACTAGATGTTTCACAAATGACAGTATCAAGAATGGAGAAGAAAATTATTGAAAAACTAAAAAAGGAGTTTAATAAAAGTGCATAAATATTATATGCCATAAATAACCATAGTAAATCCTGTTGACATGATACAAAGATTTTGATATTGTAGTACAAGTCGTCGTTAAGAGAAATTGATGGCGTAAGATATAAGACACTTGAAAAGTACTTCTTTTTTATTTCTTTTTATAGAAGAAAGCTTAAAAAAATTTGACAAACAATAAAGAATATGATATAGTAGTAAAAGTCGCCGCCAGCAAGGGGTGACAGGAAAGAAGAAAGTTCGACACAGATGAAAAAGAAATTTTTTAAAAAAGTGTTGACATAAGATAGCGAAGTATGATATAGTAGTTAAGTCGCCAAACGAGGGCGGCGAAAAAAAGGTCTTTGAAAATTAAACAGTATAGATATTAAGCCAGCAAAATACATCTATCAATATTGATAGAACCCAGAAATTTTTTATTAAGAGTTTGATCCTGGCTCAGGATGAACGCTGGCGGCGTGCCTAACACATGCAAGTCGAGCGAACCGATTTATCGGAAGCCTTCGGGTGGAAGATGATGAGGTTAGCGGCGGACGGGTGAGTAACGCGTGGGTAACCTACCTTGTACAGGGGGATAACAGTCGGAAACGATTGCTAATACCGCATAAAGCTATTTTAAGGCATCTTAGAATAGCCAAAGATTTATTGGTACAAGATGGGCCCGCGTCTGATTAGCTAGTTGGTGGGGTAAAGGCCTACCAAGGCGACGATCAGTAGCCGACCTGAGAGGGTGACCGGCCACACTGGAACTGAGACACGGTCCAGACTCCTACGGGAGGCAGCAGTGGGGGATATTGCACAATGGGGGAAACCCTGATGCAGCGACGCCGCGTGAGCGAAGAAGGCCTTCGGGTCGTAAAGCTCTGTTTCGAGGGAAGAAAAATGACGGTACCTCGGGAGGAAGCCCCGGCTAACTACGTGCCAGCAGCCGCGGTAATACGTAGGGGGCAAGCGTTATCCGGAATCACTGGGCGTAAAGGGTGCGTAGGCGGCCAATAAAGTCTAGGGTGAAAGGCTACGGCTCAACCGTAGTAAGCCTTGGAAACTTATTGGCTTGAGTGCAGGAGAGGAGAGTGGAATTCCTAGTGTAGCGGTGAAATGCGTAGATATTAGGAGGAACACCAGTGGCGAAGGCGACTCTCTGGACTGTAACTGACGCTGAGGCACGAAAGCGTGGGGAGCGAACAGGATTAGATACCCTGGTAGTCCACGCCGTAAACGATGAGTGCTAGGTGTTGGGGGTCAAACCTCAGTGCCGCAGCTAACGCATTAAGCACTCCGCCTGGGGAGTACGCACGCAAGTGTGAAACTCAAAGGAATTGACGGGGACCCGCACAAGCAGCGGAGCATGTGGTTTAATTCGAAGCAACGCGAAGAACCTTACCTGGACTTGACATCCTTATGACCGCTTTTTAACAGAAGCTTTCCCTTCGGGGACAGAAGTGACAGGTGGTGCATGGTTGTCGTCAGCTCGTGTCGTGAGATGTTGGGTTAAGTCCCGCAACGAGCGCAACCCTTGTCTTTAGTTGCCAGCATTTCGGATGGGCACTCTAGAGAGACTGCCGGGGACAACTCGGAGGAAGGTGGGGATGACGTCAAATCATCATGCCCCTTATGTTCAGGGCTACACACGTGCTACAATGGCCGATACAAAGGGCAGCGAAGGAGTAATCTGGAGCGAATCTCATAAAGTCGGTCTCAGTTCGGATTGTGGGCTGAAACTCGCCCACATGAAGTTGGAGTTGCTAGTAATCGCGAATCAGAATGTCGCGGTGAATGCGTTCCCGGGTCTTGTACACACCGCCCGTCACACCATGGGAGTCGGAAGCGCCCGAAGCCAGCTACTTTAACCGAAAGGAGAGAGCTGTCGAAGGTGAAGCCGATGACTGGGGTGAAGTCGTAACAAGGTAGCCGTATCGGAAGGTGCGGCTGGATCACCTCCTTTCTAAGGAGAAAGGCTTTTACTATACTGTTTAATTTTGAGGGACTTTTGTTTCTCAATAAGCAGACAACCAAAATCTTAGATTTTGTGTTAGTCGCTTAGTTAAAAATTCTGTAATTCACGACAATGGTTTTAAACCAACAAAAAATGAATGGAAGAATTTTTAACATCCTCTTAGATAAACGGGCTCATAGCTCAGCAGGTTAGAGCGCACGCCTGATAAGCGTGAGGTCGGTGGTTCGAGTCCACTTGAGCCCACCAAATTGTTCTTTGAAAACTAAACAATGTTATGAGAAAGAAAAAAGCTGAAGTAATTCACTAAAGGTCAAGTTATTAAGGGCAAAGGGTGGATGCCTTGGCACTAGGAGCCGAAGAAGGACGTGGTAAGCTGCGAAAAGCCACGGGGAACCGCAAGCAGGTTTTGATCCGTGGATATCCGAATGGGGAAACCCACTTGGGGTAATGTCCAAGTATCTATTACTGAATTCATAGGTAATAGAAGGTAGACCGGGGGAACTGAAACATCTAAGTACCCCGAGGAAGAGAAAGAAAAATCGATTCCCTCAGTAGCGGCGAGCGAAAGGGGAAGAGCCCAAACCAAAGACTTAAGTTTTTGGGGTTGCGGACATTCTCATAAGAAGATTGGTAAGGGTAGTTGAAGAGAGTTGGAAAACTCCACCGTAGAGGGTAAAAGTCCTGTAAGCGAAACCCTGAAGATCTTTGAGGATGATCCAGAGTACCACGGGACACGTGAAACCCTGTGGGAAGCAGGGGGGACCACCCCCAAGGCTAAATACTACCTAGTGACCGATAGCGCATAGTACCGTGAGGGAAAGGTGAAAAGAACCCCGGGAGGGGAGTGAAAAAGAACCTGAAACCTTTTGCCTACAAGCTGTGGAAGCACTTTATATGTGTGACCGCGTACTTTTTGTAGAACGGGCCAACGAGTTATGGTATGTAGCAAGGTTAAGTACTGAAGGTACGGAGCCGAAGGGAAACCGAGTCTTAATAGGGCGACAAGTTACATGCTATAGACCCGAAACCGTGCGATCTACCCATGGGCAGGATGAAGCGGAAGTAAAATTTCGTGGAGGTCCGAACCAGTTGACGTTGAAAAGTCATTGGATGACCTGTGGGTAGCGGAGAAATTCCAATCGAGCTCGGAGATAGCTGGTTCTCGCCGAAATAGCTTTAGGGCTAGCCTTGAAATGAGAGTGACGGAGGTAGAGCACTGAATGGTCTAGGGGCCTTCACCGGTTACCAAAACCTATCAAACTCCGAATGCCGTTAACTTATTTTCAGGAGTCAGACTACGAGTGATAAGATCCGTGGTCAAGAGGGAAAGAGCCCAGACCATCAGCTAAGGTCCCAAAGTATACGTTAAGTGGGAAAGGATGTGGAGTTGCACAGACAACCAGGATGTTGGCTTAGAAGCAGCCACTCATTTAAAGAGTGCGTAATAGCTCACTGGTCGAGTGATTCTGCGCCGAAAATGTCCGGGGCTCAAACGTATCACCGAAGCTATGGATGCTGACGTAATCATTAGTACTTTTATAGAAGAGAAATTAAAGGACATTAAGCCAAAACTAACCGATAGGTTAGAATAAAGTTTTGGCCAAATACCTTAAGCTCAAACGTATCTATGAAGGTAGCAATGATTACGTCAGCGTGGTAGGCGAGCATTCTATGTGGGTTGAAGCTATACCGAAAGGAGTAGTGGACTGCATAGAAGAGAGAATGTTGGCATGAGTAACGAGAGGTAGGTGAGAATCCTACCCGTCGAAAACCTAAGGTTTCCTGAGGAAGGTTCGTCCGCTCAGGGTTAGTCGGGACCTAAGCCGAGGCAGAAATGCGTAGGCGATGGACAACAGGTTGAGATTCCTGTACCACCTAGAATCGTTTGAGAGATGGGGTGACACAGAAGGATAGGTTGAGCCCACCGTTGGTTGAGTGGGTCTAAGCCAGTAGGGAGCTAAGACAGGCAAATCCGTTTTAGCAACATCCTGAGAGGTGATGGGGAGCGAAAAACAAGTAGCGAAGCAACTGATTCCACACTGTCGAGAAAAGCCTCTATTGAGAAACTAGGTGCCCGTACCGCAAACCGACACAGGTAGGTGAGGAGAGAATCCTAAGACGAGCGGGAGAACCATTGTTAAGGAACTCGGCAAAATGACCCCGTAACTTCGGGAGAAGGGGTGCCGAAGGGTGTGAAGGCTTTTGCGCTGTAAGCACACTTCGGTCGCAGAGAACAGGCCCAAGCGACTGTTTAGCAAAAACATAGGTCTCTGCAAAGTCGAAAGACGACGTATAGGGGCTGACGCCTGCCCGGTGCTGGAAGGTTAAGGGGAAGTGTTAGGGCAACCGAAGCACAGAACTTAAGCCCCAGTAAACGGCGGCCGTAACTATAACGGTCCTAAGGTAGCGAAATTCCTTGTCGGGTAAGTTCCGACCCGCACGAAAGGCGTAACGATTTGGGCGCTGTCTCAACAATGGACCCGGTGAAATTGTAATACCAGTGAAGATGCTGGTTACCTGCGACAGGACGGAAAGACCCCGTGGAGCTTTACTGCAGCTTGACATTGGATTTTGGTACTAGATGTACAGGATAGGTGGGAGACTTAGAACCTAGGACGCCAGTCTTGGGGGAGTCGACGTTGGGATACCACTCTTGTAGTACTGAAGTTCTAACCATGAACCGTAAGCCGGTTTTGGGACACTGTCAGGCGGGCAGTTTGACTGGGGCGGTCGCCTCCTAAAAAGTAACGGAGGCGCTCAAAGGTTCCCTCAGCACGGTCGGAAATCGTGCAAAGAGTGCAAAGGCATAAGGGAGCTTGATTGCGAGACCAACAAGTCGAGCAAGGACGAAAGTCGGACTTAGTGATCCGGTGGTACCGAGTGGAAGGGCCATCGCTCAACGGATAAAAGCTACCCCGGGGATAACAGGCTTATCTCCCCCAAGAGTCCACATCGACGGGGAGGTTTGGCACCTCGATGTCGGCTCATCACATCCTGGGGCTGAAGTAGGTCCCAAGGGTTGGGCTGTTCGCCCATTAAAGTGGTACGCGAGCTGGGTTCAGAACGTCGTGAGACAGTTCGGTCCCTATCCGTCGCAGGCGTAGGAAATTTGAGAGGAGCTGTCCTTAGTACGAGAGGACCGGGATGGACGTACCGCTGGTGTACCAGTTGTCTTGCCAAAGGCACCGCTGGGTAGCTATGTACGGAAGGGATAAGTGCTGAAGGCATCTAAGCACGAAGCCCCCCTCAAGATAAGATTTCCCATCCGAAAGGAGTAAGACCCCAGAAAGACTATCTGGTAGATAGGTCGGAGGTGTAAGTGCAGTAATGTATTAAGCTGACCGATACTAATAGGTCGAGGACTTGACCAATATACTCATACATTGTTTAGTTTTGAGGGAATAATACCTCAAATTAAATAAGACATAGGTCATAAGCTGATGTTAGCTTATTCCCAACGGAATTTTCATTAGAAAAAACCCAATGAAATTCGTCGTGAAACGCTAACTAAGTGACCAACAAAGGATGTTAGAAAGTCTCATGATTCCTTCTGATGAAAAGAAGGAAAGGAATCAATCGATTTCTAACTAAGTGACTGACACAAAATCAAAGATTTTGGTCATCTACTTAATATCGTGACAATAGCGAAGGGGTCACACCTGTTCCCATACCGAACACAGTAGTTAAGCCCTTCAGCGCTGATGGTACTTGGCGGGAAGCTGCCTGGGAGAGTAGGTCGTTGCGATATAAAAAAACTTCTACAAAAAACGTAGAAGTTTTTTTAGTTTTTGTTATGATTAAAAGTTGCACAATAGATAAAAAACATTACGATAAAAAGTCAGTAGCTATAGATATTTCAATATACATATTGTTATAATAAGATAACTGAAGTAGTTCTAAAAGGAGTGATAGAATTTGAGAATTATTGATACAAAAGAAGTTATACCTATAATAAAAAACTTATGCAAAAAAGCCTGCTATGCGTTAGACGAAGATTTTATAGAAGTGCTGAAGGCATCTTTTGAAAAAGAAGAGTCGCCATTAGGGAAAGAGATCTTGGAATCCCTCATAGAAAATGCAATTTATGCAAAAAAAGAACAAGTAGCCTGTTGCCAAGATACTGGAATCACCATTGTCCATATGGAGATTGGACAAGAGGTAACCTGGGAGGGAATCCCTTTAATAGATGCTATCAACGAAGGTGTAAGACAAGGGTACGTAGAAGGTTATTTGCGAAAATCCGTGGTTCAAGACCCTATTCTAAGAAAAAATACTGGTGATAATACACCAGCAGTGGTTAGAACAGAAATTGTCGCTGGTGATCAAGTAAAGGTTACCATTATGCCAAAAGGCGCTGGTAGTGAAAATATGAGCCGCCTTAAAATGTTGACACCAGCTGATGGTATAAAAGGTATTAAAGAATTTGTAATAGAAACAATAGAATTAGCGGGTGGAAAAGCATGTCCTCCCTATATCGTGGGCATAGGTATTGGTGGTACGATGGATTTAGCTGCTTGGCTGGCTAAAAAATCTTTGGAAAGGCCTATAGGAGATAGAAATAAAGCAGAGCATTTGGCGGCCCTAGAAATAGAGCTTCGGGACATTATTAACGACTTAGGTCTTGGACCATTAGGTTTAGGGGGAAGGGTTACTGCACTAGATGTTCATATTGAAGCCTATGCCTGTCATATTGCTAGCTTACCTATTGCTGTAAATCTGCAATGCCATGCAAATAGACATGCAGTAGTGACGATTTAAGGGGGAATTAGAGATGAAGGTACAACTTCCTTTTACAAAGGATTTAATAGAGAAGTTAAATATAGGTGAGGTACTAGAGCTAACAGGATATATTTATACAGCTAGAGATGCTGCTCACCAACGTATGGTGGAAACTTTGAAAAAGGGTGAAAAATTGCCAATAAATTTACAAGAAGAAACGATCTTTTACGCTGGACCATGCCCTGCTCCACCAAAACATGCTATAGGAGCAGTAGGTCCTACTACCAGTGCAAGAATGGATCCTTATGTAGAAGATTTGTTAAAAGAAGGACTTATCGCTATGATTGGCAAAGGAGATAGATCCTCTTATATACCACCTTTAATGAAAAAATACAAAGTTATATACTTATTAGGCATAGGTGGTGCTGCAGCTATTACAGCTCGACAGGTAAAGTCAGTAGAAGAAATTGCTTACCAGGACTTGGGCCCTGAATCTATTAAGAAGTTATATGTAGAAGACCTGAAGGTAATTGTAGGGATAGACACAAAGGGTAAGGTTCTTTCAGAGGAAAACATTAGGAAATACAAAAAATAAAAAATTAAAAGAGGGAGGTATAGACAGTTTTAAAAAACATATAAAAATATGTACTAATCTATACAAATGTGCGGCACGATATATCGTAAGGAAGGTGATATGTTATGCCACAATTATTTTCTATAGGAAAAGCAGCTAAACAATTAGGAGTAAGTATCAAAACTTTAAGAGACTGGGACAAAAAGGGGTTAATCAACTTCACAACAACGCCTGGTGGCCATAGAAGAATAGAAGAGTCTGAGATTAACAGGTTCTGCTAGAATTTATGGGAAGAGAGGTGGCAAAAAAGTAGCTAAAAGGGTTGAAAATATATTAAAAGAAGAAAAAGCCTAAAAAAACTGATTTAGAAACATGTTTAAAGGGTTTATCTATGCGTTTAGAAAAGCTACAAAAAAGAGAATTATACTTAAGGGAATGTCAAGAAAAAGGCATTATTCCAAAGGTTATATTTGGAGGTAGGAAAAACTTCTTTAAAAGAATGGAAGGCAAAATTTCTAATAAAGAGTGGAAAGAACTTCGCTCAAACCATATATACTCTAGGGGAGATAAGGCTAAATCAGGTAATCTTAATATTAGGCTTGTTTATGAAAAAGATAAATTTTATATAGAAATAGCTGATACGCTTAAAACTAACGATAAAAATAACCGTAGTCCTAGAATTAAAGCAGAGGTTAGCATTCCTGATAAATTCTTTAATAAAGTGATAGATACAATAATTCCAGATAAGGGCTATAATGTTAAGACTAAAAAACAAGTAGACATCTATAAGCCATATACAATACAAATAATAAGAAAAAAGAATGAATACTATGTTCACTTAACTATTGAAGAAGAGGTTTCAGGTAGAGAGCTTGGATTTAGTGAACTTTCTGTAGATGATAAGGTTGCGGGTATAGATATTAATATAGACAGGATCGCTTTAACTATCCTGTCTAAAGAGGGAAATTTCTTAAAAAGCAAAGTTTTTTATTATCATGAGATGGAATATGTAAAGTCAAACAGAAGAAATAACTTAGCGGGTGAAACCGCTAAAGAGGTTATAGATGATTTACTTAGTGAAAATATTGGTGCTATCGTAATTGAAGATTTAAAGTTTAGCCAAGATCACGATACAAATAAAAAATTTAATAGACTAACTAGTAATTTTGCTAAGCAAAAGTTAGTGAATGCACTTACTCATAGAGCATTAAGACATGGCTTTTTAATTAAAAAAGTAAATCCTGCTTATACCTCTGTAATAGGTAAATACAAATATTCAAAAATTTATGGGTTATCGGTGCATGAGGCAGCTAGTTTTGTGATTGGCAGAAGAGGTCTAGGTTTTGTTGAAAAACTACCTAAAGAGTTAATTAAAATACTTAAAAATGAAGTAAAGCCACATATCATTAAAACATTGGGTTCAATGGAAGAAACCTATAAAAAAAGTGAAAGTGGCAAATCTCAAAGAAAATTTTTAGGTATGCTATTAAGAAATATTGATGATTTCAAGCAAAATCATGCATGGAAAACATGGAATGTTGTCCAAAAAGCATTAAAATATAAAGAGCATAAGTTAGTTTTAGCTCTGTAACACCGCTTGGCATGGGGTTACTTGTGGAAAGAATGCCTTATGTCAGCACAAAACCCTCCCTAACAGGGAACCACAGATTGTATCTTCTGCAATAGGCAGATGATAAGGCTTTGGCGTTTCTGATGGAATGGAGTGAGAATCTTCAGGGTAAAACAATGTTTTAGTATGCACAAATCTCATAGTTTAGTAAAAGTATATATTTGTGCAGATTTTTTAAACCAGGATTATCCTTCTTTTTGTTTTATGTGAAACAAAACTATGCTAAAATAGCTTTAACATTTAACTACAAGTATTTGCTTAAACAAATTATTAAAAAAAGTCTCCTCAGGTTATTATACTGAGAGTAGCCAAGGATTTTGCTTGTCCTTAGATTAGATGATAGAAAGGTTGTTAGCTTATAAATTATGATATAGGTTAGGGCTAATGGATATTTAATATAGCAGAAAAGGGTGATTTATATGAATAGTAAGGAAAGAAGAAAAGCTATAGTAAAAGCGCTGAAGGAAGAGAATAAGCCCAAGAAGGGAACAGAACTGGCTAGTTATTTTGATGTATCTAGGCAAGTAATCGTACAAGATATAGCCTTGCTAAGGGCAGAAGGAGTAGATATCATAGCTACGCCCCAAGGATATGTAATTCCTAGAAATGATACAGATAAAATAAAAAAAACCATTGTTTCAAAACATACTAGTTATAAAGATATGAAGGAAGAGTTGAAAATTATGATTCATCATGGTGCAAGGATTTTAGATGTTATCGTGGAACATCCAATTTATGGGGAAATAAAGGGAATATTGGATATTAGTTATAGAAAAGAGTTAGATGAATTTATGGATAAAGTAAAAAATTATAAGGCTGAGCCATTATCCTCTTTAACAGAAGGTGTTCATATTCATACAGTGGAGGTACCAGATGAGGAAACATTTAAAAAAATGCAGGCAGCTCTTTTAGAAAAAGGTTACTTGATTAATGAATAAAAATGTGATATATTTTTTAGAAATAGGTGACAAGACAGATGTAAAAACATTTGTAAAAACATATATAATCAAGATAATATCCCTATAGAAAGGATTAATTTTATGTCTAAACAAATAACGGAAAGAGAAATGATTGAAGAAATAAAACGCTTAAAAAAAGAAAAAAATGCCATCATACTTGCTCATAACTATCAAATACCAGAAATACAAGAAATTGCGGATATTGTAGGAGATTCTTTAAAATTAAGTCAAGAGGCGGCAAAAACAAGTGCAGATATAATCGTTTTAAGTGGTGTACACTTCATGGCAGAAAGCGTAAAAATTCTTTCTCCTGAAAAGAAGGTTTTATTACCAGTTTATGATGCAGGATGTCCTATGGCGGATATGATTGATGTAGAGAAGCTAAAAATCTTTAAACAACAGTATCCAAATATTCCTGTTGTATGTTATGTCAATTCTTCTGCTGAAGTAAAGGGAGAAAGTGATATTTGTTGTACTTCTTCTAATGCGTTAAAAATTGTGAAAAGTCTTAAGTCAGATCGAGTCCTTTTTATTCCCGACAAGAATCTAGGTAGTTATATTGCAAAGCAATTGCCAGAGAAGGAAGTTATTTCATGGGAGGGGTTTTGTATCACCCATCATCGTGTAAAGCCAGGGGAAATAGATGCTGTTAAGCAAAAGCATCCAGAAGCTCTTGTATTAGTACATCCAGAGTGCACGCCGGAGGTGGTAGAAAGGGCAGACTTTGTGGGAAGTACTTCTCAAATTATACAGTATGCTACTGAGGGGGAAAATAAAACCTATGTTATTGGAACAGAAATGGGGGTATTACACAAGCTTAGGAAAAGTAATCCTGATAAAACCTTTTATTTACTATCTCCTGCACTAGTCTGTTTTAATATGAAGAAAACAACCTTGAGAGATGTTTATTTAGCATTGCAGAATGAAGAAAAGGAAATTGTGGTGGAGGAAGAAGTAAGAAAAAAAGCATTAAAAGCATTGGAAACAATGATAAATATCTGTTAAGGAGATAAAAAACAATGAAGGATAAATCTATTATTGATGGTGACGTCATTGTTATAGGCACAGGTATTGCAGGAGTGTTTACAGCGTTAAATATAGATACTAAATATAGTGTAATACTAATAAGCAAAACAACAATAGAAAAGAACAATAGTCGATTAGCGCAAGGCGGTATAGCTGTTTCTGTAGATAAGGATATCCATTTTCAGGATACTTTGAGGGCGGGCTGTTACTGTAATAATCAGGAAACCTTAAAAATTCTTGTTGAAGAATCTAGTGAGAATATTGCAAAGCTTATGGCCTATGGTGTGAATTTTGATAGAGATGATCGAGGAATATTAAAATTTACCAGAGAGGGAGGACATAGGCAAAATAGTATTCTTCATGTAAAGGATGCTACAGGCAGAGAAATTGTTAAAATACTAGATGAAGAAGTAAAAAAGTCTACAAATATAAAAATTGTAGAAAACGTTTTTGCTGTAGACCTTATAACAGAAGAAAATAAAGCAAAGGCACTTTTGTGTATAGATAAAAGAGGAAAAAAAGTGATTTGCCGAGGAAAAGCTTTTGTGATGGCTACTGGAGGTATTGGTCAAATTTATAAAAATACAACAAATGATGTTATAGCTACTGGTGATGGCATAGCTATGGCGCATAGAGCTTCAGTAGAAATAAGGGATATGGAATTTGTACAGTTTCATCCTACTGCCCTATATAACCCAAAAGGAGGGCAATGCTTTTTAATTTCCGAAGCTGTAAGGGGAGAAGGTGCTATTCTTAAAAATTTTCAAGGAGAAGCCTTTATGGGAAAATATCATGAAATGAAGGATTTAGCTCCTAGGGACATTGTAGCAAGATCTATTTTCACTGAAATGAAAAAAAGTAATAGTCCTTTTGTTTATTTGGACATTACCCATCAGCCTAAAAGCTTTATTAAAGAGAGATTTCCAACAATTTATCAGTATTGTTTGTCACAAGGAATAGATATGACAAAACAGTATCTTCCTGTAGTGCCGGTAGAGCATTATGTTATGGGGGGAATTTTGACAGATATAGATGGAAAAACAAGTATGGAGGCCTTGTACGCCTGCGGAGAGTGTGCTTGTACAGGCGTTCACGGCAGTAACCGACTAGCTAGTAATTCTTTGCTGGAGGGCATTGTATTTGGTAACAGGGTAGCTAAAGCCATTAGTAAGTATCTTTGTGAATATAGTATAAACAACAAAGTTAGTGGTTTGTCTATAGATTTTTACCCTATAGAAAAGATAAATAAAAGCAACACTTCCATAGCTATAGATAATTTCAAAAAAACCCTGAAAAATATTATGCAGAATCAAGTTTCTATCATAAGAAATAAAACAGAATTACAAAAAGCTCTTATAGAAATCAAAAAAATGAAGGAAGCTTTAGAAAAGAATCAAAAAGAAATTATTTCTTACTATGAATTAAATAATATGCTTACAGTGGCATTATTGATTATAGAAGCTGCTATCAAAAGAAGAGAAAGTGTGGGTGCTCACTACCTCGTAAGTTAATAAGTTCTTTGGAGGGATGATATTGTATAACAAGTTTTTGCTAGAGAAAATTATAAAAAATGCATTGATTGAAGATATAAACTATACAGATCTAACAACAGACACTTTATTAGAGGAAAGTAATAGAGGAAAAGCTATGATGATAGCTAAAGAAGAAGGTGTAATTGCGGGGATTTCAGTAGTAGAGATGGTATTTAAATTGATTGATCCTACAATGGAAATAATACCTATGAAAGAGGATGGAGATTGTGTAACAAAGGGAGAAAAAATTATTGAAATAAGGGGCAAAACAAAAAATTTGTTGAAAGGAGAGAGAGTAGCTTTAAATTTTTTGCAGAGAATGTCGGGGATTGCTACAAAATCCAGAGAATATAGTGAGTTTGTCAAGGGTTATGCTATAAAGATTGTCGACACAAGAAAAACCACACCGGGGCTTAGAGTTTTAGAAAAATATGCTGTTAAAGTAGGTGGGTGCCATAATCACCGTTTTAATTTGTCAGATGCAGTATTAATCAAGGACAACCACATCAAAGCGGTAGGCAGCATTACACAAGCGATAAAGCAGTGTAGAAAGAAGGTCTCCCACACTGTAAAAATTGAGGTTGAGGTGGAAACAATACAACAATTAAAAGAAGCTTTAGAAGCCAAAGCAGATATTATTATGCTGGATAATATGAGTACACAGACTATGAAGGAGGCTGTAGCTATCACCAATAAAACAGCCATTTTAGAAGCCTCTGGCAATATTACAAAGGAAAAGTTAATAGAGATAGCTGAGATAGGAATAGATATTATTTCAGTAGGCGAATTAACACATTCTATAAAAGCTATGGATATAAGTATGAATTTGGTTAAAGAAGGATAGTTTAACAAAAATTGTGTAAAGAGAGGGAATACAGATGAAAATAAATGGTGAAAGGGCTTCTATAAGGGAATATTTTACAAAATCATTAAACGGTATGGCTTTAGGCTTGTTTTCTTCTTTAATTATCGGTCTTATACTAAAGCAAATAGGTGAATTAATGAATATCCCTGTACTGATGTCTTTTGGGCAGATTGCTCAGTTTTTAATGGGGCCGGCTATAGGTGCTGGAGTAGCTTTTGCAGTAGGGGCACCTTCTCTAGGAATATTTGCTTCAATAGCTACAGGGGCTATTGGTGCAAATACCATATTCTTAACAGAAGCAGGAGCTTACAGTATAAAAACAGGTGAACCAGTGGGAGCTTTTGTTGCAGCCTTAATAGGGGCAGAGGTAGCAAAGCTAATCGTAGGAAAGACAAAGGTGGATATTGTTTTAATTCCTGCCCTTACAATTGTAGCGGGAGGACTAGCAGGGAACTTTATAGGCCCTGCGGTAGCAGCCATTATGACAGGTTTAGGGCAAATTATTAACAGTCTCACAGTGATTCATCCGATTCCTATGGGTATATTGGTAGCTGCTTTAATGGGGATGATTTTGACATTACCTATTAGTAGTGCTGCATTAGCTATATCCCTAGGTTTAGACGGTTTAGCAGCAGGAGCTGCTGTGGTGGGCTGTGCCACCCAAATGATCGGATTTGGTATAGCAAGTTATAGAGAAAATGGCTTTGGGGGATTTATTGCTCAAGGTTTAGGCACCAGTATGTTACAAGTACCTAATATTATAAAGAATCCTTTTATATGGATTCCGCCTACATTAGCTAGCGCCTTGTTGGGGCCTTTAGCTACCACGTTATTCTCTATGGAAAATAACAGCATAGGGGCTGGCATGGGCACCAGTGGTTTAGTAGGACAGTTTGGTACCTTTGCAAAAATGGTTACAGAGCAGGGTAATCCTTCCTCTGTTGTGCTAATAAAGGTAATAATTCTACATTTTATTCTTCCGGCAATATTGACACTTATTATTGCAGAGTATATGAGAAAAAAAGGATGGATTAAATTTGGAGATATGAAGCTAAATCAGTAAGTTTACAAACCCATTGCCTTTAAACCTGAGAATTTTTTAATGGATTTGTTATTTCCAATTGTTACAATACTTTCAAATGCTCTCACTTTATATGTTTGGTTTTCTCTCGAAATAATTAGGGAAATTTCATAAGTTGAGTTAGTAATTTGTAAAAATAAGATACCCATAGTATAATAAATAAAATACTATGGGATTTTGTTTTTTGAAAAGGAGGGGAAAACAGTGACAAAAAGTAAGAAAATCTTGATGCTTTCAATTCTTGCAGCTGTTTTTGTTTTTGTTGGTTTTTTCAATGAAATTATCAATTTTATTGTAAACTACCAATGGTTTAGTGAATTAGGCTATAATGAAGTTTTTTTAACAAAATTGAAAACACAGTTTCAATTAGGTATTCCTATATTTTTTATTTCTACACTATTTTATTATATTTATTTGATTATCTTGAAGAAGGATTACTATAAAAAAACCCAGACCTATGAAGCAGGGATAAGCGAAAAAAGGATTAATCAGATGATATTGATTCCATCAGTATTCCTGGGTTTTATCACTTCCACTTCTATTGCTGGAAAGCTGTGGCTGCGGCTTTTAATGTACTTTCATGCAGAAGGATTTGGTATAGTTGATCCTATATTTAGCAAAGATGTTTCTTTTTATATATTTAAACTACCAGTAATACAGCAGTTGTTAAGTACTATCATAGGGTTATTAGTAACTTTAGTTTTTATTACTTTTGCTTTTTATGCTGTAATGTTTTTTATAAAAAAACCCACCTATTATGCGTCAGAGGAAGAAATTAAGTGGAACAAAGGTATTTTAAAAAACTTTACAGATATAGCAGTCAAGCAATTAACCATGATTGGTGTCATCTTTTTTATGATTTTAGCAGCAAACCACTATTTAGCAGCCTATGATCTATTATATTCTTCAACAGGAGCTGTTTATGGGGCAGGATATACAGATATTCATGTGAGTTTGATTTTATATAGAATACAAATGGTGATTTCTCTATTATCAGCGATGGCATTGGTTTTCGGCTATTTTAAGAAATCATGGAAAAAAGCGTTACTGCTTCCCGCTGCGTTAGTGGTTGTCACGATAGTAGGAAATATAGCAGCGTTAGGGATAGAAAAGCTGGTAGTAGAGCCTAATGTTATTGCAAAAGAAACTCCCTATATACAAAATAATATTGAATATACAAGAAAGGCCTATGGACTTCAAGATGTTACTGTTAGGGAATTTAATGTAGAAAATAATTTAACAGCAGAAGACTTGGAGAATAATCAAGAAACCATTAAAAACATAAGAATCAATGACTATAGACCTACGATAGAGTCCTATAACCAACTACAAGCTATAAGACCTTACTATCGTTTTGTAGATGTAGATATTGATCGGTATGTAATTAATGGAGAATATAAGCAGGTTTTTTTAGCACCTAGAGAATTGGATCAAGACAGATTAAGTGAGAATGCTAGAACATGGGTGAATCAACATTTAAAATATACCCATGGTTATGGTGTGTCATTATCTCCTGTAAATGCTGTTACTAGTGAAGGGCAGCCAGAGCTTTTGATTAGAAATATACCGCCCGTAAGTAGTACTGATATAGAAATAGAAAGACCAGAAATTTACTTTGGAGAGCTAACAAATCAATATATTATCGTAAACACGAAGGAAAAAGAATTTGACTATCCATTAGGGGGAGATGCAAATGCAGAGACCATGTATGAAGGAAGGGCTGGAATTTCTTTAAGTGGCCTTAACCGATTGCTGTATACCCTTCATGAAAGAAGTTTAAAAATCTTAATCTCTAATAGTATTACATCGGATAGTAGAATTGTCCGAGATAGAAATATATTAGATAGGGTGAACAAGATAGCTCCTTTTATTCATTATGATGAAGATCCTTATATCGTCATTGATGAAGGAAGACTTTATTGGATTATAGACGGTTATACCATTACAAGTAATTATCCCTATGCCACTCCTTATATGGCAGGGAGAAATAATTATATTAGAAATGCTGTAAAGGTGGTAATTGATGCCTATGATGGAGATACACAGTATTATATATCAGATAATGATGATCCTGTTATTCAAACCTATAGGAATATTTTTCCACAACTTTTTAAGGATTTAGAAGAAATGCCAGAGGGATTAAAGGATCACATTCGTTATCCTCAAGTATTATTTGATATTCAAGCAGAGGTATATGAACTTTATCATGTTACTAATCCATCTATATTCTATACAGAAGAAGATGTGTGGAATATAGCTCAGGAAAAATATGCCGCAGGACAACAAAATGTAGAATCTCAATATATGATCATGAAATTACCAGGAAAGGAAAAAGAAGAATTTGTTTTATCCGTTCCTTATACCCCGAATAGAATGCCAAATATGACAGCTATATTAAAAGCTAGAAATGATGGGGAATATTATGGAGAGCTTATTCTTTATCGATTACCAAAAGATCAAAATATTTATGGTCCTATGCAAATAGAAAATAGAATTGATGGAGATTCACAAATATCTCAAAACCTAACCCTATGGGGAGAAGGTGGGTCTTCGGTTATTAGAGGAAATCTTTTAGTTATTCCTATAGAAGAATCTTTACTCTATGTAGAACCCCTCTATATAAGGGCTTCTACCCAAAATAGTCTTCCAGAGGTGAAAAAAGTTATTGTAGCTTATAAAGATCAAATTGTTATGGAAACAACCTTAGAAATTGCTTTGGAAAAGATATTTGGAACAACTGCTCCGAGAGAAACAACACCAGAAGTTCCATCAGAAACTCCTCAGTTAGAGAGCCCTTTAGATGATATCCAAAGCCTTATTCAAAGGGCCAACAAGGCGTTTGAAAATGCTAATCGTTCTTCTCAAGAAGGGAACTGGGCGGAATATGGAAAATATATTAAGGAGCTAGAAGAAATATTAAAGCAAATGAATGCTGAGATGAGTAATTAGAATAAAATGCACCCTTTTCAAAGGGTGCATTTATTTTAAATAAGAGCTCCTTTTTATGAAATCTAAAAACGAGTTCTTAATTGCTTTAATTCTTCCAGAGACATATCATCTAACCGTTGGGCTTTCCGAGCAAATTCTTGTCGTGTAATAATATTTTTTTCGATAAGTAGTTCAACCAAGGTGGCGATAGCTAAAGTATTTCTGTAATCAATATTTTTCATATCACTTATCTGCCCTATTAAATCCACATCATTTATTTTCTCCATATAAAATTCCCCCTAATCGTGTATTTTATTTAAAGTATTGACCTTTTGTGTAAATTTTTATACATAGAGAGGAAATAGAAGAATAGAATTTTTGTAATTTACCAATAATAAAATAACAATAGGATAAAAATTATTGAAAATAAGGAAAATCTATGATAAACTAATTTCAAAATGGGAATAAACATAAGGCAAGGAAAAGAAATAGTAAACAGGTAGCTTTTTTAGAGAGTCGGTGGTAGGTGAGAATCGATAAAGTCAACTGTTGAATCCCTCTTGGAGCTATATACTGAAATAGAGTAGGTATCATCGGTTTGCAACCGTTAAAAAGCAGTAGAGTGAATTAGTCTATACTAATTAACTAGGGTGGCAACACGGAAATAGAGCTTCCGTCCCTTTATGGGGATGGGGCTTTTTTAATTATATAGAGGAGGAAATTTATGTTAGATATTAAAAGAATAAGAACGGATTTAGATGATATAAAGGAAGCCATGGGTCGAAGAGGAGAAAAGGATTTCGATCTGGATCAGGTAGTGAAATTAGACGAAAAGAGAAGAGAAATTTTACAACAAGTGGAGCAAATGAAGAATCGTCAAAAAACAGTTTCTAAGGAAGTACCAAAGCTTAAAAAAGAAGGTAAAGATGCTACAGAGATTATGAATGAGATGAAGGAACTATCTAGTACGATTAAAGAATTAGATAATGAAGTAAAGGAAGTAGAGGATAAAATTAATTATTTGCTTTTAAGAATCCCTAATGTACCTCATCCTGATGTGCCTCAGGGGGATACAGATAATGATAATGTAGAGGTAAGGCAATGGGGAGAAATAAAAAACTTTGATTTTGAAATCAAGGCTCATTGGGATATAGGAGGAGACTTAGGCATACTAGATTTCGAAACTGCTTCTAAAATTACTGGTTCTAGATTTACCCTATACAAGGGTTTGGGAGCAAGATTAGAAAGAGCTCTGATTAACTTTATGTTAGATTTACATACGGCGGAACATGGCTATACAGAAGTCATGCCTCCTTTTATGGTAAACAGAGACAGTATGACAGGAACTGGGCAATTGCCAAAGTTTGAAGAAGATGTCTTTAAAGTACCACAAAAAGACTTCTTTTTAATCCCTACTGCTGAAGTCCCTGTTACTAATATTCATAGAGATGAAATTTTAAATGAGGAAGAGTTACCAGTATACTATGTAGCCTATACACCTTGTTTTCGTTCTGAGGCGGGGGCTGCTGGCAGAGATACAAGAGGTCTTATTAGACAGCATCAATTTAATAAAGTAGAGCTAGTAAAGTTCACAAAACCAGAAGAATCCTATGAAGAATTAGAAAAATTAACAAATAATGCAGAAAAGGTATTACAATTATTAGGAATCCCCTATAGGGTAGTAAAGATTTGCACGGGAGATTTAGGTTTCACAGCTGCATTTAAATACGATATTGAAGTTTGGATGCCTAGCTATGGTCGTTATGTAGAGATTTCTTCTTGTAGCAATTTCGAAGATTTTCAAGCAAGAAGAGCAAATATTCGTTACAGAACAAAGGGGAATAAAAAAGTAGAATTTGTCCATACTTTAAATGGTTCTGGTTTAGCAGTAGGAAGAACCTTGGCAGCAATTTTAGAGAATTTTCAACAACAGGATGGAACAGTGGTTATACCAGAGGTATTGAGAGGATACATGGGAAATATCAATAGGATATCAAAATAATGGAGAGGAAGTTTTTCCTCTGTCTCCATTGATTTTTTAAAAGTTATATGCTAAACTATGTTTTGTAGAAAAATTATATTTTTATAGCGTAATGATTTCAAACAAATAACTTTAATGATACATGTTGACCAAATGTTGACCGAATTGGGCAACATCTGGTCAACATGATATATTAAATAATATAGGTTTCCGTAGCTCAGTAGGATAGAGCAACTGCCTCCTAAGCAGTAGGCCGCTGGTTCGATTCCAGTCGGGAACACCATTTAAATAAAAAGAAAGTCTTGCAGAGATCATTTGCAGGGCTTTGTTTTTAGCAATAGGAATAATTCCTTTTATAAGATAGACTTATCCTGCAAATGCAAATTGCTTGTATTTTAGTAAGATTTGTAGTTGACCATCTATGTAATAATATTAAGGCAAAAATGGAATACTTTATATAGTAGAGAAAATGCAGTGAACTATAGACAAATTTCATAGAATAGGCTATAATAGTACAGTAAGTTTACAGGATTTATTTGTTTACAGTTCATAAGGTGGAGGCAAAGCGAGTGGATCAGTATTATATGAGGCTGGCTCTTGAAGAAGCTAAAAAAGCTTATGACAAAGGGGAAGTACCTATTGGTGCCGTTGTTGTAAGAAAAGGTGAAGTAATAGCCACAGGTTATAATTTGAGGGAAGCATTAAAGGAAGCCACCGCCCATGCAGAAATTATTGCCATTCGTAAAGCTTGTGAAAAAGCTGGGGGATGGAGATTGACAGAGAGTGCAATTTATGTTACAATAGAACCCTGTCCTATGTGTGCAGGTGCTATATTGCAAAGCAGGATTGATAGGGTTGTTATTGGAGCAATGGATTCTAAAGCAGGGGCTTGTGGATCTATAGTAAATCTTTTAGACAATAAAGCTTTTAATCATCAAGTAGAAATAGTAACAGGTGTATTAAAGGAAGAATGTTCTGATATCATGAAAAAGTTTTTTAGACAGTTAAGAAAAAAATAAAAATGGAGAGGTGTCCGAGTTGGCTAAGGGGCACGCCTGGAAAGCGTGTAAGGCCGAAAGGCCCCGCGGGTTCGAGTCCCGCTCTCTCCGCCATTAAAAAGTTTATAAGTTTGCTGTGCTAGACGGGGAGGTAGCGGTGTCCTGTAACCTGCAATCCGCTATAGCAGGGTTGAAGTCCTCTTAGAGGCACATTGGTTGTAGGGCTGGCTTAAGTAAGTGATGATGATAGTTGGGTCCTACGCAACGGAAAGTCATGAACCCCGCCAGGTCCGGAAGGAAGCAACGGTAAGTGATCCCTTTCGTGTGCCGTAGGGCAGCCTAATTTGAGTTAACTGCTTGGGTAACGCCTATGACGGTATGTCGAAGAGAGGTGCACAGCTTAAATTTTAAATATAAAACATGAGATAAAATCTCATGTTTTTTTAATAATATTTTTTAATAGTTTATTCTAGATCAATAGAAAAATTCAATAGCAGGTTGGGCACAATAGATTGAAGATAGGCATTTCAATTGATATACTTAAGTAGACACTAAAAAATCTAACAAAGATCAAGAGAATAGGATATCTTTTAAGTATTAATGTTAACATCTGTTTATATAAAAAATATTTGGAGGAATGAAAATGTTTAAAGAAGTCGATGCAAGAGGCATGAACTGTCCTCTACCAGTGATTAATACAAAAAAGGCACTAGAATCTATTAACACCGGTAAAATTACTACAATTGTTGACAATGAGGTAGCAAAGGAAAATGTATCAAAGCTAGCAAAAAGTTTAGATTTTAGGGTGAATATTCAAGAAAATCAAGGCACTTACTATATAGATATTTTTAAAGATCATGCTATTCAAGAAACCCCATCGCTGGACATGCAGTGCGATATAAATCCTAAAAAGGATCTGGTAATATTAATTTCTAAAGATCGATTAGGAGAAGGTTGCGAGGAATTAGGAAAAGTTTTGATGAAGGGTTATATCTATACACTAACAGAGGTAAATCCATTACCTAAGGCTATTTTATTCCTAAATAGTGGCGTTAATCTGGTGGTAGAAGGCTCAGAAGTTATACAACACTTAAGAAAACTAGAAGCTAACGGGGTAGAAATACTATCCTGTGGCACTTGTTTAGATTACTTTAAGGTAAAAAACAAATTAGTCGTTGGTGGCATTGGAAATATGTATACAATTGTTGAAAAACTTAACAACGCTAAAAACACATTGAAATTATAGCAGGGAGGACAACATGAAGATTCAAGAAATGTATGTGATTGTATTTGAATCAACACACTATGCAATAGCAGCAGAAAAACTACTAAAACAAAAAAAATATGAATTTGATACGATACCGACCCCAAGAGAAATTACTGCTAGCTGTGGGTTATCCATTATGTTTGATGAAACTTTACTAGGGTATATAAAAAAAGATATAATGGAAAGTAATATCAAAATAAAGGGCATTTATGAGATAAAAAAGACAGCTAATGAGAAAACGGTAAAACAAATTAATTAAGGAGAATTAAAAATGTTTTTATTTATTCATCGTGTTGAAACGTCTTTAAGAGAAACCTTTGAATTTTTGAGGAATCCAGAACAGCTTACAAAATTTTTGGGACTCTTTCTTAATATTATATTTATTTTAGTAATTGCTAAAATAAGTATAAGAATAATACACTCCATTGTAAATAAGTTCTTCCAATCCCAGAAAAATTTGAAATTTAAAGTGGATGCTGCTCGCATGGAGACACTGAAGGGTCTAATAAAAAGCATGGTGAAGTATGTTATCTATTTTATAGCCTTTACTTCTATTATAAAATCTTTTGGTGTAGAGGTTGGAGCACTAATTGCTACTGCTGGTATAGGAGGTTTGGCCTTTGGATTTGGAGCTCAAAATTTAGTTCGTGATGTCATTACAGGATTTTTTATTTTATTTGAAGATCAATTTTCTGTAGGGGATTATGTAGATATAGACGGTATTGGAGGTATTATTGAGGAAATGGCTCTAAGGGTTACAAAAATAAGGGACTTTAATGGAGACTTACACACCATCCCCAATGGAGAAATTAAAAAAGTAACAAATAAAAGCACAGGAAAGATGAGAGCATGGGTGAATATGTCTATTGCCTATGAAGAAGATATAGATTATGCTATAAAGGTATTGAATGAAGTTAGTGAAACATTGAAAAATGAAAACCCCAATATTGTAGAAGGACCTACTGTTTTGGGTGTAACAGATTTAGGTGATTCAGAAGTAGTTATATCAGTAATTGCTAAGACCGTGCCTATGGAGCAGTGGGCAGTGGAAAGATTAATGAGGAAAAACTTTAAGCAAGCCTTTGATAAACACGGTATAGAGATTCCCTATCCTAGGAGAGTTGTTATAAATAAGACGCCATAAAGATCAAAAGAAAGGTAGGTGTTGATAATATGCCTATGGACTTAAAGGTAGGAGATATAGTAGAGTTAAAAAAGCAGCATCCCTGCGGGAGTAACCATTTTGAAATTATACGGACAGGAGCGGATTTTAGAATTAAGTGTACAGGTTGCGAAAGGCAACTTTGGATAGCTAGGCCTAATTTAGAGAGAAGAATTAAAAAAGTTACAAGTAAATCTGAATAAAAAGACATAAAAAGTTGCGAGTGGTTTTATAAACCACTCGCTTCTATTGTAAGGGGGAGATTGGGATGAATAAAATGTTGTATTGTGGGGGCTATCTACTAATAGGATAGCCAGGAAAGTAAGAATATATACAACAAATTCAAAAAAAATATAAAAAAATTTTTATAGGATGAATATGTGCATAGAATTTCTTCTAATATAAAAAAATATTTGCAAAAAATATAGTAAAATGATATAATAGCATAATGTGATGAGAAAAGTCATTTCTCTGCCCTGTAAAAACAGGGCCGCTAAAGTCCAGAGGGAGGTGAAATAATGAATAAATATGAATTGCTTTGTATTTTTGAACCAAATACAGATGAAGAAAAAAGAAATCAGCTTTTAGATAAGTTCAAAGGAATTGTTGAAACTGATGGTGAAATTGAAAATGTTGATGAATGGGGATTAAGAAAATTAGCCTATGAAATCAATAAAGTAAAGGAAGGGTACTATGTACTGATAAACTTTACGACAAACCCTGATGTTCCAAAAGAACTTGATAGAAACTTAAAAATTGCTGATGAAGTAATTCGTCATATGATTATTAGAATAGAAGAATAATAATAAAACAGGTGGTGTAAATATGAATAGTGTTGTTTTAATTGGACGCCTTGCAAGAGACCCAGAATTACGTTTTACTGCAAGCGGAAAAGCTGTAGCCACCTTTAGTATTGCAGTTAATAGACCCTTTTCAAAAACAAATGAAGCAGATTTTTTTAACATAGTAGTATGGGGAAAGCCTGCTGAAAACTGTGCAAATTACTTAGCTAAAGGAAGATTAGTAGGGATTGAAGGTAGACTTCAGTCTAGATCTTATGAAAGCCAAGCTGGTGAAAAAAAGTACGTTACAGAAATTGTAGCAAACCAAGTAGAGTTTTTGGAATGGGGTAATAAGGAAAACAAGACGAATAATAACAACTCATCTGATAGGGTAGATGAGTTTGGAAGTGTAGATATAGACTTAGATGATTTTCAAGCTATTGATGAAGAAGATGGCGTTCCATTCTAAAAAGAAGGAGGGAGTAGAATGGTTAATAACAGAAGAAAGCGTAAAAGCAAGAAAAAGATTTGTGCTTTTTGTGCAGATAAAAATAATCGTATAGAGTACAAAGAGATACAAAAACTTAAAAAATACATTACTGAAAGAGGCAAAATATTGCCTAGAAGAATCTCTGGAAACTGTGCAATCCATCAAAGAGATTTAACGATAGCTATTAAAAGAGCTAGACATATGGCGTTACTACCATATACAGTAGAGTAAAAAAAGAAGTAGCAAAAGCTACTTCTTTTTTTTATGGTGAAAACTTTGTCTTTTTGTACATAAATCATTTATTTTATACTTCGGTGTATTGCTAAGACTCCCCCCTGAATTAAGTCTCATTTTATCTTAAGTTAGCTTAAGAACTTTTTAAAGAAAGACTTTTTTTATAATATATTTTTAGACTGATTAATATATATAACCTATAAATATTTGTTGATAAAACATAGAATCTACATTAGGAGGACAAGGAATGATAGTTAAAAAGAATAGGTTCATTATATTAACAGTTTTAATATGTATAAGTTTTTCCTTTGCTTCTTTTGCTGCTGCAAAACCTCACACGGACACCTACGAAAAAGTAAGAGGGCTTGTTTTAAGAGAAGATATCCTACAAGATAAGGCACTTCAAGTACAAATTGTTGAAGCTAAACTGTTGGAAGGACCTTTTAAAGATCATATAGTACAGTTTAAACATCCATTGGTAGAAGGATCTAAATATAATATCTCTCTACATAAAGATATGAAGGTTTTTTTAACAATACATATTAGAAATAATGAGTTGATAGCTGTAGGCTTTATTGATATTGTAAGAGATTTTTACCTAAAAATAGTGTTTTTTTTATTTGTTGCATTATTAATTTTATTTGGGGGATTCCAAGGCGTTAGGTCCTTCTTTGCACTATTGATAACAGCATTTTGCATTATTTATGTTTTTATTCCTTTAATATTGAAAGGACATAATTTTATTCTATCCAGTATTTTTGTAAGCTTCATTATTGTTATTACTAGTTTTATTCTCATTAGTGGATTTACTCGAAAAAGTCTAAGTGCAATCATGGGAACAATAGGGGGAACCATTACATCAGCTATTTTAGCAATATACTTTGGAAACAAGATATATCTCACAGGAATATCAGATGAAATGTTAGAGATGCTAGTTGCTTACTCGTCTTATGCAATTGATTATAGGGGACTTTTATACAGTGGGATAATTATAGGTGCTTTAGGGGCAGTTATGGATGTGAGTATGACAATTACTTCTATTATTTATGAAATAAAAAGTAAGACGCCTAATATAAGGATGAGAACCTTATTTTTTTCAGGATTATCAGTAGGTAGAGATATTATGGCTACAATGACAAATACATTAATTCTTGCCTATGTAGGAACGTCGCTACCTCTTTTATTAATTTTTATTTTTAGCGACATGAGTTTTTCTGATATTATCAATTCTCAGTATATAGCTTCAGAAATTATAAGGTCTTTATGTGGAAGTATTGGTTTAATTATGACCATCCCTATCACTTCTGTTGTAGCGGCAATTAATAGTTAGTTAAGTGTTCAATATAAGCAGGAAGCAGGAAATACAAAGTAGAATATTGAAAAATAGGTTAAAATAATAGAATAAATATTTTAATTAATAAAGGAGAGGAATATATGAGTTATGTAGTTGTTGGAGATAAAATTATAGATAGTGAAGAAATTTTAAAAGATATTGTTCGTGAATTTGAGTTTAAAGAAGTAAAGGATTTAAGTAAAGGTTCTAAAAGAGAAGATACATTAATATATAAAATTGTACAGGAAGAGGATGATTTAAAAGAACAACTCGTGTTGCAGGAAATGGAAGAAAATTTAACGACAGAGGAATTCATAGAAGAACTAATGGCGCTAGCTGATGAAAATATAGTTTTTATTGAAGACGTTATTCCAGAAGGCTTTATTTGCTATGGATATTCCTATCATTACGATGAAGGATTAAAAGAGGTAAAGTCCATTTTTGTTGCAATAGATGAAAATGTTGGTGAAAAGAAATTGAAAGAAGTAGTAAATAGAGTACTAACTTCTGTAGATTAAAAAGTAAAATTTCTTAAAGACTTCCTATGGAGAAATTTATTTCATAGTAGAAAAAAGAATAATCAAAAACTAACTAAAGGTTTGAAATATTCTAAAAAATCTGGTTTAATGGTAGTAAGATTAGTTTTTAATTATTATTTTGAAAGGGGAGAGTAGAAGATGAGTACACCAATGTTAAAGGTAAACCTAAGGGAGGCTACAGGAAAAAATAAAATGTCTAAGGACAGAAAGCAAGGCAGTATTCCAGGAGTAGTATATTGTAAAGGCCAAGGAACAAAGTTAATTTATCTTAATGCAAAGGAAATGGAAAAGCTCCTATCTCATTATGGCATAGGCACAAAAATATCATTAGATTTTGAAGGAGAGAAAACCTATGCTATTATAAAAGAAATTCAAAAAAATACATTAAAAAACAACTTACTTCATGTAGATTTACAAACGTTAGATGATAACGAAAAAATTAAATTGACAATGCCTATCTATATTTTAAATAAAGAAAAGGTAGAGTCTTCGTCAGAAATTCTGCAAACGCAATTAAGTGAAGTAGAAATTCAAACCTATCCCAAATATATTCCAGAAAAGATAGAGATAGATGCATTAAAAATAAAAGAAAAAGACCATCTAACAATAGCTGATTTAAATATAGCAACAAATGAAAATATTGAAATATTAAATGATAGGAATAGTATAATAGCTGCAATGGTTTACGCTTCTAAGATGCAAGAAGCAGATGAGACAGTAGAAGAAAATTCTCTTTAATACATAGTTGTACAAAAAAGTGATTCAATATCTAATGAATCACTTTTTTGCATAATTATAGATATGGTTGGAGATAATGGAAATAACAGATTAAAGAGGAGGGTTTAACTTTGATAAGTTCTATTAGCAGTAGCATTAGAGATAATCTAGGTACCAATTCCAACCATCGTTTAAGAAAATCAGGCTATGTACCAGCAGTGATTTATGGTAAACATATGAATACACTGCCTATAGAGGTAAATCAAAAAGAATTGGATGCTTTTATAAGACAAGGGGGAGAAAACTCTCTTATAGAAATAAATATAGGTGGCCAATCCTATACAGGATATATTAAAGAAATTCAAAGAGATCCTTTAACGAAGAAAGCTATACATTTAGACTTTCAGCAGGTGAACCCAGATGAAAAAATACATATTTCTGTACCAGTAATTTTAAAAGGAAGAAACCTTGTGGAGAAAAGTGGTGTTGTAGTGCAACAACAGTTGAAAGAAATAGAAATTGAATGTTCTGCGGGGAATATTCCTAAAAAAGTTGAATTCGATATTTCTTTCTTTAAGCCGGGAGATGTGGTAAAAGTAGCTGATGTGGAGTTTGGAGAAGAAATTAGCATCGTAGATGGGGTAGAGTCAATAGTGGCATCAATAGCAACCGTTGAACGAGTGATAGATGATGAGGGTGAAGCCCTTTAAAGCAAAAAATTCTTAAAAAATAGCTATAGAAAAGAAGGAGTTTTGAAAATTAAATAGAAAATAATATTAGGTATGTTAAGAAAATATTAATAAGAAAAACACTGCTCAAAATAATATAGAAGAATAGCATTAAATTATCATTGGGAGAAGTGGTTATTTTGAATAAAAATATGATCATTGATATAAATGAATATATAAAAAGAAAAAAGCTAGACAAAATAAAAAATAAAAACTCCTATGCAAAAAGAGATAGATATATCTTAGAAGAGGAAGAGCGAAGAAAGACATTTAATTTATTTATGAAGGTTCTAGCAAGCATGGAAAAAGAGTCTTATAAATAAAACCAAAATTCTTCTTAAATTTAAGTATTTAGGAAGAATTTTGGTTTTTGAAGAATTATAAATCTTTATAGTAGACGTATTTATTTCGTTTAAAGTTTATTGAGCTTATGAATAAAGTTAAAAAATTTGGTGATTCTATTTATATATTTATTATAAAAAGAGAAGGGACTTGATTTTATGTATGGAGATTTTGATTCTCCTGTTATCAAAAACTTTAAAGATTTATATGATGAAGGTTATAGATGTATACTATATGAAGTAGATAAGAAAGACAACCTCTTCACAGTTCACTTAAAAAATTTTCAAAATGAAGACGCTAAAGTATTTAAATGCAACCCTGACGAAGGAGCAGTGTTACAAAACTATATAGATAGACTTTCTTAAGAAAAAAACTTCAAAAAAAATTGACAGCAGTGCATTAGTTTGATAATATAATACAAGTCATCGCCAAATATTAAAAAACACTTCTTTTGAAAAAACTTTAGAAAAAGTATTGACAAGAGCAAGGAAGTTTGGTATAGTAGTAAAAGTCGCCGCCAGCAAGGGGTGACAGGAAAGAAGAAAGTTCGACACAGATGAAAAAGAAATTTTTAAAAAAAGTGTTGACATAAGATAGTGGAGTATGATATAGTAGTTAAGTCGCCAAATGAGGGCGGCGAAAAAAAGGTCTTTGAAAATTAAACAGTATAGATATTAAGCCAGCAAAATACATCTATCAATATTGATAGAACCCAGAAATTTTTTATTAAGAGTTTGATCCTGGCTCAGGATGAACGCTGGCGGCGTGCCTAACACATGCAAGTCGAGCGAACCGATTTATCGGAAGCCTTCGGGTGGAAGATGATGAGGTTAGCGGCGGACGGGTGAGTAACGCGTGGGTAACCTACCTTGTACAGGGGGATAACAGTCGGAAACGATTGCTAATACCGCATAAAGCTATTTTAAGGCATCTTAGAATAGCCAAAGATTTATTGGTACAAGATGGGCCCGCGTCTGATTAGCTAGTTGGTGGGGTAAAGGCCTACCAAGGCGACGATCAGTAGCCGACCTGAGAGGGTGACCGGCCACACTGGAACTGAGACACGGTCCAGACTCCTACGGGAGGCAGCAGTGGGGGATATTGCACAATGGGGGAAACCCTGATGCAGCGACGCCGCGTGAGCGAAGAAGGCCTTCGGGTCGTAAAGCTCTGTTTCGAGGGAAGAAAAATGACGGTACCTCGGGAGGAAGCCCCGGCTAACTACGTGCCAGCAGCCGCGGTAATACGTAGGGGGCAAGCGTTATCCGGAATCACTGGGCGTAAAGGGTGCGTAGGCGGCCAATAAAGTCTAGGGTGAAAGGCTACGGCTCAACCGTAGTAAGCCTTGGAAACTTATTGGCTTGAGTGCAGGAGAGGAGAGTGGAATTCCTAGTGTAGCGGTGAAATGCGTAGATATTAGGAGGAACACCAGTGGCGAAGGCGACTCTCTGGACTGTAACTGACGCTGAGGCACGAAAGCGTGGGGAGCGAACAGGATTAGATACCCTGGTAGTCCACGCCGTAAACGATGAGTGCTAGGTGTTGGGGGTCAAACCTCAGTGCCGCAGCTAACGCATTAAGCACTCCGCCTGGGGAGTACGCACGCAAGTGTGAAACTCAAAGGAATTGACGGGGACCCGCACAAGCAGCGGAGCATGTGGTTTAATTCGAAGCAACGCGAAGAACCTTACCTGGACTTGACATCCTTATGACCGCTTTTTAACAGAAGCTTTCCCTTCGGGGACAGAAGTGACAGGTGGTGCATGGTTGTCGTCAGCTCGTGTCGTGAGATGTTGGGTTAAGTCCCGCAACGAGCGCAACCCTTGTCTTTAGTTGCCAGCATTTCGGATGGGCACTCTAGAGAGACTGCCGGGGACAACTCGGAGGAAGGTGGGGATGACGTCAAATCATCATGCCCCTTATGTTCAGGGCTACACACGTGCTACAATGGCCGATACAAAGGGCAGCGAAGGAGTAATCTGGAGCGAATCTCATAAAGTCGGTCTCAGTTCGGATTGTGGGCTGAAACTCGCCCACATGAAGTTGGAGTTGCTAGTAATCGCGAATCAGAATGTCGCGGTGAATGCGTTCCCGGGTCTTGTACACACCGCCCGTCACACCATGGGAGTCGGAAGCGCCCGAAGCCAGCTACTTTAACCGAAAGGAGAGAGCTGTCGAAGGTGAAGCCGATGACTGGGGTGAAGTCGTAACAAGGTAGCCGTATCGGAAGGTGCGGCTGGATCACCTCCTTTCTAAGGAGAAAGGCTTTTACTATACTGTTTAATTTTGAGGGACTTTTTTTACTGAAGTCTTTTCTAAATTGTTCTTTGAAAACTAAACAATGTTATGAGAAAGAAAAAAGCTGAAGTAATTCACTAAAGGTCAAGTTATTAAGGGCAAAGGGTGGATGCCTTGGCACTAGGAGCCGAAGAAGGACGTGGTAAGCTGCGAAAAGCCACGGGGAACCGCAAGCAGGTTTTGATCCGTGGATGTCCGAATGGGGAAACCCACTTGGGGTAATGTCCAAGTATCTGTTACTGAATCCATAGGTAACAGAAGGTAGACCGGGGGAACTGAAACATCTAAGTACCCCGAGGAAGAGAAAGAAAAATCGATTCCCTCAGTAGCGGCGAGCGAAAGGGGAAGAGCCCAAACCAAGAGCTTAAGTTTTTGGGGTTGCGGACATCTTTATAGAGGACGAATAAAAGTAGTTGAAGAGAGTTGGAAAACTCCACCATAGAGGGTAAAAGTCCCGTAAGCGAAACTTTGAAGGTCTTTGAGGATGATCCAGAGTACCACGGGACACGTGAAACCCTGTGGGAAGCAGGGGGGACCACCCCCCAAGGCTAAATACTACCTAGTGACCGATAGCGCATAGTACCGTGAGGGAAAGGTGAAAAGAACCCCGGGAGGGGAGTGAAAAAGAACCTGAAACCTTTTGCCTACAAGCTGTGGAAGCACTTTATATGTGTGACCGCGTACTTTTTGTAGAACGGGCCAACGAGTTATGGTATGTAGCAAGGTTAAGTACTGAAGGTACGGAGCCGAAGGGAAACCGAGTCTTAATAGGGCGACAAGTTACATGCTATAGACCCGAAACCGTGCGATCTACCCATGGGCAGGATGAAGCGGAAGTAAAATTTCGTGGAGGTCCGAACCAGTTGACGTTGAAAAGTCATTGGATGACCTGTGGGTAGCGGAGAAATTCCAATCGAGCTCGGAGATAGCTGGTTCTCGCCGAAATAGCTTTAGGGCTAGCCTTGAAATGAGAGTGACGGAGGTAGAGCACTGAATGGTCTAGGGGCCTTCACCGGTTACCAAAACCTATCAAACTCCGAATGCCGTTAACTTATTTTCAGGAGTCAGACTACGAGTGATAAGATCCGTGGTCAAGAGGGAAAGAGCCCAGACCATCAGCTAAGGTCCCAAAGTATACGTTAAGTGGGAAAGGATGTGGAGTTGCACAGACAACCAGGATGTTGGCTTAGAAGCAGCCACTCATTTAAAGAGTGCGTAATAGCTCACTGGTCGAGTGATTCTGCGCCGAAAATGTCCGGGGCTCAAACGTATCACCGAAGCTATGGATGCTGACGTAATCATTAGTACTTTTATAGAAGAGAAATTAAAGGACATTAAGCCAAAACTAACCGATAGGTTAGAATAAAGTTTTGGCCAAATACCTTAAGCTCAAACGTATCTATGAAGGTAGCAATGATTACGTCAGCGTGGTAGGCGAGCATTCTATGTGGGTTGAAGCTATACCGAAAGGAGTAGTGGACTGCATAGAAGAGAGAATGTTGGCATGAGTAACGAGAGGTAGGTGAGAATCCTACCCGTCGAAAACCTAAGGTTTCCTGAGGAAGGTTCGTCCGCTCAGGGTTAGTCGGGACCTAAGCCGAGGCAGAAATGCGTAGGCGATGGACAACAGGTTGAGATTCCTGTACCACCTAGAATCGTTTGAGAGATGGGGTGACACAGAAGGATAGGTTGAGCCCACCGTTGGTTGAGTGGGTCTAAGCCAGTAGGGAGCTAAGACAGGCAAATCCGTTTTAGCAACATCCTGAGAGGTGATGGGGAGCGAAAAACAAGTAGCGAAGCAACTGATTCCACACTGTCGAGAAAAGCCTCTATTGAGAAACTAGGTGCCCGTACCGCAAACCGACACAGGTAGGTGAGGAGAGAATCCTAAGACGAGCGGGAGAACCATTGTTAAGGAACTCGGCAAAATGACCCCGTAACTTCGGGAGAAGGGGTGCCGAAGGGTGTGAAGGCTTTTGCGCTGTAAGCACACTTCGGTCGCAGAGAACAGGCCCAAGCGACTGTTTAGCAAAAACATAGGTCTCTGCAAAGTCGAAAGACGACGTATAGGGGCTGACGCCTGCCCGGTGCTGGAAGGTTAAGGGGAAGTGTTAGGGCAACCGAAGCACAGAACTTAAGCCCCAGTAAACGGCGGCCGTAACTATAACGGTCCTAAGGTAGCGAAATTCCTTGTCGGGTAAGTTCCGACCCGCACGAAAGGCGTAACGATTTGGGCGCTGTCTCAACAATGGACCCGGTGAAATTGTAATACCAGTGAAGATGCTGGTTACCTGCGACAGGACGGAAAGACCCCGTGGAGCTTTACTGCAGCTTGACATTGGATTTTGGTACTAGATGTACAGGATAGGTGGGAGACTTAGAACCTAGGACGCCAGTCTTGGGGGAGTCGACGTTGGGATACCACTCTTGTAGTACTGAAGTTCTAACCATGAACCGTAAGCCGGTTTTGGGACACTGTCAGGCGGGCAGTTTGACTGGGGCGGTCGCCTCCTAAAAAGTAACGGAGGCGCTCAAAGGTTCCCTCAGCACGGTCGGAAATCGTGCAAAGAGTGCAAAGGCATAAGGGAGCTTGATTGCGAGACCAACAAGTCGAGCAAGGACGAAAGTCGGACTTAGTGATCCGGTGGTACCGAGTGGAAGGGCCATCGCTCAACGGATAAAAGCTACCCCGGGGATAACAGGCTTATCTCCCCCAAGAGTCCACATCGACGGGGAGGTTTGGCACCTCGATGTCGGCTCATCACATCCTGGGGCTGAAGTAGGTCCCAAGGGTTGGGCTGTTCGCCCATTAAAGTGGTACGCGAGCTGGGTTCAGAACGTCGTGAGACAGTTCGGTCCCTATCCGTCGCAGGCGTAGGAAATTTGAGAGGAGCTGTCCTTAGTACGAGAGGACCGGGATGGACGTACCGCTGGTGTACCAGTTGTCTTGCCAAAGGCACCGCTGGGTAGCTATGTACGGAAGGGATAAGTGCTGAAGGCATCTAAGCACGAAGCCCCCCTCAAGATAAGATTTCCCATCCGAAAGGAGTAAGACCCCAGAAAGACTATCTGGTAGATAGGTCGGAGGTGTAAGTGCAGTAATGTATTAAGCTGACCGATACTAATAGGTCGAGGACTTGACCAATACTCATACATTGTTTAGTTTTGAGGGAATAATACCTCAAATTAAATAAGACATAGGTCATAAGCTAACTAAGTGACCAACAAAGGATGTTAGAAAGTCTCATGATTCCTTCTGATGAAAAGAAGGAAAGGAATCAATCGATTTCTAACTAAGTGACTGACACAAAATTAAAGATTTTGGTCATCTACTTAATATCGTGACAATAGCGAAGGGGTCACACCTGTTCCCATACCGAACACAGTAGTTAAGCCCTTCAGCGCTGATGGTACTTGGCGGGAAGCTGCCTGGGAGAGTAGGTCGTTGCGATATAAAAAAACTTCTACAAAAAACGTAGAAGTTTTTTTAGTTTTTTTGTTATTTTCTGTCTTGCAATGTATTTATTTTTTTACTTTACATACACTAGAGGGGTATGGTATATTATTTATAAGGAGGTGCATATAGCGTGGAACAAAATAACGGTCATGAAAAAAAACCTACGGAGCAGTCGTTGAAGATTCAAAAATCTTTATTAGATAGATTAAATAGAGTTGAAGGACAAATAAGAGGAATAAAAAAAATGATAGAAAAAGGCACTTACTGTGATGATGTTATTAATCAAATAGAAGCTTCTCGTTCTGCCTTAAGTGCTATAGAGTTAATTTTGTTGGAGGGCCATTTTAAACATTGTGTTGTAGAACAATTAAAAAATGGAGAGAATGAAGTAGTAGAGGAAATACTGAAAACGATTAAAAAGCTTATTCATTAATCTTATAAAGTTTGAAGATACTATAGATATACTTCTATGGACTTTATAATGTATTAGTGACTATATTTACAATAAAATTAAGATAAGGAGTGAACGCTTCATGAAAAAGAAAATCTTGATTGAAGGCATGAGCTGTGGTCATTGTGTAGGTCATGTGGAAAAGGCTTTAAAAGAAATAGGAGAACTGATAGATGTGAGGGTAGATCTATCAGATAAAAGTGCTATTGTTGAATTGAAGGAAGAAGTAACTGATGAAAAGTTAAAGAAAATTGTAGAAGAGGCAGGTTATGACGTAGTAACAATAGAAAGTTTATAAAAAAAAGGAGATAGAATTTTATCTCCTTTTTTTGCAAAATACTCATTAGCGTTAACTTAACCCATAATTCGAGAGAATTTTGGAAATAATCGGGTTAAGTTAACGCTTATGATAAAATACTATAGTTTTTAATTTTGATTTACCATTTTGCGATAGTTTGCAACATTAATTTCATGTTCTCTATAAGTTTTACTGAAAACATGTCCACCTTCGCCTAAAACATAGTAAAGATAATCATGGTCTTCAGGATATAAAGCTGCATGTATAGATGCCTTAGATGGTGCAGCGATAGGTCCTGGAGGGAGGCCCTGTGCCTTATAGGTATTGAAGGGAGAAGCATCCTCTAAGTGAGCAAAAAGCACACGATTAATATGTTCCTTGCCTTTACCAATACCATAGATCACAGTAGCATCAATTTGTAGCAGCATATTTTTCTTTAATCTATTATAAATAACACCACTAATTGCAGCTCTTTCTCCATCATGAGAAGCTTCCCTTTCAATTAAAGAAGCAATCGTTAGCACCTCATGCAATGATAAGCCCATTTCTTCAGTTCGCTGCCGGTACTCTTTTGTGAAGACACCCTCCATTGTTTTTGCTAAAATACTGACAATTTCTAAAACAGTCTGTTTTTCACTGAAATAATAGGTATCAGGATATAAATAGCCCTCCATCTCAAAAAAGACTTCTGTTGTATCAAAGGTATGCTCCTTTGTTTTAAAATACTGTTTTGTAGCTTCTACAAATTCTTCTGCCGTACCCAACCCAGCCCCTTCAATTCTAGTAGCTATCTGATAGAGGGTAAATCCTTCTGGTATTGTAACGATGATAGGTTTTTCTAACGTACCTCTTTGTAATAAAGAGAAGATTTCTTCAAATTTAATGTTAGGAGGCAAAGTATAACTACCAGGTTTGATATTTCTATCAATTCCTTCCTGTTGTGATCGATATTTAAACCATAATTTACTTTTAATGATTCCTTCTTGATACAGAAGTTCTGCAACATAATTTAAAGAAGCTCCACTAGGAACAGTAATTTTTATGTCTTCAATATTAGATGTTGTTGATAAGTAGGAGGGTAGATAATAGTAAGCACTAAAGGACATGATAATAAAGATAGATAAAACACAAATAAATTTTTTCAACAAAAAAACCCCCATTAAGTGACAAAAAAACTATGTTTTTTCTTTTTTTACTTCTATATATTATTTTATCATCATATTATAGAAATTGCATTAGTATATTCTGCAATTTTAAAGCAGGATTTTAGGGAAATTTGTTGAAAAGTAGAGTAAAACTAATGTAAGGGGTGGTCAGTATGGAAGAAAGATATATTAAGCAAATAAATTTTCAAGGGATAGGTGTAGAAGGTCAAGACCTATTAAAGAAATCAAAGGTATTGGTGGTAGGTTGCGGAGCATTAGGAACTGTAGTAGTGAATAACCTGGCTAGAATAGGCGTGGGCTATCTACGAATCGTGGATAGAGATTTTGTAGAACTTAGCAATCTGCATAGACAAATTTTATTTGATGAAGAGGATGTTAAAGAAAGTATACCAAAGGCAGAGGCAGCCGCAAGAAAGTTAAAGAAAATTAATTCTGCTATAGAAATTGATAGTATCATTAAAGATGTTAACAGTGTCACTATTGAAAAACTAGCGGAGAACATGGATATTATTTTAGATTGTACAGATAATTTTAAAACAAGATATTTAATTAATGACCTTGCTTTTTCTAAGAAGATTCCATGGATCTATGGAGGTGCTATAGGAAGCACAGGTACAATGAAAACTTTTCTTCCGGGAGAAGGGCCTTGTTTAAGATGTATGATGGAAACCCCTCCACCCATAGGAAGTACACCTACCTGTGATACTGCAGGGGTAATCAATACCATAACAGGAATTATAGCTATGTTCCAAACCAACGAAGCAATAAAATATTTGACCAATCACAAAGAAGAAATTGATAGAAATTTATTGTTTATTGATCTGTGGGAAAATAGCATAGAAAAAATTGAGCTAGTAAAAAAAGAGGAATGTCCTTGTTGTGGTAAACAAGAATACAATTACTTAGAAAATAAAACCCCAGAAGCAGTACATATTTGTGGAAATAATAGTGTGCAGGTAGACTTTCAAAATACACCTATAAAATTAAATAGCTTGTATGAACGGTTAAAAGCAGCAGAATTAGATGTTAAATTGACACCTTTTTTATTAAATTTGAAGGTAGAGGGCTATGATATGAAAATTTTTGACGATGGTAGAGCTATTATTAAAAATGCTAAAACCATTGAAGAAGCTAAAAGTATTTATGCTAAATATATAGGATATTAACCTTATTTTTGAAAGGAAAGAATTATGAGAAAGAAAAAAGTACTGATCGCCGCCAGTGCTATAACTATCCTTATCATTATTTTAGTTTTACTTCTCAATAAAGATAGGCTTATGGGCTTAAATTCACAATGGGATATTGAAAAATTTCAGAGGATGGTGGAGAGCTTTGGGGCTTGGGGGATACTAATTTTTATAGGAGTTACTTCTATAAGACCCTTCCTATTCTTTCCTAATGTTTTTATATTTATTGTAGGGGGACTTGTTTATGGTACAATTTTAGGAAGCATAGCTACACTCATTGGTGTGATGATATCTTTTTCCCTTTGCTATTGGCTTGGTGGTAGGTTTCATCATGTTTTCATAAGGTTTGTAGGCAAAAAATACATGATTAAATTACAAAGTTTAAAGGAGCAAGAAACAGTGAGAGCTTTATTTGTCATGCGGGTTACTCCAGCCTTTCCTATTGACGCTATAAGTTATGGTGCGGGATTAGCAGGAGTACCCTATAACAGATTTTTTTTAGGAAGTCTGCTGGGGATAGCTCCTAAAATTGTTTTATATACTTTTCTAGGGGATAATATCAACAATATATTTTCTATGCAGACGGCAACAGTATATATCTTATTGATTTTATTGGCAATTATACCAACCTGGATACAGAAAAGAAAAAATAAAATTGAAGACCAGTGAGTTAGTTTCAACAGGTAAAAACGTGATAAAGCCTTAAGATATCAAAATCTTGTTGAAATACTAGAAAAACTTTGATATGATGATTATGATAAACTTATAACAGGTTGTGTAAAAATAATAAAAAGATTATATTTTAGGTGTTTCATGGGAAACTTAAATGGGAAAGCGGTGAAACTCCGCTGCAGCCCCCGCTACTGTAAGTGAGGATGAAATCGACAATAGCCACTAATTTATTTTGGGAAGGCGTCGAAAGTAAAGTGATCCACAAGTCAGGAGACCGGCCTAAAATTTGCAGCAGACTTCGGAGGGAAGAAATGTTTGTGGTGCTGTAATAACACAGGTTATTTTAGTACAAACAAATTTCCACTTTCATGTGGAAATTTTTTTATAACTAATAGCGAGGAGGCATTTGAATTGGAAAAAGGATTATTTGTGCTAGCACATGGTAGTAAAGCGAAGGAAGCAGATGAAACATTGATGGAAATTATGGAGATGGTAAAAGCAAGGGATCCCAAGGAGTTTTCTTTGGTAGGCTTTGGTTCTTTACAGTTTTCAACGCCAAGCTTTGAGGAAGGTATCCAAGACCTAATAGAAAGAGGAGCAAAGGAAATCGTTATTGTGCCTATGTTTCTTTTTAAGGGAAATCATATTCAAATGGATATACCAGAGGAACTAGAAGCGCTAGAAAAAAAATATCCTGATGTTACTTTTATTATAGGAAAGCATATAGGAGCTGACAAGAGAATTGCAGAAATTATTGAAGAAAGAGGAAAAGAAGCACTTAGTGCTACACTTTAGTAAGATAGAAGGTGAGAAGAAATGAAGGTCGTTGTATTTGGTGTTACCCATAAGAATTCTACAATAGCCATTAGAGAAAAAGTAGCTTTTTCCAAGAGTAAGCTTCAAAAAGCCTATAATATTATGGAGAGCGATGCCTTTGTAAAAGAAGCGGTGATCTTATCTACCTGTAATCGCAGTGAAATTATAGCGGTGGTGGAGGATACAAAGAAGGCAGAGACATGGTTTAAAGATTTTTATATAAATTTCTTTCACCTGCAGGAAGAGGAAATTGAAGATTATTGCTTATTTAAAAAAGAGAGGGAAGCTGTAAAGTATTTATATGAGGTTTGTTGTGGCCTTGATTCCTTGGTTTTAGGGGAGGATCAGATCTTGGGACAAGTAAAAGAAGCCCATCAGATGGCTATAGAGCTAAAACATAGCGGCAAAATACTAAACAAGCTATTTTTAGAGGCGATTACAACTGCCAAAGAAATTAAAACAAAAACCAGCATTTCTGAAAACCCTTTGTCCATTAGTTATATCGCAGTAAAACAAGTAGAGAAGCAATTAAACAGCCTTAAAGGTAAAAGTGTGTTAGTTGTAGGTTTTGGAGAGATGAGCAGACTAGCTGTAGAACATCTTTTAGATAAGGGTATTGGAAAAATATATATCTGTAATAGAAGAAGTGAGACAGTAGAAGCTTTAATAAAAAAACATGATCATATTCAGTATATTGATTTTGACAAAAAGTATTCTGTGTTGAAAGATATAGATATACTTATTAGTGCGACGGGAGCTCCTCACTATGTTTATTATGCAAAGGAGTTTGAAGCCTGTTATCAAAACAATAAGCCTCTATGTATTGTTGACATTGCTCTGCCTAGAGACATAGACCCTGCTATTGGAGAGATACAGGGCATAAAGCTATTTCATATAGACCAATTAAAGGATATTGCAAATGAAAATTTAGCTTCAAGGCAAAAGTTGATTGAAGAAATACAAAACTATATTGAAGTCGCTATTAGAGATTATGAAGACTGGTATCAATGTTTACCGGTTTACCCTAAAATCGAAGCTATAAAAAATTATAGTCAGCAGTTAGCAGATGAAGAACTAAATAAGATGTTTAAAAAACTTTCTCATATCCCCCAAAAAGACAGGGAAACCATTGAAATTATTGTAAGAAGCCTTGTAAAGAAAATGTGGAGAAAGCCTATCCTGCAACTTAAGGATGCTGGAGTGAGGGGGAAGGGAGAAGAAATGGCTTCCTTTGTAGATGAGTTTTTAGGGCTATAGGTTTACTATAGACATACGTCTATGAACTTTAACATACTAAACCATAGACCGTGAATATTAAAGTTTAAATTTAAAGGCTTATACCTATAAAGTGAGGAGGATAAAATTGTCTCTATATTATCCAATGATGCTGAAGATTCAAGGGAAGCTTTGCACAGTAATTGGTGGAGGAGAAGTTGCAGAGCGTAAGGTGAAGACACTGCTAAGGTATGAGGCAAAAGTAGTCCTTATTAGCCCTAAGATAACAGAAGGACTACAGGCGCTGGTAGAGCAAAAGAAGATTATCCATAGAAAGAAATATTATGAAGAAGGAGATTTATTAGGAAGCTACTTGATCTATGCTGTTACTGACGATGCAGAGATTAACAAAAAGTGCAAAGAAGAGGCAGAAAAATATCAGATTTTAATTAATGTAGCGGATTCTCCGATGGCTTCTGATTTTATTGTACCTTCTTCTATTGAAAGGGGAAGCTTAACAATTGCCATCTCTACAGAGGGGAAAAGCCCTATGCTTTCGAGTAAAATAAAAAAGGAGCTAGAGGTCATTTACACAGAAGGTTATGAAGAAATTTTAGATACTTTAGGAGAGATAAGGGAAAGGGCTTTGAAGGAGATTGCTTCCATAAAAGATAGGAAAAATCTTTTTTATCACTTAGTATATGAAATCTCTTATGATATAAATTCCCCAGAAAAGCTTGAAGCTACAAAGAAAAAAATGTGGCAGGCTTATGAAAGTTTAAAATAGTTAGAAGAATACAAAAAACAAGTTGAACTTAATAGAAGGCGTGATAATATGAGAAAAATTAGAATTGGTTCTAGAGCTAGTGAATTGGCTTTAGTACAGGCAGAAATGATTATGAAAATGCTGAAGGAAAAGTTTCCTCAGTATGACTATGAGATCATAAAAATCAAAACATTAGGTGATAAAATTTTAGATAAAACCTTAAGTAAAATAGGGGGTAAGGGACTTTTTGTAAAAGAAATTCAGGCAGCGTTGTTAGAAGAGAGTATAGATCTAGCTGTGCATAGCATGAAGGATATGCCGGCAGAATCACCAGAGGGCTTGATGCTGGCAGCAATAACTGAAAGAGAAGATCCCCGTGATGTACTTGTAATAAGAAATGGAAAAACATTGAAGGATATACCCCTTAATGCTTTTATTGGTACCAGTAGTTTAAGAAGAAAAGCGCAACTATTAAATTTGAGAAAAGATGTGGTGTTAAAGGATATACGAGGAAATGTAGCAACACGTTTAAGTAAGATAGACACAGAAGGTTTAGAGGCAGTAATTTTAGCAGCAGCAGGCTTAAAAAGACTGGGGTACGATGATAGTAAATTCTACTATCTAGATATAGAAACCTTTACGCCAGCTGTAGGCCAAGGAGCCTTAGGCTGTGAAATAAGAAGAAGTGACAAAATGCTTTATGATATGTTTCAAGAGATTAACCACCAAGAGACCTACAACTGTGTTATGGGAGAGCGTGTTTTCTTAAAACTGCTAGAAGGAGGATGTCATGTTCCTATAGGTGCCTATGGAAAGAAGGTAGGAGAAGAACTGTGGATTACTGGTATGGTAGCCTCCCCTGATGGTAGTGAAATTATTCGTCATAGAGAAAAAGGAAACTTTGAAGACTTCCTTCAAGTAGGCAGGAAGCTAGCAGAAGAAATGGAGAAACTCGGAGCCAAGAGGCTTTTATCATCATGTAGAAATTAGAGAGGAGAGATTTTGTGAAGAAACCCTATGTTTATTTGGTAGGGGCTGGTCCTGGGGATGAAGATTTAATTACCGTTAAAGGGTTGAAGTGTATTGAAAAAGCAGATGTAATTTTATACGATCGCTTAGCAAATGAAAACCTTCTTCAACACAAAAAATTAGAGGCGGAAACCATCGACGTAGGCAAAGCTCCTCATCAGCATCAATATACGCAAGAGGAAATTAATCAATTGTTGGTTGATAAGGCTAAAGAAGGGAAGGTTGTTACCAGATTAAAAGGGGGGGATCCTTTTGTATTTGGCAGAGGAGGAGAAGAAGCATTAGCTCTGTATGAAGAAAACATTCCTTTTGAAGTAGTTCCAGGGATTACTTCCGCGATAGCAGTTCCTAACTATGGAGGTATTCCGGTAACCCACCGACATATGAGTACCTCCTTTCATGTTATAACAGGACATGAAGACCCTACAAAGGGGGATTCGGATGTCAATTATGAAGCTTTGGCAAAGCTAGAAGGAACTTTAGTGTTTTTAATGGGCGTAGCACATTTGAAGGAAATTACAGAAAAACTTAAGCTTTATGGAAAAGATAAAAATACACCAGCAGCTTTAATCCATAGGGGTACCACCGCTAGACAGAAAACTGTAACAGGTACCCTAGAAAATATCGTAGAGGTTGCAGCAGTCAATAAAATCAAGGCACCTTCTATCATCATTATAGGAGAAGTAGTAAGGTTAAGACAACAGTTAAACTGGTTTCAAAGCTTACCGTTGCAGGGAAAACGAATACTGGTTACTAGAACAAGACAGCAAGCCAGTGATCTATCTAGACAGCTAAAGGAATTGGGAGGGGAGGTTATAGAATTTCCTACCATATCTATAGAAGCGCCTGAAGACTTTACTTCTATAGACAAGGCCTTGAAAAATCTAACTGTTTTTCAACATATTATTTTTACTAGTGTAAATGGCGTAAAAGCGTTTTTCAATAGATTAAAGCAGCTAGAAATAGATATTCGGTCTATAGGATTAGCAAAGATTACTGCCATTGGTTCCGCCACCAAAGAGACATTAGAAGATAAGGGCGTCTTAGTGGATATTTTGCCGGAGGTTTATACAGCGGAAGGCATTCTTGAGGCGGTTCAAGGAAGGGTTAAAGAAGGGGAAAGGGTACTTTTACCTCGAGCAGATATTGCTAGAAGAGCATTAACTACAGGGCTTAAAGAGATGGGGGCTATTGTGGAAGAAGTCGATATCTATAGAACCGTCATACCCACCTGTAGAAGAGAGGACTTAATAGAAATATTAAAAAATCCTCTTGATTATATTACCTTCACCAGTTCTTCCACAGTAAAAAATTTCCTGGAAATACTAGGTGAAGAAAATAAGTCCCTAATAGAAGGAAGGAAAATAGCTTCTATAGGCCCTATTACAGGAAAAACCTTAGAAAATTTAGGTTTATCTGTAGATATACAAGCAAAGCATTATACCATAGAAGGCTTAGTAAGTAGTATAAGGGAGGGATAAAATGCAAGATTTTAAAAGATCTAGGCGTTTGAGAAGTAGCGCTGAAATAAGAAGCTTAGTGAAGGAAACCAATGTACATATATCTGATTTGATTTATCCTATGTTTGTAGTTCATGGGGAAAATATAAAAAAAGAAATCACGAATTTACCAGGACAATATCATTACTCAATTGACCAACTAAAGGATGGGGTACAAGAAGTTGTAGACCTAGGTATAAAGGCTATCGTACTCTTTGGATTACCGGAAAACAAGGATGAAGAGGGTTCTGAGGCTTATGATAGCAATGGTATTGTACAGCAGGCGATAAGAGAGGTTAAAAAACATTATCCCAATCTACTAGTGATTACCGATGTATGCCTTTGTCAATACACCAGTCATGGTCACTGTGGCCTCGTGAAGGAAGGAATTGTTGTCAATGATGAGAGTTTAGAAAAACTAGCTCAAACAGCATTATCCCATGCTGAGGCGGGAGCCGATATGGTGGCACCCTCTGACATGATGGATGGAAGAGTAGGAAAAATTAGAGAGGCATTAGACAAAAATAACTTTAAGCATATACCCATTATGAGTTATAGCGTTAAATATGCTTCGGCATTTTATGGTCCCTTTAGAAGTGCCGTTAACAGTGCACCTCAATTTGGAGATAGAAAAACCTATCAAATGGACCCTGCAAACCGTATAGAAGCCTTAAGGCAGGTAGAGGCAGATATTCAAGAGGGGGCAGATATTATTATGGTAAAACCTGCCTTTGCTTATTTGGATATTATTAGAGAGGTAAAAAACAGTTTTCCTATGCCGGTGGCTGCTTATCATGTAAGTGGTGAATATGCTATGATAAAAATAGCTGCAAGAGAAGGATTATTAAAGGAAGAGGAAAGCATGGTAGAAACCTTGACTGCCATAAAAAGGGCTGGAGCAGATATGATTCTAACTTACTTTGCTAAGGATATGGCAAAGTGGATAAGGAGGAATAGCTAATGAAACTGGAGAGATCTAAACAGCTTTTTGAAGAAGCCAAAAAAGTAATGCCAGGAGGGGTAAATAGCCCCGTAAGAGCCTTTTCATCGGTACAAATGGACCCTCCTTTTATAAAAAAAGGTGAGGGTACTTACATTTATGATGAGGATGGAAATAAATATATCGATTATGTAGGTTCCTGGGGACCGCTGGTTTTAGGGCACTGCCATCCAGAAGTCGTAAAAAACCTAAAAGAGGTAGTGGAGACGGGCACTAGTTTTGGTGCACCAACAGAAATAGAAACCAGAACCGCGCAACTGATTGTAGATACCATTCCTTCTATTGATATGATCAGGATGGTAAACTCTGGAACAGAAGCTACTATGACGGCTTTAAGATTAGCAAGGGGCTATACTGGTAGAAGTAAAATTGTAAAGTTTAACGGTAATTATCACGGCCATTCGGATAGCTTATTGATTAAGGCGGGATCTGGTGCTTTAACCCATGGTGTTCCTAATAGCCCAGGGGTTCCAGAAGATGTTGTGAAAAATACCATTACTGCTATATACAATGATACAGAGAACATAGAAGAAATTTTTAAAACCTATGGAGAAGATATAGCGGCTGTGATTGTAGAGCCTATAGCAGGAAACATGGGGGTTGTGCCCTTAACACAGGAATTTGCTGACAAACTTAGAAGTATTACGGAAAAATACGGTAGTCTATTGATTTTTGATGAGGTCATGACAGGTTTTCGTGTTGCCTTTGAGGGCGCGCAAAGTTTATATAATATTATACCGGATCTTACTTGTTATGGAAAAATCATAGGGGGAGGACTACCAGTAGGCGCCTTTGGGGGAAAAAAAGAAATTATGTCTAAGTTATCACCTATAGGACCTGTATATCAAGCAGGAACATTGTCTGGTAATCCTTTAGCAATGATGGCGGGCTATACGACTTTGAAAATTTTAAAGGAAAATCCAGAAATCTACAAAGACATGGATCGCAGAGGAGAAAAGTTGGCAGAGGGATTAAAAAACATTGTGGAGGAACTAGGCATCAAGGCTTCTTTTAATCGTGTAGCTTCCATGCTCTGTATGTTTTTTACTGATCAGCCTGTAGTCAACTTCGAAACAGCATTAACCTCTGATACAGAGAAATATGCCCTTTACTTTAGAGAAATGTTAAAGAGAGGGATTTATTTAGCACCTTCTCAATTTGAAGCTACTTTTATCAATGCTGCCATGGGAGATGAAGAGATTATAAAGACGCTACAAGCAGCGAAAGAAGCCTTAATGGAAGTAAAGAGGTTAGGGTAGCATGAAGACTTTTCGTGGTTTTTTATTGGCAGGAACGCAAAGTGGTGTAGGAAAAACCACAATTTCTACAGGAATTATGGGGGCATTAAAAAAAAGAGGCATGTCAGTAAAGCCTTTTAAGGTGGGTCCTGATTATATAGATCCACAATTTCATCATTACGTTACGGGAAACCCTTCAAGAAACTTGGATGGCTATATGCTGAAAGAAGAGACTATCAAAACTTTATTTTATAAAAACTTAGTAGATTTAGATGTCGCCGTAGTAGAAGGGGTAATGGGGCTTTATGATGGTCGAGGAACAGAAAAGGATCAAGGAAGCTCTGCCCATATAGCAAAAATTTTAAATCTCCCTGTAATTTTAGTAATAGACGGCAGCGGAATGTCCTCCAGTGCTGCAGCTATGGTACTAGGCTACAAGATGTATGATAGAGGTGTAAATATACAAGGAGTTATTATTAACAATGTTTCTGGAGAAAAACACTATGCTATTTTAAAAGAAGTCATTGAGAGGGATACCGCTACAAAGTGTATTGGCTACTTAAACAAAAACAGAAACATTGAACTAAAAAGTAGGCATCTAGGGCTTATTCCTTGTGGAGAAGTACCAGAGCTTCAGAAAAAAGCAGATGAAGTCGTTGCTATGGTGGAGGAAACCATCGACATAGAAGGTTTACTAAGTTTAGTAAGCTCCATGGAAGTGGCTGGGATTCCTATAAAAACTTTGGATAAAAAACTAGTCATTGCATACCCCTACGATGATGCCTTCAACTTTTATTATCAAGATAATTTAGATTTACTAAAGGAGTTAGGCTGTAGCTTAGTTCCCTTTAGTCCTTTGAAGGATAAAAATCTACCAGAAAAGATTCATGGACTTTATATAGGGGGAGGATTTCCAGAGGTTTTTGCAGGAGAACTAGAAAAAAATAAGGAAATCCGCGGAAGAATTTACCAAAAGGCTCAAGAAGGACTTCCCATCTATGCTGAATGTGGGGGTTTCATGTATCTAACGAAGGGCATTAAAACCTTTGAGGGGGATTCCTACGAGATGGTAGGTGTTTTTGATGCAGTAGCAGAAATGACGAAAAGATTACAACGTTTTGGCTATTGTGAGGTAACGCCTACAGAAAAGAGCAGTTTTTTTAAAGAATCTTTTACAATAAAAGCTCACGAATTTCATCGAGCTATTGTAAAAGGTAGGGAGGAAAACTATGTCTACCATGTAAGAAAAATAAAAGGCGACAAAGTTATTGATCGTTGGTGTTGTGGACAAGAAAAATACAACTGTATAGGAGCTTTTCCACATATACACTTTTACAGTCACCCTTCTTTTGTAGAAGGTTTTATAGAAAAGTGTGAATCTTATAAAAAAACGATGGACTAGGGGGAATTTCCATGCTTCAACAGCATACCAAAAAAAAATACAATATTAAAACAATGACGCAAATCGCTATGCTAATTGCTTTAAGCATGATTGGTGCCACGATAAAAGTTCAAGGCAGCATTGCTTTTGACTCTATGGCAGGGTTTTTCGCTGCCCTATATATTAGTCCTCTAGCAGGAGGCATGGTAGGTTTATTAGGGCATTTGTTGTCGGCTACAACCGCGGGATTTCCTATGACGATACCTATGCATATGCTGGTAGCTTTTCAAATGTTGGTTTTTATTTACATATTTGGGTGGGTATATGAAAAAACCTCCAGTTGGATTGCTATTTTAGTAGGGACTTTTTTAAATGGCCCTGTGGGAGCACTTCTAGCAGTACCTGTTTCTTTGATGTTGGGTTTTGGAGGTTGGCCGCTATTTTTAATGCTTTGGATGCCTTTAACCATAGCATCTTTTATCAATATTGTACTGGCTACAGTTGTCTATAAGGGTATTTTAAGAGGTACAAGATAATGAAGGTCAAGCGATTCAGGGACTTAACCATTATTGATCATATGGTGGATAAGCTTCTTGTCATTGCCTGTGACTCCTGTGGTGCTGTAGGCAATAAAGAAAAGGATATTGTGAAGGTTATGCCGGAGATTGTAGGCTACTATACAACCCGCGTAGCGCTTATGGAGGTTTTATCAGTAGGGGCTGAAATTACTACGGTTATCAATACTTTGTCTGTAGAAATGGAACCTACTGGAACACAAATCATACGGGGCATTGAAAAGTTGTTAAAGGAGGCAGGTATTGATACTATCTGTTTAAACGGTAGTACTGAAGAAAATTTTAAAACCTGCCAAACAGCGATGGGTATAACGATTATAGGAGAAGTGCAAAAGGATAAGATCAGGGTAAATACCTCTCAAAAAGGTGACTACGTGGTGGTTGCGGGCATGCCAAAGTTTGGAAATGAAATAACTGGGGTGTATCACCCTGATATTTGTAGCATAAAAGACCTTCAAGTACTTTTAGCAATGAAAGAAGTGAGGGAAATTTATCCGGTAGGGTCAAAAGGTATTTTATATGAGAGTCAGTATTTAGCTGAGGAAAATCATTTAAACTTTCAAATTGCTGATGATGTTTCGGTAGATATTAGAAAGTCAGCAGGTCCTGCTACCGTTGTTATATTTACCATAGCGCCTAGAAAGCTCTCATTCCTTCAGGAAAAAATTAAAACGCCCCTACAAATTATAGGGAAGCTAATTTAAGTGCCATTAGCGTTAATTTAAATCATAACTTGTCGTCCTGAAGGCTAGGGCTAACAAGAATCTTTGTTATTACAAGATCCTTCTCTATGCTCAGGATGACATTTGGAGAGAATCTGGGAAGTAATCGACTTAAGTTAAGCTATGATAGTTATATAGATGCGCGCTTCTAAAGTTAAATTTTAATATACACGGTCTACGGTTTCGCCCCAAAACCGTGGGCTGCAAATGTAGCCCTTAGTATATTAAAATTTAAGGGCGCACATCTATATATAGTAAGGATAATAAAGTTTATAGTATGTGGAGAGCAGGGTGATGACATGACGATTGAGGCAATCTGTCCCGCTTCTTGTGGTGAATTGCTGCAGGGTTATATAGAAGGGGGAGAAAAGCTGATTTCCTATAGCATCAACTTATTTAGCAAAGTAACCATTAGAGAAGAACAGAAAAAAAGCATAGGGAAAGCATCAAAAAATGATTCAAAGGCTTATCAAATGTTAGAACAAGTTTTTCAGTATTATGGATACCATCAAAGAGATGCTATTAACCTTTGTTTACAAATTGATTCCTCTATTCCTATCGCTAAGGGAATGGCCAGCAGCACAGCAGATTTGGCTGCTACTGCGGTAGCAACTGCTAATTATCTAGGAAAAAAACTTTCTGAAGAAGAAATCGCTAAGCTATGTATCAAAATTGAGCCTACCGACAGCACCATTTTTTCTTCAATCACCCTTTTTGATCATCTAAAAGGAAGTTTTAAGAAACAGTACGGTAGTATTCCAAAGTGCAAGGTGCTGCTTTTGGAGGGCAAAGAAAGAATTGATACCATAGATTTTCGAAAAACCGATCATTCCAGTTGTCTTAAGGAAAATGAAAGTGCCTTAAAGGAAGCACTAAAGTCTTTTGAGGAAGGGATAAAAAGCAGTGATTTAAAAGAAATAGGAAAAGCTGCTACCATAAGCGCCTTTGCTAATCAAAAAATTCTTTATAAAGAAGGATTAGAGAAAATTGGAGAACTAAGTGAAAAGCTAGGGGCCTATGGTATCAATGTGGCACATAGTGGTTCTGTTGTAGGTATATTGTACAATGAAGAAAGTTTTGATAGGGAAAAATTCTACCATATGATAAAGAGCCAGCCTTATATGAAAAATTACTTATCTATTGTAAGTTATGATATTATTCCTGGTGGAGGAAAGATAATCAACATATAATATGGAAACTTAAAGGGAGAGAGAACAGTGGAATATATTAAAGATCCAATGGAAATTGAAAAAAAGAGCTTTGAAATCATTACTGAAGAATTAGGGGAAAAAACCTTTCCTGAGAGGGAAGGAAAAATTATAAAAAGAGTCATTCATACAACTGCTGACTTTCAGTATGGTGATATTACAAAGATCAATGAGTATGCCATTGATTCAGCAATTAAAGCATTAAAAGAAGGTTGTAGTATCTATACAGATACAAAAATGGCCATGGCAGGAATCAATAAAAGAGTTTTAAAGGATTTAAATAGTGATATCTATTGTTTAGTGGACGATGCTGAAGTAAGTAAGGAAGCTAAGGAAAGAGGTCTTACCCGTTCCATGGTAGGGATGGAAAAAGCAGTGATGGACAAAAGAACAAAAATATTTGTCATCGGCAATGCACCTACCGCTTTATTTCAACTATGCCAGTTTATAGATGAAGGAAAAGTCCAACCTCATCTTGTGGTGGGTGTACCAGTGGGCTTTGTAGGAGCGAAGGAATCAAAAGATGAGCTATTGAAGAGAAAAGTTCCTTATATTACTACTGTGGGAAGAAAAGGTGGTAGTACAGTGGCAGCTGCTATAATCAATGCCCTTCTATATATGACAAAATAGGAGAAGGAGAATCATGGAAAAATATGTTGTAAAGAATGGAAAAAAGCTGCGATATGGTTATACTACCGGTTCCTGTGCAACGGCAGCCGCCAAAGCAGCAGCCCAGATGCTTCTAGAAGGAAGAGATATAGAAACGATTTCTATCTCTACACCAAAGGGTTGGGATTTGACGCTAACTGTTTTAGAAAGAAAAAGAGATGGTGAAGATGTATGCTGTGGTGTAAAAAAAGATGGTGGAGATGATCCCGATGCTACGAATGGCCTTATTATTTGCAGTAGAGTTCAATGGAGAGAGGATAATAAAATCAATATTGATGGGGGTATAGGGGTAGGGAGAGTAACAAAAAAAGGTCTACCTATCTCTGTTGGCAAAGCTGCCATCAATCCAGTACCTCTGCAGATGATAGAAAAAGAAGTAAGACAGGTTATAGGAGAAAATAGAGGAGTAGATGTAGAGATTTTTATTCCTAAGGGAGAAGAGATTGCAGTCAAAACCTTTAATCCGCGATTAGGTATCATAGGAGGAATTTCTATACTAGGAACCTCTGGTATCGTAGAACCCATGTCAGAGGAAGCCTGGAAGGAATCCTTAGCATTGGAAATTTCAGTGGCAAAGGAAGAAGGGCTAGAAAAACTGATTTTTGTTCCAGGAAACTATGGTAGGGATTTAATCAAAAACAACTATAATTTTGATGAAAAGTATGTAATAAAAACCAGTAATTTTATAGGATTCATGCTGGACCAAGCTCTACACCATAAGATAAAGAAACTTCTTCTAGTAGGTCATATAGGAAAGTTGATTAAGGTGGCAGGAGGAATTTTTCACACTCATAGTAAAATAGCTGATGGCAGGAGAGAAATCCTAGCGGCTTATCTGGGGGTATTAGGTGCTAGTCCTCTTGAAATAAAAAGGGTTTTAGAAAGTAACACAACAGAGGAAGCAGTGACGTTGATTCAAGAGATGAAAAAAGAAGAGATTTTCTCTCTATTAGTTGAGAAAATTACAGAAAAAGCACTAGAACGAACATTTGAAGAAATTGAAATAGGAACGATTATTTTTTCCATGGAGCATGGGGTACTGGCTACCTGTCAAGAAGGTAAAAAGCTATTGGAGGAATTTAAGCGATGAAGAAAATATGGGTTGTTGGCATAGGTCCAGGCCATAGAGACTATATATTACCGGCTGCCTATAAGGCTGTAGAAAATAGTGATATTTTAGTAGGGGGAAGACGGCATCTGGAGATTTTTCATGAATATCAAGGGGAAATCTGCCCCATTACCAAGGATTTAGAATCTGTTATAAATTATATCAAGGAACATAGAGAAGAAAAACGAATCACTCTAATTCTTTCAGGAGACACAGGATTCTATAGCATGTTAAGCTATATGAAAAAGCATTTTTGTGAAGAAGACTTAGAAGTAATACCTGGAATTAATTCTTTACAGTACTTATTTAGCAGAATAAAAGAAACCTGGCAGGAGACGCCTCTTTTGAGTCTCCATGGACGAAAAGAGAATTTTATAGAAAAGCTGAAGGTGTATAAAAAAGTAGGGCTTCTAACGGATCATCTAAATACACCAGAGGTTATTGCAAAAAGCTTGATGGATTATGGGCTTAAAGAGGCACGTATGGTGGTAGGAGAAAATCTATCCTACGAGGAGGAGCGAATCATCAAGGGTAAACCAGAGGAAATTATAAGGAATGCTCCCTATAAAATGTCAGTGGTGGTGATTTTTTATGAATAAAAGATGGGAATACAGTGGCTTTGGCATACCAGATGATTTTTTTGTAAGGGGAAAGGCCCCTATGACGAAGGAAGAAGTAAGAGCTGTAGTGCTAAGTAAATTAAGATTAAAAGAGGACCACATTTTTGTAGATGTAGGAGCAGGCACTGGGTCAGTATCTATAGAAGCGGCATTAAAACTCTCTAGGGGAAAAGTCTATGCTATCGAATATAAAGAAGAAGCTTTAAGCCTATTAGAGGTGAATGCTAAAGCCTTTGGGGTAGAAAATTTAGAGGTTTTAAAAGGAAGAGCTGAAGAAGAGCTAAAAAAGATTAAAGGTTTTGATAGAATTTTTGTTGGAGGCAGCGGTGGGGAGATCCATTGGATTTTGGATTATGCTTTAGAACATCTCTCCAAGGAGGGAAGAATTGTTATCACTGCTGTCACCCTCGAAACCTTAACAGAAGGATTTAAAGCTTTAAAAAAGAAAGAATATAAGGATGTAGAGGTAGTATCGGTAGGCGTTTCTAAAGGACGTTCCACGGGAAACTATACCTTGATGGAGGCCCAAAATAATATTTATGTTCTTTCCGCTACAAAAAATTAGATTAAAACCTTAACGAAACAGGTGTTAAAGGTTTTCCAACAGGATAAGGGGTGACTTTATGAAGGGTAAATTATATGGAATAGGTGTAGGACCAGGAGATCCTGAGCTACTGACCTTAAAAGCAGTAAAAGTATTAAAGGAGGCAGATCTTGTCATTTGTCCCAAGGGAAAAAAAGAAGAAGATAGTATTGCTTTAAAAATTGCAAAAGAGCATGTAAATGCAGCAGCAGAGATAAAAGCTTTGGTTTTCCCTATGGTATATTGTCAAGAGACTTTGGAAAGTCATTGGAATGAAAATATCAACATCATATCTGATGCTTTAGATAGAGGAAAAAAAGTAGCTTTTCTAACTTTAGGGGACGCTTTGTTATATAGTACTTATATTTATATATTAAAAGCATTAAAAGAAAAAAACTATGCTATAGAAACAGTACCGGGTATTACTTCCTTTAGTGCCACCGCCAGCAGAGTGAACCTTCCATTGACAGAGGGTGACGAAACCTTAACCATTCTTCCCCTTATTAAGGAAGAGGAAAAGGTTGAAAATGTTCTGAGTGTTTCTGACAATTTGGTGGTATTAAAGGTATCCCATGATCCCAAAGGTTTGGCAGAGAAATTGAAAAAACAAGGTTTAGAAAATAATTTTGTGATGATATCCAAGTGTGGACATGATGACGAAAAAATTACCACAGATATAAGAGACTTAGAAAAAGAGAGAGTCCCTTACTTATCAACGATTATTATCAAAAAAGGAGAGGGTTTTCATGGCTAATGTCTATTTTATAGGAGCTGGACCGGGCGATCCAGAATTAATTACCTTGAAGGGACACAAAAGGGTTCAGGAAGCAGATGTGATTATCTATGCTGGATCTTTAGTAAACCCAGAAGTGATAGGAAATAGAAAAGAAACAGCAGAGGTTTACAATAGCGCCTCTATGACGTTACAAGAAGTGATAGAGGTGATAAAGAAGGCGGTTAAGGAGGGAAAAACCGTTGCTAGAGTACATACAGGGGATCCAAGTATTTATGGAGCCATTCGGGAACAGATAGATCTTTTAGAGAAGGAAGCCATTACTTATGAAGTGATTCCTGGTGTCAGTTCCTTTGTTGCTTCAGCGGCTCAGTTAAAAAAAGAATTTACATTGCCAGAAGTCTCCCAAACAGTAATCCTGACAAGGATGGAGGGGAGGACACCAGTTCCCAAAAGAGAAAGTTTAGCATCTTTAGCCAGCCATCAAACCTCCATGGCGATTTTTTTATCAGTACAAGCCATAGAGGAGGTAGTAAAGGAACTGCTGACAGCTTACCCTTCAAATACACCAGTAGCAGTAGTGCAAAAAGCTACTTGGCCAGATCAACAAATTGTTGAAGGAACCTTAGAAAATATAGCACAAAAGGTAAAAGCTGCGGGAATCAAAAAGACAGCACAAATTTTAGTAGGGAACTTTTTGGGAAATGAATACGCCCTTTCTAAACTGTATGATGAGAACTTTACCCACGAGTATAGAAAAGGTAAAGAATAAATGAAAGTAGCTATTTTAACTGTAACAAAAGGGGGAAGGGCATTAGGTTTGCGGTTAAAACAGCTCCTTCCTCAAAGTCAACTATATGTGCTTCCTAAGTTTTATGAAGGGGAAGAAGATGTACACCTTATAGATCCAGATTTAAAAACCTTAGTGGAAAAGCTTTTTCCTATAGTGGATCAGTTGATTTTTATTATGGCTACAGGAATTGTTGTTAGGCATATTGCTCCTCATTTGAAGGATAAAAGACAAGATCCAGGCGTAGTAGTAATAGATGAAAAAGGTACCAATGTCATCAGTTTATTATCAGGGCATATCGGCGGCGCCAATCGTTTTACCCTTAAGATAGCTGGTCTGCTAGGAGCAAATCCCGTCATAACTACGGCTTCTGATGTAAAAGAAACGATGGCAGTAGATACCTTGGCACAAAATTTAGACTGCAGGATTACTGACTGGCAGTTAACAAAAAAAATAACTGCTTATATTGTTAATGGTGGAAAAGTGGGGATTTATTGGGATAAGCCTTATCTTATAAATCTTCCATCAAATTACGAAATACTACAAAAACTTGATGATTTTCACCACCAAACCTATGGGATCTATGTTGGAAATCGGTGTATAGAACCTCAAGGGAATAATATCCTGCAGCTATATACACAAAATTTAGTCATGGGTGTGGGGTGTAGAAGAGGGATTGATGCAACCACTATTTTGGAGACGATAAAAGTCTCTCTTAAAGAAACAAATAAGAGGATAGAAAGCGTCAGAAAACTGGTAACAGTAGACGTGAAAAAGGATGAAGAGGGACTGCTGGAAGCTGCCAGTACACTGAAGATTCCTCTAGAAATTATTGAGAGACAGAAAATAGCAGAGATAGAAAGGTTTTTTGAAGCCTCTCCCTTTGTTAAAAAAACCATAGGGGTGGGGTCTGTCAGTGAACCCTGTGCTTATTTAGGCAGCAGTGGAGGGAAGTTGATTTTAAGGAAAAGAAAAAATCAGGGTGTGACCATTTCAATAGCTGAAGAGGAAGAAGGGAGATGAAAGAATGGGAAAAGTATTTGTAATTGGTATCGGTCCGGGAGAAGAAAACTATATGACACCTGCTGCTAAAGAAGGAATAATATCTAGTGATATTATCATAGGTTATAAAACCTATATAGATTTAATTCGTCCCTTTACTGAAGGGAAAAAGGTCATTGATAGTGGTATGAAGAAGGAAATAGAAAGGTGCAATTTAGCGGTTGATTTGGCTGAAGCAGGATCTACAGTTGCGTTGGTAAGCAGTGGAGACCCTGGTATTTATGGTATGGCAGGGGCACTACTAGAGGTAAAGCATGAACGAAAAAGTCCTATAGAAATTGAAGTGATTCCAGGGGTGACGGCTGTCAGTGCGGCGGCGGCAGTATTAGGTGCTCCTCTAATGCATGATTTTGCAGTAATTAGCTTAAGTGATTTATTGACAGATTGGGAGGTTATTAAAAAACGACTTGCCTTAGCAGGAGAAGGGGATTTTGTTATTGCGCTTTATAATCCCAAGAGTAAAGGAAGAGTCACCCAGATTGAAGAAGCAAGAAGTATACTATTGCAACACAGAAAAAACAGCACACCAGTAGGCATTGTACGAAATGCAAAGAGACAAGGGGAAGAAATGACGATTACTACGCTAGAAGAAATGTTACTACATCCTATTGATATGTTTACGATGGTTATTATCGGCAACAGCAATACTCTTGTTCAGGATGGAAAAATGATTACCCCTAGGGGATATCATCTATGATTCTAGCCTTGTGTGGCACTAGTGAGGGGAGAGCACTGGTGGAAAAGCTTCTTGAAAAAAAACTTGAAGTAATAGCTACTGTTACTACTGCTTATGGAGGACAATTATTAAAAGAAGATTCCAGGGCAGAAGTATTAGAAGAAAAGTTAGATGTAGCGAAGATGAGGGAATTAATTGAAGAAAAAAATATTCAGCAGGTAATAGATATTACCCACCCTTATGCTGAAAATATTTCTAGGTTGGCGATGGAGGTATGCAGAGAAAAAGAACTTTCTTATTTTCGATATGAACGGCCAGAAACTCAATGGCAAGAAAAAGAAAACAATCATCTCTATTGGGCCAAAGATTTTTCTCATGCAGCTACGATGGCAAAGAACTTTGAAGGGAAGATATTTTTAACGATAGGAAGCAACCAATTACCTATTTTTGTAGAAACAATAGAAGTAAAACGGTTGGTAGCTCGTGTTTTGCCTTTATCTTCAGTAATTAGAAGTTGTGAAACCTATGGTTTTACACCTGATAATCTTATTGCTATGAAGGGCCCCTTCAATAAAGAACTGAATAAACAAATGTTTAAAAGTTATGGAGCAAATGTTGTAATAACAAAAGATAGCGGAAAGGCAGGAGGAACAGAAGAAAAAATACTTGCTGCGCAAGAATTAAATATCCCTATCATATTAGTAAAAAAACCCACAATTTCCTATGGTGAAGTAGACGACGATATAGATGTATTGGTGAATAAAATTGCCTCTATTTATTCAAAATAACTATAGATATACGTCTATGAATTTTAATATACTAAGGGCTACGTTTTTTAGCCAAGACAAAATCGTAGACTGTGTATATTAAAATTCAAGTTTAAAGATGTATAGCCTATATACCAAAGTAATTCATTAAGAAGAGATTACTTAGTAAAATATTTTGTACAAAGGGAGGTAAAAAAATGAATGAAGAAGTAAAAAAAGATATGGGTCAAATGAGTTATGCTAATTTAACCGAAGATCAGCTAAAGAAACTGATGATGATAGAAGATGAAATCAATCAAAATCGTCAAGAAAAAGTATATTTAATGGCTTTTGCAAATAAACTTTAAACATCGAAAGAAGGATAATTTAAAGCAAAAGGGAAGTTTTTCCTTTTGCTTTTTCAATGTATTTGAAAATGCTTCTATAAAATTGAGCAGATTAAACTTGTTTTTTTAGTACTATTTTACCACTCAAAAAAAGTAGGATTTTTGAAAATTATGTAGAATAATGAAGAATGTGCAGAATAAACAATAAAAAAAGTGTATTTTTCAAGAAGTTTACGGTTTAAAAGAAGGAATTCTGTTAAGTGTTGACGAAGCTATTACAAAGCTACTTTGAGTGGGAGAGATAAAACATGTTTAATAATACAATTAATATAGCTTTTTTAATTATTTTACTAATACCCATACTGATTTTTATTTTAACATTGATGAAAATTGTAGGAGAAGATATGAAAAGCTCTACAAAAAAAACATCTTCATCTCCTTATACGACAAAACATTCTTATACTAAAAAACAAGTAAAAAAGCAGAAGAAAATCCATTACCTAAGAAAAGTAAAATAATCTTTTTTTCTAATGGTTAACAATGTACTAGGATTGTGAATAGAATAAAAAGTATAAGGCTACAATGAAAATAAATAAATTTTTTATAAGGCTGGTGAAAAAGATGACAGAAGAATTACAATGTTATATGTGTAATGATGAGACCAGTACAGGTATTCTTCTATTAAACCAATATATATGTAGGAGATGTGAGGAAGAATTGGTAAGCACACCAGTAGATCAGCTTAAGTACGAAATATTTAAAAGAAAAATAAAAGATATTTGGCAGCAATTTTTGCAGGAAGCCTAAGAAATAACAAAGGGACTAAACAGTCCCCTTATTATTTTTTGAAACAAAATTACTTTTTGTGTTGCTCTATTTTTGTCAACATTGTATTTCTACAAACTTCTTTTCTATGACTTTTCACCTCATCAATAGAAATATCTAGCATATGAGAAATTTCCATATCAGACTTTTTATGATTATAAGCCTGTAAAAATGTTTTTAAATTAGTAATTTTATCTTTCATTATGCCACCATCCTTAATATTTTTTGTTTGTGGCTTGTTAACATGATTTTTATAAAATATTTCCCACAGACAGATATTGTCTATAGTTATATTATTTCTAAAAGTGAAATCTTTTATTCAAAAATAGAGGAAAAGCAGCCTTTTTTCTAGAAAGAATAACAATTATATTTGTAGAAAATAATTTTAAAGAAGCATAAAATTATACATATACAGAAAGAAGGAATTTTTTTGAAAGAAACACCACTTTTAGATAGATTATTAGAACTACAGGAAGAAAAAATAGTATCTTTTCATGTACCAGGACACAAAAATGGAAAAATATTCAATACTACTCATTATAAAAATTTCAAAAAATTTCTACCGGATATAGATACAACAGAGATTATAGGAACGGACTACCTTCATAATCCAAAGGAAGTTATTCAAAAAGCGCAACAGAGGGCTAGCGAGGTTTTTAAAAGTGATGCCACCTTTTTTTTGATCAATGGCAGTACTTCTGGCATCTACAGCATGATTATGGCGGTAACATCCCCAGGAGATAAAATCATTGTGGCAAGAAATTGCCATCAATCTGTTATTAATGCTACAATTTTAGGAGACTTAGTCCCCGTGTACTTATATCCTGAAATGGACAGCTATCATGGGATTCCCCTAGGCATTTCACCAGAAGAAGTAAAAAAGAAGCTAATAGCATGCCCTGATGCTAAGGCTGTGATGCTCACTTATCCTACATATCATGGATTCACTAGCGACTTAAAAAAAATAGCAGAAATTGTTCACGGTTATGGAAAAATTTTGTTAGTAGATGAGGCCCATGGTGCCCATCTAGGACTAAATGAAAAATTACCTATGACAGCTTTAGAGTGTGGTGCAGATGCTGTGGTACAAAGTACCCATAAAACTTTACCTGCATTTACACAAAGCTCCATGCTTCATGTACAGGGAAATAAGATAGATATAGATAAATTAAAGTTCATGTTGAAAATACATCAGAGCAGTAGTCCCTCCTATATACTAATGGCCTCCTTGGATTTAGCTACCACGATTTATCAGGATTTGGGAAGCCAATTAATGGAGGCGCTTCTTGAGCATATAGAGGAATTTAAAAGTAAGATAAAAGGAACAAAAGGAGTAACTGTGTTAGAGGATACTTCCTTGGGTAAAAATTCTATAAAGGGAATGGATGCTACAAAATTATGGATAAGTATGGAGCAAAACCAAATCAATGGTTATCAGTTAGAAAAGAAACTTCGAAACAAGTATGGTATTCAAATGGAGCTATCCAATATGTATGGTATACTAGGAGTAACTTCTATTGCTAATGACGGGGAAGATTTTGAAAAGCTTTACGAAGCATTAACGGATATTGCAAAAAAAGAGGGAGAAGGACACTTGGAAAAGAGGCAATTCTTTTCCTATCCTATACCTAAACAAATGCTTACCCCCAAAGAAGCGCTATACAGAAAAAAGAAACAGGTACCCATAGAGAAGAGCATAGGGTTTGTTAGCGGTGAATATCTTATTCCCTATCCCCCGGGTATTCCTATATTGATGCCGGGAGAGGTGATTGAGGAGGAGATAATCACATATATCAGGGTTATGATAGAAAGTGGAATGGAGATACTAGGGTTGAAGGATCATCAGTGGAAAAATATTGAGATTTTGGTGTAAATAACATCAAAGGTTAGACAGAGGATCAGCGGAGGTGTCATGATGAAAAAAGGTTTATTTATATCCATAGAGGGTTTGGATGGAGCAGGCAAAAGTACACAGATGCAGTTTATGAAAAGTTTTTTTCAAGAAAAAGGCTTGGAGGTATTGATAACAAGAGAACCTGGAGGAACGATCATAGGGGAAAAAGTTAGAAGTATCATATTAGATAAACAACATGAAGAAATGGCAAGTACTACGGAGGCATTATTATATGCTGCTTCTAGGGCGCAACATGTAACACAGGTCATTTTACCAGCTCTTAAAGAAGGTAAGGTAGTATTATGTGATAGATTTGTAGATTCCAGTATTGCATATCAAGGAGTAGGTCGACAGTTAGGATATCATGTTATAAAAACCATTAATGATTTTGCTACGCAGGGTTTATCACCAGATTTAACGATCTTTTTTGATATCCCTCCAGAAGTAACCCTACAACGAATTAATAGGGAGGAAGTAGACCGATTGGAACAGGAGAAAATAGATTTTCATAGAGCGGTATACGATGCCTATATAGACCTAGCAAAGCAGGATTCAGCTAGAATAAAAGTAATAAAAGCAGATAGAGCTATTGACGGGATAAAAAAAGATGTGGAAAAACTATTAATAAAAATAATCGGGGAGGGGATTTTATGAAGTTAATTATAGCGATTGTTCATGATGAAGATGCGGCACGGCTTATGGAGGAGTTAACCAATAACAATTTTAGGATGACAAAGCTTGCGACTACAGGAGGATTTCTAAGGGCAGGAAATACTACGCTTTTAGTAGGTACAGAGGATGAAGATGTAGACAAAGTCATTAGTATTATAAAAGATAATTGCGAGGCTAGAAAAGAAATTGTTTCTTCACCTGCACCAGTTTCCGGAACGGCAGGTATCTTTATACCCTATTCTATAGAGGTTATGGTGGGAGGAGCAACAGTTTTTGTCGTGGATGTGGAGAAGTATGTTAAGTTATAGAAAAGAGTGATAAAAAAATGGTTTTAGAAGCTGTATTAGGGCAGGAAAAACTTATGAAAAATTTTATAAGGGCGCTGGAGCAAAACCAATTGGCGCATGCATACTTGATAGAGGGTCAGCATGGGTTGGGAAAAAGAAATGTTGCACGACAGATGGCAAAGGGTATATGCTGCAGAGCAATCCAAGGGAAACCCTGTGATGAATGTATTAGTTGTAAAAAATTGGATCATGATAGTCACCCAGAAGTAATTTGGGTACAAGAGGAAACCTCCATAAAGATAGAGGCAGTAAGGGATTTACAAAAAAACATTCAAATGAAGCCCTATGAGGGCAGCAAGAAAGTATATATTATCTGTGATGCAGAAAAAATGACGTTACAGGCACAAAATGCTCTTTTAAAAACTTTAGAGGAACCACCAGAATACGTAACGATAATTCTTCTCACCACCAATAGCAATAGCTTGTTGACTACCATTATATCAAGATGTCAAAGACTAAAATTACTGCCGGTAGCGTTAGAAACAATAGAAAAATATTTAATAGAAAAAAAGGCTGTAGCGAAGGAAGAAGCAAGGGTATTGGCCTCTCTTTCTAGGGGAATTCCCGGCAGAGCAATACAACTTCTAGAAGATGAAGCTTTTCAACAGAGAAGACAAAAGGTAATAAAACTGACGAGACATCTTGTTGACAAAAAAACCTTCTACTTACTAGAAAACCTTCAGGACTTTTATGAAGAAAAACAATTTATTGAAGAAAGCCTAGAACTGATGATGGGATGGTATAGAGATGTACTCTTATATAAACATACCAACAAAGCGGATATTATTATAAATATAGATGAAATAGAAGAAATTATCTATCAAAGTGATATTCTTTCTTTGGAGAATATAAAGGAAATGATTTTTATTATTGAAGAGACAAAAAATAACTTTAGAAGTAATGTTAACCTTCAGCTAAATTTAGAAACAATGCTCCTGCAATTAAAAAAAAGAGTGAATGAAAGCATTCTTTAGGAAAAATGGTATATTTTTTTCAGCATAGCATATTACCGTAAAGTTTGATAAAATAAGAAAAGGTCAATATTTATTAGGAGGAATTTTCATGGTAACAGTTGTAGGTGTGCGGTTTAAAAAAGCAGGAAAAATCTATTACTTTAATCCTGGAGAAATTAACGTACAGAAAAACAGTTGTGTCATTGTAGAAACCGCAAGAGGTATAGAATTTGGGGAAGTTGTAGTTGGTCCTAAGGAGGTTCCAGAGGAGAACATTGTAGCACCGTTAAAGGACGTAATCAGGGTTGTGACAGAAGAAGATCAACAACAACACTTTGAAAATAAAGAAAAAGAGAAGGAAGCCTTTGAAGTATGTTTGGAGAAGATTTCCAGCCATCAATTAGATATGAAGTTAATCGATGTAGAATATACTTTTGATAATAATAAAGTAATTTTTTACTTTACTGCAGATGGCAGAGTAGATTTTAGAGAGTTGGTAAAAGATTTAGCAGCTATTTTTAAAACCCGTATAGAATTAAGACAAATTGGTGTTCGGGATGAATCTAAAATGCTGGGAGGTATTGGCACCTGCGGAAAACCTCTTTGTTGTGCAACATGGTTAGGAGATTTTGAACCAGTATCTATTAAAATGGCAAAGGAACAAAGTCTTTCTTTAAACCCTACAAAAATATCCGGCATTTGTGGGAGACTTTTCTGCTGCTTAAAATATGAACATGACATGTATCAAGAAATTTTTGAAAAGTTACCAGGAATTGGTTCTATTGTACAAACACCCTACGGAGAAGGAATTGTCATAGAGACCAATGTGCTATTAGAAAAAGTAAAGGTAAAAATAAAAAATCATCAAGACAATACAGAAGAACTAAAAGTATGTAATATGGAAGAGGTTACAAAAATAAAAGAAAAGCGCAGTTTGAAGGAGCAACTGGAGATTGTGGAAGAATTACAAGACGGTCTTGAAAAAGAATTAAAAGAATTGGAGGACTAAAAGTAATGTTAAAAAGCAAATGGCTTGTTTTTATAATAATACTGGTTTTAGTCCTACAGGTGGGATGTAGTGAAAAGTCGCAAGAAATAACACAAGAGAGTCCTCCTATCGAGAAGGAAGAAAACCTAAAAGAGGAGATACCTATCGATACCTATGAAGAGATAGATTCCTTAGAGGAAATTATAGCTGATAGACTAGCTATTCTGGCTTTTTGGGTCTCTTGGAGTGAAGAATCTAAACAACAACTGGAAATACTAGAGAATGTATATAAGCTAGTAGAGGAGGATGTTGTTGTCATAGGCGTCCATGCCACCGCTTTTGATACAATTTCTAAAGAGGAAATTCTGCAGGATATAGAGGCGTACCCTTTTGAGATGCTGCTGGATGAAGGCGGAGAAATGAAAGAAGCCTACTATGTAGGTAATTTCCCTACAATGGTTTTTTTAGATAAAAAAGGGAAGGTAGTTCATACCTACACAACTTTAATAGAAGAGGATGTTATTTTAGAGAAATTAACCCTCCTATTGGAAAGTTTATAACAAATTCAGATTATGGAGGTGGCAATCTCTATCAATGAAGGATTTACTAAAACAGTCAGAACGAATAGATGATTTGCAGATCAATAATTTAAAAATTATTCAGGATCCTGAAGGGTTTTGCTTCGGTATAGACGCTGTGCTATTAGCAAACTTTGTAACACTAAAGAAAAACGCAAGAGTCATAGACTTAGGAACAGGTACAGGCATTATACCGATACTATTGGCAGGAAAAAGTAAGACAAGTCATATAACAGCGCTAGAAATACAAAAAGAGGTGGCGGATATGGCAAGTCGTAGTGTTCAACTAAACCAACTGGAAGATAGGATTCAAATTCTACCAGTAGATTTAAAGAAAATAGGAGAAATCTTACCTGTCAATAGTTTTGATGTTGTTACATCTAACCCCCCTTACATGCATCCAAAGGGGCTTTTAAATCCTGAAGATAAAAAATCTATTTCAAGGCATGAAATAAAGTGTAGTCTAGAGGAGGTTATTGCCGTAGCCTCTAAACTATTAAAACATTTGGGGAAATTTTTTATGGTACATCGCCCCCAAAGATTAGCAGATATTATGTACTACTGCAGGCAGTACAAGCTAGAACCTAAGCAACTTCAGTTTATTCATCCAACCTATGATAAGAAACCAAACCTACTGTTATTAGAGTGCAGAAAAGCCGCTAAAGCGGAGTTGAAAATCATGGATCCCCTCTATGTTTATGATAAGGAAGGAAACTACACAGAGGCGATTCATGAAATATACGGTAGAAAAGTATTGGAGAAGGATGGTGAAATCCTTGAATAAAGGAAAACTATACATATGTCCTACACCTATAGGAAACTTAGAGGACATTACTTTAAGGGTTTTGAGAATACTGAAGGAAGTAGATACAATAGCAGCAGAGGATACCCGTCATACCATAAATTTACTGAGGCATTTTGATATCCAAAAACCTTTAACCAGTTATCATGAGCATAACGAAAAAAACAAGAGTCAATATCTCTTGAACAAACTGTTAGAGGGAGAAACCATAGCCCTGGTTTCTGATGCTGGTATGCCAGGAATTTCTGATCCAGGGGAAGTACTAGTGAAGGCATGTATAGAACACGATATTCCCTTAGAAATTTTGCCAGGAGCTACTGCTGGTATCTTGGCTTTGGTAGCTTCAGGATTACCTACAAGAAGATTTGCTTTTGAAGGATTTTTAGAGCGGGATAAGAAAAAAAGAAGAGAAAGACTAGAAAAGATAAAATTAGAGGATCGAAGTCTTATCTTTTATGAAGCGCCTCATCGTGTTATAGATACATTGCAGGATATGATGGATATTTTCGGTGATAGGAAAGCTGTACTGGCTAGAGAACTAACCAAAAGGTATGAGGAATTTATTCGTGGAAGCTTAAAAGAAGTTTATCAATATCTTCAAGAAAACCCTCCCAAGGGAGAAATGGTGCTTTTATGCGAGGGAATCAGTTTAGAAGAAGAAGTTCGTAGGGAGAGAGAAGTTTTTGAACATCTCACGATTAAAGAGCATATTCTTACCTTTATAGAGGAGGGCTTAGAAAAAAAAGAAGCCATAAAAAAAGTAGCTAAGGTGAGAAAAATACCTAAATCCGACGTATACAAAGAGTCCATAGATCTATAGATCTATGGACCCTCTTAATCACTGCACCGAAGGAGTCAATTCGGCTAAAATTCAGGGGGAGTAAAAAACTCCCCTGAATTAAGCCGAATTTTATTACTTTGCTAATTCTTCGATACAATCACTGCAAATATTTTTAGATCTATGTATTGTAATGTTCTTAGCATTACCACAAAAGATACATGCTGGCTCATATTTTTTTAATAGAATACTTTCACCATCTACATAGATTTCTAAGGCATCCTTTTCTGCAATATTTAGTGTACGCCTTAGTTCGATAGGAAGAACGATTCTCCCTAACTCATCGACTTTTCTAACAATTCCTGTTGACTTCAAACACTTGTCCTCCTTTAATTTTTGTTTCCCCTTTAGTATCTTAACCCTATTCCCCAAAACAATAGATAGATATTTTTATACAAATTTCGACAATCGTCTATTAAATAGTACCAAATATTCCATAAAAAGTCAATTAGAAAAGTTTGTTAATAATATAACTATCGTTGGATGCGTTGAATTTTTACTATATACTAAAGATAATCGAAAGTATAAATATTTTTTCTGTAGAATCAAGATACTAAGACATTATTAAGTAAGAATATATTTTTAGGAGCTGATAGAATGAATATCGTGGTTGATCGTATTCTTCAGTTAAGCAAAGAGATGGATACAGAGATATACTTGGTGGGAGGTACCATACGGGATGTACTATTAAGTAGAAAAATCAAGGATTTAGACTTTGTAACCCTTTGTCACCCTAAGGTTTTAGCAGAAAAAATTATGAATAAGTTGGAGGGAACTTTGGTCCTTCTAGATAAAGAGCGGGAAATATATCGCGTAGTTTTAAAGGATAAAAGGATGATAGATTTTGCAAGAATAAAGGGAGCCACAATACAAGAGGATTTATGCAAAAGAGATTTTAGCATCAATGCAATGGCTTACGATTTACAGGAAGGATGGCCAATAAAAAAAGAAAAAATTATAGATCCCTTTGGAGGTAAAAGGGATTTAGATAGTAAAAAAATTCGACATATAAAAGAGAAAGTTTTCCAGGAAGACCCTGTAAGAATGCTAAGAGCCGTAGCTTTTATGGCGCAGATGAAGTTTCATTTGGATGATAGAACGCAGGCACTTATAAAGAAAGAAGCTAACAGAATCATCAATGTAGCAGGAGAGAGAATAGCAGGGGAGCTATTTAAAATCCTAGAGGAGCCTATGACCTACTATTATTTTGATTTTATGGATAAACAGCTAAACTTATTAGAAAAAATTTTTCCTGAAATTATTGAAATGAAAAAAATAGGTGAATGTAAGTACCATGTGGTAGACAGTTGGACCCACTCAATTAATACGATGGAAATCGTAGAAAGCTACATATATGCCAATAAATTTTTTGAAGTTCATATAGGGCAGGCTTATGAAAAACATACGAGTGAAAAAATAGCAGGTAATCACAGTCGTTTACAGCTGCTAAAGTTAGGCGCTCTTTTCCATGACATAGGAAAGCCTTCCGCCCGTAGGATAGATAGTACAGGGAGAGTACGATTTAGAGGACATGAAATAACTGGGGCAGAGCTTATGAAGGAATATGGGGATAAAATGAGATTAAGTGTAAGAGAAAAAGAAATTCTCTATAAATATATTTATCTTCACATGTGGCCCTTAGACTTATACAAAAAAAATGACGTAAGTGGAAAAACCTTGTATGACCTTTTTAATAAAATGGGAAAAGAAACTTTGGATATTTTATTGATTGCCCTAGGAGATATTGTGGCTACTAGAAAAAGTTTAGATCCAAAGGAAGAGATGGGCATGTTTAAGGTACATATAGAATATATGGCAAACAACTACCTAACCCGCTATAAACCCATAGAAGATATAACACGTATCATTAAAGGTACAGAAGTGATGGAGGCGCTAAATATACCAGAGGGAAGTGCTGTAGGAGAAGCTTTAGAAAAAATAAGAAAGGTCATTTATTTTGGAGAAATAGAGCCCACCAAGGAGGCCGCTATTGATTATATAAAAGCTACCAAAATGAATTTCTCTGATAGCTAAAGATAGCGTAATGCTAAAGGATAGATAATGAATGAAGCTTTAAGAAAACGACAAGTTGCTTTGATAGGTGGGATCTTTAGGATTAACTTTTGCTGTCCATAATTACCGTATTTGTTATAATAGCATGTAAAAAAGGATCTTTTAAGATCCTCTTTTCGTAGCTTCCCGATACTGACTTACCATATCATTTTTCAATTTCCAGAGTTTTTCCGAAAGGTCAACTTTATAAAGTTGCGGGCGAATCATCCTCTTATATTCCGGCCATAGGCTGTCCAATTCTTCAGCCACATATGCCTTTATTTCCTTCACCGTTTTTCTAGGAGCCACCAGTTTGCCATCTATGTAAAGAGGTGCTAGCATTTCTCTTATCCTATAATTCGTGAAGGTTTTTGTTTTCCATGTATAAGTAGGATGAAAAATCGTAAGAGGTTTACTGGTATCAATTGTTTCATCCTCCAGCATAATCAAATCCCCCTGTGCATTATGATCATCAGCATGGTAAATTCTGACCACCTTTTTATAACCTGGATTCGTAATTTTTTCGGGATTCTCAGATATTTTTATTTTAGAAAGTAACTCTCCGTCCTTCTCCATAGCAGACAGTTTATAGACCCCGCCTAAAGCAGGACACCCCTTGGAGGTAATCAGATTAGTTCCTACTCCCCATCCATTCACAGCAGCTTTTTGAATCTTTAAACTATAAATAATCTCTTCATCTAAATCACTGGAGGCTACGATGGATACACCCTCAAAGCCTGCAGCATTTAAAATTTTCCGTGCTTCTTTAGAAAGATAAGCAATATCCCCTGAATCAATACGGATACCTTTAGGCTCATAACCTTTAGATCTTAGTTCATTAAAAACAGTAATTGCATTGGGAAGACCGCTCTTTAACGTATCGTAAGTATCCACTAAAAGAAGACAATTATCCGGATAGGTAGCAGCATAAGCACGGAAAGCTTCTAATTCTGTATCAAAGCTTTGTACCCAACTATGAGCTTGTGTACCTACCACAGGGATATCAAACATTTTACCAGCTAAAACATTAGAGGTAGAGGAACATCCACCAATAACAGCAGCTCTTGCCCCATAGATACCGGCGTCTGGACCTTGAGCTCGTCTTAATCCAAACTCAAATACGGGATCCCCTTCAGCCGCTTCACAAATTCTAGAAGCTTTTGTGGCGATAAGAGATTGAAAATTGATGATGTTTAAAAGAGCAGTTTCTATTAGCTGAGCTTCAAAGCAAGAAGCCTTTACTCTTAAAATAGGTTCACTAGGGAACATAATAGATCCCTCTGGTACCGCATAAATGGTTCCAGAAAATTTAAAATCTTTAACAACCTTAAGAAAATCATCATCAAAACCTAAGCCTCTTAAATAGTTTAAATCCTCCTCTGTAAACTTTAAGTTTTCAATATAATCAATGACCTGTTCGATTCCTGCAATAATTGTATAGCTACTTTTACAGGGATTTTTTCTAAAAAACAAATCAAAAACCACTGTATCTTGATGAAGGCCATGTTTTAAATAACCATTCATCATGGTGAGCTGATAAAAATCTGTTAATAAAGCAAGGTTTCTCATATTATTACCTTCCTTATCTAAATAAATTTGTTCTTCGATAGAACAATATTCTATTAAAATAACCCATTAAGATTTATTATAACAGATTTTTAAGGACAAATGAAAAAAAATATGTAATTCGACAAATTTATTTACAAACATGTCTCAATATTTCATATAGTTAAAAAATTAACAACTACCTGAGTAGAAAAAGCATCTTTGATTGCCACAAAGAAGCATATAGGAAAAGCCCTTTATCATAGGATGTAATGGTGAAAGGTAATTTCTTTAGCTAAAGGAATGATTCCAATTCACTATTTAGAAAAGCGAAGGGTTTTTTTATTTAAAATAGAGAAAAAAGAGGGGTTTTATGAGCATAATATGGTTTGCCATGATTATTTTTGGCATGGTGATGGCGATTATCAGTGGAAGAATAGAAATCATTAATGCGGTGATATTACAGGACGCACAGGAAGCTGTGGTTTTTGCTATTGGCCTTACTGGAATTATGGCAGTATGGTTGGGGCTCATGAATATTGCTGAAAAATCTGGGCTAATTGATAGCTTTGCTGTACTGATGCGGCCTATTTCAAAGCTCCTGTTTCCCTCCGTTCCTCCGAATCATCCTGCCATCAGTGCTATCATGATGAATATGGTAGCGAATATGTTTGGAGCGGGCAACTCTGCCACTGCCCTAGGTATCAAAGCTATGGAGGAATTACAAACCTTAAATAAAAATAAAAAAACTGCTACCAATGCTATGTGTATGTTTTTGGTAATCAATATGTCTTCTATACAATTGATTCCTTTAACAGTATTAAAGATTCGTGCGGATGCTGGATCACAAATACCGACGGAAATTATAACAACTTCCCTCATTGCCACTACAGTATCCACTTTTTTTGGTATACTTGCTTGTAAAATATTGGAGGGAAAAAAACGATGACGGCTATATTAACCATTATTTCTTTAGCTGCTATACCTATCATGATAACAATTATATTACTACATGGACTGATAAAAGGAGTAAATTTATATGATGCTTTTGCAGAGGGAGCAGGCGATGGTTTTAAAACCGCCATAAGAATTATGCCCTACTTGATTGCTATCTTTATTGCTATTGGATTAATGAGAAAATCAGGAGCTATGGATTTTTTAATCAGCTTCATGACGATGCCGATGACATTGATAGGTATTCCTGCAGAAGTGCTGCCTTTAGCTGTTATTCGGCCTATATCCGGCAGTGGTGCTTTGGCAGTATTAAAAGACATTATTACCCACTATGGTCCAGATTCCTTTGTAGGAAGAGTGGCTTCCACCATGATGGGTTCAGCAGAAACGATTTTTTATACCATGGCTGTTTATTTTGGAGCAATAGGGGTTAAGTATTCCCGTCACACTGTTTTAGCGGCGCTTTTATCGCATTTTGCAGCTATTATTGCATCGGTAGTGATCTGTAGAATGATCTTTTAATAATTTCATAGCAATCTCTATTGACAGATGATGTATAATCTTATATATTTATGTATAAATTAAGTAATAAAAATAAATGATAGGTAATGATGGGAAGAGTAAGTTGATGGACTTAGTAACAGAGAGCCGGGGCGGGTGAAAGCCGGTGCTAAGAAAGTTTGCTGAAGATGGCCCCTGAACTTCATGATCGAACTTTTGTAAAATAAGACTTAGATCATGACGGAAGTGCAACCGTTATATTGCAGGGTGATGAAGGTCACTTGCTGAGATTATTGCTGCGAAGTAATAATAAACTAGGGTGGTATCACGAGAAAAAGCTCGTCCCTATACTTGAAGTACAAGTATAGGGACTTTTGTTTTTTGTGAAGGGAAACGGGCAACAACGTATTATAATAACAAAAAAACCATGAAAAATGGATAAGGAGGAAAAAAACATGAGTAAAGGAACATATTATTTGACTACACCTATTTATTACCCCAGTGCAAAACTACATATAGGACATACCTACACAACTGTAGCATCCGACGTTTTAGCTAGATTTAAGCGCTTTACCGGCTACGACGTGCAGTTTTTGACGGGAACCGATGAGCATGGTGAAAAAATTCAAAAAGCTGCTAAAGAAAAAGGTATGGCGCCAAAGGCTTATGTAGATGAAATCGTAAGGGATATTAAAGATATATGGAAAAAAATGGATATATCTTATGATATTTTTATTCGAACTACGGATGAACATCATGTAAAAAGTGTTCAGAAAATTTTCCAAAAACTCTACGATCAAGGAGATATCTATAAAGGTGAATACGAAGGATGGTACTGTACTCCCTGTGAATCTTTTTGGACAAAAACTCAGTTAAAAGAAGAGAAACTTTGTCCTGATTGCGGCAGACCTGCTGAGTTAGCTAAGGAAGAGGCGTATTTTTTCAAACTATCGAAGTATCAAGACCGGTTAATTCAATATTTCGAAGAACATCCAGAAATTTGCCTTCCTGAATCAAGAAAGAATGAAATGTTAAATAACTTTCTAAAAGCAGGCTTGGAAGACCTAGCTGTATCTAGAACTAGCTTTGATTGGGGGATACCAGTGCCCTTTGACCCAAAACACGTGATCTATGTATGGATTGATGCATTATCCAACTATATTACTGCTTTAGGCTATGGTTCAGATAATCAAGAAAAATATGAAAAGTATTGGCCTGCAAATGTTCATATTATGGCAAAAGAAATCATCAGATTCCACACCATTATTTGGCCAGCAATGTTAATGGCTTTAGGCGAGCCGCTGCCGAAAATGGTTTATGGACATGGATGGATTATGTTTGGCGATGACAAAATGTCAAAGTCTAAGGGTAATATTGTTTATCCTGAACCTCTTATTGAAAGATACGGACTTGACGCACTGAAGTATTTCTTACTAAGGGAATTTACCTTTGGCTATGACGGAACCTACACTAATAGAAGTTTTGTTAATCGACTTAATGCTGATCTATCCAATGACTTAGGAAATCTAGTAAGTAGAAGTATTACTATGATTGAAAAATATAATGGGGGTATGATACCAGAAGGAAAAGTAACAGGGGAGTTTGACGAGGACTTAAAACGCGTCGCAACTACAGCTGCTGAAAAAGTAGAAAAAGCTATAGACAAACTTCAATTCCATGAAGGTTTAGAAGAAATTTGGAAGGTAATCCGCAGAGTGAATAAATATATTGATGAAACGACGCCTTGGATTCTAGCAAAAGAGGCGTCAAATAAGGAAAATTTAGGTACCGTACTGTATAACTTAGCCGATAGCCTTCGTATCATTTCTATACTAATAAAGCCTTTTATGGAAGCAACCACTACAAAAATATGGGCACAATTAGGCATAGACAAAGAACAGTGTACAAGCTGGGAGGATGCTGCTGTATTTGGCAAGATTCCTGTTGGAACTCAAGTGAAAAGAGGAGAAATTCTTTTCCCTAGACTAGAGATAGAAAAAGAAGTGGAGGAACTGGAGAAAATAAACGAAGCCTACTTTAAAAAGATTAATGGTATACCAGAAACAGGAGAAGTAGTAGAGATAGAAGCAAAAGAGGAAATTACTATCGATGATTTTGATAAGCTGGAATTAAGAGTAGCCAAAGTTTTAAAAGCGGAGAAGCATCCTAAAGCTGATAAATTACTAGTACTACAGCTACAGGTAGGCAATGAAACCAGACAAGTAGTTTCTGGTATTGCAGAACATTATAAACCAGAGGATATGGTGGGCAAATCAGTGATTCTGGTGGCAAATCTAAAGCCTGTAAAACTAAGAGGCGTAGAATCAAGAGGAATGATTTTAGCCGCTTCTAACGACGAAAAACTTGTACTGGGAACAATTGATGCTGATATACCAGCAGGGACACTGATGAGCTAAAGGAGGAATTGAATGCTTTTTGATAGCCATGCCCATTTAGACGATGGACGTTTTGATGAAGATAGAGAAGAAGTCATTATAGAGGCCCAAAAAAGGGGCCTGCAGTATATTCTCAATCCTGGGGCAGATTTACAAACATCTATGAAGGCAGTAGCATTAGCAGAAAAATATGATATGATTTATGCTGCTGTAGGGGTGCATCCCCATGATGTGAAGGACATGGATGAGAATACCCTTAGCGCATTAAAATCTTTATGTAGCAGAGAAAAGGTTGTTGCTATAGGGGAAATTGGCCTGGATTTTCACTATGATCATTCACCGAGAGAGACTCAAAGAAAGTGGTTTAGGAAACAAATAGAACTAGCAAAGGAAGTAGAGCTTCCTATCATTATCCATGATCGAGAAGCCCACGGGGAAGTCTTTGATATACTACAGGAGTATGATGCTGGAGAAATAGGATGTGTGATGCATTGTTACTCTAGTAGTGTAGAAATGGCAAGGGAATATATTAAAAGAGGTATCTATATTTCCTTAGCTGGTCCAGTAACCTTCAAAAACGCTAAAAAAACCTATGAGGTAGCGCAGCATATACCGCTGGAATGGCTACTGATTGAGACGGATTGTCCTTATTTAGCCCCAGTTCCTTATAGGGGGAAACGAAATGAACCAGCTTATGTTACTTATGTAGCCAACACCATTGCAGAAGCCAAAGGAATTTCCTTTGAAGAAGTAGTAAGAAAAACCAACGAAAATGCTAGAAGACTTTTTAAAATTATTTAAAGCATATATTATAAAAGCCTATTAAAAATAACAGCTTATGAAGAAGCTGTTATTTTGCTTTTTTGACGATCCAATTGATAAAAAACAGAAAAACTGATACAATAGATATGGTAATATTTATAAATAAATACAATATGTAGTAGATAGGTACATGAATGTATTTGCTTATCTATATAGACGGTTATTATAAAAAACTTAACCAAAGGAGTGGGGTATTGTGAAAAAAAATCATATAGGGATGATATTAGCTTTATTATTAATTTTTTCTATGACAATGATAGCTATAGCGGATTTAAATACGACAGATGCAAATTATGAAGGGTTTATAGATGATAAAAAAGAAGGAATGACTGCTGGCGAGATGCTGGAGAAGGCGACAGAAGAATTACTTGCGCTTGAGACAATGAAATATACACTTGATATGAATATGAAATCCCATGTGATAGAAAAGGCAGAAGAAGGTCTAAAGGAAGCTGATATGACGATAAAAATGTTTCAGGAGGGGGCCATAGATCTTCAAAATGATAAAGTTCATGTGATAAGCACTTCAAAGGCTATGACGGTGGAGGAAGAAATAGATACTGTTACAGAATTATTTATGGATAACTATACCATGTATATGAAGTTTCCTGGAGCAGGCAAATGGTTTAAAAATGACATCAACCCAATCAGGCAGGAACTACAAGGGTTACTGGGAAGAAATATAGAAAACAATGCAGGGATTTCTAAACAACAAATGGCGTTATTTGGTAGAAGAGCTACCTACTTACCAGATGAAAGAATGAATGAAGAAGATTATTATGTTATCCTGTTAACAGTAGATCAAGAAGCCTTTAAAGCTGCAGCGGATGAGATGACTAAAGCCACTATGGAAATTACGACACAAGCAATAGACTTAGAAGTGACATCTTCCAGCCAACAAGAAGAACTACAGGAGGAAATAGGAGCTATGATAAAGGAACTGATGCATAATATGAATATGGATATAGCGTATACATATTATATTGATAAGGATAGCAAAACCTTAGAAAAAATGGATGTTGTTCAGAGAATGTATATGATGTCGGGAATTGTAGAAATTCATACTACGAATACAGGCAGCTTTAACTACTATGCCTTTGACGAAGAAATAAGCTTTCCAAGCATTCCTCCAGAAGACATCACAGAAGGATTTATGGTGCAATAATTGAAAAAATATGCTATTTATAAAGGGTTCAGCGACAAATTGCTGAACTTTTCTCTTTTATTCGTTTAATTTCCTGGGAAATTTTCAAAAACCTGCTAACGTAGATATAATCTCTTTACAAAAAGAACGTTATACTGACAATAATTTTGTTGTTTTGATAGAAGTATGATGAAGTGATAAAACTGAAAGAGATGCATATAATGAATCATAGCCTATGGAAAGGTATTTTGCATGATGAAAAAATTTTTATGTCATTATTATATATAGATATATGCCTTTAAGCTGGAATTTTAATATCTAGGACTTATGATTTTGCCTTGGCAAAAAAACGTAGCCTTTAACAAACAAAAATTTGCAAGGGTACATATGTATAAAAAGTTATAAAAAACCATTTAAGAGGAAATAATTCATAATAACTATTAAGAAAATTCCATTTAATGGTTAAAAGTTTGACAAATACATCATAATGACATAAAATAATAGAAACTTATTCCCTAGGTATACAGTTCATTTGTTATCGTGAAAAATGAACTGCTGTAGAAAAAACTGTATTTTATTCTTTGAAATTTATTATAGGCATACGCCTTTAAGCTTGAATTTTAATATCCAGGATTTGCGATCTCACCTTGTCTAAAAAATGTAGCTGAGAATTGCAAGTGCAGCCCGTAGCATATTAAAGTTCGTAGACGCATGTCTATATTCAAGAAGAATATAATACAAGAAAACAGGAGGAATATGTATGGAAACTTTTTTAGGCGGTAAAGATTTTTTGAAGGGAGTTAATAAAAAAGCCTTTATTGCTATAGTTTTCGTAACAGCACTATGTGTTAGCCTTGGGTTAATGGCGATGCGAAAAAATGTAACAATTGTTTACGACGGAAAGGAAGAAAGGGTTGTAACTTTTGCAAGCACTGTAGAAGCCCTTATAAACAAACAAGGTATAGAAGTCCAAGAGGTAGACAAGGTTGTACCAGGGCTTCAAGAAAAGCTTAAGGAAGATACCCGAATTATTATCCATAGGGCCTTTGAAATTCAATTGATAGAGGGCCAACAGCAAAAAAGCATTACTACAGCAGAGAAAACTGTAGGGGATTTAATCGAGACGTTGGATCTAAAGCTAGGGGAGAAGGACAAAGTTCAGCCGGATTTACATACCACGCTAAATCCAGGGGATATAGTTGAAGTTATAAGGGTAACTGAAGAAGTTCTTACAGAGAATCAAGAAATTCCCTTCCAGACAACGATTAAATATAATGAAGAGTTAGAACTTGGAAAAACAAGAAGAATTCAAGAAGGGGAATCTGGCTTAAAGGAGATAAAGCTAGGAATCACTTATGAGAATAATGTAGAAGTAGCAAGAGAAGTAATAGAAGAAAAGATTATAAAAGAAGCCACCAATGAAATTGTAGAAAAAGGAACCGGCAATATTTTAGTGACCTCTAGGGGAGATACAAGAAGATATAGAGAAGTACTCATTATGGAAGCTTCTGCCTATACTGCTGGTTATGAAAGTACAGGGAAAAGCCCCGGAGATCCTTACTTTGGTATTACTGGTACCGGAACACAAGTAAGACCAGGGGTAGTAGCAGTAGATCCTAAGGTGATACCGTTGGGATCAAGTCTCTATGTAGAATCCTTAGACAGAACCCCTAGCTATGGCATGGCTAGTGCTGAGGATACAGGTGGTGCTATAAAAGGGAATAAAATAGATCTTTACTTTGAAAATCGTTCAGATGCCTTGCGTTTTGGTCGAAGAAAAGTTAAAGTTTATATATTAGACTAATATAAATGATAGCGGAGAATTTATTCTCCGCTATCATTTATAGATGGTAAGAAAACTAACTTTATAAAGAAGGAGATAAAAAGGTGATTAAAGAAATTATTGTTGTAGAGGGCAAAGATGATGTAGCAGCGATAAAAAGAGCCGTCGAGGCAGAAACAATTATAACAGGAGGATTTGCCTTACCTCCATCAACGATAGAGCGAATTAAGACAGCCGCAAAAAAACGTGGCGTTATTATTTTTACTGATCCTGATTTTGCTGGGGAAAAAATTAGAAAAACGATTGCTGCACAGGTACCTAATTGTAAACATGCCTTTCTCCCTAAAGAGAAAGCTATGAAGGAGGGAGATATTGGCATTGAAAATGCTTCTCCAGAGAATATTCTGCTTGCATTAAAAAGCGCTCGAAGCCAAATAATAGAAAAAAGGCGGGAATTCACGCAAAAAGATTTAATAGAAAAAGGCTTGATTGGTAATCCTCAAGCGGCTTTTCGCAGAGCTGAACTAGGAAAGATATTGGGTATAGGCTATGGCAATGCAAAGCAGTTTTTAAATCGTTTAAATCATTATGGTGTTACGAGAGAAGAGTGGCAAGAAGCTTTAAAGAAGTTAGAAAAGTAGAGGAGATATGTATGGATAAAATTGCATCGCCTAAAAAAACAAGAGAAATCATTGAACAATATCAGTTTAAATTTTCTAAGAGCTTAGGACAAAACTTTTTGATTGATAAAAATATACTAGAAAAAATTGTGGAGGGAGCAGGTGTCACTAAGGAAGATAATGTCATAGAAGTAGGACCGGGAATTGGAAGCTTGACACAACACATTGCAGAGAAAGGGAAGTCTGTGGTAGCTATAGAAATAGACAAAAGTCTTTTGCCCATATTAAAAGATACGCTACAGTCCTACGACAATGTAGAGGTTATTCATGAAGATGTGTTGAAGCTAGATATTCACAGTTTAATACACCAAAAGTTTCACGGGAAAAAAGTAAAAGTAATAGCTAATTTGCCTTACTATGTTACTACCCCCATTGTTATGAAGTTTTTGGAGGAAAAGGTGCCGTTGACCTCCATGACGATTATGATACAGCAAGAGGTAGCAAAACGGATGGAAGCACAGCCCTCCACCAAAGATTATGGCGCTCTTTCTATAGCTGTACAATACTACTGCCAGCCTAAAATATTATTGAAAGTACCTCCTTCCGTGTTTATACCTCAACCTAAAGTGGACTCTACGGTAATAAGATTAGATGTGTTAGAAAAACCGAAGGTTTACGTAGAGGATGAGATGTTTTTTTTCAGTCTTGTTAAAGATGCCTTCGGAAAACGAAGAAAAACCTTATTAAATGCTCTAAGTACGGGAATATTAGCAATCAATAAAGAACTGGTAAAGGAAGTGCTGCAGGAGGTAGGGATCGAGGAAAAAAGGCGAGGGGAAACATTAACAATAGAAGAGTTTGCGGCTTTATCCAATAGTTTTTCTGCTAGAGGGTAGGTATTACTGGATTTTATAGCAACTATTTCCTTCCTTTTACATATATTAATAAAAAGGTTTGAAAACTTTATGAATATATGAAGGGGGCGAATTAGTGAAAAGGCGATATAGAAGATATTTTGTTATGCTAGAGGAAGAAGACAAGGGTTATAGTATTTCAAAGTCGGAAGGCACCAAGGGCTATGGAAAAATTGAAGTGCGTAATAGCAGTGGGATCTTATCTCTATACTGTCAAAATTTAAAAAAACTAGAAGAAAAAAAAGAAAGTTATCGATTGTATTTAATCCAGACGAAGGCTACCCTAGAGCCCGTTGTTGTAGATATTGGGCCAGTGAAGGTAGAGGGTGGTGGTAAAGGGGAAATCATATGGGAGTTTAACGCGGAGAATGTAAAAGGATCCAAAAAAGCAATAGAGGATTTTGACACCCTTGCACTTGCAGTAGAAACAGTGGAGGAATCTCAGAGGGTAGTAGTACCTTTAGTGGGATATATACATAAAGAAAAAACAAACTGGAAATCAGCATTACAAAAAAACTTGTTTATCTCTAGTGAGATAAAGTCTGTTAAAAGACCAGATGAAAAATCTCTAGAAATTCAAAATGATATAGTGAGTATGAAAGAAAAGCTAGAGGAAAAACCAAAAGAAAAGTCAGAAGAAAAGCCAAAAGAAAAGACAAGAGAATCAATAAAAGAAAAAAGCCAAAAAGAAGAAAAACCAAAAGAAGAAAATTTGGAAAAGGAAAAACTAGAAAAAGAAAAGTTAGAAGAGAAGAAGACCAAAGAAGAAGTACCCAAAGAAAAAAAACCAAGGGAAGAGGAGCAACAAGAGAAGAAATCTTTAGAAATAAAGGGAAAAGAAACACTAAAGGAAAGTCAGCTTGAAGAAAAGCCAAAAAGCCCCTATAGCTTTGAAAAGGATTGGGATGCTGTTTCAAAAGAAGTACATCCTTTGCAAAAATATATCGAAAGTACCTTAAAGGTGTTTCCGAGAGTAGAGCCTTTTGATGAGAAATTATTAGATTATGAATGGTGGCAAATACAATATAATGAACAAACGATTTATAGGGCCTATTTGCCTTTTATTTCACATATAGAAATGATGAGTAACCCTTACTACTATCATTATTCTTATTATTTTTCTTCTGAATATCAAAAGCAACTATATAGGTATCAGCATTATATTTTTGGTATATGTTATGATGAAAACAAAAGAGCCAAATACTATGTCTATGGTATTCCAGGAAAAAGTAATATTACGGAACAACCTTATAGAGGCAAAACAGGATTTGTATACTGGCATCCATCACACTATGCTCAATTTAAGCAGGCGGGCTTTGGTTACTGGTTGATGCATATTGATGCCGAAACTGGAAAAGTGGTAGAAGTCTTAAGGTCTAGAGAAAATCAATGAATAGAATCAATAACTGTAGTGGAGGAAGACTCTACTACAGTTTGTTGGTTTGTTACATAGACTTTCTGTTTTTGGAAAGGCTAAAGTAATGATATCAAAAAAAGAGAGGGATAGAATTGTTGAACACATACATACTATTTATTGTGAGTGCTGTCATGGTGGTAATCTCTGGAACCAAGCTTGCAGAGTACGGAGATGTCATTGCAGCTAAGACAAAGCTAGGACATAGTATTGTAGGAGGAATATTGATTGCAGCTGCCACTTCTCTGCCAGAACTGGTCACTAGTGTAACTTCTGCTCTTATTGATGCTCCTGATATTGCTATAGGTAATGTTTATGGAAGCAATACCTTTAATATTATGATTTTAGCACTTATTGATATTTTACATGGACAAGGACCCCTAACAATTAAAGTAAAAATGAACCACATACTGGCAGGTATGCTAGGAGTATTACTTTCGGCGTTAGGGGCAATGGCGATTTTGATGAGTCAAATAGGTGGGATAGATTTTAAAATAGGGTGGACAAGCATAAGCAGTTTTACGATTTTTGCCATATACTTATATGGTTCCATTTTAATTCTGCGTTATGAAAACAAAAATCAACAGGAGGAGCCGCCTGAAGATATCGATACTGTAGATGATAAAGGTATCCCTTTAAGCAAGGCAATTATTGGATTCGGACTAGCCTGTGGGATTATTATTTGGGCGGGCATGACATTATCTCAAGTAGGAGATGTTATAGCAGTGCAAACAGGATTAGGACATACTTTTGTAGGAACACTGCTTATAGCAGCTACCACTTCCCTACCAGAATTAGTGTCTTCTATAGCAGCGATTAAGATAGGGGCTTATGATATGGCTGTAGGAAATGTTTTTGGAAGTAATATATTTAATATGCTTATCATCGTAGTGACAGACATTGTCTACTATAAGGGTTCTATTTTTACCATGATCAACATAGATCATACCATAACAGCTATGGCAGGTATTGTATTAAGTTGTATTGCTGTTATTGGGTTGTTTTATCGATCGAGAAGAACTTTTTTTACCATCGGTTGGGACTCTGTATTTATTTTAGTTTTTTATGTTTTATCTATCTATTTGATTTTTATCTCTTAAAGAATAAATGAGCTATGCTGCTTGGCATAGCTTTTTAGTCGTCACTATAAATTACTGATTTTTTTATTTCGTAGGGCCATTTTTTGTAGCCTCCAACAAGAGAGTAGACCCTGGGATAACCAGATTCAGATAAAAGTTTAGAAGCCTTTTGACTATCCTTGCCATTACCACAATAGATAAGATAAATATTTTCTGTAGCCAACTCTGATTTTCTCTGTTTTAGATCTTTTAAAGGAAGAAGAAAGGCATTTTCTAAATGCCCTTGATCATATTCCTTTTCATTTCTCACATCTAAAATAACGATATGAGGATTTCCTTCTATTAACTCCTTCGCCTCTTCTGGTAAAAGATTACTATAAGTATACTTTATGGTGGAGTAATTACTTACTGCTTTATCTCTAGTAAAAATAAAAAAGACGATTCCTATGATCAGCACCAATAGAAAGCCAAGGAGAATGTAAAGATTTCTTCTTTTTACTACAAAAATATGCATTTTTTCACCCCCTACTGAAATGAACTGTCTATTAGTAATATATTTTCTAGAAGAAACTTTTAGTACAATATTATAAACTTTCCATTATCTGTGCCTTAACAGCAATAGATATTTTTTCGCTGAGAATAATGTATTTTACTCTTAATTTGATATTGCGACCTTCAATATCAAGAATACGATCTTCTAATATTTTATAGATCATTTCACCATCAATACTCCACAGTTCCCGTCCTACTAAGTCTGCCATATAAAAGTGAATAGTCTTTTCAATTTCATCCTTAACCAAGGAATTACCATCGAATTCCACTTCTATGACAAGATCTTTAATAATAGAGGCTTTTTCTTTATTAAGACTTTCATTAAGGCGTTCTAACTTAATTTCCCGATCCAATAATTGATTATTTAATTGGTTTTGTATGCGATAAAGTCGATCCAGTGTATGCATTTGTGCTAAATTCATCACCGCCAAGCCCAGGATAAACCCTATGATAAAAATGGCAAGAACATTGTACCTTTTTTTCATAGTTTTCCACTACCCTCTAGGTAATAAATGAGTTTATAGGCAATATGAGCCCCTAAGAGGGCACTTAGTATATAAATCACTTGTTTTACTACACTTCTAATTTCTCCATTGAAGATTCCTGTATCCAAAACTTTAAAGGAGGGAAAGGTACCCCCTAAAGATACAACAATTGCCCAAATTTTAATTTGTTCACATAAATCCATCATAGTTTTAAGCGGTGGATGTCCATTTAAAGTAGCTGCTACCCCTCCCAATAAACATCCTCCTAATAGCACCCCTAAAGAAATAAAAAAGTTGTAAATGATATTTTGATAAAAAGTAAACATAGCTTCTTCACCTCGATCGCATAGTAATAAATTATATGCTGATCAGTAACAGATTTTTCATAAATTGCATAATATGTATGAAAAAAAGGAGGGAGGAAAAGTCTATGTATAACAATCCAACACATTACCCATATGCACAATACCCATACCATGGTATACCTGAGGGTTATATGGAGTACTATGATGATAGAAGTGGATTGATTGATTTATATCCAGATGTTTATCAGAGCGTTTATCCTAGAGTTCAAGAAATTTGTGGTCGCTATGATCTATATAACAATCCAAGAATGTATCCGCAGGTAGATTCTACACTTATTCAACAAATGGTGGATGAAGTTTATCAGCTGTCAACAAATGAAGTGGAGGCAGAGCAGTGGGGGCCAAGAGGAGCTTTTAGAGATTTGATTACGATTCTTATCATCAGGGAACTTTTGGCTAGACGTCGTAGGAGACCTTTCCCAGGATTTCCACCAAGGAGACCTAGATTTGGATACTTTTATTAAAAAAGGTGGAGATTTTTCTCCACCCTTTACTTTTTATCGTTATTTTTGTACTTATCATCCACGTAGCTTTCGATAGCATCACATACAAGTTTTGTATGATGAACTGCTTCAACCACCGTTTTTGCCCCTGTAACAACATCACCAGAAGCAAAGACCCCTTCCCGCGTTGTCATTCCTTTTTCATCGGTAATAAGAAGCCCTCTATCATTCACCTGTATCCCCGTAGTATGGGCGACAATATTACTTCTAGGTCCTTGGCTGGCAGCAATGATAAGAGAATCTATCTCTATAAGGAATTCTGTATCTTCAATATGACGAAGACCACCATCAGTAAGTTCATTTCTTATACATTTTACATGGTTCTCTGTAATCTCTATAGGACTAACCAAAAACTCAAACTTTACCCCATCAAGCTTAGCCAGTTCAACCTCTGAGGGAATAGCCGGCAGACTTTCTTCATCCCGCCTGTATAAAACCGTTACTTCCTTAGCACCTTTTCGAATAGCGGTTCTAGCTACATCCATTGCAGTATTGCCTCCTCCTACTACCACCACCCTACTACCTAGGGAAAAGACATCGGGGTTTTTTAAATAGGCGACGGCATAGTGAACATGTCCTAAACTTTCTCCCTTGACATTCAAGGTATTAGGATTCCACACTCCGGTAGCAATAAATACAGCATCATAACCATCACGAAATAGCGTGTCGATGGTGAGGATTGGTCCTATTAAAGTATTTGGTCTGATTTTTACACCTATTTTCACCAAGTTTTCAGTAAAAGTATCTAAAATTCTATTAGGCAATCGAAATTCAGGGATACCGTACCTCAAAAATCCACCAAGCTTTTCTTGTGCTTCAAAAAGAGTAACATGAAAGCCTTTTTCTCCAAGAAGAAAAGCAGCGGTTAAACCTGCAGGGCCAGAACCGATGATCGCAACTTTGCCAGGTTTTTTTTCAATATCATAGGTTTTAGGCGTACTTAAATAATAATCAGAGATATAATTTTCTATACCGCTAATATTAACAGGTTTTCCTTTTTTTCCTAAAATACAGCCTCCTTCACATTGATGTTCATGAGGACATACAACAGAACAGATAACAGATAAAGGATTATTGGCAAAAAGATCCTTGCCCGCCTTTTCAATATTACCCCCTAAAAAGTTCTGAATAAAACCCGGTATATCCGTAGCTATAGGGCAACCAGCTTGACATTGGGGATTTTTACAATTTAAACATCGTTTTGCTTCATGCATAATATGTTTAGCCATTTTTATGTCACCTCTGTCTACATGAATTTTAATAGTTATCTTATATCATTTTGCTAAGAATAACAAGATATAATTCTTAATTTTGTAAATAGTTAATAAATAGTCAAAGGACAGCGTTATCTATAACTTAAATGCAGGGATCTATAAAGCAATACATCCATAAATTACCTAAAATAAAATAAATTTGCTAGAGTAAAGCATAATGCCATAATACAGATTCTAATCTGAATATTAATAGGATTTCAAATATTTTTTAATTATTAAAAACCTTTGACAAGTCAACAAATTTTAATATATACTATTTCTACACGCACTTATATACGAATAATATATACTAAAGATAGGAGGTAGAATAGTGAGTACAAAAATTGTAAGCACAAAAAAGCGCGGATTTTTTAATAAGTTTTTAGATTTCGTAGAAGTAGCAGGAAATAAATTACCCCATCCAGTAACACTTTTTGTGATCTTCAGTTTAGCAGTTATTCTTATTTCGGCTATAGCTGCAGCTGCTGGTACAACTGTTGAGTTCGAGAGAATCAACACGGCTACAGGAGAAACCGAAATGGCAACGGTTGCAGCAATTAGCTTATTGACAGTAGAGGGGATTAGAAGAATTTTTGCTGAAGCAGTAACAAACTTCACGAGCTTCGCACCCCTAGGTACAGTGCTTGTAGCTATGTTGGGGGTTGGGGTTGCTGAAGGTACAGGGTTAGTACAAGCTTCCCTTAGAAAATTAGTTTTAAGTACACCGCAAAAACTAATCACAGCGGTTGTTGTTTTTGCTGGTGTTATGTCAAACGTTGCATCAGATGCTGGTTATGTTGTATTGGTACCATTAGGAGCATTGATTTTCTTAAGTTTTGGTAGACATCCACTAGCAGGCCTAGCTGCTGCCTTTGCCGGTGTATCTGGTGGTTTCAGCGCAAACTTAATGGTGGGTACGCTAGATCCACTGCTAGGGGGAATTAGTCAACAGGCAGCGCAGATGTATTCACCAGGATACACTGTAGATCCTACAGCAAATCTTTATTTCATGATTGCTTCAACCTTCCTTATCACGATTATTGGTACGCTTGTAACAGAAAAAATTGTTGAACCAAGACTTGGCCAGTATAAGGGTGAAGAGGTTGCAGAAATTAAAGGTATTACGATGGAAGAATCTAGAGGGTTGGTATGGGCAGCTATCTCATTGTTAGCATTTGTAGCAGTCATACTAGTAATGGTTGTGCCAAGTAATGGAATATTAAGATCTCCTGAAGGGGAGGTATTACGTAACTCTGCCTTTATGGCTGGATTAGTGCCAATTATTGCGTTGACTTTCTTGATTCCTGGTGTAGCTTATGGTATTGCAGCAAAAACTGTAAAAAGTGATAAAGACGTAGCGGCTTTTATGGGTAAAGCTATGTCAACGATGGGTGGGTATTTGGTACTAGCCTTTGTTGCAGCTCAGTTTGTAAGTTACTTTAACTGGACAAATCTAGGTACGATTTTAGCGGTTAAGGGAGCTAACTTTTTAAGAGCAACAGGCATGACAGGTATTCCAATGTTGATAGGATTTATTCTTGTTTCAGGATTTATTAATCTATTTATCGGTAGTGCTTCAGCAAAGTGGGCGATTATGGCACCCGTATTCGTACCAATGCTAATGGCTATAGGTTATTCACCAGAATTTACACAATTAGCCTATAGGATTGGCGATTCAACAACAAATATTATTACACCACTTATGTCTTACTTCGCAGTAATCGTAGCCTTTGCTCAAAAATATGATAAAGAAACAGGTATCGGTACAATTATTTCTACAATGGTACCTTACTCTGCACTATTTTTATTAGGATGGACAATACTATTTGTAGCATGGTTCTTCTTAGGATTACCATTAGGACCAGAAGCATTTATTAGAATTTAGTGATAAAATTCACGAGATTTTTAAAAGAAGTGAAGAAGGAAAATTCTTCGCTTCTTTTTTCTTTCAGTAGCCATTATGATATAATTATAGGCAGATTTAGCAATACTACATAGAGTACAAGGAATCTTAATGTGAACCTCAACATAAACTTCAACAGAAGCTTCAACATATAGGTGCATGCATAGGGATATAACTCTAGAAAGGAGATGGATTATGGTAAATCAAGAGCGTTTAGTACAGGAATTTTTAGAATTAGTACAAATTGACAGTCACTCTGGCAAAGAGGGGGAGATTGCTAAAGTTTTACGGAAAAAGCTTCAGGATTTAGGTTTAGAGGTTTACATAGATGATGCCAATAAAAAAGTAGGAGGAGAAACCGGCAATCTTATTGCAAAACTAAGGGGAACAGGAAAAGGAGAAACCATTTTGTTTAGCTGTCATATGGACACAGTAAAACCAGGTGAAGGCGTAAAGCCTTTAGTAAAGGATGGTGTGATCTATAGTGATGGTACCACGATTCTAGGAGGAGATAATAAAGCTGGCATTGCTGCAGTTTTAGAAGGCCTTCGAATCGTTAAAGAAAAGAACCTTTCCCATGGGGATGTGGAGGTAGTCTTCAGTATTTGGGAAGAGGGAGGACTATTTGGAGTAAAAAACCTTGACTACAATAAAATAAATGCAAAATATGGTTTTGTGTTAGATAGTGGTGGCGCTCCTGGAGAGATTATTACAGTAGGCCCTAGTCAAGACAAAGTGAACGCAAAAATCTTTGGTAAACCAGCCCATGCTGGTGTGGCACCTGAGGAAGGCATCAGCGCTATTATGATTGCAGCTAGAGCGATCGAGAACATGAAATTATTAAGAATTGATGAGGAAACCACAGCAAATATAGGGGTAATTACTGGTGGAGAAGCCACCAATATCGTGACACCTTTGGTGGAAATCAAAGCAGAAGCTAGAAGTATTTCTGAAGATAAGCTTGATGCACAAACAGAACATATGGTGCAAGCGTTTAAACAGGCAGCGGAGGAATTTGGTGGCAGAGTAGAGATGGATGTAGAAAGAATGTATCCGCCCTTTAGAATTGAAGAGGAGGAGGAAATCGTGAAGAAGATAAAGGAAGCCTTTTCCCAGTTAGGTTTGAAAGCCTATACAACTTCCACTGGAGGAGGTAGTGATACCAATATTTTAAATGGTAATGGCGTCAAATCTGTAAACTTAGGAATAGGTGAGAAGAAGCCACATACTTTGGAAGAGCATGTCTATATTGAAGATTTAGTAAATAGTGCTAAAATGGTAGCACAAATTATCCAAGTATTTGCTCAGTAGTGTTAACTTAACAAAAATGTAAAGGGTAAAAAAGGCATACAAGGACCTTATAACGTCATTGTATGTCTTTTTTATGAAAGGGGAAAATAATTATTAACAAAAAACTATTGATTTTTTTATTCAAATAGTTTTTAATAAATCTATTGTGCAAAATTAGTATAGATGTGCGCCCTTAAATTTTAATATACTAAGGGCTACATTTGCAGCCCACGGTTTTGTCTATGAATTTTAATAGACCAAATATGTTTTAAGAAAGAGGTGAATTTCATGGTGAACTTTAATCAAAATCAAACACCATTATTTACAGGCTTAAGGGATTATCACAGGAGGAATGTTATTCCCTTTGACGTGCCAGGACATAAACACGGTAAAGGTTTAAAGGAATTCACTGAGTATGTAGGTAATACTGTTATGGAAATTGATGTTAATTCTATGAAGTGTTTGGATAATATTTGCAACCCTATAGGTGTGATTAAACAAGCGGAGGAGTTGGCGGCAGAAGCTTTTCACGCAGATCATGCTTTCTTTTTAGTAAATGGTACAACTTCAGGGATTCAAACCATGATTATGAGTGCCTGCAGGCCAGGAGAAAAAATTATACTTCCTCGTAACGCACATAAATCAGCATTATCTGGCATTATTTTAAGTGGTGCAGTGCCTATTTATGTGCAACCACAGGTCAATGAGAGACTTGGTATAGCCATGGGAATTACAGTTGAAGATTTAGAAAGAACCATTGCAAGACATCCCGATGCTAAAGCGGTTATGGTAATGAACCCTAACTATTATGGAGCGATCTCTAATTTAAAAGAAATTATCCGACTAGCCCATCGCCACGGTATGGCAGTATTGGTAGATGAAGCACATGGTGCCCATTTGAGGTTTCATGAAGGCTTACCTATAAGTGGTATGGAGGCAGGGGCAGATATGAGTGCTGTTAGTACCCATAAAACAGGAGGTTCCTTGACTCAAAGCTCTTTGTTATTATTGAAGGAAGGCATGATTGGGCCTTGTGTTGTCAAGAAAAATTTAAATTTAACCCAAACCACCAGTGCGTCCTATTTATTAATGGCCAGTATCGATGTGGCAAGAAAGCAATTGGCGGTTCATGGTAATGAAATATTGGGAAAAATCTTACATCTAGCTAAAGAAGCCAGAGATAAAATCAATGAAATAGAAGGGATTTATGCTTTTGGAGATGAGTTGATAGGTACACCGGGGGTACATGACTTTGATGAAACAAAATTAGGAATATTTGTTGCAGATTTAGGCCTTACAGGTTTTGAGGTATATGATTTGTTAAGAGATCACTACAATATCCAGGTGGAGCTAGCTGATCATTATAATATTTTAGCCATACTCAGCTTAGGAGACAATGCGCTACAAATAAATGCTTTGGTAGCAGCCTTAAAAGATATTGCAGAAAATTATCGAAAAGATAAGGTAATAAAAATCAAGACCAGTGTTCTTAGAAATCCAGAAATTATTGTATCTCCTAGGGACGCTTATTATAGCAATACAAAAATTGTAAGGTTAGAAGAGGCAGCAGGAGAAATCAGCGGAGAGTCTATCATGGCTTATCCTCCAGGTATTCCTATCATTGCACTAGGAGAGCGAATTACTGAGGAATTGATAGAATATGTACTTATGATAAAGAGGGAAGGCAGTTTGTTGCAGGGAACGGACGATCCTTATGTAAACTTTGTGAAGGTCTTAGGTGAGAGGAAAATATGAGTAAATATATCGAACTATAGATTTTTCTGACTAGATTTGGTATAATCAAATACAGATGAAAATTTTCAAAACAATTTGTGGGAAGTGAATCTATGAAGATATTTTTAAAAATTTTTACCCTAGCCTTTACAAGTTTTGTCCTTCTTTTCAGCGGAGCCTTTTTATCCTTTAATACCTTCATGAGGGACAAGCATCCTAGTGCAGAGGTACCTGTAATCGTGAGACCAGACGACGAACATTTTGAAGAAACAGAACCTGAAATTAAAGATGAGCTGCTGAAGGCAGTTTCTGAGAGTAAGCGGATAAATTTTATTATGTTGGGGCTTGAGGGGATGCGAAGCGATACCATGATGTTTGTATCCTTTGATCCAGAAAACAAGGATTTAGATGTTATTTCTATACCTAGAGATACTTACTATCCGCGAGTAGGGTATAATAGCGCAGCAAAAAAGAAAATTAATGCAGCTTATGGAGATCATGGAGCAGCAGGCGTAAAGACAGTAGTCAGTGACCTGTTATTTGATATTCCAGTACATCACTATATCACAATAGATTATAAAGGGGTAGCTGCTATAGTAGATGCCATTGGAGGGGTACCTGTAACGATACCTAAGGGCGGCATGCATTATAGAGATGATTATGATAAACCGCCTCTTGTAATTAACTTTCCTGCGGGACCTCGTGTTTTAAATGGAGAAGATGCTGTTAAATTTTTAAGGTATCGTAAACCTACCCCCGGTAGCGGTGCTGCAGATCGTGACGGAGATTTAGGAAGAATTGAGGCGCAACAAGAATTTATGCAATCAGCGTTGAAAAAGGCAATGAGTTTAGGTAGCTTACCAAACTTAGTATCTTCTAGTTTCAAGCATGTAAGAACGGATATTGCATTACAGGATGTCGTACGCTATGCCTCAAATGCTGTTGGCTTGAGTATGGAAAATATTAGCATGAACATGTTACCAGGTATAGCTAGATATCAGGGAGGCGTATCTTATTATTTTCACGACCAAAAAGAAACGAGACAGCTATTATTAGATATTTATGGTGTAACTCAGAAGGAACTAGATACAATAGAAGAAGAATAATAGCGGAAAACTTTCCGCTTTTCTTTTTTTGTTTAAGGAGGGAATGATGAGAAAAAATTTTTTTATCGATAAAAATTTTGCAATTTTTGGAATGATATTTATAAGCGTTATAGCTTTTGTTTTTATTTCTAGCCGTCAGTCCTACAAAAATTTTCCATCAGATTTAGATTTTCCTACCATTTACTTATATATGGAGGAAGAAGATGTAGAAAATTTATATGAACGAGATTTTTTAAGTGACCAAAGAATACAAGGATTTGCAAAAACCTCCCCGAAGGACAAAGACGCCAAAAAGGTGGAAGTAAGATTTAGGGGAGACAGTACAAGATATTTGCCGAAAAAGTCTTTTAATGTTCGGTTTGAAGAAGAACAAGATTTTCTTTTCGGTAGCAATAGAATGAATCTAAATGCCTCTTATACGGACCCTTCCCTTATGAGGGAAAAAATCTCTATGGATATGTTTAAAGAACTAGGGTTACCTGCCCCTAGGGCAGCGTATTTTAATTTATATATCAACAATATCTATGAAGGATTGTATCTTCATGTAGAAAGAATCGATGAAAATTTATTAAGTCATTTTGACTTAAATGGAAAGGGTACTTTAGTAAGAGATACTTTTGCAGCAAATCTCCAAAAGGAGGAAATGGAGAGGGCCTCTTTGTTCGGTTATGATATTGGTAGTATAGAAAATCAAGAAGCTTTACTAAGAGAGAACTTCTCCTATAGAGGAGATCCTGATTGGCAGTCTGTTATTGATTTGGCAGATTGGGTATACAATACACCGGCAGGAGAAGACTTCTATATTGGCTTTCAAGAACGTTTTTACTTAGAAGACTTTATAGATTGGTTAGCAATACATGTATTAATAGGAGATATAGATTCCTTCGCTGATGATTACTGGTTGTATTTAGATCATGAAGATCCTGATGCAAAATGGAGGGTCATACCCTGGGATAAGGATTTAACTTTTGGGTCTACTTACCGGCCTCAAGTTTATGTAGACAATGATTATTTTGCCTATGAATATCATTTATATAGACACAGTTACAGGGATAATGATATGATCATGAAGTTTTTTCAAACCCCTCAGTTACAAGAAAAGCTTTTTAGTCGCATGGCGTATTTAATGGAGGAAGTTTTTACTTTAGAATATTTTCAAAATAAAACTGCCAGTTTAAGAGAATACATTCAGGATAGTCTTCAGATCCCTCCCTCTGACTATGCTTTTATATTACATGGCCAGAACCACCATGGAGAATTGGGAAGAATGGATGAACATATAGAGACCATACTGGACTTTATTGAGTTAAGATATCAATTTATAAGACGTCAAATGTATCCTGCAGGAGACGAAATCCATACAGCGACGGTGGATTTAATGGATGCTAGGGTGGGAGATGTCGTATATTTTACCGATGCTAAGGGATGGACAATTGGTAAAATAGATATAAGGGAAATGAAAAAGAAAGGTAAGGTTACCCTTGTAGCAGAACATGAAGAAGAAATAAAGGGAATCAATAGGATATGGAGAATAACACCAGAAAATACAGATATTCTAGGTGACCTAACTTTATATTATAGAAATGAAATTTTTGACTTTGGAAAACAAAATTGGTATGAAGAGGAAGATGCTATAGGAAATCAATGGGATTTAATTATGGGTATCTATAAAAATGATAAGGCAGTTTCTCTACCTAGTAAAATCAATCCCTATTCCAATAAAGTTACCGCAACCGTTCATATAAAAGATATAGAAGAACTTGTTATTACTTACCCAGAATAAAAAAAGGGGAGATAAGCTCTCCTCTAATTTTTATTTAAAAGTGCTTCTCCAATTTTATAAACGTCCCCTGCTCCCATAGTTAGGACTAAGTCTCCTGGCTCTAACCTGTCGTAAATGTAATCTACAATTTTTTCAAATTCAGGTATATAAAGGGCTTCTAGTGAAGGATCCATTAATTCTACGAGTTTTTTACTATTTATCTCTCCATTATCTAATTCTCTCGCAGCATAGATATCTGTAATAATGGTATGGTCAGCAGCATTAAAAGCTGTGGAAAAATCTTTTAGCAAAGCCTTTGTGCGGCTATAGGTATGGGGTTGAAAGATCGCCCATATCTTTCTATGGGGATGTTGTTTTGCTGCTTCTAAGGTGGCTTTAATTTCTGCAGGATGATGAGCATAGTCATCAACTATTTTTGCCCCTTTTACTTCCCCCAGGATGTCAAAACGACGATGAATACCTTGATAGCGGTGAATGTTTTTAGCAATTGTTTCAGCTTCTAGTCCTAATAGATGAGATGTAGTAATAGAGGCTAAAGCATTATAGACATTATGAAGCCCAGGAATATTTAAACGAAAATCACCAAAAACTTCACCTTGATAAAGTACTTTAAAATTAGGATGACCTTCTTTATCAAAAGAGATATCCTGAGCGATAAAGTCTGCAGGAGTTTTAATACCATAAGTAACAATGTTACAGTCAGCACTACTATAAATCTCTCTAACCTGCGGATCATCATTACAAGCTACTAGAAATCCTTCCTTAGGTACTAGAGCTACAAACCTTCTAAAGGCATCTTTAATATGTTCTATATCTCTATAATAATCTAAATGATCTTCATCAATATTTAAGATAATAGCAATAAAGGGAAAGAACCTTAAAAAGCTTTCCACATACTCACAGGCTTCTGTAATAAAATGATTGCTTTTACCAATTTTGATATTTCCTCCAATATCCTCCAAATCTCCTCCAACCAAGATCGTAGGATCTAAACCTCCATACTCCATTAAAAGAGATAGTAATGAGGTTGTAGTGGTTTTTCCATGGCTCCCAGCTACAGCAATAGCTTTATCATATTTTTTCATAATTTGCCCTAGCATTTCTGCTCTATCTACCTCAGGAATATTTAAGGCTTTAGCCCGAACCCTTTCTGGGTTGTAATGCTTAATAGCAGCACTATATACGATTAAATCTGGGTTTTGGATATTTTCCTCTCGATGTCCTATAAATATTTCTGCTCCGTGCTCCTTCAATTTATGGAGAAGCTTTGAGTCACTAATATCTGAACCAGACACGCGATAGCCGTGGCTTAAGAGAATTTCTGCAATTGCACTCATACTAATGCCACCAATTCCAATCAAATGGATGTGATGGATTTTATGTTCATTCAAGTCAAAAGAAATCACAATCTTCGCTCCTTTACAAATAAGTTATGAAACTTCTGCTAGGTCAAGACTCCCACTTTTACAGGTAAACTTTCAAATCAGATGAACAGCATCCATCTGATTTACTGACATTCAACGTAAGCTGGAGTAATTTACTTCTAGCCATTAGTGTTGCCAAATTTAGACATTTATATAAAACCAATACTGCTTTTCACTTACAAACTTTCTCTACTTATATTAATACGAAACTCTGTTCAATATAATAACATAAAAAGTAAATAGATGCACATTAATTTTCCCTTGTATTTATTTCAACAAACGAATAAAATAGATAATATAATCAAGAATATTCATACCGGGAGGAATTATATATATGGAGAAGTTGAAAAGAAACGAAAGAATTGCTGCTATTATAAAAATCCTTGGAGATCAACCCAATAAAATATTTACGCTTAATTATTTTACGGAAAAGTTTGCTGCTGCCAAATCTACGATTAGCGAAGATATTATGGTAGTGAAGCAGTCTATGGAAAAAATGAAACTAGGAAAAATTCAAACAATTTCTGGAGCAGCTGGTGGTGTGAAGTTTATTCCCTATACCACAAAAGAACAAAACAAACAAATATTACAAAGCATCTGTAATCACTTGGGGGAAAAAGAGAGAATTCTTCCCGGTGGGTTTTTGTATATGGCAGATATTATTTATTCTCCACAAATGATTCATCAGCTGGGGGAGGTTTTTGCCAGTCAATTTAACTATAAAGAGGTGGATTATATTATAACAGTAGAAACAAAAGGTATACCACTAGCTCTTATGGTGGCAAAAGCTATGAATTTGCCTTTAGTTATTCTTAGAAGAGATAGTAAAGTGACGGAAGGTTCTACAGTAAGCATTAATTATGTTTCTGGTTCCAGTAAAAAAATGCAAAGAATGTCTCTTGCCAGAAGAGCAATTAAGCCTAATTCTAAGGTAATTATTATTGATGATTTTATGAAGGCAGGTGGCACAGCTAAGGGTATGATGGACATGATGAAGGAGTTTGACACCCAGGTAGAAGGAATCGGGGTTTTAATAGCTACCAGAGAACCACAAGAAAAGCTGGTGGAGGATTATATACCACTATTAATTCTGGAAGAAGTAGAAGAAAAAAGCGAAGCTGTAGAAATTTATCCAAACCCTGCTCTTATATAAATTTTTGTTTGTTAAAAGGCATACTAAAAAACCATAAAAAAATTAAGAAATTTATAAATATTTAGAAGGAAATTGAAAACTTATGGAGAATAAAGGTAAATAATAGAAATTATATACATCATATATTAAACTATATACAACCCAGTATCGACATAGTGGAAGGTGGTGAGGGACAGATGCAAGTAACAGATGTAAGAGTGAGAAAGGTAGCAGCAGAGGGTAAAATGAAGGCAATCGTTTCCGTTACTTTTGATAACGAATTTGTTGTACATGACATTAAGATTATCGAAGGACAAAATGGACTATTTATCGCGATGCCTAGCAGAAAAATGGGAGAAGGAGATTTTAGAGACATAGCCCATCCTATTAATTCGGACACAAGATTCAAAATTCAACAGGCTATATTTGCAGAATATGAAAAAGTTAATGAAGAAAGTGAATTAGAAGCAGTTGAGACGATAAGCGCAGCTCATGAAGCATAATTACAGTAGGAAGAAGCCTCTATAACGATCAGGCTTCTTTTTTTTATATTTTTAGTACAGAAATTAAGCAGAGTATCATCGAATAGAAGATTTTGTTGAAAAAGGGTTTATTATTTATTTAAAATATAATAAACTATTAAAGGGATAATAATAAGTATGGAGGGTAAAGTCTATTTTGTTTATTACACAATATATATAAAGAAATAAGGAGACTTTTTATGCAGGTGGTGAAAAAAATGAAATTACAAGCAATCATATTAGCAGCAGGGGCTGGAACGCGTATGAAGTCAAAGCTTCCTAAAGTACTCCATAAGGTTTGTGGTGAACCTATGCTACAACATGTTATAGATGCTGCTTATCAGTCCGATATAGAGGAATGCATCGTTGTAGTTGGGCATGGAGCACAGACAGTAAAAAACAGCTTAACAAAGGATATTAAAACTGTTCTGCAAAAAGAGCAACTGGGAACAGGGCATGCAGTCATGATGACTTATGATCAATTAACTGAAGAAGGAACAGTGTTAATTCTAAACGGAGATGGCCCTTTGATTACAGAAGATACACTAAGAGAGCTTCTTGCTTATCATCAAGAAAAAGGATACAATGCTACAGTTTTAACAGCAGATTTAGCAAACCCCCACGGTTATGGCCGAATCGTCAGAGGTACAGATAATGGGCTAATGAAAATCGTAGAGGAAAAGGATGCTTCCCCAGAGGAAAAGATGATTAAGGAAATTAATTCTGGTCTTTACTGTTTTGATGCTAAAGCACTTAGAGAAGCTTTACCTCGTATCACGAAAGAAAATGCTCAGGGAGAATATTATTTAACAGATGCCCTTGCTATTATCGCTGGTATGGGAAAAGAGGTAGGCGTTTATAAAACAAAAGACTATGAAGATATTATGGCGGTAAACGCCAAAGGCCAGCTGGCACAGGTTGAAGAAATTATGCGCCGACGCATTGCCGAGAAGCACATGGAAGAAGGCGTTACGATTATCAATCCTAGCCATACCTATATAGAAAAGCATGTAAAGATTGGTAGAGATACGATTGTTTATCCTGGTGTCATCTTAGTGGGAGATACTGTTATTGGAGAAGATTGTACCATAGGTGCTAATACAAGAATAGAAGACTCCAAGATAGGAGATTCTGTAACCATTCACCACTCCACCATCCTGCAAAGCACCGTGGGAAAGTGTACAACGGTAGGACCCTATGCTTATGTGAGACCGAATAGTCATATTGGTAAACATGTAAAAATAGGGGATTTTGTAGAAATTAAGAACGCTTTCATTGGAGATCATTCCAAAGCTTCCCACCTCGCTTATATCGGTGACGCAGAGGTAGGTAGCCATGTAAATATAGGATGTGGTGTTGTATTTGTAAATTATGATGGGAAAAATAAACATAAGACAATTATCCGTGATCATGCGTTTATTGGTAGCAACTCTAATTTAATTGCTCCTGTAATTGTGGAAGAGTATGGATATGTAGCCAGTGGTTCTACAATTACAAAGTCTGTAGAAAAAGGAGCACTAGCCATAGCCCGGAGTCATCAACATAATAAAGCCGGCTGGGTAGAAGATAAAGGTTTACTGAAAACAAAGGAGGAATAAAACAAAATGAATACGAGTGGTAGTGAGATAAAAATATTTTCTGGCAATGCTAATGTTGGATTGGCAAAGGAAATCGCTCAGGAAATAGGTGTGCCTCTTGGAAACTGTGAAGTGGGTACCTTTAGTGATGGAGAAATAGCAGTAAATATCAATGAGACCGTAAGAGGAGCAGATGTTTTTGTGGTACAACCTACACATCCTCCTGTAAATGATCATCTTATGGAGCTCTTAATTTTAATTGATGCTTTTAAGAGGGCTTCAGCAGGAAGAATAACAGCGGTTTTACCCTACTATGGCTATGCTAGACAAGATCGTAAAGCAAAGGCAAGGGACCCTATCACAGCTAAATTAGTAGCAGACCTATTGACTGTAGCCGGAGCCGATAGAGTATTAGCTATGGATTTGCATGCTGCGCAAATTCAAGGATACTTTAATATACCAGTAGACCATCTGTTAGGAGTACCAATTTTAGCTGAGTATTTTATTAAGAAGAATATTCAAGATTTAATCGTGGTTTCTCCAGACCTTGGCAGTGTTACTCGGGCTAGAAATTTTGCTAATCACCTTGATGCGCCTATTGCCATTATCGATAAAAGAAGACCTAAGGCAAATGTTTCAGAAGTAATGAACATTATTGGAGAGGTTGAAGGAAAAAATGTTATTTTAATTGACGATATGATTGATACCGCTGGTACCATTGTGCAGGCTGCCAATGCCTTAAAAGAATTTGGAGCAAAGGATGTATATGCTGCTTGTACCCATCCTTTATTGTCTGGACCAGCCATTGAAAGAATTCAAAACTCCCAGATTAAGGAACTGATCACTACCAACTCTATCACTTTGGCAGAGGAAAAAAATATCGATAAAATTAAGGTAATGTCGGTAGCCCGCTTGTTTGCAGAAGCAATTCAAAGAATTTATAAAAATATTTCTGTAAGCAGATTATTTGATTAGACTATCTTCTATCTAAGCGAAATATAGACATACGATTGTAGCCCACGGTTTTAGGTGAAACCGCAGACCGTGTATTTGAAAAATTAGCTTTAAAAGCGTGTGTCTATCGTTTAGATTCAACAAAAGGGTGCATAGGAGGTTATTAAAAATGCACATCATTGTAGGACTAGGAAATCCAGGTAAAAAGTACGATGGCACAAGACATAACATAGGCTTTGACACCATAGACCTATTAGCCCATCGTCATGGCATAAAGGTAAACAAGTTAAAACATAAGGCGCTTTACGGAGAAGGATTTTGGGGAGGAGAAAAGGTTTTATTGGCAAAGCCTCAAACCTTCATGAACTTAAGTGGAGAAAGCCTTCGAGATATGGTGGAATTCTATAAAATAGACAAGAAAAACTTGGTGGTTATTTATGATGATATTGATATAGAAGTAGGAGCCCTTAGAATTCGTCAGCAGGGCAGTGCTGGTAGCCATAATGGTATGAAGTCCATTATTTATCTACTGCAGTCTGATGCTTTCCCGAGAGTACGGATCGGCATAGGAAAACCAAAGTTTGGGGACTTAGCGGATTATGTTTTGGGAAGATTTTCAAAGGAAGAAGTGACTTCTATGAGGGAAACTGTAGAGAAAGCTGCTGAAGCAGTGGAGACCATTGTCAAAGAAGGTATAGACCTAGCTATGAATCGTTATAATAGATCATGATACTTATAGCAGGTATATTGTCGGCACTGGTTGCTTATTTATGTAATAAGATCATATTAAAATCCTTTCAAGACGAAGGTCTCACAGTATTAGTACCTTTATTAGAGGAAATGGCGAAAACCACCTTTGCCTTTTCCCTTAAAACCAGTATTATAGGAACCCATTTTATTTTTGGCTGTATAGAAGGAATTTACGATATTTTTACCTCATCAAAAAAAATAGGAAAGTGGGCTGCTGTGGCTAGTATTTTAAGCCATAGCTTTTTTGGCATGATTACTTATCTAACCTATACAAAAACAAACATTAGTTTTATAGCAATTTTGGTATCTTGGATATTCCATAGTGGATGGAATTGGTATGTAGTTAAAAAATTGTAAAAGCAGGTGCAAAATATGAAAAAGAATGTAGTATTATCACCTTTAGAAAACTCATTGCAATATCTACAGTTAGCACAAACCTTGAGGGAAGAAAAATCTTCGGTAAGCCTTCATGGGTTAGATGATTCTCAACGGGGGCATGTTGCTTATGGGCTATATAAAGGACTAAGGCGACAGCTTTGTCTGCTGACCTATAGTGAAATAGAAGCACAACAAATTTATCAAGATTTAAAGTTTTATGTTGAAGATCAAGCCATTTTCTTTCCTACAAAGGATATTGTATTTTATGATGTAGAAGCCACCAGCGAAGAGGTTAGTGAAGAAAGAATAAAGGCTTTGAATAAGTTAGTAGGGGGGGAAGCTTGCATTGTAGTAGCATCTATTGATGCACTATTATTAAAACTTACTCCTGTAGATATCTATAAAAAATATCAACTAGCTTTTACCGTGGGACAACGTATTCACCTCCAGCAGGTGACAGAAAACTTTATTTTGCAGGATTATGAAAGAGTAGAAAGAGTAGACACAAAGGGACAGTTCAGTATTCGAGGGGGAATTATTGATATTTTTCCTCCAGCAGAAGAAAATCCTATTCGTATCGAACTGTTCGATGATGAAGTAGACTCAATTCGGTACTTTGAAGTAGAAACACAAAAATCTATAGAAAAAATTGAAAAAATAACAGTTTATCCAGCTAAAGAAATTATTATAGAAGTCAATCACCACGAAAAAACAGTACCTCAACTATCACAGGAACTAAAAAACACCTTAAAAAAACTAGACCCTGCTGCGGGAGAAAAGCTGCAGGGAAAAATAGCGGAGGCAGTGGAAAGACTTTCTAACCTTGGAAGATTTAAAGGAATTCAGAAGTTTTTACCCTATATCTATGAAAAAGCAGCTTCTTTGATAGACTATTTTCAGGAGGAAGCTATTGTTATTGTAGACGAACCGGATCGAGGAAAGGAAAAGATAAAAGGATATCTAGAGGAGTTCAGGGAAAACTTTAAAACCCTCTTAGAAAGAGGAGAAGTATTACCTAATCAAGCACACCTTTTGTTTAACTATGAAGAAATTATTAAAAGATTAAAAGACCGATCTTTGGTGACTTCCAGTCTTCTACCCAAAAATCATCCAGATTTACAGCCTAAAAAAATTATTAATTTTATCTCTAGACCAGTTCAATCTTTTTATGGTAAAATGAATCATTTTGTAAAAGAAATAAGTTCACTGCAACAAAAAGGTTATGAAATTCGAATTGTGACAACTACAAAGGAAAAGGCAATGAAATTGCTGGAGTTATTAAGGGAAGAAGAGGTGTTAACAGAGTTTTTTGTAAAAGACGATGCTAAGGCGTCTCATAAGGGTAAAGTAGTCATTCTTCAAGGAAACCTTCATCGGGGTTTTGAATATGTAGATATAAAATATATCCTTTTCACTGACTATGAAATCTACGGGGCGTATAAAAAGAAAAAGCAAAAGATAAAGAGGAAGGATACTTCCCCTATAAAGTCTTTTATAGACCTTCAGGTAGGGGATTATGTGGTTCATGAGGGGCATGGTATAGGAAAATATATAGGTATCGAAGAATTAAAGGTGGAGGGCGTAAAAAAGGATTATTTAAAAATTCGTTACTCCGGAGAAGATAATCTTTATCTTCCTACCGATCAGATGGATTTAATTCAAAAATATATAGGTGCTGATGATAAAGCACCAAAGCTCAACAAATTAGGAGGCACAGAATGGGTTAAAACGAAGGCAAAGGCAAAAAAAGCCATCGAGGATATGGCTAAGGATCTCTTAAAGCTTTATGCTGAAAGAGAAAAAAGCAAAGGCTATGCCTTCTCAAGGGATACCGATTGGCAAAAACAATTTGAATATTTATTTCCCTATGAAGAAACCCCGGATCAGATAAGGTGTATAGAAGAAATGAAAAAAGATATGGAAGTAGATCGATCTATGGATCGGTTGCTCTGCGGTGATGTAGGCTATGGTAAAACAGAAGTGGCTATAAGAGGTGCCTTTAAATGTGTTATGGACAGTAAGCAGGTGGCAGTTTTAGTACCCACCACCATATTAGCGCAACAGCACTATAATAACTTTAAGGAACGTTTTTCTGGTTTTCCTGTAACAGTAGAGATGTTAAGTCGTTTTAGGACACCGACGCAACAAAAACATACCATAGAAAGTGTACGAACGGGGAATATAGATGTTTTGATTGGTACCCATAGGCTTTTATCAAAGGATGTTGTTTTCAAGGACCTAGGATTATTGATCGTAGATGAGGAACAGCGATTTGGTGTAAAGCATAAGGAAGCATTAAAACAGCTGAAAAAATCTGTAGATGTATTAACCTTAACAGCCACCCCTATACCTAGAACCCTGCACATGTCTATGATTGGCGTGCGGGATATGAGTGTGATTGAAGACCCTCCAGAGGAAAGATACCCTGTACAGACTTATGTAGCTTCCTATAATGAATCCTTAATTACAGATGCTCTTACAAGAGAGATGGCTAGAGGAGGACAGGTATATTATGTTTACAATCGGGTACAGGGAATCCATCAAGTGGCAGCAAAATTAGGAAGTTTAGTGCCCCAAGCCAGGGTAGGGGTAGCCCATGGTCAAATGAGTGAAAGGCAGCTAGAAAAGCTAATGTTGGAGTATTATCATGGAGAATATGACGTGCTGGTATGTACCACCATTATAGAAACTGGTTTAGATATTGCCAATGTCAACACCATCATTATACAAGATGCAGATCGATTAGGACTTTCTCAGTTATATCAGTTAAGGGGCAGAGTTGGAAGGTCCAATCGCCAAGGGTATGCTTATCTTCTATACGAAAAAGATAAAATTTTATCAGAAGTAGCAGAAAAGCGTCTCAAGGCCATTAAAGAGTTTACAGAATTTGGATCAGGGTTTAAAATTGCTATGAGGGATTTAGAAATAAGGGGAGCAGGAAATTTATTAGGATCAGAACAGCATGGTCACATGGCCTCCATTGGTTATGATCTTTATGTGAAGTTATTGGAGGAGACGGTAGGAGAACTAAAGGGAGAAAAAATAGAAAAATATGAAGATACGATGATGGAGCTAAATGTAGATGCATATATCTCAGAAAAATATATTTCCAATCCAAGTCATAAAATAGAGATTTACAAGAAAATAGCTTCTATTCGTAACGAGGAAGATATGTATGCTATTGAAGAAGAGATAGAAGATCGTTTTGGAGACATTCCCCTAAGTGTAAGGAATTTACTGCTGATTTCTTATATTAAAGCCTTGGCAAAGAACTTAAAAATCCAATATATTTCTCAGAAAGAGAAAAGTATCCGTATACAGTTTAGAGAAGCTAAGGTACTAAGACCAGAAAATATTGTTGAAGTTATGGAGAGCTATCGATGGAAGGTAACGATCCATGGGGGGCAGCAGCCTTATATCACTTACAAAATACAGACACAAGATCAATATAAGGTGTTGTTAGACATAAAGGGTTTAATAGAAAAAATTAGTGGTTTAAAAAAGGCTGCCAGTTAGCTATAATAGAAGATAGACAGAAGGAGAGTGAATAAAAATGCCTTTAAAAAACAGTAAAAAATTTATGGTGGTAATAGCTGCTGTACTTATGATAGCTTTATTTTTTATAGGGTGTTCTAGTACTGCTAAGATACCACAGGATGCTGTAGCAGTGGTAAATGGTAACAGTATATCTATGGGAGAATTTGAAAAAACCCTAGCATTACAAAGAATGAGCTATGAAGCACAGTTCGGGGCGGAAATATTGATACAAGATATGGGTACAGGTGTCACACTTTTAGAGTCCATAAAAAAGCAGCTTTTAGACAAAATTGTATCAGATGAAGTTCTTATTCAAGAGGCAAGAAAAAATAATATTACAGCTACAGAAGAAGAAATACAAGCAGCTTATGAACCGTATTTAGTTTTTAAGGATCAAAATGAATCATTTCAACAGTTTGCAGAGGAAAATAATATAGACGAAGCCTATATGAAGCAACAAATTGAAAAAGATATCATTCTTCACAAATATAGAGATTTTTTTATAGAAAATCTTGAAATTGCTGAAGAAGCTGCTGAGGCTTATTATAACGACAATCCAGCCTTCTTTATACAGGAGGAGGTAAGTGCAAGACATATTCTTGTAGAGGAACTAGATACAGCGAAGGAAGTTTTGCAAAAGATTGAAGAAGGAGAAGATTTCATTGCATTGGCGGCTCAGTATTCTACAGAACCGGGGGCAGCAGAACGTGGAGGAGATTTAGGATACTTCGGTAGAGGTGAAATGGTAACAGAGTTTGAGGAAGCAGCTTTTGCTTTAGAACCAGGGGAAGTTAGCGATATTGTGGAAACTAGATTTGGATACCACATTATTCTGGTAGAAGATGTTATTCGGGAGACCCAAAAATATGAAGATGTTAAATTGTATTTAATTGAATTTTTAAAGGAGCAAGAATATCAAGAGCACGTTGAAGCATTGATAGAAAAAGCAGAAATTAATAAAAGAGAAGAATTTTAGGTAAAAACAGGTATTAAAGATACCTGTTTTTTTTTGTGTAAAAAGCAAATCCTTCCAATGAATAAAAAACAAAGATTGGTAAAATACTATGATTACACTAAAATTTTACTTTAACTTAGGAGGGAATCATATTGAAGGCTACAGGAATAGTAAGACGTATAGATGACTTAGGCAGAGTAGTAATTCCCAAGGAAATTAGGAGAACTCTTAGAATTAGAGAAGGAGATCCTCTTGAAATATTTACAGATCGAGAAGGGGAGGTTATACTAAAAAAATACTCTCCTATAGGAGAATTAAGTGAATTTGCTACAGAGTATGCAGAATCTTTACAAGAAGCTTTAGGACACATTGCAATTATAACTGATAGGGATACGATTATAGCAGTAGCTGGTCATTCTAAAAAAGAATACTTAGAAAAACGTATAAGTAAGGCTTTAGAGAGAATAATGGAAGAAAGAGAGACAACATTATTTAACGAAGGAGAGCAGATGCACCCAATCGCTTCTGATGAGGGAGATGAAGGGGAATATACAGCTCAGGTGATAGCCCCTATTGTCACTCAGGGAGATCCCATAGGAACAGTGATTATTTGTTCTAAAAACAAAGGCGTGAATATGGGAGAAGTTGAGAAAAAAATAGCTACAACAGCTGCATCCTTCTTGTCAAAACAAATGGAACAATAGAAATGTTAAAGCTCCGCAATGTCGGGGCTGTTTTTTTTAGTAAAAGTTTGTTATAATCAATTAGGAAATTATTAAGTTGTGTTCTTCAGGGACTTAATCTTCAAAGCAATAAAGCATAAAGTAGTATATGGAGGAATGAATAATGAAGAAGGATACCTTTTTAAAAGGAGCAGTTATTTTAGGAGCTGCAGGAATGATTGTAAAGGTAATGGGAGCGTTTTTTAGAATCCCTTTGGGCTATATTATTGAATCAGAAGGTATGGGCTATTATCAAGTAGGCTATACGGTTTATAATTTTTTGCTGGCCTTTACTGCTGCTGGGTTTCCTACAGCTATATCCAAATTAGTATCAGAAAAGAGAGCGAGAGCAGACTATCAGGGGGCTCATAAGGTTTTTAAGACTTCCTTCTACCTACTATTAGCTTTAGGGACTGTGGGATCGGTGGCTTTAGCGCTGCTAACTACCTTTTTAGTAAACAATGTGTTTGAAAGTCCAAATGCCTACTATGCAGTAGTGGCACTGGCGCCGGCGGTATTTTTTGTTGCTGCTTTAGCCGCTTTTAGGGGTTATTTTCAGGGCATGAAGGATATGATGCCTACCGCTGTTTCTCAGGTAATAGAACAGGCAGCTAGGGTATTGTTTGGTTTTTCCTTAGCATATATCTTTTTAAGACGATTTGGCGTAATCTATGCAGCAGGAGGTGCTGCCTTCGGTGCTTCTATAGGAGCCGCTTCTGCTCTGGGCATGATGGCATTCCTTTATAAAAAAAGAGAAAACAATATTCTGCCTTTAGAGGGACAGGCTATTGATGCTGAAGAAGAAACTTCTCAACAGATTATCAAAAGACTTTTAAGAATTGCTATCCCCATTGCGATTGGAGCGGCTGTAATGCCACTCATTAATATGATAGATACATTTATAGTATTAAGAAGGCTGCAGGCCACAGGTTTTAGCTATCAAGAGGCGAATAGCTTATATGGACAGCTGCAGGGGATGGCAGCTGCACTTGTAAATCTGCCACAAGTATTAACGCTGGCATTGGCTACCAGTATCGTGCCGGTAATTTCAGAATCGGCGGCTCAAAATGACTGGGATAGCGCAAGACAAGATATACGGTCAGCTCTTCGGGTAGCTTTGCTGATTGGTTTACCAGCATCTGCAGGATTGGCGGTATTATCTACCCCGATTATGGCAATGCTTTATCCTAGGGAACCAGCTACCATAGGTAGAATACTCTTATTCTTAGCCTTTGCTGTAACCTTTTTAGCACCACTACAAGCTTTGACAGGTGTACTACAGGGGTTAGGAAAGCCTGATATTCCTGTTCGAAACCTCATGGTGGGGGCTGGGTTTAAATTTATTACTACGTATGTATTAACAGGAATCCCTGCTTTAAATGTAAAAGGTGCTGCGATAGGAACTGTGATTGCTTACTTTGTAGCTTTTCTTTTAAACTTTATAGCAGTAAAGAAAGAGACAAAGGTGGCTTTTGAGCCAAAACAGTTTATTATAAAACCAGTTTTATCTGTAACAGTTATGGGAGCAGTTGTTTTTATTCTTTACAGACAGCTATATAACTTCCTTGGGAATAGTCTTTCTACTGTGATATCTATTGCTATAGGAGCAGCTGTTTATGGTGTGATGCTTTTAAAAACAAAAACGATTATTGAAGAAGACTTTGATCTATTACCAGGAGGCAGCAAACTATTAAAGTTGCTCCGTAAACTGAAGCTTATGCATTAAAGTTAAAGTTCAAGTTCAAAGGCGTATATAGATGTGTGCCCTTAAAATTTAACTTTAGAAGCGCGCATCTATACGTACCTTAAGAAGGGAGTGATTAAGATAGCCAAACTTACTATTGTGGGCTTAGGACCTGGGGCGAAGGAACACTTAACCTTAGCTACATTAACAGCCATGAAACAACATAAAAAAATATACCTCAGGACAGAAAAGCATCCTGTAGTAGCTTATCTCAAGGGAGAAGGCATCGTGTATCAAACATTTGATGCTGTTTATGAGGAAAAAGAAGATTTTCAAGAAGTATACCAGCATATTGTAGATGACCTTGTAAACAAAGCAAAAAGAGAGGATATTTTGTATGCGGTGCCGGGACATCCTTATGTAGCAGAAAATACGGTGCAGATGTTAATAGAAGCCTGTAGGAAAGAAAAAGAGATAGAAAAGATAGTATATCCTGCCATGAGTTTTATAGATGCCATGTTTATGGCATTAGAAGTGGACCCTGTTAATGGATTCAAGTTACTAGATGGCCTACAGCTAGAGAAGCAGGAACCGGATACAGCCATTGCCAATATTATTACCCAGGTTTATGATCCCCTGATTGCTTCTGAGGTGAAATTAAGACTAATGAACTATTATGAGGATGAACAGGAGATATTTGTAGTGAAAAATGCTGGTATTCCTCAACTCCAAAGGATAGAAAAAATACCTCTTTACATGCTAGACCGCCTAGATTGGATTGATTATCTTACAAGTCTTTATATACCAGGGATTGACACGGAACAAAAAAAATACTATAATGTGAATAATTTGGTGGAAATCATGGAAATATTAAGAAGTAAAGAGGGCTGTCCTTGGGATATCAAGCAAACTCATGATAGTCTGAAGCCTTATCTCATAGAAGAAAGCTATGAAGTATTAGAGGCAATTGATAAAAAGGATGATATATTGCTGGAGGAAGAACTAGGAGATTTGCTGCTACAGGTAATATTTCATAGTCAGATTGCAAAGGAAAGAAATGTTTTCACCATGGAAGATGTAGTACAGGGCATTTGCGAAAAACTGATTTTTAGACATCCACATGTTTTTAGAGGGGTAAAGGCAGATACCTCAAAAGAAGCACTGCAAACGTGGGAACAACAAAAACAACAAGAAAAACAAATTAAAAGTATAGCAGATTCTATGACAATGATACCAAAAGAATTGCCAGCCTTGTTGAAGGCGGTGAAGGTTCAGAAAAAAGCAGCAAATGTTGGTTTTGACTGGGATGAGCTAAAGGATGTTGTCAGTAAAGTAAAAGAAGAGTTACAAGAGGTCCTCGAGGCTGAAAAAGCGAAGGATGCTGCTAAGCTTTCAGAGGAAATAGGAGATTTGATTTTTGCAGCAGTAAATTTAAGTAGGTTCTTAAAAGTAGATCCAGAAGATGCTTTAAACGCTACTTGTAGAAAATTCATCAATAGGTTTCAGTACATAGAAATGACAGCGGCTAAAGAAGGAAAAACTTTAGAGGAGATGACGCTAAAAGAAATGGATTTACTATGGGAGAAAGCGAAGCAAAGAAGCTGAAAAAATGTGAGCAATATTAGTAAAAAAGAAGGATTTTGCAAACTTTCAGAGAATATGCTATACGTACTTTAAAATACGAAGGAGGTAATTTAAGTGAATAAAGCTGAATTAGTAGCAAGAATAGCTGAAAAAAGTCAATTAACTAAAAAGGATGCTGAACTTGCGTTAAATGCATTTATGGAAAGTGTTGAGGAAGCATTAGTAGAAGGAGATAAAGTACAACTAGTAGGATTTGGTACTTTTGATGTAAGAGAGAGAAAACCAAGACAAGGTCGAAATCCAAGAAATCCTGAACAAGTAATAGATATTCCAGCTTCAAAAGCTCCTGTATTTAAAGCAGGTAAAACATTAAAAGAAAAAATGAATGATTAATAAAAATCAGGGCTGACCCTGATTTTTATTTTATAATGGAGTGAGGGGAGGGTGCTAAATGCGTTTAGATAAATATCTTAAAGTTTCAAGAATCATAAAACGAAGAACAGTAGCTAAAGAAGCTTGTGAAAAAGGCAGAGTTTTTATCAACGGAAAAACAGCGAAGCCGGGAACAGAAGTGAACATAGGTGATGAAATAGAAATACAGTTTGGCGACCGTTCCCTAAAAGCAGAGATTACACAGGTTTCTGAACATGTGAAAAAGGACGAAGCGAAGGAAATGTTTCGGTTGGTTGAGTAAAAAGCATGATTTTGTTGCATAATATTATAGAAAATGGTATATTATAATTAATACAAGAAGTATTTAGTGTAGCAGATGGGACAATTGTATTCATAAGAAAAACAGGTGGGTGGCACCTGTTTTTCTTTTTTTGTCATCTTAGAACATTGATTAAGGTAGCTATTGCTGTAATGAGAGCTGCGATGGCGGTAATAAACTTTACTATGTATTCTATCTTGTCTTTTGTTTGATGGGACAATTATACTCACCTCCTTTCATGGAGGATAGGTATATTATACCATAAACATTTAATTTCAAGGAACAAAAACAAACATACGTTCAAGGTATATCAACGAAAAATTTGCATAGGAATCCCTTTTATCTCAAATACTAAGAACATCTAAAACTTGCAAAATCTAGAGAAATTTTATAAGGAGGATTCCTATGAAAGGATTAAAAAAATACGGGGTATTACTATTGGTGATTATGTTGATAGTAACATTAGCAGGATGTCGGGTTGAAAGACGTCCAGAAGGACCTGAAGGGCAGGAAACACCCCAGAGAACAGAAGAAGCTCCGGAAATTCCTGAATCTATCAGCCAAGGAGAGGGACAAGAGCCTAGATTGACGGTACATATTGTAGAGACTGAAGAATCTAGAGAAATGGACTTTGAAGAGTATCTACAGGGAGTATTAGCAGGAGAGATGCAAAATGATTGGCCGATGGAGGCCCTAAAGGCGCAAGCTATTTTAGCTAGAACCTTTGTTATGGAGTTTGTTACAGATATAGGAGGTTCCAAGTACGAAGGAGCAGATGTATCTACAGATATTGAAGAAGCTCAGGCATGGAATGATGAGGGAATCAATGAGAGGATCATACAAGCCATCAATGATACAAGAGGGCAAGTGGCTGTACATAATAATGGATATATTAAAGCATGGTTTCATGCCCATGCAGCAGGACAAACAGCTATGGCTGTAGAAGGTTTGGGACTAGATGAGGAAGATCCACCTTATATTCATTCCGTTGAATCACCAGACTCAGAGAAAGCACCAGAGGATGATGTCAATTGGAGTGAAACCTTTACAAAGGCAGAGATTATTGAAGCCGTTCAAACCACAGGACAGGAACCGGGAGATTTTAATAGCATTGAAGTGGTAGAAACCGGTCCTTCCGGAAGGGCCTATAAACTACAAATTGGAGAAGCTGTTGTCATGGCACCAGCCTTCAGGTTGGCACTAGATAGTACAAGAATGAAATCTACGCAATTACAAGATATCTCAGTGGAAGGAGATCAAGTGACCTTCTCCGGTACAGGTTATGGTCATGGTGTAGGTATGAGTCAATGGGGCGCCTATCAAATGGCGGAAGAAGGAAAAAGTGCAGAGGAAATCGTGAAACATTATTTTAAAGACATAGAAGTCATAAAATTATGGGAATAAAAGCCGCAGTTGCGGCTTTTATTTTATAAAAAATATTTTATACATAATGGACGAATCCTTTGGAATACACTGGAATTAAGGGAAAAGCATCTTAGCTAAAGGTGGGTGATATGATGGAGGAGCGGAAAACCAATCGTTTTAAAGGCCATAGTCTTATATTAGAAAACAGAGAAAAACTTTCTGTTTCTGGGGTAGAACATGTTAATAATTTCAACAGTGAACTAATCGTAGTAGATACTATAGCAGGAGTCATTACAATCAAGGGAGAGGGTCTGGATGTAAAAAAATTAAATCTAGAGGAAGGCCAGGTAGCCATCACCGGCACAGTTCACGCTATGACCTACAGTAGCAGAGATACCTTGACAGCCAAAAGTTCTGGTTTTTTTAATAAAATTTTTAAATAACTGCCGAAAAATCCTTCGGCAGTTTTTTTATGAGACAGTCACCAAACAAGCTGTGAAGGAATATAATTACTATAAGTCCTTAATATTAATTTACAAGGCGGTGAAATCATGATTTCCATATCACAAGAAACCTACATACTGTTGGCCACCATCTATGGGGGAATTTTAATCGGCTTTATCTACGATCTATATAAAATATTTAGAAGAATTTTTCATCCAAAAAAAATCGCCACTTTTATACAAGATTTTTTCTTTTGGATGATCATATCGATTGTGGCCTTTTATGTACTGATTATCAGTAATCAAGGTGCTTTGCGATTTTATAACTTTCTAGGATTTTTAATAGGTGCCTCCACCTATACCTTCCTTTTAAGTCATATTGTTATAAAGGGCATATTATTTTTATCGAGAATAATAAAATGCTTTCTTTATGACCTCTATCAAATCATCATGTATCCATTTCATGTAGGATTATGTCTAATAGAGGTGCCCTGTTCCTATTGCAAAAGAAAAACAAAGCCTATATACTATAAAACAAAGAAATATTTTAAACTACCAGGGAGAATGATGGAAAGAACCAAGAAAAACATCTCTACCTATTTTAAGAAAAAGTAAACAAGGGGTGTTGTTGTGCAGAAGAAAAAGAGAAGTAATAAAACAAAACGAATAGGAATCCTTGTATTATGTTTGGTGGGTTGTTACATGATGATTACACTGTATCAACAAAAACAAGAAATGGAGTGGCTAAAGCAACAGGAACTTAGCTATTTACAACAAGTAGAAGAAATCCAAAGAGATATTGAGAGTCTGCAACAACAGCTGGAAATCAGCAATGATGACGAGTATATAGAAAAAATAGCAAGACAGCAGTTGAAGATGATTGGATCAGAAGAAATGTTAATTATAGACATTGGACAGCAGTAAAAATATTTTTTCTCTCTACTTGAGTCATTACATAGAATCTGATATAATATAAGTGGCAAATTACAATCATTTGGTTTGCAAATCAATTGCTCAAGGAGGAATATTATTTTTATGCTGGCAGAGGAAGGTAAGATTGTAGAGGGCACAGTGTCAGGGATTACGAACTTCGGTGCTTTCATTGATCTTGGAGAAGGTAAGACAGGACTAGTACACATTTCAGAGGTTGCAGATGACTACGTAAAAAATATTCATGATTATCTAAAGGATAAACAAAAAGTAAAGGTAAAAGTACTATCTATTGGTAAGGATGGCAAGATTAGTCTATCTATTCGACAAGCTGCTGCACAAAATAAAAAGTCCGTTAGACCTGTAGAAGTAGATTGGAGTGTAAAGGAGGATGACTCCTCGAGAATGTCTTTTGATGACAAGATTAGCAAGTTTATGAAGGAAAGTGAAGAAAAGATGCAAGTATTAAAATCCAAAAGTAAGTCCAATGGTCGAAAGGGCAATGGATTTAGAAATAAAATATAAAATCACTGCCAGGGAGAAGCCTGGCTTTTTTTATACACACAAGTTATGGAAATAAAAATGAAAATAGCAGAGTCATGGGGACGGTTCCAGCGTTTCCGAAGCGAGCGTAGGGAAAACGATGGAACTGTCCCCGTGGCGTAGCGTGGGAGGAAAACATGAAAAAATATGCTGCTATAGATATAGGTACAAATTCTATGCGACTACTATTGGCGGGAATAGAAGAAAATAGCATCATACATAGAACAAAAGAGATCAACACTACCCGTATAGGACAAGCGGTAGATCAAGGGGGTTTTATTACAGAGGAAGGCATGGAAAGAAATCTTCAGGCTTTTCAAGATTTTGTAAAAAAGGCCAAAGAATACGGTGTAGAAAAGATTTTTGCCATTGCCACCAGTGCGGTAAGAGATGCTAAGAATGGCGGGGACTTTGTTCAGGCTGCTTTTGATGAGACAGGCATCCTTATAGAAGTGCTGACAGGGAAGCAAGAAGCAGAAATGGGCTATAGAGGAGTATTGATGGGTTTAGAAAATTCAGATGTAGAAACCCTTGTTATAGACATAGGGGGAGGCAGCACAGAATTTATTTTAGGAAAGGGTACAGATCTTCAGGAACGCATCAGTGAAAATGTAGGTGCTGTCAGAATAACAGAGCGGATAGGGGAAGAAGGGGAACTCCAGGAAACCGTCGAGAAGATAATGAAAACTACCTTTAATCGTTTAAAGAAAAAAAAGATTCAACAGTTAATAGGCATAGGCGGCACCATCACCACTTTAGCAGCCTTACATCAAGAGCTTGACCCCTATGATATGGAAAAGGTTCACAATTATTCTTTGGGTTTAAAAGATATTAATAGCATAAAAGAAAAATTAACTGGCCTCACAATAGAAGAAAGAAAAAAACTAAAGGGTCTCCATCCTAAAAGAGCAGATATTATTGTGGCAGGAGTAGCGATTTTACAAGCTATTATGAAAAATTTAGCCATAACATCTATTACCGTCAGTGAATATGATAACCTAGAGGGACTCATGTATAAAAATTTGCAACTTACTATTCTATAGCAGGTTGCAAATTTTTATACATAAAACTTTTCTTCATAAACCACAAGACTTCGCCAAAAAAACATGTCTTCTTATAAGCACGCCTCATGATATCATGTATTGAAAATGTAGTACCTACCATATATTTCAATTTTCTTGTCAAAAACGTCAAAGGAATTGTCAAAAGGTTTTTTTAAACAGTCTCCTATTCTTGACAAATCTTTTAAAAATTCTCTGATAAAATGACCCTAACAAAACAAGAGGAGGTTTAACTTTTTAATTTTAGTTTTAAATTGGGGGGATTTATCCATGGCAGAAAAGCCGACAGTATTACCAGTACACTTAAGTAGAGAAAAGAAAACGATATTTACATCTTTAAAAGCAAGTAAAAAACTTATTTTATTAAATATGATTGCTTTTTTATTAGGAAGAGCGGGCATTCTTCAGGGACTTACTCCCTTTGGCATAGGTTTCTTCACAGCCTTCAACCACAAGGATAGAAAATATGCCTCTTTAGGGATTACCACCCTGCTGGGAATTATCACTGTCAAGGGAATTTATGAGAGTGTTCCTTATGGCATTACACTGGGGATTGTTTATCTACTATTTCAGTATGCGATGGACCTACGAAAATTAAAAACCTTAAAAGCCGCCTTCATTAGTGGATTTACTTACTTAACGGTGAGCATCATTTTTTTAAGTTTTCAGCCCTTCTATCTTTACGATGTGATGATGGTGGCCTTTGAAGCCTTAGTGATTTTCGTTATAGTATACATCGCATCCTACGCCTTACCTATCATGCTGGAAAGTAAAAACAGAAAAATTTTATCAACAGAAGAGATTATTTGTGTGGCGATATTAATGGCTATAGGTTTAACAGGTATTCAAGAAGTATCTATTTTTCAGTTGTCCTTACGAAATAGTATCGCCATACTCTTGACCATTTTATTTGCATATAATGGAGGTACAGCAGTAGGGGCATCAGTGGGAATCACTTTGGGGTTAATCACCAGCATGTCCATTGCTGGTATACCACCAGTGGTTATAGGAATTTTTGGATTTTCAGGTTTATTAGCGGGAATTTTTAAAGATACGGGAAAACTTGGAACAGGTTTAGGGTTTTTAATAGGTAATGCTATTTTAACCTTCTATATCAATGGATATTATGAAGTGTTTATTCAGTTTAGAGAAATCTTTTTAGCTTTTGCTTTGTTCTTATTGTTGCCAGCAACATGGATTCAGCATCTAGAAAAGTTTACGAATAATCCTAAAAGTATCATTTATGCTGATCAAAGTCATAGCGAAAGAATGAAAAAACAAACTTATGAAAAACTCATGGAGTTTTCTGGAGCATTTCACGAGTTGGCGGCAACCTTTGAAAAAATTTCAGACAAATATGAAATTTTCGAAAAGGATGATTTGACAAATCTCATTCAAGAGGTGGCGAATTATACTTGTAGCAACTGTGGTATGAAAAGAAGTTGTTGGGAAAAAAATTTTAATGCCACTTATCAAAGCATGGCAGATTTATTGGTTTTAATAGAAACGAGGGACAGTATTGAGGTAGAAAGCTTACCAGAGGAAATCCGAAAACGTTGTATCCATCCTCAAAAAGTAATGGAAAAAATGACGCATCTTTACGAGCTAAACTATTTAGATATGACCTGGAAACAACAGTTTATTGAAAATAGACAATTAGTAGGAGAACAGTTCAAAGGGGTGGCAGAAGCTGTCCGACACATGGCAAAGGATTTGAGTAGTGAAACCACTTTTGATATAGATTTAGAAAATGATTTGTATGTAGCCTTAGATAAGGCGGGTCTATCGGTAAAAAATATTATGGTTACTGATCACCAAGGGGGTAACCTAGAAATAACGATAGAGAAAAACCCTTGTTATCATAGAGAGAGCTGTATTAACAACTTCATACCGGTTATTTCTGAAGCAGTAGGCAGTAAACTTGTCAAAAAACCCGGTACCTGTAGTTATCAAAGGGATGGAAAGGGCTGTAGCTTCACCTTGGTGAAAGCTAATCAGTATACCGCCGTCACAAAAGTTGCGAAGATGACGAAGGCAGGAAATCTTTTATCGGGGGATACTTACACCTTTATGGATATCAAGGACAACCAATATTTAACGGCTATAAGCGATGGAATGGGTACAGGAGATAAAGCCCATCGCCAATCAAATGCAACAATCACGATGCTAGAAAAAATGATGGAGGCAGGATTTGATCGGGAGGTGGCAATAAAAACAATTAATTCTATGTTAATGTTGAAATCGTCGGAGGAAATCTTTTCAAGTTTAGATATGGCACTATTAGATTTATGTAACGGGAGGGTAGACTTTGTTAAAATAGGATCGGTTCAAAGTTTTATCAAGAGAAGTCAGACAACGGTAGAGACCATACATTCCTCTACTTTGCCAATAGGGATTTTAAAGGATATCCAATATAATGAAAATGTGCAAAAAATTGAGGACGGAGATTTTATTGTTATGGTTTCTGACGGTATACTGGAGGTGAGCAAAGAAGAAGGAGAACAGTGGTTGGAGGATTTCCTGGCTAGTACAGAAACAAGAAATCCCCAGGACTTAGCGGATAAAATATTAGAAAAGGCACTGAATCTAAATAATAATAAAGTGAGGGATGATATGACAGTACTGGTAACAAAAGTTTTTAAGGCAGCGTAGGTTAGGAAAAAGAAGAATTTTCTGATGCTTAGCTGATATATTTAAGAGGGTTTTATAAATCATTAAAATAAATAATACCTAGGGATAAGGGAATAAAATACATAGAGAAGGGGTGAAAAATAAGCCATGCAGGAGACTGCATGGCTTTAAATAACTCTAGGCATACTTTATAGCTTGTAGCGAAGCCAAGGGGACTAGCGGAGTCATGGGGACTGTCCATCTGGCACGCGTTTTCCAGTGTGCCTGAGGGACTGTCCCCATGGCGTAGCGATATTACAGAATCTAAGGTACTGTCTTAATCATCACAGGCGAATAAGCCTTATCCACAACTTCTCCTTGTACATCTGCTTCCCAGAAGTTAGAAATAAATGCTAAGGCATCCACAAGGAATGCTTCAAATGCTTGTAAACCAGTGTCATTACCAGCAATATTCCTCCACTGATTTTCTTCCTGGAAGAAGTCTCCCTCTAGTTTTATATCAAAGGTGTTATCATTCTTTTCATGAATCTTATAAGTAAACGTAAAAGTGTTATTGTTATAAGTAAACCTTCCATAATTTTTATCCAAATAATCCTCAACATCTCTTAATAAGTCATAAGAACGAATTTTACCGTCTTTAAAGCTAAAGTCTAAAGCAGTTTTATTTCTAAAGTCATCAATCACCCTGCCGCTCACTGTTAAATTATCATATACATCCTCTGCTTCTTCTAACAACTCTTTTAAATAATCCATTTTTTCGAAAATATCCCAATCGTAGAATCTAGTGTTACTAAAATAGGCATTTATATCAATATTACTGCGGTTTCGTAAAACTTCATATCTAAAAGAAACGCCAGTAAAACGCCATAAGTTTTTATCTAAAGCTCTTTCTAGTCTTTGAGGATCTAGATTTCTATAAGAAGTTGCTTGATTTTCATGATCCTCAAAATCAAAGAGCAATTCTCTATCCTCTACATCGAAGGTAATGTAAGTAAAGTTATTTTCATCATAAGGTGTACTTCTGATGGAACCACTTATTTCAGCATAGGGATCATATAACTCTTTTATGGCATGGAACATATCTTCAATCCAGCCTTCTATAGTATTTCTCCTTATGTTTTTAAATGTAACATAATCACTGGCAGGATAAGTAATCCTCAAACGATATGAATGTTCTCCTATATCGCTAAAACCAATACTTGTTTCAATGCCTTCAAAGTCTTCAAAATAATCTTTTAAGTAAGATTGCATCCTACCGGAAGTTTCAATGTTTTGGTAATGAGAAGGTAGTAATTTTTGTTTTTCTGCCTGTTCTTTTATAGAAGCTAGATTTTCATAAAGTCTTTCTTCTTCAGCTCTTTTCTCAAACAACAGCGTAGCCTCTAAGAAGGTATTCTGTTGACTATAGTAGTTATTATCAAGAATATGCAACTGATTTTTTTCTGAATGATAGTCAAAAGCCCAATACAAAGCATCTGCTAAATCTGATAAAGCAATATATACTTCGTCTCCCATCAAGAAGATTTCCTTTAGCAAAGAAAAGGATCTTCCATCCACCTCTAATTGAGGATAAAGAAACCAAACATTCATACTACGATGCAAAATGGTACCTTGTGGGGTAGATTTTTCCTCCTCTCGTCTAGATTGTACTGTAGAGGGCTTATCTGATAAATTGTCATGAAAATTGATTGTACCTTCATCGTCAAAAACAAAATATAGGATTTCTTCGTCAGCAGCATCATCTATAACAGTACCATACACGTAAAGCCCTTCTTCAAAGGAATTGATTTCTCTTTTGAGACGTTCCAAGTAGTTTTTTCGTCTAGAAGATCCCCATTGATAGAAATCTCTGTCATTAAAATAAACAATTAAATTAATATCATATTGGTTTGTACGGACGGTATAATCAAAATTTATATTGTGGTAAGAAGACAAATTCTTTTCTAAATGATATTCTAGGCTTCTTCGATCAACTTGTATGGGGCCAGTACTACTTTCGTTATCAGCTCGAAAATTAAAAGCTAAAGTATCATTCTTTGTCTCAAAGGTTACATAAGTGTTATAGGAAGGAGCACCGGAACGTACAAAGCCTTCTACTTCAGCTTTAAAATCGTAGAATTCTCTTATAGCATAAAAGATATCTTCTAACCAATATTCTACTGAACGTCTAGCAATACCTTCAAAAGCTGTTCTGTCTTTAGGAGCAAAGCTAATATAGAGCAAGTAATCATTATCACGGGGATTCCTAAAATCAAAAGTAACAGGGACACCCTGTATATACCCATAGCGATTTTCTAGATAGCCTACTATATCAGCAGCAGCATCTATTTTGTTGGAGGAAGTTTTAGATACTTCTCCTCCTAGGCTTTCAATTTTCTGTGATAGGGCAAAAATAGAATAATCTCTTTGCAATGCTTCAACAGAAAAATTTTGTGATGTTTGATGATTTAGTGTGCCATTTGTATTGATGGCTATTTTTTGAGTAGTTTCATCATAGTCGGTTGAGAAGTACATTTGCCTAGCCAGGTTATTTAAAGGAAGATAAACTTCTCCTTCATAAAAAAAAGGTTCTTCAGATAAATATAAAGGAATGTTGTTAAGAAAAATATCCATGTTTGTGAAGGTTCCTGTGATGGTTCTACTATATCCCTGACCAAAAACCGGAAAATTTACAAAAGATAAAAAGCATAACAATGTACTTAACAAAAAACAAATTTTTTTCTTCATAAAATGTCTGCCTCCTTGAAATTTTGTTTCAATTTATATCTATTATATCGGAGAATAGATGGAAAAACTATAGAAATTTTCCATAACTTAACGAATCAGTATGTTAGATAATCCATATTTTTCATTTATATTACAATTAAGTGGAAAGAAGAGAAAGCATAGGAAACATATGTTATAATTAGCATAATTAACTTTGGTAAAATGTACTACTAATACCTTGGCGAAATTTGCCGATATAAGAATATAAAGGTAGAAAACAAAGGAGGGAAAAAAATGCAAAAGAAAATGGCATCCATACTTTTAATAGCAATGATAATGCAATGGATTGTCAGTGGTAGTCTCATAGACTACAGCTATGCTAATATAGACCCTAGCATTGACAGCATAGAAGTAGAACAAATCGTAAGGGTAGAGAACGATAAGAAAACCTACTCCTATCGTGTTATTTTTAATGGTTATAATGTTAGGCAAATACAAGCTATTCGTGTAAGGAGGAAAGATGCACCAAATACTGTTGTCAGGACGATACCCTCTAGCCAGTTAACCGTTGTGAATGATGCAAATATAGCAGCAGAAAACATTACAACTTTAACAAGTTTTTTTGGAAACGTCTTAGATGAGGATATTCAGCTTACTCTGGTCTACAATGGAGGGGAAACGGAGGTCGAATCCAGTAATGTGTTTATGATTTCCAGTGAAAACCTTCCAGACATAGATCGTATTCATAATGGAAATGAGTGGATCAACCCTCCTTCATGGCCTGCCTACGTCATAAAAGAGACGGGAAGCATCTTTCGATTAGAGGGCAGCAACTTTGACAGCTTATCAGGCTACACTCTTTGGATGCAGGGGGCAGGAGCGCCTAGTAAGTTAGAGAAGGATACGGATTACACCATTAGTGGAGATATCGTAACAATAGGGGCCGGTGGTTCACGTATCCCTATAGGAAATGACATGAGAATTATTTTTGAGAAAGGGATAGGCGCTGTTACTATGCGCTATAGATTGGAAAAAGCTGTTAGCATTATTAAGCCGTTAGACCTTGGAGACCCTGAAAAAATAGATATCTCCCCCTTAAAAGGTACACAGGGAACTTTAATAAGGATTAAAGCTCCAAACCATCAGGAGCTTACCAATAGCCAAACAAAGATCTATATAGGAGGTTTAGAGGCTACCAGAAACATTATAGAGGCAGAAGGAAGAGATGGTACATTTCTATACGATGGGGATAAAAAAGGATTAGAAGTAATTGTGCCGCGAATGACAGCGGGACCAAAGCAAATTGTGATTCAAAACTACCTTGGCGATACCTACGTACATAATAAATTGTTTCAATATTACGAATCGAATTATCCTACATTACAGGTAGGGGATATGGCGCCAAACTCAGGACCAGTAGGTAGAAAAAATAGTATTGATTTTATCACGATAAACAATGCTGTGGCGGTACACACCCTAGAAAATATAAATCAAGAAGAAGAAGTCACCGTACGCAAGGGGACAAAGGAAAACCTAAAATATCCCTCTTTTCAACAAGAGATAGAGGCAGCAGGAAATAATCAAAATGTACTTTATATACAATATGACTTAGGAAACGGTAGATATATAGAGAGAAGAATTTCTTTAACGATTGGCTTGCCAGGAGAAATTACAGAAATGACCTGGTTAAACAATAACGATGGCAACACCCGTAAGCTTTCTGATCTCCCCCCCTCTACAGACATTACCGCAATGACTGCTGCTGTAGGAACACCAGGTCAAACTGTGGTGCGTCTTCGTACAGAAACGGTACTATTGAGGGTAAATGGAAATGTTGTAGAAGAGGTAGAGTATGTAGTGGAGCAAGCCCCTTATACGGCAGGGGAGACAAAGTATTATACCTTCACTGCGGACCAAACCACACCAGTAATTAATAATATCATACCTAAGCAGGGTCCCTATGACAAAGATATCATTATAACCTTAGAAGGGCAAAATTTTCATGTCCGCAACATTAATGGAACAATTCATTATCCAACAGTGGTTATTGGAAAAAACGGACAATATAAGGTAATTAATAAAGAAGGTATGTTTTATAGTACCACCGCAGATGGTAACTATGATGCATCAAATCCTGCAAACAGGTTTGAAAACCCAGAAAACTATATCCCTATGACGGTTTTGGATCAAAACAACAACATCGTGGATGGACAGATTCGTACCACTGGAACCCGTATAAAACTTACGCTTCCCGGCGATAGTATACGAGGTTATTATACAGGAGCTGCCGATGTCATCGTAAGGAATCCTACTGCCACTGGAGATTTAGGAGCAACTGCTATTCGCCAAAACTTTTTTGAATATCTTCCTAAGCCTAGTGTGGAACCTTATATAGATTCCGTAGTGCCAGACAAGGTAGGGGTAGGAAGTCAGGAGAGAGTTACCGTTACAGGCCGTAATTTTCAACCGAATATGATCGTTACCATTGATGGAGAAATTGTTCAAAATCCTACAATCAATGTAGCCGCAGGAACCATACAATTTAATGCTCCTGTCGGTAGAGCCGGAAAAACCTTTTTGCAGATCATTAATCCTGCAACAGGGGGTATGGCTAGTCATGATTTTGAATACATACGTACCTATAGTAGTCCTTATATTGAAAAAATTATTCCTAATGCAGGTGGTAAGGGAAGTCTTGTTATTATCAAAGGAAACAATTTCTACAAAACAGATCATCAAGGATCTACCCCGGAGTTCAAGATAGGTACCAGTGTATTGATCGATGGAAAAGACGTCAATAAAACCTACTTTCCTATAACAGAAGAGCCTAGAAATTTTACAAACCCCTTTGATGGGCAAGAAATCAAAGACAGTAATGGAAACCCAATTAAAACTTATAGTTCCAATATAGCTGTAGTAGATAATAAGACGATTTATATGATTGTTCCTGACCCCTATGATCCAGATACCAGTTTTTTTGAAGGTCAACCTCTGGATGTAGAGGTAGTGAACCCTGATCTTGGAAAATATAAACTAGCTAAAGGCTTTGAGTTTGTCAATATAGGAACGCATCCCACCATCACAGCTATCACGCCTAGGAGAGGAGATTATAGAGGAGGAAACATTGTACAAATAGAGGGAAGTGGTTTCGCAGCAGGAATAAAAGTATACTTTGGAACCCAAACGGCACAGGTATATGATATAGATGATGACGGTCGAACCCTGTGGGCATATGTGCCAGCTTATCCTGATAGCCTTCAGGACAACAATAGTGCTATTGTTCCAGTAACCGTGCAAAATACCGATAGTGGTTCCTTTACAAAATATGATGGCTATACTTATGTCAATCCAGGTTACACCCCTAAAATCACAAGGATTGAACCAAATACAGGAAGTACAGCAGGCGGAGGCAGGGTTTTAATTACAGGAGAAAACTTTAGAACCGTCACCGGCGCTGTATATGCAGGAAACATGGTGAAACCAGAGGTGTATTTTGGTGGCGTGAAAGTACCGCCTGAGGATATAACCTTTGTACTGCCTTCAAATGATACTACGGAAGGCATGAAAACCTCTAGTTTAATTGTTGTCGAGAAGACCCCTAGAAATTCAGCCGGCAGGGTTGATGTTACTGTTATTAACTATGATGGTGCCACTGCTACTTTGAAAAATGGCTTTGAGTATCGTTCTAGAAACCCTGTCATTACCCAGATTCTTCCTAATCAAGGAGGTATTTTAGGAGGAGACGAAATTACCATTGTAGGGAGAGATTTTGTGGAAAGTGGACTGCATGTTGTCTTTGGAGATGAGAAAGGAAGACAAGATGTTTTGTCAGGGCAAGCTACTGTAACGGTGGGAGATATCATCGTACACTACGACGCTTTTTCCTCTGGGGATAATATTAAACTGTATTATAAAAACTATAATGCACAAAATCCTGAGGAAAATCAATTGAAGGGTTACCTAGAAAGACAGAGTACAAAAACCCACAGTTTCAAATTAGCAAGGCAAGATGGAAACGCTGCAATTTTCCGTATTCCGTGGCAGGATATAGCAGAAGAGTACGGAGACACCACAAAAGCAGCATGGGGAGATGAGCAGATCAAAGTAGAATTAAAAGGCACTGAGGTACCTGAATTAATCGTCACAAGAAGGTTGGGGATTGTCCAGCGGGTAGAAAACGCTCAAAGGGTGACGGTGAAGATCCCTCCTGGTATAGCCATAGGAAGAACAAGGCTTACCCTATATAATCATGACGGTACCAATGCTTCTGGAGATTTTACTTATACAAGCCCCTATAGATCTCCAATCATTACAGAAATTATTCCTGCTACAGATGTAGAAGTGACGAATGTGGAAGGGATTCCTAATCTCATTAGCCTTGCAATTGCTTCTCCTAAAGGAGGATCTCCTTTGATAATTAAAGGACAAAACTTTAGGGCTGGGGTAAGGGTCTTTATTGGAGATAAACAGGCAGAAGTAAAAAGTAGAGGACTGAATGATGATGAATTGCTGATCACGGTACCTGCTGCTGCCACAGATGCAATAGGACCTTATTTAAGAATCTTAGTCATTAACGAAGATGGAGGAAGAGCCTACGGTGATACAGTTCCAGAGGGAGCAAGTAGACGTCCCTATTATTTTCAGTACATTATAGAGGGCAGTAACCCTATCATTAGTTTGGTAAACCCTAATAAAGGACCAACGATTGGTGGTACAAGAGTTACGATTAAAGGAAATGAGTTTAAGAACGAGGATTCTCTTGGGGCTCCAAGGGAGGTGGAAGTCTTTATTGGTGGTATCCCTATACCCCAGGTGGATGTGACCTACATTGACTATAACACATTAGAAGTTATTGCTCCTGAAGGAAAAGTAGGACCCCAGACGATAGAAGTGGTAAACTATGATTACGGTAGAGCCATAGGAAACGACATGTATACCTATATCAGTCAACCGAAAATACTATCGGTAAATCCAACCAAGCTCTTCAGCAATGATACAGAAACAGAAGTTACCATAACAGGACGAATGTTTCTAGCAGGAGCCAAAGTAGTTGTTGGTGGAGAAGTTATCAAAGAAGAAGAAATCACAGGTGGTATGGAAGTACGGGGTACAGGTATAAGAGGTGTAGATAGTGAAGGGAACAATAAAAATGTTGCTGTTATCGGAGGTATAGAAGCAACATCTGTCCAAGTAGAAAATCAAGAAACCCTGAAGGTAAAACTACCAGAGGCTTTTGATCTAAAGAGCAATGATATCATTGTCATTAATCCTGACGGAGGTGTTTCCGAACCTTATAAAGATTTTGACTATCAGATTCCTATTCCAACAAAACCACTGGTGGTAGAAGCTATTCCGGGATATGAATCAACTGTACAGTTATTATGGTCTGATTCAGACCCAGAAGTGCTAAATGCTGCAGATAAATATGAAGTTTATGGAAAGAAATCTACTGATAGAAGCTATAGTTTCATAGGAGATACCGAGGGAGCACAATTTTTAGTAAAGGGACTAGAGGCTGATACCCGTTATGATTTTATGGTACGAGCATTGAACCGCTACGGCAGTGCCTTAGAATTTGCAGAGGTCAGTGTTAGAACATTAAACTCAAAAGAAGATCATCATTTAAAAGATAAACAAGAGGAGCTAGAAAAAACGGCTGAAAAATTAAGAAAAGAAGGAAAAGAAGAGGTAGTAGATGGGGCTCTTGTAAAAACCATAGGTACAGAACAAATCCCTACTGGTAATACACCATATACATTAGACTTCTCTTTGAGTCAGTATAGCAACCATGATAAGTTTATCATAGCTATCCCTGTTTCCCTTTTATCGACTTTAAATAGAAGGCTGATAATCACCGATGGCAGAGCTACTTTTAGCTTTACCCCTAATAGTCTGTATACCCGTGAGGTGATACAGGGGGCCACTGGCAACATGGAAGATGCTCATGTTCAAGTTATCTTCGAGAAAGTAAGCGGACAGGAGGCAGAAGGTTTCTACTCAGCAGTACCTAGAACACAGCGAAGGGCTTCTAATATCTATAGCATCGACTTCAACCTACAGGTGGGCAAAGATATCACAGCTATTAGACGAATGCTGCAGGCAGGAAACCTAGCTATTAACTTTGACGCCAGATCCTACGCCAATGTTGATAGCAGCAAACTCTTTATAGGAGAATATAACGCTTCAAAACATGAATTTACTAGAATAAGAAACACAAACAGCGCTAGTTTACAGGAACCAACAAAATTAATGCTATTAGCAGATAGATAGAAGGATTCAAGTTCAAGTTAAGGTAAAGGATTAGCGTAATTCAAAAAAAGTGAAGGGACGAGGGGACAAGATACTGTTCCCTCGTCTCGAAACGAAACATCCTTATGATTTAAAACAAAAGAAGCAGGGAGCCAAGGAGACAGTCCCCCTTGGCGTCGAGTACTTAAAACGAAAAGGAGGGATCTCCATGGAATACTTAAAGAAAAAAATATATATCCTTGTAGCAATAACCTTAATACTACAACTTTTCCCCTACCCAGCCTTTGCTATAGATACTTTAAGCCCCTACCCAGCCTATGAGGGTCTTCAACATGGCGGTGACCTATACAGAGGTATTCATTTCACAGATATCGATAACCACTGGGGAAAGGCACATATTCAGGAAACTGCTGGCCTAGCTTTGATGAAGGGTGTGGGAAATCAACAATTTCAGCCCAATCAAAGTCTTACCCGCCTAGAAGCCTTGACAATTTTAGTTAAGGCCATAGGTCAAGAGGAGGAAGCACAAAGGTTGGGAGAACAGCAGATGCCTCCAAGGGTTAGGGATATTGTAATACTCAGTACAGCAGACCATTGGGGGAAGGGCTACCTACAGGTGGCGCTACAAAACAACATTGTAACCCCTCAAGAAGTCAATGAAATTATGAACTTAACGCCTCAGCAGATGGAAAATTTACAACAGCAAGTAGAAAACCGGTTGGAAGCTTATGAGGGTAGAGAACTAACAGCAGCAGAGATGACAAACCTCCAAAATCAAATTGCAGATCAACTGGAGACCCGTAATACATGGAATCGTCCTGTTAGTCGTCAGCAAGCAGCTGCCTGGATTGCCAGAGCATTAGGTTTGGAGGGAACCTATGGCAGCGGTATAGTAAGGGTTTATACGTTTAACGATGTAAACCAAATGGATACGGAAAAACTTCCTTTAGTAGAGGCTGTATTACAAAAAGGTATTATGTCTGGTACCTCCGCTAGTACCTTTGCTCCCAAACAAACCCTTACTAGAGGGGAGATGGCAGCAATGCTAGTAAAGTTTCATGAGGACTTATTAGAAGAAAGAGGTTTAGTGAAGAAGCAGGGGGAAATTACTGCGGTAGAGGAACTACAGCATGAAGGCGCCAACAAAAGGGTGCTTACCGTAGAAAATGACGACAATAGCAAAAATCTTATTGTTACAGAAGCCTCTTTAAGAGACTTTCCTGTACAAAGACATGAAAGTTTAGGTTTATCCAATAGCCTACGGAGAGGAGACTGGGTGCGCTATTACCTCAATGAAAATGATGAGGTGATTTATGCCTCTGTAGACCCCGGGGCTACAACCACGATAGAAGGTTTTGTGGAAACTATTGATGTAGACAATCGTCAATTGGTGATGACAGACTTTCAAAACAAGAGACATATTCTACAGGTACAGCCTTCTGCCAAAATTCAAATTAACGGCAGGGATGTAAATTTTGAAGGATTAATGCATGGGTTAGAGATTGTGGTAACAGCGAGAAATAATCATGTGTCCAACATAGAGGGTATGCTGGAAGAGGACCCCGATAGACATGGATATATCCCTCCCGGTAGCCGTACTAAGGTAGGAGATGTGCTATTTATCAATGGAGATACGATAGAAATAAGAGCAAACAATAATAGAGAAAAATACCGTATTACCAACGGAACACAGATTTTAAGAAATGAAAGTCCTGCTAACTTATTTGAGATAAAAGAAGGGGACAGAGTGATTCTTTTCTTCAATGATATCTATAGCCCTGATATTGCGACGATTAGGGTAGAAGATCATGAACGTCATATCGAAGGAATATATCGCGGGCAAATAGAGCAGGTAGATCAACGAAATAGAGAAATCTTACTAAAAAATGTTACTGTTTATCAAAATGGTAGATGGGTAAGTCATTCTAGAGATCAGGTAAGGTTGAAGGCAGAAGGAAATCTTCTTTATGAAGGTGCAGAAAAAATATCCCTTCAAAACTTAAGCACTAGAAAAAACAGCGAAGTTTATGCAGCGGTGGAAAACAGTTATGGGGTACCAAGGATTGCAAAACTGGTGTTAAAAGGAGGTTCTTCTGTACTATACGAAAGCAAAATTACAGATATTAACTTTGGTACAGGAAGAATGATTGTAGACAATACGGGACTTGCCTTCCACGCCGGTACCATCGTAGTCAAAAATAATCGTTTAGTGGACATGCTGAACCTAGACGAAAATCAAATTGTCTATGTTGCTGCAGATCTATTAAGAGGTAATAGAAATGCTTCTTTTGTGGCTATAGAGTACACAGGAATGGTGGAGGATCGCATAGATCGTACCCGATTAGTGATTTACAGGGGTACAGTAGAGGATATTTACCACTATGGAATTACTATGGGTCGGTTAGGCTATCGTCTAGATTATTTAAAGCTAGAGGAAAATCAATGGACTGAAGTTTCCGGCAGAAGAAGAATGACTTTGACAGAAGACACCTTTATCTTCGATAGCGATTTACAAATGGAAATAGAAGCTGGTTATTTCATGGATACTAGATATATTGACCCAGAAGACATAGAAGATAAAGAATTACGAAGACGGGTTGAAGATCGATTCTATCTAGGAAAAGCTGCTTACTTTGTAGTGAGAGAAACCTATACAGATGGGGAAACCTATGAGGAAGTATTGGCGATAAATCTCACACCAGTAAATATCTATGAAGGCGGTAGACTTCATATAGAGCATAGTGCTATTGGAGAAATAGCTGAAGTAGATATCGATGGAGAGACGATTACCTTAAGCAATGTAAGACACTGGAATAGTTTAAACAGACGTTGGGAGAGTGCTGTGAATTCAGAAACTATCCTTGCGGATAAAGCTGTCATCGTTGTAAATGATGCACCTATCGATAAAGATGAATTCCATAAGTTAAGAAGAAGTGCCAAGGCTTATGTTATCAAGAGCAAGAATTCTTCCACTGGGGATGATGCCTATATTATTGTAGTAGAACAATAACCCATCTAGAGGGGGACGATCCTATCCTCCTCTAGATACCATCAGTACATGGAGCCAAGACTACGCCAAGGGGACTGTCCATCTGGCTCGCGCTTCCCAGTGAGCCTGAGGGACTGTCCCCTTGGCGTAGTCCAACCAACTAACTAATCAAGGGGGAAAAAAAATGAAAAGAAGAATGGCCCAAATCCTATTAACACTACTGTTGATACTATCCTTTAGCGTGCAAGGCTACGGCTTAGAAATCCCCGGCTATGAAGGCGGTATACAGAATGAAAGCACCTACCGCGAAGTGATCTTTATCACAGGAGAACCTATTGTAGTAGAGGGCACAGTAACTGTGAGTGATCGTGGAGACCGTGTTACTTATACCTATAGAAATCTTACCAACACAGAAAAAGAGGTTACTTTGACGAGAAATGTTACATTAACAAAGCAAACAACAACCAATGGTAATCATCAAAAGACAGAAACCTTATCCCTTAACCGTTACCGGGAGACCATCAACGTAGGAGGCGTGAGATATGAAACCACAGAAGACCAATATCCATGGAGCCAGTCTACTATTTTTCACGAAAAACCTGGTGTGACCTACTTTGCAGGGAATTGGGACGGAAGAAAAACCTATACCATCAATAGAAACGAGGGGACTGTTAAAGTATCCACGCAAGGAACAATAGTCGGATATGACCATCATTGGGGAGCTACGCAGACACAAAGTATTGTCCATTACATTGAATACCGACAAAACAACAACAATGGAGAAGAAGGTTTATCTTGGGAGGGAACAGTAGAGGTAAGTGTTGCACACAATCGTACAAAGGATTATCACTATGAAGCCAATGCCCCTTCTCAAATCAGCTTTAGGGGAGGATATCTCTTAACAGAGAAGGAAGAAAATGTTGTAAAGTATAATTATAATCTACCGAGGATAAGTCAAGAAGGAGAATTGTTGAGGGGAAGAAACAGCGGCACCAGCAGCTTCACCCTCGATACAAATCCTGAAAATAAGAGATTAACTATACCTGCGTTGCGGGACATCTCAGGTCACTGGGCAGAAGGCGATATTTTATTCTTAGCCAGTTTAGAGGCTTTTTATCCAAACAATGTTAACTTTGGCCCCTCTTTACCGATGAGTCGGGGAGAATTCGCCAGAGCTTTAGGGGTAGTGATGGGAATAGAAAAAGAAGAACAGCCTACAGTAAGGACCCGTGCCGTCAGGACGGTGGAAGAACCCCCTAGCATCTTTGTAGATGTGCCGAAGGAAAATCCCAACCAAAAATATATTGAGGCCGTTTATGAAAGAGGGGTCATGAGGGGAGTAGGTCAAGACCATTTTATGCCTAATCAGGGAATCACTAAGGCGGAAGCTACAGTTGCTATTATCAAAGCCTTGGGTTTTGAAGGGTTAGCTCCTATCCAGCAATATACCACAGGTTATAGAGATGATGGGGCCGTGCCCCTATGGGCGAAGGATGCGGTTTATTTGGCAAGAGAGTTGAAGGTCGTACAGGGAGACAACAACGGTTACTTTCAGCCTAATAGAAATTTAACGAAGGCAGAGGGAGCAGAGATCTTGGTGAACCTTGTAAACTATCTTCAGCAGGATATAAGGTATGACTATAGAGAGAGAATATTAAATTACTAAAAAGGAAAAAATAGATTGAAAAACCCCCTGAAAAAAGGATATAATAAGAAAAAACAAGATAAGGGGGATTAATTATCTTGGAAGAAAAAATGTTTCTGATGTTAGAAAAAATTTATAGTGAATTACAGGGTGTAAAAGGAGAAGTAGGTGGCTTAAAATCAGAAGTAGAGGATTTTAAATCAGAAGTAGAGGATTTAAAATCAGAGGTTAAAGAAAATAGTCAGCGTTTAACAGGTGTAGAAACTCGGTTAACAAAACTAGAAACAAAAGTGGAAAATGAAGTCGTTACCAAAATCAATAGTCTTTTTGACGGATATCTACAAAACACCGAAGCCATCAATCGTGTGGAGGGTAAGGTAGATCACCTAACAGAAAAAGTAGAAAAGCAAGAGCTAGAAATAAGGGTCATAAAAGGGGGAAAATAGCAGCATCTTCTCCCTTTAGAGTGACCCTTTCCTTTTTGTTCCTGTAACACAGGAACATTAACTTAACAAAGAACTTTAAACAGTTACAGGTACAGGGACTGAGCGAAGTCATGGGGACGGTTCGAGCGTTTCCGAAGCGTAGCGAAGGACCGAAGGGAAAACGATGGAACCGTCCCCATGGCGTAGCGGAAATAAAGCACAACTTTAACAAACAACTTTAAATTTTAACTATAAGAAAGGATGAAACAACATGTCAACAAAATACATTTTTATCACAGGCGGGGTAGTCTCTTCTCTTGGCAAGGGCATCACCGCTGCCTCTTTGGGACAATTATTAAAAAGCAGGGGACTAAAAGTAACCCTACAAAAATTTGACCCCTATTTAAACATTGACCCTGGTACCATGAGCCCCTATCAACATGGGGAAGTATTCGTCACGGATGATGGAGCAGAAACGGATTTAGATTTAGGCCATTATGAAAGGTTTATAGATATCAATCTCAGTAAATATAGCAGTGTTACCTCTGGTAAAGTTTATTCAGCTGTTATCAACAAAGAGAGAAAAGGGGATTACTTAGGAGGCACAGTACAGGTCATCCCCCATATCACTAATGAGATTAAAGAAAGAATTTATCGCGTAGGTAGAGATGGCAACTTCGACGTGGTCATCACGGAGGTAGGGGGCACAGTAGGAGATATCGAAAGTCTGCCCTTTTTAGAGGCAATCCGTCAGATTAAATACGAAGTCGGGCGAGAAAGCACCATGTATATCCACGTTACTTTGGTGCCTTATCTAGGAAAGGCAGGAGAGTTAAAAACAAAGCCTACACAGCATAGTGTGAAGGAGTTGAGAAGTATCGGTATCCAACCAGATCTCGTGGTATGTCGCACGGAAAAACCGCTATCTCAGGAAATGAAGGACAAGATTGGTCTTTTCTGCAATCTAGACCCTGGCCATGTGGTACAAAACATGGATGCTCAGAGTTTATATGAAGTGCCGTTACTATTAAAGGAAGAAAAACTAGATGAATTGGTAGTAAAGCGACTTAAGTTACAGGCGCAAGAGGCAGAACTTACTCAATGGAGGGAAGTTGTAGAAAGAGATAAAAATCCTAAGGGTAGAGTAAAAATTGCCCTAGTAGGAAAGTATGTGGAGCTGAGAGATGCCTACCTTTCTGTATCAGAGGCCCTCACCCATGCCGGTATCTATAATAATGTGAAGGTAGATATTGATTGGATTCATTCAGAGGATATCATAGAAGACAATGTAGAGGATTTTCTAAAGGGAGCACAGGGAATTTTAGTACCCGGTGGATTTGGAGATCGTGGTGTAGAAGGAAAAATTAGTGCTCTAAAATATGCTCGTGAAAATAACATTCCTTTACTAGGTATCTGCCTTGGTATGCAGTTGGCAGTGATAGAATACGCAAGAAATGTACTAAGTCTAAAGGATGCCCATAGCTCCGAGTTAAACCCTGATACCACCAATCCTGTGATTGATTTGATGCCAGAACAAAAAGATGTGGAGGACATGGGAGGGACGATGCGTTTAGGTCTATACCCATGTAAAGTCTATGCCGATACCAAGGCTAGAGAAGCCTATGGGGAGGATTTGATTTATGAAAGACATCGCCATCGTTATGAGTTCAACAACCATTACAGAGATGCTTTGACGGAGGCAGGCTTAATCATCAGCGGTATTTCTCCAGACGAAAGATTAGTAGAAATCGTAGAAATCAAAGACCACCCATGGTTTGTAGCCGCCCAATTCCATCCGGAGTTCAAGTCCAGACCCACAAGACCACACCCTTTATTTAGAGACTTTGTAAAGGCCGCAATTGGACAGTAAAGGAATTATAATAAAAAATTTAATTTTTTTGCAGGAATTTTTTGTAGGACATAGAATAGTATGTAGTGGAGGAGTTAAGCTCCACTACTGTTTTTTTATGTGCTTTTTAAAACGAAGTTAATGAAGCTACGGGAACTGAACGAAGTCATGGGGACTGTCCCCTTGGCGTAGTGTAGTATGGCACACGATGCTTTTTTTAATAGAAGCTTGTCAAAAAAGGTAAAAAAATTGTAACATACTTGTAATGGTAATTTACAGTGATTATGTGTATAATGGTTTTAGTAGCAAGGATAACACTAATTTTACAGTTATGTTACAAACTGTCATCAGAAGTTGACCTTGGAAATAACTGATGGTATAATCGTAGCTACAGGGCAAGTGAAAAGTAAGTGCATAGGAATACATAAGAAAAATTTTGAGACTTGCTTGTTTTAATTAGCTTTTAAAGGTTTTAAACCTTTAAAATATTGTACTTTGGGGGGTTGAATACATAAGCATCCTAAAGTAAGAAAAAAATAAAAAACTTAAAATTTAAAGGAGGAAGAAGAAGGATGAAAAGAAAAATAGCTCTATTATTAGCGCTAGCTATGGTATTGACTATGATACCAATGATGTCTTTCGCAGCATCAGGAAACACTAAGACTATTATAACTAGTGTGCCAAGATTGGCAGACGACTATAATAGTGAAGGTAAAACAAAAGGAACTTTTACTCCTGCTACTTATTTAGTTATTGAAAGAGACAACTTCGATACAAGTAGCAACATAAGTTTCCAATTAAGAATTGATGGCGCTAAATGGTCTGGAAGCGCAGCTTATGGAGGCGACAATAAGAACGAAGGAGGTAGTGTTACATCTTCAGTATACAACTACTCTGGGTTTGTAGGAACTGGTAAAGCGCTTAACATTCCGGAAGGTGACTTAGCACAATTTGAAGTTGTAAGTAGAACTGACAGAGTGTTAGACATTACTTTAATTGACGCTATCGATGATTCAACATCATTTGCTATTCCATTATTCTTTGAAGTAAACGGTTCAGGTACTGTACAAGTAACTGTAGATGCAGATACTGGAGTTACAAGCGGAACTTTTACAGTAGCAAACGCTACAAAGGGTGCTACAGTAACAACTGTAGACGATATTGTTACTTTTGCTGAAGAAGGTACATTAGAAACAATCCGTATTGAAGAAACTTCGGCTGCTGCATTAAGCAAAAAGGATCACGTAATTAAACTTAGATTACCAAACAATTTTGAATGGGTAAACAGTGATGTTAAAAACAACGTACAATTTATCGGTGGTTTAGACGCTGAAGTTGTAAGCGTAAACAGCTATGTTGGAGAAAGAGACCTTGACATAACAATAAAGGTAAAGAGTGCTTCTTCTACTAGAGGTGCTATCTTAATTAGCGACCTTAAAGTTTTAGCAGGAACGAATGCTAGAGAAGGTGACGTAGAATTAAGAGTTTCAGGTGGAGATGTAACTACTGAAACGATCACAGTAGCAAAATACTCTGATTTTGATGTTATCGTAAAAGCAGATGGTGAGCCTGAAGAACTTATCAGTGGTAGATTTGAAGGATACAACGGCAAAGATGCTGATGAGTTAGATCATGCTGCTTTTGATGATGAAGCTCACGAATTACAAACTTTAATTATTGAAGAAGCAACAAACGGTGCATTGTTAGGAAATAGAAGAACAAGAATCGAATTCCCAAGCTGGGTAAAAATTCTTGGTGTAGATGTTGATGCAGACGATGCAGATGTTACACTTCACGGAATTGACGAAAATGAAATGGAAGGTCCAATCTTCGGATACAAGGATCGTGGTGAAAGCTATCTTGAATTAACTATCAATCCTGATTCTGGCGCTACTGTTGAAGCAAAAGTTGAATTAACTTTCTACGTATCTATCAAAGCTGATGCTGAAGGAGATATCGTAGCAGAAGTATCTGGTAGAAGTGGTGCAGAAGGAGAAGTAGTTCTTGGTACAGCTAGAAGAGCTGTAGAAATGGAAATCGAAGGAAAAACAACAATCGTAGATATTGGTAAAAAAGCACAAGCAATTCCTGATATTATCATCAGTGAAATTGAAGGCGAAGACCTAATGGAAGGAGATTTAGTGCTTAACCTTTCTAATGGTGCTGTATGGAATGATTATAAAGTAGAAGTTATCGAAGGAGATCTAGAAATAGACGATGTTGATGATAAAGATTCAAACTTAATCATTACTATTAAGAAGTCAGGTGTTAGTACAAAGGCAAGTACAATTAAAATTTCAAATGCATCAATTGATGTAGACAGAACTATCCCTGATGGTGCTGTAAACGTAAGAGTACGTGGAACATCTGCAAGAAAGAACCACTTACCTGGCAGCGAAAGCAAATCAACTGAGCTTGATGCTGGTTACTTCGATCAAAATAACGTTGTATCTGCTAAAGTAGCAGACGTATTAGCTGGTGGAGAAAGTGCAGTAGGAAGAGATGCAGTTACTTTAACAATTGGTGAAATTCCAGCTGGTGGAGATGCAGCTCCATATATCAGCAACAACAGAACTTACGCACCAGTAAGTGCTGTAGCTCAATCTTTAGGAATTGCTAAAAACAACATTATCTGGAACGAAGCTAACAGAACAGTAACAATCATGGGTAACAAAACTGTTCAAATGACAATCGGAAGCACAACATTATTAGTAAATGGAACACCTGTAGTAATGGACGTAGCTCCAGAAATCACAAGCAGCAGAACTTTCTTACCAATCGCTTGGTTAGCAAAGGCTCTTGATGTAGAATATTCTTGGGATGCTGCAACACAAACAGTTACATTTTACTAGAATGAAGTAAATACTAAAATGTTTTATAAAAAGGAGACTCCTTAGGGAGATCTCCTTTTTATCGTAAAAAAAGAATTTATCCTTCGGTATATAGGTAAGACTCATTTTATTTCTAATCTATTAAGAAACTATTAAAAATAGATTAAGAATAAAGCTAACTGCTGGTAAACTTTTTTAAAATATGATAAAATTGCATTATGCAGCATAGATTTAAAAATAGTTACTTAAATATGTATAGGGTTTATTTAAAACTATTTTAATGGTAAAGGAGGAAAATGTTATGGCATGGCAAAAATGTAAAATGTTAGTTTCAGGAATCTTCATAGGGGCTTTAACTACCTTAACCTTCAATGTTTATGCTAATGTAGAGGATAAGGTTACAGCTTTTCTTGCTCCGTATATCGGTTTTGAATTTAATGGTGAAGAAAAACCACTGTCCCAAGGCTATACAGTTCTCCTATACGAAGGCAGAACGTATACACCTGCTAGATTTATAGCTGAGGAATTGGGTGCTGAAGTTTTTTGGGATGAAGCAACACAAACTGTAAAGATAGAAACTCCTTTACAAGAGGATGTGGAGAAGGAAGACATAGATGATAAAACAGAAGAACCTAAGAAGGAAAATCCTGTAGAAGTAGAGGAAGAAACAAAAGTGCGAAAAAGCTACGAATCTCTACCTGCAACCTACTATGATGGTGATATTCGACTTAAGGTACAAACCGTCGTTATAGATGATGAGCAAACAAGAGTCTACATCTCACTTCTCAATGAAGGCAATGTACCCATACAGTTAGAACAAACTGCTACTCTTATAACAATAGATGGAAAAGAATACAAGCAATTGGATACTGGCAGAAGAGTACCAAACCCTTATGTAGGTGATTGGTACAATGATATAAGAAATGATGAATTTACGGATAGTCTTGTCCGGATGCCTGCTATACCAGAAGATACAGAAGAATTAACGATAAAGTTTGAGATTAGAGAAAATGACAGGAACCAAAACCGAAAAGAGATAACCTTTAATATTAAACTATAAAACAAAAAGCAATATAAGGAGATGAAGGAAGATGAAAAAAAGAGCAGCGTCTATAATGATGGCTTCCCTTGTTCTGGCCTCTAGTTTTACTGTGTATGCTGACAGCGTATTGCAGCCAGACGTCACAAATATAGTAGAAAATGAGGCAGCCGTGGAAGAAGATGAGTCATTGGTATTGACCTATGAAGAGGCGCTAGACAAGGCATTAAAACAAAGTTATGATTATAAAAAACTAATAGAGACAATAGACCAGCTAGAAGAAATAAGAAAACAAGCTGCTACAGATCTAAGATATATTCCCATAGGAGGGCAGGGGGATAGTCAAGCAGTAAGCCAGTTATTTGGGCTAAAGTCATCAGAAATCAACCTGCAAATGAGTAAGAGACAAGAAGAGACATTGCAAGAAATGCTTTCTTTTAAAGTGAGAACAGAATACGATAATATTGTCAAAAAAACAAAAGAAATACAACTACAAGGTGAAATCATCAGTAATACAGAAAAGCAGCTAAAACAGTTGAATAAAAAATCTCAACTAGGCACTGCCAGTACCTATGAATATCAAGTTCAGCTAAATAAATACAATGAAGAACTACAAAAGAAGCGAACCTTAGAAAAAGAACTAGAGGACACTTATTTAAAGCTTAATGCTACGATGGGTGTCGATAAGGATGAGCGGTACGATGTAGTTTTAGATAGAGAAATTGAATGGATGGAAGAAGTAGACCTAAATACGCATATCAGAAGAATGCAAAGTCAGCATCCTTCTGTTTGGAATCAAGAACAACAGATTAGAATGAATCAGTTAGATGTGGAATTACATATATTTAATGTGGGCGGCACGCCTTACGAAGCTAAACAGGCAGAAACTAGAAAATCACAAATAGAATTAGCCTCCCTAAAAGACAATATTCAACAATCCATCAACAATACCTATAATCAAATGCAGCAGTTGGAAAGCCAATATAAGATGATGGAGGTTATGTTAGAAAAAGCTGAAAAGGATTTAAACATAGTTCAATTACGATATGATGTGGGGATGGCTGTTGCTTTAGATGTGGAAATGGCAGAACTGGCGGTAACAAGCATCAAAAATCAAATGGAGACGATACTTATATCCTATGAACAATTAAGAATGATTTTTGAGAAACCATGGCTTATGGGATGATGAAAGCTGCGTAGAAAAATAATTGATTTTCAGAAAAATATCAATAGAGACTACCTAATTCATCAAGCTATCGACAGCATCGATAGCTTTTCTCATGAAGAAACTAAAAGAAAGAACATAGATATAAAAAAAGATACGCTAGCTACAAGAATATATGCTTTTGTGATGAGAGACTCTTGAAACTTATTAGGAAATAGCATATTATATGTCTTAAAGAGATGTTTTTCAATAGGAGGTACAAGTAAGCGTTATGAAAAAAACAAGGGTATATATCTTAGCTGGTATCTTGATTATAATAATTATCGGGTCACTTGCTTTTCTGCCTAACTTAAAAGTGCAGGGTACATTATTTATTAATGAAGTGATGTCCTCCAACGGTGATACCATAAAAGATGCAGACGGAGATTATGAAGATTGGATAGAAATCTATAATGCAGGAGATAAAAGAATCAACTTAAATGGTTATTGCCTATCAGATAATCCTAACAAACTAGCTAAGTGGAGATTTCCTAAAATCATCTTAGAGCCAGGAGAACACTTATTGGTCTGGGCCTCAGGAAAGAATAAAATAGGAAAAAACGGAGAACTCCACACGAATTTTAGCATAAATTCCGGGGGAGAGCCAATTTTTCTTACGGCACCCAATGGCAAAACCATTATTGATACAGTAGATGTTATAGCCATCCCAAGAGATCGATCCTATGGACGAATAGGAGATGGTGCTGAAGAATGGCGTTTTTTTGATAAACCTACTCCTGGTGCTTCTAATAATAGTATAGAAGCCTACGAGAAAGTTTTAAACCCTCCTGTTTTTTCTCATGTAGGGGGATTTTATAAAGAAAATCTTATACTGGAATTAGACGTAGAGGATGAAGGTATGATTTATTATACATTGGACGGTTCGGAACCTACGGAGGAATCGTTTATCTATAAAGAGCCGATAAAGATAGATAGACAAGCTGTTCCTGCTAATGCACCTACGCAGAAAATAACAGCAGAAACCTCGCCAGAATCTCCCATTACCTTTATTGAAACTGCATCTGAAGAACTTTATGAAGGATGGGGATATCAAAGATATCGCTGGAATCCTCCTAGTGACAGTTCTATGAAGGCTGTTGTTGTTAGGGCAAAAACCTTTCAAGAAGGAGCCTTACCTAGTGAAATAGCCACCCATACCTACTTTATAGATGAAAACATTGAGGGCCGATTTGATCTTCCGATCATTTCCATAGCTACAGATATAGAAAACTTTTTTGGCTATGAAGAAGGAATTTACCTACCGGGCAAAGTTTTTGACGAATGGAGAAAAGAAAATCCAGAAGAAAAGGTGTTAGGTAATGTTCCAGCCAATTACAATGCGAAAGGTATAGAAGGGGAGAAACCTATTCATATAGAGTTTTTTGAAAAAGATGGTAGGCTAGGTTTTTCACAGGAAGCAGGGGTAAGAATTCATGGAGGCTTTACAAGGGCATGGGCTCAAAAAACATTAAGAATTTATGCTAAAAGAGACTATGATGAAGAAAGTTATTTTAACTACGAAATTTTCCCAGGACTTAAAAAATCCAGCGGTAATGGAACTTTACAGCAATTTAAACGTCTAATATTAAGAAATTCTGGGAATGACTGGACCTATACTTTGTTTAGAGATGCATTAATTCAAGAGTTAGTAAGAGATTTCAAAATAGACACCCAAGCTTATCGACCAGCAGTGGTTTATATCAATGGAGAATATTGGGGAATCCACAACATTCGAGAACGTTATGATCAACATTATTTGGAAACAAACTACGATTTAGATAGAAATAATGTAGCTATTATAGATATAGGGGAACTAGAACAGTTAAAACAAGAAGAAGCACCAGATATAGAGCATTATTTACACATGATTAACTATCTTGAAGAGCAAGATATCACCTTAGAAGAAAATTATGAATATGTAAAAACCTTGATGGACATGGAAAACTTCATAGATTATCAAATCGCTGGTATCTATGTTGCTAATACCGATTGGATAGGGAACAATTTGCAGTTTTGGAGGTTAAAAACAGATGGTTATCAGCCGGAGGCACCTTATGGACAAGATGGAAGATGGCGATGGATGCTGTTTGATACAGATTATGGTTTCGATTTAGATAATTATGGGATGTATGCCCATAACACATTGGCGTGGGCTACTGCAGAAGAAGGAACCGAGAGAAACGAACCACAATATACTTTTCTGTTAAGAACCTTACTGAAAAATCAGGATTTTCAAAATCAATTCATCAATCGTTTTGCAGATACAATCAACACCAATTTTAGGCCCAGTGATGTTCTTGGAAAGATAGAAGAGATGCAAACTGTATTGCAACATGAAATGACTTATAACATTAAACGATGGGTAAACTTTGGTAGTATAGAGGAGTGGTATGACAATATTGAAGTGATGAAAAATTTTGCAAAGCATCGTCCACAGTATATGTGGCAATACATTACAGAACAGTTTGATTTAAGTGGCACAGCGAATCTTACTGTAGGCTTACCCAACCTGCAAGAAGGAACAGTAAAAATCAATACAATCATCATTGATGAAAAAACTCCGGGGTTAAATAGCAATAATATGTGGCAAGGGGTATATTTCCAGGATGTACCGATAGAAGTTACCGCTATAGCAAAACCAGGTTATCGCTTTAGCGGCTGGGAGGAAATAGGGAATGAAGAAGCTTCTCTAAGCATGACATTGTATCAAGACATGACATTAACGCCTATTTTTTTAAAAGAGTAAAAGGAAGTGGAGAATATAATAAAAAAAGAGGAATGGTGCTACCTTGTGAACGGAGTCATGGGGACTGTCCCCGTGGCGTAGTGGCATACAGAGAACCTGTCCATGACGCAACAGAAATATTTAAAGAGGACTGCATAGATAATACTACCTATCCATGAAATTTTTACACAAACAGAGAGGATTTTACGGAAAAATATAGAATACTATTCTATAGAATCTAAAAACAAGGGGGATAAAGGACAAATGAAAAGCTTCAAAAGAATCTTTATAGTAATGATGATCCTAGCAATGTTTATGACCACAGCTATGACTAGCTTTGCTGCGATAGCCTTTACTGATGTAAGTACAAACTATTGGGGAAGACCGCATATTGAGAAGATGGCAGACAACAGTATTGTAAGTGGCATGATGGAAAATGGAAAACTTGTATTTAAACCAGAGGCCTTTGTCAGTAGGGTACAAGCTCTTCAAATGATATTTAGAACCCTAAGAGCTACTGATAGGCTGCAATCTACAGCGAACTTTACCAATAAATATGAAGATGTAATGGCATCCTATAATATTCCTGAATGGGCCTATGAGGCAGTGGCCTATGCGTTGGAATATGAAATTTTAACCGGCAACGAACTTGCCAACTTAATGAAGGATGAGCAGCAGGTGAGTGCCACAAGACAACAGGTGGCAGTTTACTTAGGAAAAGCGATAGATACTGATCCTCAAGGCAGTGCGGTTTCTTCCATAAATTTTGTTGATAGAGAGCTCATTGATGCTGTAGCAATGCCTTATGTGGAGTTGTTGGTAACAAATAATATCATTTCAGGAGATGACAAAAACTACTTCAACCCAAGAAATACCATTACTAGAGCGCAAATGGCTGCGATCTGTTCTAAAGCCTTTGATTATTTAGAAGAGGAAGCGGATATTATCGTGGAGATACCTGTAAATGACCCTGTAGAAGAGGAAAAAACTGAAACAAAAATAGCTACAATCATTGATATAAGAAATGATAATATCTTTGTTAGAGACAATAATGATAATGTAGATGTTTATACAATAGAAAATAACACAGAATTTTTCCTTAATGGATCAAAAACTACTAGAAATAATGTGACAAAAGATAGAAGAGCTCATTTTACCTTCAATCAAGAAAAAAAGTTAATAAAAATTGAAATAAATCCTTCAGAGGATAAGTACGAAGGCTTTATTGACAAAATCAATAGAGGAGACAGTTATGATTCAATAACTGTTCGAGGTGATTATGGTTACACCAGTACTAGAACTTTTAGGCTTTCTGAAAATACAGAAATCAGGTACGAAAATAAATCTGCCCATATAAGAGATTTAAGTACGGGTGATCAAATTAGCGTAGTATATGAGGGAGATAGAGCAGTGAGAATAGAGGCTTATTCTCCAATGGACGAGTTGGTAGGTATATTAGAGGCCAGCATCAGTTATACTAGATACCCCTTTACAATGCAGGTAAGAACTGCAGGTAATCAGGTGAGGGAGCTAGAAATTAGTGACGGTGTAAGAGTAAGAAAAGATGATAAGACAAAGGAATTAACAGATTTATCTAGGGGAGATATTGTAAGTCTTCAGATCAATGGCAATCGTGTAACCCGTATTGATGCTATTAGCGTCAGCGGTACGCAAAAGGATGATAAAGGTGTGGTTCAATCTATTATCTTGGGTAATCCAAATAAAATTACCATTGTAAATGAAGATAATGATGAGTTTACTTATGACATTGATAACAACGTAACCATCTATATAGATGATACAAGATCTAACTTGTATGATCTAAGAGTGGGTTATGAAGTAGAATTAGAGATAGAAAACAATCGCGTCATAGCTATTGAAGCAGATAAAGTAGAACAAAGAAACTCTTTAACTGGAGAGATTGTCAGTGTTCATGACAGCATCAACAGAATTGTATTAAAAGTCTTTAATGATACATCTAAGAGATATGAAGATATACCAGTGTATATAAATAAAAACACCAATATCATTGATGAAAAAGGAAAGTCAATTGATATGGGGTATCTAGATAGAAGAGATGAGGTCTTTGTTTCAGGCAAATATGAAGAAGATGTGTTTGTAGCAACAAGAATTATTATATTGAATAATTAATAAAAAAACTAAATGATGAGAACAAAAAAAGTGAAGAATTCATTTCTTCACTTTTTTGTTTTTGTTACAAAATTCTTACAAATTATTGGAAACACCAAGATTTTTCGGTGAAAATGTTGTTATTCGTAGCAATTTCATATAAAATGTAAAAGGAAGGTCTGTAGTAAAAGTTTTATTTAATTTCTTAGAGCAAGAGGTGCGATGATGAAGACAAAAAGTGTTAAAAAGGTACATACCATAGAAACGCAGAGCTTTGAAGTACTATTATTGAGCTGTATTATATTCTTTCTCCCCTTCTTTAGAGGGCTTTTTTTTGAGAAGGAGTTTTATGTTGGCAGTCTATTGATGGCTCTTTTAGTTATAGGAACTCTAGTAAAAAATAGCATAGCGAAAGAAAAGATAACTTTTTCTACAATGATAGAGTATTTAACTGCAGCTTTAGCTTTATTATACATTTTGAGTTTTCCATTAGCTGTAAACAAGTACTTAGCTGCTTTTGAAACAATAAAAACCTTGACATATTTTTCGGCGTTTTTAATAGCAGCAAATCAGATTAGGAAAAAAGAAGATATCAGTACAATTACCTGGACGATTTTGTTGAGCAGTGCAACTGTAGCTATAATAGGATTTGGTGCAGCCTTTGGTAGTTTCACCTATCAAGACGCCTATGGGGCTGGAATGATTAGTTCCACCTTTCAGTACCACAATACATTTGGAGCCTTCATGTTAGCCACACTTTTTTTAGCCGCAGGAGAAATTGTAAGCAATCAGGGTTGGAAACGATACAGTGCCACAGCTATAGGCTATCTTCTATTTATGGGATTGGTTTTTTCCTACTCAAGAGGAGCGTGGCTTTTAGTTCCCGTGGTGGGTTTAGCCTTTTTCTTAATGCTAAAGCAGGAAGCATTAAAGACTGTGGTATTAAGTCTTATAGCGATTCTTCTATCTTTTGCTATGACGATAAGCTTTCTCTATAAAGCGGTACATACATCGAATGGATTAATAGGTTGGACACTGCTTATAGGAGGCAGCTGTTTAGCTGCTGGGATTGGCTTTGCTTTTAATAAATATATTGCTGCTTCTTTTGAAAAATATATTACAAAAAGGAAGTTTATTATAGGTATGTTGATAATCGGTATTTTCAGCATTGTCTTATTAACCAATGGTTATGTTCTAAGACACCTGCCAGAAACAGTAGCGGACAGAGTTTCAACAATTAATGCTAGGACCTTTACTGTTGTAGAAAGAGGCGTGTTTTACTCAGACGCATCAGGTCTAATAAAAGACTACCCTATCCTAGGAACTGGTGGAGGAGGATGGGCTACTTTATATGGTACCTATAAGACCTATGACTATACAACCACAGAGGTACACAACTATGTAATGCAGACATGGATTGAGATGGGGACGGTGGGTGTACTCTTATTAATAGGTATTTATGTATCTTTTGTATGGATAGGCTTTAAGCTTGTAAAAAATGTAGAGGATGGCGCTTTATCTAGTAAATTGCTAGGGGTCATCTGTGCAATACTTGCGATGATTTCTCATAACTTTATCGATTTTAATATGTCATTGGGAGCTTTTGCTATTGTGTTTTGGCTTCTGTTAGGGGTTGTTGCAGCAGCTTATAAAAATTATGATACTACAGAAAAAAAATTAAATATCAGGCTAAATATACCTAATGCACCTTTTCTTTTATTAGCAGCACTGCTTTTTATTTCCTCTTTAACCTTTAACTTAAGTATTTCCAATGCAGCAAGGGCTGAGACACTAATAAATGAAGGCTATTATTATGAAGCCATAGAGCATTTTGAAAGTGCAGCTAAACAAAATCCTTATAATGCCGACTATCTGTTGGACTTAGCTAATCTGCAGCTGCTTATAGGTGCGAATGTAGAGGATGAGACATTAATAGAAGCATCAAAAGAAAACATGGAGAAGGCTTTAGATAGAAATGATAGAGACTTTGGAGTGTTACAAAATGCTATAACTTACTATATCAATATAGAAGACTATGATGCAGTCAATAAATTGTTGGAAAAGCTGATAATGTATCATCCCTTAAGTGATCATACCTATAATTTTGCTGTGGAGGCATATGATTTTATGGCAAATGATTTAATGCAAAAGGGTGAGGGAGAAGAGGCACAGAAATACTTTGAGAAGATATTGATGTTACAAGATAAAATTGAGGGAATTAGCTTGCTACTTGCAGAAAGAAGAGAAAACTTGTTGCAGGATGTCACAGATATTCCAGAATGGTATATAGATCAACGATTTAGAATTAATTTAGAGGGCAGCACGCTAGAAAAAATTAATTTCGCCAGGAGTGTTGTTGATCGGTAAATACTACCGCTTAAGCCACAACTCTACAGGAGAGGTTACAATTAACTACAGGAATTTCTAAAAGAAAATCGAATACTTAATCATGAAATAAACTTTTTAATTGAATATGCTAGGAATAGTTTCAATAATACAACGATAAATAATAAAAATGTTAATGAAAAGGAGATTTCTAATCATGAAAGGGATCATTTTAGCGGGAGGGTCAGGTACAAGACTATATCCTATCACTCGTTCTATATCAAAACAATTATTACCTATATATGATAAACCAATGATTTATTATCCTTTATCTGTATTAATGCTGGCGGGTATAAGAGATATTTTAGTAATATCTACGCCAAGAGATATAGGTGCCTATGAAGAATTATTAGGAACTGGAGAACAAATGGGTGTGAATATTTCCTACGCCATTCAAGATAAGCCCAGAGGACTTGCAGACGCTTTTATTGTAGGGGAGGCATTCATAGGTAATGACAATGTTGCTCTAATACTAGGGGACAACATTTTTTATGGGCAAGGTTTTACACAGATTTTGAAAAGAACGGTTGACCGCAAGGAAGGGGCTACTATATTCGGCTACTATGTAAATAATCCAGTTGAATTTGGTGTAGTAGAGTTCGATGAAGACAATAATGTGATATCCATAGAAGAGAAGCCTAAGAAGCCTAAATCCAATTACGCAGTGCCAGGATTATACTTCTATGATAATAATGTAGTGGAGATCGCTAAAAATGTAAAACCATCAGCTAGAGGAGAAATTGAAATTACTTCCATTAACAATGAATATTTAAGAAGAGGTAAACTGAAGGTTGAGTTATTTGGTAGAGGTATGGCATGGCTGGATACAGGTACCCATAGCGGACTTTTAGAAGCAAGTAATTTTGTTGAAGCTATACAGAAAAGACAAGGTCTTTATATTGCGTGTATTGAAGAAATAGCCTATAGAAAAGGTTATATTTCTAAAGAAGAGCTGCTAAAAACAGCGGAAACATTAGAAAAAACAGAGTATGGACAATATTTGTATAGCTTAATCGGCGATGTAAAAGTAGAGCGTGTACGTGTAGAAGAAGCGTTAGCAAAAAGTGTGTAGGGAGGATTTATGGGAAAATTTCATTTTATCAAAACTGAGATTGAAGACTTATACATTATTGAACCAACAGTGTATGGTGACAATAGAGGGTATTTTATGGAAACCTATAACTACCAGGACTTTAAGGCTGCTGGTCTAGACATGGTCTTTGTACAAGATAACCAGTCCAAGTCAATAAAAGGAGTCTTAAGGGGTCTTCACTTTCAATACACTTATCCTCAAGGAAAGTTAGTAAGGGTAACTAGAGGAGAAGTCTTTGATGTAGCAGTAGATATTAGAAAAGGATCACCAACCTTTGGGAAGTGGCAAGGGGTTATTCTTTCGGAGGAAAATAAGAAGCAGTTTTATGTGCCAGAAGGTTTTGCCCATGGATTTTTAGTACTTTCTGATGAAGCAGAGTTTGTGTATAAGTGCACGGACTATTATCATCCTGAAGATGAGGGCGGTATATTGTGGAATGATGCTGATATAGCCATAAGTTGGCCGATAGAAGAGGTTGAGCAGATAATTTTATCAGAAAAAGATAAGAAATGGAAGGGTATAAGAGAAACTTTTAAATAAACGGAGGACAAGGTGATGAAAAAGCTATTAGTAACTGGTGGTGCCGGCTTCATAGGCAGCAACTTTATCACATATATGCTAGATAGATATAATGATTATAAAATAGTAAATCTAGACGCACTAACATACGCTGGAAACCTGGAAAACTTGAAGAATATAGAGAAAAACGACAGATATCTATTTATTAAAGGAGACATAGCCGATAGGCAACTGATCAACCAATTGTTTTTAGACTACGATTTTGATTATGTAATCAATTTTGCAGCGGAAAGTCATGTAGACAGAAGCATCGAAGATCCTGAAATTTTCTTAAGAACAAATATTATGGGAACGCAGGTACTGCTTGACAGTGCGAAAAAAGCCTGGATAGTAGGAAAAGATGAAAAGGGATATCCAGTTTATAGAGAAGATGTTAAATATCTACAAGTATCAACCGACGAAGTATATGGTGCATTAGGGGCAACAGGCATGTTTACAGAAGATACTCCATTAGCACCGAATAGTCCATACTCCGCTAGTAAAGCTAGTGCAGATCTCATTGTGAGAGCTTACAGTGAGACCTATAAAATGCCAATTAACATTACAAGATGTTCCAACAATTATGGTCCTTACCAGTTTCCAGAAAAACTTATTCCCCTTATGATCGCCAATACACTGGAAGAAAAAGCATTGCCGGTATATGGGGATGGAATGCAAGTAAGGGATTGGTTGCATGTGAAGGATCATTGTATAGCCATAGATACAGTGCTTCACAAAGGAAAGGCGGGAGAAGTATATAACGTCGGCGGCAACAATGAAAAAGCAAATATTGAAATTGTTAAATTAATCATCAGTAGATTGGGAAAAACAGAGGAGCTTATAACCTATGTGCAGGATAGGCTTGGACACGATAGAAGATATGCTATTGATAATACTAAAATCACCACTGAATTAGGCTGGGAGCCAAGTTATACTTTTGAAGAGGGTATGGAAGAAACGATACAATGGTATCTGAACAATAAGGATTGGTGGGAGAAAATTATTAGTGGTGAGTATATGGCGTATTATAAAAAAATGTATAGCAATAGATAAGGAAAAGTGATATTATGAAAGTTTTAATGAATTTTTGTAAAAAAGTTAAGGATAATCGGTATCTTATAAACAATTTGGTAAGTAGAGATATAAAAAGTAGGTATGTAGGGTCTATTTTAGGTATATTTTGGACGGTTATACAACCCTTAAGTACTATATTAATTTATTACTTTGTTTTTTCAGTCGTATTAAGATTAAAATTAGGAAGCGAATATGGCACTGAGAATTTTGCTATATGGTTAACCTGCGGCCTTGTACCATGGATGTTTTTTGCTGAGGTAATAAATAGATCAATTAATGTAATCGCTGACTACAAAAATCTTATAACTAAAACAGTTTTTTCTTCAGAAATGCTTTCAGTTGTTACGCTTGCAACTGGAATAGTAAATCATATAATTGCAATATCCTTGGTAATTATTACTGGGATGATATTTGGATTTATAACCCCTTCTATAAGAATTTTATATCTTCCCATATACGGCTTAAGCCTTATATTCTTTACACTAGGTATGTCATGGTTTATCGCTGCACTAAATGTATATTTCAAAGATATAGGCCAAATGGTTACTATTATATTGAATTTATGGTTCTACTTTACACCAATTGTTTTCCCCCCAAGCTCAGTACCATTAAGTATTATGCCGTTGCTAAAAGCCAATCCGATGTTTCATGTAGTAGAAGGATATAGGATGGCGCTATTAAATTCAAACAATGTCACTGCTTGGAGTGTGGTATATACACTTATAGCTGCAATAACATCTTTTGCATTAGGTGGATATATCTTTAAAAAATTGAAGAAGGGCTTTGTAGATGTGTTATAAACTAAGTGAAAAGGATGATTTCTTTGTATGCAGTAGAAATTAAACATCTATCAAAATATTATAAAATATATGATAAGCCTACAAATAGGCTAAAAGAATTTTTTCTTAAGAACAAAAAGTATCATAGGGAGTTTTGGGCGTTGAGTGATATATCACTAGATATCCCAAAGGGAAAAACCGTAGGTATTATTGGCGAAAACGGAAGTGGAAAAAGCACTTTACTAAAGCTAATATGCAATATAATCTCTCCTTCTGAAGGTAAGATTATAACGAGTGAAAAAATTGCTGCAATCCTTGAGTTGGGGGCAGGTTTTAATATTGAATTTACAGGCAGAGAAAATATTTATATGTATTGCTCAATTATGGGTTTAACAAGACAAGAAACAGATGAAAAAATGAGTGACATCATTGCGTTCTCAGAGTTGGAAGAATTTATTGATCAACCACTAAAAACATATTCTAGTGGTATGTATGTAAGACTTGCTTTTTCTGCTGCTATCAGTGTGAATCCAGATATATTAGTTGTAGATGAGGCGTTAGCTGTAGGAGATATACACTTTCAACTTAAGTGTATTAATAAGATTAAAGAGTTTAAGCAACTACAAAAAACGATTTTATTTGTTACGCATGATACCTATACGGTTAAGAACCTATGTGACTATGCTGTCTGGATTAAAAATGGAAAAATAAATCTACAAGGTGATGTTAACTTTGTTTGCGAGGAGTATGAAAGATATATTAAAAACAAAGGCAAGGCTGTAGATAGTGATAAACCCAAAGATGAATCTAAAGAAATATTAAGAATTGTCGACACAAAAATTTACGATGAGAACTGTAACGAAAATGGGCAGTTTAAACATGGAAAAAATCTAATCATAAACATTAAATACGAGACATACAAAGCGTTAGAGAGTATTGTGGCTGGTGTAGCTATTTTTGACAGTCAAGGATATTATGTTTGTGGATTAAATACCAAACTAGATGGAGTAAAAATAATACCTAAAATAGGATGTAATGAAGTCCAACTCCAGTATGAAAATATTAGTTTGTTGCCAGGCACTTATTTCATTGATGTTGGTTTCTTTGAGGAAGAGGGCGTGGGGAAATTAGATTATATGTCGAAATGCAATCATTTCAATATTATATCCTATGATTATTTTGCTGAAGGGATAGTTCTATTGAAACATAAATGGATGGTGAAGTAAATGGATGAATTTAAGTATAATTATAAGATAGATATGGAAAGCGACACCACTGCTGCAAAAGTTGCTAAATTAGTAGGTTACAATAAACATGTACTGGATATTGGCTGTGCTACAGGATATATGGCTGAAGTACTTGAAAAACACTTTAATTGCGATGTAGTGGGAATAGAGATAGACCAGGAAGCTGCAAAGGTAGCAGCAAAATTTTGTAAAAAGGTAATTGTAGGTAACATAGAAGAGTTAAACTTATCAAAGGAATTGGACAAATGTCAATTTGATGTTATTATATTTTCGGATGTATTAGAACACTTAAAAAACCCATGGGAGGTACTTTCACAAATTAAAGGTTTTTTGAAAAGAGATGGGTATATAGTAGCATCTATTCCTAACATAACGCATAGTTCAGTAGTCCTTGAACTTTTGAAAGGTAAATTTAACTACAAGGAAAGAGGATTATTAGATAACACACATCTGAGATTTTTCACAAAAGAATCAATCACGGATCTCTTTGAGTCTATAGGATATTATATTGAATCCATAGATCGGAAGCGAATACTGCCTGAGGATACGGAGTTCAATATTGAGTTGAAGGAGTTCCCTGGTGAAATTATTGAATACCTCAAGAATAACGAAGAGTATACAACTTACCAATTTATTATTAAAGCATATAAAGCAACGGAACATAAAGCTATCGAGATGTTAAGAAAAAAATTAGTTGAAAAAGAAAAAATTTTAGAGAACATTAAAACTGAATATAGACAGCTAGAAAAAGATGTTAAGCGGTATAAAGGTAATATAGAAGAACACTTGAAGGTAATTGAACAGAAAGATAGGGACATAACAGTATATATTCAGAATATTAAAGACAAGGAAGATAAAATAGAAGAGTTATTTAGAGTATTAGAGAGTAAGGATGCAGACATTAAAATATATCTAGAGAATATAGAATTAAAAGATCAAAAAAATCAGGAACTTCTTGAAATTATTGAACTAAAGGACAGCATTATTAGTAGTCACTTAGATACTATATCTCAGAAGGGCATGATTATAGAGCAGTTTAGTGAAGTAGTAGAAACTAAAGAAAAAATTAAAGGAAGATTAGATAGTAGAATAGAAGATATGCAAGAAATTCTTAGTCAACTTAATGAAGTAATTAATCAATTAGAAATAGAACGATATGAGAAAGAAATAAAAGAAAACGAAATTAATAATTTAGAATCTAAAAATAGAGAACTTAGCACGAGTATGCAAAACAAAGAGCAGGAAATAAGTAAATTAGAAAATCAATTGAACTTGATATATATGTCAGGGTTTTGGAAGCTTGCTACAAGATACTATAGGATTAGAGATAATGTATGGCCTCTTAATAAAGTTTACCAATATGTTAAGAAAAAAAAACTTAGAAAAGCGCAAAACCTTCGTCTTTCAACAAACAATGAAAGCAACCAGACTGCTCATGAAGATTCGCTGTCCACATCTCCTTTAATAAAACAACAAAATATCGAAGCCAGTGGGAATATTACTTTTAAACCACACTTGGCTTCAAAAGATAGTTCAAAATACGATATTATATTCTTTTCCATTATAGACTGGGAATTTAGATATCAAAGACCCCAACATATCGCTTCATATATGGCTAATCAAGGATATAGAGTATTTTATTTTAATGTAAATTTTACTTCTTCGAATCTAGCCATTAAGGATAAAGGTGGTAATTTAAAAATTGTTACATTACCGAATGATCTTGGTAGTAGAATATATGACGTTGCGTTTGACCAACGCCTATCTCATATAGCTAATGAACTTAATCGTATTATTGTTGAATATGGTATTAAGAGTAGTGTCATATTTGTAGAATACCCAAACTGGCAACCTTTAGCTACCTATTTAAAAGACAAATATGGTTATAGGATTATTTTTGACTACTTAGATGACTTTACTGGATTCAATACAAATAATATAACTCTGGTAGAATATAATGATAAACTATTTGATAGTAGTGATCGAATTATAGCAACATCACAATTTTTACATGAAAAAGCTAAGATTAAGACAGAAGAAATTGATATAGTAAGAAATGGTACCGAATTTAGCCATTTCAATAAAGCTCATAAGTTAAGCAACAAAAAGGCAGAAGGTAAGTCTCCAGTTATCGGATACTATGGAGCGATTGCAGAGTGGTTTGACATGGGCAAAATAGAGTATTTGGCAAAAACCAGGCCGGATTGGGAGATTGTACTAATTGGAGATTATAGTTATGCGAATGTCAATGAAGCATCTAAACTTAGTAACATAAAGTTCTTAGGAGAAAAACCATATAAAGAGCTACCGGAATATCTTAAAAACTTTGATGTTTGTATTATTCCCTTTAAGGCAGATAGAGATCTAATAAAAGCAACAAATCCTGTGAAGTTTTATGAATACTTAAGTGCTGGGAAGAAGATTGTAGCAACAGAAATTCCTGAACTTATGGCTTTTAGCAACAAGTTTGTTTATCTAACAAATGACAATGAAAAGTTTGCTCAATATATAGAGAAGTGTTTAAATAATTCAGATGATTTAGCACCGTTAGAAGAAAAATTAGAATTTGCACGAAGTCAAGACTGGGAAAATAGATGCAAAGACATTCAGAAGATCATTAAAAAAACACATAAACTAGCCAGTATTATAATTGTCACATATAATAACTTAAAATATACAAAAGAATGTATCAATAGTATATTAGAGAAGACCTCCTATCCTAACTATGAGATTATTATTGTTGATAATCAATCAAAGGATGATACTGCAGAATATCTAAAAGAATTAGATAAGAATTATTCACACATCAAAGTAATTCTTAATGATGAAAATTATGGTTTTGCAAAAGGTAATAATGTAGGTATTAAAGAAGCTCAAGGAGACTATATTATTCTACTTAACAATGATACTGTAGTAACTAGAGGCTGGCTATCGGGATTAATAAAGCACTTAGATAGAGAGCAGCAACTAGGCTTAATTGGACCAGTCACGAATTCTATAGGAAATGAAGCAAAAATTAATGTACCATACACCAATATAAAAGATATGGATGACTTTGCTGAAGACTATACATCAAAAAATTTCAATACACTTTATCGAAATATAGAGGTTTTAGCTATGTTTTGTGTAGCTATGAGAAGAGATGTATTTGAGCAAGTAGGTTACTTAGATGAAACTTTTGGCATAGGAATGTTTGAAGATGATGATTATTCCTACAGAATAAAGGAGAAAGGCTACTATGTAGCATGTGCAGAGGATATATTTATTCATCATTATGGAAGTGCATCCTTCAGTAAGTTACAAGATAAAACATATAGGGAGCTATTCGAAAAAAACAAGAAGATATTTGAAGAAAAATGGAATATGAATTGGACACCGCATAGTTATAGGGAGGGGGTAAATTAGTATACCTATCATGAAAATCCTATATTTTTCTCCAATTTTATGGAATGATTTAAAACAAAGGCCACAACATTTAGCAGAAGAGTTATCAAAAAACCATGAAGTGTACTATATAGAGCCATCGGTCAGTTACCTAAACTGTCTGATAAGGAAGTCAGATTTATATAAGCCAAATTATTTTCCTATAGATCATAATTTAACCGTTAGGAGATTTAGTGGGAAATTTAGATTTCCTAAGAGTTTCGAAGTGTTAGACATATTAGGATTAAATACCCTCTACCAAGAGCGGCAAATAAAACAGTTGAGCCAAGAGTGTGATATTATTTGGTTAGGCAGTCCAGTATACTATGCGTTATTTAGAAATACAAAAGATAAAGTTATTGTATATGATAAAATGGATGATTATGCATATTTAACACGAAATCCTTTATTACGAAGACTGATTCGGAAAAATGAAAAACAGTTGATTGATAGAGCTTCGTTAATATTTACCACGTGCCATGTTTTTTTTGAACAGTTAAAAGAAAAAAACAATAGCGTTTTTCTAATAAAAAATGGTGTTGATAGCTTTAATTTTAAAACAAATATAAGTAATAGAAAGAATAGCATTACAAGCCATATAGAAGAATTAAAAAATCAAGGTAAAACTGTGTTTGGATATATTGGAACTATTGACCATTGGTTTGATTTTAATGCTATTGAACAAATTATAAGACATAATGATAAATTTGATGTTGTATTAATAGGAAAAAACAATATGCCTAAACTGGATCAAAGTAATATATATTATTTTGATCCAGTAAAAAAGGAAGAGCTTGCATGCATAGTAAATCGTTTTGATTTTTGTTTATATCCCTTTAAGAAAGATGATTTTTTAGATACTATTAACCCTGTAAAACTATATGAGTACTTAAGTCAAAATAAAAAAGTAATAGCTGTTAGTAGCAATGAAACTAGGGAATTTGAAAATCATATTAAACTCTACAGTGACTATAGAGAATTAAATAATATATTATCTGATTTAGAAAATATACCAAATCCTTTTGCAGACAACCTCCAGGCAGGTATATTTACCAGCGAAAACTCATGGAGTGTTAAGGCGGAAAAGATTAGTAGACAGCTTGTGGATGTATTTAATTCTAAGTTATCCAATGAAAAATGAAACATATACAAAAGCTGCCTAATTAAATATAAGAGGGGACAATAATGAAATATAAAGTATCTATAATTATTGTAAATTATAACGGCGCCAAGGTTTTATTAGATTGTTTAAATAGTGTATTTAAGCAAAAATATAAACATTTTGAAATAATTGTTGTGGATAATAATTCTACTGATCATTCTATAAAATTACTCGAAGCATATAGAGAAAAAATAAATTTAATAATACTAAAAGAAAATAAAGGTTTTACTGGAGGCAATATTGAGGGATTGAAACATGCTGGTGGAGACTATATTGTGCTTTTAAATAATGACACTGAGGTTACTAGTGAGTGGTTAGGTAATCTTATTGCCCCAATGGAGCAACATCCTGAAATAGGCATATGTGCCTCAAAGATGGTTAAGTATGGGACAAATTCTATAGATAGCGCCGGTGACGGATGTACCACTACTGCTAGGGGTTTTAAAATAGGCGAAAATGAGAGTGCAGATAACTATACTGAGAGTAAGTTTGTATTTGGAGCATGTGGCGGGGCTGTAGCCTATAGAAGAAAAATGATAGAAGAAATTGGTTTTTTAGACGACGACTTCTTTCTTATTCATGAAGACACTGATCTTAACTTTAGAGCACAACTGGCTGGTTGGAAGTGCTATTTTGTGCATGATGCAATAGTATATCATAAGGTTAGATCAACAATTGGAGAAATGAGTGATATTGCGGTATATTATTCTATTAGAAATGCTGAGTATGTGAGGATAAAAAACCTTCCTTCGTTACTAGTAGTGAAATATTTTCATCATTATATATTACAAGAAATAGGTACTTTATTATATTTTTGTATAAAACATAGGAAATGGAAAATGTACTTAAAAGCTAAGTTGGATGTCTTAAAAAGTTTTCCTATGTTGTTAAGCAAGAGAAAGAAAAATCAAAAAAAAAGAAAAGTGGCGTCAAAGTATATTGATTCTATGCTAACAAAGGTGTTAAATCCTAAAATATTAAGAATGAAGCTAAGGAAGCTTTTTACAAGCTAAAAGACAAGGAAGTGACAAAGTGGAAACACAAATATTGAAAAATGATAATAAAGATAAATATAGTATTTTATCAAAGCAATACTTTGTTATACTGTTAGTTACGCTTAGTTTGTTTTGTAAAATGTTCTATTTAAACTATACTGTTATTTCTTATGAATTTTTAGATGCAAGGATGCTTATAGGAAATTTTCTCTTTATACTTGCTTTGGTTGCATGGTCAATCTTTATACCGCAGCCTAAGCAGTTTTTATCGCTGTTAATAATAAATATACTATTTACTACTTATATTATAGCAAATCTATATTATTTTAGATATTTTGCCGATGTTTTTTCCTTTAAGATGATAATGTACAGCAGTCAAATAGTCAACGTAGCAGATAGTGTAAAATACTTAGCTAGTATGAAAGATTTAATATTATTTATAGATATATTACTTTTGCTAGCAATTTATTTTTTTGTATCTTTTCAGTTAAAAAGAAAAAAAAGGGAACCTCAGGTAGTACAGGCTAAAAAAGAAAAAATAGTTATTACTTTATGTATACTGATAATAACATTTGTTACAAATTTTTTAACTATTAACAGTTTTGATAAGAACAATCCTAATGCACTTGCCTCTGTGTGGGATAAAATCTATGTAGCTACAGGCATAGGTATACCTAACTATCATATATTAGATTTGAAAAGCTTTATTACTGAAAAGACACAAAATAAACCTCTGTTAGAGGAGGAAGTAAAAGAAATTGCAGCGTTTTTAGAAGAGAAAAACAGAACAAATGATGATGCTAAGAAGTTATGGGGATTTGCTCAAAACAAGAATTTGTTAATTATACAAGTGGAATCGTTACAAAAGTTTGTTATTAATAGAAGTATAAATGATTTAGAAATAACGCCGAACTTAAATCGTCTAGTGGAAGAGAATATGTATTTCTCAAATATTTATGGGCAAACTGCTGGAGGTAATACCTCTGATGCTGAATTCATGGCCAACACATCATTATATCCAATAGCTAATGGTGCTGTATTTGTAAAACATGCGCATAATGACTATAATTCTCTAGCTGCTATTTTAAAGGAAAGAGACTATAAGTATACAGCTATGATGCATGCGTATAAGCCAAGTTTTTGGAATAGATCTAGCATGTATAATAGTCTACAAGTAGATAGATTTTTTAGTTTTGAAGATTATGTTTTTGATGAACATATAGGTTTAGGGCTTAGTGATGCTTCTTTTTATCGACAGTCATTGGATAAATTAAAGGAAATGGAAAAACCTTTTATGGCTCTACTATCTACATTAACGAGCCATCATCCATATAGCGATGTAGAAAAATATGGAGATTTTTATACAGGTGAGTTAGAAGGATCATTGTTAGGAAATTATATTAAAAGTATCCATTATGCAGATCAACAGCTAGGGAATTTTATTGAAGAATTGAAAAAGAACGGTATTTGGGAAGAGTCCTTAGTGGTAATATACGGTGATCACCCAGGGATTCCTTCTAATCATCGAGATGAACTATATGAATTTTTAGATATACAAGATGGTGGACTATTGAGTTGGGAATTACTGCAGCAGATTCCTCTCATCATTAATATACCTAATGAGAATTTTGAAGGGAACTATGAAATTGCTGGAGGATTAATAGATGTATTTCCAACTGTATTAAATTTATTAGGACTAGAAGCAAATGTGGTTTTCGGCAAAGATTTAATAAATTCAGAAGAAGGTTTTGTTGTATTTAGAGATGGTTCCTTTGCTACTGATGACTATTATTATTTTTCTAGTCAGAGGGTACTATACAACATTGAAACGGGTGAACAAGAAGATTTTTCTATAGTTCAAAAAAAAGTAGACTTAGCGAAAATGCATTTATCTAGTTCTGATAAAATTATTGAAAATGACTTAATACCAGTCATCGAGCAACATATAGATACGATAAGGAATAAACAATAAAAAGAAGTATGTTTTATGAAGATATCAAGAGCTGTTGCAAATTATGATATATGAGGTCTTTTAGAGTGTGTTTAGATTTTATTGTGAAAATAATGTTCCTTTATACTATGAGGCTTGTGTAGTATTTACTTATTGTCGGATATATCTATACAATATTATTTTCATTGATTTATTATCGATTTCTACGAACATATCAAATTATTAATGAAAAGTCTATAGAACTATTTTAAACCATACCATGAAAATTTATGCGGGTGATATTTAAATGAAGAAAGTTAAACTAATATATAATCCTAATAGTGGACAAAGGAGTTTTCCAAAACACATAGATTACTTTGTGCAAAAGTTTCAACAAAGTGGAAATCAAGTAACTATGTTTAGGAGTTTAGAAAAAGGAGATATACAAAAAAGTGGATTTAGCGATATAGATTCGCAAGCATATAACTCTATTATAGTAGCAGGAGGAGATGGAACTATTAATGAAGTAATAACAGCTATGATAGAAAAAGATATAAATGTTCCTTTGGGGATTCTACCTTTTGGCACAGCAAATGATTTTGCAAATAATATAGGAATGCCAATAAATAAGATAGAAGAATGTTGTGATATAATTTTGCAGGGTAAAATCAAGCATGTTGATGTTGGTAAGGTAAATGAAAAATATTTTATAAATGTCTTAGGGTTTGGTTTAATGGCAACTGTTTCCCAAAATATTAATAATGATCTGAAAAAAATAGGAAAGTTAGGATATTACATCAAAGGTATTGAACAAATTCCAAGTTTAAGACCAATTCCAGTACGAGTTATAACAGATAGTAGGACTATTGAAGATAATATATATTTAATGTTAGTTTTAAATGGAAAATGTGCTGGCGGTTTTGAAAAACTTTGTACAAATGCTGTTTTAGATGATTCATTGTTTGATGTTTTAATCGTTAAAGCCAAACCTTTACATGAAATTGGAAAATTATTTATAGATATTTTACAAGGAAAGCATCTGAGCAATGAAAATATAATTTATTTAAAGGAAAAACATCTTAAGATAGAGTGTTTAGATAAATATGAAGGTTTCTATGAATCAGATATCGATGGCGAAAAAGGCCCTAATTTACCATTAGAGATAACATTGCTACCTAAGAAAATAGAAATCTATGTTAATCCAATAAGTACGTCATTTAAATACTAACTTTAAATATGAGTAAAAAATACAGAGGCTTTTAACCAATAAAGAACCCAACAAAAACAATGAGGAGACTTTCCCGTGGACTTATCCATCATCATCGTCAATTATAATACAATAGAACTAACAAAGCAGACATTACATTCTATATTTGATAAAAAATATAATTTCATATACGAAGTATTTGTAGTGGATAATGCCTCTACAGATGGTAGTGTGGATATGATTAAGACTGAATTTCCGCAGGTCCAGTTGATAGAAAATAATCAAAACCTGGGTTTTTCTAAAGCAAATAACTTAGCCATCACACTGGCAGAAGGCAAATATATTTTACTGCTTAATTCAGATACCGTTGTACTAGAGGACTGCTTATCTAAGTCTTTATCATATCTGGATGCCCACCCAGAAATAGGCGTTTTAGGCTGTCAGGTTATATTAAAAAATGGACAATTAGATCATGCCTGTAAAAGAGGCTTCCCTACGCCAGAAGCCTCTTTGTACTATATATTGAAACTAAACAAGCTGTTTCCTAACTCTAAAAGATTCGGACAATATGATTTGACTTACTTATCAGATCAAGAGGTAAATCAAGTAGATGCTGTGACAGGGGCATTTATGATGGTAAGAAGAGGGGTCATCGATGAAGTGGGAGGGTTGGATGAAGATTTTTTTATGTACGGCGAGGATCTTGATTGGTGCTATAGAATAAAGAAAGCAGGATGGAAGATTATATATTATCCTGAAGCAAAGATTATCCACTATAAAGGAGCTAGCAATAAAAAAAAGAAAGTAAAAATTGTCTACGAATTTCATAGGGCTATGTACTTGTTTTATAAGAAGCACTATAATGAAAAGTATAATGCCTTTGTCAAAGGCTTAGTGTACATGGGAATAGGAATAAAGCTGGCTATTTCAACAGTTGTGAACTTGTTTAAAAAAAGGGGCGGACATGATGATCAAGGAAAACCAAAAGATACTAAATAGACTATTGATTATATTTGATGCTGTATCTATAATGTTTTCTTTAATGCTAGCTTGGTGGATTAGATTTAGAAGTGGGTGGATATATGTTGATTCAGGGTATCTATCTCTAAGGGAGTATCTATTACCAGTGTTAATTATTATGCCAATTTATATTATTATTTATAGTTTTTTTCGACTATATACCCCTTATCGTTTTAAAAATGTTTTTGAAGAGTTATTCAATATAATAAAATCAAATATCATGGGCTTATTGATCTTAGTATTAATTCTCTTTTTGTTTAAAGAAATCCACTATTCAAGATATCTTCTCTTTATTTTTGCATTATGCAGCATTTCCATAACAACAGTAGAGAGAATTATCATTAGATTAATCTTAAGAAGAATTAGAAAAAAAGGATATAATTTAAAACATGTTTTGATTGTTGGGTTTAGTGAGTTAACTGTTGAGTTGCTCAGAAGAATAGATAAAAATAAGCAATGGGGATACAACGTTATAGGTATATTAGACGATAATAAAAAACTAGGATATAAAGTAAAAGAAAAAGAAGTGATAGGTAGGAATTATGACTTGGAATATTATTTAAGTACGAAGGATATCGATGAAGTTTTTGTTACATTAAATATAAAGGAATATGAAAAACTTCAGTGGGTAATTGGTATATGTGAAAAAAGTGGGGTAAGAACACAAATTATCCCTGACTACTATAAATATATTCCTTCACGGCCTTATGTAGAAGAGGTGGATGGCTTACCAATTATTAATATTAGACATGTGCCCTTAGATCATGTCATTTATAAGGTGATAAAAAGGTGTATAGATGTAATAGGATCTTTAATAGCTTTAGTTATTTTTTCACCTATTATGTTGTTAACAGTGGGAATGATTAAATTTACTTCCCCTGGGCCTGTGTTATTTAAGCAAAAAAGAGTAGGTTTAAATCGAAAGAATTTTAATATGTATAAATTTCGTTCCATGCATGTTCAAAAAGAGGAAGAAGAAAAAGTACAATGGACAACAAAAGAAGATCCTAGGCGTACAAAGTTTGGGACATTTATTAGAAAGACAAGTATTGACGAATTACCGCAGTTATTTAATGTATTAAAAGGAGATATGAGTTTAGTAGGGCCTAGACCAGAAAGACCGTATTTTGTGGAGAAGTTCAAAGAAGAAATACCAAAGTATATGATTAAACATCAAGTGAGACCAGGTATTACAGGATGGGCTCAAGTCAATGGATGGCGAGGAGATACATCTATCAAGAAAAGAATTGAGTGCGATTTATATTATATAGAAAACTGGAGTTTGTTTTTAGACATAAAGATATTATTGCTCACAGTCTTTAAAGGTTTTGTGAATAAAAATGCTTATTAATAGAGGTGAAAAAATGAAGATTTTAGTTATTGGTGCAAAAGGACAGCTGGGAACCGACGTAGTAGAAAAATTAAGTGGAGGCTATGAAACGATAGGGGTTGAAAAGGAAGCGTTAGATATCACAAACTTAGAGGGTACGATAAACACGGTAAGAGATATAAAGCCAGATGTTATCATCAATACGGCTGCTTACACCAATGTAGATGGTGCTGAAACAGAAGTAGATTTGGCCTATAAGGTTAATTGCATCGGCGCTAAAAATTTAGCTATTGCTACAATGGAAACCGGATGCAGACTTGTACACATTTCTACTGATTTTGTATTTGACGGTCAAAAGTCTAGTCCCTATATTGAGTTTGATCCTTCAAATCCGCTGAGTATCTACGGAAAATCTAAACTAGCCGGAGAAATAAGTATTAAGGAAATCTGCCATCGCCATTATATCTTAAGAACCTCTTGGTTGTATGGAGAGCATGGTCACAACTTTGTAAAAACAATGTTAAAGCTAAGTGAAACCAACAGAACTTTAAGGGTAGTAGACGATCAAATCGGTAGTCCAACCTATACAAAGGATTTGGTGGCAGTAATAGAGAAAATTATTACTACAGATGCCTATGGTACTTATCATGCTTCCAATGAGGGGGAATGTAGCTGGAATGCCTTTGCTAAAAAGATCTTTGAAGTTGCAGGTGTAAAAGATATACAGGTTTCACCTATTACTTCAGAGGAATTAAACCGTCCTGCAATAAGGCCAAAATACTCTGTTATGAAAAACTATATGTTACAATTGCAGCTAGATTATAAAATGCCTCATTGGGAAGAAGGATTAAAAAACTTCAACAATAAAAAATAATCAAAGATAAATATAAAATACGTGCTTCTCGCAAGAAGCACGTATTTTATATTTATGACCCTATACCGTAGTCATTAAATAGACATCATACCAGTATTTACATTGGAACATATTCCCTATAAACATTGCAATTTCAATATCTTTTATATACAATAGTCTCAAGGTCCTAGGGGAAAGGGGCCTAAAAAATTATTCAACGGAGGGATGATAGTGAAAGGAAAAGATAATGTTAAAAGAATACTAGGACTATTGGTGGCAGCAATCATGATGCTTACATCTGTAGGAATGGTATTTGCCGAGGGTGCTGATCTAGAGAATGGAGATGCAGCAGATACTTCTGTTGTAGATCAAACCGAAGCATCAGATGAAGAGAATGATGAAGCAGCGGATGAAGAGAATGATGAAGCAGCGGATGAAGAGAATGATGAAGCAGCGGATGAAGAGAACGATGAAGCAGCAGATGAAGAGAACGATGAAGCATCGAATGAAGAGAATGATGAAGCATCAGATGAAGAGGATGATGAAGCATCAGATGAAGAGAATGATGAAGCATCAGACGAAGAGAATGATGAAGCATCGGATGAAGAGAATGATGAAGCATCAGACGAAGAGAATGATGAAGCATCGGATGAAGAGAATGATGAAGCATCAGACGAGGAGAATACTGTTACCTTCAGTGATATAGAAGGTCACTGGGCTGCTGATAGAATTATCCTTTGGGCAGAAAAAGAAGTTGTAAGTGGTTATCCTGATGGCAGTTTCAAACCAGAAAACAACATTACTAGAGCAGAATTTATGTCATTAATCAACAAATCAATGGGCTACATAACAGAAGTAGCAATTGACTATTCCGATGTACCAGAAAATGAATGGTATGCGAGCGTAGTAAGAAGAGCAGAGGCAGCTGGATATATTTCTGGGTACGGAGATGGTACAATGAAGCCAGAAAACTTTATTACCCGTGAAGAAGTAGCGGCTATCATTAGCAAAATCAATCAATTAGAGCAAGATGCAGAAGCCTCTGAAGTATTTACTGATGCAATCTCAGCATGGGCGAAGGGTCATGTAGGTGCAGTAGCAGCAGCTAGATATATGAATGGCTATGTTGATAATCAAGAAGTTAGAACCTTTGGTGCACTAAATAACATTAAAAGAGCAGAAGCTGTAGTAGTGATCCACAACATGTTCCGTGAGTTAGAAGAGCAAGATGAAGAAGTAGATGAAGACGAAAACAATAATGAAGAGCAAGACGAAGAAGTAGATGAAGACGAAAACAATAATGAAGAGCAAGACGAAGAAGTAGATGAAGACGAAAACAATGATGAAGAGCAAGATGAAGAAGTAGATGAAGACGAAAACAATGATGAAGAGCAAGACGAAGAAGTAGATGAAGATGAAAACAATGATGAAAAGCAAGACGAAGAAGAAGGAAACGATACAGAACAAAACTAATCTTTAGTAAAAGGAAACCCTGAGAGGAGTTCTCTCAGAGGATCACACTGTAAAAAGTAGCCTATGCTTAAATGAAAAAGAAGCTCCTTTCTGACAAGAATGAACAAATCATTCTCCTTCAGAAGGGAGTTTTTTTATGAGTAAATTTCTAAAATAAGTGCATAAGCATATCATATTTCACTATAGAAAACTTATTAAACATAAGAAAAAACACCTCTATCTCTATAAATTATAGCGGAAGGGGGTGTTTTTTGCACTGTAATGAATTTAAGAAAAAATTAAGATACTTTTAATTGATTGTTTACATGAAAATATTATATAATATGGTAGAAATTACACTGGACTGTCAGTCAATTTTAATTAAAGTTATAGTGATAGTTTAGTAGAAGCTTTTAATAATTAAAGAAGATATTGGAGGGAGAAAAATGATGAAAAAAGTAATTTGCCCACTATTACTAACAATGTTCTTAGCAATTGCTTTAGTAGGCTGCAAAGGCAAAGAAGAGGTGGCTGTAACAGCGCCGGAAGAAGCCTACGTCCCTATAGAAATTGAAAAAGCAGAGACGAAGTTTATTGGTAACAGCATTACATTAAATGGGAAGATACATGCCAATGATGAGGCTGTTGTATTACCTAAAATACAAGGAAAAGTAACAACTGTTAATGTGAAGTTGGGAGATTATGTCCGCAAAGACAGTGTGTTGTTTGTGATAGATCAAAAAGATATGCTTCGAAGTATAGAACAAACACAACAATCCGTAAATTTAGCACAAAAAAGTGTGGATCAAGCGGAAAACGCCATCACAACAGCTAAAATTAATTATGACTCCATAAAAGAAAGTATAGAGAATGCTGAAACAAACCTTCAAAGAACCAAAGAGCTTTTTGAGGCGGGTGCTGCTTCCAAAACACAGCTAGAACAAGCAGAGTTAGCGGCTTCTAGAAGACCCCTAGAAGTTGCTGAGAGTCAAATACGCCAAGCGGAGATAAGTTATCAGCAAGCATTAAATCAGTTAAATCAAGCAGAAGTTACTCATCGTCAAACACAGGATAAATTAGAAGATACGGTTGTAAGGGCACCTATGAGTGGTGTGATTTCTAGTTTAAATGTGATAGCAGGAGAATTAGCCAGTGGTGCACAACCATTAGCCACGATTGCCGATATTGATAGGGTTTACTTCCAGGTAGATGTTACAGAAAACATTGTAAACACCTTATATACTGGACAAAAAGTATCTGTTCATATACCAGCAGCACTAGAGGAGGAAGTAGAGGGAACGATTGATTTTATTAGTCCTACGGTAGATGCTAGTACACGTTTGTACACAGTAAAAGTATACATAGATAATAAGGATCGCAAGATTAGAACAGGAATGAGTGGTTCTATGGCATTGAATCTGGATAGTAGAGACAATGTGGTGGTGATTAACCGTAGAGCTGTTCTGGACAAAGAAGGAAATAATATTGTTTTTGTTGTAGAAGGAGATCATGCTGTCGAAAAACAGGTAACGTTAGGAATGAATACCGCTTCTGAAGTAGAAGTGATAGAAGGATTACAGGAAGGAGATCAGGTAATTGTTAAGGGGCAGCAATATGTAACCGATGGAGAACGGGTTAAGATCGTAGGAGGTGAGTAACAATGAATTTATCAAAATTTGCAGTAAGAAGACCTGTAACGATTACAATGATGATGCTTGTGATAATACTACTGGGAACTATCTCTTTAACGCGCTTACCTTTGGATTTAATGCCAGACATAGAGATTCCTGTAGCAATTGTCAGCACTACTTATTCAGGGGTAGGCCCCCACGAGATGGAAAATTTGGTGACCAGGCCTATTGAAGATGCTGTAGCCACTGTTGCTGACTTGGATACAGTTACCTCCATGTCTTCTCAAGGAAACTCCATTGTTGTAGCAAGATTTGATTTTGGTACCAATATGGATTTTGCAGCCTTAGAAATGAGAGAAAAGGTGGATATGGTAAGAGGAAGGCTTCCAGATGATGCATCGCAGCCGATGGTAATGAAGCTAGACATGAACGCTATGCCCATTGTGATGTTGTCGCTTTCTAATGGTGAAGATCTCTTTGCATTGCAGGCATTGGCGGAAGATACCATGAAGCCAAGGCTTGAGAGAATTAGCGGCGTTGCTTCAGTAAGTATTGTGGGAGACTACGTTAATGAAATAGAAATAAAGGTAAACCAACAAAAATTAAACGCCTATGGCATTGGTGTAGACCAATTAACACAGGTGGTTAGTGCCTCTAATATCAATGTGCCAGGGGGCACGGTAGAAAGAGGAACAGAAAAACTAACCATCAGAACTCTGGGAGAGTTTGAAACCGTAGAGGAAATTGGAGAGTTACCGATAACCTTATCTTCTGGATCGATTATTCGACTGAAGGATGTGGCAGAGGTAGGACTGATTCAAAAAGAAATCGAGAGCATCTCTAGGACCAATGGCAAAAATGGTATAGGAATACAAATACAAAAACAATCAGGGAGTAATACGGTTCAGGTTGCTAATTCCGTTAATAGGGAAGTAGAAAAGTTACGGGCAGACTATCCAGAATTTGAAATTGTTACTATATTTGATCAATCTGATTACATCAATGATGCTATTGCGAATGTGGCTAAAAATGCTTTAGTGGGTGGTGCCTTAGCAATATTAATTCTGTATCTATTTTTAAGAAATATTAGAAGTACCATGATTATCGCAACTGCTTTACCTATTTCTATCATTGCAACCTTTGTACTGTTATATTTTAATGGCATTACGTTAAACTTGATGACATTAGGAGGATTGGCGCTAGGCGTAGGGATGCTGGTGGACAATGCTATTGTAGTGTTGGAAAATATTTATCGGTACAGGATGGAGGGTTATTCTAGAGTAGAGGCAGCGATAGAGGGGGCAAAAGAGGTTTCTATGGCGGTTACTGCATCCACCCTTACCACCATAGCAGTATTTGCACCTATTGTTTTCGTAGGAGGGCTCACCTCTATTTTATTTGGTGAGTTTGCTATGACAGTTACACTGTCTTTAGTTGCTTCTTTAGTGGTAGCATTAACCTTTATTCCTATGTTATCCTCTAAGATTTTGAAGGTAGAGAGAATAGAGGAAGGGGAAAAATCTAAAAAGAGAAAAATCTTTACAGGTATTTACGACCTATTTGATCGTTGTTTTGCTGGATTAGAGAAGAGCTACAAAAAAATGCTGATATGGGGTCTAGGACATAGAAAAACCCTTATCTTTATGACCATAGTGGTATTTGTAGGGAGTGTTTCCTCAGTGTTTCTTGTAGGGGCAGAGTTCTTTCCTGCTTCGGACCAAGGTCAAATAGATGTTAGTGTTACTTTACCAACAGGCTCGCAATTAAGCGAAACAGATGAAACACTTCAGCGAATAGAAGCTGCAATTGCTCCGATAGAAGAAATTGATATTGTTTATACTACGATTGGTGGTGGCATGGGAGCAGGATTCGCGTCAAGTAGTGACAATCGTGGAAGCATGACGGTCATGTTGGTGGGCCTTAGCCAAAGGAACAGAAGTGCTGATGAGGTTGCCGATGAAATAAGAAGTCTTGTTAGAGATATTGCTGGTGCGGAAATTAGTGTATCAAGCGCTGATGGGATGGCAATGGGCGGTGCTAGCGCACCTATAGAGATCAAAGTCAAGGGAGACGATCTAGAGACGCTTGAGGAGATTACAGAGGATTTTAGAAGAATGATTGCTCAAGTAGAAGGAACCAGAGATGTAAAAACCAGTTTCTCCGAGGGGGTACCGGAGCTTCAGATTCATATTAACAAATATGAGGCTTCCACCTATGGTTTGACAACAGCCCAAGTAGCAAATTCTGTAAGGAGCTTTGCCCTTGGTACGACGGTTTCCAGGTTTAGAGAAGATGGAGATGAAACAAACATCATTATCAGAGGAGAAGAAAATATACGACAGGATTTAGCTAATTTAGAGCAGATAGGCATCCAAACCCCTATGGGTAGTACGGTTCCGTTAAATCAAGTGGCGGATATGTATATTACCCAAGGGCCTACCAGTATCAATAGAGAAGATCAACATAGGGTAGCTACGGTTACCAGTGAACTTAGCGGCAGAGATTTGGTAAGTGTCACACGGGATATTACAGCTTTACTAGAAGCCTATGAATTGCCGGAAGGGTATTTTTATCAAATGGGGGGAGAAAACGAACAAATGGTAGAAGCATTTGCTGACTTGCTTTTGGCAATTGTGCTGGCTATTATCTTGGTTTACATGGTTATGGCTTCGCAGTTTGAATCATTGATGCATCCCTTTACCATTATTATGTCAATACCTTTAGCTTTTTCTGGAGGCTTCTTAGGGTTATTTATAACCGGAAGAACCTTAAATGTACCAGCCTTTATAGGGCTTCTGATGTTGGCAGGGATTGTCATCAATAATGGTATTGTATTGGTGGATTATATCAATATCTTAAGAAATGCAGGCAAAGACAGAAGTGAAGCCATCACCATAGCAGGCCCCACAAGATTGAGACCTATCCTGATGACAACACTAACAACGGTTTTAGCGATGGTTCCTTTAGCCTTAGGGATAGGAGAAGGTGCAGAAGCCCAAGCACCTATGGCCACAACTGTTGTGGGGGGATTGCTGCTATCAACGGTTTTAACCTTATTAGTAACACCTATTATTTACACAATAATGGATGATCTTGCTATGACTGTAAAAAGAAAGCTTAAAAGAAAAGGAAGAGAAACAACCGCAAACTAGCGGTTGGAGGTGAAACTATGATAGTAACAATGAAACAGAAGGAATATCTAATCCTAGAGGCAGCTATCAAGGTTTTTAATCAATATGGGTTTTATGAAGCAAAGATTTCAAATATTGCCGAAGAGGCAGGCGTTGGCAAAGGAACTGTTTATGAATATTTTGATAGTAAAAAGCAATTGTTTGAAAGATCAATTCTATATATAACAGAGCAATACATTGTAGAGGCAAGGGAAATTATAAAAAAAGAAAAGACGGTAAAGGAAAAATTAGTTTTGCTTGCTCAGTATCATGGGGAGTTTATAGAGAAATATGTTCAAGCTGGAGAACTGATTATCTCAAGAAATAGTATTATATCGGAGGAAATGATTTATAAAATCATGGAGGCTAGAAATACAGTCTATGACTTTATTGATGTTCTAATAGAAGAAGGTATTCACAATGGCGAGTTAAGGGGAGATATAGATAAAAAAATAATGCTTTTGACCCTTTGGGGGGCGATTACAGAAAACTATCAGGAAAAAATATTCTTCCAAAAGCTTTCTGCACAAGATGTAGATGCCGTCGGTATCATTAACAGTGTTTTTCGAGGGATAGCAGGAAATTATTAAAACTTATCAAGTCACCAACAAAGCCCACAAGACTTTTATTTGTGGGTTTGGTGTTTTGGTCATCTGCTTTGTTATCTTATCTTCAACACATTTTGGCTAGCAGAAGCAATGAAATGTGTTGAAGAACGTTAACTAAGCGACTGACACAAAATCATAGATTTTGGTCATCTGCTTATGTTACAATGGTAGTAGGAAACTTGTCTATGAGGAGGAAAAAATCATGAAGGTAAAAAAGGCGATTATACCAGCGGCTGGGCTAGGGACAAGATTTTTACCGGCTACGAAGGCACAACCTAAAGAAATGCTACCTATTGTAGATAAACCCACATTACAATATATTATTGAGGAAGCTGTGGACTCTGGCATAGAAGAAATACTCATCATTACAGGGAGAAATAAAAAGTCTATCGAAGACCACTTTGATAAGTCTATCGAACTAGAGCTAGAATTAGAAAAAAAGGGAAAAGATGATTTGTTGGAGGAGATAAGAAAAATTTCTGATATGGTAAATATCCACTATATCCGGCAAAAAGAGCCAAAGGGCTTAGGACACGCCATTTACTGTGCTAAGAGCTTTATAGGAGACGAACCCTTTGCAGTTCTTTTAGGAGATGATATTGTAGATGCAAAAGTACCTTGTCTAAAACAAATGATAGAAGTATATAATGAATATAAGACAACCATCTTAGGGGTACAGCGGGTGCCTATGGAGGATGTAGACAAGTATGGGATTGTAGCGGGAAAGCATATAGAAGATAGGGTATATAAGGTAAAGGATTTGGTAGAAAAGCCAGCAGTGCCGGAAGCACCTTCTGATGTAGCCATCTTGGGAAGATATATTATTAGCCCTGAAATATTTAATGTATTAGAAAATACAGCGCCCGGTAAAGGCGGCGAAATTCAGTTGACAGATGCTTTAAAGGTCTTAGCACAAAAGGAAGCGATGTATGCCTACAATTTTAAAGGCAAGAGATATGACGTAGGAGATAAGTTAGGTTTTCTACAGGCTACTGTAGAATTTGCACTAAAGAGAGAGGATTTAAAAGAAGAATTTTATCAATATCTTACAGGAATTGTTAATAGAGAAAAGGACAAGGTTGTGAAGGAAATTGCTGTTGCAGTAGATCAAGCGATTAGCTAAATAGGGGGAGGGCTGCTTAAATATGGTATAGCAGCTCTCCCCATAGCTTTATCCTGGAAAGTGTGTTATAATAAGCATGAATTTTGAAGAAAAAAGGATAGGGAGAGAAAAAAATGATACAAAAAATAGTACGAAATACAGTACTTTCTTTTTATTTACTTTTTTTTATACTGGTACTGATTTATGGTAACTTTCTGCGGGGACCCTATCTTTATCAAAGACCTACTCTGTATTTGTTCTTTTATGGTATGCTTGTATGTGGTGGTTTTATTGGCGTTTTTTATTTGCTGAGAAAAATAGATTTTTTAAAAAGTCCAAAGTTTTTTATACCCTTGCTTTCCTTGATTGCTTTTGCCCCTAGATATGTTTGGGTAAGGCTGATGAATACGATGCCGGCATATGACTTTTTAAGGTTTCATAACTATGCAATAGCCCTTTTACAGGGGGACTATGATGCCTATCTGGAAATTCGCAACGTCTTTCCTCACCTGTCGGGATATCCTTTAGTACTTTCCTATATCTATAGAATCTTTGGTGATACTGTAGCAGTGGGGAAATGGTTCAATGTATTTTGCTCTATCATAACGGCAATTCTTCTATACTTATTGGTGAGAGAGGTCTTAGGGGATATAGCAGGACAAATGGCAGGATTGATTTTTGCCCTATATCCTGCAGATATTATGTATATTACCTTGTTGGCATCGGAGCATGTTTTTTTAGCCTTGTTCTTACTATCCATCTATTTGTTTATCCGATATTCAAAAATAAACTTGAAGAGCTGGGGATTGCTGAAATTATTCGTGATAGGAGCAGTAATGGGGATGGCCCATATTATCCGTCCAGTGGCTTCGCTGCTGTTTCCTCCCATGCTGGCATATCTGCTGTTTTTTCAAGAAGTGAAAAAACCTATGGTAGGTTTTTTGAAGGAAAAGGGAAAAATCCTGGCAATGATTTTTTTAGGGTTTGTTCTTACCCTTGGGCTACTGAATTTGCTTTACTTAGATATAGTAAAAGTACCATTAGGAAAAACAGCAGGAGGCTTTAATATGTATGTAGGTACAGATCCTGAAAGAAACGGTATGTGGAATCCTACTGCATGGCAAATTATTGAGGAATACGACCATGATTTCGACAGGGTTCATGGAGAAGCCCAAAGACGTGCTATAGAACGTATTAAAGAAGATCCTACTGCGTTTGTAGAACTGGCAGAGAAAAAATTTGCTATTCAGTGGACTACGGATGACTATGCTCTCTACTGGAGCATGTTGGAGGTTTATCCTGACACCGTCTTTAGCCTATGGATAGAGGAAAACAAGGAAACTGTTGATATAGTGGCGCAAAGTTATTATATGGGCATCATGATGCTGGCTCTTTTAGGAGTTTGGTACAGCATAAAAAGAAAAGCAGGGCATTCTATTGGGTTACCTGCTATGATTGTGTTGGTTTTTGCAGCTGCCCATGTGTTGCTAGAGGTTCAGTCTCGATACCATCATCCAGTGGTACCCTTCTTTATTCTAACAGCAGTAACGGCACTGGTGTATATAATGGGGGATGCAGATAAAATCGGAAATGGAGCGTTGAGGGAATGAAAGAAAAATTGATATCCTTAGTAGTACCTATGTATTGTGAAAATGAAGTAGCTAGAGAGTGTTATAAGCGCTTAAAAAAAGTAATGCAGGAGAATAACATTTCACATGAAATTCTTTTTGTCAATGATGGTAGTAAAGATAATACCTTAAATATATTAGAGGAGATTGCTGCAGAGGATAAAAAAGTAAAGGTGATTAGCTTTGCCAGAAACTTTGGTCACCAAATTGCTGTAACTGCTGGCATAAAGAAAGCTACTGGGGACGCAGTGGTGGTGATTGATGCAGATCTTCAAGACCCACCAGAACTGATACCAGACATGCTGAAGCTGTGGCAGCAGGGATATCACGTGGTCTATGGACAGCGGAAAAAGCGAAGAGGTGAGACCTGGTTTAAGCTGACAACTGCAAAGTATTTTTATCGGTTTTTAAACAAGATGACAGAGGTAGATATACCTGTGGATACAGGAGATTTCCGTCTCATGGATCGCAGGGTGGTAGATGTTTTTAACAGCATGCCTGAGAAAAACCGTTTTATTCGGGGTATGATAAGTTGGATTGGGTTCAAACAGACAGCACTGATGTACGAAAGAGAAGAGCGGTTTGCGGGAGAAACAAAATATCCTTTAAAGAAGATGTTGAAACTGGCCTCCGATGGTATTCTCTCCTTTTCCTTCAAACCCATTAAGTGGATAGAAGGGACGGGATTGGTAGTGATCCTACTGGGTATTTTGCTGATGCTTTACAGCGGAATCTCATGGGTAAGGGGTACAGTCAGCAGTATACCTGGATGGCTTTGGTTGATGGTTCTGCTGAGTGGTATACACTTATTCGCCCTAGGGATTATAGGGGAATACCTTGTAAGGATTTACGATGAAGCAAGGAGGCGACCTCTTTATACTGTTGAGAAGGAGATTAATATAGAATAAGGTGATGATAAAATATGATGGGTAAAATCAAACACTATTTCTCCTATTTATTGTTTGGCGTATTAACAACCTTAGTAAATTTAGTGATTTATAAGATTTTAGTAGACGTAGGTTTACACTATAGTATAAGCACGACAATAGCTTTTGTTGTAGCAGTGATGGTAGCTTTTTATACCAATCGCAGGTGGGTATTCTCTACTACCGATAAGGGGTTTATAAAGGAAATGAGTCTATTTTTTACTGTACGGATTGGGACCTATGTTTTCGATTTAGTAGGATTAATTGTCCTGATTCAATTATTCCATATGGAGGAATTTATCAGTAAGCTTATCGTAAATGCTGGAGTAGTTTTATTAAATTATATTTTAAGTAAAAGGGTGGTATTTAAGACCACTAACACAAGAAAGGTAGCTTCTTAAAACCGACATAGACAGCATTAGGCATATTACAACCAAAGACAAATATGGAACTGTCCCTGTGACACAGAGTAAGGAGAAATGAGATGGGTTTTTTTACAAAATTCTTAGAATTTATGACAATTGAATTAACAGTATTGCTAACAGCTGCCATGCCAATTATCGAGTTAAGAGGCGCTATACCTGTGGGGATTTCTCTGGGGATGTCCCCTCTTCATGCCTTTGCTATTAGTTTTATTGGCAGTATATTGCCGGTGCCAATCATTATTTTCGGTACAAGACCGATTTTTAAACTATTAAAACAAACAAGGGTATTCAAAGGATTTATAGAGAAGATCACAAAAAAAACGATGCTGAGAAGTGGCAAGATTCAGCGATATGGCTTCTGGGGTTTGATTTTATTTGTGGCAATACCATTGCCGGGAACGGGAGTATGGACAGGTAGCTTGGCATCAGTGCTTTTAGACATGCGAATCAAGCTAGCTTTTCCTGCTATCTTAATAGGCAATCTTATAGCAGGCTTAGCAGTGATGAGTTTAAGTCATGGGGTAGTTAGAACCTTAAACTTAATGCAAGGAATGTTCTAGGGGAGTATAAAAAAAGTCATCCTTCAATTTTAAAAAGGAAGACTTTTTTTGTTTCAAGATGCACAGTGCTTGATCCCACAATAAAATCCATGATCTAGATAGCGCTGCTTTAACCGCTTGATGAGAAAGAAGTGATAAGGTCTGTTAAAAGATCACGAAGAAGCGCAAGATCCTTTAAGGTAGCCTCCACATTTTTTATAGGTAGATATTCCTCTTGAAGCTGGGCAATGAGTGTTGCTTGATGATAACGTTTTTTTAAGATGGGGGCGCTGTTTAGGCAGTAGATTAGTTTTCCATTCTTTAGATGCAGTGCTTTCTTGGAAAGATCCAGTTTTTTTACTTGAAAGTAGTTGACATAGGCAAGTGAAGAATCATTTTTTACCTTTGGTATTCTTGTTTTAATGGGAAACAGTAATAAGTTTTTGCTCAAAGGTAAAGGAACATAGTATTTGCAGTTTAATAACTTTTGCTGTTTTTTCCTAAGAAGTCTTAGGTGGAGGGCATAGTAGTTACAGATGGCATATAAGACTGATGTTATAGAATGCTTTAGGAGAACTTCTTCATCCTGCAGCATGACTTTGGTGATATTTCCTAAGTCCTGCTGATACAGAGGAACTAAAGCAGCTATCTCTTCTTTATCCTTCAATATTTTTTCAATTCTGTCCAAAAAAATCATCTCCTTTTTATGAAATTTCCTACCAATGCTATTGGAAGAAACTAAACTTTACTCTGCTGGAGGAGGGTGTTATACTATATATGTTAAAGATATGTTAAATTGAAATAGTTGTGCCAAAGGATGAAACTACCATAAATTTTAGAGAGGAGGAGAGATTATGGCAAGGGAAGTATTTAATCGATACGAGTTAAAGTATTTGATTAATGATGACGTTTATAGAGATTTGCTGACAGCCTTAAGGCCGTATCTTTCTATAGATGCCCATGGGGATCAAGAAGGTTATTATACCATCTCTAATATTTATTATGATACAGAGGACAATCTATTTCACCAGGAAAAAATGCTGGGACAGTCTTTTAGGCAAAAGTTAAGGCTCCGCACCTATAATAGAGCGAACTTAAATGAACAGGCTTTTTTAGAAATCAAACAAAAACATGATAAAGTTGTCAATAAAAGGCGAACTTTAATTAAGTTAAAAGATGCCTATCGTTTTTTAAGCCAAAAAGAACCTATACAAAATCCCTTTTCCTTTGAGGTTTCCAATCAACAAATTTTAAAGGAAATAGATTTTTTAAAGAACTTTTATCAACTGGTGCCGAAAATGGTATTATGCTATGAAAGACAGGCTTTTCAAGTAATTGAGGACCCTAGTATAAGGATTACTTTTGATAAAAATCTGAGAAAGCGTGAATATAACTTTAGGCTAGAGAAAGGCAGCCACGGGGATCTTTTTATGGACCCTAATACCTTTGTCTTAGAGGTCAAGCTAAGTGAAAGAGTGCCCTTATGGCTTGCTAGAATTTTGAGTAATTTTAGTTGCTCCATGCAGGGTTTTTCCAAATACTCCAACAGTCAGAATAATGTTGAAGTAATGTTAAACCAGAAGAATATCATATAGGGGGAGTAGATTGTGATAGATACTATAAATGACATTTTTATGTTGAATGAAATTGGTACCATCACCACATTACGTGAAGTGATTATTACGATTTTGATTAGTTTTCTTCTAGGATGGATGATTTCCTATACCTATATCAAGACCTATAAAGGCAGATTTTATTCTCAAACCTTTGCGCAAACTTTAATCATTGTGGGGGTAGTAATTTCTATCATTATCGTTGCCATCGGCAGCAACATTGCTAGAGCCTTTAGTTTGGCGGGGGCCTTATCTATTATACGGTTTAGGAGCACCATAGGGGACCCAAGGGACATAGCCTTTATCTTCTTTGTGTTAGGAGCAGGCTTAGCCTCTGGAGCAGGCTTATTTATACCAGCGATTGTTTTTGTTGCTATGTTATGTGGACTGATTTTTATTCTATACAATTTAGATTATGGAGCAAAAAAAGAAAAGCAAAAAATCTTAAAAATTATGGTTCCAGAGAATCTAAACTTTGAAGGGTTGTTTGATGATCTATTAGAAAAATATCTTGAAGAGTTTTCTCTTATGAGTATAAGGACCACCAATTTAGGCACGATGTTTGAGTTAATGTATTCCATTAAGAGTAGAGAAGGTACGGAGGAAAAAGCTTTAATGGATGATATTCGTTCTAGAAATGGCAACTTAAATGTGATTATTCTATTGGATGAACAACTAATGGAGATATAGGTATACGCCTTTAAACTTGAATCTCAATATACACGGTCTACGGTTTCACCTTAGCTAAAAAACGTAGCCAAAGACTACAAGCGTAGCCTTAGGATATTAAAGTTCATAGGCATATGTCTATATAAAAGATAGGAAGAGAAAGATAGCGTAAACTTGAGCTATCTTTTTCTTTTTTTCGCGGAAATTTCACTTGACAAAGACATCTAGAGGGGTTAAAATAAATGACATATACTTTTTCAATTCACCGCTTTATCAAATTAAAGCGGTGAAACAATAGAGGGGGAGATGGGAAGAGATGAAATCTAGAAAAGTACTGTTGCCAGAGGGAGTACAGGATTTATTAATTGATGATTGTATTTATCGCAGGCACATTGAAGATAAATTGATGAATAATTTTATGAAATCAGGATATATGGAGGTAAATACCCCTAGCTTAGAATATTACGACCTTTTTTCTAATGATTACTTAGCGAGTAATGGCGATAAAATGTTTAAATTGATTGACACCAATGGAGGGATTTTAGTACTTCGACCGGATTGCACCATACCTATCGCCAGGATGGTGGCTACAAAGATGAAGGATTTTGTTTATCCGCTAAAGCTTTGTTATGTACAGAACGTCTTCCGTATTGATGAAGAACAGGCAGGCAAGAAGAGGGAATTTCGTCAAGCAGGGGTGGAACTTTTCGGCGTAGCCTCCTATGAAGCCGATGTAGAAGTAATTATTACTGCCATCGAGAGCTTGAAAAACTTAGGATTAAAAAACTTTCAAATAGATATCGGGCAAGTGAAGCTTCTAAGAAGTATTCTAGAAAAACTTATAATAGAAGAAAAGGAAAAACAAGAGATTGAGGAGCATATAGAAAATAAAAACTTTATTGAATTAGATAAACTGGTAAATGCCTTAAAGATAGAAGAGGAAATCAAAGAGATTTTAAAGAAGCTCCCAAGACTATTTGGTGAGCCGGAGGAGGTTTTAGGGGAGGTAAAAGCCCTGCCTTTAGATGCGGCGATGCTAGAGGCCGTAGAGGATTTAGAAAAGGTGTGTGACAGGATTGCAGCCTACGGACTAGGAAAATACATATCCTTGGATTTAGGTATGGTGACGATGATGAAGTATTATAGCGGCATTATTTTCAAAGGATTTACAAGAGACTTAGGGACGGTTTTATTGAGTGGTGGTCGTTATGACAGACTTTTAGAGGATTTTGGCATAGAGTGTGCTGCCACTGGATTTGCTTTTATTGTCAATAAAATCACAAAGGCTCTAAAGATTCAGGAGAACCTAAAGGTACAAAGAAGTAAACACATCCTATTATTGGCGCCACAGGTGAATTTGGTGACGGCACAGACGGTGGAGAAACTTAGAACCGCAGGGCATGTGGTAGAGATCTGTTTGTTAGAAAACACAAAGGATCTACAGGAATATACTCAGCGAAGAAAAATAGATGAAGTCATAAAGATTGACGACAAGGGTGAGATTCAAGTTTTAGAAGATTTGGGGGGATGGTAACTTGGAAACAATAAAAATGGCTATAGCCAAAGGTAGACTGGCAAAATATAGTATTGAACTTTTAGAGGGTATTGGTATAGATTGTCAGGTACTAAAGGAGGATAATCGGAAGCTGGTGTTTTCCTTATCCAGTCATAATATAGAGGTAATTTTATTGAAGGCGGCGGATGTTCCTACCTATGTAGAGCATGGGGCTGTAGATATGGGCATTGTAGGCAAGGATGTATTGATGGAGCAGGAAAAGCAATTATATGAAGTAGTGGATTTAAAATTTGGTAATTGTAAGTTTTCTGTGGCAGGAAAGCCCTCCAGTGCCAATGGAAAGAAACATCTTCGTGTAGCAACAAAGTATCCAAATGTCACAAAAAAATATTTTACAGAAAAAGGGCAATCGGTGGAGATTATCCGGCAAGAAGGTTCGGTGGAGTTGGCACCATTGATGGGACTATCCGATGTGATTGTAGATATTGTTGAAACAGGAAAAACCCTTAAGGAAAACGGCTTAGTAGTTTTAGAGGATATAGCCAGTATCAGCGCTAGATTGGTTTTAAATAAAGTTAGCTTTAAAACAAAGAAGAAAGAAATTTCTCCAATTATTGATTTGATTACAGAAAAAGTAAATTAGGAGGAGCAGGAAATGATCGATATAATCAATGGCAGCAAAGAAGAACTTTTTATTACATTAAAAGAAAGAAGTACAGTAGATTTTAAAGATTATCAACCACAGGTGGATGAAATATTGCAGGGAATACAGGATCGGGGAGATGAAGCACTGCTGGAATATACCAAAAGATTTGACGGTGCCACATTTACGTCGCAGCAGATAGCTGTCTCTGATGAAGAATTTGAAGCAGCCTATGATGAAGTGACAGAGGCCTTTGTAGCAGCTCTTCGGCTGGCAATTAAAAACATAAGAGAGTATCACGAAAAACAAAAGCAGAATTCCTGGTTTACCTCCTCTGAAGGGATTTTCCTAGGGCAAAAGGTCACCCCTATCGCCAGCGTAGGCATCTATGTGCCAGGGGGAACAGCTGCTTATCCCTCCTCTGTATTGATGAATGCCCTTCCAGCTATTGTGGCGGGGGTAAAACGGATTGTTATGGTAACACCACCAGGGAGAGAAGGTAAATTATCTCCTGGGGTGTTGGTGGCGGCAAAGGAGTTAGGTATCAAGGAGGTCTACAAGGTAGGAGGAGCGCAAGCGGTGGGGGCACTGGCTTTTGGCACAGATACCATTCCAAAGGTAGATAAAATCGTAGGGCCAGGGAATATTTATGTAGCTACTGCAAAAAGAGCGGTTTATGGCTATGTAGATATTGATATGATTGCAGGACCCAGTGAAATCTTAGTGGTAGCCGATGATTCTGCTAACCCTAGGTATGTGGCGGCGGATTTATTGTCTCAAGCGGAACATGATCCCTTGGCATCTTCCCTGCTGATTACCACCAGTGAAACACTAGCACAAGAAGTGAAGGAAGAGATCCTCCGACAGACGGCTTTATTAGAAAGAAAAGAAATTATCGAAAAATCTTTGAAGGATTATGGGAAAATTATTTTAGTAAAGGATTTGCAGGAGGCAGTAGCCTTTGCCAACGAAATAGCACCAGAGCATTTAGAATTATGCGTAGAGAAGCCCTTTGAAGTATTAAATATCATAGAAAATGCCGGAGCCATTTTTTTAGGTCACTACACACCAGAACCACTAGGGGATTATTTGGCAGGACCCAACCATGTGTTACCTACCAGTGGCACAGCAAAATTTTATTCTCCCCTATCCGTGGAGGACTATATGAAGAAATCTAGTGTGATCTATTACAGTGAAGAGGCTTTAAGAAAAGTAAAAGATGAGATAATGACATTGGCGGAGGCGGAGGGATTAACAGCCCACAAAAATTCTATTAAAGTGAGGTATGAAAAAAATGATCAGTAATTTGGTAAAAGAGAATATAAAAAGTCTTATACCTTATGAAGTGAAGGAATGTGAAACTGTAGCAAAACTGGATGCCAATGAAAACAACAATGTTGATTACTTACTAAACCAAAAAATTGCAAAGGCGCTGATGGAATTAAAGGTAAATCAATACCCTGATACAGATTGCTGTGAATTAAGGCGTATCTTAGGAAAACAACTTCGGTTATCTCCCCAACAACTGCTAATAGGTTGTGGTTCTGATCAGATTATCCTAATGATTCTCCAGGCCTTTATAGGAGCAGGAGATAAAATTTTAATTCATACACCTACCTTTGGGATGTATAAGATTTCCACTCAGATTGTGGGAGGAAGTACCATAGAGGTGCCCTTAGGGGAAGATTTTACCTTCGATTATTATAACTTTGTGAAGGTAATGAAAAAAGAAGCACCAAAGGTAGTGTTTTTAACAAACCCAAACAATCCTACAGGTGGCGTGATTCCTAGAGAACAAATTATCAGAATCATAGAACATGCCAACGGTATTGTGGTAATTGATGAAGCCTATGTGGAGTTTTATGGTGAGACAGTATTGGATTTGGTAAACTATTATCCTAACCTGATTGTATTGCGAACCCTTTCCAAGGGTTATGGTTTAGCAGGGGCCAGAGTAGGTTATGGGGTAGCCTCTAAAGAATTGATGGGTATTTTATATAAAGTCAAGCCGCCTTATAATATCGGCAGCCTAAGTCAAGTGGCGGCAAAGGTATGTTTAGAAAACAAAGAAATGCTGGATCGCGTTATTAAAGAAATTATTATTGAGAGAGATAAAATGGCAGATGTCCTTAGTGACATACCGGATATAAAAGTTTACAAGAGTCATGGCAACTTCCTTCTATGTAAAGTAGGTAAGGCAAAGGAAGTCTATCAACACTTAGCGGACCATAAAGTATTGGTGAGGTATTTTGGAGAAGAGGGACCACTAAAAGGATGTATACGCATTACCATTGGCACTAAGGAGGAAAATCAACTGGTGGTGAAGTTGCTGATGGAGGCGCTAGGGGTTACCAAGGAAATAGCAGTGTAGGAGGATAAAAATGGAAAAAAGACAATGTAGCTTAGAACGGATCACTGCAGAGACAGCCATTAAGATTACCATAGATCTAGATGGCAAGGGTACAAATAGGATTCATACGGGTATAGGTTTTTTTGATCATATGCTGCAACAAATTGCTAAGCATGGCTTTTTAAACTTAAATATTGAGGCACAGGGAGACCTAGAGGTAGACTTCCATCATACAGTGGAGGATGTAGGCATATTACTGGGGCAGGCGATAGGAAAAGCTTTAGGAGATAAAAAAGGGATTACACGTTATGCGACGATTTTTACCCCTATGGATGAAGCACTTTCTATGGTAGCCATTGATATCAGTGGTCGTCCCTATTTGTATTACGAAGCAAGCTTTGCAGGAGAAATGGTGGGAAATTTTGAAGTGCAGCTGATAGAAGAATTTTTCAGGGCATTAGCCTTCAATAGTGGCATGACGCTACATATCAGGAACCTTTATGGGAAAAACAGCCATCACATGATAGAAAGTATGTTTAAGGCCTTTGGTAGAGCTTTAGATGCTGCTACTAGGCTAGATTCCAGGATAGAAGGTGTGATGTCTACCAAAGGACAGTTGTAAATAGATAGGGGTGAAGGAAATGATCGGCATTATTGACTATGGTATGGGAAATTTAAGAAGTGTAGAAAAGGCCTTTGAAAAAATGGGTTATAAAGCTTTTGTGTCTGATAAAATTGAAGAATTAAAGGAAGCAGAAGCACTGATTATACCAGGGGTAGGAGCCTTTTACGATGCGATGAAAAACTTAAAGGACAAGGGTCTAGAGTCTTGGATTTTAAAAGAAGTAGAAAAGGGAAAGCCTTTTTTAGGCATATGTTTAGGCATGCAGATTTTGTTTGCTTATGGCTATGAGGTAGAAAAAACAAAGGGACTAGATATGATTCCTGGGGATATCGTGAAAATTCCTGCCGGAAGAAAAATACCACATATGGGATGGAATCAGTTGAACATCACAGCAGAGAGTGAAATCTTAAAGGGAATTGAGAGTAACCAATATGTTTATTTTGTCCACTCCTATTATGCAAAGCCACAGGAGGAGCATGTGGTAAAGGCAGTGACTGACTATGGCATAGATATACCAGCGGTGGTGGAAAAGGGAAACATTTATGGTCTGCAATTCCATCCAGAAAAAAGTGGTGATACAGGATTACAGATACTAAAGAATTTTGGGGAGTTGATAGGATGATTATTTATCCAGCGATAGATATCAAAGAGGGAAAATGTGTTAGATTAACCCAGGGGAAATTTGATGAAGAAAAGGTATATTTTAAAGATCCTCAACAGGTGGCAAAGCTATGGCAACAGAAGGGTGCAAAGATTCTACATGTTGTTGATCTAGATGGGGCTTTAGAGGGTAGATCTAAAAATCTTTCAGTGATTGAGGAAATCGTCAAGGCAGTGGATATTCCTGTGCAATTAGGCGGGGGCATTCGAAGCCTTCAAACCATTGAAGAGCTAATGAAAGTTGGGGTAGATCGCGTAATTATAGGTACAAAGGCAATTCAAGATAAAGGGATGCTGCAGGAGGCTGTAGCAGCTTATGGGGATAAGATTATTGTATCCATCGATGCAAAGGATGGCTATGTGGCAATAGATGGGTGGACAAAAACCAGTGAGGTTACTGCTTTAGAGCTTGCTTTAGAGATAGAAAAAATGGGGGTAAAGACCATTGTTTACACCGATATAGCCAGAGATGGCATGTTAAAAGGCCCTAACTTTGAGGCCATACAACACCTACAGAGCCATGTAAAGGTGGATATTATTGCCTCCGGCGGTGTTTCTTCCCTAGAAGACTTAAAAAAACTATCTGATATAGGCGTAGCTGGGGCAATTGTAGGAAAAGCCCTTTATGAAGGTAAGGTGGACCTAGAAGAAGTAAAGGTGGGATAAACATATGATTACAAAAAGAATTATACCTTGCCTAGATGTGGACCAGGGCAGGGTAGTAAAGGGTGTAAACTTTGTAAATCTTAGGGATGCCGGCGACCCAGTGGAGGTGGCTAAGGCCTATAACCTGCAGGGAGCAGATGAAATTGTGTTTTTAGACATCACCGCCTCCAATGAAGAAAGAAATATCCTCTTGGAAGTGGTAAAAAAGACTGCTGAAGAGGTTTTTATACCTTTGACGGTGGGCGGGGGGATTCGAAGTGTAGAAGATTTCAGACAGGTGCTGAAAAGCGGGGCAGATAAAGTATCCATCAATTCTGCCGCTGTAAAAACCCCTTCTATCGTAACAGAATGTGCTAAGCTCTTTGGTTCTCAAGCGGTGGTGGTGGCGATTGATGTAAAAAAACAAAAGGATGGCAGCTATCATGTTTATGTAAAGGGCGGCAGAGAGGATACTGGGTTAGAAGCCATCGCATGGGCAAAGGAAGTGGAAAGGCTGGGGGCAGGAGAAATTTTGCTTACCAGTATGGATAAGGATGGTACGAAAAGTGGTTATGATATAGAGATTACCAAAAGTATCAGTGAAGCAGTAAACATTCCGGTTATTGCCTCCGGTGGCGCTGGGAGCATGGAGGATTTTTTAGAGGTATTTACCAAGGGCAGCGGGGATGCAGCACTGGCGGCGTCATTGTTTCACTTTAAAGAAATAGAGATTGGGGCGTTAAAGGATTACCTAAAAAAACATGGAATCAATATGAGAAGGTAGGGGAATAGGATGGAAGAGCTAAAGAACTTAAAATTTGATGAAAAGGGACTGATTCCAGCCATTGTTCAGGAGGCCAAGACGAAGGAAGTATTAATGATGGCTTATATGAATGAAGAATCATTACAAAAAACCCTTGAAAGCGGGGAGACTTGGTTTTGGAGCCGTAGCCGTAGAGAATTATGGCATAAGGGGGCAACCTCAGGACATACCCAAAGAGTAAAAGAGATAAGCTATGATTGTGATGGGGATACGCTGATAATAAAGGTGGTCCAAAAAGGCTTTGCTTGTCATACTGGGGCCAAAAGTTGTTTTTACAACCCCCTCTATACTACAGAACCAGAAGAAGCTGAAGGACAGGAAATTTTACAAAAACTTTATGAGGTTATTTCTGATCGCAAGGAAAATCCCAAAGAAGGTTCCTACACCAATTACCTTTTCGAAAAAGGTATTGATAAGATATTAAAAAAGGTGGGAGAAGAAACGGCAGAAGTGATTATTGCCGCAAAAAATCCTGAGCAAGGGGAATTGGTATACGAAGCCAGCGATCTGATCTATCATTTATTGGTATTATTGAGGGAAAAAGAAGTTCCTTTAGAGGCTATTTTTGCAGAGCTAAAAAAACGCTCTAAATAACTACACCACGCAAATAAATAAAAAAAGACGCACCTAAAAAGGTACGTCTTTTTTTATTTGACTCCGGCACTCATTAGTCTTGGGGAGTTAAAAATGAGTTAGTTTTTATCCAGAGTCTATAACTCATATTATAGCATAAAATTTCAGAAAACTGTATAATAGCATAAATAAATTTTTATGACATTTATTACTTTGCCATATAGTTCTTGATGATGTCAACCCAACCCATCACCATAACAACTGCGATGCCAAGTGGAACAAGGTACTTAATTAAGCCATCAAACCATTCTCCAAGTTGAATCTTACTCTTGTTTCGTGCAACATCTTCTCTAAGTCTTTTAGCAGTATAGATATGACCTGCATAAATGGCTGTTAAAAGACCACCAAGAGGCAGTAAAATACTTTCTTGGAAGATATCTAATACATCAAAGAAAGGCATGCCAAACATTTGGAAGTTTACTTCATTCATACTGATGGTTGCAGGTATACCAACAATGAAAATTAGAACCCCGATGATGATAGAAGCCTTTTTTCGATTCCATCCTTTTTCATCCACTACCCATGCCACAACAACCTCCAATAGAGAGATGGCAGAGGTTAAAGCTGCCACTGCTAACAATAAGAAGAAGGCTGCACCAAAGATGGTACCTCCAGGCATAGCAGCAAAAACACCAGGCAGAGTAATAAAGGCTAATCCAGCACCAGATCCAGGGTCAAAACCAAGGGCAAATACTGCTGGGAAGATAGCAAAACCAGCTAATAAAGCAACGGCTGTGTCTAAACCAACAACCCAAGCTGCATTGTCAGAAATTTCTTCTTTATCGCCTAAGTAACTTCCATAGGTAATCATACAACCCATACCTAAACTTAGTGTAAAGAAGGCTTGACCTACAGCCCCTAAAATAGATTGGGGTGTAAGTTCTTTAAAGTTTGGTGTCAGATAGAAGGCGATTCCTGCTCCTGCGCCAGGTAATGTCATTGATCGAACCACTAAAGCTAATAATAAAATAAAAAGTGCGGGCATTAAAAATTTAACTGTTCTTTCAATACCTTTCACAACCCCAGCCGCAATAACACCAAGGGTAATAATCATAAAAATACCATGCCACATTACTGTAACACCAGGGTTTGTAATATGACCAACAAAAGTACCTACAAAATCTGTTCCAACGCCAAGAGAACCCCCAAGGGTTTTAAAGAAATAAGCCAATGCCCATCCTGCAACGACAGAATAGAAAGATAAAATAACAAAACCTGCTAATACCCCAAGGGCACCTGTAATCCACCAAGGTGTGCCTGGTGCTAAGTCTTTAAAAGCGCCAATGGCATTTTTATGGGTTTTTTGTCCTAAAGACATTTCAGTAATCATCATAGGATAACCAATTAAAAATATAACGACGAGATAAATAATTACAAAGGCTGCTCCACCGTTTGTACCAACAACATAAGGGAATCTCCAAATATTACCAAGTCCTACAGCCGATCCAGCAGCAGCTAAGATAAAAGCCACACGTGAACCCCACTGTTCTCTTTGCGGGACATCACTTAGTGTTTTACTTTCATTTGAATGCATACAAATTCCTCCTTCTTCTTAATTTTTTTTAACAAGTCCAATGCTTAGATCTATTTTACCACCTCCTAATAGCATTTTTTTATCATAATTTATAATGTCAAAAAATTTTGTTATGGAGATTTTTTGTAGATTTGCTAAGACTTGTTAAAATTTTTAGAAAATTTAAATTAATTATACTCACTAATTATACAATGATAAGGGGGTAGATGCAAGTGTTTTTTAAAAACTATAGGGGGCGAATGGCTTGAAATTTATGGGTTTTGCTGAAAAATTCACAGTTTTTTGGAGGAAGTCCAAAAAAGTAAGGTAGAGGATTTTTCAAATATATGTTATCATAAAAATATTGGAAAAAAGTATACAGAAGCGGGTAAAATCTAACAAAAGGATATGAATTGCCATCAACTACAATGGCTATACTATCAAGGAATCATCCGTGAGTAAAAATTTTCAGAATAGTGAGGGGATAAGAATGAAACTGTTTATTGATACTGCCAATGTCGAGGAGATAAGAGAAATTGCCAGCTGGGGGATATTAGAAGGGGTTACCACGAATCCTTCGCTGATCGCTAAAGAAGGTAGAGTTTTTAAAGAGGTTATAAAAGAAATCACAGAAATCGTAGATGGACCTATTAGTGCAGAGGTTATCAGCTTAAAATCAGAGGAAATGGTGCAAGAGGCAGAGGAATTAGTAAAAATCCATGAAAATATTGTTATTAAGATACCTATGACAGAAGAAGGCTTAAAGGCAGTAAGAATTTTAGCTCAAAAAGGTGTGAAAACCAATGTTACTTTGGTTTTTTCTGCGAATCAAGCCCTTATGGCAGCAAAGGCAGGAGCCACCTATGTGAGTCCTTTTTTAGGAAGGTTAGATGATATTGGACACACAGGTATTGATTTGGTAAAGGAAATTGTTGAAATCTTTGATCTCTATCTTATAGAAACAGAGGTCATAGCCGCTAGTATTCGACATACTACCCATGTTGTCCAGGCAGCCAAGGTAGGTTCCCATATCGCTACAATCCCCTACGGCGTTTTTAAACAGATGGCAAAGCATCCTCTAACGGATAGTGGGATAGAACGATTCTTAAAGGATTGGGAAAAAGCAGCAAAGTAAAAAGCAAAGTACAAAAGGGTGAAAAACCCTTTTTTCTTTGCTTTTTTTTAAATATGGTTGAGAATTTACCTTCATTAGTATATGATATTGATAGTATTACCTTATAAAGTATAACATAATGCTATACTTCAAAACATAATGATATACTTCAAAACATAATAGATGATATAAATGCATACTTTGAAATGATGAGGGAGGAAATAAACGAAATGGATAGGAGCTTATCCTTAGAACTAGTAAGAGTAACAGAAAGCGCAGCTTTAGCTTCTGCTTCCTATATGGGTAGAGGTGACAAGGAGGGGGCAGATCAAGCGGCAGTAGACGGTATGAGGAGTACTTTTGCGGGCCTTTCTATCAAAGGTACGGTTGTGATTGGTGAAGGAGAGCTGGACGAGGCGCCTATGCTGTACATAGGAGAAATCGTAGGTTGTGGAGAAGAGGAAGAAATGGAAGTGGATATTGCAGTAGACCCTTTAGAGGGAACAAATCTTATTGCTAAAGGTTTACCCAATGCCATTGCGGTAGTAGCAATGGCGCCAAAAGGATGCCTTCTTCATGCACCTGATACCTATATGGAAAAAATTGCAGTGGGGCCTAAAGCCAAGGGTGCTGTAAACATTAAGGCTTCTGTTGGAGAAAACCTAAAGGCAGTAGCAAAGGCATTAGACAAAAATGTTGAAGATGTCACTGTTATGATACAGGATCGTGAAAGACATGAAGCTATAATTAAGGAAGTCCGGGAGGCAGGGGCTCGCATTAAGCTCTTTACCGATGGAGATGTGGCGGCAGCCCTAGCTACAGGGTTTGAAGAAACTGGTGTGGATATTATGATGGGCATCGGTGGCGCGCCAGAGGGGGTTATCGCTGCGGTAGCACTAAAATGTCTTGGGGGAGATATGCAGGGTATCCTACATCCCATGAGTGAAGAAGAAACACAGCGATGTAGAGAGCTAGGATTGACGGAAGAAGATGTGAAAAAAGTTCTGACGTTAGAAGACTTAGTCAGCAGTGATGATTGTTTTTTTGCTGCTACGGGTATTACGCAAGGTGACCTATTGAAGGGCGTGCTATACTTAGGTAATAATAGGGCACAAACCCATTCTGTGGTGATGAGAGGGACAACAGGTACCATAAGATTCGTAGAGGCTATTCACCGACTAGACAAAAATGATACTATTGTTGAAATGATGAAAAAGCATGCCAATTTTATAAACAAGTAACAATAAAAAGGGAGGGGAAAGTATGGATCGTAACTTAGCCTTGGATTTAGTTAGAGTTACAGAAGCAGCAGCATTGGGGGCTGCAAAGCACATGGGTAGAGGCGATAAAATTGCGGCGGATCAAGCTGGTGTAGACGGTATGAGAAAGATGTTTGACAATTTAGATATTGATGGTGTGGTGGTGATAGGTGAAGGGGAAATGGATGAAGCTCCTATGCTTTATATCGGTGAGGAAGTAGGGAAGCGAGGCACAGGATGTATTAAGGTGGATATTGCAGTAGATCCGGTAGAGGGGACGAATTCTGTAGCAAAGGGTTTGCCTAATGCGATTGCAGTAGTAGCCATGGGACCAAGAGGCTCTTTGCTAAATGCACCTGATATGTATATGGATAAAATTGCTGTGGGACCTAAAGCTGCTGACAGAGTGCATATTGATGCGCCAATTCACGAAAACCTAAAGGCTACAGCGGAGGCCTTGAACAAAAGTATCACTGACTTAACCGTAACGATGCTGGATCGCCCGAGGCATGAAGAGATCATAAGACAATGCCGGGAAGCAGGGGCCCGTATCAAGCTTTTTCAAGACGGTGATGTGGCAGCTGCGCTGGCAACCTGTTTTGAATATACCGGGGTAGATATTATGCTAGGCAGTGGAGGAGCACCAGAGGGGGTTATTGCTGCTGCTGGAATAAAATGCTTAGGAGGACAGTTTCAAGGAAAACTGTTGGTCTATGAAGAGGAAGAAAGACAGCGATGTATAAAAATGGGTGTAGATGTTAATAAAGTACTATATATGGAGGATTTGGCTAAGGGTGATGAAGTATATTTTGCTGCCACAGGTATTTCCGATGGGGAACTGCTAAAAGGGGTTACCTATAAAGGAAACAATGTAGTAAAAACCCACTCTGTTGTGATGCGGTCAAAGACAGGAACAATACGTTTTATCGAGGCGATTCATAAACTTACGAAAAAACCTAAATATGCTTACTAATAAAAATTCCCGTAAAGTGGCATCCTGAGTACAGCGTAGGATCTTGCAATAACGAAGAATCTTGCTGTCTCTAAACTACGAAATCCTTCAACGATTTTTCACTCTGCTCAAAATCACAAATTATCGCTTAAGTTAACGGGAATCAATTGACAGTTGTCATAAAACGTGGTAGCATATTTTAGAAATGATATGGCATGGGGACAAGGCTTCAATATGTCCCCATTGCATTGATTGGTTGGAGGTGTTATATTGGACAGTACGGAACTACAAGAGATGAAGCTGTCGGAGCTTCGTGAAGAAGCCAAAAAGCTAGGAATAAAAAATTTTGTAAAATACAAAAAGGCGGAACTAATAGACTTGTTAATAGAAGAAAAAGCAAAAAACAAACCCACACAATTACCTCAACATCTTTCTGATGAAATCCCTGAGGGAGAAGAGATGAACATTGCAGAAGGCATACTGGAAATCCATCAAGATGGTTATGGATTTTTACGAAGGGAAAATTACCTCTCCAGTGATAGTGATATATACATATCACCCTCGCAAATTAGAAGATTTAACATGAGAACAGGAGATAAAATCTCTGGTATAACTAGGCCTCCTAAAAGTGGTGAAAAATTTAAAGCTCTTCTTTATGTGAAAAATATTAATGGATTAAATCCAGAATCTGCTATTCAAAGGCCAAACTTTGAAGATCTTACCCCTATTTATCCCCTAGAACGCATTAACTTAGAAAACGATACAAAGGAATTATCTACACGATTAATAGACTTAATTGCCCCCATTGGCAAGGGACAAAGAGGTATCATTGTAGCTCCTCCAAAAGTGGGAAAAACTATTTTGCTACAGAAAATTGCTAATAGCGTTTCTATCAACTATCCACAAATTGAAATTATTGTATTGCTTATTGATGAGCGACCTGAAGAGGTAACAGACATGCAGCGATCTATCAAAGGGGAGGTTGTTTACTCTACCTTTGATGAACTTCCGAGTCATCACATTAAAGTGGCAGAAATGGTATTAAATCGCGCCCAGAGGTTAGTAGAACATGGTAAAGATGTGTTGATTTTATTGGACAGCATTACTAGATTAGCAAGAGCCTATAATCTTACCATTCCTCCCACAGGCAGAACTCTATCAGGGGGCTTAGATCCAGGAGCCCTTCATAAACCCAAAAGGTTTTTTGGTGCGGCAAGGAATTTAGAAGAGGGAGGAAGTCTTACGATTATTGCCACGGCTTTGATCGAAACTGGTAGTAGGATGGATGATGTGATCTTTGAAGAATTCAAGGGAACAGGTAATATGGAACTTCATTTAGATCGTAAACTATCTGAGAAAAGAATATTCCCAGCTGTTGATATTAATAAGTCTGGTACCAGAAGGGAAGAATTACTATTGAGCCAAACAGAGATGGAGGCTATTTGGAGTATTCGACGAGCTATGAGTAATAATCCTGTGCAAGAGGTTACAGAAAAAATTGTAAGTTCTTTGATAGAAACAAAGAAAAACAATGACTTTGTTGAATTAATTCGAAGAAAGATCTAGGGAAATATATCTTGTCACGAAAAAGGTTATATGCTATAATGTAGTAGTTATATTGCTAAAAGTTATCAACCTATTGTTAACTACTTATAATAATAACAAGCTCATAATAATTTTAACATAAGTTTTAACGGAAAGAGGTGAAGGTAATGAAAAAGGATATTCATCCAGAGTACAATGAAGTAGATGTTTTCTGCGCATGTGGAAATACTTTTAAAACAAAATCAACAAAAAAAGAAATCAGAGTTGAAATTTGCTCAGAGTGCCATCCTTTCTACTCAGGAAAGCAAAAATCAGTAGAAAAAGGTGGACGTGTAGAAAAATTCAAGAAAAAATTTGGTATGTAAGTTTCCTAATAAAAGTAATACATCAAGGTTAGAAGAGACCCTTTCTGACCTTGATTTTTTTGCGGAATTTAGCGTAAAAGTTTTAAAAAGTCTCTCAAGTTGTCATTGTTGTTCTTAAATCAGACTGTAGAAGGGTTATTAAATATAGATAACCAATTTTATACCTTAACAAAATACGCCCTCCTGCGGTTTCAGAAATGAACAATGTTAGCAATTCACTCCAGTGAAAAATCCTAAAATTTACAAACTCGCTACCGCTCAAACATGCAAATTTCTTTACGGATTTTTCACTTACATGAATTGAACATTGTAGTCATTTCCTGCAAATGCATACGGTCTGCATTTTGTTAAGCTTTGTAGTTGGTTATCTATAACCTTATGATGGTTTAAGTTGACGCTAATGAAAGAGAATGAGGAGATGAGATGATGGTAGACATTGTAGAGTATTCCAATTGGGGTAGTATAGAAGTGATCGTAGGGCCAATGTATGCTGGAAAAACAGAAGAACTTATTCGAAGGGTTAATAGAGCCCGAATAGCAGACTTAAAGGTACTTGTATTCAAACCAACGATAGACAACCGTTACGCTAGCGATAAGGTTACCTCCCATAACGGTAAACAGTTGGAATGTAGCGTGATCGAAAGTCCTCAAGAAATTTTAGACTGCATCGCTAAGGAAGCGTTTGATGTTTTAGCCATAGACGAAGTGCAATTTTTTGGTGAAGAAATCATAAAGATCTGTCAAGAGGCTGCTCAGCAAGGAAAAAGAGTGATTGTTTCAGGGCTAGATATGGATTTTCGAGGCGAACCCTTTAGCGTCACCCCAAATCTCATGGCCATAGGAGAATATGTCACAAAACTAACGGCTATTTGCAAAGTGTGTAAAATGCCAGCCACCAGAACCCAAAGACTGGTCAATGGTCAACCAGCAAGATATAGTGACCCTATCATCATGGTAGGGGCAAAGGAAAGTTATGAAGCTAGGTGCAGAAAATGTCATGAAGTGATAGAGTAAGGAGGGGTTTTCTATGTCCAACGCTCTAATGATCATAGGGCTATGCGGTATTGTACTGGGATTTATTTCTCCAATATTCCGTGTCCTAAACAAAAAGCCAAGACGATCCAAAGGATGGGTAATCTTTTTTATTCTTTCTTTTTTTATTTTTATTTTAGGAGTTGTTTTGGGGTTATAGCCATTTGACTAGACTTGAATTTTAATAGTTCTTAAATTTAAAACGGGTGCTTGCAGTATATTACTGGAATGCACCCGTTTTATTGATAATAGAACCGGAAGTAACTATGCCAATCCCTCCATAGCTTTGGTGGATCGTTATTTGTCATTTTTCGGTTATCAGCGCCTCTCTACTTTAGTTTTTTAGGTTACCAATAAATTTCTCAATACACAGTAGGAAGAATAGGGTAAATCATTTTATGGACTGGTAGGGAGCTACCGGATTCTATTATATTCTATATATACGTAGAAGAGAGGAAGTTTAAACATATAATTTTAAAATTTTCTAAAAGATTTTATGGATGTTAAAGCATCATAAACTGATTAGCAAAGTTCAAGAAGGTTTCAGGATGTCTTAATTCGGACCTGACGCCGCTGTTTTTGTGGAAATCTGCTTCCCATTTTTCTAAGTTATTTACCAACTTTAAGGCATCTTGAAACACAGGCAAGCTGACTCTGATAGATTTTTTGTTCAGCAGGGGATCTAGTTCAGGGTGAGCTTTAGAGATTCTATATAAAACCAAAACCCCCTGATAAATAACCTTTGGCTCATCCGTAGATTCGATCATTTCCATAATATCTGGTATATATTTCCTGACCACATCTATGTCTTTAGGAATCGTTGACAAGGCCTGTAGACCATATTGACGATAGATACTTTCTTCAGTCTCCTTTAAAACTTCAATGATATAGGGAAAAAAGCCTTCCATCCCTAAGTTTTTGATATTGCGGAAATAGATATTTACTGAAGAACTTTTTTCTTTTATGGCCTTTTTCAATCCTTCCAGCAGTTTTCCAGCAGTTTGATGATCGGGGTGATCAATTTTTGCATTTAAAAAAGTATTTTCCATTTAAAACCCTCCTTCAACTTTATTTTACCCCCACTTGAAGGAAATAATCTTAGAAAAATTTTTAGTTTTTTTAAACTTTTTGTACATAAAGATATATAGATGTGCGTCCCTAAATTTTAATATATTAGGGGCTATATTTGCAGCCCACGGTTTTGGGGCGAAACCGTAGACCGTGTATATTAAAATTTAACTTTAGAAGTGCGCATCTATAGGCATAGTAAATTCTAGACAGATAGTATATAATAAATATAGAGAATAAGATTCTAGTCTATACTAGAATAAAGCATGATAAATTAAAGCTAGACTTGTGCAATCTTTTAGTTACTTCATTGCACAACTCAAGTTAGAAAGGAATTTAAACTTATGGGAGAAGTTCGAAGAACCAGCATAGGTGGCCAGGCCTTAATAGAAGGCGTAATGATGCGAGGGCCTAGGGAAGTAGCCATCGTTGTAAGAAAACCAGACCAGCAATTAACAGTGAAAAAACAGGCTGTTAGTGGCATAGTAGCAAAGTATAAGTTAAACAAAATTCCTCTGCTGCGGGGAGCGGTGGCTTTAATCGACTCCATGGTTTTAGGGATGAGCTCCCTAACCTATTCTGCAGAAATCGTAGAAGCAGGAATAGAAGATGAGGAACCAGGAAAATTTGAAAGGTTTATGGAAAAGGTCTTTAAGGACAAAGCTGGCGATGTATTGCTATACATTTCTGTTGCAATAGCCATCATGGTTTCTGTTGGCGTCTTTATTATAGCACCTACCTTCATTACCAGCTTTTTAGGAAGATATATTACACATAATTTTGCTTTAAATCTAGTAGAGGGACTTCTAAGACTAGGTATGTTTTTAACTTATATTGTGTTAATTTCTAAAATGAAGGACATACAGAGAGTTTTTCAGTATCATGGTGCGGAACACAAAGCGATTTTTTGCTATGAGCATGGAGAAGAATTAACCGTAGAAAATGCACGAAAATATACAACATTGCATCCAAGATGCGGTACCAACTTTTTGTTTATTGTTATGATGGTAAGCATTCTCTTGTTTTCTACAATGGGATGGCCGAATCCAGTGGTTAGAATGGTAACAAGATTAGCTCTGATGCCGGTGGTGGCAGGTGTTTCCTATGAAATCATAAAGCTAGGGGGAAGAAGCAATTCTCCTATCATGAAGCTAGTGAATTATCCAGGTCTGATGTTACAAAAACTTACTACATTGGAGCCAGATGACGGTCAACTAGAGGTAGCAATAGAGGCTTTAAAAAATGTATTGGTAGATAATGAAGAAGAAATAAAGTGGTAAAAACCAAAAGACTTTTTATAGAGAGAAGAACTATCTTGATGGCATATTGGAGGAAAAAAACTAGTGATTACAGCAGTTGAAATTTTAAGAGAAGCAGTAGAAAAATTAAAGGCGGCTGATATTGACACACCTCAGTTGGATGCTGAGGTGATTTTATGTAATTTGTTGGAGGTAGATAGAATCAAAATTCATATCTATCCAGAAATGGAGATTTCCCAGGAAATTTGTCGTAGGTTTTGGATAGATGTTGAAAAAAGACTAAATTATATGCCGGTACAATATATTGTCCATCGACAAGAATTCATGGGACTAGACCTCTGGGTGGAGGAGGGCGTGCTTATACCTAGAGGAGATACGGAAATTTTAGTAGAGAAGGTTTTGGAGCTATATCAGAAACATTTTTCCCTCCAAACCATCAAGGTGGCAGATATAGGGGTGGGAAGTGGTGCTATTTCCTTAGGGATAGGAAGTTATATAGAAAACGCTAAAATCTATGCAGTAGATGTATCTACCAAAGCGCTAGAAGTAGCTAGGAAGAACATCCTTAGACATGCTATGCAAAAAAAGGTATTTTTGCTTGAAGGTAGCTTATTTGAACCACTAAGAGAAAAAAAGCTAGAAGGAAGTTTTGAATTTATCGTATCAAATCCCCCCTATATACCTAAGGATATCATAGCCACCTTGTCGAAAGAAGTAAAGGACTATGAGCCTACGCTAGCCCTAGCAGGTGGAGAGGATGGACTAGACTTTTATCGGAAAATTGTTGAAGAGGCGCCTGATTTTTTAAAAGAAGAGGGGTGGTTGGTCTTTGAAATAGGTTATGACCAAGGAGGAGATTTGAAAAAAATCATGGCAAAAAGAGGGTTTGTGGCTATAGAAGTTATTAAGGATTTAGCTGGACTGGATAGGGTGGTTATCGGCAGAAAACCGAAAAATATATAGTGCTTTTATGAAAAACATGATATAATATACAGTTAGTAGTTTTAGAAGTGGAGATAATTGTACAACCCAAGTCAATAATTTAAGTGAATCAATATACGAGGTGAGAAAATGTTACAGAAGCTAGATTTTTTACAGGAAAAGTATGAAGATTTAAGTGTAAAAATCGGTGATCCAGAGGTAATCAACAACCAAAGTCTATGGAAAAAACTTGTCATGGAACATTCAGAATTAGAGCCTATTGTAGCAAAATATAAGGAACTGACAGCTTCAGAAAAGGCATTAAAGGAAGCAAAGGAGATTCTTTATGATAAGTCGGCGGACGAAGAGCTGAGGGAAATGGCGAAGATGGAGATGGATGAACTAGGAGATAAGATCGAAGAATTAAAAGAAGAATTGAAGATCCTCTTATTGCCAAAGGATCCTAATGACGAAAAAAATGTTATCGTTGAGATCCGCGCAGGTACAGGTGGAGATGAAGCGGGGCTATTTGCTGCAGACTTATTTAGAATGTATACAAGATATAGCGAAAGAATTGGCTGGAAAGTGGAAATGATGAGTTTAAATGAAACTGGTGTAGGGGGTTATAAAGAGGTAATCTTTATGATCAAAGGGAAGGGTGCTTACTCCAAGTTAAAGTATGAGAGTGGTGCCCATAGAGTTCAGAGAATACCAGCCACTGAATCGGGAGGAAGAATTCATACCTCTGCTGCCACTGTAGCGGTTTTGCCAGAGGTAGATGATGTAGAATTTCAAATTAATGCAAATGACTTAAGGGTAGATGTATTCAGATCCTCTGGCTGTGGTGGACAGAGTGTTAATACCACAGACTCTGCTGTAAGAATTACCCATTTGCCTACAGGTTTAGTGGTTTCTTGTCAGGACGAGAAATCTCAGCTAAAAAACAAAGAAAAAGCCTTAAAGATTTTAAAGGCAAGGCTTCAAGATAAAGCAATTCAAGAGCAACAAGACGAAATTGCTCAAAATAGAAAAAGTCAAGTAGGCTCAGGAGATAGAAGTGAACGTATCCGAACCTACAACTTTCCTCAAGGCCGGGTAACGGATCATAGAATCAATGTTACGTTATATAAATTAGACAGCTTTTTAGATGGAGATATCAATGAAATGATTGATGCCTTGGTAACTTCTGATCAAGCAGAAAAATTAAAGGCGGTAGAGCAGTAAATTTCTATAGATTTCCTTTAAGAAAAATTGCAAACGAATAGATAAAAAAGCTGATGGCTGATAAATACCATCGGCTTTTCTATGCTTTGTTATAGGGTCAAGCTATATTTTTCCTCAAGAAAGAATATATATTTAAAAGTAATTTAAAACGGGTTAAGGGGGAAAATATATTGAGTAGTCTAATGCAAACGACTTTGATTGGCTTTATGGTGGGGGTGCTGGGGACTGGAGCAGGAGGTTCTATGGCCTTTTTCTTGAGGAATCCAACAAAGCGTTTTTTAAGCGCTATTATTGGTCTTTCTAGTGGGTTGATGGTGGCTATTGTAACCTTTGAACTAATTCCTGAGGCTTTTGCAATTGGCGGCGTTTTGTTAACCACGGTGGGCATTGCTTTGGGTGCTTTTGCAGCATCCTATATAGATATACTTATTTCTAGTTTGTGGAAAAAGAGTTTTAGCACAAAGCAAGGCTATATAAAAACAGCGATACTTTTGGGGATCGGTATTGCATTACATAATTTTCCAGAAGGTTTGGCGATAGGGTCTGGTTTTTCTGCACAAACTAGGCTAGGAGTAGGCTTGGCAATTGTTATCGCTCTTCATAATATGCCAGAAGGTTTAGCGATGGTAACACCTATGCGGGTAGGAGGATATTCCAGCAAAAAGGCCTTTTTACTGACGCTGTTGGCGGGAGCGCCTATGGGATTAGGGGCTTTTGTGGGGGGCTTGATTGGAGAATTTGCCTACGATTTTATCGGGGTATGTCTTGCCTTTGCGGGGGGAACAATGCTATATATAACCTTTGGCGAGTTGATTCCTAGAGCGAAGGACCTGTACAGTGGAAGAATATCCACGATTTTTTCTATCCTGGGCTTCATTACTGGTATTGCTATTTCGAAAATATTTTAGTTTTAGTTGTTAATTTGTGGTGCTTTGGTATAAAATAAGAAAAAAAGTAACCCTTCATGATGTGAAAGTGGAGGTCTCGGAAGGTGGTTAATCATGTTCCAGATACTTTCTTGGATAGTAAGGTATATATTTATTGTTCTTATCTATTACTTTATTTATCATATTATAAGATTGATTTATCTAGACATTAAACATATCAACAATAAACAAAGAAAACATTTCAATAGTCCTTATTTGAAGCTAGTCAATCGAAAAGAGAGTCTTGAATTTGAGGTTCAAGAGTTTTATGATCTAAAGGATGTTCTCACTATAGGCAGGAGAAAGGACAATGATATCCAGCTTTTGGACAAGTTTGTTTCTTCTCAACATGCAAAGATTACAGCAGATGAAGACGAATATTTTCTAGAGGACTTAGGCAGCATCAATGGAACTTATTTAAATGGAACACAAATACAGGATGCAGTAAAGTTAAAAACCGGTGATCGGATCGGCTTAGGACAGGTTGAATTTTTGTTTGTAAAAGAGGTGGATTAGATGCGACCTATTACGATCTTAATGGCGATGAATGCTTTATTATTTGGGCTCCTTTATTTATTAGTAGAACCTTTGGATACATCGATTCTAATGGCAGGGGCTATGTTGACTTTGCTGATTATCATATCTTATATTATTATCGTAAAAGGGCATATGGGAGATCAGTACTTATTTTTAATTATTTCTACCCTTTCGAGTCTAGGGGTGATTATGATTTATAGGCTAGATCCTGTTTTCGGTTTCAGACAAATTACTTGGTATGCTGTAGGTGTTATTCTCTACTTTCTTAGCTATGTGATTTTCCGATGGATAAAAAGTTGGGATGATTATCTATATTTTTATGTTGGGTTCGGTATTGCTTTATTTATCTTGACCTTTATTTTGGGTACCACAGTAAAGGGAGCTACCAACTGGATACGGATAGGCGGTTTCACACTTCAGCCAGCAGAAGCGATTAAGTTAAGTTTTGTTTTCTTTATGGCTGCCTACTTTACTTATCCAGAAAAGTTGAAAAATGTATACTACTTTTTAGGGATTGTCTATCTTCATATCATTTTTCTGGTGTTGCAACGGGATATGGGGATGGCTATGTTGTTCTATGGGATTTTTATCAGCATCTTTTATGTTTTTTGCAAAGACAATAAGTTACTACTATATAATTTAGCAGCTTCTTTTCTTATCATCATTTTTGGTTATTTTACCATGACCCATGTTCAAGTTCGTTTTGAAGCGTGGTTAAATCCTTGGCGAGATATTGCAGGCAGGGGTTATCAGATCACACAATCCCTTTTTGCGATTGGTACGGGAGGTTTTTTTGGCACAGGCCTAGGCATGGGGAATCCCGACTATATTCCAGAGGTTCACACGGATTTTATTTTTTCTGCTATCTGTGAAGAAATGGGGACTTTTGGGGGCATCGCAGTGGTCTTGCTATACTTTATCTTGATCTATAGGGCTTTTAAAATCACGCTGGTAATCCCCAATGCTTTTAAAAAAATATTAGCGCTAGGGATTACCTTGACCTATAGCTATCAAACCTTTATGATTATTGGTGGTGTTATTAAGTTGATTCCTTTGACAGGCATTACTTTGCCTTTTATCAGCTATGGTGGAAGTGCTTTGATTTCTGCTTTTATCGCCTTTGGCATACTGCAGGCCCTGTCGAAAAGATCCCTTGAGGTAGAGGAGTTGTTAGATGTTGGAGAATAATAAAAAAATTGTACATCTAATCATTATCACCAGTTGCTTATTTTTAAGCATTATTTGTTATTTAACCTATTTTCAAATATTTAGGGCTGCTGATGTCATAGATAATCCCTATAATAAAAGACAGTGGGCAAGGGAAGACAATACCCTTCGTGGTATGATTTATGACAGAAGAGGGGTGGTATTAGCAAAGACAGAGATTATCAATGATAAACCTGTTAGAAGATATCCTTTCGATCATCTCTACAGCCATATCATCGGTTATAGTTATAGGCAATATGGACGCTCCGGTTTAGAAGCCTTCTACAATCAACAGTTAATGGCCCTTACCCATGATAGTCCTGTTAGTCGTATCCGGGAGCAACTGTCTGGAGAAATGATTAAGGGGAATAATCTTCTTCTTACCATTGATCATGAAGTGCAGAAAACTACAGAAGAACTATTGAGGGGGAAAACAGCTTCTGCTGTAGCCATCAACCCCGTTACTGGTGAAATACTGGCAATGGTTAGTAAGCCTGACTTCAATCCCAACACCCTTGTCGACGATTGGGGTAGCTTGGTAAATAATGAGGCAAGTCCCCTTTTGAACAGAAGCACTGGAGGGTTATATCCTCCAGGTTCCACCTATAAGACGGTGATTACGGCAGCTATCTTAGAAAATCCCTATATCATAGATGAAAACTATGATTGTACTGGAAGTATTACAATAGATGGCTATACTTTATCAGATTACGGGAATACAGCCCATGGACGCCTGAATTTAACAGAATCTTTGGTGGTTTCCTGTAATACCAATTTTGCCCGGATGACAGTAGATCTAGGAGAAGAAAAAATAAGAGAAATATCAAGAAGATTTTTTATGGAAAAGGCTATCCCAAGTGACATCCCCATCCAGCAAAGTAGATTCCCTTACGGGGAAGGAATACCTCAGACTGACCTAGCAGCCATAGGAATTGGGCAGGGGAAGCTTTTGGTGACACCACTGCATATGGCCCTTATTGCAGGTGCCTTTGCCAATAACGGTGTGATGATGGAGCCTTATATGATAGAAGAAATACAGTCTGCTGAAGGTAGAGTTATAGAAAGAAAAAATCGTCAACAGCATAATTTGGTTTCACATGAAATCGCTGAAGAGGTAAAAAATATGATGATTGCTGTTGTTGACAGAGGCACTGGAAAAAGGGCAGCTATTTCAGGGGTGACGGTGGGGGGAAAGACGGGAACCGCCGAAAATGCTACTGGAAGGAGTCATGCTTGGTTCATAGGTTTTGCCACCACAGGAGAAAAACAAGTGGCGGTGGCGGTAATTTTGGAAAGTGCGGGGGAGACTGGGGGAACAGCAGCAGCTCCTATTGCTAGAGAAATTATGCAAAAGGCTTTGAGAAGGAGTGATTAGGTTTGAAGGATACCATCATCATAGAAATAGATCATGAGGATCTATTGATGGAGGAATTAAAAAAGGCAGCACAGATTTTAAAAGAAGGCGGTACTGTTGCATTTCCAACAGAAACGGTTTATGGTTTGGGAGCAAATGCTTTAAGCGAAAAAGCAATAAAAAAAATATTTCAGGCAAAAGGGAGACCTTCTGACAATCCCTTGATTGTGCATATAGCAAAGATGGAGGATATCAAGCCCCTGGTAAGAGAGATTCCTTTGGAGGCTGCAGCGGTTATGGAGGCTTTCTGGCCAGGGCCTCTTACTGTTGTGCTAGAAAAAACAGGCATCATACCAGAAGGTATTACAGGAGGGTTGTCTACTGTAGCCATAAGAATGCCAGCGCATCCTATAGCAGCAAAACTGATAGCGTTAGCGGGGGTACCGGTGGCGGCTCCCAGCGCCAATATTTCTGGCAGGCCCAGTCCTACCACTGGGGCTCATGTAGTAGAGGATTTAAAGGGAAAGGTAGATGCTATTGTTATAGGAGGAAGTTGTGAAGTAGGGGTGGAGTCCACTGTGCTGGATATGACAGGGAAAACCCCTATGATCCTTCGACCAGGAGGAGTCACGAGAGAAATGCTTCTGAAAGTGCTGCATAGCGTAGAGATAGATGCCGCCCTAAAAGGAGAAGATGTGGTTCCTAAATCTCCCGGTATGAAATACACCCACTATGCCCCTAAAGCACAAGTCTACATTGTAAAGGGAGAAGAAGAAAAAGTTCCTGTGAAAATAAGAGAACTGGTGGAGCAATACAGAAGGCAAAAAAAAGAGGTAGGAATCATTTGCTTTGACGAGACTTATAACCATTATGATCAAGGAATGGTAAAGTCCATGGGAAGTCGTACAGATTTTAAAAGCGTAGCGGCGAATCTATTTAAAATATTGCGGGAGTTTGATGAAACAAAGGTAGAAATTATTTTAGCAGAGGCGGTGGAAGAAGTAGAACTGGGACAAGCCATCATGAACCGCCTTACGAAGGCTGCAGGCTATAGGATAATTCATGTGTAGGGGAGGTCAAAGAAAGTGAAAACAATTTTACTTGTTTGTACTGGCAACACCTGCCGCAGCAGCATGGCAGAGGCGTTGTTGAAAGAACTGCTGAAAGAAGAAAAGCATGATTTAGAAAATACAAAGATTTTATCTGCTGGAATCATTGCTATGAAGGGAGATAGGGCTTCTGCTGCATCTGTAGAGGTGATGAAGGAAAAAGGTATATGTCTTCGGGAACACAGGGCAAAGCCATTGACAAAAGAACTGATTAAAGAAGCAGATTTGATTTTAACCATGACCACCAATCATAAAAAAGCTGTAGTAGAGATGATGCCAGAAGCAAAGGAAAAGGTGTATACATTGAAGGAATATGTTAACGATGGAGAAAGTATAGATAAAGTACTGGATGAAATTGATGAAGTTTATAAAAAAATAGAACAAAAAAAGCAGCGATTTTTACAAGAGCATCAGAAGCGATTAAAGGAACTGAAGGAAAAGCACGAAGGACTTTTGCGGGAACTGAGAATCGTTGAGCAGCAAGTGACAAAAATTGAAGAAGCCTTTCAAGAAGAAATCTCAGAGCAAGAAGATCAGTTAATCCGATTAAAGGGAAAAATACCAGACTTAGATATTTTAGATCCTTTCGGGCAGCCTATGGATGTTTACCGCAGTAGTGCTGTAGAAATTGAAGGGAACTTGAAGAAATTAGTAAAAAAGCTAAAAAATAAATAAAGGAGATTTCGGAAACATAGCGAATAGTATACTGGTTAAACTATTATATAAACCTAGATAAATCTTATTGGTTTGAATATAGACGGGGGTGAAAATATGAAAATAGCCATCGGTAGTGATCATGGAGGATTTCCTTTAAAGGAAATGATTAAAGAACATTTACAACAAAAAGATATAGAAATCAAAGACTTTGGTACTGACTCAGAGGCCTCCTGCAATTATGCTGACTTTGCTGAAGCTGTGGGAGAAGCAGTAGTTTCAGGAACCTATGATAAAGGCATATTAATATGTGGGACAGGCATTGGTATCTCTATTGCCGCTAATAAAATTCCAGGCATTCGCTGTGCCTTAGTAGGAGATTGCTTTTCTGCTAAAGCTACAAGACAGCATAATGATACAAATGTTTTGGCCCTTGGTGCAAGAGTGATTGGTTCTGGTTTAGCATTGGAAATTGTCGATGCGTGGTTAGGAACGGAGTTTGAGGGCGGAAGACACCAACTGAGAATTGATAAAATTACAGAGATTGAAAAAAAATACTGCAGATAAATAGAGAGGCCACTGAAAAAGTATCTTTGTCATCCTGAGCACTAGCGAAGGATCTTGAAAGCTTAGATTCTTCACTGCCTTCAGAATGAAAAATTATGGTAATGGCATAGATAGGAGATTTTTTTCAGTGCTCACGTAAATAGAGGAGGAATTTTGATGAGTAAGGTAATTACAATAGATCATCCACTAATTCAACATAAATTGACTTTAATAAGAGATAAAAGTACTGGATCTAAGGACTTTCGAGACTTAGTAAAGGAAGTATCCCTGTTGATGGGCTATGAAGTTACTAGGGATCTTCCGCTACAGGAAATAGAAATAGAAACACCGGTTTGTACCACGAAATCCAAAGTGATTTCAGGTAAAAAATTAGGCATTATCCCTATTTTAAGAGCAGGACTTGGCATGGTAGATGGCATATTACAACTCATACCAGCGGCAAAGGTGGGCCATGTAGGACTATATAGAGATCCGGAAACCCTAGAACCAGTGGAATACTACTGCAAGCTCCCCTCTGATGTAGAGGAGAGAGATCTTATTGTGCTGGACCCAATGTTGGCTACTGGAGGTTCTGCTAATGCAGCGATTCAGTTTCTAAAGAACAGAGGAGCTACCAATATTAAACTCGTATGCTTAATTGCTTCTCCAGAAGGAATTAAAGTTATACAAAAACATCATGATGATGTGGATATTTATGTAGCAGCTATAGATGAGAAGTTAAACGATCATGCCTACATCGTACCAGGATTAGGAGATGCAGGGGATCGATTATTTGGAACAAAATAAGGAGAAAACGGACGACCATAGGTCGCCCGTATTTTTTTGTTTAAAAAACACTTTGCACTAAAGTTGCACGAAAGGCTATAGCAAAACAGTAGGAGTCGCCCGTGGTCAGCAGCATGAGGATTTTTCTCTATTTTTTTCAAAAAATATGAAACAAAATTAAACTAATGCCGTCTAATCTATTAAGAAAAAAAGTGGAGATCTCTGTTGGTCTGTTGGCAAGACCAATTTCCCCCCAAATTTGCCACTACCAGTATAATATGTTATTTGACACAATCTCTTGTATTAAACAGAAAAAAGTATTATAATGTGAAGTTGTGTGACAAATATTACATTTTCATTACATTTAATTTCAAGAGAACAGATTTGTGATATGATAGAAGCAATGATGATATGAAAAAGGAGTTGTAAAAAATGCGTCCGTCTTGGGATGAATATTATATGGAGATGGCGGAGGTAGCCAAAAAACGTTCTACCTGCAATCGCAGACAAGTGGGAGCTGTGATTGTGAAGGATCAAAGAATGTTAGCAAGTGGCTATAACGGAGCCCCTAGCGGTCTGCCTCACTGCAGTGAAACTGGGTGTATTCGGGAAAAATTAAAAGTCCCCTCCGGCGAAAGACACGAGCTTTGTAGGGGATTACACGCAGAACAAAACGCAATTATTCAAGCTGCCCTACATGGTGTGCCCATCGAAGGAAGTACGATTTACGTAACCCATAAGCCTTGTATCATTTGCACGAAAATGATGATCAATGCCGGCATTAAAAAGTTAATCTATCAAGGGGATTATCCTGATGCTTTAGCAGAAGGAATGTTGAAGGAAGCCGGCATTCTTGTAGAGAAGTACACGAAAGATAAAGAAAGCTAAAGAATGGAGTGAAAAAATGGATAGTTACATTTTGGCATTTCTTATGGCGGGGTTTATTTCTTATGTGCTGACCCCCTATGCAAAAAAGTTTGCTCATAAAATAGGCGCTATTGACGTTCCCAAGGACAACAGAAGAGTGCATAAAAAACCCATTCCTAGATTAGGGGGACTAGCTATCTATATTGCCTTTATAGCTTCTGCTTTAATGATGACAATAATGAAAAGCGATCTTCTACATATGGATCGTCAGTTTATAGGGATTATGGTGGGTGCTACAATTATTGTATTGATAGGAATCATAGATGATTCTAAACAAATTTCAGCAAAATACAAACTCTTAGGACAAATTGTAGCTGCCTTGGTTGTTGTTTACAGCGGTGTACGCATAGAGTTTATTACAAATATATTAAATAAACCGACAGGTATGATGTGGCTAGAAAAATCTATTATTCCAGTAACGGTTTTTTGGATTGTAGGTATTACCAATACCGTAAACCTGATTGACGGTTTAGATGGCTTAGCGGCGGGAGTTTCCTCTATTGCAGCTCTTTCTTTAGCTTTTGTAGCTTACTTAACTGGACAAACTGAAGTGATGATGCTATTGATTATTTTAGCCGGATCTCTTTTAGGTTTTTTACCTTATAATTTTAATCCAGCGCAAATTTTCATGGGAGACACAGGATCTCTTCTGGTGGGCTTCATTTTAGCCACGATTTCTATCGAGGGTTTGATCAAAAGTGCCACCACCATTGCTGTAGCCATTCCTGTGCTGGCTTTAGGGGTTCCGATTTTTGATACAACCTTTGCCATCATAAGAAGGCTGATGAATGGTAGGCCCATCATGGAGGCGGATAAAGGACATCTTCATCATAGACTACTGGATCAGGGCTTAAGCCAAAAACAAACGGTATTAGTATTATACTTTATCAGTATTTTATTAGGGGCTAGTGCTATTGTAATTTCTGATACAAGTAAAGTGACAGCTTACTTTATTCTAGCCAGCATTTCTTTAGCAATCTTTTTAGGGGCGCTTCGCATAGGCTTGATCAAGAAGCCTCAGGCACGAAAGGCCAACTCGTAGAAACTTAAAATTTGTGATAAAAGTTAGAGGGCACATAAGAGAGAAGGTGTCCTCTTTTTGCATCTACAGGAAAACCAGGATACCTTCTTAAGAAATTTTTATCTTTACCTTGAAAAATCAAGGGATTGGGGTATACTTATATAGAGAAAAGGCAATACAATTCTACTGGAAAGGAAGAAAAGAATGGATAAATTAAAGGTAATGACAATCTTTGGTACACGACCAGAGGCCATAAAAATGGCCCCCTTGGTAAAAAAATTACAGGAGACAGAGGAAATCCAATCTGTACTTTGTGTTACAGCGCAGCATAGAGAAATGCTGGATATGGTGTTGGATTTGTTTGAATTAAAACCAGACTATGATCTAAATATTATGCAACATGGTCAGACCATATCAGATATTACTGTGAAGGTACTGAAGGGTGTGGAAGAGATTCTACAGGAAGTGAAACCCGACATTGTGTTGGTCCATGGGGATACTACGACAACCTTTGTAGGAAGTTTAGCAGCTTTTTATCAACAGGTTGCAGTAGGCCATGTAGAAGCAGGCTTGAGAAGCGGCAACATTTACTCTCCTTATCCAGAGGAAATGAATAGAAGACTTACAGGACATCTAGCTAACTTGCATTTTGCTCCTACAGAGGGAAATTATAAGAACCTTGTGAAGGAAGGCATAGGAGAAGAAAAGATTTTTGTTACAGGCAACACCGTGATAGATGCCTTACTACAGGTAGTAAAAGAGGACTATCTATTTGATAATCCCCTACTGAACCAAATTGATTATGTCAACAAAAAAGTCCTGGTGATGACATGCCACCGCAGAGAAAATTGGGGAGAACCTATGGAAAATATCTTCAAGGCAGTGGTGGAGATTGCTGAAAAGCATAAGGATGTGGAAGTGATTTTTCCAGTACATTTAAATCCCAACATAAGAAATCTAGCAAAACAGATCATGGGGGAAGCAGGGAACATACATCTTATCGAACCCCTTGACTATGAACCCTTTGCTAATCTTCTTAGCAAAGCTCATCTTATCCTGACTGATTCTGGAGGGATTCAAGAAGAAGCACCTGCTTTGGGAAAACCCATTTTAGTTTTAAGGACAGAAACAGAAAGGCCGGAGGCGGTGGAGGCAGGTACTGTGAAGGTAGTAGGAGTAGAGAAGCAGAAAATTGTCGAAGAAGTAGATAAGCTATTAAAAAGTCCCTCGCATTATTTAGAGATGGCAACTGCTATAAATCCCTATGGAGACGGCAGAGCCTGTGAAAGAATTGTTGGGGCATTAAAGTATCACTTTAAGCTTTCCAAAGAAAAGCCTGAAGTCTTTAAGCGGTAAAAATTTCCGAAAGAATCTCAATAAATAAAGAGGATTTTTCAAGGGTTATATAGAATTAAATCTTGTACTAAAAAAAAACTTACATGCCTTTTGTTAAGCATTTATCATAAAAACATGCACTGCATTGAAAAAATATGCAAGTTTTTTAAAACAACACCTTTTCATGCGAAAAGTTTGTGATATAATAAGTAATTATATCCATGCATAAATTTTTCAAAGCAAAGGATTTTGTCGAAAGCTTAACGGATAAAGTCGAAAAATTATGAGGAGAAAACGATGTCGACACAAAAAGGAAAAGGAAATCTACTAGAAAATCTTGCGCTCATAAGTCAGATAGGTATCTCCATGATTATACCTATTATTGGAGGCCTTTATATAGGTAGATGGTTAGACACGAAGGTAGGGACGCAGCCGATATTTTTATTTGTTTTCATTGTGATGGGGGTAGGGGCTGCTTTTGTCAACCTCTTTAAAATCACAACAAAGGATGTTCAAAAGAACAAAAGGAAGTGATGGCATGGATGGTATATGGGATACACAATTGAAAATTATGAAAGGTGTTCTGATCGTAAACGGGATCATAGGGGTGCTAGCGGTTTTTATAGCAAAACCTCCAATGCCTTTTTTGACGGGGTTGCTGTTTGGCACCATGATAGCCCTGCTTAATTTTAGACTGCTTTCTCTTACCCTGAACAAAGCAGTACAGCTACAGCCTCATCAGGCTAGGGTTTATGCTGCATCCAGGTATATTTTACGCTATATCATCATAGGAATAGTGCTATACATTTCAGTAAAGGCAGAACATATTCACGCACTGGGGACGATTATTGGTGTGATTACATTGAAGTTTGTTGTGCTGCAAAAAGAATTGTTTAATAATAAACAATATTTTAAAAATATATTCAAAAGAAAGGAGGCAGAATAAATGGAGTTTGGCCCAAAAGTCATATTTGAACTTCCTTTTTTAGGGGGCATTCCTATCACAGAAACTGTAGTCAACACATGGATTATCATGATTGTTCTAACAGTGTTTGCCATCATTAGTGGCAAAGGTTTTAAGAAGGTACCTAGAGGGAAGCAAAATGTAGTAGAAGTCATTGTAGATGCTATGAACAATCTAACAGTGCAGACGATGGGGAAAGATAAAAAAGCTTTTGCCAGTTATATGGGAAGTCTTTTCTTTCTATTATTGTTTGCCAACCTATTTGGTCTTTTAGGACTTAGACCCCCGACAGCGGATATGAATACAACCTTTGCTTTAGCTATTTTAACATTCATCCTCATCCACGGTTCTGGGGTAAAAAGAAAGGGACTTGGTACCTACCTCAAGGGATTTTTAGAACCTTTTCCTTTGTTGTTACCAATGAACATTATTGGAGAGCTGGCTACACCAATATCTCTTTCCTTCCGTCTATTTGGTAACATCATAGGTGGAGTGATTATTATGTCCTTGCTGTATGGCGGCTTAATAGGTTTTAGCAGCATGGTGGGATTAGGCGTGTTCCCAATCTTTCAGGCTGGAATTCCAGTAGTGTTTCACCTGTACTTTGATGTTTTTGCAGGTGTATTACAAACATTTATCTTCATGATGTTATCAATGGTATTTATTTCAATCGCAATGGATTAATGTGCTTTGCCACCCAAGGGAGGTGAAACTTTGGAAAACACGAACTTTATTATGATGTTTTTGGAATGGCTAATGTCCTTTGATCGAAGAGCTGTCATCCTAGCAGCCTCTGCTATAGGTGCAGGTCTTACAATGATTGCAGGTATTGGGCCGGGGGTAGGTCAAGGCTATGCTGCCGGTAAGGGAGCAGAGGCTGTAAGCTATAACCCCAAAAGTGGAAAACAAGCTACTATGATCATGCTGCTGGGGGCAGCGGTGGCAGAAACCTCCGGGATTTTATCCCTGGTTATTGCCTTAATTATGCTGTTTGCTAACCCGCTAGTGAATCTACAGGGAGCAACCATTATTGTTGCAGCTTCAGCCATAGGAGCAGGTCTTTCCATGATTGCTGGTATTGGCCCTGGAATAGGTCAAGGCTATGCTGCTGGTAAAGGAACTGAAATGGTAGGAAAAAGACCTAAGCATCAATCAGCTATTGTAAGAGCCATGTTTTTAGGTCAAGCGGTAGCTCAAACTACCGGTATTTATGCTATGATTATCGCGCTAGTATTGATGTTTGCGAATCCGCTTATTGGATTGCTTTAAATTGCAACAGGGGCTTGACATAATTCATATTGTATACTGTATAGTAAATTATTAGATAAGGGTTGGAGAACAAAAGCTTTGAGGGTTTATTTATTTGACGGGTTATTTAAGTTTTAAGTCTAAAAATTAAGTCTAAAAAATTATTATTTTTGAAGGAGGAATTTACATTATGGAACCAATTACAGGTAGAGCATTAGTATTAGCAGCTTCAGCTATAGGAGCAGGATTAGCAATGATCGCAGGTATCGGACCTGGTATAGGTCAGGGATATGCCGCTGGTAAAGGTGCAGAAGGGGTAGGAAGACAACCAGAAGCGCAGGCAGATATCGTAAGAACGATGTTACTAGGTGCAGCGGTTGCGGAAACAACAGGTATCTACGGATTAATTATTGCTTTAATCCTATTATTTGCAAATCCACTGATCAACCTATTGTAGTGAAAAGAGGCCTGAATACCTCTCAAGCCATAGAAAGGAGGCAATAAACGATGCAACAAGGATTGGTGGAATTTGGATGGACCTTTGTATTTCAGATTGTGAATACACTGATTATATTTTTAGTCCTTAGACGTTTCTTATTTAAGCCTACAACGGAATTTATGGAAAATAGAACAAAAGGTATAGAAGATGCCATTGAAGAGGCAGCGACAAAAAATAAAGAAGCAGAAGAGCTAAAAACACAATATGAAGCAAAATTAGACAATATCAAAGATGAAAGAAATCAAATCATCAAAGAAGCTACAAAGCGTGCTGAAGAAAGAAGCGAAGAGATTATCAAGGCTGCGCAAGCAGAAGCTGAAAAAATCATAGAAAAAGGGCAACAGGACATTCAAAGAGAAAGACAGAAAACAGTAAACGAATTAAAGGATCAAATCTCTACATTGGCGATTATGGCAGCTTCTAAGGTTATCGAAGAGGAGTTAAATGAAAAAGCTCACAAGAAGATGATCGAACAATTTATTAAAGAGGTAGGGGAAACACAATGGCAGAATTAATAGCAAGAAAATATGCCAAGGCCCTATTTGAAGTTGCTCAAGAAGATAATAATCTTCAGCCTATTAGAGAAGAATTGAACTTTATTAAAGAAGCATTAGGAGAAAATGAGAATTTTAAAAAATTGTTGCATACCCCACTGATTACTTCAAATGAAAAGAAGGACATTGTTAAAAACGTTTTCAAAGATACATTGACCAATGAAGTGATGAACTTCTTGTATATTCTTGTAGATAAAGGAAGAGTCAATCATATCGAAGAGATTGTAAAAGAATTTAACGTGATGGCAGATGCTTCTAAAAACATGGTAGAGGCTGTTGCAATAACAGCAATTCCTCTAAACAAGGAAAGATTACAAAAACTACAGGTGCAGCTTTCCATGGCTTCTGGTAAAAATGTTAAGTTGAACAATGAAGTAGATGAAAGTGTGATCGGTGGCGTCCTCATAAAGATGGGGGACAAGGTAATTGATGGAACATTAAAAAGTCGACTTGGACATTTGAAGCAGCAGTTGTCGCAAGTTATATTATAGGAATAGGGGTGATAGTCAGATGAATCTCAGACCTGAAGAGATAAGCTCGGTAATCAAAGAGCAAATTAAAAGATATGAAAACAAACTTGAGATGAAGGACGTTGGAACTGTTATTCAGGTTGGTGATGGGATAGCAAGGATTCATGGTCTAGAAAAGTGTATGGCTGGAGAACTTTTACAGTTTCCTGGTGAAGTTTACGGTATGACATTAAACCTAGAAGAAGATAACGTAGGATGTGTACTTTTGGGTTCAGATGATAATATCAAAGAAGGTGACATTGTAAAGCGTACTGAAAGAATCGTAGAGGTACCAGTAGGCGAGGCCCTTCTAGGTCGTGTTGTAAATGCTTTAGGTCAGCCAATAGATGGAAAAGGTCCTATCAACACCGATAAGTATAGAGAAGTTGAAAGAGTAGCTCCTGGTATCATTGCCAGAAAATCTGTACATGAACCATTACAAACAGGAATCAAAGCGATAGACTCTATGATTCCTATTGGTAGAGGTCAGAGGGAGTTAATCATCGGCGATAGACAGACAGGTAAAACTGCTATTGCTATTGATACCATTATCAATCAAAAAAATACTGACGTAATCTGTATCTATGTAGCTATTGGTCAGAAGAAATCTACCGTAGCACAAATTCAAGATACATTAGAAAAGAACGGTGCAATGGATTATACCATTATCGTATCAGCTACCGCCAGTGAATTGGCACCGTTACAATATCTTGCTCCTTACGCTGGGTGTGCAATGGGAGAAGAGTTTATGGAAAATGGCAAGCATGTATTGATTATCTATGATGATTTATCAAAACATGCGGTGGCTTATCGTGCCATGTCTCTGTTATTAAGACGTCCTCCAGGTCGTGAGGCTTACCCTGGAGATGTATTCTATCTACACAGTAGATTGTTGGAAAGAGCAGCAAAGTTGAGTGACGAAAGAGGCGCTGGTTCTTTAACAGCCTTACCATTGATTGAAACACAGGCAGGAGACGTTTCTGCTTATATTCCAACCAACGTTATCTCTATTACAGATGGACAAATCTTCCTAGAGTCTGAATTATTCTACTCCGGCGTTCGTCCTGCGGTTAATGCTGGTATCTCTGTATCCAGGGTTGGTGGTAATGCGCAAATTAAAGCCATGAAGAAGGTTGCAGGAAAGCTTCGTCTTGAGCTGGCACAGTACAGAGAATTGGCGGCTTTTGCACAGTTTGGTTCTGAGTTAGATAAAGAAACCCAAGCAAGACTTGCGCAAGGGGAAAGGATTGTTGAAGTACTAAAACAACCACAGTACCGTCCAGTGCCAGTAGAAAATCAAGTTATGATGATTTACGCTGTAACCAACAAATATCTTGCTGATATCGAGGTAGACCAGGTAGGCGAGTTTGAAAAACAATTCCTAGAGTTTGTCAATGGCCAGTATGCGGAAATCGGTAAAACCATTGTAGAAACTGGTAAATTAGAAGGTGATATAGAAGAGAAGTTAAAGGCAGCGCTAGAGGAGTTCAAGAAGAAGTTTAAGGCCCAATAGTCGGGAGGTGATACATTGGCTGGACTAGGAATGCGGGATATTAAAAGACGTATTAAAAGTGTTAACAGTACAAAGCAGATTACAAAGGCGATGGAACTAGTTTCTTCGGCAAAGTTAAGAAAAGCTAGAGAGGGTTTAGAAAAAACAAAACCTTACTTTAGTACCATAGGAAGAACGGTTGAAGAAATTATCTCCTCCACAAAAGGAATACAACATGCGTTTTTGAAGCAAAGAGAAGTGAAAAAGACAGGTTATATCGTCATCACTGCCGATAGAGGCTTGTGTGGTGGATACAATACAAATGTTATCAAAACCACAGTAAATCATATGGAGACAAAAGGTAAGACATCTGTTATTGTCATCGGCCAAAAAGGGAGAGACTTCTTCAAGAAGCGTGGATATGACTTAGACGGAGAATTTACCCATATCTCAGAGAGTCCTACCTTTGCAGATGCTCAAAGTATAGGAAATCTAGCCACAGAGCTATATAAACAGGAATTGGTAGATGAAGTGTACTTAGTATACACGGAGTTTTTAAGTACGATTAATCAAAAGCCAAAAGTCACAAAGCTTCTGCCTATAGAATTATCAGAAGAAAGTGCTAAAAATGTCAAGCCTAAAGAGGATGAAGAGTTCATGTCTTATGAACCATCTCCTGAGGCAGTACTGAGCTACTTAATTCCTAAGTATATCGAGAGTATGATTTATGGTGCTTTGGTGGAGTCTGCTACCAGTGAGCAGGGCGCTAGAAGGGTAGCGATGGAAAGTGCTACGGATAATGCTACGGAAATGATTGGAGATTTACAACTACAATACAACCGTGCAAGACAAGCCTCCATCACACAAGAAATTGCAGAAATTGTTGGGGGAGCAGAGGCACTAAAATAAAGAAAAGATGCAGGATCGAATAGAAGAAGGGTAGTATTTAATTTCTTATGACAGGGAGGTAACAGAATGCCTGAAGCAAATGTAGGTAAATTGGTACAAATCATTGGACCAGTTGTAGATATAAAATTCAGCAGTGACAACCTACCGGCCCTATTGAACGCTATTGTAATAGAGGGTAAAGACCACAAGGTTACAGTAGAAGTAGCACAACATATTGGGGATGATACTGTAAGATGCGTTGCCATGAGTTCTACTGAAGGATTGGTAAGAGGTATGGATGCGACAGATACAGGGGCTCCAATTACTGTGCCGGTAGGAAAGGCAACATTAGGTAGAATATTTAATGTATTGGGAGAAGTAGTGGATGAAAAGGAAGATGTGAAATCTAAGTTCCATTCTCCAATTCACCGTGCGGCTCCTAGTTTTGAAGAGCAGGAAGCATCAACTGAGATTCTTGAAACAGGAATCAAGGTTGTTGACTTAATCGCTCCTTATGCAAAGGGTGGAAAAATCGGTCTTTTTGGCGGTGCTGGGGTTGGTAAAACAGTATTGATTATGGAATTAATCAACAACATCGCAAAAGAACACGGTGGACTTTCTGTATTTGCAGGGGTTGGTGAGAGAACAAGAGAAGGAAACGACCTTTATCATGAAATGATTGAATCTGGCGTTATTGATAAGACAACACTTGTATATGGTCAGATGAATGAACCGCCAGGAGCTAGAATGAGGGTTGGACTTACAGGACTTACTATGGCAGAATACTTCAGAGATCAAGAAGGCCAAGACGTACTTTTATTTATAGACAATATCTTCCGATTTACACAAGCCGGTAGTGAGGTTTCAGCGCTGTTGGGTCGTATGCCAAGTGCCGTTGGTTATCAGCCTACACTGGCAACGGAGATGGGAGCATTACAGGAACGTATTACTTCTACAAAGAAGGGATCTATTACCTCGGTACAAGCAGTATATGTACCTGCCGATGACTTAACAGACCCTGCTCCAGCTACAACCTTTGCCCACTTGGATGCAACAACCGTACTTTCTCGACAGATTTCTGAGTTGGGTATCTATCCAGCGGTGGATCCATTGGACTCCAACTCAAGAATCCTTGACCCTGCTGTTGTAGGACAAGAACATTACGAGGTTGCCCGTGGGGTACAGGCAGTATTACAAAGATATAAAGAACTTCAAGATATTATTGCAATCCTTGGTATGGATGAGCTTTCTGATGAGGATAAACTTACAGTTGCTCGTGCCAGAAAAATTCAGCGTTTCCTATCACAGCCTTTCCATGTTGCAGAACAGTTTACAGGAATGGCTGGAAAGTATGTTCCAATTAAAGAAAGCATCAGAGGATTTAAAGAAATTTTGGAAGGTAAGCATGATGACTTACCAGAATCAGCTTTTCTATTTGTAGGAACCATAGAGGAAGCAAGAGAGAACGCAAAAAGAAGCGAATAAGGGAAGTAGGTGATAAAATGGCTTCCAAGTTTCATCTAGATATCGTGACCCCCGATAGAACCTTCTACAACGATGAAGTAGAAATGACAGTGGTACGAACCTCTGAAGGAGATCTAGGAATTATGAATGATCATATTTCTATGGTGGCACCTATAAAAATCGGGAAGATGAAAATAAAAGTAGACGGTAACACCAAGGAGGCTGCTATTGCTGCTGGTTTTGTAAAGATAGAACAAGGCAAAACCACCATCATTGTGGATGCAGCAGAATGGCCGGAGGAAATTGATGTAAGAAGGGCAGAAGAAGCGAAACAAAGGGCTGAAAAACGATTGGGAGACAGTCGTGAAAATATCGACCTTGTAAGAGCAGAAATTGCTTTAAGAAAAGCCATCAATAGACTAGAAGTGGTACAAAGTTCAAAAAGTAGATAAAAACAAAGCAGGGATTTTCCTGCTTTGTTTTTTTACTGTACAATGATATCAAAAGGTAGTTCCTCTTCTTCTGTTTCTTCAATAGCAATATACATTTTGATGGGAAGACTAACAATCATTTGATAAGGTTCTCGAATCCAACCCATATCTGCATGAATCGATAGTGGAGAAATCTCATCTGGTAATCTATGAAGTCTTACATAACCATCCTTTGTTTCCAGCCTACCGGTATATTCTACATTATTTACTGTAAAAGGAAACTCAATAAATTCCGATTCCTCATGTTCCTCTAAGGGAAAGCGATGAATCACTTCTCCGTCTAAATAAACAACAATCATTTTTCCGTTTTCACCAGAGGTCAAAAGCTTTGGTATGGTGAAAATAGAAACGATGCTTAATATAAAAACCATAATAATCAATACAACGTCTGCTTTTGTCATGATTTTCACAGTAAAAACCTCCATTCAATCGGGGTCTACATAATTCCATAAATTTTATTATATACTATTTTATATAGCTTTACAAACCCAATTAAATGAAGCGAATAGGATGTGAAAAAGTATGTCAGAAAAAAATGAATTAGAAAGAACCATAGAATATGCTTTAAATGGTGTGCCAGAAATTAAAATCAAAGAAAAAAGAAAATGGTTAGGAGAATTCAGGGAAAGAGTTGTTTTAGGTTTAACCATGCAGCAAGCACAAAAAATGGAGGCCCTCAATACCGTCAAAGAAGGCTTAAGGGATCCTATGGCAGAAATGTTGATTGTCAATAATAATATGCCTATAGAAACTACTGCTAAATATATGAAGATAGCAAAGGAAATGAACAAAGAATACAAATCTGTGGCTACAGAGCATGAAGAAGCGATGGGGGTGGTGTTGGCAAGTCGTAGTGCCGTAGATAGAGAGGACGTCACGCCAGAAATTAAAGAACTGCCAGAAAAGTTTCATCATGTTAAACATAAGGAACTATGCAGTAAATGTTATGAAGAGCTACAACGCTTGTCTCCAGAGGCAGCAAAGGAATTTAAAAAGCTTTCTTTTGTAGATAAGGTGATCGGCCTTTACTGCGGTGCTTGTGGCTGGCAGGAGGATGGCGGGCCCCTTATGTAAAGAAAAAATATAGAAAAACTGTATATCCCCTTTTTTTTCTGTCAATAATGAAACTACAAAGGGAAGAGATAAAGTTGTAGTAAAGATGTTTTTCGTCCCCCTTTAACATCATACTTACATACTTACATCTCTTCTCTTTTCTTATGAATTTTTAGAAGGGAAAGAAACCTATGAAAAAATTTTATAAAACAGCACTTATCCTTACGTTTTTTCTAAGCTTTTTTTATATAGCCTCTGCTTTTACAGCGACAGAAAAAAAACATGCACCTTCTGAGGATGTCATCATAACATTTATTAAGAATACTGGTGCAGATATTATAGAATCCAATGTCACTACAACTTTAGAAGTACTAGATACATTTTGGACAGAAGAAGAAGTCATGAGGATCAAAGAAGAGCTAAAAAAGGCGTTAGCACTTCAAGAAAAAACAGAAGAACTTCTACCACAGGGAGATCAACTGCTTTCTGATGACCAGCCTGCTGGGACCAACAGCCTATTTATATATCAACAACTGGATGCTGAGGTTAATGAAATGATTGGCGCTACTAGAAATGAAGAGGGAGATATGATTACATTTAAAATTTACTCGACAAAGGCTTCTGAAGAAAAATCCTCGTATATTATTATTGACATCATACAAAATAAAAGGTATAAAGATATAGTGGAGAAAAGTAATCAAAGTCAAGCAATACTACGAAAATATGGGGAAACAATAGAAACTACCATGAATTTTGTGGGAACCTATGATAAAAAGTTGTCGAAGATAGAAGGAAAAAGCAAAATAGATGCCATGATCCATTCCGTAAAGGGTAGAAAAGTTGAAGAAGTTATAGAGGAATCCTATATAAGTACTACGATATACACCCCCCTGATCCCGCAAACAATACAGTACGGCGACAAAATGGTAAACCTTCATTTAGCAATGCGATACAACGATTACGAAGGAAAAACTTATTTATATGTTGCGAATCCTTTGATTACCCTGACCTACTAACCAAATTGTATTTTGGCAGCTATGGAAAGTGAGGAGTAAAATTGGCAAAAATAGTCGTTGAAAAAAGTCAACCATTAAAAGGTACAGTCCGAGTCAGTGGAGCAAAAAATTCTGTACTACCTATTTTAGCAGCATCGTTGCTGGCTACAGAAAAATGTTTATTAGAGGATGTACCTCCTTTAAGAGATGTAGACGTTATTTGTGAAGTATTAGCTACCTTGGGGGCTGATATAAAAAGATTAAATAGAGAACAAATCGAAATAAGAGCCCATAAAATTGATGATTTCGAAGCCCCTTATGAGCTGATTAGAAAAATGAGGGCTTCCTTCCTTGTAATGGGACCGCTTTTGGCCCGAATGGGTAAGGCAAGGATTTCTATGCCAGGAGGTTGTGCTATTGGAACCAGACCCATTGACTTGCACTTAAAGGGTTTCAAAGCGTTAGGAGCTACAATTACACTAGGTCATGGCTTTGTGGAAGCAAAGGCAGACAAATTAATAGGCAACAAAATTTATTTGGATTTTCCTAGTGTAGGCGCTACAGAAAACATTATGATGGCAGCAGTTTTGGCTGAAGGACAAACCATTATTGAAAATGCTGCAGAAGAGCCAGAAATAACGGATCTTGCAAACTTTTTGAACAAAATGGGCGCTCAAATCAAAGGTGCAGGCACTGATACCATAAAGATCACAGGGGTAGAAAAATTAACCGGCACCACCCACACTGTCATCCCTGACAGAATTGAAGCTGGGACCTATATGGTGGCAGCAGCGATGACGGGAGGAAATGTCCTTGTGGATAATGCAGAGGCGGATCATTTAAAACCGATTATTGCCAAATTAAGAGAAAGCGATGTAGAGATTTATGAAGAGGGAAATGGTTTAAGAGTGATCGGTCCTAAACGATTGAAACCAGTAGATATCAAGACATTGCCTTATCCAGGCTTTCCTACAGATATGCAGGCACAGTTTATGGCATTGTTAAGTGTAGCGGAGGGCACCAGTGTTATTATTGAAACAGTATTTGAAAATCGATTCATGCATGTCAGTGAACTAAAACGAATGGGTGCTGACGTAAAAATAGAGGGTCGCAGCGCCATTATAGAAGGGCAAAAAGTTTTAACCGGAGCGCCGGTGAAGGCCACAGACCTTAGGGCAGGAGCAGCTTTGATTTTAGCTGGTTTAGTATCAGAAGGAAGAACCGAAATCACCAACATTGAACATATCCAACGGGGTTATGTGGATGTAGAAAAAAAATTCAGAGGCTTAGGCGCCAATGTATATAGAGTAGAAGAAGAGACAAAGTAGTTCTAAAACCTTCATTTTCAGCATATACCTTATTGATGATAAAGATCATTGAAGGATGATCAAACTTACAATAAGGGGAAATGCCGAATGAAGGGTATTTTTTTTGCCTGTATCATGTTTTTAGCCACCACCCTTTTTTTACCGATGTTTATTTTAAATAGCTGCGATATGGAGGTGCCTTTGAGGAAAACCCCTATTGTAGAAGAAATACGAGAATCCGATATGAAAATCCATGTTTATAACCATGAGACAAAGGAAATCATGGAGCTATATTTAGAAGAATACATTACACAGGTGGTGGCAGCAGAAATGCCAGGTAGCTTTGAACTGGAGGCATTGAAGGCGCAAGCGGTGGCGGCTAGAACCTATGCTATTTGGCGCCAAAGCATTTACGGAGAAGAGGGACATCCCTCCCATCCGGGAGCCAGTATTTGTACCAGTCATGCCCACTGTCAGGAATGGTTGTCGATGGAAGAACTGACAAATCGACACGGTAGAAAGTGGAAAAATGAGTATCTGCCTAAAATACAAGAGGCGGTTTTCTCCACAGCAGGCGTTATCATGACCTATAACATGCAGCCTATTGAGCCCCTGTATCACTCCACCAGTGGAGGAAAAACAGAGAACTCTGAAGATGTATTTGCCTCAGCATTGCCCTATTTAAGGAGTGTTTCCAGCCCTTATGAAGAGAGATCCCCCGTATTGGTGGATCAAAAAGAGGTCTCTATAGATGCCTTTATAAATAGTATGAAGAGCAAAGATAGGGATATTCAGATCAATACAAACAATATTGCTTCTCAAATAAAGATTTTAGAAAGAAACCAGGGTGGAAGCATAAAAACCATCCAAATCGGTAACAAAATCTTCACAGGGTCTGAAATACGACAGTTGTTTGATTTGAGATCAGCGGATTTTTCCGTAGATGTTGATAGAAATCATATTACCTTTACCACAAGGGGTTATGGTCACGGAGTAGGTATGAGCCAGTGGGGAGCAAATGGCATGGCGGAAGAAGGCAAAACCTACAAGGAAATACTAAAACACTATTATCAAGGGGTCACTCTAAGCAAACTCACCAGCTATCAGTAACATAGCGACATGGGCATGGTTAGCGAAGTCATGGGGACAGTTCGAGGGTTTTGAGGCATAGCGAAGTCATGGGGACGGTTCGAGCGTTTCCGAAGCGTAGCGAAGGACCGAAGGGAAAACGATGGAACTGTCCCCGTGGCGTAGCGATGTTATAGCACAAAAAAATTACAATTCCATCCCCAACTGTATGTATAAATTGCTACAAACAGGCGATAATTACAGGTGGAGGTGGAATTGTATGTCTTTTCAAAATAATAATAATAACAATGGAAAAAAAGAAAAAAAATCCCTTGATAAGTTTTTAGACAAGCAAGGGTTTTACCTTATCTTGTTACTGTGCGTTTCACTAGTTTTAGTAACAGCAGTTTGGGTATCAAGACAGGAAAATGATTTTCTTGCAGAGAAGACACCGGAGAATTTAGAAGAAGATTTTAATAGGGTAGAAGTAACCTTGGTAGAGGATGATACAGAAGCTGATGAAGATGTTCAAGAAACAGCACTACAACAAAAACCTAATGAGGAAGCAGAATTAAAGGAAAGTCCTAAGAAGATGCCACAGAAAGAAAATGAGGCAGAACCAGAAGAAGCAAGGGTAAAAGAGATAAAGGTAGAGGAACCAAAATCACAAGAAGTAAAGCCAGAAGAAGCAAAACCAGAGGAAGTCAAACCAAATCCTGCGTCAACTTCTACGATTATGATTCAACCAGTAATCGGCAAGTTAGGCTTGCCTTATGCGATGGATCATTTGGTATATCATGAAACTTTAGCCCACTGGAGTACCCATGATGGCATAGATATCCATGCAGAGGAGGGAGCCCCTGTAAGAGCTGTGCTAGATGGGGAAGTTGTAGAAGTCCTCAATGATACGATTATGGGTATCACCATTACCCTTTTACATGATGAAGATTTGCTTACCAGATATAGTAATCTATCCACAGATGCTATGGTGAAGGTAGGACAGACGGTGACAAAAGGGCAGGTCATTAGCGGCGTAGGCAGAACTGCTGCTTTAAAGACGGCAGAAGGTCCTTTGTTACATTTCCAAGTACTAGAAGATGGTAGAGCAGTAGATCCCCAAAGTTATTTACCAAAAATGAACTAATTTTCGATGAGGAGCAAAAATTCTTTGCTCCTTTTAAATATTGATAAAATAGCAATTCTAAACCTTCACTTTCCCTCATATTATAAAATAAGACGCAAAGCAGAGGGGGGTCACAAAGTTGAAGGACTATATAGAAAAACGAGTAATAGAAATAGCTCGTTACATCATCGAAGAAGAATCTACCGTTAGACAAACCGCTCGTGTATTTGGAGTTAGTAAAAGTACTGTCCATAAAGATGTTACAGAAAGACTTCCGAAGATAAACCCTCTAGTGGCAAATCAAGTAAAAAATATACTTGAAGTAAACAAAGCCGAACGACATATAAGGGGCGGTAGAGCCACAAAGATAAAATATAAGGGCGATAGAACTGCTGAAGCCAAAGGTTAAAGTCTCCTGTGATCACAGGAGATTTTTTGTGTGAATTGTGAATAAAGAAAAAAATAGGGAAAAAAGTCAAAAATAAAAAAGGGTTTTTCTAAACCCTTATAGAACTAATAAAGTTGAGTATCATAACTAAAACAAAAAGTGAAGGTGGGGGAAAAATGTTCGGATTCAGTTCAGATATAGGCATTGACTTGGGAACCGCCAGCGTACTGGTTTTTGTAAAGGGTAGAGGTATTGTTTTGCAAGAACCATCGGTGGTAGCTATTGATAAAAATACAAATAGTATCTTAGCAGTAGGACAAGATGCTAGAAAAATGTTAGGAAGAACACCAGGAAATATCGTAGCTATACGGCCCCTAAAGGACGGTGTTATTTCTGATTACAACGTTACAGAAAAAATGTTGAAATACTTTATAAATAAAACAGTGGGAAAAAAATGGATATTTAAACCAAAAATCATTGTATGCGTCCCTAGCGGCGTAACAGAAGTAGAAAAAAGAGCAGTTATTGATGCCACAAATGAAGCTGGTGCGAGAGCAACCTACCTTATTGAGGAACCCATTGCAGCTGCTATAGGGGCAGGTTTGGACATTGCCCAAGCCAATGGGCATATGATTGTAGATATTGGTGGGGGGACCACAGATGTTGCTGTAATTTCTCTTGGAGGGATTGTTGTCAGCAATTCCATCAAAGTAGCCGGCGACAAATTCGACGAAGCAATTATTCGCTATATGAGAAAGAAACACAATATTATGATTGGTGAGAGAACAGCAGAAGAGATGAAAATCAACATCGGAGGAGCTAACAAAAGGGATGAAGAGATCAAGATGAATGTAAGAGGAAGAAATCTTGTCTCTGGTTTACCTGTGAATATAGAAGTAGGCAGCCACGAAATGGCAGAGGCGTTGGAGGAAAGTGTTATGGCTATCGCTGATACTGTCCATTCCGTTTTAGAAAAAACACCACCGGAGCTGGCTTCAGATATTGCAGACCAGGGAATTGTGATGACTGGTGGTGGGGCTCTGTTGTGGGGCTTCGATAAACTCATCTCAGATCGAACAGGGATTGCTGTAAGGGTGGCGGAGGATGCTATTTCCTGCGTGGCAAAGGGAACAGGACAAGCACTGGATTCCTTGCAAATCCTAGAAGGTGATATGAGGATGAAAAGATCTAGAAGATAAAAACTGAAGAAAACCTAAAGATTTCATCAAAGATAGCCGATAAATACAGAAGTAGGATATGACCTTAAAAAGTGGAGTGAAGGAATATGCTAAGAGGACTTTATACAGCTGTATCAGCCATGCAAACAACACAAAAAAAATTAGACGTAGCTTCTAATAATATGGCCAATGTCAATACTACCGGGTTTAAAAAGGATGTTTTAATCTCAGAATCCTTTCCAGAAGTGTTGATAAAGAAAATCAATGGAGACTTACCGGCAGAACCTTATATAAGGACACTGCAGGTAGAGGTAGAGAAGGATGGAGAAGGTTTTCTTTTGTCTACAGAGGGGGGCTACTTTATGGCGGAGGGTCCTTTAGGAACGAGTCACAGCTCCTTTACTAGCTTTGCAGTAGATGAAGAGGGTTATTTAAAAACCTTTACCAGGGACGTTCATGGGAAAATAGATACGACAGAGGGCAATTACATATTAGATGCCGGAGGCAATAGAATTTTGGTGGAGGGAAATGACATAGAAATTAGCCAACAGGGACAAGTCGTAACCAATGGACAGGTGGTGGCCAACCTAGTTACTCGACCTGGCTTCAATACAATAGGAACCATCAACAGCGGTCTGAGGATGGAGAAGATTCAAACCTATTTTACGCAGGGGGCTATGGAGGAGACGGGTAATTCTCTGGATCTGGCCATAGAAGGCAACGGTTTTTTTAAAGTGAACACGCCTATGGGGGAAATGTATACCCGAAATGGTAACTTCAGCTTAAATAATAATGGAGAAATCATCACAAAAGAAGGCTACTATCTCATGGGACAATTTGGTTCGATTCTTCTAGCGGAGGACTTTGATATAAAAGACTTCAGAATAGGAGAAGATGGGGCGGTTATTTTAAATGATCAAGTGATTGATATGATCGAGACCGTCAACATTACCAATGTAAATGCATTAAGAAAATATGGAGAAGGCTATTATACAGTAGCAGCAGAAGTGGAGGCGGAGCCTTTTGAAGGAAGAATCCTGCAAGGTTATTTAGAGGCTTCTAATATTAATCCTGTGGCAGAGATGGTGAACATGATTACGGTATTAAGACTTTATGAGTCCAACCAAAAAGTAGTACAGGCCTATGATGAAATTTTACAAAAGGCGGCAAATGAGATAGGAAGAGTTTAGAGGATAAGACTAGGAGGGATGTATAAGTGCGTGCTTTATGGACAGCGGCTTCAGGTATGAAATCACAGCAATTAAGCGTAGATACAATTGCCAACAACCTGGCAAATGTGAATACCACCGGCTACAAAAGACAAAAGGTAGAGTTTAAAGATCTATTGTATGCCACCATAAGAAAAAGTGACTTAAATGAAGGTGTAGGTAGCCCAGTGAATCTACAGGTTGGGCATGGGGTTATGCCGATGGCAACCTCCAGAGTCTTTACCACTGGTAATTTAGAAGCTACAGCAAATCCATTTGACTTAGCGATAGAAGGAGAAGGATTTTTTGTTGTAGAAACTCCTACAGGAGAATTGCGCTACACAAGAGATGGTAATTTTAAGCTTAGCGTAGATTTTGATGAAACACGATTGGTTACTGCCGATGGCTATACCGTATTATCAGAATTTGATGATGAGATTGTCTTTATGGAGGGAATCAGCAATATTAATATTTCTGAAACAGGATTAATTACTGGAGAAAATGAAGATGGAGAGATCGAAGAAATCACTACCATTAAACTGGTGAAGTTTCTAAACCCTGAAGGCTTAGAGGCTGTAGGAAAAAACCTATATAAAGCTACTGTTGCATCAGGCGAAGAAATCCCTATGGAGGATGAAAATCGAACCAGCACCATCAGACAAGGTTACCTTGAAACCTCAAATGTTCAGATTGTCGATGAAATGGTACGAATGATTACTGCGCAAAGAGCTTATGAAATCAACTCTAAGGCAATACAAACCTCAGACGATATGTTGAGTATGGCAAATAATCTTAAGCGATAGTAGAGAAAGGGCCTTTTAGGGAGGAAAACTTTTATGAAGATCAATGATCACATGCTGCAAATCACTAACCCTCAAAAAATTGAAAATAAAAACCTTACAGAAGATCCTAAAAAACTCATGGAGGCATGCAAAGAATTTGAAGCTATCTTCTTGAATATGATGATGCAACAGATGAGAAGAACTGTCACGGAGGATAGCTTTATAGAAAAAAGCTATGGACGAGAAATTTACGAAGGAATGCAGGATGAAGAGATCGCCAAGGAGATGGCAAGAGGTGAAGGAATTGGTCTTGCCAAGCAACTCTATCAACAGCTATCTAGAAATATCAAAACCTCCCCTGAGTAGATTTTGAAAAATATTTTTTGCTTAGATTTCATATACTATGTAGCGTGGAACCGTCCCCGTGGCGTAGAAAGGAGGAAACATATGGAATTAAATATCACAGAAATCCAAAAAAGGATTCCTCACCGATATCCTTTTTTATTAGTAGATAAGATTATAGAAATAGAAGAGGGGAAATCAGCCGTAGGCATAAAAAACGTCACCATGAACGAACCCTTTTTCCAAGGGCACTTTCCTCAGATGCCTCTCATGCCGGGGGTATTGATGGTGGAGGCTTTAGCTCAGGTGGCAGGTATCATCTGTGGCGGTTTAGAGGAAAACCAGGGGAAAATAGGGGTTTTTACCGGGATAGATAACTGTAAAATTAGAAGGCAAGTAGTACCAGGGGATGTTTTAAGGCTGGAAGTGAATATTACAGCTTTTAGAAGAGGCATCGTTAAAGCAGAAGGAAAAGCCTATGTAGGAGAAGAATTAGCTTGTTCTGCAAATTTGAGTTTTGCTATGATTGCTGAAAATCAATAGGATAAATACCGTAATCAACGGTATTTTTTTTTGCAAAATAACAAATGTCTAAAAATGTCGAAAAAAGATAAAAAAAAGCATATGATTTTTATAGCAAAAATAAAATGATGATGGTATAATATGGTTAAATAATGTTAAGCAAGACAAATTAAAAGCGATAGCGTTGGAGGCAATGAAAAATTCTCTTCATGTGGGCACCTTGAGAATTTTGAGCCAGTGGTGCACCCGACCAGCAATTAATTCAGTTAATTGGTGGTTTTTTTATGTTTATATCAAAAGAAGGGGAAGTAAGTCTCGTGGTTCTTAAAACCAGGGCAAAACTAATCTGATGTAATAGGGTAATTTCATAAGAAAAACTTAATAAAGTTGGAGGCAATGAAAAATTCTCTTCATGTGGGCACCTTGAGAATTTTGAGCCAGTGGTGCACCCGGCCGGCAATTAATTGAATGAATTGGTGGTTTTTGTTTTGCAAAAAAAGATGAATGAGAGGAGATGAAATTATGGTACAAAGAAAAAAGTTTAAAAAAACTGGCTGGAACTGGTATGCATGTATCTTCAATATGTTTTGGTATTACAAGCAAGGGATTATTGACAAAGCCATTATTATGACCATTATTGTCCTGCTTTCCTTTGGAACTGGAATCATCCCTATAGCATTCTATTGTGGCACAAAAGGCAATGAAGATCGATACAGACAAATGCAAAAGCAAATCACTGTATAACTGCCTCGTTAAAGAGATTACAGCCCGTGGCGTAGAAAAAACAAATTGGATACAAATGGAAAAATGTTCTTTGAAAATTTTATAATAAAAAAGAGGAAATTCCCTACTTATGTAGAAAATATTTAAGGAATGCAAAAGTGAAAGAGCGAAAGGATGAAGCAGAATATGAAGGACCAAGAAATGGAGTTGGAACTGGACTTAAGGGAATATATTCATATTATTCAAAAACGTTTTTGGCTTATTGTCATTATCACTGTATTAGCTATGTTGACCAGTGGTGTCATAAGCTATTATGTTTTAGATCCCATCTATCAAGCTTCTACCACCATCATGGTAGGGAAACCTCAAAGTGAATCAGAGCTAGGGCAGTTGCAGCTTCAAGATTTGAATTTAAACCTGCGCCTAGCAAAAACCTATGGAGAGATTGTTAAGAGCAGAAGTGTGTCTCAAGAAGTAATACGGGAAATGAACTTAGACCTGACACCAGAGCAGCTTACAAGTAAAACTACTGTAGACCTGGTAAGGGATACAGAGTTTATTACCATCAAGGTAACAGATACAGATCCTCAGTTGGCAGCAGATATCGCTAACAACTTGTCAAAAACCTTCAAAAAATACGTTATGCAGATTATGAGGGTAGACAACGTACAAGTGTTGGATGCAGCAGTAGTACCAATGTCGCCTATCAAGCCAAGAAAACAACTAAACATAGCGATTGCCGGGGTACTGGGTTTGATGTTTAGCTTGTTTTTAGTGTTTTTAATGGAATACTTAGATAATACGATTAAAACTCCTGAAGATATACAAAGACACTTAAACCTAAATATCATAGGAGCAATACCCGCCATGAGGGAAGAGGACTAGAGGAGGAACTAGCATATTATGAAAGAGAGAAAGATTATTACCCATAGCAATCCTAAATCTCCTATATCAGAAGCATATAGAACCTTGCGGACAAATATACAATTTGCTAGTTTGGACAACCCCATAAAGGTTTTAATGGTCACCAGCTCAGGGCCGGGGGAAGGAAAAACCACTACTACTGCTAATCTTGCAGTAACCATGGCACAATTGGGGGCAAAGGTTTTAGTCATGGATGCAGACTTAAGAAAGCCTGCTGTTCATAAAGCCTTTCAATTAAGCAATAGTGAGGGTGTCACCAATATACTAGTAAAGGATTTAAACTATAAAGAATTTTTATTAAAAACGGAGGTGGAGGGCTTAGAGGTCTTACCTTCTGGCGCTATCCCACCCAATCCATCGGAACTTTTAGCCTCTCAAAAAATGAAAAACTTTATTCACTCCTTAAGGGAGGATTATGACTACATATTAATCGACACTCCCCCTGCTGCTATTGTCACGGATGCCGCCCTATTATCTACCGCGGTGGATGGTGTGATTTTAGTCTGCGCTGCTGGGGAAGTAGCAATACAGGGGGCACAGAGGGCAAAGGAACTGCTGGATAATGTAAATGCCAATATCATCGGTGTTGTGCTAAACAAGATTCCTATAGGGAAAAAGGGTTCTTCCTATTATTCCTATTACTATTACTCCTCCTATTATGGAGAAGAAGAACCTGTAAAAAATAAGAAAAACAAAAGGATGAAGCAACATGGTTGATTTACATAGCCACATACTACCAGAAATAGATGACGGAGCGAAAAACCTGGAGGAAGCTTTAAAAATGGCGGAAATTGCTGTGAAGGAAGGAATCACCCAAATGGTGGCAACCCCGCACTATATTCCCGAAGTATTTACAACAGATGCTAAAACCTTACTTATGAAGATTGAAGAGATCAATGCTTTTTTAAAGGAAAAAGGCTTGGCCTTAGAGATATTGTCAGGAAACGAAGCTTATCTGAGTTTGGACCTACCACAGCGATTAAAAAATCAGGAAATTTTATCTATCAATAAGGGGCCTTATGTTTTATTAGAGCTGCCTATGGCGGATATACCTAACTACACAGAGGATGTACTATACGAAATGAGATTATTAGGATATAAGCCCATCATTGCTCATCCAGAGAGGTATGGCAAAATCATAGAAAACCCTAACCTCCTTAAGGAATGGATAGAACAGGGGAACTATGCTCAGATAAATACCATGAGTATTACCGGAGCTTTAGGAAAAGAGATACAGGAGACAGCAAAAATCCTCTTGAAACACGGTATGATTCACTGTATAGGAACAGATGCCCATTCCCCTAGAGGAAGGGCGCCTAAAATAAAGAAGGCGCTGCACATCATGGAGGGATGGATCGGGAAGGATAAGACGGATATGCTGCTGGAGAATAACGAAAAAATCATCAAGGGACAAGAGATCATCATAACACAACCAAAAGCCTACAGAGAAAAAAAAGGCATGTTTTATTATATCTATCGATGGTTCTTTCATCGGTACAAAAAAGCTTATCAAAAGTAGGACCTGGGGTAGGTCCTACTTCTTATCTATAAGAATTTTCTAAATATATGTAAAATTATACCTTTTAAAAACTTGGCAAAACTGGGAGGAATATTTTGATAAATGTAGAAATATATTACTTATCGTCAATAGGTATAGAGTCGGGTTATTTATAGGATGAAAGTTCTATAAAAAAGGGGGGTAAACATGATAAAAGATTTAAGAGCACAGCAAGTATCGAATAGCCAAAGTGGATTTAATATAAAGCATAGAAGAATTTGCTTAGCGATCATGGATGTCTTTTTGATCAATAGTTCAATACTAGCTGCATTGTGGTTGAGATTTGATTTTACGATACCTCAACTTCAGCTGCAAAATTATTATACCACAGCGGTTTTAACAACAGTTATTATGCTGATGGTATTTTATATGAGCAATTTATATAACAGTGTATGGCGCTATGCCAGCATCGATGAACTCATATCGATTGTGGCTGCTTCTTTTGTAGGCAGTAGTATTTTATTTATAGTTTATTTTCATTTGCTGAGGATTAATTTTCCTCGCAGTATGTATCCAATAGCGATGCTTCTACTGACAGCTTCAGTAGGAGGAAGCCGATTTGCTTATCGGTTTTTGCGAAGAGTCAAGAGGATATCTCTAGGCTGCAGTATGCAGAATAAGAGGGTATTAATCATAGGGGGAGGAACAGCTGGTTCCTTGGTGATTAAAGAAATTTATGACAATCCTCAAATCTGTAAAACACCTGTAGCGGTGATCGATGACGACGCTGTAAAATATAGAAGAAAAATTCATGGGGTTTCTATTCTAGGAAACAGGGGAGATATTGAAAAAGTGGTAAAGGAAGAAAAAATACAGGAAATCATTATAGCGATGCCTTCTGCCACAAAGACGGAGATAAGAAAAATCGTAGATATATGCACAAAAACAAAATGTGATCTAAAGATTCTCCCAGGGGTTTACGAGATATTAGACGGCAAAGTGGATATTAAAAAAATAAGAGATGTACAGATTGAGGACCTATTGGGCAGAGAGGCTGTAAAGGTAAATCTAGAGGAAATCAGCGATTATTTACATAATGAAGTTATCTTAGTAACTGGCGGAGGAGGTTCCATCGGTTCAGAACTTTGCCGGCAGATTGCAAGATTTGATCCCAGGGAGTTAATTATCTTAGATATTTATGAAAACAACGCTTACGAAATTCAACAGGAGCTTTTAAGAAAACATAAGAAGATAAACCTAGAGGTGATTATCGCCTCTATAAGAGATAAAAAAAGAATAGAACAGATCTTTGAAAAACATCAACCCAAGGTTATCTTTCATGCTGCTGCCCATAAACATGTACCTTTGATGGAGAACAATCCTATGGAGGCCATCAAGAACAACATCTTTGGTACCATGAATGTAGCAGAATGTGCTCATCAGTATGGGGCAAAACGCTTTGTCCTTATCTCCACCGATAAGGCGGTGAATCCCACAAATATTATGGGAGCAACCAAACGGGTAGCAGAGATGACAATCCAAGCCATGAACCATCAGAGTGAAACAGAGTTTGTAGCAGTAAGGTTCGGCAATGTATTAGGCAGTAATGGCAGTGTGATCCCTCACTTTAAAAAGCAAATCGCCGAAGGTGGGCCTGTCACTGTCACCCATCCTGATATCATCCGATACTTTATGACCATACCGGAAGCCGTTCAGCTGGTGATCCAGGCTGGTGCTATGGCCCAAGGAGGAGAAATCTTTGTACTGGACATGGGAGATCCAGTAAAGATCGCAGACCTTGCAAGAGATCTCATACGCTTATCTGGCTTTGAACCAGATACAGATATCAAAATAGAATTCACTGGTCTAAGACCAGGGGAAAAACTATACGAAGAACTCCTGCTGAAGGAGGAGGGCCTACAGGGAACAAAACACGAAAAAATCTTTGTAGGAAAACCCATCGTTTCCGACTTTAAGAAGCTGCAGAGGGAATTGATGATCCTGAGAACCGTTCTAGCAAGTGAAGATAGTGCGTTGGCGGATGGGATTGTTAGGAAAGTGGTGCCGGAGTATCGGTGTGTGGGGTGAGGAGATGAGTGAGGAGAAAGTTGAAAAGTTGGAGAAGAAAAGGGTTTAAAGCTTTTTCTAACTTTTCAACATTCTACGTTTTACTTTAAATGATTGAATGCTAATGCGCAGACATTATGAAGTAAAGATAAAATGTTAAAGGGGATTAACTATCATGATATATTTAAAAATTAAGAGACTTATGGATATCATATTGTCGTTACTTGGACTCATTATATTATCTCCTATATTTTTAATTCTTATAATTGCCATTAAGATTGACTCAAAAGGTCCAGTCCTCTTTAAACAGAAAAGAGTAGGAATACATAAGCGTCACTTCAATATTTTAAAATTCCGCACCATGCGGATTGATACACCGAAAGATACGCCAACACATCTTTTAGAGAATCCTGAGCAATGGATTACAAAGGTTGGTAAGTTCTTAAGAAAGACTTCATTAGATGAATTGCCTCAGATTTGGAACATCTTCGTGGGAGAGATGAGCATTATTGGGCCAAGACCAGCGTTGTGGAATCAGTATGATCTTATTGAGGAAAGAGATAAGTACGGAGCAAATGACATACCGCCAGGACTTACTGGTTGGGCACAGATTAATGGTAGGGACGAGCTTCCTATTGAGGTTAAGGCTGAGTTGGATGGAGAGTATGTTGATAGGATGGGGCTTATGATGGATGTTAAATGTTTTTTTGGAACAATCGTGTCTGTACTTAAAAGTGATGGGGTTGTTGAAGGTGGGACTGGTGTTAAACAAGAAACAGAGAAATCCATAGGACAATAGAGGTGAGGAGATGCTACTAGTTACGGGGATTACAGGACACACAGGAAGATATTTTTTACAAGAGCTTATAAATAATAAATATGAAGGACCTATCCGCTGCATTGTTAGAGAAACATCTAACACCTCATTACTGGATAACAGTGGATTAAATATTGAGAAGGTTGTTGGAGACCTTAATGATAAAACCTTCATAGAGAATGCCATGGAAGGTATTGATACTATCATGCATATCTATAACATTCATCATTCACCTACAATTCTACAAGTAGCAATTGAGGACAATGTAAAGAGAGCAATTTTAGTACATACAACTGGTATCTATTCAAACTTCAAATATGCATCACAAGGTTACAGGGATATTGAAAGCAAAGTTTCAGAGATGACATCAAATCTGGACTGCTCAACAAAGGTTACGATTTTAAGACCAACGATGATCTATGGAGACCTTTGCGATAGCAATATGAGTAAGTTCATTAAGATGATAGATAAATTTAGAATAATGCCAGTTATCAATGGTGGAAAAAGCTTGATTCAACCAGTGAATGCAAGAGACCTAGGGAAGGCATTTTATACAGTACTGATGTCTTCTGATAAAACATCAGGTAAAGCATATGACTTATCCGGTGAAAAACCTCTGCAGATGATAGAAGTTTTTAAGTTGATAAGAGATAACCTTAATAAGAAAACAATTTTTGTTAGCGTTCCTATTGGGTTCGGAGTATTTTTAGCAAGAGTAGTTAAGGTGTTTTCTTTAGGAAGAGTTGATTATGTGGAGAAAGTTCAGAGGATGGCTGAGGATAGAAGTTATTCTCACGAAGAGGCAAAAAGTGATTTTAATTATAAACCGATGAGCTTTGAAGATGGTATACAGATTGAAGTTAAACAGTATTTGAAGAAAAGAGGGGAATAATGAAAAAAGTTCTTGTTTTAGCCAATCACTTTATTACTATATATGCTTTCAGACGAGAATTGATAGAAAAGCTCTTAGATTCCGGTTATAAAGTAACTCTAGCATTACCATATAGTGATGATGTCTCATATTTTTCGGATATGGGATGTGAGATTATTGATACACCTCTAGAAAGAAGAAAAACTAACCCTCTTAATGATCTAAAGTTGTTATTTCAATATTTAAGGATTATTAAAAATGTAAAACCTGATGTTTTATTAACTTATACAATAAAACCAAATACGTATGGTGGCTTGGCAGCAAGAATTTGCAGGGCAAAAGCTATACATACGGTAACTGGATTAGGATCAGTCTATATTCAAGATATGTGGCAGAAAAAAATAGCTGCATTTTTAAATAAAATAGCTTTTAAAAACTCAGAAGCAATTTTCTTTTTAAATGATGATAATAAAGAGTTCTATAAGAGAATTGGAATAATTGATTCGGTACAAAGGACATTTATGGTTCCAGGTTCAGGAGTTAATTTAGAGAAATTTAAATACCAAGAACTTGAATTAAATAATGATATTACTTTTACACTTGTTGGGAGAGTGTTAAAAGATAAAGGTATTGAAGAATTTTTATCTGCAGCAAAGAGAATCAAGACCAAATATCCAAATACACATTTTGAAGTTGTCGGATTTGTTGACGAAGAAAAGTATGTTCAGATGCTAAATGACTATGAGAAAGAAGGGATAATTCATTACCTAGGTAAGCGAAATGATATCCCAGAGATAATGTCGAAATCAACTTGTATCGTACTACCTTCATATGGTGAAGGTAGAGGAACAGTATTACAAGAGGGAGCGGCTATTGGACGTCCTCTTATAACATGTGATATCTATGGCTGTAGAGATAATGTAGAAGAAAATAAGAATGGATACTTATGTAAAGTAGCGGATGAAGAGTCATTAGTAAAGTGTTTGGATAAATTTATAAACATTTCAAGTGATGAAAAGCTATTGATGGGACGATACAGTAGAAAAAAAGCTGAAAAAGAGTTTGATAGGAATATTGTTTTAAATGCTTATCTAAATGAAATCGAGAAAATCACAGATAAGAAGGAGTAATCTTATGAGTTTATATAATGAAATTATTAATGGCAAAGAAAAAATTTCAGTTATTGGGCTTGGTTATGTTGGTATGCCTATAGCGGTTGCTTTTGCTAAGAAGGTTGATGTTATAGGCTTTGATCTCAATAAAAAGAAAATTGAATTATATAAAGCAGGTATCGATCCAACTAATGAAGTTGGTAATAACGAGATTAAAAAAACATCGGTTGAGTTCACATCAGATGAAACGAAGTTAAAGAATGCTAAATTTCATATTGTTGCAGTTCCTACGCCAATCAATTCAGACAAAACGCCAGATCTATCACCAGTTGAAGGAGCTAGTAGAATCGTAGGACGCAATTTAATAAAAGGCTCTATTGTAGTTTACGAGTCAACAGTTTATCCAGGTGTAACAGAAGATATTTGTGTTCCAATTTTAGAAGAGGAGTCTGGATTGAAATGTGGTATTGATTTTAAAGTTGGATATTCACCTGAACGTATTAATCCTGGCGATAAGGTACATAGATTAGAAAATATCATTAAGATAGTTTCAGGTATCGATGAAGAAAGCCTTGAAGAAATTGCCAAAATTTATGAATTAGTTATTGAAGTTGGCGTCCATAGAGCAGGTTCAGTAAAAGTTGCTGAAGCGGCAAAAGTAGTTGAAAATAGCCAGCGAGACATTAACATTGCATTTATGAATGAACTTGCTATGGTTTTTGATCGAATGGGAATTGACACTAAAGAAGTTATCGACGCGATGAATACAAAATGGAATGCACTTGGGTTTACACCTGGTCTAGTTGGAGGTCACTGCATTGGAGTTGATCCATACTATTTTGTTTATGAAGCCGAAAAATTAGGATATCACAGCCAGATTATTCTTTCAGGTAGAAAGATCAATGATGGTATGGGTAAATTTGTTGCTGATGCAATAATTAAAAAACTTATCTTAGCAAATAAAGTAGTAAGACAAGCTAGAGTTGTTATTTTGGGCATAACCTTTAAAGAAAATACACCAGATACGAGAAACTCAAAAGTAGTAGATATTATTGATAACCTTATAGAATATGGTATTGAACCGATTGTAGTCGATCCAGAAGCTGATGCTGAAGAGGCTAAGCATGAATACGGTATCGATTTAGTAGATATTAAAGATATAAATTACGCAGATTGCTTAGTGCTTGCAGTAGCGCATGATATTTTTAAACAAATGACATGGAATGATTTAGATTCACTATATGGAGATTTTGACAACAAAGATAAAGTGTTTATTGATGTAAAGAGCATGCTAGATAGACGTGAGATTGAAGATAAAGGGTATAGTTATTGGAGATTATAATAAACAGCAAGGAGAGTTCCCATGGTAGGATTATTTGTGCATGATCATAGATTTCCAAAGATTGGCGATGATTATTATTTCTCGTACGGGTTTGATGAAGAATTTTTTAATAGATATGTTTCAATTTTTGGATCTATTGAAATAATTGGACGAGAGACTATCGTTGATAATGGGAAATATGATAGGAATAATTTAGTTGATAAAAGAATCAAGCTTACAACTATTAAAAATCTGAAAGAATTAAAAGAAAAAGACATAAGAGAAAAGATAAAAGAACGAATCCAACAAAGTGACTACATTGTTATAAGGATGCCCAGTATTTTAGGCATATATGCGGCTAAGTGGGCAAAAAAGTATAGGAAACCATATTTAACTGAAGTTGTTGGATGTGCATGGGATGCTATTGCTAATAAAGGCATAAGACATTTTCCAGAGGCGTTAGTGGTAATGTATTTAATGAAAAAAATAGTAGCGGATTCCAAATATGTAGTTTATGTAACAGAAGAATTTTTACAGAGACGTTATCCTACCAAAGGAAAAACAATAGCTTGTTCAAATGTCACTTTAGAGAGTGTTGCCCAGGATGATCTAATAGAGAGATTAAAAAAAATCGAAAATATTGATTTTAGAAATAAGATTGTTTTGGGTACATGTGCAACAATTGACGTGGTATATAAAGGCCAAGAAGATGTAATAAAAGCAATTGCTATTCTAAAGCGAGAGGGATATGATATTAAGTACCAACTTGTTGGTGGTGGAAGTAAGGAGTATCTTAAAAAAAACGCTATAGAAAATGGAGTATTAGATCAAATTGAATTTATAGGTTCATTAAAGCATGAAGACGTGTTTAAGTGGCTAGATAATATTGATATTTATGTTCACCCAAGTAAGCAAGAAGGTCTATCTAGAGCAATTATTGAAGCTATGAGTAAAGGATGTCCGATTTTTGGAGCAGATGCTGGTGGAATACATGAACAAATTGATGATCAATTCATATTTGAAAAAGGAAATGTTAATGATATTTGTAGTATTTTCAAACAATTCAATATAGATATTATGAAAGAACAAGCTATTAAAAATCACGAAAAATCAAAACAGTATTTAAAGAAAATACTATATTCACGAAGAGAATCATTCTTTAAAAATTTTATTGAAGAAAATTAACGAGGCTAGGTGAGAATATGAGGTATGTCAAAATATTATTCAATTATGTCTTAAGGGATATTCCTATTCATTTCATAAACATATTAACTGCATTACTTCCTAATCATCTAGTAACAAACAGGCTCAAAGGTCTCTTAATGGAACCCTTTTTCGGCAAATGTGGAAAAAGACTTCAAATAGGTAGAGGTGTAATTATAAATAATCCCCAGAATCTTTATATTGGAAATGATTGCTATATTTCTCACTATTGTTATATTCAAGCAAAAGGTAATGTAACATTAGAAGATAATGTCATAATCGGACCTATGTCAGTGATAGCAAGTAGCAATCATATAATTGAAAATGGAATAGTTACAAACAAAGGAGAAAGTAAACCCATTAGTATTGGTAAAGGGACTTGGTGTGGAGGGCATGTAGTAATTTCAGCTGGGATTACGATTGGTAAGAGTGTTGTTGTCGGTGCTGGGGCAGTTGTTACAAGAGATATTAATGATAATGAAATGGTTATAGGAGTGCCTGCAAAACCTAAAGTGAGGAAATTTAATGATGAGTAGAGATAAAATTGCAATTATTGCTAATTCCTTATCACTAGGTGGAGCTGAAAGAGTATCTTTAATTTTAGCTGAATGGATGATAAGTCAAGGTGTTGATGCTTTTCTGTTTACATTAAACAAAGATAGAGAAGAAGGTTATGTATTGGGTCCATCAATAAATCGAGTAGCAATAAACAATAAATCCAATCCATCCAAAGTTAAACTTATAAGAGAGCTTCGAAAGAATTTGAGAAAATATGGGATAAATAAAGTATTGGTAATGGGGGTACCTTTGGCTGTTTATGCTATACCTGCATCAGCTGGATTAAATATTTCTGTTGTGGTTTCTGAACGAAATGATCCTGCAAATTTTAAAGGAAGAACAATAACAAAACTATTATCGAGAAGTCTAATGTTACTTGCTGATGGCTTTATATTTCAAACTGAAAGGGCTAAAAACTATTATTCTAATGTAGTACAAAGTAAGTCAACAGTAATCCCAAATCCACTATTAGTGGATACTTTGCCAGCACCTTTCAATGGAGTCAGGTCAAAGAGAATAGTTACAGCCGGCCGATTGGTACCTCAAAAGAATCATGAGTTGCTGATAAGAGTTTTTAAAGGGATAGAAGAAGCATATCCTGAATACACACTAACTATATATGGTAACGGCAGTGAAAGAGGTAGGCTAGAAAAATTGATTGAGGGTCTTAATTTAGAAAATAAAGTTTTTTTGCCTGGAGCGACAAAGAAATTATTTAAAGAAATAATCGATGCTGAAGTATTTATTTTGTCTTCTGATTTCGAAGGAATGCCTAACGCGTTGATAGAAGCTATGGCTTTAGGAATTCCATGTATATCAACGGATTGTCCTAGTGGTGGACCTAGAGAATTAATAAAGAATATGAAAAACGGTGTGCTTGTTCCTGTAAGAAATGTTAAAGCAATGGAAGATGCAATTAAAATGCTCATATCAGATAATGCATTGTCTAAAATGATAGGAAATAATGCTGTGAGTATACGAAGTGATTTGAATATAGATACAATTTGTCAAGAGTGGTTAGAGTATTTGTTGAAAGTTGGAAATTAGATATTTGTATAACTAATTCACATTAACAGTATTTTGAATTAACATAGAGATTATGGATCTCTATTTGGTAGACAGTATTCAAATTACTTATAGACTTGTTATATAAATACTATTAGATAAATAGACAGGGGTATAAAGAAATGCTAAATAGCAAACGGTATTCTAAGGTGGCTATACTCATCTTAGTGATTAATGTAACAATACTTAGCTTTTTAAGTTACTTAGTTTTTACTGCGAATTTTAGTGCATATAAAGACTATAGTAGTACCAATTTTGTTTTATCTTGGTTAGGTATAATTTTAGGGATATATGTGATTTTAACATGGTATAAACTTACTGATAGAATATTTTCCTTATATACAATTTTCATGTTGTTTTTTTTCTTATTTAATTACGGGCAAAGCTTAATGTGGGCATTTGGAATTCATCATCCACGAGAGCTTGGACAAACAATGTTATTTGCTTTTCCCGCACCAAACTCTGCTGATATTGCTTATACTCAAGTCTTCATTCTAATAAGTATAGCAACATTTCATTTAGGTGCTATAATTTTTGCATATAATGAGAAAAGAAAATACACTCCTAACATTAGTGAGCTAAATAAACAGATTAATTCTAATGACACAACTCTAAAGTCAATATATTATGGATGTTTATTAGTTAGTCTAATTGTCGTTCCAATAACATTATATAATTCAATTAGTAATCTTATGCTTGCAAGGGTGTATGGTTATAATGCTATATATTATGGTGAAAATATTGGTGGCAATTTAATTTTTAATTTATTAGAGCATATGTTTTTCCCAAGTTTGATTGGGTTACTGCTTGGGAGTAAATACAAAATAAATGTTAAAAGAATTGTTTATTTAATATTTTCTATATACGTGTTGATTTTAGTTTTTTCTGGTGATAGAGGAGGTTGGCTCTACAAGTTTATTATATTGATATGGATGAGTCATATATTTTATAAACCCATAAATGTTAAACACTTTTTAAAGTACGGAGTATTTTCCATAGTTGGAGTGTACATTTTAAATGCCATTACTGCGGTAAGAAATATTGGGATTAATCTTGATAATATCAAAAATTCTTTCCTTGCGGAAAATTCACCTATTATTTCTGCGATTTTTGAAATGGGTGTAACTATGAGACCGACTACTATCTTACTAAAAAAAGGATGGGACGTTTATCCATATGGAAATACTTATGTTAACGCAATGCTTGGGATCGTTTCAAGCAGAATATTTTCACTGATAGGTAAGCCGTTTTCGCCCCTAAGCACATGGTTTTCACAAGAGTATTTAGGGATTTCTTATGGAGCAGGATTTTCAATTGTAGCGGAAGCACTATTGAATTTTGGTCCGATATTTGCACCTGTTTTTATGATCTTTTTAGGCTATATCATTGTATCTATTACAATGGTTAATAATAAAAAGATGTTGGATCAATATCCGATGAAAACTTTTATGGCTATCTCAACAATGTCAATTATAATTCATGTTGTGCGTAACCATTTTCAATGGTTTGTAAAGGTATGGTTTTATGGTGTATTTGTATTAGTAATTATTATTGTGTTTATCAAAGAATTTTTAAAGAGGAAAATAATTATTAACCCCCAGAAATAAATAAAATACATTTTCTGTGGAATTAGTAGTACGCGGAATAAATTAAGTATTATTTAGCCTTTTTATAGTAATCATTAGTTTTTTACTGAAATTAAATTACAATAAACTAGATATTATTAGTTGTTAGTGTTGAAGAGAGGCAGATTAAATAATGAATGGTATATTATCCTTAATAGTTTCAAAAAAAAACTTTATCATATATGCCTTATTAAAAGTACTAATTATGGTATTAAGTCTTGTTACCAATATATTCATTGTTAGAAAGCTAACAGTGAGTGACTTTGGTGTATTTTCAGTTGCTCTGATGTTCATTGGATTAATTACCACATTTGGCTTCAGTTGGAGCTCATCATCTATTCTTTACTACGGTAGTCGTGAGAAAGCAAAAACAGGATCAATTAATAAAACTTTTTGGGCAAGAAATATTATCATCGAGGTTAGTCTTGTAATAACTACGATACTATTTGCTTTACTTAGGCATCAAATAAATGAGTATATAGGCTTGGATGTAGCTTTCTTAATATTAATATGGCTTTACATTAGTGTAGCTGAAGATTATTTAAGCCACTACTTTCTAGCAGTCAAGAAGCAACTGATGTCAAGTATGCTATCGGTAACTGCAAAAGTCATTTACTTATTGATGATTCTTATTTTTTCATTCGATGTAAAAACACTAATTGTATTAAATATTGTTAGCCATACAACAGTCTTATTGTATATTGCAGGAATGGACAAGAAAGATATTGGAAAATTTGAATTCGATAGCGATTGGTTTAGAGAAGTACTGAATTTTTCACTTTGGCAGCTGTTTGGTTTTTCTGGTTTATATCTAATTAATTTTGGGGATACGGCTGTTATTAAGCATTTTATGACAACGGAAGATGTAGGTATCTACAATGCGGCATATAAATTATTCAATTCGGTAGCAAATCTTGCATTTGTTATAAGTAGTTATTACGCTGGTAGTGTTACACAATATTTTGCAAATAATGAAAGTGAAAAAATTAAAAGGTTTTTCTACAGGGAACGCTTTATTATATTTGGTTTGAGTACTATTGCGCATATTGTTGTTATGGTTTTCTCAAAACCGATTATCACGGTATTATATGGTGACAGATATGTTCAATCTGTTATAATTTTCAATATTTTAATGATAGGGAGCATTTTTAGATATTTAGCAGTGTTCTATACACTATACTATAATACTAATAAAAAACATAAGGTGCTTCAATACATTAATATAGTTAGAGCTGTGCTAAATCTAGTTTTGGATATTGTGTTTATTCAATTGTTTGGCTTGATCGGACCTGCTATTGCTACAGCAGTGGCTTTAATAGTAACATTCCTCTATTCTGTTTTTTATTGTGAGAAGAGAATTAAGATAATGTCTAAAGAGGGGAGGATGAATGATGTTACAACTGAAAAACAATCTTGAAAACAATGAACTGTTTGTAGCTATACTTGATAAATTAAAGGAGTATTATTACAAGTATTTGATTTCAGATGTAAGTATAATTAAGAAGCGGTTTAAAGAAAGGCTTGGACGTGAAGTTGAACTAAATAATCCAATTAAATATAATGACAAACTTCAATGGCTTAAATTGAATTGGCACGATCCGATAGCAACGAAATGTGCAGACAAATATGAAGTAAGAGAAATTATAGAAGAAAGAATCGGATCTGAATACCTGAATGAACTGATTGCAGTCTATGAATCTATAGATGATATTGACATAGATAAATTACCAGAGAAATTTGTACTAAAAGGAACTCATGGATCCGGATTTAATATGATATGTGCAGATAAATCTAATATTAATTGGCATGATAAGTTTAAAGTGATGAGCAGATGGTTCCGTAAAAATTACTATTGGCAAAATAGAGAGCCGGTGTATAAAAATATTAAACCACGTATCATTTGTGAGAAATTCTTAGTCCAGAATGGTGGGGATGAATTAAGAGATTATCGTTTTTTCTGTTTTAATGGTGAACCCAAATTTATCACAGTTGATTTTAGCATTACAGATAAGAAGAAAACAAGAAGAAATTTATATGACTTACAGTGGAATTTAATGGATGCAGAGATATCATATCCAAAAGAAATGAATATAAAAGTAGATAAACCAGAAAAATTTGAAGAGATGATAGAACTTAGTAGAAAATTATCTTCCGGATTCTCACACGCAAGAGTAGATTTTTATTACATAGATAATAAAATTATTTTTGGTGAAATCACATTTTTCCACCAAAGTGGTATGGGAAAAATCTCACCGGAAGAATTTGAAATAACAATGGGCAATTGGCTAGAACTCCCTTAAAAAGAAAAAATGCAGGTAATCTAGAAATAAAAATACTAATAACAGCTTCAGCCGAATTCATTGACTTTCGCCTTTCTCAAAAACTATTGGAAGAAAATTAGACTTAAGGGAGACGTAAGGGAGGCACAAGAGGACGGACGTTTTGTGTCATTTTCACCCCCCAGTTTATATTAATCCTAAAAACCAGTAACAGTGAAAGCTTTGAAATAACACTCGATACCTGACCTCAACTCAGCAGGGCATTGAGTTGAGATATAAGATAATAGTTATTAATTACAAAAGGCCTATAGGATTAAGGGCATTAAGCTTTAAACCAAAGTGCAGGTTCTATTGGTCAATTTTGACGTAACCGACGTAATCATCGATGGAATAGGAAAGACAATTTCCCTTTTCCATACAGATACGATTTTTCTCATAAAGTCACATATATGCTGAAGAAGTAGTAAAGGGGGATTTGAAATGGATAACAAAATATTAGTAACCGGCTCATCCGGTTTCATAGGATTTCATTTATCTGTGCTATTATTAAATAAAGGATATCGAGTAATAGGAATAGATAACTTGAATGATTATTACGATGTAAGTCTCAAAGAAAGTCGTTTAAAGATTTTAGAGAAAAAGGATAACTTTATATTCCACAAAATAGACTTGAAAGATAAAGAGCAAGTAAATAAGCTTTTTCAACAATACAAATTTGACTATGTTATAAACCTAGCAGCCCAGGCTGGTGTGCGGTATTCAATTGAAAATCCATATGCTTACGTGGATTCAAATCTCACTGGGTTTATGAATGTCTTAGAGGCCTGTAGAAATTATCCTGTAAAACACCTGCTTTATGCATCATCAAGTTCTGTTTATGGCGGCAATAAAGTAGCGCCATTTTCCACTAATCATAATGTAGATCATCCAGTAAGTCTTTATGCAGCAACTAAGAAATCAAATGAATTAATGGCGCATACATACAGTCATCTATATGATATTCCAACTACTGGACTTAGATTTTTTACTGTCTATGGTCCATGGGGAAGGCCAGATATGGCGTACTTTTCATTTACAAAAGATATTCTATCTGGGAAACCAATTAAAGTCTTCAATCATGGTAAAATGGAAAGAGATTTTACATATATAGACGATATTGTGGAAGGCGTTTATAAATTAATTGATAAGCCACCAGTTCCTAACAAAGACTGGGATGAGAGCAAAGATGATTTAAGTACAAGCTTTGCACCTTATAAGATTTATAACATTGGTAACAATAATCCAGTTCAACTTATGAGGTTTATCAACGCTTTAGAGGCTGCCCTTGGTAAAGAAGTTGAGAAAATATATATGGACATGCAGCCTGGAGATGTTCTTAGAACTTATGCTGATGTCTCGGATCTAGAAAGAGACATTAATTTCAAACCCTCTACTAGCATTGAAGATGGACTTTATAAGTTTGTAGAGTGGTATAAAGAGTATTATAAAGTTGAGTTATAGGAAAAGTCTAAAACCGTCATCTGATATCTGATTTAAGAAACAAGCAAGTTATAAAAGGGGGACATTCAAATGAAAATAACAGTAGCAGGAACAGGATATGTTGGATTGTCATTAGCAGTTTTACTTGCACAACACAATGAAGTGACAGCCCTTGATATTATTCAAGAAAAGGTGGAGATGATTAATCGCAAAGAGTCACCTATTGTAGATAAAGAAATTGAAGAATTCTTAGCAAGTAAGGAGTTAAACTTAGTAGCGACTACAGATAATTTGAAAGCCTATAAAGATGCAGAATTTGTAATCATCGCTACACCAACTGACTATGACCCAGAGAAGAATTACTTTAATACCAGAACCGTTGAAGCGGTTATTGCGAATGTATTATCTATTAATCCAGATGCAGTTATGGTTATTAAATCAACAGTTCCAGTAGGTTATACAAAGCAAGTTAAGGAAAAATTTGAAACGGAAAATATTATTTTCTCACCAGAATTCTTAAGGGAAGGTCAGGCGCTTTATGATAACCTCTATCCGTCGAGAATTGTGGTGGGTGAACAATCTGAAAGAGCTAAAGTATTTGCAAACTTATTGCTCCAAGGCGCTATTAAGAAAGATGTTCCAGTTTTATATACTGATCCAACCGAAGCAGAAGCAATTAAGCTTTTTTCAAATACCTACCTGGCACTTAGGGTGGCATACTTCAATGAATTAGATACTTATGCTGAGGTTAGAGGATTAAATACAAAGCAAATTATAGAAGGTGTAGGTCTTGATCCACGTATTGGAAGCCACTACAACAATCCATCCTTCGGTTATGGTGGATACTGTCTGCCAAAGGATACTAAGCAATTAAGGGCTAACTATGAAGATGTACCCAACAATATAATAGGCGCTATTGTAGATGCCAATAGAACAAGAAAAGACCACATAGCAGATATGATTATCAAAAGAAACCCTAAGATTGTAGGAATTTACAGACTAACAATGAAAACGGACTCTGATAACTTTAGAGCTTCTTCTATACAAGGAATTATGAAAAGAGTTAAAGCTAAGGGTATAGAAGTAGTGGTTTATGAGCCAGTGTTAAAAGAAGAGGCTTTCTTTAATTCTAGAGTAATAAAAGATTTAAATGAGTTTAAGAAAATATCAGATGTTATAGTAACAAACAGGCTATCCAGTGAACTGATGGATGTAGAGGAGAAGGTGTACACAAGAGATTTATTTACTAGGGACTAAAAAACTTTTTCATAAATATAACTATCATAAACACAAGAATCCTAGTGTTGATAAGCCTTTTAGGAGAAAGGTATTCATTAAAGGGGAGTAATGATGGAAGCTTTTTTACAGCAAGTACTTAATTTTTTAACGATAGAACTAACAGTGCTGCTAACAGCGGCGCTGCCTATAATAGAGCTTAGGGGTGCAATACCAGTAGGAATGTCGCTTGGGCTGTCTCCCCTACATGCTACGTTTATAAGCTTCATAGGCAGCATGATTCCTGTGCCCATAATTTTATTTACTAGTAGGCCAATATTTAATTATCTTAAGAAAACGAGATTGTTTAAAAAAATGGTGAATAAGCTTACCGACAGATCTTTGAACAATAATGGAGGAAGAATACAGAAATATGGTGCTTGGGGACTGTTGTTAATAGTAGCTATTCCATTGCCTGGAACTGGTGTATGGAGTGGGAGCCTAGCCGCTGCACTTTTAGATATGCGCTTTAAGTGGGCATTTCCTGCTATATTGCTAGGAAATTTAATAGCGGCTATTGCTATTATGACACTAAGTAATGGTGTAGTAAGTGTACTATCGAGGTAAAGTAAAAGAAGGAGGATTGTACCAATGGAAGTACGTAAGGCAATTATACCAGCAGCAGGATTAGGAACTCGTTTTCTGCCAGCTACAAAAGCACAACCAAAAGAAATGCTACCAATCGTAGACAAGCCTACTTTACAGTATATTATAGAAGAGGCTGTAGCGTCTGGGATTGAGGAAATTTTAATCATTACAGGAAGAAATAAGAAAAGTATAGAAGACCACTTTGACAAATCTGTGGAACTGGAGCTGGAGCTGGAGACAAAAGGAAAACATGATTTGCTGGCGGAGGTAAGAAAGATCTCTGATATGGTAAATATTCATTATATAAGACAAAAAGAAGCTAAAGGATTAGGCCATGCTATACATTGTGCTAAAAGCTTTATAGGGAATGAACCCTTTGCAGTTCTTCTAGGGGATGATATTGTCCATCATCCAAATAAGCCCTGTCTAAAGCAAATGATAGATGCCTACTCTGAATATAAGACTTCTATCCTGGGTGTACAGGAAGTAGCTAGAGAAGACGTATGTAAATATGGGATTGTTGAAGGAAAGCACATTGAAGATAGAGTATATAAAGTAAAAGGATTGGTAGAGAAACCAGCTGTAGAAGAAGCGCCTTCCAATGTAGCGATTCTAGGCAGATATATTATTAATCCAGCGATATTTGATATATTGGAGGATACTGAGCCTGGGGCTGGTGGGGAGATACAGTTAACTGATGCGCTAAAGGTCCTAGCTGAGAGGGAAGCCATGTATGCCTATAATTTCGAAGGTAGAAGATATGACGTGGGAGATAAGCAAGGGTTTTTAGAGGCTACAGTAGAGTTTGCCTTAAGAAGAGAAGATTTACGGGAAGCGTTTCTAAAATATCTAAATAAGATTGTTGAGAAAGAAACAGAGGTTGTTGCATTAGAAGCGGTTGCTATGGCTAAGGAAGCATAAATGAGTAAAAGAGTAATTATCATTTCATGGATATCAGTTCTGTTTTGGATGGGACTGATATTTTATTCATCATCCCGACCTGCAATCCAATCTAAGGAGATGAGCAGGGGAGTAACGGAAATAGTCCTTCAGACGATAGAGAGAGTTGCTCCTGATAGGGCTGCTGAGTTAGATATGGGAAGACTACATCACTTGATAAGAAAAAATGCTCATTTCTTTTCCTATTTAGTGCTGGGGGTTTTGGTGTTGAATGCTTTGCGAAGAGGTGGAGTAGTTGGATTTAAGGGAGTTGTTATAGCTTTTATCATTTGTGCCATGTATGCTGTTTCAGATGAAGTCCACCAGCTCTATGTTCCAGGACGAAGTGGTGAGATTCGAGATGTATTTATTGATAGCGCTGGAGCAACTGTTGGGATTTTAGGATATTTAGGCGCCAGTAGCAAAATTAAGAAAGTGTAATACTGGGACACAAGGGAAGGGACAAGACACAGGGGGACAGTTCTTCTGTGTCGTTGTTAATTCTTCTTGAAATCTACCTTCGGAGAATATGTAAAAGCTATGGGAAAACTATAGTAAACCCTTTGACATTTTGATAGAATAGCAATAAGGTAGTCGGATAAAAGCAGGGTGTGGTTGCCACTTCACTTCAGATGAAGGGAGGTGGTGCGATGAGTACATATGAAGCAATATCAGTGATGATACTGTTTTCTATGTTGATTTTATCGCTTATCTCCTATTTAGATAGGAATAAGAACCAAAAGAAATAATCACCCTGTATGCCCCTACAGAGTGATTAAGATGATTTAAAACTGTTGGTGGCAATCGCATTATGCGAATCCGATTACCTTTTTTATTATTATATCATACTTAGAGAAAAAATAAACAACATTTTACAAAACCTCGGTGCACACTTGGAGAAATTGCTGGTAAAGAAGTAGGAAGAATAAATGTGGGAGAACACAAGGGGACGGAGGTTTTATGTCATTTTCACCTCCAATTTATGTTAATTGTAAAAAACAGTAGTAGAGAAATCTTTAAAATAGAACTCAATACCTGACATCAACTCAGCAGGGCATTGGGTTGAGAGAAAGGGCGTTAAGCTTTAAACCAAAGCGTAGGTTCTATTGGTCAATTTTGACGTAACCATTGATGGAATAGGAAAGACAAGTTCCCTTTTCCAGAGGATATACAAGGGGACGGTTCTTCTGTGTCGTTTTAACCTTAAGAGAAGCAATGATAGCATTAGATAAAATAGATAAACAAGAAAAAGGTATAGAATATTTTGAGACCTTCATTAGATACATTATGAATGCTAGAAATGACCTAGAGCTAAAAGCAGTGTATGATATGGCAAAGGATATTTCCATTGAAAGGAGAGATGTAATCATGACAATAGCTGAAAAGTTGATAAAAGAAGGCATGGAGAAAGGCATGGAGAAAGGCATGGAAAAAGGTATGGAAAAAGGCATGGAAAAAGGCATGGAGAAAGGTAAGTGGGAAGAAAAAAGAGAGGTGGCTAGAAACTTACTTGGTTTAAGCGTGGAAATAGATAAGATTATAAAAGCTACAGGACTTGAAGAAGCTGAAATAAAAAAATTAATGAATTAAGACAAGGGGTAACAACTATGGACAAACAAGAATGGTGACAGCTACCACAAACACCACACAAAAGCTGACACAGTGCCAGACACCAACTTATCAACTTAAAAACTTAAATGGATAAAGATAAAGAAACTACAGGCTCTAGTATAGGAGCTGTAACGATGGGTGTACTTTCACCAGATTGCTGGCATTTCCTAAATCATTCTATGTTTAGCAGCCATAATACACTCACTCCTAAAGCATCGGCAATAGCCACAAGTTCAATATCTGTTACCGGTCTTGTTTTTGCTTCTATCTTGGAAATTGTTGTTTTTTCCAATTCAATTCCTCGAACAGCCAGACGGGCCAAAAGGTCTGTTTGGGTTACTTTAGGTTTAGTTTTATGACGAGCTTGACGAACACGATTGCCTATTAAGTTTCTAGCATTTAAATTGTTCATATTTATCATAAATTAATCTCTCCAAATTGGTTGTTTATAAACTTGATTATAGAGCAAGTTTAGTGATATAATTTGCTTAACAAGCAAGTTATATAAAATTATTGGAGGAATTTACAGATGATAAAAATGAAAAAATGTATAGAAGAATTGAGAAAACAATTGGATATGTTTGCTAAAGATATAGATAACCGTAATAAAGAGAAATTGCTTGAGATTAGCCAGGAAATGGATAAAGTTATCAATGATTATATCAGTAAACGTAAAGTCTAGCACATAGGAGACACAAGGAGACGGAGGTTTTGTGTCGTTGTCAATTCTTCTTGAAATCTACCTTCGGAAAATATGTAAAAGCTATGGGAAAACTATAGTAAATTTCTTGACATTTTGATAGAATAGCAATAAGGTAGTCGGATAAAAAGCAGGGTGTGGTTGCCGCTTCACTTCGGATGAAGGGAGGTGGTGCGATGAGTACATATGAGGCAATATCACTAATGATACTGTTTTCTATGTTGATTCTGTCGCTTATCTCCTATATAGATAGGAATAAGAACCAAAAGAAATAATCACCCTGCACAGCCCTGCAGAGTGATTAAAAAGATTTAAAACTCACGGCGGCAATCGCATTATGCGAATCCGATTACCTTTTTTACTATTATATCATAACTAGGGCAAAAATAAACAGGATTTTTATAATTTTAAACCTAAACAACGGTGTCAGGCAGAGGATATACAGGGGGACGGTTCTTCTGTGTCGTTCTAACCTTAAGAGAAGCAATGATAGCATTAGATAAAATAGATAAACAAGAAAAAGGTATAGAATATTTTGAGACCTTCATTAGATACATTATGAATGCTAGAAATGACCTAGAGCTAAAAGCAGTGTATGATATGGCAAAGGATATTTCCATTGAAAGGAGCGATGTAATCATGACAATAGCTGAAAAGTTGATAAAAGAAGGCATGGAGAAAGGCATGGAGAAAGGCATGGAAAAAGGTATGAAAAAAGGCATGGAAAGAGGCATAGAGAAAGGTAAGTGGGAAGAAAAAAGAGAGGTGGCTAGAAACTTACTTGGTTTAGGCGTGGAAATAGATAAGATTATAAAAGCTACAGGACTTGAAGAAGCTGAAATAAAAAAATTAATGAATTAAGACAAGGAGTAACAACTATGGACAAACAAGAATGGTGACAGATGTCACAAGGACATAGCTGGCACTGAGGGACAGCTCTTCTGTGTTAAAAAGCAAATACACAGGGGGGATAGTTCTTCTGTATCGTTGTTAATTCTTCTTGAAATCTACCTTCGGAGAATATGTAAAAGCTATGGGAAAACTATAGTAAATCCTTTGACATTTTGATAGAATAGCAATAAGGTAGTCGGATAAAAAGCAGGGTATGGTTGCCGCTTCACTTCAGATGAAGGGAGGTGGTGCGATATGAGTACATATGAGGCAATATCACTAATGATACTGTTTTCTATGCTTATCTTATCGCTTATCTCCTATTTAGATAGGAATAAGAACCAAAAGAAATAACCACCCTGTTAGCGGCAGGATGGTTATCATGTATTAAACTTTAACCTGATTGTGGCAATCGCATTATGCGAATCCGATTACCTTTTTTACTATTATATCATAATTAGAGAAAAAATAAACAGCATCATAGGAATCTCTAAGTTAAATTTTTAAACGGTGGCAGACTGCGTAAAAACTAACCTTATTCGTGTTTTTGTCATTCTGAAGGTAGTGAAGAATCTTGTGTTTTAAACCTTTAATACCCATTCGCTACGATTTTCACGCAGTCTGACGGAGGCTTTGTGCTGTTGCTAATTCTTCTTAAAATCGATGTTTGAAGAATGCTTCAAAATCTATAGTAAATAGTGTGATGTTTTGATAAAATAACAGTAAGATAGTGGGAAAAGGAGAAAATGATGAGTGAAATAAAAAAACCTCATGACAAATTTTTTAAAGAGACTTTAAGCGATATCAAGACAGCAAAGAACTTTATGACCAATTATTTGCCTAAAGAAGTTTTGGAGATAATAGATCTAGAGACATTATCGCCCCAAAAGGATAGCTATATAGAAAAAGAGCTAGAAGAAACCTTTTCCGACCTATTATTTAAAACAAAAATGAAAGAAGGAGAGGGCTATATTTATTTCCTCTTTGAACATAAAAGCTATTCATCAGGCAGAATATCTCTTCAACTGCTAAAATATATGATAAAAATATGGGAACAGAAGATGGTTAAGGAAAAAGAAGCAAAGCTACCAATCATTATACCATTGGTAGTACACCATGGAAGAAGTTTTTGGAATACTTCTTTAAAGCTATCAGACATGATAGAAGGTTATAAAGACCTTCATAGGACGGTGGCAAAATATATACCCGACTATGAATATATCCTATACGACCTATCTCGATATACAGATGAAGAAATAAAAGGAGATACAAAGTTAAGAATATTCATAAAAATATTAAGAGATATATTTGAAAAGGACTATGATGAATTTCTTCTAACCTTAAGAGAAGCAATGATAGCATTAGATAAAATAGATAAACAAGAAAAAGGTATAGAATATTTTGAGACCTTCATTAGATACATTATGAATGCTAGAAATGACCTAGAGCTAAAAGCAGTGTATGATATGGCAAAGGATATTTCCATTGAAAGGAGCGATGTAATCATGACAATAGCTGAAAAGTTGATAAAAGAAGGCATGGAGAAAGGCATGGAGAAAGGCATGGAGAAAGGCATGGAGAAAGGCATGGAAAAAGGTATGGAGAAAGGCATGGAAAAAGGCATGGAGAAAGGTAAGTGGGAAGAAAAAAGAGAGGTGGCTAGAAACTTACTTGGTTTAGGCGTGGAAATAGATAAGATTATAAAAGCTACAGGACTTGAAGAAGCTGAAATAAAAAAATTAATGAATTAAGATAAGAAACAAGAACGGTGACAGACATCAATTTAACACCAACTTATCAATTTAAAACTTAATAAAACTTAATAACTTAATAGATTGATGAATGTCCTCCACACCCCCGTGACTTTAATCGTGGATTAAGGGGGGGCGGTTTTTTTATAACTGATTATGAAGGAGAGATTAATTTGGCTGTAGAAGGTGCAGAAAGAAAATGTCCTTTATGCGGACAGGACAATAATTGCCAACATGGAGAAAACAGTTGTTGGTGCAGTGATTATGAGTTTCCCCAGGACTTATTAGATATGGTTCCTGAGGATAAAAAAAGAAAGGCTTGTATATGTAAGTCTTGTGTAGAAAAGCATATTAGAAAAAAAGGAATTTCGGTGCCTGAGACTTAAATTCTTTAAAAAGAAGGTTGTAAAATAACATGAATAGAAAAAAACTAAGTATTATATTTTTTGTTGTATTTGCATTCTGGACGATGATCATATTTTACTTTTCATCCCAACCCCCCAGTGTATCTTATAGTCAATCAAATATGGCGGTAAGAATTATAAGAAAAATAGATGACATTTTAGATATAACCCATACAAGACTATATCAAAGGGCTGAAAATGTTATAAAAGACCTATGGCTTATGAATAGGTATAAAACAACAAATATGGTAGTGAGAAAAAGTGCCCATTTTGGTATTTATTTTATTCTAGGTATAATTTGTAGTAGCTTTGGCTATGTCTACTCAAAAAAAATATTTATAGGATTTTTGCTAGGCATAAGTCTGCCGGTAACAGTAGCGGTACTTGATGAATTCAATCAGGGGTTTGTAGGTAGAACAGCATCTCTAAATGATGTAATTATTGATGGAGTAGGGGCCTTTACAGGAACTATCCTTGTGATGGCAATAATATTTATAACAAAAGGCATCCTGCTATTAAAGAAAAAATGAAGACACAAGGGAAAGGAGATTTTGTGTTGTATAAGAGAGAAAAAGGACTTATAGAATAGAACATCAAGAATTTGGTGGTAGGTATGGAAGATGGAGGATTGAAGGAGCATATTGATAGAGCTGGAAAGGAATGATGATTATGAGTGAGTTTCCGTCGATAGATGAAGTGCATGATATGTTAGATGAAATAGCGGAAGAAATACCAAAGGATTTTTTTAGAGAACTAAATCAAGGAATTCTTTTGTTGCCTCAACACAAAATACATCCTGAAAGCAGAGCTAGAGATAAACTCTATATCATGGGGGAATATCATAAAAACATTACCGGAAGACAAATTATAATCTATTATGGTTCATTTAAAAGATTTTATCAAGAAATATCAAAAGAAAGGCTATACCAAAAACTTAAAGATACCCTCCTACATGAGTTCACACACCACTTAGAATCCCTAGCGGGAGAAAAAGGTTTAGAAATAAAAGATGCTAGAGATCTGTACAAATATAAAAATAGGCATAAAGACTAGACCCAGCACCAACGTTTGAAATATTCAATGAAAGGGTCTTTAAGTGAATATAGATAGAAATAAACGCAAAACCGCTTCAAGAACTCACTCCTAAGGGGATTTTGAGAAAGGTTTCTAGTTGTTTTAAATTTTTTTGTTGTATTTCTATTCCTTCAAAAATTTCGCAAACAATAACGGAATCATAATGGCTTTCTTTGAGCTTTATAAAAAACTCCTCGAAATCAATACTGCCTTCCCCTAAAGACAAGTGTTGGTCTTTTTCTCCATGATTGTCGTGAAGATGAATATACTGAAGATGTTGTCCATAGGACGCAACCCATGGTGTCAGTAGGCTTTTACCCAAAGCATGAGCATGACCTGTATCTAGGCAAGCTGCTAAATAAGGAGAATTTACTGTATTGATGACACTTTTAATTAGGTCAGCAGTTTTGTTATGTATATTTTCTATCACCACCGTAACCCTCAAGGCTTCAAACTCGCTAATAATATTCTTCCAAAATAAGATACTTTGTTTCAAGAAATAATCTTCGTACCCTTCATAGTATGCTGCAGATTCATAATCAGAATGAACCACCATAAATTTTGCATTTAATGCTGCAGCTGCCTGCAATGCCTGGCGATAACGCTGTGCACATAAGTCACGCACCAAAGGGTCGAAGCTGGTGGGGTGCAGATCAATATAAGGACCGTGTATGGTTAAAAGTCCTTTATAATTTTTTAAGATAGCACGATACTCTTCAACAATTTCATTGCGATTTTCATCCAAATTGCTAGGCATAACAAAATCTTGAAGCTCTAGACAAGTATATGTTTCCTGATAAAAGTCTGGATTTTCTTTTAGCTTTTCTAAATAGATGCCGGTACCAATTTTCATAAATATTCTCCACTTTTTTCTTTTCAGCTTAACATGTATTGTTTTGGGTGTCAAACAGTCTCTAGGGGAGAGGTTTAGGAACAAAGAGCTAAGCTCTCAGTTTCACCCAAAAAATTATTTAGATAAGTAGGTTGAGGTTGAAAGGAATAGCATGAAAAATCTACTGTTATTTGTCTTTAGCCTTGGACTTTAAAAAAGTTTCAAAGTAACTTCATCTAAAAACTTATTAAAGTATAGGATTGCGTCATCATATCTCTGGTGATAATACAATTCTCGGGCATAATAATAATACAGAGCACTAGGGCTTAAGGTATCACCTCTGCAGATGAATTACAGCAGGGTAACACATGTTGCCCTGCTGTGGTGCTTCAGCACAAAGTCGTTTGTAATCCTTCAAATATAAGGCATTAGATGGATACCATCCTATTTTGTTGATAAAAAAACTTATGCTTTACTAGGCATCTATTCTTTGAATTAAGATGGAAGCATTAACATTAACTTGTGTACCACCTGCAAAGGTTTGAAGAATAACAGGAACTTCACTGGTGTGGTTGCGTACTGTTAATACATCACCAGCAGAGGCGTTAATAATCGCCCAACCTGGGTTAGGTGAGGTACCCGCCTCAGCACCGTAGGTGGCGCCAGGTACAGGAGCGCCGTTTAAAAATAATGTAAACTGACTTGGTTCCAGAGCTGAAGCATAGAACCATACGGAATAATCACCAGCGCTGCCAAGAATGATTGCAGCTGTTCCTGCTGCATGTGTGATATTTCCGGAAATAACACCGTTATTACTGAATATAACATCTGTTTCCAACGGTATAGTTTGAGCACCTACATTGTAGATATAAGCATATTCAGATAATCCTTGAGGTCCAGTGGGTCCAACCGGTCCAGGCACGCCTTGAGGCCCAATGGGTCCAGTAGGCCCAGGCACGCCTTGAGGTCCGATGGGTCCAGTAAGTCCGGGTATGCCTTGGGGTCCGATAGGTCCGGTAGATCCTTGAGGTCCAATAGGCCCTTGGGGCCCAGCAGGCCCAGTAGGTCCTGGAGGACATGGTTGTGGCTTACATCCCGGATAATAGCAAGGTATAACTCCTAATTTATGGGAGTAATAGTGACACGTTTGATCACTCATAAATTTATTCTACCTCCTTAATGAAATACCTTTTATTTTAAAGAAAACAAACTTAACAAAGCACCATTTATAAAAACAACACCTTTTTTATCATTTGCTCCAACAGTATCTATGATTTTTTGCAAATAACGCTTAATAAGCTTCAAAAGAATAACTATCAGCGTTATATAAAGCAAACTTTTATGGCCTTTCAGTAGTAAATTATGCAGAAGTCATATAAAAGGTTACTAAAAATTTATCAGCAGGAGGGATATTAAAAAACAAGATAGGGTAAAGGGGGAAAATTTATGTTATAATTATAGATAGTTAATTCATTTATAAATATTTTGCACTAGGAGGAGTTAATAAATGAACTACAAAATGCTACATACTTGCATCAGAGTGATGGATTTAGAGAAGTCTTTAAAGTTTTACCAAGAAGCGCTGGGATTAGTAGAAACAAGACGTAAAGATTTTCCTGAACACGCCTTTACTTTAGTATATTTAAGTGACGCTTCAGGTCAATATGAATTGGAGTTAACCTATAACTATAATCCAGATAAGCCCTATGAGATAGGAAATGGATTTAGTCATATAGCAGTTGCAGTAAAAGATTTGGAAGGATCGAGAAAGAAGCACGAAGAAATGGGTTACAAGGTTACAAAACTAATGGGACTTCCAGGTAGCCCACCTAGATTTTACTTTGTCACAGACCCAGATGGATATGATGTTGAAGTAATAAGAGCAGATTAAAGGAACTGAACTTAAAGAGATTGGTTAACTAGATGAATTCTTAATAAGGCGCTATGTTTCTTTAATAACATAAAAAAAGGTCATGATGAGCAGGTGGTAGCCTGCTAGTTGTGACCTTTTTTTGCAAAAAAATTATTGATTTTAGTAAATACTCTTGATATCAAAGTTAAACTTTATCATAAGGGCTTCGATTTTAGCTTGTGATTCTAGAAGTTGTTTTTTGATTAATTCAGCTTTTTCCTCAGTTAAACGAAACTTAGGAACAGTAACACTGAGGGCCCCGCTAATAAGCCCATTTTTTCTAAGAGGCACAGCAAAACATTGGATATATTCTGTAATTTCCTCAGACTCGTAAGCTATTTGTGTTTGTCGCACTTCAAGAAGTTGTTCATATAAAACTTCAATATCTGTTATCGTACTTGGTGTAAACTTTTTTAAGCCTTCTGGAAATAGGTTATGCAGTGCTTCTTTATCATGATCGCAAAGAAGTGCTTTGCCAAGACTTGTACAATAAGCAGGGAGGCGTTTACCTACATGTGAAATCATCCGTATAGGTTCGGGAGAATCTATCTTCTCGATATAAAGAACATCTCCCTTATCCAAAATACCAAGTTGGCAGGTCTCAGAGCATGTATCTACAATATGCTGCATTTCTTTTCGAATAAAACTAAGCATACTATGACTATTTAGATAAGAAGAACCAAGATCTAGGGCCTTGATACCTAAAAAATATCTAGAGGTATTTTCATTGATTTCTATATAACCTCTGCTTTGAAGTGTATGAATAATAGGGAAGATGCTACTTTTAGGTGCATCAATAGCTGCAGCCACCTCTGTAAGTGTATAGCCCTTCTGTGAAGAAGCGAGTACTTCTAATATATCTAAAACTCTTGATGTAGAGCGATGGTTATCTGAAGACATAGTTACACTTCCTTTCAATTTTTCAAAATAAATGTCAGTCTATTATAACAATTTTTTTGTTTTTAATGCATGCAGGGTTGTAGGTTGATATACAAGTTACATTATACCATAAAATGATTCAATAGAAATCTTTTGCGTAGATAAAATTATCCTTTACTTACAATAGCCGGCCTATAATTATTTAATCCTACGTTATATGCCAGGGGGATATTATAGGGGATAAAAACAAATTTGCCAGGGTATAAAGATTTACCCTGGCTACATTATAAATATAAGGAGGTAGAAATAGTTAAAAAAAGAAATTTTTTAAAGCAAAATCTCAATCGTACTTTGTGCTTTTAGGTTTTCTATAAATTCACCAAAACTTGTTTGAAATTTTTGATACTTAAGCTCTTCCTCTAATTCAAACTGCATTTCTTCGAAGGCAGGTAGATCCTCCATAGATTCACTATATTCTTCATACATAGCAATTATTTCTTCCTCTGATACAGTAGGTTCACCGATTTCATTTTGTATATACTGTGCCAGCATGATTTCGTTAGCGATACTTTCTATTAAGGCATCTAAAGTTAGATGATTTGCTTCTAATGCCATATCAAACTCCTCATCAGTTCCAAATTGAGCTTTAATCTGTTCTAGTTCATGGTCTATTTCATCTTGAGAAGCTGCATAGTTCTTTTCGAGTGCACTTTGTAAAAGTAGTTCTTGTTGAATTAAATTATTTAAAGCTTCTTCCTTCATTAGCTCTAGCATTTCCTTATTTTCCTCGCTATCAAAATCCAGACCAAACTGTTGGTAAGATAATTTCATATTTTCCAGTACGTTTTCAAAATCTGATCTTTGAATTTCCTTGCCATTTACGAGGGCTACTATAGCGCTAACCTCTTCATCTACTGAATCGGATGCACCATCCTCTGTAGCAGTACACGCTGCAAATGAAAACAACAGCATTCCCGACAATATAATTAGAAATAATTTTCGTAGCAAATAAAAAACTCCCTTCATATATAGTATTTTTAAACTATCCATAATTGCTATCTTAACATAAAAACCATTTAATTTCAAATATACAGACATATGCACTAAGGTAGGACTCATGACTGAGTATAACAGCCAATTATAAACTGTAGCTAAATAAAGTATTAAATATTTATTAAATATCATGTTAAATTATGATAACGATCATTGGCTTTAGATTTCCTTATGGAGAAAATATCTACTTCGATAACTTTCCTTTAGATGCAGGTGTGAAAACTTTTTATGGGGCAGTGGCCGTTTTAACCTTATTTAAAAGTTCCCTACGTTTTTGATACTTGCTTTGTATATAGTACTTTTCTATATCTTCAACCAAAGATAAGTCTTGGTTTTGTTGTTTAAGCTCCGCTGAAAGCTGTTCAAGTAGAAGCTTTACTTCCTGATCTCCCTTTTTTTCTAATTCATTAAGGGCGTATAAGTATTTGTTTCCTAGTGCATAAATAGAGATGGTGTCTTTGTTTTCCTCATATTCCTTTTTTCCTTCTTCTACTAAACCCCATAATAGTACTTCATAATTTGACTGTAGTTCCACGAAGGCTTTCTCGTATTTTTGTATAATGGCTGGATCATAGATAAGTCCGGCTTCTGGTGCAAAGGGATACCTTAACTGCGCCACTTCTTCATGGAAAGGGGAAACGGGATCTATATTCTTCAAGCTCTGAAAACCCCGAACAAAAAATGCAGTAAGAATAAGCAGAATAGATAATGTAGAAATAGCGATAATGAAGGTAATTTTTTTCAATAAATAATTCATAAAAACAGCACCTTTGTTTTAAATATGCAGCTACCATAGCGGTGAAAAAAGTGATATAATAGCTATATTAAACTTCAAGTATAAAGGTATATAGTTATTATACTTATAAATTATTAGGATTAGTAGTAGTGTCGGGAAAAATAGAAAATATATACGTTTTATGCTATAGAGATAATAAAAACACAGAAGAAGGGGAGATGAGCAAATGAAAAAAAAGCTATTTATTGGTTTAGCGGTTATATTGGCCATCGGTGGGGTGGCAGGGCTTTGGGGGTATAAGTACTTTCTTGGGACAGATGAAAAACTAAGGAGTCAATTACAGGAAGAATTAAGTGAAAACTTTTTTTATTTTGGAGAGGCAGATTTAGAGGGCAATGTTGCAGAGGGTGAAGGTATAGCAGAGGTACATAATGAAGAAGATCAACAAGAAGCCGAATCTGCTCCAGAAACCTCTCTAAGCCCACAAGATCAGGAAACTAAAAACACCGAAATAACCAAAGAGGTGATAGCAGATAACTATAGACCTAGATTAGAAAGGTTAGAAGCTACAGCATTAGAAAGAATAGATGTTTTATTCCAAAGAGCTCATGAAGAATACAATCAACAGAAGGCAGAAGGCAAAGTAAACAAAACACAGCTGGCCAGAAAATACCTACAGGCCGCCGCCATGCTGGAAGAATCAGTAGAAGGAAGATTTAATGAACTATTAAAAGAAATGGAGACGGAGCTTCTTCAAAATCAGTTACCTACTGATCTAGTGAAAGAGGCAAGAGATCAGTATGATCAAGCAATAAAACAAAAGAAAACATCGATGTTTAGCAAATTGGAGGGCTTAATATAGCCTTCTTTTATTTTAAGCAATTTACTTGTAATCAAAAATGCATTTTTCCATAAATAATGATATATGGCATATTAATAATTTATATAAAAAATTTAACAAAAAAGAAGGATTATGGGAGGATGTAGAGAATTTATAAGTTTAAGTGTAAAACTATGTAAAAATTAGGATCAGACAATATAAGGTAAGGCAAAGGGGTGATGGGAATTAATACATAAGATGCACTATGCTACAAGCAGTTTTAAAAGAATTTTATAAAAGGAGGATGACAAATTAATATGAGAAAGTCAATTGCAATGTTATTAATTGTAACCATGATGGTTACTATGTTAAGCAGCTTTGCTTTTGCTGCACCTGCAGCAACGGCAGATTGGTTTGATCAGGTAGTACAGAATGATCTAGTACAGAACCTGATGGGTTTATCCAATTGGAATAAGCTACAGGTAGCAACAGCTATGAAGGCCCTTGATGATGCAGATGTTTTTGTAAGTACAACCATGGAGGCTATAAGCGCTTCAAATTACTTAACCACTAGATTAAGTAGAAATGGTGTCAACTTAGCAACAGCAGAAGCGATTTCAAGAGAAGTTAGAAAATCTAGACGAAATATTGGCTCAAATATAGATGACCTTATTCTTGACTTATTGAATGGTGGGCTTAATTCAGGGACAACAATAGGGAATACCACTGTAGGAAAAGAGATTGAAGACCTTCGCACTAGATTATTGGCAGATTCTGCTGTAAAGGAAATGAATCAAAATGTAAACAGCAAGTTGAATGCCAACTATGAAGATAATCCAATGGAGGCAAAGGTAAACTTTGTTTTAGATGCCATGGATATAGTCATTCAACATGTTAACATCACCAGCCAAGTAGTAGATGGCAAAAAAGTTTATACAGCTGCTGTAAGCAATGGCGCTGGATTTGCAAGTGCCATGAATCAAGCAGCAGAGAAGTACTTTAATGTTGCTTCAGTGCCAGCAGAAGAATATAAACTGGTTATAAATGCTTTTGTTAAAGAGATAGATACCTATCTAAATGAAACAGATGTATTTACTCAAGCTCAAAAGGACGCAATCGTGACAATGTTTAAAGTCCTAAAAGGCGAAGATGTAAGTTTAAGTGATCAAAACCTTATCACTGAATTTACTTTAGTCACCACAGATGGTGCAAAGTATCCAGGAGTAATTGATCAAGATGCCAAGACGATTGTTGTCAGAGGCGTTCCAGCAGACAAAGACATCTCCAGCTTAAAGCCTGAAGTAAAAGTGTCAGAATATGCAACCATCAAACCAACTACAGCACAAGACTTTAGAAATGATGTGGCGTATACTGTAACTGCTGAAAATAGTGATGAGAGAACTTATGTAGTAACAGTAAGAAAACTAGCTAAAGTTTCTGCAACATTTGTAGCAGATGCTGATGGAAGCATGAAGATTGAACCACCTGTGGGTTACAATCCAGCAAGAGATGAACTGCAAATTGAGTTAGTGGATATCAGTTCTGATACCTTCAATGGCAAACTAGAAATTCTAGTGCCACCAGGACTTACAGGAACATTAAACATAAGAATAAAGCCAGCAGCAAAGGATGCTATAAAAACAAATAAACCAGTTAATGCTATTGAAATCACTGGCTTATCTGGACTTAAAAAGGTAAAAATTAAAATTACTGTTCCTAAAGGCGTAAACAAAGCAGCAGGTTTCCACGAAAACAAAAATAACGGACGTTATGAGTTTAGAGAGGCAACCGTAGAAAATGGCGTGGCTACCTTTGAAACAGATTTAAGTATGGTGTTAGTGGCAGAGGAAGTAGCAGTACCTTCTGTTAGTACTACTAAGACACATAATAGTGTAACATTAAGCTGGTCTCAACCAGCGGGCACTACTTATGAAGTGTTCCAAGGAGATACAAAATTAACAGCTGCACCAATTAACGCAAGTTCATACACCGTTTCAGGATTAAGTGCCAATACTACTTATGACTTTAAAGTAAGAGCGATAGATGCTGATAACTTTGAATCTGATTATGCAGAAGTTAGTGTAACAACCAACGCAAGCTCTGGCAGCAGTGGCGGCAGCAACAGTGGCGGCAGCAGTGGCGGTGGTACGTCAACATCAACAACCACAACCATTAAAGCTACTGCTGGTGGAACAGTTACAAGAGATGGATTAAGCATTAAGTTCCCAGCAAACGCATTGAGCACTGATTTCACAGTGAAGGCAGAACAACTTGGCAGAGTAGCTGCTTCTAGATTGGCCTTACCAGAAAGAACCAAGTTAGTAAGTGGCGTATTTGAAATCACCAAGGATGTAAAAGGTGACTTTGATAAAGCAGTAAGTCTTACTCTAGAATACGATAATGATGAAGTAGATTTAGACAAAGAAGAAGTAAGCCTATACTGGTTAGATGAAGAAGACAATGTATGGGTAGAGCTAGATAATATAAAAGTGAATGAAGATAAAGCTACCGTTACAGGTGAAGTAGATCACTTCACAAAGTTTGCAGTTTTAGCAACAGAGAAACCAGAAGCACCACAGCCAAAGCCTGTAGCTGCATTTAAAGATGTTGCAGGACACTGGGCAGAAAGCTACATAACAGCATTAGTAGAAGCTGGTGCAATCAGTGGTTACCCAGACGGTACTTTCAAACCAAATAACAACATTACAAGAGCAGAATTTGCTACTGTATTAGTAAAAGCCCTTGACTTAGAGATGGCACCAGGAAAAGTATTCCAGGATACAGCAAATCATTGGGCGAAGGATTACATTGCTACAGCGCAAGCTAATGGAATCCTTAGTGGTTACGATGATACTACTTTTGGAGCAAATGATCTAATAACAAGAGAACAAATGGCTGTAATGATTACCAAGGCATTCAATTTAGTAGCTACAGAAGATGTAAAAGTGTTTAATGACGCTGACAACGCTTCAGTATGGGCTGCAAATGCTATAGAAGTAGTGTCCTCCAATGGTATTGTTTCAGGTTACCCTGACAACACCTTTGGACCAAAGAATAATGCAACAAGAGCAGAAGCTGTAACAGTGATTGTTAAGGCACTTGCTCAATAAGAAAATGATAAATACTCCTCTGATTGAAGTGCATCAGAGGAGTATTCATTATCTAGAATTTAATGGAAAATCAAGGAGGCACAAAAAAAGATGAAACTTAAAAAATTACTATCTTTAACACTAGCATTCTTGTTGACGTTAGGGGCATTTCAATTAAACAGTGTAAATGCAGCTGATTTTGTAGATAGCTACAACAAGCTTAAAAATGATTATGCAGATTTTGTGAATGCTGTAGGGGTTACTGACAATCAAATGATAGCCTTTCTTACAGAGCTAGAGCAAACAGTAAAGCAAGGTGGAGACTTGACTCAATCAAATTTTAATAGTAGAATGTTCAGTGCTTTACCTGGAGTTTTAAATAATCATCCAGCGGTTTTTGAAGGTGTGATCAATCAATTGACGGCAGAAGAAATAGCTGCCCTTGCAAGGGGTCAGGTTCCTAGCAGTCTTGCACCCTTAAGCAATGCTGTAAAAGAAAGTTTGTTAGGTACTGACACCCAGACAGGCGGAAGCAGCGGCGGCGGTGGAGGCGGCGGTGCCCAAACGCCTAAAGCAGAAGAAAAAATAGAAGAGGAAGTTGAAGAAGAAGTAGAAGAAGTAGAAGAAGTAGAGGAACAACCAGCACCACAAGAAGAAGCTCCTCAAACAGAAACCTTTCAAGATGTTGTAGGTCATTGGGGTGAAAAGTATATCACACCTTTAGTAGCTACAGGGGCCATCAAAGGATATCCTGACGGTTCTTTTAGACCAAATGCAAACATCACTAGAGCGGAGTTTGCTACTGTGCTTGTGAAGGCTTTTGATCTAGAAATGAAGGGTGATAAAGTATTTGATGATACACAAAACCATTGGGCGAAGGATTTTGTTGCAGCGGCACAAGCCCATGGAATTATTAGCGGTTATGATGACACTACCTTTGGAGCCAATGATTTAATTACAAGAGAACAAATGGCTGTAATGATTGTGAAAACCGCGAAGCTAGAGGCAGTAGCAGGAAATAGCACTTTTATAGATAGCAGCAATATTTCTGAATGGGCTGTAGCAGCAGTAGAAGCAGCAGCGGCCAATAGCATTATTTCTGGATATCAAGATCAAACCTTTAAACCTAAGGCAAATGCTACAAGAGCAGAAGCGGTTACTGTGATTGTAAAGGCTTTAGAAAAATAGTAAAATTGTATAGGAGAAAGGGTCAAGGGGAGAGGACTTCACCTTGATCCTTTTTTGTATATAATTTTAGATTATAATATTTCCATAAATAGAAATAATAGTGATAGATAAAATAATCTATAAAAAATTCCTTAAAAATTGACCTAAAGAAGAAAAAACATCATAATATAGATAGGTAAAAGTAAATTGCCCTAAGGAAACCATATGGATAAAGGAGAATCTATGCATAGTATTCATGAAGAAAAAGGAAAAGAGAAATAAGTTCAAATGATAGGCTTTTACTAGTCAAATACTAAAAAAACCAGTATAATAGAAATGAAACTTACAAAATTAGGAAGTAAAAATATTTTATTCATAAAATAAGCTAGGGGGAGGATAAAATGGACCTGCAAACCATAAAAAACTACGAGACGTGGTTATTTGATCCATATTTTGATGATAAAACAAGAGAAGAATTGAAAGAAATCATGGGAAAGGAAAAGGAAATAGAAGATCGTTTTTATAGAGATCTAGAGTTTGGCACAGGGGGGCTAAGAGGTGTTATTGGTGCTGGTACCAATAGAATTAATAAATACACCATTAGAAAGGCGACACAAGGATTAGCTAATTACATAAAGGCCCAAGGAGAAGAGGCGATAGACCGTGGGGTAGTGATCGCCTATGACTCAAGACATATGTCCAAAGAATTTACGGAGGAGGCCGCTTTGGTCTTAGCTGCAAATGACATAAAAGCCTATGTTTTTGAAGATCTAAGACCAACACCAGAGCTTTCCTTTGCTGTAAGGTACCTGAAGGCTATTGCGGGTATTGTTATTACGGCTAGCCATAATCCTCCGGAATACAATGGCTACAAGGTATACTGGGAGGATGGGGCGCAGGTGGCCACCAGACTGGCAGAGGAAATTACAAAAGAAATTCAACAAATCCACGATTTATATAAAGTCATTCCAATGAATAAAGAGGAAGCCCAAAGAGCCAAACTGTTTCAGTACATAGGGGAAGAGGTAGATGATGCCTATATAAAGTCTGTAAAAAATCAATCTTTAAGGGGGGAAATGATTCGTAAAGTAGCCAAGGATTTTAAAATCGTTTTTACACCATTGCATGGCACAGGAAATCTTCCTATAAGGAGGGTGCTGAAGGAAATTGGGTTTGAAAAGGTATTGGTGGTGCCAGACCAAGCGTTGCCAGATCCTAACTTTTCTACAGTAGCTTATCCTAATCCAGAGGAAGAGGCAGCTTTTCAACTAGCTATTGGCTTGGCGAAACAAGAAGATGCTCACTTGATTATCGGGACGGATCCTGATTGCGATAGGGTTGGGGCAGTGGTGAAAAACAAAGAAGGAAAATACAGCATCCTTACCGGCAATCAAGTAGGTGCATTGCTGGTAGAGTATATCCTCTCCACGTTGAAGGAAAAGCAAGGAATACCTGCTAATGCTGTGATTGTAAAAACCATTGTCACCAGTGAAATGGGGGCAGTCATAGCAAAACAACATGGAGTAGATGTCGTCAACACTTTGACAGGTTTTAAATACATTGGTGAAAAAATTAAGGAATTCGAAGAAACTGGAGAAAAAACCTTTTTGTTTGGTTATGAAGAAAGTTACGGTTATCTAGCAGGTACCTACGCTAGGGATAAGGATGCAGTGGTGGCTTCTATGCTGATCTCTGAAATGGCTGCCTTTTATTATGCTAAAGGGATGACCCTATATGAAGGGCTGATGGCGCTTTATAAAAAGTATGGCTATTATTTGGAGGACTTAAAATCCATTACGCTGAAGGGAAAGGAGGGCATGGAAAAAATCCAAAACACTTTGGAGATTTTTAGAAGTAACCCTCCCATTGAAATCGGAGGTTACAAGGTGGCGTTGGTGGAGGATTATTTGAATCAAAATAAACTTCCTAAATCCAATGTATTGAAATTTATCTTAGAAGACAACGCATGGGTTTGTTTAAGGCCCTCTGGAACAGAACCAAAACTAAAAATCTATTGCGGGGTAGCAGAGGATTCTTTAGAGAATTGTAGAAAAAAAGTAAATGCCTTGATGAATTATATCGCAGAAAAGATATAAACGATAAATGGTGAAGAAGAAGTCTTCTTTACCATTTGTTTTTTTGTTTGAAACCAGGAAAAGAGGTATAATATAAAAATAGGCACTTATTTTTAATAAGGAGTTGAAATCTATGAAGGTATTAATCATTGATGATGAAAAATTGCTAGTCAAGGGATTAAAAAAAAGCTTAGAGCAAGAAGGTTTTGAAGTTTCAGTTGCTTATGATGGAGAAACGGGTTTTAGTGTTTTTGAGACCAGTAGTTTTGATTTATTGATTTTAGACTTAATGTTGCCAAAGATAGATGGAATTACCCTTTGTCGTATGATCCGTCAAAGTAGTGAAGTGCCTATTATGATGTTGACAGCCAAGGACAGTGATATTGACAAAATATTAGGACTGGAGCTGGGGGCAGACGATTATATGACAAAACCCTTCAATACGAGAGAACTGATTGCTAGAGTCCGAGCCATCCTTAGAAGAGTGGAAAAGCAAGAAGTTCAGCAAGAGACTGTCTATACATCTGGAGACCTGGTGGTGGACTCCGGCTATCGTACTGTAAAAAAGGCTTACAGGGAAGTTGAATTAACGCCTAAGGAGTTTGATATTTTAGAACTGCTTATCAGAAATAAGGGTCGGGTTTTTCCCCGGGAAGAAATTTTTCGTCTTGTTTGGCAAGAACCCTGTCTTGATACTAGAACGATTGATGTTCATATAAAAAATCTTAGAGAGAAGTTAAAGGATCATGAGAAAAATTCTCCCATGATTCAAACAAAATGGGGTGTAGGCTATTATTTTAGAAGGGATTGATGGCTATGTTTTCCTCCATTAAACAAAAGCTAACAGCAATTTATATCGTCTTGATTTTACTGCCTCTGTTTGTCATCAACTTTTTTTCTACAGAAAATATGAAGGAAACCGTGCTGCGGGAAATAGAGGTAAACACCCTAAAAACCGCCAATATTCTCTCCAACATCAGTAGAAATAACTTCCAGGACCCCCTGGCCCTAAAGGACAGTATTCAGCAATATACAGGAATGGTGGGGGGGAGAATTTTGGTCTTGAACCATCAGGGCGCTGTGCTGGTGGATAGTTTTCACCTTTTAGAGGACACTGTTATCGATAATGAAGAAATTCGCCAGGCCTTAAATATGCAGGAGAAGTTTAGCTACTATCAAACAGATAAATATGTGTTACAGGCAGCAGTGCCTATTTTACAAGTATCAGATACCAGCAGAAAGGTCTTAGGGGCGGTGCTAATATCTATCAGTGTGGATGATGCCTTTAACACGATTTATGAGTTTAGGAGCCGATTGATGGCCCTCTCAGTAGCGGCAGCGATTATAGGGGTATTTGCTGCGATTCTTGCCAGTGAAAAGATGGCAAAGCCTATTGTCGCCCTATCGGAGACAACAAAGCGAATTGCCAAAGGACATTTAGGGGAAGTGGTAGAAATTGATTCAAAGGATGAAATTGGTAAACTAGCGGAAAATTTTAATCAGATGAGCAAAGAATTGCATCGGATAGATGAGGGAAGAACGCAATTTATAGGGGATGTGTCTCATGAACTAAAGACGCCGCTTGCCTCAATGAAAGCATTGATTGACTCCCTTCTCTATGGAGAGGATGATATTGAAGTTTATCGAGAGTATTTAAGGGATATGGATGGAGAAATTGACCGTTTAGCAGGCTTGGTAAGTTCCCTTCTATCCTTAACAAAAATTGAGGAGCAGGGTATTACCACCAACTTCTTTTCCTTAAGAAGTATGGTGGAGGAGGCTGTAAAGATTTTGCATCCTTTAGCAGAGAAAGATGGGGTAGAGGTGGTGCTTGACTTAAAAAATCCTCCTGAGGTAAGATGTGATAGAGAAAGAGTCAAGGAGGTCTTTATCAATCTTATTGACAATGCAATGAAGTATAGGGATACAGAGAAGTTACAAAGCAAAGTAACTATAACAGGAAGATGGGAAAGTCAACATTATGAAGTTGCTATTGAGGACAATGGTATTGGCATTGAAGAGAAAGAAATTCAATCTATTTTTGACAAGTTTTATCGCACAGATTTATCCCGTTCTCGAGATACTGGAGGAGCAGGGATTGGATTATCTATTGTTAGTCGTATTGTGCAGCTGCACCAGTGGAAAATTCACGCTGAAAGTAAGCTGAAGGAGGGGACAAAAATTACCCTTTTTATTCCTAAAAATTCTTTAAAGGTTTCTTCATGATTTCTTTACATTTATTCATGGGGTCTTTATATTCCTCATGTATAATAAAGATAAGAAAAGAACAAGAAAAAGAAAGGAAGATAAAAATGAAGAAAACAGGTCTAATTTTATTGGTTATTGCTATGATGTTGACGTTTGTTGGATGCAACAGGACACCGAAAGAAACACCTGTGCCGCCGATAGAAGCAGAAAACCCTCCGCAAGGAGAAGGTACAGATACCGTAGTGGACCCCGCACCAGAAGGAGAAATAACTAGGGTTACACTATACTTTGTCAATGATGAATATGTGGCGACAGGAGATGAAAGACTTGAAAAGGTACTTCCTGTAGAAAAAGAGGTAACTGTAGGAGAAAAATCAGTAGAGGCAATGATCTTAGCAGAGCTTCAGCAAGTGCCTGAAGATGATGCGTTATCTACAACTTTAGAAGGAATTAAAGTGTTGAGCGTAGATACAGCTGAAGGTGTAGCCTATGTGAACATAGCAGGAGAAAGGTTAAGTGGTGGTAGCCTTCAAGAAACCTTAGTGATTCATCAAATTGTTTACTCACTAACAGGGCTTGAGGAAATTGAAGCAGTACAATTTTTAGTAGATGGCAGTAAAAGAGAAACCTTAATGGGTCATATACTTATTGAAGAACCGTTAAAGAGAGAAGACATTAGGTTTTAGTGAGGGAGGAAAATATACCTCCCTTTTTTATATAAGTAGGAAAGTTCTACTTTCCTATTATATAAAAAAGTAGGGGTTGTAGGGGATGGAATCCCCTGCCCGTATTAAGGAGGGTGCTCAGACTGCGATAGCAGTCGTCGAAGGGAACCATAGGGTTCCCTAGCGAAAGCGCTATAGGCGCTCTTTTTATGTTTTTTAGGACATCTACCTTGGTAGATTCTTTCTTGTGATACAGCAAGGTTTCTGCTATGATTAAATTGTATGAAAATTTTTTTTAGGGGGATCAAATCGTGGCGTTTTTTGCAACCTTTAACCAAATATTGATTTTATTTCTTGTAATGATGATTGGCTATGGTGCCAAGAAGCTAAATTATATGGATAATGCCCTTAACAAAGGTCTAAGCAATCTAGTGATGCATGTAACGCTTCCGGCTATGATTATTAAATCTATGCAGTTTGAGTTTTCAAAGGAGTTGTTTTTTACCAGTATAAAGGTTATTCTCCTTTCTCTAGTGGTGTATGCTATCGTCATAGGAATCTCTTTTTGTTTTCCTAGGATGATGAGGATAGGAGGTAAGAAGAGAGATGTTTTTCAATTCATTTTAATTTTTTCAAATGTAGGTTATATGGGATACCCCATCGTAGATGCCATCTATGGTGAGATAGGGGTATTTTATACGGCATTATATAATATCCCTTTTAACTTTATCATGTTGACACTAGGCGTCTATGTACTTCGTCGTAGTAGTGAAGGGATAAAGGAAAAGGTAGATTATAAGAAGGTACTGTTAAACCCGGGAATTCTTGCAGTAGCAGTAGGTTTTTCCTTCTTTTTATTATCTATAAAACTGCCGCTGCCGGTTTATGAAACCTTAGATATTTTAGGATCTACTACTACGCCTCTAGCTATGCTGGTAATAGGTTCTTTTCTGGCAGATATGTCCCTAGGGGATGTGTTTAAGGAGGAAAAAATATTATGGTTAGCCATGGCAAGACTGGTGGTTTTACCGGGAATGGTGATGGGGATTTTGTATTTTGTCGGGGTAAGGGGATTGATGCTAGGGGTGCCTGTAGTCATTACAGCAATGCCTGCTGCTGCCAATACCGCTGTGCTGGCTACCCTTTATGAATCAGATCATTACTTAGCTTCTAAGGGGATATTTCTTACGACAGCCCTCTCCCTCATAACAATTCCCCTTCTTACCTTTATCATTTAGGGCAAAAAACAAGATTAGAGTAATCTAGACATGATTCTAGTATTACTCTAATTTTAAATTTAAATGGAAGAAGTTTTTCCTGGAGATCTCTTTGCTGATCTATCGCATGAGGCGATGATCTTCTACAATATGGTTTATGAATCTTTATATTTAGACTTTTTTATCTACCTATCGTTAAACGATGATATTCTACAATTAATTTATCGATAGTTATATTTAAGCTGAAGATTTTATCATAGTCTTCATTTTGTTCCAAATAACGACCTAATTTGTTTCTTAATCTTTCTATTTCTAGTTTTAATTCGTCTACTCTACTCATCAGCTTCTCTCCTCACTATGATTTTTAAATAGGCTGCAAACTTTTTCGTTGGTATGTATATTTATAAGTCGTAGTTTGTAAATTAAAATGAAAATAGTATTATCTTCCATAAGTAAAAATATAGATTATAATTGGTTCTTAAGTAAGATTATACCATAAATGCAAAGGAAAAACATTAAAATTATATTACAAATTTTAAATATTTTAACATATTGTCGATATATACATGTATTTCCATAATCGATTGTTCTACCCACCTCTAAGAACTTATATAATGATATAGAATAGAGGTGAAATTATGGAAAAAATATTGGAGATTGTTACCCATGAACTGATGGTTTTGTTGATTGCTGCTATGCCTTTAGTGGAGTTGAGGGGTGCAATACCCATTGGTGTATCATTAGGGATGCATCCTATTCATGCGACAGTTTTAGGCATCGTAGGAAGTTTGATTCCTGTGCCTTTTTTGTTGATTTTTGTAGGGCCCATGTTTAACTATCTACGGAGGATCAAGCTATTTTACAAAGTGATAGACAACACTGTAAAAAAAACACTAAAGCGAAGCAAAAATGTAAAAAAATATAGTATCGTAGGGTTGATGTTGTTTGTGGCAATACCACTGCCTACTACAGGCATATGGAGTGGTTGCTTAGCAGCGATTTTATTAAATATTCCCTTTCGATATGCTTTTCCTGCCATTGCTATGGGGGCTACAATAGCAGGAACCATTATGTTTCTTGTGAGCTATGCTGTTATTCTTATCTGACAACAAAAATTCATAGCGCTGTCTATTTTTGCAAAATACTTATTGACATATAAAACCCGGGATGATATTATAATCATTGGTAAAATTAAATAAAATCTTGATGCCTTATCAAGAGCGGTGGAGGGAAGGGCCCGACGAAACCCGGCAACCATAGAAGGTATGGTGCTAAGTCCCACAGAATGTTGATTCTGAAAGATGAGGAGACGGTATAAGCGTAAAGGTACCTCTTCTTTTTGAGAAGAGGTTTTTTTAATGCTTTTTAAAGGGTTTGAGGGATAATTTTTCAATAAAAATTAAAAATAAAACTAAACATGCATCTAACACAATTACTTATGAAAAACTATATATTAAGGAGGAATACGATAAATGGCGAAAAGATTATTTACTTCAGAGTCTGTAACCGAAGGACATCCAGATAAAATTTGTGACCAAATTTCTGATGCAATTTTAGATAGCATCTTTGCACAAGATCCAAAGGCGAGGGTAGCTTGTGAGACATCTGTAACCACTGGACTTGTGTTGGTGGCGGGAGAAATTACAACAGATTGTTATGTAGATATCCCTAAAATTGTTAGAAAAACGATAGAAGAAATCGGTTATACAAGAGCAAAATATGGCTTTGATAGTGACACTTGTGCAGTTTTGACAGCGATTGATGAGCAGTCTCCTGATATCGCTATGGGAGTAAATGAAGCGCTTGAGAGGAAAAAGGGAGAAATGCAGGACGAGCTAGAGGCTATTGGTGCTGGAGACCAAGGAATCATGTTTGGTTTTGCCTGCAACGAAACGCCAGAGCTTATGCCACTACCTATTGCTTTAGCCCACAAATTGGCTAGAAGACTTTCAGAAGTAAGAAAAAATGGCACCTTAACCTACTTACGTCCTGATGGTAAAACCCAAGTAACTGTAGAATATGATGGAGACAAGCCAGTAAGAATTGACGCAATTGTTATTTCTACACAACATAGCCCTGATGTAGATGTCGAAACGATTCAAGCTGACCTCATGGAGCATGTTATTAATAAAATTGTTCCAGCAGAATTATTAGATGAAAATACAAAGTACTACATCAATCCTACTGGAAGATTTGTTATTGGAGGACCACAGGGAGATGCTGGTTTAACCGGTAGAAAGATTATTGTGGATACCTATGGTGGATATGCTCGTCATGGCGGTGGCGCTTTCTCTGGAAAAGATCCAACAAAGGTAGACCGTTCAGCTGCCTATGCTGCTAGATACGTAGCAAAGAACATTGTAGCAGCAGGTTTAGCCGATAAATGTGAAATTGAACTGGCTTATGCTATTGGGGTAGCGCAGCCGGTATCTATCATGGTGGAAACCTTTGGTACTGGAAAAGTAGAGGAAGAAAAAATGGTACAACTTATAAGAAAGCATTTTGATCTAAGACCTGCTGCCATCATTAGGGACCTAGACTTAAGACGTCCAATCTATAGACAAGTAGCAGCCTATGGACACTTCGGAAGAACCGATATTGACCTTCCATGGGAAAAAACCGATAAAGCAGAAGCACTAAAAAATGATGAAATCTTAAAAGCCTAGTTTAGAGAGAAGGGATACTTTTCCCTTCTTTTTTTCTGTTTTCGGGAAAAAAGACAATTCCCTTATGATTTTTTGCTCTTTTAAATAAATTCTCCGCTAGAAATCATCTTATTCCTTTTGAAACAATAAAAATCAACCATGAATTCATGTAAATTCCTTCTTAGGAGGATTGAAAAATCTTCTGTATAATAAGGTTGCCGGTAAAAAAAGAAAAGGAGGTGTAGAAAATGCCAGTAAGAATCAAAGAACAAACCTCAAGGGTAAGACTACAGTTTGTTGATAGCAGAGATGAAGAGGGGAAAGAAAAGTTATCTTCTACAAGCTATAGCAATATCAAGCCTGAAGCCAGTGATGAAGCAGTATTTAATCTAACGACACAATTGATAGGCTTGCAGGAAAAAGAAGTAAAAACCATCGTAAGAGTTGTAGAAAAGGAGTTGGTGGAGGAATAGGAAATGTCATTGAAAGTTAGAAAAGGGGGTGAAAAGCCATGAAAAAAGTATTGGAAATGACTTTTAAAAAAGAAGATGACAGCACCAGTAAATTCACCTTAGCCAACCCTCGCCAGGATATAACGCCGCAGGAGGTAAAGGCGGTGATGGAGAGCATATTAAGCGAAAACATCTTTAGAATAGGAGGGTCAGAACTAGTAGAAATTGATACTGCAAAAGTCATTACGACAACAGAGGAGATTTTAGATTTAGCATAAAGGAAGAAAGTCCAGCAGTCTTATGTATTTTTATACATTGAGACAGCTGGACTTTTCTTTATAGCTCTTAAGTCATCACCAAATACCTCCTTCAGGTTGTCATCCTGAGCAGGGCGAAGGATCTTATGGCTTATAACCAAATGCTGGAGCAGTGGCATCATCCTATGGTATAATAAGGCTAGCGAATTACACAGGAGGAAAAAAAGGTGGTTGAAATAGAGGGAAGATTGATAGAGATTATTTTTAAAAATGAATCAAATGGCTATACCGTTGGGGTGCTGGAAACAGCAGAGGAGGAAGTAACCTTAGTGGGGTATTTGCCGGCATTGAGGGAGGGAGAACATCTTCTTGTGAAGGGAGACTGGAAGGTTCATCCTGTGTATGGACATCAGTTAGAGGTAGAGGAATATCGTCCTCAAGTTCCTTCATCGGAGGAAGGGATGATCACCTATCTGTCTTCTGGTATTGTTCCTGGTGTAGGAAAAAAGATGGCAAAGCGGATTGTAGAACACTTTGGGCAAGAGGCCTTAGAAATTATAGAGTTTCAAACCCATAGACTGACGGAGGTATCGGGAATTGGAAAAGCAAAGGCAGAGGCGATTGCGGAGGCTTTTCAAGAGCAGCGGGAGCTTAGAGAAATTATTCTTTTTCTTTCTCAATATGGTATTTCTCCTAGCTATGCTGTCAAAATTTATAAAAAGTATGGAGACAGTACGATTGCCACCATACAAGAAAATCCTTATCGTTTAGCGGAGGATATTGTAGGGATCGGTTTTATTACGGCAGATAGAATTGCTAAAACCATGGGAATCGCTGCAAATTCTAAGTATCGTGTCTATGCTGGAACAAAATACATACTCAATACCTTTCATATGGAAGGCCATACCTATGCGCCACAGCAGCTGTTGATAGAACGTACAATGGAGCTCTTGAAGGTGGAAGAGGAGATGATTAGAGAGGCAGTCCAAAGCTTAGCTTTAAACCAAAAAATCCAAGTGGAAAGACAGGGAGAAGAAGTCGTTGTCTATACAATGCCTTACTATTATGGAGAGACAAATGTATGCAAGAAATTAATCGAACTTTCAAGGGTAGAACTAGATGCTTTAGAGATGAATCTAGAAGAAGAGCTTCAAGCTTTACAACAGGAAGAGAATATCTCCTTAGCAGAAAATCAAAAAGAAGCCATTAAGCAGGCGTTGGAAAATGGTATTTTGGTGATTACAGGAGGTCCAGGAACAGGAAAAACCACCACCATCAATACCCTCATAAAGGTTTTTGAAAAATTAGAGATGAAAATTATACTAGGCGCCCCCACTGGACGAGCCTCTAAAAGGATGACAGAGGCAACAGGGAAGGAAGCAAAAACTATTCACCGTTTGCTGGAAATGGGGTTTTCGGAGGATGAAGATAGCATGATGTTTCAAAGGGATGATAACAATCCTTTAGACTGTGATGTGGTTATCATCGATGAGGTTTCGATGGTGGATATCCTGTTGATGAATAGTTTGATGAAGGCAGTTGCCCTGGGAACCAGGTTGATTTTGGTGGGGGATGTGGATCAGCTGCCCTCCGTAGGGGCAGGAAATGTACTGAAGGATATTATTTCTAGCAGAATTGTGAAGGTAGTACGTCTGGAGGAAATTTTTCGACAGGCGGGGGAAAGCATGATCATTGTTAACGCCCATAAAATTAATCATGGCCAATATCCTGTAGTCAATGTCAAGGACAAAGATTTTTACTTTATTTCTAAATACCAAAAAGAGCAGGTAGCCCAAACTATTTTGCAGCTGGTAAAGGAACGCCTGCCTAAGCATTATCAGTACGATCCTATCAAAGAGATCCAGGTATTAACCCCTATGAAAAAAGGGGAAGTGGGGACCTTCCAGCTAAATAAGATGCTGCAGCATGCCCTAAATCCTCCTGCACGGTGGAAGGCAGAAAAAGAAATGAAGGAAAAGCTGCTAAGGGTAGGCGATAAAGTAATGCAAATAAAAAATAATTATATGTTAAAATGGTACAGCCAGAATCCTGATGACGAAGAAGAAAGAGGAGAGGGTGTATTCAATGGAGATATTGGATTTATACAATCTATCGATCAACAAGAGCAGGAGTTGACGGTCTTGTTCGACGATTATCGTCTGGTGACCTACAATTTTAGCCAGCTGGAGGAGTTGGAATTAGCCTATTGTATTACAATCCACAAAAGTCAAGGCAGCGAGTTTCCAGTGGTGGTAATGCCTATTACATGGGGACCGCCTATGTTGTTGACCCGTAATCTGCTTTATACTGCGATTACTCGTGCAAGAAAATTGGTAGTGCTGGTGGGGACGGAAAATTATCTGAAAAAGATGGTGGATAATAATAAAATTGTCCAGCGTTATTCTGGATTGAGCTACCGTTTAAATAAATTTTATGAATTTCATCAATCGTAAGTATAGAGGATTTCTGTAGCGATGGTTTACTGGGCCAAAGTTACTAAAATTTTGAATCAATTTGTTAAAATACTGACAGTATATTGCAAGGATGTTGAATGCCCTATATAATAAATAGTAATAAATTTGTTTGAGAGGGATTTCGTTTAAGGTGGAGAAACGATGAGGGTTTTTGACGTCTTAGAAAACTATTTAGAAGCACTGCTGAAATTAATCTATCCATCGGATTTACACTGTATTGTTTGCAATAAATACTTACTTACAGCAGAGAAATACAGTATTTGCAACACCTGTTTTGAAAAAATTTCCTTTGATAAAGGTATCTTTCGAGGGCCTGTTGCGGTAGGTGTTCATGAAAATCCTTTGAAAAAATTGGTTTATCGTTTGAAGTATCAGGATGCCACCTATTTATCCAGCGTGATGGGTAGGATGATGGTAGAGGTTTATAAAAAAGAAGAATTAAAGGTGGATATGCTGGTGGCAGTGCCTTTGCACCGGAAAAAACAAAAACAAAGGGGCTATAACCAAGCCTGCCTTCTAGCAAAATATATGGGCAAAAAATTAGGTATACCTTACATAGAGCAAAACTTGATTCGTGTCAAAGATACAGATGTCATGTATAATCAAACAAGAGAAGAACGATGGAAAAATGTAGAGGATGCGTTTTCTGTAAAAAACCCTCAGGTTATAGATAAGAAAAAAATATTGTTGGTGGATGATATTTTTACCACTGGCGCTACTGTAGAGGCTTGCAGTAAAGTACTGATGAGAGCTGGAGCAAAGTCAGTGGAGGTAATGACCTTCACTAGAGGCGTGAATAGCGAATGATTTACTTAATAAAACCATGCGATGAAGGGGTGAAACTATGGATTTAAGAAATTGTGCCAACTGCGGCAGGGCATTTGCCTATGCTGGATCAGAACTTTGTTCTCGATGTGACACCACGATAGAAGAGGACTTTAAAAAGGTAAAGGACTATCTGTATGATCATCCAGGAGCCAACATCATAGAGGTTTCTGAAGCAACTGGAGTCAGTGAAAAAAAGATTTTGAGGTTTTTGAGGGAAAAAAGAATTGAAATCAAAGAAGAAGACAACCTGTTGTTAGACTGCCAGAGATGCGGTATTGCCATCCGCTCCGGAAGATTTTGTGACGCATGTACGATAGAATTGCAAAAGGAGTTTACAGAGGCAGTAAAACCAGCAAAGCAAGAAGCAGAAAGGAAAAAACTTCTCACAAGTACAGAAAGTCAAAAAATGTATATTGCGGAGATAAGAAAAAAGCAGAAATAATATAAAGAAACACCTTTAACTTGCCGATACTAGTAATAGGAAAATAATCGGAAAGCTAGAGGTGTTTTTTATGAAGATTCATAACAATCCCAATATCAATAAAGTGATGAAGTTATACAATAAAGCCTGCCAAGAGACAGAGAAAATCATGGAGACTCAGCAGAAAAAGGATAAGTTGGATATTTCTGATAAGGCAAAGGAATTTCAGGTGGCGATGAAGGCCTTTAAAAATTTACCAGAGACTCGACAGGAGAAGGTAAAGGTGTTAAAGGAAAGTATTCAAAACAATAGTTATAATGTGTCCGGTAAAGAAATCGCTGATAAAATGATGGAAGGTATTATGCTGGATAAAAAAATCTAGAAAATTTCAGTAGGTGGTGAAGGTATGATAAGATCGATTCAACAGCTTAAGGATACCTTATGGCAAGAGTTGAAGATGTATAAAGAGGTTTTAGAGACTGCCCAAGGGAAGACGGAAATTATAAAAAAAGGAAAACTCAAGGAATTAGAGGCAACCACTGAAAAAGAACAACAGTACATTCGAACGATGGGAACCTTTGAAAAAATCCGTCGTTCCATTTTTGTCAACATTTCAGAGGAAATGGATATTACACCTCCCTCTAGTGTATCAGAGCTGCTGCTGTATTTGGAGGAGGAGGAAGCGGCTGCTATAGATGGTCTGAGAAATGAATTGTTAGACGTGATAGCAGCACTGGCAGAAACAAATGAATTAAATGAAAAATTAATTTATCAAAATCTGGAATATGTTAATTTTAATATAGAACTAATGACTTCCCGACCAGAAGAAGGGAACAACTATGGAGAAAATCAAGGCATAAAAAGAAAGACTTCTTCAAGTTTATTGGATGTAAAGATATAGGAAAAAATTTTAATATTGACTAAGGTGGTAGATAAAAATGCGTTCAACATTTTCAGGATTTAATACAGCCCGTTCGGGGTTGTTTGCCGCACAGAGGGCTTTAGATGTCGTAGGACATAATATAGCAAATGTAAATACACCAGGCTATACAAGACAAAGGGTAGAACAAACTGCAAGTACCCCTATGGCGATTGCAGGTGGAAAAGGGATGTTGGGGACAGGTGTAAATACTTTAGCCGTCAAACAACTGAGAAATGAATTTTTGGACTATAAATACAGAAGTGAAATAAATTCCCAAGGCTACTGGGAGGTAAAAAGAGACGGCTTGTCCCTCATTGAGTCCATTATGAACGAGCCCTCTGATACGGGAATTGCTACTGTTATGGATGAACTTTTTTCTTCTTTTCAAGAGTTAAGCAAAAATCCTGAGAACCAGACAACCAGATCCCTAGTAAGGCAACGGGCAATCGCTTTTACAAACTCTGTGAACAGTACATATAATCAGCTGGAAAAGATGGCGACAGATTTAAACTTCGATATCCAAACAACCGTGAAAACTATCAATACCTATGCAGAACAAATCGCGGTATTAAACGAACAGATTTATCGTTTTGAGCTTAACGGCAGTAATGCCAACGACTTAAGGGATCAAAGAAATTATTTAATAGATCAGCTTTCTAAACTCGTCAATGTAGATGTGATCGAGGTAAGTGATGGTAATTATAATGTTGCCAGTGATCAGGAGCATGTAGGAAAAAAAATGGTATTACAAATTAATGGACAATCCTTGGTGTCTCATGATAGAGTCTACAAGTTGAGCGCAGAGGAAAAACAAAAAAGTGAGTTTTTTGATGAAATGGGTGCAGATGTACATCTTAATGTAGTACAATGGGCAGACGGTTCCAAGCTTAATACCAAAGCATTGCAGGGAGAATTGCGGGCGTTATTGGACCTAAGAGATGGTGATAGTGGTGCCAATAAAGGTGTGCCCTACTACATCAATGAATTAAATCGCTTTGTTGAGGTTTTTGCCCAGGAGATAAATGATCTGCATGTGGAGGGTTATGGCTTAGGTGGGGAAACAGGCTATCTGTTTTTTACTGCCAACGGTGTATCTACATTGGATATGCAAAATCCTGATGCCCCGAAAATAACAGCTAAAAATATAAAAATTTCTTTAGATATAGAAGATCCAAATAAAATAGCCGCTTCAAGCAGCGAGGATCTCTTGCCGGGGGATGGGTCTATTGCTCTGAAGATGTTAGAACTTCGACACAAAAGTAGTATGTTTCAGGAAGGAAAGCCAGAGGATTTTATAAAATCCTTGATTTCTAACTTAGGGGTAGACACCCAGGAGGCTATAAGAAATGCCTATAATCAGTACACATTGACAGAACAGGTGGATATCGAAAGGCAACGAATTTCAGGTGTATCTACTGATGAAGAGCTTTCTAAGATGGTGATGTTTCAGCACGCCTATAACGCTTCTGCCAGGATGATGACCACCATGGATGAGATGCTGGAAACCATTATTAGCCGTGTAGGGCTAGTAGGAAGATAAGGGGTTGATGACATATGAGAACCACGAATAATATGTTGATTCGTAATATGATGCGAAATTTAAATCAAAATATAACACGCTTAGATAAAAGGCAAATGCAAATGGCTACAGGAAAAAGAATCCATAAGCCTTCGGATGATCCCATTGCTATTTCTAGAAGTTTAAAAATTCGAGCAGATATTAAAGAGTTGGAGCAGTACAAAAAGAATACAGATGATGCTATCTCTTGGTTGGAGGCCACAGAATTAGCGGCAATTAATACTGGTGATGCTCTGCAACGCTTAAGAGAGCTTATGGTACAGGGTTCTAATGGGGTTTTGACAGAGGAGGAAACCCGGAAAATACAGGGAGAAATCAAAGAAATCAAGCAACAAATTATTAGTTTAGGGAATACTACTTATGCAGGAAAGTATGTGTTTTCCGGTAAAAGAACCGATACACCTTTATTTGATCATTATGGAAACTACAATATAGATCTATTTGATGCAAAAAATCCTAACTTAGTGGATCATAGAATTCAGTATGAAGTTGGCGTAGGTGAACTGATCGATGTAAATACGTTAGGGATAGACCTGTTTGAAAAGTACACTAGTGCCAGTGATTTAACCCTTCACATGCCAACAAAAGAGGGAGAAAACCATGCTACAAAGTTTCAACTGGAGGGGGCAGAAATTGTTATTGAAATGACAGAAGCTCCTGAAGAAGGTAGTCAGGAACCGCCGAAATTTAAGGTAACCATGAAGATAGCGGCAGATGAAACTGTTAAAGAAATAGAATTTACCAATATAGAAACCACCGAAGTAGATGGTGAGGAAGAAACTGTCATAATAAGCAAAGAAGATTTTATGAAAAAGATTGTTGAAGCCTTAAAGACTGAAATAGCTGCTATAGAAGATACCCATCATCCACTTAAGACTTTTGATTTTCAAGTAGAGGATCTAAAAAAAGGAAGGACGGTAGTGGGAGCGGAAGTAGGCCAAGAAAATTGGACTATCAAAGCAGTTCCACAAAAATCTGGACTTATTCATCTAATAGATACCATAGAAGCCCAGCTGTTGGCGGGAAAGCATGAAGAAATCAGCAATCAGCTTGGCAACATAGATAAATACATAGATTCACTATTGACTACCCGCGCTGAAATAGGGGCAAAAGTCAATAGAATGGATCTTGTGAAAAATAAAATAGAAGATAACATCATTAACTTCAGAAAACTTCAATCTCAATTGGAGGATGCGGATATGGGAGAGGTAATCATGGAGCTGATGAATGAAGAAAATGTCTATAGAGCTTCCCTCTCTGTAGGGGCCAGAATTATTCAACCAACCTTATTGGACTTTTTAAGATAGGAGGAAAATCATGCTACTGAATACAAAGCACTTCGACGAAATAGAAGTAGATGAAAATAAAATACTAGATTTTTCCGATGGCATCCCTGGATTTGAGGCTTTAACCAAATTCGTTATTATTCATAATCCAGAAGAAGAAGTTCCCTTTCAGTGGCTTCAATCGGTGGAGGATACAGATTTAGCTTTTGTCATTGTCAATCCCTTTATCTTCCGATCGGATTATGATTTTGAAATACCTAAGAGTACCTTAGAAAAATTACAAATTCAGTCCCCTGAGGATGTCAGTGTCTTTACCATCGTTATCATCCCTGAAGATATAAAGAAAATGACTGCTAATCTAAGGGCACCGATTATCATCAATACAAAAAATAACAAAGCAAAACAAATTGTTTTAGATGATGAAAACTACCACACAAAGCACTACATCCTAGAAGAAATGAAAAACGCCTCCGCTAAGCCTCAGCAAATACTAGAAGCTGAGGAACCTCAAGTAGCAGAGGAGGCAAGATAATATGCTGGTACTGGCAAGAAAACTAGAAGAAAGCATCATGCTAGGCAAGGATATAGAAATAAAAATCCTAGGCATAGAAGAAGACCGAGTAAAATTGGGGATCTCCGCGCCAAGGGATGTAGAGATTTTTAGGAAGGAAGTTTATTTAGAAATTCAAGAGGAAAATAAAGCTGCAAGTCAACAGAAGGGGAACTTTGCAGGGCTGAAGGATGTTTTTAAGAAGAAAGAAGAGAAATAACTAAGAAGGGTACAAAACCAATTGTATTTTTATGGTATTCAGGGTATACTATGAATAAAGATAGATTATTCTATCAAAACACTTTTTCTTTTGAAGGGGTTCAGTATGTATTCAGAAAAAAGCAGGTGGTGCGACACCTGCTTTTTTTCATTGGCTTTATTGTTTTAATACAGCTATTAATCCAGTAATTGCTGTAATTAAAGTAGCCAATGCCAGGATAAATTTTATCCTGTACTCTGATTTTTCTACGGGGTTCAATATGTACTCACCTCCTTTCAAAGAGGCTAACTTAATTATAGCATAAAGGAAAAAACAGTTAAAAATTCCCTCTAAAAAATTTGTATTTAACTATAAAGTTCTACAGAAGCATACCGATATATATAATAAGCACAAAAAATCTCACCAAAACCCTTGGCCAAGGAAAGGTAGATTTTAAATTTTTTTAAAACAAAACAAGGCAAGGATGCCAAAACGAAAATCAAGGAGGAATAACAAATGAGAATTAATAACAACTTAATGGCTATGAACACCCATAGACAGTTGGGAATTGCTAACAATGCTGGTGCGAAGTCAATGGAAAAACTATCTTCAGGTTTTAGAATTAACCGTGCAGGAGATGATGCAGCTGGTCTTGCAATTTCTGAAAAAATGAGAGGACAAATCAGAGGTTTAAATCAAGCTTCTAGAAATGCTCAAGATTCTATTTCTTTAATCCAAACAGCAGAAGGTGCTTTAACAGAGACCCATGCTATCCTTCAAAGAATGAGAGAGCTTGCAGTACAAGCATCTAATGATACCAATACAGATGCTGATAGAAACGAACTTCAAAACGAGGTTAAGCAATTAATCGATGAAATCGATAGAATTGGTAATACAACTCAATTTAATACAAAGAATCTATTAAATGGAGATTTAAAGAATGGTGCAGCTAAGATAGAAGGTAGTGTACGTTTAAGCAATAACTCTACAGTAGCTTTATCTGGTATGGATGCTTTCCTATCAGGAGTAAAAGCAGATGGTAAGGCAGTAGGCTCTTATACTATCACAAGAGTGAAAGCTACAAGTGGTGGTGGGAATTCAGATGACTTTGTAATCACTGGTCCTGATGGTAAAACTATTACTACTGGAATTACTATATCATCTGGTTCAATTACATTTGATTCAGGTACATTTGGTGTTTCACAGACATTAACCCTAAAAGATAGTCAAAGTATGTTTGCGGTAGACTCAGGAACTGGAGATGGAAAGAACTTCAAAGTAGGTCAAAGCATGACATTTGTATTTAATGAAGCACTAAAGGCAGAAGACATAGATCTAGACAAATCCTTCTCCACACAATTAGGAGCGAATACAGGTCAGAGCAGTTTTATGGCCATTAGAGATATGCGGGCAGAGGCTTTAAATGTTGATGATATAGATATTTCTGAAAAAAGATCAGCAGAAGCTGCCATCGAAAAAATTAATGGTGCTATTGAAAGAGTATCTGCACAAAGAAGTTACTTGGGTGCTGCACAGAATCGACTAGAGCATTCTATTAAAAACTTAGATACTGCCAGTGAAAACCTACAAGCATCTGAATCAAGAATCAGAGACGTAGACATGGCTAGAGAAATGATGGAGCAATCAAAGCAAAATATTCTTCAACAAGCATCTACTGCAATGTTAGCTCAAGCAAACATGAAGCCACAATCAGTTCTTCAATTATTAGGATAATCAGCCACAAGATAACGATTGTTAGCAAAAGAGGCATAAAGAGCCAGAGAGTACTTTCTCTGGTTCTTTTATGTATTTTTTGGAAACTTCCTTAAAACGCTTAAAAATTTGTCGCAAAATGCCGATAACATTTATGTATTGTATTATTTTGGAGGTGTCCTATGAAACTAATGTTATTAGATAATAGATTGGAATTTCCCAACAAAGAAGATTCAGTAGAAGTTATTTTAAATGAAATCAATAAAATACTAGAAGGTAGTCATTATTTTTTTAGTCATTTCATTATAGATGGGGTAGAAGTATATGATGATTATGAGGATTATCTTTTTGAAAACATTGAAGTTATTGAAGAAGTTAGAGTAGAAGTGAAAAAACTTAAAGAGTTGATCGAAGAAGTGCTAGAATCTACAAAAGAATATGTTCATAGAGCATTGCCTTTAATTAAAGATTTAGGAGAAGCTTTTTATCAAGTGCCAAAAGAAGCGTCATGGCAAAATTTAGCAGACCTTTTTGGTGGCATACAGTGGATGCTAGAGTCTTTCTCTAATATAGATCGAAACAAGCAGTTAGAAGAAGTCATATCAAGCTATGAACTATGGAATGAATATGCTCAACAAATTTTAAAGCTAAATGAAATTATACCAGATCTGCAGCAGGCGGTAGAAAATCAAGATATCGTTTTAATTGGTGATATACTAAGCTATGAAATAAGCCCTATATTTGAAGAGATGCTACAAAGACTACAAAGGCTGATGCCAGAGGGGGTGAATGATGGTCATGTTAATTGACAATATAAATTTTTTAAAGATGAACTATCCATCCTTATATCAACAAATGAAAGAGATAGAGGAAAATATAGATGAAACATTTGTACAATTAGAGGCAACGAGAAATGGAGAAAAAACTTTAAAAATACAAAATGATGGAAAAGGTATTTATCTTCATAGTAGATATGATCCTATAAAAGAAGCAAATACCCTCTTAGAACAATATGAAAATACGGATGCCATCGATGGAAATGTGCATGTTATTTTTTATGGTATTGGTTTAGGTTATCATGTAAATTTATTTTTACAAAAATATAATAACGTGTCCTTCTCCATCTATGAACCAGTAGATCAAATCCTATATCATTACTTAGCCAATCAAAATCTACAGCAGCTGCCGCTAAAAAATATGAGACAAATGCTGGTTGGTGATAAAGAAGAAAGTACAATGAAATTTTTAGAAGAAGTGGTGGGAAACAGGGATAAGGAAGTGATTATTTTTCCACTACCAAGCTATCAGAAAAATTTCTCTGAAAATTATGAAGCGTTTCTAACGATGTTTAAAAAATTCGTAAAAGACGAAAGAAGTTCATGGGGGACAAATTATACTTTTCAAAGAAGATGGATTTTAAATAGTATGGTGAATTTAAAAGAAGTATTAAGAACCCCCAATATATTGCTGAACAAAAAAGAACAGTTTAAAGATAAACCAGCTATCCTAGTAGCGGCAGGACCTTCTCTAGATGAAGAAATAGAGAATCTAAGATATATAAAGGATAAAGGATTAGCATATATTTTCACAGTAGGGTCAGCGATTAATACGCTGGTTCATCACAATATTTATCCCCATGCTGCTTGTACATATGACCCTAGTAAGGCAAATCAAAAGGTTTTTGAAAAAGTTGTAGCAAAAGGCATTGTAGACATACCTCTTATTTTCGGGAGTAGTGTAGGGTTTGAGACATTAGAAAACTACCCCGGGAAAAAAATTCACATGATTACCAGCCAAGATGCTACAGCAGCTTATTATCTGAAGGCAAAATTTTCTGAGGAAATTGAAGGTGTAATGGATGCACCTAGTATCGCAGTTATTACGCTGCAACTTCTATATAAACTGGGTTTTGAGAAAGTTATTTTGCTGGGACAAAACTTAGCATATCGAGATAATAAGGACTATGCAGAGGGAATTGATTATCATGCAGGACGAATTAATGAAGCAAACCTTAAAAGTGCAACTAAAGTAAAAGATGTCTATGGCAATGAGATATTGACCAATGATAATTTTAACAGAATGCGACAGCAAATAGAAATGTATATTAAGCAATTTAAAGGGGTAGAAGTCATCAATGCCACAGCAGGTGGAGCACATATAGAGGGCACTAGATTTATTGATTTAAAAACAATAATAGAGAAAGATCTTCAAAAACCAGTTGTAGAAAGAGATTGGTTGCTGATGGATAGCAACAATTATGATATGCAATATATGAAACAGCAGATGGAAAAAATGAATACTGCTTACAAAAACGTTGATAATCTGATAAAGAAAATTAGGGAAATATTAAATAAAATAAAAAGATTATGTCAGAATAGAAATTTTAAACAGGTTGAAAAAATGTATAATAAGTTGGATGAGGTTTTTGAAACCATCAAAAGGAATGATTATTTCAATACCTTTATCATGCCTAGAAATAGGGTGTTTTATAAAATTCTCCAAGATGAAGTAGTAAGCACTCAAAGTGAAGGCAATCAAATGAAAAAAGCGGAAAAGCTAATCAATGCCTTTGGTAAATTTATTTTTACATGTGAAAAAGACATAAAAATTATAGATAAATTTTTCAAGCAAATGCATAAAGAAGCTGAAGCTTATATGAAGGATAATGAATGTGACAATAAAGAACAAATAGATAGTAAAAAACAAGAGCTTTTCAATATAGATCAAGATCCAAAGCAAAAAGAGAAGGCTATACAGGAAGAAAAAAAAGAGTGGTTACCGAATGATTTAAAAGAAAGTGAAAATACAAAAAATGAAGAAACTAATAGAATGTTTATTGAAAATCTTTTCGTCAGGAAAGAAGATACCTTGAAATATACGATGGAAACGATAGATAGAACTGCAAAAGGAATTGCGCTGGTGACGGATTATGAAGGGAAGCTAGAAGGAACCGTAACAGATGGAGATATACGGCGAGCCATATTAAAGGGTAGTTCTTTAGAGGATACTGTTGAGAATATTATGAAGAAAAACTTTATATTTGTTGGTGAAAACTATAGTAGTAAATTTATTGAAAACATCTTTAGACAAAAATCTATCTTCCAGATCCCTGTATTAGATGAGGAAATGAAAGTAGTAGATATTATATTTTATCAGGATTTTATTAAAAAACCTGTTAGAGAAAATTGGGCAGTAATTATGGCAGGGGGAGAAGGTAAAAGGCTAATGCCCTTGACGGCGGATATTCCTAAGCCAATGCTGTCAGTAGGCTCTAAGCCTATACTAGAAATTATTATAGAGCAACTTAAAGATTATGGTTATAACAATATTTTATTATGTCTTAATTATAAATCAGATATTATAGAAAATTATTTTCAAGATGGGAAAGCCTTTGATGTTAATATTGAATATATTAAGGAGGAGAAGTCTTTAGGGACGGCTGGGGCTATTAGGCTAGCAAAAAGCCACCTAAATCAATCTTTCTTAGTTATAAACGGAGATATACTGACGAAGCTGAATTTTGAGGAATTTATGAATTATCATCAAAAACATAAAAATAAAATCACAATAGCTACGAGAAGGTATGAGCTTCAAATTCCATATGGTGTATTAAAGATAGATAATGAAACGGTAGTTTCTTTAAAAGAAAAGCCGTCTTCTAGCATGTTTATCAATGGTGGAATTTATTGTTTAGAACCAGAGATTGTAGAGGATATTCCTGAAAATGAATACTTTGATATTACCCAATTAATTCAAAAAATAATAGACAGGGAAGAAAAAATAGGGAGTTTTCCTATTGCGGAGTACTGGATGGACATAGGGCAGGTAGAGGACTATCATCAAGCGAATACAGACTATCAAACTTTATTTAGGAGGGAAGCCTGTGCATCTAAAGAATAAAAAGGTATTGATAACAGGTTCCGAGGGCTTTATTGGGAGTCATTTGGTTGAAAAATTAGTGGAATTGGAGGCTGAAGTAACTGCATTTGTGCTTTACAACTCCTTCAACAGCTGGGGCTGGTTAGATACTTTAGATGAGAAATATAAAAAGCATATTAAGGTATTTACAGGAGATGTTCGAGATGAAAATAGTATTAGAAAGGCAGTGGAGGATAAGGAGGTCGTCTTTCATCTGGCAGCATTGATTGCTATACCTTATTCTTACTATGCACCTTCTGCCTACGTAGATACAAACGTAAAGGGAACCTTAAATGTATTGCAGTCATGTAGAGACTTCAACGTAGAAAAGGTAATACACACCTCTACGAGTGAAGTCTACGGAACTGCTCAATATGTGCCTATAGATGAAAAACATTCCTTGCAAGGCCAATCCCCTTATTCTGCCAGCAAAATAGCTGCAGATATGATGGCGGAAAGCTACTATCGATCTTTCGAAACACCAGTTGCTACGATACGACCTTTTAATACCTACGGTCCAAGACAATCAGCAAGAGCTGTTATTCCCACTATCATAGCTCAAATCTTGGCAGGAGCAAAGGAAATAAAACTAGGAAGCCTTACACCAACGAGAGATTTTAACTATGTAAAGGATACAGTAGAAGGGTTTATAAAAGTAGCAGAAAGTGACAGGACGATAGGAAGGGTGACCAACATTGGAACGGGTAAAGAAATATCCATAGGAGAGCTGGCAAAGAAAATCATCTCACTAACAGGAAGAAATGTAGAAATCATCTGCGAAGAAGAAAGAATAAGACCAGAAAAGAGTGAAGTTAATAGGCTTTGTGCCTGCAACAAAAAGGCTATGGATGATGCTGGTTGGAAGTCACAATATTCTCTAGACACTGGACTAATAGAGACAATACACTGGATAGAGAAAAACTTACAGTATTTTAAAAGCAATATCTATAATGTATAAAAAACAAAAAGAGGTGGATCATATGATTCCATTAGCTATACCTAACATAGCAGGCAATGAATGGAGGTACATTAAGGAGTGTTTAGATACGAATTGGGTATCCTCTGTAGGTAGTTATGTAGACTTGTTTGAAGAAAAATTCAGGGAGTATTTAAGTACACAAAAAGCAGTAGCAACCATGAATGGTACTGCTGCCATCACTTTAGCATTACAAACGCTAGGAATAGGAGCAGGGGATGAAGTTATCGTTCCTTCTATGACCTTTGTTGCTAGTGTAAATCCTGTGGTATATGTAGGGGCAAATCCTGTATTTATAGATATTACCCCGGACACATGGGTGATGGATGTAGATATGCTAGAAGAACGAATCACGGAAAAAACAAAGGCAATTATTCCTGTGCATGTCTATGGAAATATGGTGGATATGGAGCCGCTATTAAAAATAGCCAAAAAGTATCATTTATATGTGATAGAAGATGCCACGGAAGCCTTAGGTTCAGAATATAGGACAAGTGATGGAAAGTGGCATAAAGCAGGAACATTAGGTAATTTTGGCACCTTCAGCTTTAATGGCAACAAATTGATTACTACAGGAGCAGGAGGTATGTTGGTTACACATGATGTAGATTTAGGAGAAAAAGCCAAACATCTGTGCAACCAAGCTAAAACCACCTTACCTAATGGTGATATAGTACATGAGGAAATAGGTTATAACTATCGCATGCCTAATATATTGGCTGCCATGGGTGTGGCGCAGCTAGAAAAAATAGAAGAATATATACTAATAAAAATAAAAAATGCAAAATTATATCATAGCTATTTGCAAAATATCGAAGGAATTAGACTACCAAAAGAAAAAGAAAATGTTAAGCATGTTCACTGGTTATACAGTATCTTAATAGAAGAAAATTATGGTTCTGATAGAGATGAATTGATAAAAAAGCTAAATGAAAGAGGAATTGGAAGTAGGGGTTTTTTTCAACCAATTCATACTATGAGACCTTATGCAGATTACTCAAAGGGAGCTATGAACAATACCTATAGGGTTAGTAAACGAGGAGTCAATTTACCCAGTTCAGTATCCTTGTCTTCAAAAGATTGTCAGTATATATGCAATACAATTCATAATATTCATAGAGGATGCTTGTAGTTGCAATTGTTACGAGGTGATAAACATTGAAAAAATTGTTGATCGCAGGTGTAGGTGGTTTTGGAAGAGAAGTCTTTCAATGGGCAAGTGATTTCCAAAACAAAACCCCTAAGTGGAGAGAAATAAAGTTTTTAATAAAAAGTTTACAGGAAAAGGACGACTTAGCGTTAATAGAACAATTTCACCTACCTTATGAAACGGAAGAGGAAATAAAGCTTAGTAATAAAGAGGAGATAGAAATAGTATGTGCGATAGGAGATCCTAATCTAAAGTTATCAGTTTGCAACGAACTGGAAAAAATGGGACTAAACTTCGTTACACTCATACATCCTACAGCCGTGGTGGGAAGAGATTGTGAGATAGGTAAGGGTGTGATTATTTGTCCTGGAGCAGTTATTACAACAAATGTTAAAATAGGAAACTTCGTTAGTATTAATTGTTTGTCCTCTATAGGGCATGATGTTGTTGTAGAAGAAGGGTGTACCATTAGTTCTCAATGTGATATTACTGGAAGTGTTTATATTGAAAGAGGCGTCTTTTTAGGGAGTGGTGCTAGAATACTGCCAAAAGGAAGGGTTGGAAGGTATGCAAAAGTTGGTGCGGGAAGCGTTGTTCTTAGGAGAGTTAAACCAAACTCCACTGTTTTTGGAAATCCAGCAAGAGAGATATAATATATGAACCAGGAGGTATAGCATGAAAGTAGAGGAATTGATAGAAAAAATAGCGGAAGCGTTATTAGAGGAAAGAGAAATTACTTTAGAAACAGAGCTTGATGAATTAGAAGGCTGGGATTCATTAGGAAGGCTAGGAATTATTGCATTATTTGATGAGCTATTTAATCAAAGCTTAGAGGCAGAAAAACTAAAGCGGTGTGAAACAATAGAGGACATCGTAAGTCTAGTTAAAGTAAATTTGGAGGAATAAAATGGCTATTTCAAAGATAAATAATGCTAAGATACAAGGAATAGTATGCGCATTACCAGATAATGAGATTTCTATTTTCGATCTTGGCAAAAATTATTTTCAGGAAAAAGATATAGAGAAGATATCTGAAATGAGTGGGGTAAAAAGGGTTTTTCATGCAAAGTCAAATCAAACCGCTAGTGACTTATGTTATGAAGCAGCAGAAAGATTACTTAAGGAATTGGACTGGCAAAAAGAAAGTGTAGATGGACTTTTATTTATCTCACAGACGCCTGATTACATTACTCCCTCCACTGCTTGTATATTACAAAACAAACTAGGCTTACATAGAAATTGTATTGCTCTAGATATCAACTTAGGCTGCTCTGGCTATGTGTATGGGCTCTGGTTAGCTAGTCAATTTATTCAAACAAAAGCCTGCAGCAGGGTGTTAGTTCTAGTAGGTGATACCTTAACACGGACCATTTCAAAACAAGATAAATCTGTAGCATTAATCTTCGGAGACGGTGCCTCAGCCACTGCTATTGAATACACAGAACAAAACAGTACAAGCACTTATATACTGAATTCTGATGGTGCGGGAGCAAATAGTCTAATTATACCAGCCGGTGGTTTTAGAATGCCTGCTTCTCCCACTACAATGAAATTAGAGTCAGATGAAGATGGGAATATAAGAGGGCAAGAACATATTTATATGAATGGAATGGATATTTTTAGCTTTGCGGTTAAAGAAATTCCTCAGATTATCCAGGAGGTTATCAACTATCATGGATGGAATATAGCAGATGTCGATCAATTTTTGTTACATCAGGCTAATAACTACATGTTAAAATTCATCGGTAGAAAGGCCAAAATCCCTATTGAAAAAATGCCTTTAAATATAGATGGATTTGGCAATACAAGTGGAACCACAATTCCTTTGTTAATATGTGATAAACTAAAGGATAGACTAAAAGGTGAGAATTTAAATATTGTCATGGCAGGATTTGGTGTAGGACTATCATGGGGAGCTTTGGCTGCATCTATGTCTCAGGTACATTGTACAGAAATAATCTATATATAAGGGGATGAGTAGACATGAGGGACCCATTTAGTCTTAATAATAAAACAATTCTTGTTACAGGGGCATCTTCAGGTATTGGAAGGGAAGTAGCTATTGCCATTAGCAACCAAGGGGGCAGAGCTATTATTAGTGGTAGAGATGAAATGGAGCTTAATAAAACCTATGAGGTTTTAGAATACAAAGAAAAACATGCTATTGAGGCATATGATCTTATGAATATTGATGGTATTCAAGCCTGGTTGACAAGTATAGTTAAGAAATATGATGGGAAATTAGATGGATTCGTCCATTGTGCAGGAATGAGTATGCTTAAGCCACTATTTCTTTTAAACCATCATGAAATTGATAAAATCATGAAATTAAACTTTCAGGCGGGAGTTGAGCTGTTAAAGCATGCTGGAAACCCTAAGATAAGTTTAAAAGGCAGTTCTTTTGTTTTTATTTCTTCAGTGGCAGGGATGATGGGGGAACCTGGAGCCCTAGCTTACTGTAGCAGCAAAGCGGCATTGATATCTGCAGCTAAGACGGCAGCAATAGAATTAGCAAGATTTTCTTATAGAGTGAACTGCATTGCTCCAGGCATGGTAAAGACCCCTATGCTGCAACAATATGAAGAAACTTTGGGTGAAGAACAAATGGAAGTTTTAAAAAGAAAGTTTCCATTAGGTATAGGGGAGCCTAAAGATGTGGCTGCTTCTTCTGTGTTTTTGCTTTCAGAGGCGGCAAGGTGGATTACAGGCACAACATTAGTAGTAGATGGTGGATATACCTGCGGAAAATAATAATGGTGAATTGGAGGTTTAAGGTGTGAAGACTATTCATCGAGAAGAAGTAATGACTATGATTAAAGAAGCAGTAGAGGAATATAACCAACTGCAGGAAACAGAGGAAGATAAGATCCCTTTTGGAGAAGAAACAAAACTATATGGCAATGGTGGACTATTAAAGTCAATTGACTTAGTAACCCTTATTGTAGAACTGGAGTACAAATTGGAAGAAAGATATGGGCTCTTAGGTGTTCTAACAGATGAAAAAGCCATGTCCCAAAAAAATAGTCCTTTTAGAACCATTCAAACACTGGCAGACTACATCTCTTCACTGGAGGTAGCGTGATGGAGGAACAACCAATTATTTTAATAACTGGAACTAGAAAAGGAATTGGCAGATTTTTAGTAGATTACTATATTAAAAAAGGATTTAAAGTAATTGGATGCAGTCGAGGCAGTTTTGAGGAAGATATTGAAGGCTATGAACACTACTTAGTAGATGTTACAGATGAAAGAGAAGTTAGTAAAATGATTAAGGACATTTATAAAAAATATACAAAGTTGGATGTTGTTATTAATAATGCAGGCATAGCATCAATGAATCACATGATGTTAACACCTACAAAAACAGTAGAAAAAATTTTAAACACCAATGTCATTGGTACTTTTAATGTTAGTCGTGAAGCATCTAAGCTGATGATGCGTAGAAAATATGGGCGGATTATAAATTTTGGAACGGTTGCTGTTCCTCTAAAAATTGAGGGAGAAGCAGTTTATGCGGCATCTAAAAATGCAGTTGTTTCCTTGACACAGGTGATGGCAAAGGAATTAGCGCAATACAATATTACTTGCAATGTAGTAGGACCAGCACCTATTGCTACTGATCTGATCGCCAATGTTCCTAAGGAAAAAATTCAACAGTTAATTGATAAAATGACAATAAAACGTCTTGGAAAATTTGAAGATGTTGCAAACGTCATAGATTTCTTCATAAAAAAAGAAAGTAATTATATTACTGGACAAGTTATTTATCTAGGAGGAGTTTAAGATGCATCTACAGTGGTTGTTGGATAGATTCACCTCCTTTCAAGACAGAGAAGCGATTATTTGGAAGGGAAAAGTATACACCTATAATTGGTTAAGCCACAAAACTAAAGAGTTCTTGCAAATTTTAAAAAGCCAAAATATTCATGAAGGTCAAATTGTTTCAGTAGAAGGCGATTACTCACCGACAATTAGCGCTTTAATCATTGCACTAATTCACAATGGAAATATTATTGTACCTTTGTCTTCAGCTATTGAGGAAAACAAGAAAGAGTTTTTACAAATTGCTGATGTTTCTAAACGAGTTGTCTTTGATAAAGAAGACCACTATGAAATGATAGATACAGATAATAAAATAGAGAGTCCTTTGCTGGAGAGATTAATTAAAGAGAAGGAATCGGGATTGGTTTTGTTTTCTTCAGGTTCCACAGGGAAAAGCAAGGGTGCGCTGCATAATTTTAACCTATTATTAGAGAAGTACAAGAAACAACAAAAAACGCTAAGGACATTGATATTTTTACTGATTGATCATATTGGTGGCATAAATACTTTGTTTTATATTTTAGCAAATGGCGGAACGATGGTGATTGAAACCTCTAAAAATCCTGGAGATATTTGTAGGGCAATTGAAAAATACGGGGTAGAACTATTACCCACATCGCCTACCTTTATGAATCTGCTTATGCTTTCAGAGGAATACAAGAACTATAACTTAACATCTTTGAAACTAATAACTTATGGCACGGAGCCGATGCCAGTATTTACATTGAAAAAATTCAATGAAATTTTTCCTCATATACAACTGAAACAAACCTATGGTTTATCAGAACTGGGAATAATGGCTACAAAGTCAGAAAGCAATTCTTCGTTGTGGGTTAAGCTTGGGGGAGATGGCTATGAAACAAAAGTAGTAGAAGGAACGCTATGGATAAAAGCAAAGTCATCTATGTTGGGATACTTAAATGCTCCCAATCCTTTTGATGAAGATGGCTGGTTTAATACTCAGGATATGGTGCTGCAAAAAGGTGATTACTTTATGATTTTGGGGAGACAATCGGAAATCATCAATGTTGGAGGAGAAAAAGTTTACCCTGCAGAAGTAGAAAGCGTCATTTTAGAGGTGGAAAATATCAAAGATGTGACTGTAAGAGGTGAAGCTAATCCTTTGATGGGAAATATCGTTTGTGCAAAAGTAAACCTATTGTATCCAGAAGATCTTCTTTCGGTTAAAAAAAAGATTAAAGCATATTGTCAAAAAAGATTAGAAAAATTTAAGATTCCTATAAAGATAGAAGTTGCTGAAGAAAATCTATTTAATCCTCGATTTAAAAGAATGAGAAGAGAATAAAAAAGGAGTATTTATGTTTATTGGTATCGATATTGTAGAGATTAAAAGAATAAAAGGGCTATTAGATAAAGGGAAGTATATAGAAAAAGTTTTTACCCAAAATGAGATAGCTTTAGTTAAAGATATAAAGGAAAGACGAAGGATAGAGATTCTGGCAGGAAGATTTACAGCTAAAGAAGCGGCAGTCAAAGCTTTAGGTACGGGATTTGCTGAAGGAATTTTGCTAACAGATATTGAGACCATAAAAGATGAAAAGGGAAAGCCCCTTATGTTTTTATACAATAAAGCAAAGGAAAAGGCTAACACAATGAATATACAAAAATTCAATGTATCTATATCCCACTGCAAAGATTATGCTGTGGCAATGGTAGTTTTTGAAGGAGAGACAAACAATAAAGGGGGTTTTTAATGAGAAAAAAAAGGTTTGCTGTTATTACTGGAACTAGAGCTGAATATGGGTTGCTATATCCATTAATACAAGAAATAAATAAGGATACAGAAATAGATATGGACTTGATTGTTACAGGGTCCCATCTTGCTGAATCCTATGGAAAAACCATTAGCTTTATAGAAAGCGATGGCATAAAAATAGACCATACTGTAGATATGGAGATACAAGGAGACAAAGAAACAGAAATCTGTTCTTCCATTGCAATAGGATTAGAAAAATTTTCAGATACACTTGAAAGGTATTCTTTTGATGGACTTATTATACTGGGGGATCGCTATGAACTATTAGCAGTATGCACAGCTGCTATAATTCATAGAGTGCCAATTATTCATATCAATGGAGGAGAAGTTACAGAAGGAGCTATTGATGATGCCATAAGGCATGCTATCACTAAGATGGCATCGATTCATTTTCCTTCTTTAAATATATATAAAAAGAGAATTATACAAATGGGAGAAAATCCAAAACGTGTTCATTTAGTAGGCTCACTAGCAATGGATAATATGAAAAATATAAACTTGATGACGCAGGAGGAAATCTCTGAATACACTAAAATAAATTTTGCAAAAAAAGTAGCATTGATGACTTATCATCCTGTTACATTAAACAGTTTAGAAGAATCAACAAAAGAAGTACAAGAAATTATGGAAGCTTTATTAGAAACCGACTTAATTACCTTGATCACCATGCCTAATGCAGATGCTGGCAGTCAAAAAATTTACAATAAGATGTTAGATTATATTGAAAAAAATTCCAATAAATTTTACTTGCGAAATAACTTAGGACAAAGAGGATATTTAAGTGTCATGAAACATGCAAAGTTAATGATAGGTAATTCTTCCAGTGGTATCGGAGAAAGCCCCTACTTCAAGATAGGGGTAGTTAATGTAGGAGAAAGGCAGAAAGGTAGATTTCGGACGCCTAATATTGTTGATTGTCAAGGCCACAAACAAGATATACTAAACAACATTAAATGGGTGCTTTCTGAAGAATTTCAACAAAAAGTGAAAAACATGCAAAATCCTTATGGAGAGGGAGATACGGCAAAAAAAATAGTACAAGTATTAAGACAGACAGATTTCAGGAATAAAGAAGCATTGCTTAAAAAAGGATTTTATGATTTGATTTAAATAAGGATGTGTTGAATATGGGATGTTTCATTATTGCAGAAGCAGGAGTAAATCATAATGGAGACTTAAAACTAGCTAAAAAGCTGGTAGATATTGCAGTAGAAGCTAAGTGCGATGCCGTAAAATTTCAAACCTTTAAAGCGGAGTTAGGTTTGACGAAATCTGCTCGTAAGGCAGCATATCAAGTAGAAAACACAGGACAAGATGGAACACAATATGAGATGGTTAAGAAGTTAGAACTAAATGAAACGGATCATATAGAATTGATAAGCTATTGTAAAGGCAAGAAAATATTATTTCTTTCTACACCTTTTGATAAGGAATCGGTGGATTTATTACACAGATTAGATGTTGCTATGTTTAAGGTTGCTTCAGGAGAAATTACAAACAAGCCTTTGCTTAAATACATTGCAAAAAAAGAAAAGCCAATTATTCTGTCTACAGGGATGTCTACTTTAGGGGAAGTAGAAGAAGCGCTGGAATGGATTTATCAAGAAAACAATAGGCAAGTGACACTCCTACATTGCACTTCAAGCTATCCAACCCAGATGATAGATGTCAACTTAAAAGCAATGGAAACTTTAAAAAATGCTTTTCAGGTAGATGTAGGATATTCTGATCATACCCTCGGAATAGAAATACCAACAGCTGCTGTAGCATTAGGTGCTAAGATCATAGAAAAACATATAACCCTTAACAAAGAAATGGAAGGGCCAGATCACAAAGCCTCCCTAGAACCCCATGAATTAAAGCAAATGGTAGCAGCAATTCGCAATGTTGAAGCTGCATTAGGGAACGGAATAAAAAAAGTGGCAGATGGAGAAAAAGATACGTTGATCGTAGCTAGAAAAAGTATTGTAGCAAAGCGAAGAATTAAACAGGGAGAAGTGGTCACCGAGGAAATGCTCTGTGTGAAGAGACCTGGCAATGGGATATCACCTAAAAATATAGGACAGGTAGTGGGGCTCAAAGCAAAAGCAAATATTGAAGAGGATACACTGATTACACTAAAAGATTTTTGGTAAAGGAAAGAGGTCTGTGGGGGGACATTATGAAAAAAACAGATGAAAAGATATTGTGTATTATACCAGCTCGTGGTGGTTCGAAGGGTGTAAAAAGAAAAAATATTAAACCTTTAAGAGGAAAACCTTTAATAGGGTGGACAATTGATGAAGCTAAAAAATCTAAGTATATCGATAGAATTATTGTGTCTACAGAGGATGAGGAGATTCGAAGAGTAAGTGAAAAGTTAGATGTTGAAGTGTTAATAAGACCAGAGGAATTAGCACAAGACCATACGCCTTCAATCGATGTAGTTTTTCACACATTAGATGAACTAAAAGAAGGGGGATACGTACCGGACTTAGTAGTATTATTACAATGTACATCTCCCTTAAGAAAAGCTAAGCATATAGATGAAGCGCTTTCTATGCTAATACAAAACAAAAAAAATGCAGATGGAATAGTTTCAGTAACAAAAGAGGAGCATCCACCATGGTGGTTGAAGAAGGTAGATGAAGATGGTTACTTGACCGACTTTTTAGAAGATCAAGATAATAAATTTACTAGGAGACAGGACTTCCCAGACGTTTACCGCTTGAACGGCGTTATATATGTAACAAAGACAGAGACACTTCATAAAGAGAAGTCTTTTATTACTAATAAAACCATGTCTTATGTAATGGATAGAAATGCTTCAATTGATATTGATACGGAGGAAGATTTTTTGCTAGCCGAAATCTATTTTAGGTAAGAAAATAACTTGATAGGTCGTGGATGATTTAAGCTACTAGATACACATTGGGAATGCTGCAAAACATAGAGCTAGTAACGAATAGAAACAAGATTTGAAGGAGGCCTAAATAGATGGTAAAAGTTAGTGTCTTAATGCTTACTTACAATCATGAAAACTATATAAAAGAAGCGATAGAAAGTGTTTTGAGGCAAGATACAAGTTTTACATACGAATTAGTTATAGGCGAAGACTGCTCTACTGACAATACAAGAAAAATAATTACAGCGTATAAAAAGGAATATCCTGATATAATTAAATTAAATTTGCACAATCGTAATGTTGGTGGGAGAAAAAATTTTATTTCTACTTTGCCCATGTGCCAAGGTCAGTATGTGGCATTACTTGAAGGTGATGATTATTGGACAGATGAGAAAAAGCTTCAAAAACAAATAGAATTTTTAGATAATAATCTTGATTGTAGCTTTTGTGCTCATTCTTATAAGATATATAATGAGGGTACTAAAAACTTTGTAGGTGATAGGGTTTTTAGCAACGCTAAGTTTAATCTGAAAGATTTTTTAAAAGGAGATGCAAATAATAATAGAGAACCGAATCAATGGTACATGAGAACCCTTAGTATTATGTTTAGAAAAGAAGCCTTAGACAAGCCACCAACAATTTGGTATCAGGTTCCTTATGGGGACTATATATTTCACATACTATTTTTAGAAAAAGGATTGGGCTATTGTTCAGAAGAGATTATGGGGGTATATAGAATAAATCCCAATAGTGCCACCAACAAGGATCCTAGTAAACATGATGAGTTAATACTTCAGTGTAGAAAGTTAGCTTTAGGATATGTGCCTGAAAAGTATAGGCATTATATCCAACAAAGTATAGATGGTTTAATTCTTAGAAAAAAATATTCTAGTCTGATGAACCGTTTAAAGTATGCAATGAGCAGGGAGAAAGTTATAGATTATTTTAACAGGAAAAGCTTTAATAGGATAGCTATATATGGAGCAGGAACTTCAGGCAATTTATTAGCGAATAAGCTAGAAAATTCTACTATTGCTATTTCATTTTTTATAGATAAAAATATACTATCCTCTGATAATAGAACTGTAATAAAGCCTGAAGAAATAGATGAAGGTTTCTCTGTAGATGCGATTATTATTACGCCAGTTTTCGATTTTGATAATATTAAAGCATCTCTATTGAAAAACAAAGTAAACGCTGAAATTATATCATTATGCGATATCGTAGAGAATGTCTAGTCCTTAGCTAGGAGAAGGCTGAAAATAGGTGGAAAGGAATATTTTATTATGAAAAATAGCATAAGGGTTGGAATAACAAGTGTGGGCAGTGGCGTGGGGCAGAGTGTTATAGACTCATGTCGATTATCGAAAATGTCCTTGTATAAAATAGGGCTAGGCGCAAATCCTATGGCTTTTGGTGCTTATGATTGTGACCTACAAGATACCTTGCCAAATATATATGCAGCAGATTATATTGAGGCATTACTGTCTCAATGTAAAAAACATAAAATACAGGTATTGATTCCAGGGTTAGATGATGAACTATATAATATTTCTTTAAACATAAATGAATTTAAAAAAATGGGGGTAATACCTATTGTTGCAAGTCCGGAAGTCATTGAACTCTGTAGAGATAAAGAAAAAATGAGCAATATCTTAAATAACATTGAAAAAGTATTTGTTAATAGTTATAACAAAGAATCCCTCATTAATCAATACAACAAAGATCAAGTGAGATTTCCATTGATTGCAAAACCTAGAAGTGGATTTTCTTCCAATGGATTAGTGATCATTAATTCATATGAAGACTTTAAATTAATCAATGATCAACAAGTAATACAAGAGATCGCTGTTCCTCACGTTGATGATCCTAACTACGAAAGCTATGTGTACAATCTTCAGCAGGGAAATGTTTCTCAGGTAGCAGAAATATCGGTCCAATTTGTGATAGGAAAAAAAGGCAATATTATTGGAAAGTGTGCTACCTATAATAAGCTGAAGGGAGGCGTGCCGATAGAAATTATTCCATATAGCAACGATGTTATATGGCAGTCATTAGACAAGATTATTACCTATCTAGTGAAGATAGGTTTAAAAGGCCCTATTAACATACAAGGAAGAATCACTAATGAGGGACCCAAATTTTTTGAAATGAATGCGAGGTTTACAGGTATTACTGGATTGCGGGCGATGATGGGCTTTAATGAAGTAGAAGCATTGATTAAGGATTTTATGAATGTAGATGAACCAATAGAGGAACTTAAACTCAATGAAAGGCGTGTGGGAATAAGACAGGTTAGCAATCGTACTATCCAGTATGGAAGAAATCATGAATTGGATAAAACGGTGGAGAACGTGGGATACGGAAACTGGAGAAAAACAGGTAAAACAGTTCTCCTTACAGGAGCAACGGGATTTTTAGGCACAGAAATTGTTAGACAGTTATTACAACGCAGGGATATTGAGACTATCGTCTGTCTTGTAAGGGATGCGAGGAAAGCAAAGAAGTTTTTTTCAAAAAGTAATGGGGTTAAAATATTTACAGTAGAGAATATTGAACAGGGGTTATATAGTTTTGGGCATGTAGATGTTCTTATTCACGCTGCCTTTGGCAGAAGTCATGAGGGGCTTCAGTCTATCTCTCAAGGGTTACAGTTTACAAACTGGATAATGAATACAGCATATAAGCACCACGTTCCAGCAGTTATTAATGTATCAAGTCAGGCTGTTTATGGATTGTCTAGGCCTCCTCTATGGAAAGAGTGTTTAATACCAATTCCTGAAACACCTTATGGACAAGCTAAATGGGCTAGTGAATTAATGGTATCAAATATTAACGAAAATAATACACAAATATGTGCAACATCTATAAGACTATCAAGTATCTTAGGCCCTAATCTTTCAAATAACGAGCTTTCATATAAATTTATAAAGACAGTATTGAAAAATGAAGATATTATTATTAGAGGCGGAACACAAAATTTAGATCTATTGGATGTCCGTGATGCAGCAGCAGGTATAATTAGCTTGCTAAATTTATCTCCAACAAAATGGAAGAGTGTATATAATATCGGATCAGGGGTTCCTACAAACATTAAGGTTGTTGCAGATACAGTAAATTGTGCGGCTAGAGCTTTACAGAAAAAAACTTCAAATGTAGTAATAAGGTCGGAAGAAATTAGTCTAGATCTAGGGATGGACATAAAAAGAATTAGTACAGATACAGGTTGGAGACCTAAAATAGGACTTGTAGAATCATTTGTTGATATAATAGATTGGTTCGTTAAGAATGAAGAAGTTGAAAGGCATCTAAAGATTTAAATTAATAGGTTCTATTTTGATATTGTGATTAAGGTTTTTTAGGAAGAACAGGAGGAACATTGTATGGAAACACCTTTTGCAGAACCTATTTACATAACAAGGCCATTAATTCCTGAACTAGGAAATATAAATGCTAAAATGAAAGAAGTATTTGATAGTAAATGGTTAACAAATAATGGTGCTCAACATGAAAAGTTACAAAATGAATTAAGAAAATACTTAAAGCTCAATCATTTAGTTCTCTTTAATAATGGCACATTAGCATTATTATTAGGATTAAAGGCATTGCAATTGTCAGGAGAGGTGATCACTACACCCTTTACTTTTCCTGCTACTATACAGGCGTTAGATTGGAATGGGTTAATACCAGTTTTTTGTGATATAGATAAGGATACTTTAAATATAGATGCTAATCAGATAGAGGCGTTGATTACAGAAAAAACAAGTGCGATTCTTGCAGTACATGTCTATGGGAACCCTTGCAATGTAAACCAAATCAACAAAATAGCTGAAAAGAACAACTTGAAAGTAATATATGATGCAGCGCATGCCTTTGGAACAGAAGTAGATGGTATACCCATAGGTGAGTTTGGGGATATGACCATGTTTAGCTTTCATGCTACTAAATTATTCAACACGATAGAAGGTGGAGCATTAACTTTTAAAGATGCTTCGTTAGAAAAAAATTTGAACCTTTTGAAAAATTTTGGCATAGCTGGTCCCGAAGAAGTGGTGTTGTCAGGAATTAATGCTAAGCTCAATGAGGTTCAGGCAGGTATAGGCCTAGAAGTATTGAAACTAGTAGAAGAAGAAAAACGCAAAAGGGAAAAAATAAAAGGTCTTTATGAAAAAAGGTTTGCAGAGATTGAAGGAATAAAAATTGCGACTAAATTTAGTGGGAGCAGCAATAGTTATCAGTACTTTGTAATAGAAGTTGATCAAGAGAATTACGGAAAATCGAGAGATTGGCTCCATGAAGAATTGAAAAAGTATAATATCTTTACAAGAAAATATTTTTATCCATTATGCAGTGATTTTCAGTGGTATCAAGATGTAAAACCTTCTAACGATCCAAATCTTTCCCAGGCTCGAAAATCAGTACAAAGGGTGTTGGCACTGCCTTTTTATGGGGAGTTGCAATTAGAATCAGTAGAAAAAATCTGCAACATTATAAAGATACTGAAAAGATGCAAGATAAATTATACTGAACATAATGAGATTATTTATAAACATGGATAGGGGGCGAAAAAGTTATAGTATTTAACGCTATAACCAATGGTGCATATGCAAAATAATTTAAACCTATATGAAATTGTAGAAAAAACTGAATGGCAAAGCTTTTTACAGGATACAAAGAATAAAAAAATTATTGTTTTTGGAGCAACTTCTATTGCAGAGGAAATGGTGAAGTTTCTTCCATTTAAAGTCGATTATTATGTAGATAATGATTGTAAGAAATGGGGAAAAGATTTGAATGGTATATCAATATTTGATCCTCAAGTACTACTAAATGAAAATGAAGAAATTGCGGTTTTAGTAACTAGTAGTTTTTTAAAGGAAATAACTGAACAAATTAAATCATTTAATATATCAAAGTATATAATTATTGACCTAGGAAAAATGTTTATAAAGTTAAAAGCATTTCTTCAATTAGACAATTATAAAGCTGATTTTGAAAGATTTGTTCTAAGAATGCCTAAATTAGAAGAATTTAAGAAGCATGTAAAATCATCCAAATGCAATTTAGAGCCCAAGACGAAGCCTATTGGTGTCGTTATATATAGTTATATATTTACTCTCGTACCTTTTTATTTTATGACGATAGCAGCTTTATTAAAATACCAAGGGCATAATGTAATTATAATTTGGGATGATGTTAACAAACACAGTGATATGCTAATAGATTGGCAGGGATCAACAGAATATCAAAATGAACAAATAAAAGAAAGTATAAATTTATTAAGCAGCAAACTGAAATTGCAAGTTATAAAAGTTAGTGATATGCCAGAAGCGAAACTGGATGTGGCTGATAAGAATGAAATAAACAGGCTAGCAGAGTTAAATACCATATGGAAGTATAGAGCGAGTTCAATGAGGGATGAGCTGCTTCATTTTAAGGAAGAGTATGCAAATAAACTTACCAACAACTTGAAAAGCATAAAGTCTCTTTTTAATAGGATAGATTTTCAAAGATTGATAGTGTTTACAGGAATATATGACTGTATGGGGTTATATTCATGGATGGGTAAAGTAAAAGGGATTGAGGTTGCAAGTTGTGACATTGGACCAGAGGGAGGTTTTTTGTCAACAAATGCGCCTTGTGGACATATGATGGACGTAAAAAAGATATTAAAGGAATATTTCTCAAATATAGAAATAAAAGAGAAATTTGTTGAATTAGGAAGACAGAAGTTTAAAGAAAATATTGCCTCAAAAGGGCGGGTAGCAAATGGAGTCTGCCAAGAGATTTCTTATTATGAAGATAGATCCGATGAGGAATATAACATTATCATACCACTAAATGTAGGTTGGGATGCAGCTGCGCTAGGAAAAAGCAGATTTTTTTCTTCTATTAGGAATTGGGTTATAGAGACAGTTGACTTTATACTAAAACATACAAATGCTACAGTTGCTATAAGGCAACATCCTGCTGAAAAAAATCAAGTGGGTGTAAATCACAATTTGCTAAAGTATAAAAAATTTGAAGAAGTTTCAAAAAGCGGAGAGGATTTATTCTTAGAATTAAATAAAAAATTTGAAGGAAATAAAAGGTTTCGATATGTAAGAAGTGAAGAAAACGTTAATACTTATCGATTGATAGAGAAAGCTGAATTAATTCTTCCCTATACATCAACGATAGCCTTAGAGGCTGTAATGATGAAAAAAAATGTGATAATAGAAAGCGATGCTTATTATGGTGATATTACTGCTATAAAAAAAGCCAACTCTAAGGAAGATTATTTTAATAAAATATTACAGCATTATAAGCACAAGAGTAATATAAGGCTAGAGGATATTGAGGAAGTAGAGTTTGCTTATGGAATAACAAGACACAGTTATTTGCAGACAGAGTTCACGCCCTCTGCCGGTAAATGGTTGAATAGAAGTATCATAGATCTGCTTGATGACGCAAGCGTTGTAAAAACTTTAAAGGTTTTAGGAGAGGGAGTACCTCTAGCGGTTTTACATATTGAGGACTTCTTAAAGAAATAAAAAAATATTACGAGTTTAGAAGGAGATTAATTATGCTAAACAATGCATCTATATTAATAACAGGAGGGACAGGTTCTTTTGGCAAAAAATTTGTAGAAAAGATTTTTGATAAATACAGTCCTAAAAGATTAGTTATTTATTCAAGAGATGAGTACAAGCAGTATAATATGAAAAATATGCTTTTAAAAAAACTAACAGAAGAGCAAATGGCAAAATTACGTTTTTTTATAGGAGATGTTCGTGATAAGGATCGATTATACAGGGCATTTAAAGATGTTGATTATGTAATTCATGCGGCAGCTATGAAACAGGTTCCAGTTTGTGAATATAATCCTTTCGAAGCTATTAAAACCAACATTCATGGAGCACAAAATGTAGTAGATGCAGCTTTGGATAGAGGAGTAAAAAAAGTGGTTGCACTATCAACTGACAAAGCAGTAAATCCTATTAATCTGTATGGAGGCACAAAACTAGTATCGGACAAATTATTTACTTCTGCTACTGCCTATTCTGGAGAGAAGGGGACAGTGTTCTCTGTGGTTCGTTATGGAAATGTGGCAGGCAGCAGGGGATCTGTTATTCCTTACTTTAAAAGTCTGATTGATAGGGGGGAGAAAGAACTTCCTATAACAGATTTCAGAATGACTAGGTTTTGGATAACATTAGAAGAAGGGGTAGAACTTGTATTTAAAGCGTTGGAGGAGTCTAAGGGTGGAGAAACTTATATTTCTAAAATACCTTCTTTTAAAATCACAGATTTAGCTAAGGCGATGCTTCCACACTGTTCGTTTAAGGAAATAGGTATAAGAGAAGGAGAAAAACTTCATGAAGTAATGATTACAAAAGATGATGCAAGGATGACCTATGAATATGAAAAACACTACATCATATATCCCCATTTCGACTGGTGGTCTTCCAAGAGATATTTTACCAAAGGAGGAAAGCCTATTAAAGATGAGTTTGAGTATAATTCCAGTACGAATAGTGAGTGGCTGAATATTGACTCATTGCGAGAAAGGATAGCGATGTTGAACTTAGAAGATTAAGATTGTTGCTTGTTATAAATACATGTGTATATAAAATGAAGGAGGTGTTTGAAATCAAAAAAGTGGTTGCAATAATACAGGCAAGAATGGGTTCTACTAGGTTACAGGGAAAAGTTCTAAAAGATTTATGTGGAAAAACAGTTCTAGCACACGATATTGAAAGAGTAAAGCAATCGAAATTAGTTAATGAAATTGTTATCGCTACAACTATATCCAAAGAAGATGATGCAATTGTTGCTGAATCCCTTAATAATGGGACTAAATTTTATAGAGGAAGTGAAGAAGATGTATTAGGGAGATATTATAAAGCCGCTTTAGAAAATGAAGCTGATGTAGTAGTGAGGATTACCTCCGACTGTCCCTTAATAGACCCCTATATAGCAGATGAAATTATAAATTATTATTTAGAAAATAACTATGATTTAGTAACTAATGCAGGTTCAGATTTAGGACAAAGAACGTATCCAAGAGGACTAGATGTGGAGGTTTTTTCCTTCTGCATACTAAAAGAAGCCCATGAAAAAGCTAAACAACTATATCAGAGAGAACATGTAACACCTTATATATATGAAAATAGTGAGAAAATATATTACTATAAGAATGAAGTGGATTACTCAAGATATAGATGGACTTTAGATACGGAGGAAGATTTTCAGCTTATTACAGAAATATATAAAGAATTATACGAAGGAAGGCATGATTTTTATTTAGATGATGTTATAAAATTGTTCAACAGGAGACCAGAATTGTATGATATTAATAAACATATAAGTCAAAAGAAGGTTTAGCATACTCTTGGCAAAAAGACTTTTCATAAATTAAAAGGTAATTTAGATTCTAAGTTACCTTTTAAGCGTGATAGATATAATTTTTCATGTAACGTTAGAAAGATCAACTATAAAAGCTTAATAGCTGAAATGCAAAAATAACGATTAGACAAAATCAGTAAAATTGCACTACAAAAATACCTGTTAACGACAAGTTTTAATATAGATGCTAAGATTAAAGCGATGCCAGTTTTCCAGATATGGGACAGTATCTCAAGAAGTGAATGAGACTCCTCTATTCAATAATCTAATCATACATGTGGATACATAACATTTCATCTAAAAAGGGTTACAGGTTGCCTTTAATAACCTAAATATATTATGCAAGGAGTACATGATTGTTATGAGTAAAAGTGTACCAATAAATAAAGGAAACTATTCAATGGAAACAGAAAATAGAGAAAGGTTATTTGAGAAAAATAGGGGAGAAGGATGGGAGGAAGAGTATAAACAGTATAGAAACAACTGGATAAAATATCCTCAAGAATGTATTGTTTCAGAATATCCCTTATTAGTTGATCTAGAATTATCGACTATATGTAATCTAAGCTGCCCTATGTGCTATACAATTACAAAAAAATTTAGAAAGAATATTAAAAAAAGCTATATGGATTTTAGCTTGTATAAAAAAATCATTGATGAAATAGCAGGCAAGGTGCCTGCGTTGAGATTAAGCCTTAGAGGCGAAGCTACATTACATCCGAATTTTATAGAGTGTATTCAATATGCAAAGAAAAAAGGGATTAAAGAAGTGTCTTTTCTTACTAATGGAAGCAAACTAGATTATGAGTTTATTGAAAAAATCATAAGATCAGAAGTCGACTGGATCACTATTTCAATAGATGGAGTTGGGGAAACATATGAAACAATAAGAAAACCGATGAAATTTAATAATATATTAAATAGTGTTATCTCCTTAAAAAGTATAAAAGAAAAGCTGGGTGTTAAAAGACCAGTTGTAAAGATACAGACGATTTGGCCTGCAATAAAGGATGATCCTGAGAAATATTATAATACTTTTAAGCAATATGTTGACTTAATAGCTTTTAATCCACTTATAGAGTTTTCCAGCAAAACTAGTGACATTGCTTACGAAGATTTTTTTTATTGTCCTCAGCTATATCAAAGACTAGTTATCGGCGCTGATGGATATGCCTTGATGTGTGCTTGTGATGAATATGGAAAAAGTAGAGGACATATAGGAAATGCTAATGAAGAAACTGTATATGAGATTTGGCACAGTAGTAAATTAAACTATATAAGGGAAACTCATAAAAAAGCAAATGGCTTTAAAGAACTTGAAGTCTGTAGCCAATGTTTTGTTCCAAGAAAAACAGAAGAAAATGAAAGTTTTGTTTTAGATGGCAGGAAAATCATAGTTAAAAACTATAAATAGTGGAATACGATTAGATATGTAACTTCATATTTCTATTGAGTGGGTGAAATAGATGTCCATAAAATTTAGGATTGCTACAGAAAGAGATTGCGATTTGATGTTTAAATGGGTAAACGATGAAAAAGTTAGAGCAAATGCATTTAGAAGTAAAGTAATTAGATATGACGAACATAAAGAGTGGTTTAAGAAAAAAATAGCTTCTGATACTACGAAAATATTTATTGCTAGTAGAAATAATGAGGATATAGGTCAAATTAGAATTGACATTGAAGAAAGAATAGGTACTATTGATTATAGCATTGCAAAATGTTATCGAGGAAAGGGATATGGCGTTGAACTATTAACTGGGATAACTAGGTTAATTAAAGAATATAAGATACCAGTAGTTAAACTAGTTGGAAAAGTGAAATATGCTAATACAGCATCAAAAAAAGCTTTTATTAAAGCAGGGTATACTGAGGAGAGAAAAGAAGAATTTATAGAGTTTAGTAAGCAGACGTAAAATTAATTAAAAGAAGAATTTGCTACATAATCGTTTTATAAAGCCTAAAGAGATTGTTAATAAAGGAAAAAATAGAAGAACTAAGTTTTAAGTCTATATTAACTTAGTACCAGATATTAAAGTAAGAAAGTAGAAAATATCTTATCATAAAGTCATATAAAAACGTAGTAAACTAGACATTCAAGGAGTGATATTATGGGAAAGTTTTTAAAGATAAAAAATAGACTAATCGGAGATAAGCAACCAGCTTATATCATAGCAGAAATGTCTGCAAACCATGCTGGCGATATAAGCAGAGCAATAGAGATTATTCATGCTGCGAAAGAAAGTGGTGCAGATTGTATCAAGATACAAACTTATACTGCTGATACTATAACAATAAGCTCTAATAAAAAATATTTTCAAATAGAACAAGGCACATGGAAGAATGAAAATTTATATAGACTTTATGAAAAAGCTTATACTCCTTGGGAATGGCATGGAAAACTAAAAAAAGAAGCGGAAAAAGTTGGGCTAGATTTCTTCTCTACCCCCTTCGATTTTACGGCAGTAGACTTTCTAGAAGACTTAGGTGTAGAATTTTATAAGATAGCTTCTTTTGAATTGATAGATATCCCTCTAATAAAATATGTAGCCTCTAAAGGAAAGCCAATTATTATGTCTACAGGAATGGGAACATTGGGAGAAATTGAAGAAGCTGTAAGAGCTGTTCGTTCACAAGGCAATGAACAATTATGTTTATTAAAATGTTCAAGCGAGTATCCAGCTATACCAGATGACATGAATTTAAAAACAATGCAAAACATATCTGAAACCTTTGGAGTTATAGTAGGATTGTCCGATCATTCATTAGGATCTATTGCAGCTATTACAGCAGTTGCTATGGGAGCTAAAGTTATAGAAAAGCATTTTTGCATGAGCAGGCAAATAGAAAATCCTGATGCTTCTTTTTCCATGGAGCCCCATGAGTTTAAAAAAATGGTAGAGGATATAAGACAAGTTGAAAAGGCCATAGGTACAATTAGCTATGAGGTATCGGAAAAAGAAGAAAAGAATAGAATGTTTCGAAAATCTATTTTTGCAGTAAAAGAAGTAGCAAAAGGTGAAGTTTTTACAAAAGATAATATTAGAATAATTCGACCTGGAAACGGACTAGCACCTAAATATTTTGATGAGATAATAGGAAAATATGCTAGTGAAGAAATACAAAGGGGAACGCCGTTACGTTGGAGTATGATTAAATAAAATAAAAGTGTTTACTGTAATTACTTATAATCTTATCTCTTTAATAAAGAGATAAAACCATTATAAATCGTTAAGCGTGTAATTAATTGTAAAAAATTAGAGGAGTTATTTGGAGATGAAAAAAATAGCTATTAGTCAGCCGAGGTATTTGCCTGCATGTAATTATATTGAGAGAATGATTTTATCAGATACTTTTGTGATGTTAGATAATGTTCAGCATCAAAGACGGGCTTTCGAACATAGAAATAAAATAAGAACAGATAATGGAGACTTTTGGCTATCAATTCCTATTGATAGAGTAAATTCTAAAAGCAATCAAATTAAAGATTTATTAATATTAAATGGCGAAAACTGGGAAGAAAAACATTTTAAAAGTTTTGTACACTATTATAGAAAGACACCATTTTATGATGAAGTCATTAAGCTTTTAGATAATTTCTACTCAGTAAAAAGAACAAGCTTAAACCAAGTTGTAAAAGATATGTTAAATATTCTAATAGATTATTTAGACCTGCAAGTTGATGTTAAGTGGGCATCTAGCTATAATTGGACAAAACAAAAAGACGACTTACTAATTGAAATTACGGAATTTTTTGGCGGTAGTACATATATATCGGGTCCTAATGGCAGGAACTATATAGATGAAAGGAAGTTTGAGAACAAAGGCATTCAATTACTTTATCATGAATATGATCATCCAGTTTATAGACAAGTTTGGGGGGAGTTTATTCCTTATATGACTATATGGGATCTCCTTTTCTATTATGGCAAAGACACTGTTAATTATATAAAAAAAGGGAACTTAGTAAAAGAATAATAGAAATATAAAATAAAGAACAAGAGTATTAAAAGAAGATATTAACTACTTTTATTTATGGTGATAAAGTTATGGATTAACATTTGATAAGAATTAAGAATATAGAAAGTAAGTATTATCTTAGGAGGATTATAAATGATAAAAGTTCTTGTAATAGCAGCTCATCCTGATGATGAAGTGCTAGGTTTAGGTGGCACCATAAAAAAACATGTAAATCAAGGAGACTTGGTTCGATGCCTTATACTAGGAGAAGGCGTGACTTCAAGAAAAAGCAGTTGTGAGGATGCTCAAAAAGCTGCAGTTGATTCATTGCATAAGCACGCAATCCAATCAGCTAAAACTATAGGCTATGAAAAGATTTTTTTTGCTAACCTTCCAGATAATAGATTCGACTCAGTGAATCTATTAGATATTATAAAAATAATTGAAGAATATGTAGAAGTAGTAAGACCAGATATTATTTATACGCATCATTATGGAGATCTAAATATTGACCATAGGGTGACATTCGAAGCAGTACTTACAGCTTGCAGGCCAGTAGGAGACGATTCGGTGAAGGAAATATATTCCTTTGAAACTCCATCCTCCACGGAGTGGAATTTCAAGTATGGGGAGAGTAGCTTCAAACCTAATGTATTTGTTGATGTTACAGATACCATTGATGATAAATTGAAGGCTATAAGCTGTTACAAAAGTGAGTTAAGAGAGTATCCTCATCCAAGATCATTAGAAGCTTTGAAAATCATTGCTGCAAAGTGGGGGACAGTTATAGGAAAGAAATATGTAGAAGCATTTGAGTTAATACGAAAGGTTCGATAGTATGTACAAAGTTTGTATTCGAGCAGATGGCGGTTGCAATATTGGTATGGGCCATATTATGAGGTGTATATCTTTAGGAAAAATGTTTGAACAAAAAGGTTGTGAAGTGTTTTTTATAAGTAAGTATAAAGAAGGTAAAGAAGCAATCAAGGCAAATGGGTTTGATATAATTCCTCTTACTGTGGAAGACAAAGGATACAACATTGAATTAGGATTCACTTATGAGGGTGGAAAACACCTTGAGAGTGAAAAAGAAGAATTAGCAAATATTTTGAAAAATAAAAAGGTAGATATATTCATTATAGACCATTATAACGTAACAGAAGATACCTTCATGTTTTTAAAATCTTATGTAAGTATACTAGCATATATAGATGATGTTAATGCGTTTACTTATCCAGTAGATGTAGTAATCAATGGTAATATTACTGGCAAGCATATAGGTTATAAATCATATTTTAAAGAACAACAGTTTTTACTGGGGCCATCTTATAATCTTATCCGAGAGGAATTCAAACACACTCCTATAAGAAATGTGTTTGAAAAAGTAAAAAAAATCATGGTAACTACTGGTGCCTCAGATTCATTTGGAGTTACAGGGCAACTGATAGATATGGTACGAAGTGAAAACTTATTTAATGAGATTGAGCTACATGTGATTATGGGAAATAGTTTTATAAACAAAGCTGAAATAAAAGAAAAACAAAGTAAATATAAAAATATTGTTATTTATGAAAATATAGAAAAGATATCTAAGATAATGCTGAATTGCGACATAGCCTTGTCTTCCTGTGGCAGTACATTATATGAGCTTTGTGCTTGTGGTGTGCCTACTTTAGGATTTATATTAGCAAAAAACCAGGCTTTTATTGCAGAAAAGATGGATGAGCTTGGATACATAAAAAATCTAGGATGGTACTATAACTTTAAAGAAGAAGAGATAATCAGAGGAATAAAATTTTTTATCAATAATTTTGAGTCTAGAAAGGAAATGGTTGAAAAACAGCAAAACTTAGTAGATGGAAGAGGAACTGAGCGAGTTGTAGGAGCTATAATTAAAATGATGAAAGAAAAAGAAGGTGTTACCCATGAAAAAAAAATTCATACCCTACGGGAAACAATGGATTGATGAAGAAGATATACAAGCAGTGGTAGACGTATTGCGATCAGATTATTTAACAACTGGTCATAAGGTAGAAGAGTTTGAAGAAAAATTTGCAGAATATGTAGGTGCTAAATACGCAGTAACTATTTCTAACGGAACAGCTGCACTACATGCAGCTTGCTATGCAGCTGGCATAGGCGATGGGGATGAGGTTATTACGGCACCTATTACCTTTGCGGCTTCTGCCAATTGTGTGCTATATTGTGGTGGGAAGCCTGTCTTTGCAGATATTGATCCTAAAACCTACAATATAGATTCAGAAGAAATAAGAAAACATATTACATCTAAAACCAAGGCAATTATACCAGTACATTTTACGGGACAACCCTGTGATATGAAGGAAATACATAAAATAGCCGAAGAATATAATCTAACTGTGATAGAAGATGCTGCCCATGCATTAGGGGCTCAGTATCAGGGTAAAAACATAGGCAGCATATCAGATATGACCACCTTTAGTTTCCATCCTGTAAAACATATAACTACAGGTGAAGGAGGAATGATTACTACTAGCCAGAAGGAATTATACGAAAAGTTGCTATTATTCAGAAGTCACGGAATTACAAGAAATAAAGAGTTGCTTCATAATAAAGAAGAAGGACCTTGGTATTATGAACAATTAGATTTAGGATATAACTACCGCATGACAGATATTCAATGTGCATTAGGGATAAGTCAATTAAGAAAATTAGATAAATTTGTTGCTAGAAGAAGAGAAATTGCTGCTAGATATAATGAAGCCTTTAAAAACCTAGAAGGCGTAACAGTTCCTTATCAGAAGGAAGATACAAATTCCAGTTGGCATTTGTATGTCATAAAGTTGGAGTTAGAAAAGCTTAAAGTAGGAAGAAAAGAAATCTTTAATCTTTTAAAAGAAAAAAACATAGGTGTAAATGTTCACTATATACCTGTCTATTATTTGCCATATTATAAGAGCTTAGGTTATCAAAAGGGAATTTGCTACAATGCAGAGAATCTATATGAAAGTATGATCACTATACCATTATTCCCTAGGATGAGGAGCGAGGATGTAGAGAATGTAATAACAACTATTTGTGATGTTGTGAATAACAATCTTATTTAATACCTAAAGGAGTTTACTATTATGAGCGAAAAGAAGAAAATTATTTTATTTGGTGCCAGTGATTCAGGAAAAGACGCATATCAGAGATTGAAAGATAAATATGATATAGTTGTCTTTTTTGATAATAATGGGGCAAAGCAAGGTGAAAAGTTTTGTGACGTTCCAGTAGTGGCCCCCATACCTCCACAACATTTCGATGCTGAATTTATTGTAATTACTAGTCACCAATGGAAAGATATCTATGAACAACTTAATAGAAGCTTAAATATTGGGGATGAAAAAATACGAATAGGACATGCTCTATTAGAGAAATCAAAATTAATTAGAGATATTACAATACTTCAAGTAGATGAAGCGGATAATGGAAAAATAAATACAGATAAATTTGAAATCTATTGGTTGTTAGGCTATCAATGCAATTATACATGTTCTTATTGTTTTTATAAAATGAAGGAAAAAAACGTGTTCAAAGTGTCAGATGATCAACTTAGAAATGCGACAAATAACATAGCTTCATTGCACAATAAAAAAATAAAGGTAGATTTAGTAGGTGGAGAACCTACTATATTTCCATACTATCAGCAACTTATATGGGATCTAGAAAAATTACCGAACGTAGAAATGATTCAAACCGAAACTAATCTAAGCAGAAGTTTAAAATATTTTGAAGAGCTTTTTAGTCAAACAGTGAATATAGAGAAGTTAACTTTCAGTGCTTCATATCACTTTGAATTTGCAAAGCAAGATGAATTTATAGAAAAGATATTATTGTTCAATAGATATAATGTGCGTATAGGTATAACCTTTATGGCACATCCTGATAAACTTCAGGAAGTTAAGCGATTTATTGATACTTGTAGCATTTATGAAACAAAATCTGTTGCATTTCAATTGGCTGTGGTATTGGATATGGGTATGCCTGATCCACGGTATAAAAAAAGTGATTTAGAATGGATAAACTCTGTGAATGATATATTTAGAAAAAATTCTAATAAGTCAGATAGTGGTGTTTGTATCAAGTATCAAAAGGATGGAGGAAATATACATGAGATAAAAATAAGTCCAAGACGAGCCATTGCTGATGGTTTTAATGATTTTAGAAATATGCAATGTATGGCGGGTATGGATTCTATAAGAATTAATGAGAAAGGTGATGTTTTTCCAGCCATGTGTTTTTGGGAAAGCAGCAAGGATGATTTCTGCAGAGGAAAAAATATATTTAATAAAGATGAACAGCTTTATTTTGATTCGCCAGTTATTTGTCCTTTTTCTTGTTGTTTGGTGCCATCAGATGTGCGAATAAAAAAACGTTAGATGAGAGAGAAGATTTAGCTATTATGTAAACCCACAAAACTTTTATTAGTTGAGGTACTAAAAAAAACTCCAACAAAAAGCCGATAGCACGACAGCACAAGGCACAAGACAGAGCACAAGTGAGAGCACAAGGGGAAGGAGGTTTTGTGTCAAAAGCCTTTCCGGAATATATAGCGAAATTAAGAAAACAGGTGACACCATGCCAAATCAAGAAGTAATCAAACAAACGCTAGATTTCCTGGAAACCATGGAAGAAGGAATTGGCTATGTAAAGCAAAAACTAGGAGAAATTAACACGGAAGCAACGATGACAGTACTGACAGATCTCACTACTGCCTTTACAGAAATACAAAAAAACATCTCCAATGCTAAAAGAACTGCAAAAAAAGTCAGATAGCAGAAAGAGCTGGTAAACTAAAAAAAGCCTTTGATATCATGGTAAAGGAATATGAAAGTACAAATGGACAAAAAGCCTATGAAATTATGCAGCTGACCCTAGAACCAGCCTTCAAGAACTGGAAGGAAGAACTGGAAAAAACGTTGAGACCCTACATTCTATCATAGGAGAAAGGAGATGATACTATGGATATAGCAGCCTTATCAATGGGACTAAGTCAAATGAAAGTAACTCAGCAAGCCAGCATTTCCGTCATGAAAATGGCAATGGATGCAGGGCAAACCCAGATGAATGATATGGTACAAATGGTACAGGAAAACACCAAGATGATGGAGCAATCTGTAAATCCTCATCTAGGGAAAAATCTAGATATTAGTCTGTAAATAATAAAAAATGAGATGATGAGATGATGCAAGAAGAGCAGGTAAAACTATTAGATAGGGAAAGTACCCAGCTGTTCTAGGATTAAAGTTTAATAAAATGGCCGCTAAAGATCCTGAGAGGGGTCTTTTTTCTGCTGCTTTTTACACAAACTTTATTGCTAGAAACAGTTCAAAACCTATACTTATCGTAAAATATAAGTATAGCAAAAAGAAAGTGTTAAAAGCGGATAAAGATATTATTAAGGAAAACAAGCAAAAAGCCGATAATATTTATAGAACATGCTATCCTGAATAAGAAGCTACAGTGACAACAACTCAAAAGTGATTGATATTTAGTCTGATGAAGAACCTTCAGTGGGCAATGAATGCTGCTAAGCTGTAGTGATAAAAAACTTTTTAAGGTAGGATGGAAAAAATAAATCTATTGACTTTAAGGGGGAGATTTTGATGAGAATCAACAGTGTACCCGACAAAAATTATTTTTCTAACAGACAAATAACAACGAAAGAGGAGAAACAAAAAAATATTCCTTCAAAGGATAAAGAACTAAAGGATGAATACATACCAACCCAGAAGGAAGAAAAGACTGGGATCTATAAAAAACCTATGCATAAAGTAGATATGGATACCATCCAAAAACTAAAAGAAGAAAGTGAAAGAACCTATAGCCATTTAAAAGAAATGGTAAGACAGCTGCTGGAAAGACAGGGTTTAACCTTCAAGGATCTTGTTGGACTAGAATCAGAGATTAAGGTTGATGAAGAAACTCGTCTAGAAGCACAGGCTATGATTGCTGAAGGAGGGCCATTAAGCCCTGAGGGTGTTAGCGACAATATTATAGCCTTTGCCAAAGCCATTTCAGGTGGTGACAAAGAGAAAATTGATCTGTTAAGATCTGCCATCGAAGAAGGTTTTAAGCAAGCAGCAAATATATTGGGAGGAGAACTGCCAGAGGTTTGTCAAAAAACCTATGACTTAACGATGGAAAAATTAGATGCATGGAAGGCGGAGGAATAATTAAAGCATAATCACAATATTATTGGTTACGGGTCGTTCTCTTCCATCTGATGGCTTATTTAAAAGGAGATCTTTAAAATACATAGCGCTAGATCCTCATTAAGGTACCTGAAAGAAGAAAAATCATCTTCTAGCTTTGGTAGAAGATGACGTGGATAGGGAAAAAACTAGATATTCGGTTGTAATGCAAGAACTTAAAACCCCCCATGTTACTTTGATAACATGGGGGGTTTTTAAGTTCTTTATCTTACTGATAAATTTCTATGGTATTTGTTGCATCCTGCCATATAACATAAAAACCGTAGTTTTCTAAATCTTTGATAGCTAATAAATCTTCACTAGCCGCTATCTCTAGGTCTAGCAGTTTAGAGGCATCTGCCATAGTGATATGGGCTCTTTTATTTACTAAATGTAATTGAAGTTTTCCTGCTTCTACTTCTTCTGCCAGTTTTACATAATCTCCCTCAAGACCGATAACGGCTTTTAATTCCATATTAGAAGTTTCAGCAGAAGTTTGAGTAAGGCCCCCTGTTAGTAGATGAGTAAGTTCTTCTTCTGTAATCGTCATCACTGATGTTGGTAGTTGAATATTAGAAGAAGTGAGTCTTTTAGAAGTAGAAGTACTTTCCATATCTACTTGACCCATAGGGGTTTTTATCGCTAAGGTTGCTTTTTCATTATAGGCATCATCTTCAAATGTGCTTACTTGATGATAGAAGCTTCCTTGAATAAATGCCTTTGCCATTTCCTTATGGGGTGCTAGGAAGGTATTGTAGCTTTGTAAAACCTCTTGTTTTTCTTCTTCTGTTAGTGTGGCTTCAGGTGGCATAAAACCAGCAGGCAATTGATCTATATTGGTGATGACGTATTGGATATAGGCATCCAAAAGGTCGATAAGTTCATCAGATTCTAATGTTAAGGTATAGACATTACCCTCCTGTGTCATACCTAAATCAATACCTAAGTCCATTTCTTCAATGAATGCGATCATATCCTTTAGTATATTAGCATTCATATCCATGTTGTTTTGATTACTTTGTAACATGACATACGCTTCTGGTATATCCAGCGCTTCTTCTTTCCCCATTGCCGCTAGAAGAGCAAGCATAGCTTCTCTATTGATATAAAGATTTGAACCTTGTGTATAAGCTTTAATTGTTGGAATATGTTGCAAGCCTGCTACATCTTCAATATGCATTTCAGTATAAGAGATAAAATCCTTTAGATTTGTTTCTGAATACATATGTACCTTATATTGCTGGTCTAAGTCAGGAGGAACTACTACTGTAAGATTTAATGTTACATCTCCCTCCATAGCGTCCCATTCATACATTGTTTTTAGCTCTTCCCAGTAGGATGCTTCTGCTGGGGCAAATCCAACCATGGTTAACATGGAAGCTACTAGTAGCATAACAACCAGTACTTTTTTCATTTCCTATGCACTCCCTTTCAAGATTTTTTATGAAGAATTTAACACTTATTCCTATATTTTACCATAGAAATGCCTTTTTTTCAAATATTTATGGCAAACTCAGAGGTTTTATCTATTGGCTCATGACTTCATTAAAATAATATGATAATATAGAATAAAATTCATTAAAATGAGAGCAAAATCATTGGAGGCATAGGATGAAAATTAATTTCGAGGGCAAGAATAAAAAGCTTTTGGTGATTGTACCTATGATTTTGATTATTGGACAATCCTTTGTAAGTAGCATTTCTTTAAAACTTCTATTAAACACAACCGCAGTACAAATTATTTTTGCGGGGATTTTTATATCTGTGTTCATTAGTTTTTCTATGACGACGTTAGCAGATACATTGAAAATCACGAAAGAAAGCTTTATAGAAGAAATCAATTATGCTGAGGATATCTATAAAATCCACAGTCTTGCTGTGAAGGTAAAAAAGGATGGTTTGTTATCTATACAATCTGACATCGCTGTAGAAGAGGATGTTTTTATAAGAGATGGCATGATTTTGTTAAATGATTATAAAAAGCCAGAGGTCATTCGGGATATTTTAGAAAAGGATATTGAATCAAGGGAGATAAACTTGCTTAAAGCCTATCATGTTTTCAAAATGATTTCCCATGTTGCACCTTCTTTGGGTCTTATAGGAACACTGGTGGGATTGATAGGGTTATTGGCCAACATGCATCAGCCCTATGAGATCATGAATAATATGGCAGCGGCTTTAGTAAGTACACTGTACGGTAGTTTGATCGCTAACTTTATCGCTGTTCCCATTATGGTAAGAATTAAGGAATATATTGATAAAATTGTTTTAAGGTATGCTATGATTATGGAGGGCATGCTGCTGATTGCTCAAAATGATTCAGCAAGAAACGTGTTTGATAAGATGAACGTTATGCTAAAGGAAGAGCATCGTCTAGAATATCCTGGTAAGAGGGTAAATGAAAGGAACTATCAGCTCCATGAGTTCAAAATACAAGAATAAAAAACCAGAAATAGAGTTTTCAAACAACTGGATTATTACCTATAGTGATATGATCACCATTGTTTTATGCTTTTTTATTATATTTTTTATCTTTACGGCGGAGGAAACCAGTTTGTTACATGATATAAAAGCTGCCCTTTCTTCAGAGGTAGAGGATTTAAGTAGTCAAGTGGATGAGCTTAGTAAAGAAAATGAAGTATTAAAAAATCAAAACCTTTCTTTGGCTGCTTTGCTCTTTGGCTTAGAGGATATAGAAGTAGATATTCAACAATCCCAGGAAGAGTTTATTGCCTATTTAAGAGAACAAGACCTTTTGGATCAAGTCAATATTATACAAAACGATACGGGACTTCTGATTCGATTTAAAGATGGTATTCTGTTTCCAAGCGGACGAGCAGATCTATCGGAGGAGGGACATATCGTATTAAATCATATTGGAGAGAGATTACAAAAAATCGACAATAAAATTATTGTAGCAGGTTATACAGACAATCTTCCTATAAATACGTCTGTATACCCATCAAATTGGGAGCTGTCAGTGGCTAGAGCCATTAATGTAGCCAAAGTTTTAATCGAAGAAAAGTCAGTGGCGGAGGAACGAATTTCTGTGAGTGGCTTTGGAGAAAATCATCCTATTGCCTCCAATGCTACAGCAGAAGGACGAGCCAGCAATCGAAGAATTGAAATTACGATTCTTCATTAAATCATTGCGCCAGCTAAGCAAATAACAATAAAAGGGGACATAATAAAGTATGGTTATTTTTACTGCAATACAAAGTATTCTTAGTATTATTATTTTGATTCTAATCGGTTATATTTTAACCAAAATAGGATGGTTTGATGAAAGCACATCTAAGCTTTTTTCTAGAATGGTTACAACCATCTCTCTCCCAGCACTAATGATTTATAACTTTACCACTTCTTTTACTAAAGGGATGCTTCTAGATTCAGCAATTGGATTGCTGATTCCTTTTTTATCAATATTTATATGCTTCTTAATCAGTGTTGTTTTTTCTCATTTCTTTGTTCAACCCAATAGGCGTGGAACCTTTGAGACAATGTTTACCGTATCCAATACAGTGTTTATAGGTATTCCTGTAAATATTGCCTTGTTTGGAGAAATCAGTGTTCCTTATGCTTTATTATATTTTGTAGCAAATACACTTTTTTTCTGGACCATCGGTATCATGAAAATTAGCCATGATGGTGGAGAGGGAAAGAAGAAAATATTTTCTAAGGAGACTGCAAAGTCTATCTTATCACCCCCCTGTATGGGCTTTTTTGTTGGGGTGCTTCTTGTGCTTTTGGAAATCAGATTGCCTAGCTTCATCGTGGATACCAGCAGATATTTAGGGAATTTAACAACCCCTCTATCTCTGCTTTTCATTGGCATGACTTTTCATTCTATTGATATCAGGAAGCTTTCCTTTAGCATAGACCAATTACTTTTGTTTTTGGGTAGATTTTTGATCGCTCCTCTTGTGGTCTATCTTTTAGCGATTTTCTTTCCAATTCCTCCGCTAATGTTCAAGGTGTTTATTATTCAATCTGCTATGCCTGTGATGGCACAGGTAGCGATTGTTTCTAAAGCCTATGGGGGAGATTATGAATATGCTACCCTTATGGTTACTTTTACAACCCTAGCCAGTGCCTTAATCATTCCTTTATATATGGTGTTATTGAGTAGAATTTAGTAGGACAGGGGCGGTGTTTCGCCCCTGTTTTCATCCTTTACTGGAGGAGATCTTTGAGAATCTCCTGATGATTTTTACCTGTCTTCAAGGCTTCTGCAATAGAAATTTTATTGTTGACTGCCTTTTTTACCTTCGGTATCTTTGCCATATCATTGATGACTACACCACCAGTAATGATACCATCAGTGACATAGAACTTATAGTGGACCTCTGCATCTCTATCTGCTATCGTATCTGTGAAGTTTTGTACATTTCCTATAGAAAAGACCGACAATCCTCCAATGTTTAGCAATGTACTCAATTGACTGGGATGATAGGTTTTTGTACCACCTGTCATATTTTCTCCAGCTACCTTTCCTTGATCAGCGGCGGTATTCCATAAACCCAAAACGTTGCCATCTATTTCTGCTACGTCTCCTGCAGCAAAAACATTTTCTAGGTTGGTTTTCATATGGGGGTCTACGTGAATACCTTTATCTGCTTTGATGGTGAGACCTTTTATGAGGTCTAAGTTGGGGCGAATGCCGGCTGAAAATAATACAGCATCTGTTTGTAGCTCTTGACCACCTTTTAGTGCCAATCCTGTGACCTTTTCTTCTCCTAAGATTTTTTCAGCGGCTGTATTTGTATAGATATTTAATCCTTTTTCCTCTAATTTTTTAGTAAATTCTTTTGAAATATTTTCATCTAACTGTCTTGGCAGTAGATAAGGGAAAAACTCTAGAACATTTACGCTTTTGCCTAGTTCTTTGATGGCCCAAGCTGCTTCTAGCCCCAATAATCCCCCTCCGATGACGGTAACGGTATTACAGTCTTTTAAGTAATCTTGAAGGTTTTTTAAATCCTCTAGCGTCCTGAGAGCAAAGACCCCCGCTAGCTCCCTTCCAGCGATGGGAGGGACAAAAGGACTACTGCCGGTAGCAATTAACAATTGCTCATAAAATACCTTCTTGCCACTGGATAACTGAAGCTCTTTTTTCTGGGGATCAAGTCCATCTACAGTTACACCTAGCTCTACATGCACTTGATTCTCATCATACCATTGCTTTTTACTAACGAGTAGCTCCTCATCTTGAAAATTTTTACTAATAAAGTGTGATAGTTTGACGCGATAATAAGTTAAATATTTTTCACAACTGATGATTTTTATACTTCCCTGAGCATCAAGTTTTCGAATGGTTTGGGCGGCAGATAAGCCAGCAATGCCATTGCCAATAACAACGTACTTGATTGTTTCCTGCATTTGATAAAAGCCTCCTTCTTATTTGAGCATGATCATTGGATAAACCTATGCTCTTAGTATATTAAAATTTATAGCACTATATTTATATACACTTTTTTTACCCATTTGATTTATATTAAAATCATAAAACAGGGAATTATTTCAAGTTGAGTAAATAGCCTCCATTGACAAATACAGGTTTCCTACCTACAATGAGATGAGAAAGGGGGAATCGGATATTTCATCCCCCAGTAAATCCTACAGCGGTGGTTGCGTTAGTGGAGGAAGCTCCTGTCTTACCACAGGATATAGAAGATTTCGTTTTAGAAAGGGTTCCTTATCAATATTGGTGGCTAAGAAAAGGTTGATAGAAAAAAATAGTGAGAAAAAAGCAGTGATATATGCCTAAGCCATATATTTTCTTCATATTGAACTTCTAATCCATAGTTGGTATACTGAAAGAGTAGTACCAACTATTTTCTTATAAAGGAGTGTTCTTATGTCAAGAGGTCCAAGAGAAATATTCAATGAATTTGCGCAGGGACTACAAGAGGTGCAGACAACCAACAAAGCCCAAGTGGAAGCTTTTATGAAGTTAAACGCAGCAGCCTACAAGACCGATGTGATGGATTTAAAAACAAAGGAATTAATCAGTGTAGCAATCGGTGCCTATAATCGTTGCGAGTATTGCATCGTGTATCATGTGTATAAGGCACTAGAGGCTGGAGCAACTCGTGAAGAAATTATGGAGGCGGCGATGGTAGCGGTTGCCTTTGGAGCAGGGCCTTCTATGGCTTATTCTGTAACACTATTAAAACAATCTATTGATGAATTTGAAAAGGACTTCTTAGCAAAAGCTTAAAGATATTACATAATGCATAGATCATAGGATTTTGGAAACCATAAGTTTGCAATCATTTTAATGAAATCTTGAAATGCAGGAGGTAAGTCATGCCATACATTAGTTTTGACGGTCCTAAACTAACCAAGGAACAAAAGGAAAAATTAGTAAAAAAACTGACAGAGGCTTCTACCAGTGTGCTAAGTATGCCTAAAGAAGCTTTTACTGTAGTGATTAAGGAAAACGATTTAGAAAACATTGGGGTAGCTGGAGAACTGTTAGCGAATAAATATAAAAAGTAATTTCATAAAACCAACCATCCTTCATTAGAGGATGGTTGGTTCTTTTAGTGAAAAATATTGGCATGGATTTCTAAACCTTTGTGAAATATCTTTTCGAAGCATTTTTCGTATTTCATGGCGCCGCTGATTTCTAAGTCTACAGGATGATCCGCTTGAAGCCTAATTTTTACCTTGTTGGGGGTGATACTACAATAGAGATTTTTTACACCGCCATAGCCTCCACGATCCAGTTTTTCGGCAATCTGCAGGAAAATCGTAAGTTTTCGTATAATATCATGATCATTTTTATCAATCAGCATGGTATAATTTCTCCAGTTTTCACGAAATTTCATTTCACGATGATTGGAGACGATAAAAGCACACATCAGTCGTTCTCTATTTCTAAGACCATTTAACACACTGTTCAGTACAAGATAGAAGCCATGCTTATGATGATTATAATAATCAATATACATGCCAATGTCATGTAGCAGGGCAGAGGCCATCAAAAGTCTTCTTTCTTCTTGCCCTAAGCGATGGATTTCTTTGGTTTCGTCAAATAATGCTAGGGCCAAATCTTTTACATGATAACAGTGCTTTCTGTTCATATCATAATTGATCAATAGGTTTTCAATGCTGTGTAGTAGAACATCCTCTACTAAGTCCTGTTGTTGCGTCATGGCCAGGTAGTTTTTATAAAAAACCCCCTCCCGTAGTCCATTACCACTAATGATCAATTGGGTACCTCTGATATATTCCATTAACAATTTAATAGGTACAAGTCCAGCGGTTAAAATATCCCCCCGTTCCTTTTTTACACCGGGAATTTTTTTTATGGCTGCTTTATTTCCGTGGTTAACTTTTTCGTAAATAGCTAAAACCTCTTGAAAAGTGATCTGATAATTATGCAGGCTCACTAAGGGAAATCCGATGATGTGCTTATTTATTTTTGCCAGGGTTCGAATCGTTCCCCCTAGCCCTACTATAGGCAAACCGTCTGCTTCTTTTAACCAAGGTATCTTATCAAATTGCTTCTTGATAAAGTTTTCTAGCGTTTTTACAGCAGAAGCTTCAATTGTATCTTTAGGTAAAAACATTTCAGTTAAGGTAACAGCTCCGTAGGGGAGACTCACAGCTTTTTTTAATTGCTTATTTTCTATCCAAACTAATTCTGTGCTGGCGCCCCCGATATCGATCATCAGAGCGCTTTCTAATTTGATGGTATTGATTACCCCCATATAACCGTAATAGGCTTCTTCCTCACCAGTGATAACATGAAAGGAAAAACCCGTTTCTTGTTGTACTTTTTCTAGAAAAGCCTCTTGGTTTCTAGCGATTCTTACGGCAGCGGTAGCGATAGGGAAGATTTGATCTACCTGATGAACATTGATTAACTTTTTAAATAGTTTTAAGGTATCAAGGGTTCTTTCCATGGGAAGAGGCTTTAGGATTCGTTCTTCCCCCATACCTTCACTTAATCGTACCATTTCCTTTGCCTGTTCAATCATTTTATAGGAGGCATCTTCATAAACCTTCATAATAATCATGCGTACAGAATTAGATCCTAAGTCGATGATGGCAAGTTTTTTGTTCATAAATTTTCACCTTCTATTGTGGGTTAGTTTTCATCTTGTTGTATGCGTTTATCCGACAGGATAGGTTCGAAAATGGCTTGAGACCTCTCCTGTAGGTGCTTTTTCGTGGTTTTTAAAGCAAATTTACAAAAATATTTTTGGGAATGCAGCAGTTTTTTTCCCCGCTTATCTATTTTTATGTACTTGCCTTCGGCATTCAGTTGTTTTGCTTTGATTGTATCCAAAAGGGTGATCTTCAGGATATCAATAATTCTTTCCTTGATACGAAGGCTTTCTATAGGAAAAAGTATTTCTACCCTTCTATCTAGATTTCTTGGCATCCAGTCGCAGCTGGACAAATAAAGATTTTCTTGACCATCGTTATAAAAATAAAAAATTCTACTATGTTCTAAAAATCTGCTAACAATACTAATCACGGTAATATTTTCACTGACACCTGGAATGCCAGGCTTCAGACAGCAGATTCCTCGTATGATCAGCTCCACCTTTACACCAGCAATAGAAGCACGATAAAGGTTTTTGATAATTTCTGTATCTACCAAGGAATTCATCTTAGCAATAATTCTTGCCTTTTTGCCCCTTTGAGCATTTTCAATCTCGTTTCCGATCAGTTGTAGAAACTTGCTTCTTAAATTGAGGGGAGCTACCTCCAGCTTGTGTAAATCAGGGGGATCAGAATAGCCGGAGAGCATATTAAAAATGGCAGAAGCATCAGCACCGAAGTGTTGATTACAGGTAAATAACCCCATGTCTGTATAAAATTTAGCGGTAATATCGTTATAATTGCCTGTACCTAGATGAACATATCTTTTGATCCTATTTTCTTCCATACGAACAATCAGGGTAATTTTACAGTGGGTTTTTAACCCCACAAGACCATAAATTACATGACATCCTGCTTTTTCTAGTTTTTTTGCCCACTGAATATTATTCTCTTCATCAAAACGAGCTTTTACCTCCAGCAACACCGTCACTTGTTTTCCTTTTTCCGCTGCCTCCATCAATGCTTGAACAATAGGGGATTTACCGCTGACACGATAGAGGGTTTGTTTGATGGCTAATACCATAGGGTCATTAGCAGCTTTTTTTACAAATTCCACTACTGGATCGAAGCTTTCATAAGGGTGATGGAGGAAGATATCTTTTTTATCAATGGCTTCAAGAATATCTTCGCAATCGATTAAATCCTTTGGGGTCTGGGAGATATATTCTGTATATTTTAAATGATCATAACCTTTTAGATCGTATAACTTCATCAAAAAGGTTAAGTCTAAAGGACCATTAATAGAATAGATTTCTCCATCATGGATTTCTAACACATTTTTTAGTATATGGACAAGTTTTTCATCCATATCTTCATCTACCTCCAGCCTAATGGCAGCCCCCCACTTTCTCTTTTTTAAAGAGCGTTCGATTTCAATCAAGAGGTCTTCTGCTTCCTCTTCTTCGATGGTTAAGTCTGCATTTCTGGTGATCCTATAGGGATAGGCACAAAGGACAGTATGGCCTAAAAATAAATCATCAATAAATAATGCAATAACTTCCTCCAACAGGATGAAGCACTGATGTTTATCGGTGACCTTAGGAAGTTCAATTACTCTAGGCAATACAGAAGGTACTTGAACGGTGGCAAAAATCACCCCATCTGGCGCCTCCTTTTCCTCTATCAGTACGGCAATATTTAAGCTTTTGTTTAAGATCAGAGGAAAGGGTCTACTGGAATCTACTGCCATGGGCGTCAGCACAGGGTAAACAAAGGTTCGAAAATACTCCTGTAAAAAACTTTTTTGATCCTCCGCCAGCTCTTCTTTCGTAATAAGGTAAAGCTGATGCTTTTTAAGAATCGGCATGATAGATCGATTGAAAATATGATACTGCTGCGAGACCATTTGCTGTGTACGGAGAGAAATCTCCTTTAACTGTTTTTTAGGGGTTAAACCAGAGGGATCTGGCTTATGGTAATTTGCGTTAACCTGATCCTTTAGGGAAGCTACCCGAATCATAAAAAATTCATCCAGGTTAGAGCTGGTAATGGCTAAAAACTTTAATCTTTCCAGCAGAGGGTTTTTATTGTCTCGTGCCTCCTGCAGAACCCTATCATTAAACTCCAGCCAACTTAGTTCCCTATTAATAAAGTATTCACTTTTATTTAAGTTTACTTCCTTCAACATCATATCTCCCTCTTTATATGTAAAATAGGTGTTATGCCAAATACCTCCTGAAAGAAAAAGGATTTGGCTTCAAAAGTCCATTCCTCCAATAAAATCTCCTCTGCTGTGGTGGCTTTAATGATCATCTTGTTTTCCTGGAGTTTTACCTCGATATTCTTAACTTTTTGTTGATGACTACGATCTAAGGCATCGGCGATTCTGATGATAGATACCAGCTTTGCAATAATCACCCGATCATCGTGGCTTAATCTGTTGAAATTCTTGTGATTGATGGTAGGGGTCAAGGTACTGTGATACTTTGCTATATTTGCTATAATTTCCAATTGTTGCTGAGAAATACCCATGATATTGGAAGCCATAATAATATCATAAGAATGATTATAATGTTGGTTGATATTAATAAACTTCCCAACATCATGAAGAATCGTCGCCAACTGCAGTAAAAATCTTTCTTCTTCGCCTAAGCCATGTAATCGCTTGAGTCCATCAAAGAGTCGAAGGGATTTATCCATCACTTCATTGGCGTGATTTTCGTCATAACGATATTTTTTTGCTAAGGAGCGCACTAAGGTGAAGATATCGTGAAGAAATTCCTGTTTTCTCTTGGTGTTTAACTTTTGGTCGATTAAATCTGCTACAATACCATCCTCAAGATTTACCAAAGGAGCATAGATTTGAGGTGAGGAGGTCATACCTAAAAATACTTTCAAAAGGATCAAGGAGGGCATCAGTGTATAGGCTCCTTCTTTAGAAATCTTATAAGAACTTAAAATTTTGTGGGAGGGTTTGTATAGAAGGTTTTGGTAGATGGTAAAAAACCGGTCTTTTTCTATATAATTGTTATTACAATCACACAGCTTACTAAGATCCTTCATCACATCCCCCAGTACAATAAAGTGCTTCACATTACTATGCATATCGAAGGTTTTTGCTAAGATATCTGTATTGCTTTTAATGTAGTCCTCCAAGAGTTTAGGAAAGTCTAAGGTTTTGCTTTCTAATTCAGATAAAACCTCCTTTAGACGTAGTGATCCCAGCTTTAGATTTTGACTAAAGGTTAAGTTACCTTGCTGATAGATGGAGACTTCGATATTACCTGAACCAATATCCAATACCATAGACCCTTCTTCCCGGATTTTTTCATGATTTTGTAAATTTTCCCGAATGGCTTTGTAGGTAAGAAAACGCTTCACGGAACTATTGATGATTTCAATCTTTAATCCAGTTTTAGAATAAATCTGATCTAAAATATAATCCTTGTTTTCGGCTTCACGAATACCGCTGGTGGCTACGGCACGATAGGTTTTTACCTTATATTCACTCATTAATTTCTTAAAGCCCTTCAAGACCTCACAAATTTCGTTCACAACCTCATAGCTTACCTTTCCTTTGGAAAAGGTATCTCTCCCTAAGGCAATAGATTTACTGACGATTTCTAAGGGTCTTATTTTGCCATCTGCTAGAACTTCTGCTATATTCATTCTTAAGGCACAGGAACCTACGCTGATTCCTGCCATAATGACCAAAGTGTTTTTATCATCCATATAGATTTCTCCTCATTAGAAGTGGTAAAATTATTGATATTATACCATAAAACCCTTGATGCTAAAGCAAATAAAAGTTAAATTTTTAGAAAATGTAGCCCTTAGTATATTAAAATTTAGGGGCACACATCTATAAAGGCTTTTTGATCTTAATCTAAAGTTTGTCATCCTATAGATAAAATTAGAAAATTTTTACGGAAGGAATAAGTTATAAAAATGGTATAATAAAAACAAGCATGATATAATAAAGAACAAAACATTGAGGGAAGAAAATGAAGAAAGAAAAATATAACAATAAAAATGTAATAAGGCCTTTAAAACAGTACTTTGAATGGGGAACGGTGAAGTGGCTTCATGAACCGGAAGAAGTGGACAAAGGGAAGTTGATGGTGGGGCACATTACTTTTTTACCCAATACAGAGCAAAAAAAACATCTTCATACAGGGGATGAACAAATACTATATACTTTGTCTGGTAAAGGTGTGCATTGGATTGACGGAGAAGAATATCCTTTATCCTACGGAAGAATCTATCATATGCCTCCTTATGCGGAACATGAAGTGAAAAACCTGACGGATGAAGCCCTAGAAATGATTATCGTGTATAATGCTACGAGTCTAGATTATAGAGAAATATTACCGCCAGTGGAATTTACAAAACGTTTTGCCATGGATAATTTAAAAAATATTATTGATGTAACCATGCTGCAAAAAATTCAAGATAAGTTTTCAGAGGCTTCCCAAATGGCGATTGTCATTAAAGATGAAAAAGGAGAAATTATTACAGAGCCCAGCAATCTTTCAGCTTTTTGCAAACTGCACTGCAGCTACGACACAAACTGTCATTTGAAGAATAAAAAGACCATAGAGGTGGCAAATGAGACGAAGGTGGCAAACTGCTGCCTGGATCTTGTGACAGTTCATACCCCTATATTTATGGGAGACACTTATATAGGCAGTATTAGTTGTGGGCCGGTATTTTTAAACGAACCTTCTAAAGAAACCATCAAGGTCTTAGAAAAAGAAGTTAAGGGAAATGAGGAATTGATGACCGCCTACCTTAACCTACGGAGAATGACGAAGGGAAGGTTGCATGCTATTATTGAATCCCTTATGACCATGAGTCATTTTATTGTGGAATCTGGTATCAGTCATTTAGCCCAGAAGGAATTGCATAAGAAAACGATTCAAGTATTAGAGGAGCAGAAAAAGAAAATAGAGCTGGAAAAAACGCTGCAAGAGGTGAAAATGGGGGTCTTACAGGCTCAGTTAAGTCCTCATTTTCTCTTCAACACCTTAAGTGTCATAGGAGAATTAGCCTATATGCAGGGGGCCAAGGAGGCAGCAGAAACCACTTTTGCTCTTTCCAACCTACTAAGAACTACGCTAAAGAAATCAGAGGAATTGGTGAAGGTAAAAGAGGAGCTAGACTATATTCAAGATTATTTATTTATACAAAAAAAGCGTTTTCAACACCTTATTCAGACAAAGATAGACATGGAAGAGGCTGTTTTGGACATAGAGATTCCCTTTATGACACTGCAAATTTTAGTAGAAAACACGATTGCCCATGGTGTAGAGGCTTTAGGAAGGGAAGTTACTATTACCCTTGAGGGAAGAAGAAAAAACAATTATCTATATTTACAGGTGATGGATGACGGTTGTGGTATAAAAAAAGAAGTCATGGAAAAGTTATTTGAGAAAAAAAGTGATGAAAAAGAAGGAACTGGCATTGGATTAAATAATTTAAAGGAGAGATTTTCCTACTATTATGGAGAAGACTTTCAATTTGATATACAAAGTCATTGGGGAGAAGGTACCAAGGTATTTATAAAACTACCAATAACCAATTACAAAAAGGAGCTTGGGTAATGAAGTTATTTGTTGTAGATGATGAAAAAATGATTAAAGAGTATATTAAATTTATCATTGCAGAGGAAGCAATGAAGATTGAGGTGTTTGAGGCTTCCACTGGAAAAGAAGCCATTGATATGGCTCCTAAAATAAAGCCTTTCGCTGTTTTGATGGATATTAAAATGCCAGAGGGCAACGGATTGGAGGCGGCTAGAAAGATCGTAGAAAAACTGCCTTACGTAAAAATTGTTTTTCTTTCTGCCTATGATAAATTTGAATATGCTCAGGAAGCTTTGCGGTTAGGGGCTATGGACTACTTGTTGAAGCCTATTTCTCCAGAAGACTTAAAACAATTATTAAAAAGGCTCTTGACTTTAACGGAAAAACAGGAAGCAAAGCCTGCTATAATGCGACAAGAGGAAGATGATGAAGATTATGAAGATGAAGTGATTGTAAAGGCGAAGGAATATATTCAAGCACATTATCATGAAAAGGTGCAACTGCAGGATGTGGCAAATTATGCGGGTTTAAGCAGTACGTATTTTTCTAAGTTTTTCAAACAAAAAACTGGTATCAATTTTTCCAACTATTTAAATCAAGTGCGACTTCATAAAGCCAAGGAGCTTATGAAAAATCCTAATTTGACTTTGAATGAAATTTCTTATCGCGTGGGATATGAGGATTTAAGCTACTTTAGTATTGTTTTTCAACGCTATGAAGGCATGACCCCTACCAACTATAGACGACAACTTATGACAAAATAATCAAAAATAACAAAATAATAAAAATAGCCATGACAAAAGATTCTAACTATTTCTTCAAATAATGAATAGTTTTGAATCTTTTTTTTTGATAAAGTATAAAAAAAAGCAACAGGGAGTTGAATCAATGATGAAAATTAACAATACTTATCAAGGTCCAGATCGAGCACCCCATCGTTCTTTATTTTACGCTATGGGCTATTTGCCAGAGGATTTAAAAAAACCAATTATTGGGGTTGTTAATGCCCATAATGAAGTAATTCCAGGACACTTTCATTTAGATGAGATAGCACAGGCGGTGAAGCTAGGGGTAAGTGCCGGGGGTGGAACCCCTATGGAATTTCCTGTGATTGGTATATGTGATGGTATTGCCATGAATCATAGTGGCATGAAGTATCCATTGTCTACTAGAGAGTTGATTGCTGATTCTATTGAAGCCATGACAGTAGGTTATAAATTTGATGGTCTAGTTCTAATAGGAAACTGTGATAAAATCGTGCCGGGGATGATGATGGCAGCTGCCAGAATGAATATACCTGCTATCTATATTAGTGGTGGCCCTATGCTGACAGGAAGCCATAAGGGAAAGACAGTGGACTTAATTAGAGGTGCTTTCGAAGCAGTAGGTTCTTATGCGGAAGGAAATATTGATGCACAACAATTAGAGGAAATTGAAATGGAATCCTGTCCAACTTGTGGCAGCTGTGCTGGGATGTTTACTGCCAACACCATGAATTGCCTTGCAGAGGCTCTAGGAATAGGTCTTCCAGGAAATGGAACGATACCAGCACCCTATGGACAAAGAAAGCAATTGGCAAGAAGAGCGGGACTTCAAATTATGGAGTTGGTAAAGGAAAATATTCGACCTAGAGATATTTTAACCCTAGGGGCCTTTAGAAATGCTGTTACTGTAGATATGGCTATAGGTGGTTCCTCCAATACAGTGCTGCATCTTATGGCGATTGCCAATGAAGCAAAGGTACCTTTAAGTCTTGAGGTGTTTGACGAAATCAGTAGAAAAGTTGCCAATATCACGAAGTTAAGTCCTGCTGGCACCTATAGTATAACAGATCTTCACAGGGCGGGAGGGATCTCTGCTGTTATCAATCAATTAATTAAAGCAGGTATGGTCTATCCCGATGAAATTACTGTTACTGGCAAAACATTAGGGGAAAGTGTGGCAAAGGCATCGGTTTGGGATAATGATGTTATTCGTGATATGGACAATCCTTATAACAAAGAAGGTGGTATTGCCATTCTTAGAGGTAACCTTGCACCAGATGGAGCTGTTATCAAACAATCGGCAGTAGAGCCTGAAATGATGGTGCACAAAGGACCAGCAAGGGTATTTGAATCAGAAGAAGAGGCTTATGATGCCATTATCAGTAAGAAGATCAAATCAGGCGATGTGGTAGTCATCCGTTACGAAGGCCCTAAAGGTGGCCCTGGTATGAGGGAAATGCTAAGTCCTACTGCTGCTATCGTAGGTATGGGCTTAGAAAAATCTGTTGCCTTAATTACTGATGGACGTTTTTCTGGGGGTACGAGAGGACCCTGTATAGGACATGTTTCTCCAGAGGCATCAGAGGGGGGACCGATAGGGATTATTCAAGAAGGAGATATGATTGAAATTGATATTCCCAACAGGATATTGAAGGTAGATTTAAGTGACGAAGAAATACAAAACCGTCAAAAGGATTGGAAGCAACCACCTTCAAAGGCAGAAGAGGGAACTTATCTATATCGCTATAGCAAGTTAGTTACCTCTGCCAGTACAGGAGCAGTATTTAAGTACTAAGATTAGTGTTTAACGCCAACAAGCGGATATAAGTAATATACAGGTACAAATTAATTCATACGAAAAACCATGAAGATGCAAAAAATCTTCATGGTTTTTTTACGTAAAAACCATTGTTTAAAAAACTTTTGTAAATTCTAAAATTTTGTATTATAATGAAATTATTGGATGAATATGGACAGTTGTTCTCCAATTATATACATATTTCTAGTTATTAGAAGCATATGTATAAAATGGATTCTTCGGTGATTTCTGAAGGATGCATATAAAAAAAGAAGAATCAAAAGGGGGAATTTACGTGAAAAAGTGGCTTTCAATTTTATTAGTTATGTTGTTGGTGGTATCATTAGGCTTAACAGGCTGTAGCAGCCAAGCACCAGCAGATACATCAGCGCCTGAAGGGGAGGAATCTTCAGAAGACGTTATTAAGATTGGTATTTTTGAACCAATCACTGGTGCGAATGCTGCCGGTGGTGCATTGGAAGTAGAAGGTGTTAGATTAGCAAATGAGCTATATCCAGAGGTATTAGGCAAAAAAGTAGAGCTTGTTATTGCCGATAATAAGTCTGATGTTGTTGAAGCAGCCAGTGCAGCAGCTAGACTTGTGGAAAGAGATAAGGTTACAGCGATTATAGGAAGCTGGGGTAGTGGTTATTCTATAGCCGCTGGAGATATTGTTAGAGATGCTGAAATACCAGCGGTTGCTGCATCTGCTACAAATCCTTTGGTTACACAAGGAAATGATTACTACTTCAGAGTGTGTTTTATCGATCCATTCCAGGGAACTGTTATGGCCAACTATGCCTTTAACAATCTTGGTGCTAAGAAGGCGGCGATTATGCAAGAGGTTTCTAATGACTATGCTGTTGGTTTGGCCAAGTTCTTTACAGACTCCTTTGTAGAGTTAACTGGAGATGAACAGGCAATTGTTGAAGTGGTTAATTACAATACTGGAGATCAAGATTTTTCTTCACAATTATTAAACATTGCTGCTAAAAATCCAGAGGTAATTTTTGCTCCTGGTAACTTTACTGAATCTGCGCTAGTGATTCAGCAGGCAAGACAATTAGGCATTGATATTCCGATTATTGGTGGAGATACCTGGGAAACACCAGAATTTATTGACATCGGCCAAGAGCATGTGGAAGGTGCTGTATTCTCAACCTTCTTTACATCTGAAACGCCGATTACAAAAGAATCAGAGGTTTTCTTAGATGCTTATAGAACCAAGTATGGTAAAGAACCTGCTGCTGTTACAGCATTGGGTTATGATGCTTACATATTAATTCTTGATGCGATTGAAAGAGCTGGAACAACAGATCCAGTGAAAATAAGAGAAGAGATTGCTAAAACAACAGGTTTTGAAGGAGCTGCTGGTGTAATCACCTTAGATGCAAATGGTGATGCTGTAAAGAGCGCTGTTATCAAAACTGTAAAAAATGGTGAATTTGTATACTTAGATACGATAGAGCCTTATTAGAAAGATGACTTTAAGTACTACGCTTCCCTCCTGTAGGAGGGAAGCGTAGTTATGTGATATACCAAATGGAAAAATTAGTATATAAATTCTAATGAGGTGGTGGACATAGAATGTTTGAGATGAGTTTTGATCAGTTTATGCAGTACTTGACCAACGGGATATCACTGGGGAGTTTATACGCACTTATTGCTATTGGTTACACTATGGTTTATGGTATTCTTCGACTTATTAACTTTGCCCATGGTGAGATTTTTATGATGTCCTTGTATTTTGCTTTTTATGGCGTTAGTGTCTTTAATATGCCCTGGTATCTATCCTTTTTGGTGGCAATTATTATGACAGCAGCGTTGGGGATGATGGTGGAAAGAGCCGCCTATAAGCCTTTAAGGGATTCACCGAGGATCACTATTATGGTTTCTGCTATTGGTGCTTCCTTCTTCATTCAAAATCTTGCCATCGTTATTTTTGGTGGTAGACCAAAGGCTTTTCCGAATGTAAAGTTATTAACAGATGTAATGAAAATTGGTACAGTTTCTTTTCAAAGGTTAACACTAATTATCCCTGTTGTAACCATTATTCTTCTATATAGTTTATTATTTCTAGTGCATAAAACCAAAACAGGCATGGCAATGCGGGCTGTGTCGAAGGATCATGAGACCGCTAGGTTGATGGGCATCGATGTCAACAGAATTATCACTATTACCTTTGGTATCGGCTCTATTTTGGCGGCTATTGGAGGGATTATGTGGGGAGCAAAATTCCCTCAGATTCAGCCAGCAATGGGGGTAATGCCAGGATTAAAATGTTTTGTTGCTGCCGTTGTAGGAGGGATTGGTAACATTACTGGAGCGGTGATAGGAGGATTTATCCTTGGTGTAGGGGAAATTATGCTGATTGCATTTTTGCCAAACTTGACGGGTTATCGTGATGCTTTTGCCTTTGTACTATTGATTATTATCTTGCTATTTAAACCAACGGGCATCATGGGAGAAAAAATATCGGAGAAGGTGTAGACTATGAAAAAGAGAAATGTAATTTTAACCATCTTATCTATCGTTTTGTTAGTACTATTTCTAGGGTATGCCAGTAAAAACTTTGATTCCTATAAAGTAAGAATTCTAAATCTATGTGCAATTTATGTGGTGCTAGGCCTCAGTATGAATTTAATCAATGGCTTCACCGGTTTGTTTTCTTTAGGACATGCTGGTTTTATGGCGGTGGGGGCTTATACAACAGCTTTGTTGACAATGACACCGGAAAGTAAAGAAATGACTTTTTTTCTAGAGCCTATTATTTCTCCACTGGCAGAGATAACGCTACCTTTTTTCATAGCCTTGCTGTTGGGAGGAATGTTGTCGGCCTTAGTAGCCTTTTTGATTGGTGCACCTACATTGAGGTTAAAAGGAGACTACTTAGCGATTGCAACCTTAGGTTTTTCAGAGATTATTCGTATCATTTTTACCAATACCCAAACCATCACCAATGGCTCTTTGGGATTGAAATCCATACCGAACACAACCAATCTTTGGTGGAGCTTTGGTACAATGCTCTTCACAGTGATGGTCATGGTTTCGTTAATTAACAGCAGCTATGGAAAAGCTTTTAAGGCGATTCGAGAAGATGAAATTGCTGCTGAAAGCATGGGCATTAATTTGTTTAAACATAAGGTGATGTCTTTTGTCATCGGTGCTTTTTTTGCTGGAATTGGAGGTGGATTATTAGGGAACCTATTAGGCACCATCAACCCTATGATGTTCCGCTTCGTCTTAACTTTCAATGTATTGCTGATTATTGTTTTAGGTGGTATGGGAAGTATCACGGGAACAGTGATTTCTGCTTTTATTGTAACCGCGGGATTAGAATATTTGAGATTTTTAGATGAATCCATCAACCTTGGTTTCGTTAAACTAGAAGGGATTGCTGGGCTTAGAATGGTAGTTTTTTCTGCCTTATTGATGATTGTAGTTATTTTCTTTAGAAACGGTTTAATGGGTACCAATGAATTTAGCTGGGATAATTTTTTTAACTTCTTTCAAAGAAGGCCCTTTAGCAAGAAGGGGGTAGGACAATAATGACAATGTTAAAAACAGATCATATCACAATGCGATTTGGAGGATTAACTGCTGTAAAAGAGCTTAACCTTCAGATTCATCAAGGAGAAATTATTGCACTAATTGGACCGAATGGGGCAGGAAAGACAACTGCCTTCAATATGATTACAGGCGTTTACAAACCGACAGAGGGTAAAATTATTTTTGGTGATGGAGAAATTACAGGATTGAAGCCCCATGAAATTACAAAGAGGGGAATGGCTAGAACCTTTCAAAATATTCGTTTGTTTAAGGAACTGAGTGTATTGGACAATGTATTTATTGCTAACCATCTACACTTAAAATCCAATTTATTTCAATCCATCGGTGGTAAGATGTACCCTGACTTTTTAGGCAAAATTTGGGAGCCTAAATATAAGAAGGAAGAAAAAGAAATCTTAGAAAAATCCCACATGCTGTTGGAGAAGGTAGGACTAATAGATTTAAGATACGAAAAGGCCAATAGTTTGCCCTATGGTGTTCAAAGAAAATTGGAAATTGCTAGAGCTTTGGCTACAGATCCTAAGCTGCTACTGTTGGATGAACCTGCCGCAGGTATGAATCCGAAGGAAACCAATGATTTAACAGATTTTATTAGACAAATTCGAGAGGAGTTTGACCTAACAATCTTCTTGATTGAACATCATATGCAGGTGGTTATGGATATATCCAATAGAATTTACGTTTTAGATTATGGTGTTACGATTGCAGAGGGCAGCCCCTATGAGATTCAAAACAATGAGAGAGTAATTCAAGCCTATCTGGGGGTGAGTGAAGATGCTTAAAATAGAAGATTTGAAGGTTTCTTATGGTGGTATTCAAGCCCTAAAGGGGATTAACTTAGAGGTACAAGAGGGAAAAATTGTTGCCTTAATCGGTGCCAATGGTGCCGGTAAAAGTACAACCCTTCGTTCTATTGTAGGTTTGATTAAGCCGGAGTCAGGAAGGATTACTTATCATGGGGAGGATTTATCTAAAATACAAACCAAAGACATGGTAAGAAAGGGGATCACCCTTGTACCTGAGGGTAGAAGAGTTTTTCCAGACTTGACGGTATTGGAAAATATAAAAATCGGTGCTTTTTATAGAAATGATGAAAAGAATATTAAAGAAGACATAGAGTGGGTCTATTCTCTATTCCCACGATTAAAAGAAAGAACATGGCAGCTGGCAGGAACACTGTCTGGTGGTGAACAGCAGATGCTGGCAGTAGGAAGAGCCCTGATGTCAAGACCAAAGCTTTTGATGATGGATGAACCTTCATTGGGATTAGCACCCTTGATTGTAAAGGAAATTTTCAATATTATTGAAGAAATTCATAAGCAAGGGGTGACAATTCTTCTGATAGAGCAAAATGCCAACGTATCCTTAAAAATCGCTCATCAAGCTTATGTTATGGAGACAGGAACAATCACCCTTGAAGGTACAGGCAAGGAATTGTTAACCAATGAAGAAGTAAAAAAGGCATACCTCGGGGAAAGTGTACATGGATAATAAGAAGGATAAAGAAACCTTTAGGATTTAATCCTAAAGGTTTCTTAGTGTAGACTTGTGATTATGACTGAGAATGAATTCTACCATTGATGTAATTCTCAATTGCAGCATCATAAGCCCTTTGTACTTTATAAATCGTTGCATTCCTTATAGAATCATAAGGCTTACCATCTACAGAGGTAATGGGCAAGACCTTCGGAGAAGTTCCAGTCATAAATAAACCGTCAGCTTCCCTTAAAAAAGTTAAAGAAATGGGGGTCTCCACTACGGAGAACTTCAAACTTTTACATAAATCAATAATGCGGTTTCTTGTAACCCCCTTTAGTACCTTTGCCGCTGGAGCGGTATAAAGAATATCTTCCTTGACCAAAAAGATATTGGAGCGACTGCCTTCTGTGATCTGCTGATGTTGATCTACTAGAATAGCTTCATAGGCGTCAGCTGCCTTCAGCGCCTCCTGTACCTGTTGACGAAAACTCTTTAAAATAACTTTGGCATTAGGATTTTCTCTTTCTCCTTGGTACAGTATAGCTGCTATGCCTTTTTCGTATTGTTGATGGCTAGGATAATTACTTTCAATAAAGAATAAAAATATATTTGGATAAGCTTCTTTGAGATTGTTGACAATAAGTTTTAAATTGTAGTGATAACACTTGTTGATTTCTACTAATTGATGAATTTGCTGTGTTATACTTTTCTTATCTATGGAAAAATCAAAGCCTAATAAATGGAAGGATTGATTCAACCGTTCTAAATGCTCCTCTAAAAAGAGGGGAATACCGTGAATGATACGAATGACTTCATAGACTGAAGTGGTTTTTGTGATTTCATGGGGATCAAATGCCTCAGCAGGAGCAATTTTCCCATTAATTAAAAAGTAGTCTTTGTGCATTTCTTTGTGACTTCCCTTCATTTTTACACCTCCATCTGCTAAGATTATTTTACCACCCATTAAATCAAGTGGGAAGAAAAATTTATTATTGCTCACCCCTACCCATAGGGGGTATAATATTTGTAAGGAGAGTGATAAAAGTGGCCAATCTAATCTTATATGCTACTGCCTTTGGTTTTTTAGGTGTATCCTATGTGAAAGATCGAAAAAAAACGAAAATGGCACTAAAAAAGGCTTGGAAAGCCTTTGAAAATATTTTGCCACAATTTTTAGGTATTATTATTGTTGTAGGGCTTTTGTTATCGATATTAAACCCTGAAGTGATTGCTAGGATCTTAGGGGGTCAGTCAGGCTGGTTTGGCGTGGTAATTTCCTCTGTGGTGGGGGCGATTACACTAATGCCTCCCTTTGTAGCCTTCCCCACAGCTGCATTATTATTGGAAAATGGTGCAGGGCTTATGCAAATGGCAGCCTTCGTATCTTCCTTGATGATGGTAGGGGTAGTAACGGCCCCCATAGAGATGCAATATCTAGGAAAAAAATTAACCCTGTGGAGAAATGTTTTAGCGTTTATTTTTTCTTTTCTTGTAGCTTATGTCATGGGAAGGGTGGTATAGGATGAAAAAAATGTTGAAGCGATATAGATTTTTCTTTGCGATGTTTAGTGTATTGGCGCTGGTTACTCTTACACATAGAAGTATTGGGGTAAAGGCCATAGGCATAGCGACCTTCAGCTTTAAAGAAATGGCGATGATTGTACCGCCAGTATTTCTTTTGCTAGGATTACTAGACGTATGGGTACCTAAGGAGCTGATGATTAAATACATGGGGGAGGATTCTGGCATCAAGGGAACTGCATTGGCTTTTTTAATGGGATCAGCAGCAGCAGGACCGCTTTATGCAGCTTTTCCAGCTGTACTGATCCTGATAAAAAAAGGGGCTGGCTTTAAAAATATTTTGGTTTTCATTGGAGCATGGTCCACCACAAAAATTCCTACCTTATTATTTGAAATATCTGCTCTAGGCAAAGATTTTGCTTTAACAAGATTGATGATAAATATCCCTGGAATCATTATTATGGCTCATTTGCTAAATTATTTTGTGGCTTCCAGAGAAAAAGAAAATATTTATGAAAATGTCAAGAAACTTGAAAAAGCCTAAAAAAAGTTAAACTTTCTCTGTGAACGAACCGATAATAAGTTATAGAGAAATATGTTAAAAACAGGAGGGAGCCTAGGTGAGATTAGAAGGGATGCAGAACATTCAAGTAAATCCTGGCGTAAAAAGTGTAGGTGAGCAAGGAAGCTATCAACCTATCAAAAACAACGGTGTTGAAATAAAACATCAGGAAAATGTAAAAGAAAAGGACAGATATACTGAGGAACAACTGGTGAAGGCGGTAAAGAAAGCTAATGAAAGCTTTGAAGCTTTTGACAGAAGATTAGAAATCACCATACATGAGGCAACAAAGCAAGTGATGGTGAAAGTAATCAATTCTTCTAATGACGAGGTTATTAGGGAAGTGCCTCCAGAAAAAATATTAGACTTTGTGGCTTATATGATGGAGGTAGCAGGTTTGATTGTAGATAAAAAAGTATAGAAGGTAGCCAAAAGAAGGGATGAGGAAGGAAGTGGGATCATGAGAATTGGGGGAATTGCCTCCGGCATGGATACGGAACAAATGGTTCAAAGCCTAATGAAGGCAGAGAGATTAAGAATTGACAGATTTTTTCAGCAGGAGCAGCGCTTAAAGTGGCGACAGGAAGCCTATAACAATATCAATAGAAGTATGGCAAACTTTATTTTGGATTCACGAAAAGCTTTTGGATTAACTACTGTTTCTAACACAGGCACGATGCTAAACAGGAGTGCTGAAAGTTTTAATTGGGTAAAAAAAGCTACCTCTAATGACGAAAGTATTGTGAAGGCTACTGCTAATGCCAATGCGATGGCAGGAACTCATAAAATAGAGGTGAAGCAGCTGGCGGATGTAGCTAGTGCCACTAGTAAGAACCTCAAAGAAGAGAATTTTGATGGTAAAATGCTTGTAGATGGGGAAGGAAAATTTAATTTTAATAAAAGGGAGTTAATACTGAGTACTGGTGCAGCTGAGGGGCGATCCATAAAGGTAGAAATTGGATCAGATACAAATATCAAAACAATGGATGACTTTGTAAAGTTTTTAAATACAGCTACATCAAAAGAAGAAGGAAAAGAAGACGTTAGTCTAGGCATGAGGGCTGCCTATGATAAAAGCTTAGGTAGATTGATGCTTACTACGAAAGAAACTGGTGATAATCAGTATATAAAAATAAAGGATACTACAGGAGATAATTTAAATTTTGCAGAAGTAGCATTTGATGCGGAACAGATTGATGGCGAAGGAAATCTAAAGATTAAAGGAGAGGATGCTAAAATCCTCTTTAACGGTCAAGAAGTAAAAAAATCTACCAATAACTTCTCTATCTTCGGTATTAACCTACAGCTTCAAGCAGAGCAGGCAGAGAATGCTGAGCCTATTACCATCCGTGTAGAAGCAGATACAGACAGTATCTTTGATAAAGTAAAATCTTTTGTCGATGAATATAATAAAATCATAGACATGATTAATGGGCAATTGGGAGAAAAGTATTATAGAGACTTTGCACCTCTTACTGATGAACAAAAAGAAGCTATGTCAGAAAAAGACATTGAACTTTGGGAGGAGAAGGCAAAGAGTGGACTGCTCCGAAATGATAGTACCTTGACCCGAACACTACAGACGATGCGAAGTAATTTATATGAAAGAGTAGAGAATGTTACTGGTAGCTATAACAACATCACACAGTTAGGTATTACAACAGGTGCTTACCAAGATGGGGGCAAGCTAGTGATTGATGAACAAAAACTGCGAAATGCTATCAATGATGACCCGGAGGGGGTAGTTAATCTACTATTTAAAACTCCAGATGCAAGTATAACAAATGACAAAGAAAAAATGAAAAATACAGGCTTGGTGCAAAGAATTTATGATGGTATGACCGATGGCATAAAGGAAGTAATAAGGCAGTCTGGTCCAGGTGAAGATGCTGCACTACTAAGAAATGTTCGATCCAATATTCTAATTGATTTTGTAACAGCAGGATCACAAAGTGTGCTGGATAAGGATCTTAGTAATATTAATTCTAGAATCGCTAGGGAAGAGATGCTTTTAGCAAAAAGAGAAGATCGCTATTGGCAGCAATTCACAGCCATGGAGAAAGCCTTATCACAAATGAATCAGCAGAGTGCGTGGCTGATGTCACAGTTGGGTCAGCAATACTAATAGGGGGAAGATAAGCAATGGCAATGCAAAATCCATATAATCAGTACAAAGAAAACAACATCATGACGGCTTCACCCGAAAATTTGACATTATTATTATACAATGGTGCATTAAAGTTTATCCATCAAGGCAAAATGTTTATAGAACAAAAAAATATTCAAAAGGCAAATGATGCTATAATAAGAACACAGGATATTATTCAAGAGTTAAATATTACCTTAGATATGCAGTATGAAGTTTCTAAAAACCTAAGGAGCCTATATACCTATATTATAGAAAGATTGGTGGAGGCTAATATTCATAAAGATACAGCGATATTAGAAGAAGTCAATGGGATGATTACAGAATTAAGAGATACTTGGAAAGAAGCCATGAAGTTAGCGAAAATAGGAAAATAGGTGGTTAGATGATAAGAGAAGAACTGGTGGCATACCTTCTTCGTATTAGCCAGGGAAAACTGCTTTTAGTAAATCATTTACTAAAAATTACACAGCAGCAGAGCAAGGCCTTGGAGGAAGAGGACATAAAAATCTTAGAAGATCTCGTTCAAGAAAAGCAAGGGATCATGGAAAAAATAGATGTGTTGGATAAGGAATTTATGGACAAGTACAGCCTCATCAAAGAAGAGTTAGGAATAGAAAACCTTCAGCAATATGAAGGGGAAGTTTCTGAGACCTTTAAAGAATTGAAGGAAAAAATAGCTGTTATTTTTAAAGTAATAGAAGAAGTACATGATCTAGATCAGGAAAACACAAAAAAGGTAAAAAACAATATTGCGAAATCTCAGCAAAACATTAAATCCATCAAAACAGGTAAAAGAGCCTTAGCGGGATATAATCAACCCTATAAGGAAAGTCATTCTTTCTTCATAGATAAGAAAAAATAATTTAAAATCTCATCTATGCTAAGGCTTAGGAGGAGAAAAAAACTTTTTTAGTGATGCTATCCACAGATGGGATCACATATTGTAAAAGAAAAATCCAGATAAGTCTTGAGAAGTGTAGGGATATAGTGTATAATAAAATAGAATGTGTATTGTACAATGGAAGGTCTGTGGTTGAAAGTCCATGCCAGTCGCAGGCAAAGGGACCCACGTAAGATAGTAAAAAACTTACTAACGATCATGGTGCGGCTTAGATGTTAGACCTGCCGGTGATTTCACCGAGAGGAGTAGTAGTGAAGGTAATCCCTGGGCGAACCTTCCAGCAGGCGAGTGTGGGGGCAAAGACCAGGTCAGCTTCTCTTGTACCATATTTACCATTGAAAAAGCTTTGACATTAAGTCGGGGCTTTTTTTAGTGCTTAATTTGTGGAATAAAAGAGATTTTATTGAAAATAATGTAAAAGATAAAAAGTAAAATATTTAGAAGATTTGTATAACAAGGATAAAATATGTAATAGAAAATTCAGAATTTACAGTTGTCCCTGACTGTGCACATATATATACACATGCTGTTTCCTTTGAAAATAAAGTTATCAACAATGTTATTAACATTATCCACAAAAACTATTTATACATATCCACATAAACAATTATTTTGTAAAAGAAAAACGAATACTTCTGTGGATAAAAAAACACTGACTATTTTCCAATAGAAATTCATATAATAACTTTAAACGAAGACAATTTATTTATTATTTTATAAAAAATAAAAAAACTTTGTTTGACAAGCTCTGCTGGGGGTATGTATATAGATACCTACATCATTAACTTTGTTTTATAATTTTAAGTTGATTTTTATCAGCTTAATGTAGAATAGAAGGGAAAGGAGCTGGAGATATGAAGGTCATTATAAGTGGAAAAAACATAGAAGTAACCGAGGCTTTGAAAGGGACAGTTGAATCGAAAATCTCTAAGCTAGACAAATATTTTAATGAAGGAGCTGAGGCACAGGCTACTTTGACAGTAGAGAAAAATAGACAAATTATAGAAGTAACAATACCTATCAACGGTTCTATTTTGAGGGCAGAGGAAGTTACTCATGATATGTATACTTCTATTGACAAGGTTGTAGATAAATTAATTCGCCAGCTAAGAAAGCATAAAACGAAGATGGAGAAGAATCGTGTGAGCAATTATGAAACAATTCGATTCGAAAATATACCAGTATTCGAAGAGGAAGATAGGGATGTTGAGGCAAAAATTGTAAAAACAAAGCGTTTTGCGTTAAAACCAATGGTATCTGAAGAGGCAGTACTACAAATGGAGCTGATTGGGCATAATTTCTACGTATTCGCTAATGCTGATACCGATGAAGTAAATGTTGTTTATAAAAGAAAAGACGGAAACTACGGATTGATAGAGCCTGAATTCGATTAGGACAAATTTTAAATAAATAAAATTTACAAGGGTAGATCGAAAGATCTACTCTTTTGTGTATGAAAATTTAAATCAAAAGAAGCATATTCATAAACTTTCTAAAAAATAGCAGGAAAAAAGTATTTTCTATAGAAAAGTTATGAAATAAAGAAAGTTTTTAAAAATTCGAAGGGTTGTGATTTGTGTGGTGCTAGAGGCCATCGTATTAGGATTAATTGTAGGGAAAATTCGGGGAGGTCAGTTTAGAAGATTGGGTATTACTACTTTAAGGTTTTCGTGGGTTATTTTGCTGGCTTTTTCCTTAAGGCTGGCAATCTCTGTGATGATTTCTCTAGGGCATCCCGTTGTTATACATTATAGAATGATACTTTATTTAGCCTCCTATATCCTGTTGTTTGTAGCATTATTCTTCAATATGCATTTTAAGTGTATGTGGCTTATCACAATAGGTAGCATAACAAATTTTTTAGCGATTTTATTAAATAAAGGAAGTATGCCTATCAACATGGAAACATTAGAAAAATTTGGATTTGAAAATATGCTAACTTCTATTCAATTAGGAGTACTACCTCAATATATACCGATGGAGGAAGCGGAGCTTTACAGTACCTACCTGGGAAAAGGTCTCTCTATGCCTTCTATTTATCCTTTGAAACAGATTTTTAGTATAGGAGATCTTCTCATTGTAATAGGAATATTTTTCCTAGTGCAGCATATGATGTCTTCTAGTTTGTATCATAAAACCTCTAGGGTATTACATTTCGATCATAAAAGCAAACCGTCTTTGTAATGAAATCTTCTTTTTATTGTTTTAAAAATAGATAAATGATACAATAATAGGATAGATAGGCAGGTATAATCAAGTTGAGGCTAATAAGAAAAAGCCTCTCTTAATTTTGCAAATATATAAATGAGGTGAATTACTTGAAACAGTTATTTGAGAAGGTTTTTGGCACCTATAGTGAAAGAGAACTTAAAAAATTAGATAAAATTATTCAAAAAATAGAAGCTTTAGATGAGGTTTATTCAAAGTTAAGTGATGATGCATTAAAACAAAATACTTTTGAGTTTAAAGAACGTATACAAAAGGGAGAAACTTTAGATGATCTTCTTCCAGAGGCATTTGCCACTGTAAGAGAAGCCTCCTTCAGAGTATTAGGTATGAAGCATTATAAAGTACAGTTATATGGAGGTATTGTACTGCATCAAGGTCGTATCGCAGAGATGAAGACTGGGGAAGGTAAAACCCTGATGGCAACCCTAGCAGTTTACTTGAATGCCCTTGCCGGCAAGGGAGTACATGTGGTTACCGTAAATGATTACTTAGCTAAGAGGGACTGTGAATGGATGGGAAAGGTCTATCACTTTTTAGGACTTTCTGTAGGAGTGATTCTTCATGGATTGACACAGCCAGAGAGAAGAATTGCTTACAATAGTGATATTACCTATGGTACCAACAATGAGTTTGGTTTTGATTATTTAAGAGACAATATGGTGATTTATAAAGAAGAACGCGTCCAAAGGGATTTAAACTATGCGATCGTGGACGAAGTAGATAGTATTTTAATTGATGAAGCTAGAACACCACTGATTATCTCAGGGCAGGGAGAAAAGTCTACAAAAATGTATTTTATTGTAGATCAATTTATAAAAACCCTAAAGGCGGAAGTGGACTTTACCATAGACGAAAAAGCAAACTCTGTTTCATTAACAGAGGAGGGGGTAGAAAAGGCTGAAAAATCCTTTGGCATTGAAAATCTATCGGATTTATCCAATATGGAATTATCTCATCATATTAATCAAGCCCTGAAGGCCCATACCCTCATGAAGAGGGATAAAAATTACGTGGTAAAGGATGGAGAAATTGTTATTGTAGATGATTTTACAGGCCGTTTGATGTTTGGAAGACGCTACAGTGATGGATTACACCAGGCGATAGAGGCTAAGGAAGGACTTGAAATCCGAAGAGAATCCAAGACCTTGGCCACCATTACCTTTCAAAATTACTTTAGAATGTATAATAAGTTATCAGGAATGACTGGAACAGCAAAAACAGAGGAAGAGGAATTTATGTCTATTTATAAAATGGATGTTATAGAAATTCCTACCAATAAGCCGATCCTCCGACAAGATCATCCTGACGCCGTTTATCAAAGAGAAATAGGCAAGTTTCAAGCTCTTGCAAAAGAAATCGAAGAAAAACATAAGAAGGGGCAACCAGTATTGGTGGGCACCATTTCTATTGAAAAATCAGAGGAATTATCAAAGTTATTAAAGAGGAAGGGTATTCCCCATGAAGTATTAAATGCCAAACATCATGAAAGAGAGGCAGAAATTGTTGCTCAAGCAGGTCGTAAAGGCGTTGTTACCATTGCCACCAATATGGCGGGACGTGGTACCGACATTCTGTTAGGAGGAAATCCTGAGTTTTTAGCAAAACAAGAGATGAAGAAAAAGGGCTATAATGATGATTTATTAGCGGAGACTACGAGCTTTACAGATACAGACAATGAAGAAATTCTTGAAGCTAGAAGAACCTATGAAGAACTTTCTAAAAAGTATAAAGAAAAAACAGACCAGGAACATAAGGAAGTAATTGCTGTAGGAGGTCTGCATATTATTGGTACAGAAAGGCATGAATCACGAAGAATAGACAATCAGTTAAGAGGCCGTGCAGGCCGTCAAGGAGACCCAGGTTCCAGTCGATTCTATATTTCTCTAGAGGATGATTTAATGCGTCTTTTCGGTGGTGATAAGATGCAGGGCTTTGTAGAAAAAATGGGGCTGCAGGAGGACGAAGCAATAGAACATAAGCTTCTTTCTAGATCAATTGAAAATGCTCAGAAAAAAGTAGAAGGAAGAAACTTTGGTATTCGTAAGCATGTATTACAGTACGATGATGTTATGAATAAGCAAAGAGAAGTTATTTATGGGGAGCGTAAAAAGGTGTTGGCGGAGGAAAATATGAGGGAACATATTTTCAACATGCTTGCTAATATCATAGATAATGCTATTGCTATTTATACCGCTGATGCTCAATATCCTGAAGAATGGGATTTGAAAGGCTTGGAAGAAAATTTAAGTAATATCTTTTTGCCTAAGGAAACCCTTGCTTTTGACAATGTAGAGGATTTAACCATTGAGACACTAAAGGAAAAAATCATGACGCTTTGTGAAGAACTTTACCAAACAAAAGAAGAAGAGCTGGGCCAAGAGAGAATGCGAGAAATTGAAAGAGTTGTTCTTTTGCAGGTGATTGATACGAAGTGGATGGATCATATTGATGCGATGGATCAATTGCGTCAAGGAATTGGTTTGAGGGCAATTGGTCAGGTAGATCCTGTCAGGGCTTATCAAATTGAGGGTTATGATATGTTCCAAGAGATGATTAATAAAATTCAAGAGGATACGGTAAGATATCTGTTTAATATTGAAAAGGAAGTAAAAGTTCAACGAAGACAAGTGGTGAAGCCAACCGCCTCCAATCATGGTGGAGAAGATGCTAAGGCAAAACCAGTAGAGAAAAAAGAAGAAGCTGGACGAAATGACGCATGCCCTTGCGGTAGCGGTAAAAAATATAAAAAGTGCTGCGGAAGGTAGGGAAGAAAGAATAGATGATTAATTTAGATATTTATAGACAGCAGCTTTTAAAGCTCAAGGAAGAAATTGAGGAAATGAGGGTTTCTCTTTGACATAGAAACATTAAAAACAATACTTGAGGAGTATGAAACCAAGATGACGGAAGGCAGTTTTTGGGATCATCCTCAACAGGCTCAAGAAATATCCAAAAAGGCAAAAGATATACAGGGAAAAATAGAAGCCTATGAGGATCTAAACACCCGTTATGAGGATTTGGAGACCATGGTGATTTTTATAGAAGAAGGAGACAGCTCCTTTGAAAAAGAACTGATAGCCGGTTTGGAGGTTTTGGAGAAGGATATAGCCGCCATGAAAATAGAAACCCTATTGAGGGGAGAGTATGATAAGAATAACTGTATCTTATCGATACATGCTGGAACTGGAGGACTGGATGCTCAGGACTGGGCTAAGATGTTATGGCGAATGTATACCCGATGGTGTGAGGAAAAAAATTACAAGGTAAAAATGTTGGATTTATTACAGGATCCTGAAGCTGGTATCAAAAGTGTGACGCTTTTGATAGAAGGATTAAATGCTTATGGTTATTTAAAGGCAGAGAAGGGGGTACATCGTTTAGTAAGAATTTCTCCCTTTGACTCCTCTGGAAAACGCCATACATCTTTTGCTTCTGTGGATGTTATGCCAGAGATTGATGAAACAGTGGAAATAGATATCAAACCAACAGATTTGAAAGTAGATACCTATAGGGCCAGTGGTGCTGGTGGGCAGCATGTGAATAAAACTGATTCTGCTGTTCGTATTACCCACATACCCACTGGTGTGGTTGTACAGTGCCAAAACGAAAGATCGCAGCATAGCAATCGTGAGACTGCCATGAAGATGCTGAAGGCAAAACTATTGGAGTTAAAGGAATTGGAGCAAAAAGAAAAAATCGAAGATTTGCAGGGAGAGTATAGTCAAATTGCATGGGGCAGTCAAATTCGATCCTATGTGTTTAACCCCTATAATTTAGTAAAGGACCATCGTACCAATGCGGAGGTAGGGAATATTCAAGGGGTTATGGATGGGGATATTAATTTATTTATTAATGAATTCTTAAAAAACAGCAGAGATCAGTGATCTCTGCTGTTTTTTTAAAAACTTACATGAAATTTCTAAACAGTTTACTACAGATGATTTATAAAACAACAAGGACCCACAGTAATGTGGGTTCTTACATGAATGTATCAAATAACATTCCTCGTATATCATCTAATCTTTTTAATACATTAATGCGATCTACTTCCTGGGTTAAAAATTCCTTCGTTAAGGCTTCTAGTTCACGATCTACTTTTTTTACAATACAATAAACCCTATGGCGACCCCTACGGTCTAAAAAATTCTGCTTAGAAAATTTGTGGGAATTTTTTACGGCTACATCTAAAAATTCTCTAACCAAATTTTTGTATCGAACCACTTCACTTAGATGAAGCTTCTCTCCTATTTTCTCTGACTGTTTTACAATTTTTTCATAGAGACCCTCAAGATGTTCTCTTACATGTTGCGATTGAATATCTTGAAATTTCGAGATGAACTGGCTTGCTTTTACGTCAGTTTTTTTATTTTGAGATTCTATTTTACTTAACATTTCATTAATATGAACAGCACTAATTTTATCCATAAAATTTCCTCCAATGAGAACACAGTAAAAGCTATAAGTACATTTTACAACAAAAACGAACTTTGTACCATCATATATTCTATCGGCAAATAAATAAAAAACATTAATGAAATGCTATTTTATTTAAATTAAAGGAAGAGAAGAAAAATGACGATAAAATAAGCAGAAGGTAAAAGGCGGTGACAAAATGAACAGTAATATTTTTCAAAAACTAACCTTAGGAATTCGTCATCAACATTATGGTAAAAGTGCCGAATCCTTTAAAATCAAAGGAACCTTAGTGCATAAAGAAGCAAATCACATTACCCTTCACTTAGGTGATAACAAAATGCTAGAGGTACAGTTGAAGGGTGACATTGAAGGAGAAATAGGAGAAACTGTCGTTGTAGACAAAAAAGATTTCGTAAAATCTAAACTATATGATGAATCTGATACAAAAGTCCTGGATGAAATTTCTGAAGAGGAAAGTGAAGCAGAGCTATTAAGGAAACTAGATATTCCTGTCAATGAAACCACAAAAAATGCGCTAACCGTCTTAGAAAAGCATGGGATGAAAATTTCTAAAGAAAATATTCAAGCCTTCGTTAGTGCTAAGGAGCATTTAGAACAAGTGGTAGAGGGGCTAGACTATGATACAGCCATTAAGCTTTTGAAAAAAAATGTAGATATTTCAGAAGAGGCATTACAAAAGTTAGCTGTGGGTATACAGGAGGTTAAAGGAGAAAAGGAAGGTTTTTCACTACGAAAACTTTTTATGAGAAAAAAGGAGTTATCTACAGAGGATGCAGAAAAAATTTCCATGAGGCTTTATGGCAGCAAAATGGGTAAGGATATTATTGATACTATGAAGGCCCTACATAAGGCAGAGATGGATATTACAAAGAAAAACATCCATCGAATCCATGATGTTATCAGAAAAGTGGATGACCTTCAGGACATAAAAGAGGAGACCATCATTGATGCTGTAAAAAATAAAATCGATGCAACTGTAGATTATCTATATAAATTAAAAAATGCCGTAGTAAAGGGAAAAATTCAACCACAAAAACATATAGGACAGGCTGTTGCTAATCTCTATGAAACCACATCCTACAGAGCTCCTCAAGTCACAGAAAAAGACTTAAGGACAATGGAGGAGGATATTAGGGAGCTTTTAGCAAGAGAAGAAGTGAAGGCAACAGAAGAAGCTGTACGACTTTCGAAGGATTTTGTTAAGGCTGGGCTAGACCTTACAAAGGCGAATATTGAAAAGGTACAAGAAATTAAAGAGGCAATTAAAGAATTAAAAGACCATCTTAATTATGAAAAAACAGCGGAACTTCTAGGCAATGGGATAGAGGTGGAAAAGGAAGAAATTACAGAGCTGGTAAAACAAATAAAGGAATCTGAAGATGAAAAGATAAAAAGGTCTGAAGGGACAGAAAAAGTAACGGAAGAGGCGTCTGTAAAAGAAACTTCAAGAGAAATGATAGAAGAAATAAAAGAATTAATGAAAAGCATAGAAAATAAAATACCACAAACTACAGATGAAAAAGCGCTTCATGAACTAAAGAAAAAAGTTGCTGAGCTAAAGGATAAAATAGTAGAAGTAGAGAAATTGAAAATTCCTGAAGTGGCAGAAAAAGAAAAAAACGAAATGCTGCAACAACTGAAAAATATTATGATAGAAGTAGAAAATATCAGGAATCAAGAGGATATGAAAAAAATTCAAGCAGAAAAAATAAGTGTAGAAAAAACAGAGGGAGAGAAAGAAAAGTCAGAAGATACGGAAATAGAAAAACCTCTGGGAGAGTTAGTGGAAAAGATAAGAGAAAAAGAAATAGAGGTAAAAAATCTACTGGGTAAGTTGGAAAAGTTGGAGAAGGTAGAAAATGAAAAATTGATAGAGTTGATTAAAGAAGAAAAATCCATCAATATAAAAACATTGATGGCGCTGGTAGATAAACGAGAAAAAACGCTAAAATTCTCTAAGGCTTCAGAAGGGTTGGAGGTTTCAAGGGTTTCATCAGCCGAAGCAAGGGTAGTGGCGGATACTAGCCTGAGATTAGCAAAAATGTTGAACCAATTAAAGGACTTGAAATTTGATACAGTAGCTTTTCAAATGAACAACAAGCTGCCTATGACCCTAAAAACCTTATCCACCAGTCAGGAACTGCTAGAGGTCAGAGAAGAAGTACAACACCTGACAGAAAAAAGTGGTGAAACAGCAGCAAAGGAAGTAGAAAAACTACAGGAAAGAAGTCAAGGATTGGCCAAGCATCTACAGCAGTATATGAAAGAAACTGTGAAACTGCCTAAAATTGCCATGGCAAATACGATGGAGGCAATTAAAAGCTTTATAGACAAAAACGGAGAAAAACTGGGGCTAACAGCAGAAAACAAGGATATAGAAGCAGTGCAGGCTTTGGTAAAGAACAGCATTCCTCTTAGCAAAGAGAATATAGCAAAACTTTATGAAACCAATCTTCACGTGGAAAATATCACAGAAAATCTAACCACCACTACGGTAGATAAAAGTTTACAGGAGGGCCTACAGTTAGAGGAAGTGGAGGTAAAGGATTTAGCAGAATATATAGAAAATCAGACAGTCAAAGAGATGCCGAAAGAAGCTACACAGGAAGTGGCAAAAAAAGCAGCAGAAGAGATCAAAGAAATATCTAGAGAAACAGTGAAGGAAATATCTGTAGAGATAGATAAGCATCTTAAGGAGATAAAAATCAAGGCAGCTGAATTAGAGGAAAAAATGCCAAGAGAAGCTTTTGAAGCAGTAAAAGAAGCGGTAGCAAAGTTAAAGGTTCCTGAAATAGAAGGTAAAGAAGAAAAGAAAATATTACAGCAGTTAAAGGATGCTATCGTAGAAGTAGAAAAGATTAAACCCCAAGAGCATGCAATGAAAACAGATGAAGAACGAATAAATGTAGAGAAAATGCTGACAGAGGTGGTAGAAAAACTAGAAGAAAAAGAAGTAATAATAAAAAATCTACTGGGTAAGTTGGAAAAGTTGGAACAAGTAGAAAGTGAAAAGTCCAACAATATAAAAACATTAAAATTCTCTAAGGCTTCAGAAGGGTTGGAGGTTTCAAGGGTTTCATCAGCCGAAGCAAGGGTAGTGACGGATACTAGCCTGAGATTAGCAAAAATGTTGAACCAATTAAAGGACTTGAAATTTGATACAGTAGCTTTTCAAATGAACAACAAGCTGCCTATGACCCTAAAAACCTTATCCACCAGTCAGGAACTGCTAGAGGTCAGAGAAGAAGTACAACACCTGACAGAAAAAAGTGGTGAAACAGCAGCAAAGGAAGTAGAAAAACTACAGGAAAGAAGTCAAGGATTAGCCAAGCATCTACAGCAGTATATGAAAGAAACTGTGAAACTGCCTAAAATTGCCATGGCAAATACGATGGAGGCAATTAAAAGCTTTATAGACAAAAACGGAGAAAAACTGGGGCTAACAGCAGAAAACAAGGATATAGAAGCAGTGCAGGCTTTGGTAAAGAACAGCATTCCTCTTAGCAAAGAGAATATAGCAAAACTTTATGAAACCAATCTTCACGTGGAAAATATCACAGAAAATCTAACCACCACTACGGTAGATAAAAGTTTACAGGAGGGCCTACAGTTAGAGGAAGTGGAGGTAAAGGATTTAGCAGAATATATAGAAAATCAGACAGTCAAAGAGATGCCGAAAGAAGCTACACAGGAAGTGGCAAAAAAAGCAGCAGAAGAGATCAAAGAAATATCTAGAGAAACAGTGAAGGAAATATCTGTAGAGATAGATAAGCATCTTAAGGAGATAAAAATCAAGGCAGCTGAATTAGAGGAAAAAATGCCAAGAGAAGCTTTTGAAGCAGTAAAAGAAGCGGTAGCAAAGTTAAAGGTTCCTGAAATAGAAGGTAAAGAAGAAAAGAAAATATTACAGCAGTTAAAAGATCTTATCGTAGAAGTAGAAGAAATGAAAGTTCAAGAGAATACAGAAGAGGTGAGTGCAGAAAAGATAGGTTCAGTAAAAACAGAGATAGAAAAAATAAAGATGGAACAAGCAGAGATAAAGCAAACAGATGTAAAGGGAGTTCAAATCCAGTCCCAAAAGACGGGAGTAGAAAGAAGAATAGCAAGAGAAAAAGAAGAAGTCTTACAACAAGTAAAGGATGCTATAGCAGAGATAGAAAAACTCCAGCCTCAAGAGAATAAGGAAAAAGTAGATGTAGTAGAAACGATAGATCCAGAACAAGGAAAGGTAGGGACAAAAGCTTTAAGTTTAGGATTTCAACGCTTAGAGATGCTGGAAAGGCTTGAAAAAATAGAAATGGGTACATTGATTTTTCAAATAAAGAATCAACTTCCTATGACCATAGAAGCCTTAGAGTTAAGTCAGAAGCTTTTACAGGGGGAAATAGAAGCCATAGAGATGCAGGAGGGCACTCAGCTACGATTTCCAAAGGAGCTTCCATTAGGAACAGATATTATAATTAAAAATTATTTGAAGGAAAATACACCGCAGCTAGGGGCTATAGCAGAGGAAAAGAACATTAAAGAAGTTATAAGAAACCTTCTTGAAAATAACCTGTCTTTGAATAGGTCAAATTTGCAGAAGGTATATCAATTTCAAAAACATCTAGAAGCCATTAAAGAAGGCCTAACAACAGATCTACTTGAAAAAATAGAAGTACAGGGCATGACATTAGATAAAATACTGCTAAAGGACCTAAGGGATTTTATAGAGAGGGAGATTCCTGCAGATTTATTACAAGAGGAGAATGTTCTTAAAGATGAAATGTTAAAAGGGCTACTGCAAAGCATGGAGGGTATTACCTATCAGCAAAAAGATAGCATTCTTTCTTTGCTCTTAAAAAATGCCATACCTGTTACATTGAAGGAAGTGCAAAACCTTTCCTTCTTTTTAGGCAATCAACAGCAAATAGGATATCAAATGAAGGAAATCCTAAAGGCGATTGAGAAAAGTCCTAGAAAAGAAATAAAAGAAGTTGCTTTTAAAATGAGGGAACTACTTCGAGAGGTAGACGAAGCTTTAAAAGTGGGGAAGATAGAAGGCAATAGACCTTATGAGGAGTTTGGAAGACTTTTAAAGCAATTGGAGACAAAGACCCATCTGCTAGACAATGAAAGCAAGACATCCTTACAAAAATCAGGAGAAAAGCTTTTGGATTCTTTAGAGATTCAAATGCATCTAAACAAGGAGGATACAGTCTTGCAATTACCTGTGATGATGGGAGATCAGCTGAAAAATCTTCAAATTTATATCATGAAGGATAAGAAGGGCAGTAAAAAAATTGATCCTAGAGATATGTCTATTCTTTTAAACTTTGACACCAATACCATGGGAAATGTAAATGTGTATGTGGGGGTAAATTATAAAAGGGTTGTTATGAAGATGGGACTCAATCATCAAGAAGATCAACAACTGATAGCGAAATATGAAAATCAGTTGAAGGAACTTTTACAAGAGATGGGTTATGAGCTAAAGGATTTAAGCTTTAGGGTGGAAGAAGAGCAACATATTTTGACAATGGCAGATGAAGTAGCTACTAATGAAAAAAGAAAGAAAAGCCTTTTGGATGTAAAGATATAGAGGTGTAGCGATGAAAAAAAACCAACTTAAAAAAGCCGTAGCACTACAGTACGATATAGAAAAGGATCAGGTACCTAAAATCACCGCTGCTGGTGAAGGATATGTTGCTGAAAAGATCATACAACGGGCAAGAGAACATGAAGTTCAAGTATATGAAGATGAAAGGCTGGTGAAGGAATTGATACAATTTAAGGTAGGTACAGAGATACCGCCGGAGCTTTATGAAATTGTAGCACAAGTACTGATTTTTGTGGAAGGTATTGATAAGGAGAAGGCTGAAAAAGCCAGAGCCCTCTTTTAAGAAGTAAAGGTGGATAATATTTTGCAAAAAAGCTAAAGAAGATGAAGAAATAGGACGATAAATGTAATGAGGATTGAAGGAAATTAACGAAGATATGTTTTGAAATTTTACATAGAGTATTATTAGAGAAAAAATGAGGAGGAATCGGGATGAGAATTAACCACAATATTCCGGCATTAAATGCCCACAGATTATTAAACAGCAATACCAATGCATCAACAAAGGTATTAGAAAGACTGTCATCAGGAAAAAAAATCAACAAGGCAGCAGATGATGCAGCTGGTATGGCGATTTCAGAAAAAATGAAGGCACAGGTACGAGGTCTTAAAAAATCATCTCAAAATGCATTAGATGGTATTTCACTGATTCAAACAGCAGAGGGAGCTATGAACGAAATCCACTCTATGCTTCAAAGAATGAGAGAATTAGCAGTACAATCCGCTAATGGAACCGTGACAGATGAAGATCGTAGAGCGATTCAAGATGAAATTAATCAATTAACCTCTGAGGTCAATAGAATTGCTAACGGAACAGAATTCAACACCAGAAGAATCTTAAGAGGAAATGAAGGACCAAACTCCAATACAGAAGTACATAGAATGTCTACAGGACAGCCGGCTTCTATGGTGGTGGGGATTGCTGGTAATTTGATTGATGTCTCCACAGGAGGAGATAAAATCAGTCAAGTAAATGAAATAAATCCTAGTGTAGCGCAGACAAATGCAGAGGCTGCGGAATATGTTGTAGAAGTTACAAGTGGTAATACACAGACAATTAACTTCGGTACTAATAACGGAGCTAATGCTAATGCTTTAAAGATTGTATATGCTGCAGGTAGTGGTGCTACTGCTGCTACTGCAGTATTTAACGGCACTGATACGATTACTATCACTACAGGCACTTCTGGTGGCAGCAACACTGCTGCAATAATCCAAGCTGCTTTGCAAGGTTTAAATTTATCTGGTTTAGGTATAGATGCAAGTGAGATTACTGTGGTGGGTGATATAGGTGTTGTTGCTGATAATGACGCACTAACTGATGCTGCAAAAACAGCTTCTACACCAACAACAGAAGGTGTAACCGCAGCAGCAGAGTCCTTAGGCGCATGGAACTTTGATATTATAGAGCCCTTTAAGGTGGGAGAAACCATTAGTATAGATGGGCAGGTCTTTAAAGCCGTAGTTAATGACAAAGATCCATTGGGCCCAAATGAGTTTAAGGTAGGAGATGGAACAGTAGAACAGCAAGCTGCTAATCTAAAGGCAGCAATTGCAGCAAATGATACACTAAATACTAGATTTGCTATAACTGGTACTGATGCTAATATTGTTCTTACAGAAAAAACAGGTCAAGCAACAGGCACAGCAATAACTGCGGAAGCAAAGATAGATACGAAAGACTGGTCCTCCATGAGCTTAGCCATTTATATAGACGGCGAAGAAAAAAGAGTTTCTTTAGGAAAGTTAGGAGACTTGACCCGGGAATTAAATGGTGCTGCAGGTGCTGGAAAAACTGATGCTGAAAAACAAGAAATGTTGGAGAATGCATTTTTAGAGTCTATCAACATTGCTCTTGGCAAAGCAGGAACAGCGGTATTTACAGATGCAGGCGGACCGCCTAGACAGTTAGAATTTAGAACCAGCACTGTAGGAGGAAATGCAAGTATTTCTTTTGTAGGAAGCGATGCCATAAAGACATTATTTGGGGAAAACATGGTGGATGCAGCCGGAAGAAAGCTGGTAGAGAATGGTGTATCTAAAGTGTATAAAGGTGTGGCTGAAAATGATGTATCCCTGGCAAAGGGAAGCTTCCATTTCAATCAGCTACCCGAGATTGGTTCTAGAATTCTAATAGGCAATGAGATTATTGAGTTTTACAACAGTGATGTGGAGGTTTATGCAGGAACCAACCGTGCTATCAATATGAAGGACTATGCAGCAGCTACAAATCCTAGCCTAAATGGTGTAGATGATATAGCAGGACTTGTAAAGGCGATAGCTAGCTTAGAGCTGCAAGCGGTAGAGTTAGTTCAAGGAAATGATGCGGAAAAGGTAGCAGCATTATTCAATGAATATCAAGGAACTGATCCAAGTGCAGCAGATTATATCTTTAAGAATGTGTCAGAGTCTGCCAATAGATTGTATATGCAGGCAAAGCCTGGTAATGTAGGTTTTGCGGGACAGTTGATTTATATAGAGGGAACACCAGAAGAGTTTGTTACGAACCTTCAAATAGGTCCAAATCAAGGACAAGGTTTTAGGCTATCCGTGGGAGATGTAAGAGCGCAACAACTTAATATCAGCTCTAATGTGCCAAATGGTAACCCAGGGGTGGAGGGAGCTGCCTATGTGTTAAATGCCAGTGTAACAGATGGTCTTTCTGCTAACCTAGTAGAATATTCTTTAGATGTTTCTACTGAAGAAAAGGCAACAGCGGCTATTACCGTATATGATAATGCTATTCGACAAGTAGCAGAAATTAGAGGAGCTTTAGGAGCAACCCAAAATAGATTAGAGTATACAATTGCAAACCTCGATAATACAACAGAAAACTTAACAGCGGCCTTATCGAGAATCGAAGATGCGGATATGGCGTTAGAGATGTCTGAGTTTACGAAGCTAAATATTCTAATGCAGGCGGGAACTGCGATGCTGGCTCAGGCTAACCAAAGGCCACAGTCTATCCTGCAGTTGTTGGGAAGCTAAAATAAAAAAGGATTATAGGCATTAACTTAAAAATAATAATGCAAAATTTTCTCAAGCTGTTCCCTGAGCATAAGGGGGAGAACCTTTGGGAGGATAGGTCATAGTTAAAGCTAATGTTGATGTACAGAGTTATAGGATATAAATACAAAAAGCCAGAGGTTAAGATTGTTTTCAGTCTTAACCTCAAGCTTAATTTGGGGTGAATAAAATTGATAGAAAAAGAATATCTAGCCAGCCGTGTAGCAAATGCTAATGAAGCCCAGTTGGTGGCGATCTTATACGAAGGCTTATTGGACGTTTTAGAGGACGGTATAGATTATTTAAAGGTGAGTGCTTATAAAAAGCTAAATAACAGCCTGCAAAAGGCTAGAGCAATTTTAGCAGAGCTTTTATCCACAATACAAGGGAATTCAGAAATTGCTAGTAATCTAAAAAGCCTCTACATTTATGCAAATCAGTTAATAACAGAGGCTGAAAACAACAAAAATATAGAAAAATTGGAACTGGCGATTAAAGTGATTACGCCACTTTATGAGGGATGGAAGGAACTAGGGGAAAGGGCAGGAAGCCAAGGAACAGTGACATCTCCTCAAGCCCCTAAAATTGTAGCAGGCATGACCTACGGAAAAGGACAACTAAATGACTATGTTGTCAACAATAATAAAGAGTGGCAAAAAGGATAATAAGAACACCATCTTAGTAATAAGTTTACTAAGGTGGTGTTTTTTTGACAGGAGTTAAAAAAAGTAGTAAACTATTGGACTGAGAAAGTTTATTTTAGCCAAAACTTGTTTCTGCTGGGCATCGTTCATACAGAATAGAGATTGTTATAATTCTTTCAGATGCATTCGCTTCGTACATTTGATTCTCCTTTGGATAACTAGAAAAATTGCATAAGTGGCGTATATAATTAGTTTTTGCTTAAATAAAGCAGAACTGTAGAATACTAATAAAATACTTAGAAGTAAAGATAACAGGAAAAACAACTATAGATATAAGGGGTATGATATATGTTTAAAATATTTCAATACGTTGGAGAATATATGACAAAATGGCTGGTTGTCGCCACCTTGATGGGGATTGGAGGAGGGCTGGCGGCGGTGGTTTTAAAATTTTCTATAGATTTTATAACCCAAATGAGTGCTATGGTTCCCCAGTGGATTGCACCAGCTGTAGGGGGGATTTTGGTATCCGTTTTATACCTATGGGATAAAAATGCCGCAGGCTTTGGTACGGATAAGTACATCTATGCTGTCAATAAAAAGAATAGTCCTCTACCCTTTAAAATGGTATTTAGCAAAATAGCTGTTACAGCCATTACCTTAGGTTTTCAAGGCAGTGGTGGGGTAGAAGGGCCTATGCTGGTAATCGGGGGAGGTCTTGCCAGTGGTATCACCAAACTCAGGGCATGGAAAAATTATTTTTGTGATGAAGATTGCAGGACTTTAGCAATATGTGGGGCAGCTGGAGCGATAGGTGCTATTTTTCGTTCTCCTTTGGGGGGAGGAATTTTTGTGGTGGAGATATTATATAAATCTTCTTTACATTATGCAGACCTTTTTCCAGCGATGTTATCCTCCACCATGGGTTTTGTCATCTATAGTATGCTAGCAAATGCTAACCCCATGTTTGTTATTCCAAACTATTTGCCCAATGTCTGGAATGTCCCCTCTTTCCTACTGGCAGGGGTGACAGCAGGATTAGCCTCTCTTTTGTTTATGTGGATTTTTCGTAAAGTTCAAGGCTTTTTTGATAAGCTTCCCTACAAAAGGATGCATCCTTTCATAGGAGGATTGCTTACGGGAATCATTCTTATCTTTCTTCCAGACGTAGCAGCTACGGGAACAAATGTTATCCAAGAAATGATTCATGGAGTTTTTCCAATAAAGCTATTGCTATTGTTATTAGCAGGTAAGATTCTAGCTACTTCTTTTACAGTAACTTCAGGAGGAAGTGCTGGTTTAGTCATTCCTGCTCTTTTTATAGGGGCCATTAGCGGCAACTTTATTTCTGTCCTTATGGGAAATGGTGAATTTGGTTTATCGGCTTCCTTAGTGATAGCAGGCATGGCGGCAAGCTTAGCCTCTATTGCCAATGTACCTATCGCTGCTGCTATTATGCTGGTGGAGATGGTGGGATTGAGGCTTGGGGTACCAGCTACTTTAGGCAGTATCATAGGCTATGCCTTAGGACACGGCCAGGTGATTTACGGTGTTACTTCTCCAGATCATTGGCAGTTTGAAGAGGTAAAGCAATGGAGAAAAAGCGATATCAATAAAAAAGGTCATTAATGAAAAAGTGCTGTGTATACTTTAAAAGAAAAATCATGATAAAATAAAGGAATTGGAAATAAGTAAGAAGAATAATAAAGGGAAGAAAATTTTTAAAATAAAATTAGGAGAGATTATCAGAATGAAGTTAATAAACCAGTTGGCAAAAGAGTTTAATATTAAAATCAGTCAAGTTGAAGAGACGATAAAGTTGATAGATGAAGGTAACACGATACCCTTTATTGCGAGATATAGAAAGGAAATGACTGGCGGGTTAAGTGATGAGGTTTTAAGAGACTTACACGAACGGCTTGTATATTTAAGAAACCTAGAATCAAGAAAAGAAGAAGTAATAAGGTTGATTGATGAACAGGGAAAGCTGACAGAAGAATTAAAGAAGGAAATACTAATGGCGGAGGTACTTCAAAAAATTGAAGACTTGTATAGACCCTTTAGACCGAAAAGAAGGACAAGGGCTACAGTTGCAAAGGAAAAAGGCTTAGAACCTCTAGCAGAGATATTTTTGATACAGGAAATTTCACATGGAACAATAGAAGATTTAGCAAAGCCATTCATTAATGAGGCATTAGAAGTAATGAATGTTGAAGATGCTATAAGTGGTGCTAAGGATATTATCGCTGAAATTGTATCAGATGATGCAAAATATAGAGAAAAAATAAGAGGGATGAACTTAAGAAAAGCCGTGATTCATAGTGAAGCGGTGGATCAAGAAGAAAAAACAGTTTATGAGATGTATTATGGTTTCAGTGAAGGGGTAAGTAAAATCGCCAACCATAGAATCTTAGCTTTGAACAGAGGAGAAAAAGAAAAAAAGTTAAAGGTAAAGCTGCTAAGCCCGGAAGAAGAAGTGATGACATACTTAATGGAAGAGGTGGTTGCCAGCAAAAAAGGCATTACTATTCCTGTTCTAAAGGAAGCTATAGAAGATGCATATAAGCGTCTAATAGCTCCCTCTATGGAAAGAGAAATCAGAAACATTCTGACAGAAAGAGCTGAGGAGGAAGCAATAAAGGTTTTTGGCAAAAACACTAAGCCACTGCTTTTAATTCCTCCTGTGAAGGATGTCAGGATTTTAGCGATTGACCCAAGTTATAGGACAGGGTGCAAAATTGCTGTGTTGGATGAGACAGGAAAGTTATTAGACTATACTACCATTTATCCCAATGCACCTCAAAATAAAGTAGAAGAGGCCAAGAAAGTACTAAAGGAGCTCATAGATAAATATAAAATTGATATCATCCCAATAGGAAACGGTACTGCCTCTAGAGAAACGGAGTTTCTTATAGCAGAGCTGTTAAAAGAAATTGATCATAAGGTATATTACACGATTGTAAGTGAAGCAGGTGCATCTGTATATTCAGCTTCTAAGCTGGCAACGGAGGAGTACCCAGACATAGATGTATCCATTCGTGGTGCTATTTCTATAGGCCGCAGACTACAAGACCCATTAGCGGAACTAGTAAAGATAGATCCTAAAAGCATCGGCGTAGGCCAGTATCAACACGATCTAAATCAAGGCAAATTGGGAGAAACGTTAAAGAATGTGGTTGAAGACTGTGTAAATAGTGTAGGGGTAGATTTAAATACGGCTACACCGTCTTTATTGCAATATGTAGCGGGAATTTCCTCTGCTGTTGCTAAAAATGTTGTACAGTATAGAGAAGAAAACGGAAAGTTTACTAATAGACTTCAACTAAAAAAAGTCAAGAGACTGGGAGATAAAGTATTTCAGCAGTGTGCAGGTTTTTTAAGAATCTCTCATGGGGATAATCCGCTAGATAATACAGCTGTCCATCCTGAGTCTTATAAAATTACAATGAGATTGGTAGAAAAGCTAGGATACAGCAAAGAAGATATACAGGTGGGCAAGCTTAGGAGTATTGAAGAAAAGATAGCAGAATACGGAACTAAGTTAAAGGATTTGGCAGAGGAATTAGAGGTAGGACTACCTACTTTGCAGGACATTATTCAAGAGATAAAAAAGCCTGGCAGAGATCCAAGAGAAGAAATGCCGAAGCCTATCTTTAGGAGTGATGTTCTAAAGATGGAGGATTTAAAGGTAGATATGGTTATGACAGGTACCGTAAGAAATGTTGTTGATTTTGGCGCTTTTGTAGACATAGGGGTAAAGCAGGACGGCCTTGTGCACGTTTCTGAGCTAAGCAACAAGTTCGTGAAAAATCCAATGGAGGTAATTTCTGTAGGAGATGAGGTAGAGGTAAAAATTATTGGTTTAGATGTAGAACGAGGAAAGATTGCTCTTAGCATAAAGCAAGTACAAAATCTATAAAAAAGAGTTGATTTTAGGACTACTTGGAAGGGGGTGTAGGTTTTGTCTGAATTTATTTATCAAATTAAGAATCTAACCTATCATAATTCAGATGGATATATAGATAATATAAATTTAAATTTAGGCTTTAAACAGGTACACGTCTTAATAGTAAAAAACAGCTCTGAACAAAGTGTTTTTATACATTCTTTAAGAGCATTTGAAGAAGATGTTCAAGGAAAAGTATTATTCAAAGGAAAAAGAGTGGATGAAAATTTACTTAATAAAAGAGATGTGGTGCTTTTACATCAAAAACCAGTATTGGTAAACAACCTTTCAGTAGCGGAGAATCTTTCTTTAACTAATATACCTAGAAGAAAATTTTTCCCTTTGATTAACTGGAAAAAGCTTAAGAAAACGGCCCAAGAAATTTTAGACAAGCTGGATTTTGAGTTGAACTATAATATAAAGGTGGGTAACTTATCAAGAGAAAATAAAAAAATTGTATATATAGCTCAAGTATTTATGAAGAATCCACAAGTGATTATTATGCATGAACCTACGGAAGGATTATCAGCTCAAAATGTTTCTAAACTATATAGAATCATCCAAGACTATAAAGAAAATGGCGGTAGTGTTATTTATATTACGAAACAATGGGAAGAGGCTTTAAAACTTGGAGATCAGATTTCAGTCTTATCAAAGGGAAGAATTAGCGGAGGACTATCGGCCGACATAGCTAAAAAAGATCCACAATCACTGCTAAACATGCTAGAAGATTATAAATATAAAGGAAGTGGTGGAGACAAAGAAGCAGGTACTCAAAGTGTTTTAGATGCAGTTTTTAAAGCAGCAGAATTTTTGACATCAGAATATGAACTAAAAGATGTTCTATTGCTCTTAGCAAAAGAAGTAACCAAAGTCATGAATGCAGATGGATGTGTGATTGATTTAATTGATGAAAGCACCAGTACAATTATAGATAGCTTAGAATTTAAAACTAAAAAAGAGTTTCAAGCTCAACTAAAGAAAGAAGTGATCATAAAGATAGCACAACAAAGTGACATCTATTATTCCAACCAACAGGACAGGGTGTTTAACTCTTTGTTTGAAAAAATGAACAAAATCAAGACGATTATTTGTATTCCAGTTTTGATTAGATCTCAAATAACCGGCATTATTCAGATTTATTATGAAGACTTTTATGTTTACTCTAAAGAAGAATCTAAGTACTTATCGGCTTTTGCAAGACATGCTGCTATAGCTATTGAAAGTACAAGATTAATGGGGCGATCAGCTTTGTTGCAGGAGAGTCACCATAGGATTAAGAACAATCTTCAATCTATTGTAGGATTAATTTCCTTACAAAAGAGGTTTATTGATAAAAATCCCCAAAAATCTATAGATGATATATTAGACAATATTACTTCACGTGTAAAAAGCATAGCCGCTGTTCATGATCTTTTATCTAGAGATAAATTAGGAAGAAGCATTATTAATGTAAAAAAGATCATTGAAGTTATTGTGGACTTTATTAATATTGATGCTAAAATAACAATATATTTAGACTTAGATAACATATTTATTCCCTATAGCAAAGCTTCATCTATAGCCTTAATCATCAATGAGCTAGTACTTAATTGTTTTAAGCATGCTTTTTTAGGAAAGGATGCGGGAACAGTTCATATTCAATGCAAACGTTTCAATGAAAAGGTTTTCTTATCAGTTAAAGATAATGGTGTAGGCCTGGCAGCAAATTTTGATTTAAGCAAATTAGACAGCTTAGGATTATCTATTGTGTATGCCATTGTCACCAATGAATTTCACGGTAAAATGGATTTCGATAATAGAGATGGGACAGAGGTCAAAATTACATTACCTGATCAAAAGATTCTTATAAAGTGACTAAGCACCAAAAGTTCAAGACAATCATGGAAAATGTAAAATTAGGTAATAACCTAAGCGTACTTTATGTTAGAAATTGGAGGGGAAGATATGAGAAAACCGCTGAGAATTTTGGTAGGGGAAGATGAATATTTATGCCTAATGGGCTTAAAATCTAATATCGAAGAACTAGGCCATCAAGTGGTAGCAGAGGCTACTGATGGTATGAAGGCGGTGAAATTAGCTATAGAAAAAAAGCCTGATCTTGTTATCATGGACATTAATATGCCTATTTTAGACGGCATTGAAGCAATTAAGAAAATGAATGAAGAGTTATTTATTCCCAGTATCATAGTAAGTGGTTATCATGATGAAAATCTTATTAAAAGGGCTACAAAAGAAGGTGTTCTTTATTATTTAATAAAGCCTATTGATATAAGAGATATAAAGGTAGCTATAAATATCACTTTAGCCAGGTTTGAGGAATTTACAAAATTACAGCACGAGCTTAAGGATACAAAAAAAGCTTTAGAAGCTCGCAAACATATTGAGAAGGCAAAGGGTATTTTGATGGATAGAATGAACTTAAAGGAGCCAGAGGCCATGAAAAGACTACAGAAAATGAGCAGAGATCATAATAAAAAGTTAGTAGAAGTGGCTAAAGAAATTATTCAAGCGGATAAGCTTTTCGATTTTAAGTAATATTTTTAGAACATAACAAAACACAATTTATTATGTTAAATAAAAAACTAAACTTGACTACTAAATATAAAAATATTATAATAAATACAAAAGTTACTGAAAATTTAAAATTTGGATTACATGAACAGTTATATGCTTATGGGTGGCATAGACTTACTTGAACTATGTTTGTGTTAATGGATTAAAGGATATTAAAATAAAATACATTGGAAATTTTATGTCTACGGTTGATATAGGATTTCGTTGAGGCTATGGGTGCCTTGTTTGCGTATTGCTTTAGGTTTTTTTATTATTGCTATACGTATAATAAGGCATCCTTTTTTGTCTTTTTAGAGAAAACTTAATGGGATGATAAGGTTACAAGATAATAATAGATACAAAACAGTAGATAATCAGAGGAATAAAACAAGTTCGAGAGGGGGTTTTGAGAAATTTAGAAATTCTTTAGAACACTATACAGGAAGAAGGGGGTGGGGCATCTGATTATTAAAGGGTAATATGTTTTGCAGATAGGGAAATCGTTTCGAAATTGAATAAAATTAGAAAAGGGGAGAAATTCAATGAGTAAGAAGTCGATTGCTTTATTACTAGTATTACTTATGTCAGTAATGGTATTTGCCGTAGGATGTAGTGGGGGAAACGTGGATGTAGATGGGGATGCTGAAGCGGGTGGAAGTGCAGGAGGTACAGGTGAACAGTTAGTAATTGGAATGGCTTTTCAAGATATGAATAATCCATATTTCATAACAATGCATGAGGCATTTGAAGAGGCAGCAAAGTCAATAGGAGCTAGGGCTATTGTTACTGATGCACGCCATGATGTAGGAAAGCAGACAAATGATATAGAAGATATGATTCAGCAGGGAATTGATATTTTATTATTAAACCCAGCTGATAGTGCAGGGATAGAGACAGCAGTTATTGCTGCTAAAAATGCAGGGATTATTGTTGTAGCAGTTGATGCACAAGCCAATGGACCGATTGATTCTTTTGTAGGTTCTAGAAACTATGATGCAGGTTACTTAGCAGGTAAAAAGATGGCAGAAGACTTAGGGGGAACAGGAAAAGTAGCAATTCTTGATGGTATTCCAGTTGTTCCTATCTTAGAGCGGGTTGCAGGTTTTAAAGATGCTGTTGCTGAATATCCAGGGATCGAAATTGTAGATACCCAAAATGGTAGACAAGAAAGAAGCGTGGCGATGGATGTTACAGAGAATATGTTACAAGCACATGCTGACCTAGATGCTATCTTCAGTGTAAATGATGGGGGAGCATTAGGTACGCTTGCAGCTATTGAAGCTTCTGGACGTGATGTATGGATTTATAGTGTAGATGGACATCCAGAAGTAATTGAAGCTATCTTGGAAGACGGTGTTTTCAAAGCTACTACTGCTCAATTTCCACGTGACCAAGTAAGAATAGGACTTGGAATGGCTTTAGCTAAACTATGGGGAGCTGAAGTTGTACCAGAAGTAGTACCTATCGATGTTCAGTTACAAACCATCGAGAATGCTGCAGGATTTAGCTGGTAATATATTTCTTTGACTTCGGTTTTAATTGCGGGGCCTAGTGTTTCAGGAAGCATGATTCGTATATTAAAATTTATAGACATACTTTAATATATTGAAGCGCTCCAACAAAAAAGGAGCGCTTCAATAAACACAGTGGGGCTCATAGAAAGGAAAGTGATATAAGTGGATAAGATTTTAGAAATTCAAAATATAACTAGAGAATTTCCTGGAGTTCGAGCACTTAATGGTGTAAGTTTTGATATAAGACGGGGGGAAGTGCATGCCTTAGTAGGAGAAAATGGCGCGGGGAAGTCAACCTTAATGAAGATTTTATCAGGTGTTTATAGGCCTACTACTGGCAGAATCTTATTCAATGGTCAAGAAGTTAATTTTACAAACCCAAAACAAGCACAGCAGCTGGGAATCAGTATCATTCATCAAGAATTCAGTTTAATTCCCTACCTAAGTGCTGTTGAAAACATTTTTTTAGGTCGAGAACTAAAAAAAAGCGGCGGACTTTTAGATAAAAAAAGAATGAAAAAAGAGGCAAGCGAGGTATTAGAAAGATTAAATGCAGAGATTGATTTAGACAAACCAGTAGCTAGATTGAGTGTTGCCAATCAACAATTCATTGAAATTGCCAAGGCGATTGCCATAGATACAAAGATATTAATTTTTGATGAACCTACAGCCAGTTTAACGGGTAATGAAATAGATAAATTATTTGAACTTATAGCTACACTGAAAGAAAACGGCGTAACGATGATTTATATTTCCCATCATCTAGATGAGATCTTTAAAATTGCGGATCGTATGACCTGCTTAAGAGATGGTGAATGGGTTGCAACAAAGGATATAGCAGCATGTACAAAGCAAGATATTGTAAAAATGATGGTAGGAAGAGAGATCATTAATAGTTTTCCACAGAAACCCTCATGGGAAAATAAAGAAGCTGATATTTTGCTGGAAGTGAAAAAGCTGAAAAACAGCATCATTAATGATGTAAGCTTTCATCTAAAAAAGGGAGAAATTTTAGGGATTGCTGGATTGGTGGGGGCAGGAAGAACAGAAACCATAAGAGCATTAATTGGTGCTGATAGTGTAGAAGAAAAGGAAGTTTACCTAAAAGGAAAAAAGATAGAGATTAAGTCCCCTGCTGAAGCCTTAGATCATGGTATTGGCTTGATTCCTGAGAGTAGAAAAACGCAAGGGTTAGTTTTAGATATGTGCGTTAAAAACAATATTACACTATCCATATTAAAAAAGATTGCAAGTAACTATGGCTTTATTGATAAAAAGAAGGAGCAAAATATTGTTGAAGAATCCATTGAAAATCTCCTGATAAAGACGCCCCATATGAGGCAAAAGGTGAAAAATTTAAGTGGAGGTAATCAGCAAAAAGTAGTATTAGCAAAATGGTTAAGTACTGAATGTGAAATATTAATTTTCGACGAACCTACCCGGGGAATTGATGTGGGAGCAAAAGAAGAAATTTATAAATTAATACGTAATCTAGCAGACAACGGAATTTCAATTATTATGATTTCCTCTGAACTACCAGAGGTGCTTGGAATGAGCGACAGGATTGTTGTTATGTACAAGGGAAAAGTAATGTCAGAAATTAGTGGAAAAACAGCTACATCAGAAGAAGTGATGTATTATGCAACAGGAGGTGTTGGCAATGAGTCAAATCAATACTCAAAAAATTGAAACGAAAAATAATAAGCCTTCTTCAAAGCTGAAGGAGTTATTTGAAAATCAAGAAATGCTAACTTTGGTGGGATTCTTAGGTTTATGTATATTTATGGCTATCATCAGTGAGCAATTTTTAACCACATCTAATTTAGTAAATGTAGCAAGACAGGTATCTATTAATGGGATTTTGGCTGTAGGAATGACTTTTGTCATTTTAACTGGTGGTATCGATCTCTCCGTTGGTTCTGTGATGGCTTTTACAGGTACCATTATGGCGGGAATGATGATCAACTCTGGTTTACCTCCTGCAGTGGCAGTGATCATTGGTATTGCACTTGGGGCCTTTATAGGTTATCTAAATGGTATTTTTGTAGCCTATGCTAAAATCCCAGCAATCATCGTTACACTAGCCATGATGGAGATTCCAAGAGGATTGTCTTTATTATATACAGGGGGGTACCCCTTATCAGGCTTGCCAAGGTCCTTCGCTTTTATAGGAAGAGGATATATTTTAGGCATCCCTATGCCTGTAGTGATTATGATTATTGTTTATATTTTGGCTTATGTGATTCTAAATCATTTACCACTGGGCAGATACATTTATGCTATCGGAGGAAATGAAGAAGCAGTTCGTTTATCAGGTGTTAAGGTAAAAAGGTATAAAATTATAGCTTACCTTATAAGCGGGTTTACTGCTAGTATTAGCGGGATTATTTTAACCTCTAGACTTATGTCTGGTCAGCCAATGGCAGGAGTTGGATTTGAGTTGGATGCTATTGCAGCTGTTGTACTGGGAGGAACAGATATTGCTGGTGGCCGTGGACATATACTAGGAACTTTATTAGGAGCCCTGTTGATGGGGGTTTTAAGTAATGGTTTAAATCTTATGGGGGTATCTCCCTATGTTCAGAGGGTTTTTAAGGGATTGATTATTCTTGTGGCAATTTATTATAGTACTAGACGAAAGTCAGACTAATATTTCTATATAAGCAGCTAAAAGCAACTATAAATAAATTATTTATAAGGGGAGAGGATTTTATGACAAATTTATCAGGTAAAATGAAGGCTGTTGTATGCTATGGTCCAGAGGACTATCGAGTAGAAGCGGTACCGGTACCAAAAATCGGGAAGGAAGAAGTACTGATTAAAGTTGAAGCTTGTGGGGTTTGCGGTAGTGATGTAAAGGCTTACTATGGATCTGATATGTATTGGGCTGGGGAAGATCCTTGGCTAAAAGCTCCGGTTATACCTGGACATGAATTTTATGGTGTGGTTGTAGAGCTAGGAGAAGGTGCAGCAGAGAAATTTGAGTTAAAAGTTGGTGACAGGGTAACAGCAGATCAAATTAATCCCTGCGGTAAGTGTCGTTTCTGCCAGACAGGAAAATATTGGATGTGCGAAGTACATAATATCTATGGTTTCCAAAAAGATGTTGCTGAAGGTGCAATGGCAGAATATATGAAATTTAGCAGCACATCAAAGATTCATAAAATTAGTGATGGTGTAACACCAGAAGAAGCCAGCTTAATTGAACCAATGGGATGTGCAATTCACACAGTACAAAGAGCAAATATTGAGTTTGAAGATGTGGTAGTTATGGCTGGAGCAGGAACTTTAGGTTTATGTATGATACAGTTGATTGCTTTAAAAACGCCGAAAAAGCTGATTGTATTAGATGTAAATGAAAAAAGATTAGAAATGGCTAAAAAGTTTGGAGCAGATATTTGTATTAATCCTAAGGAAGAAGATGCAGTGAAAAAGGTTAAGGACTTAACGGATGGATATGGATGTGACGTATATATCGAAGCAACTGGTTCTCCAATAGGGGTAACGCAAGGGCTGGAAATGGTGAGAAAACTAGGAAGATTTATAGAATTTAGTGTATTTGGCAAAGAAACCACCACCGACTGGAGTGTGATCGGAGATAGAAAGGAACTAGATATAAGAGGATCTCACTTATCCCCATATACCTATCCGATTGCCATAGATTTGTTTGAACGTAAGTTAGTAACTGCTGAGGGAATTGTTACACACAGTTATAAACTAGAAGATTTTGTAGAAGCTTTTCAAAAGGCTCAAATGCCAGATGCTATAAAGGTTTTATTAAAGCCATAGCAAGAGCATTGGATTTAATTTGCTAGAATAAAACAGAAAGTTCTAAGAAATTTACTCAGTATCTACATAAATAAAAGGGATAAAGGAGTTGGAAAGATGGCGTATCTAATCGGAGTAGATATAGGAACTCAGGGTACCAAGGCTGTTTTGATAAATCCAGCAGGTAAAGTTTTAGCCCATAGTTATAGAGGTTATGATGTTGAGACGCCTAAGCCTTCTTGGGCGCAGCAATGGCCAGAACCATGGGAGGAGGCTACCTATGCTACCATTAAAGAAGTGGTGGAGAAATCTAACGTTGGGGCAGAGAACATTAAAGGCGTAGCTATAAGCAGCTTGTATGGGGGATCTGGAATCCCTGTGGATAAGGATATGAAACCATTAGCCCCTTGTTTAATCTGGATGGATCGGCGGGCAGAAGCTGAAGTAAAGTGGGTAGAAGAAAATATTGATCTTGATGAACTGTTTGAGGTAACGGGAAATTCTGTAAACTCTTATTTCGGGTTTACTAAAATCTTATGGATGAAGAATAACCTGGATATTTGGGACAAAATACAATATTTTCTGCCTCCAGCACCTTATCTAGTTTATAAACTCACTGGAGAAGTAGCTGTAGACTATTCCTCAGCAGGAAATATTGGAGGGGTATTCAACCTCAAGGAAAGAACATGGTCTAAAGAAATGATAGAAAAGCTGGGTATTCCTTTGGGATTTTTTCCTCCACGCCTTGTAGAGTGTACTGAGATTGTTGGGGGAATTACAAAGGAGGCGGCTATAAAAACTGGATTGAAGGTAGATACACCAGTAATCTGTGGTGGTGTAGATGCGCCTGTAGCTACTTTGGGTGCTGGTGCCTTCAGTGAAGGAAACCATGTGGCTATGACGGGGACCTCCATGTGTTGGGGCTTTATTACCAATAAACCCAATCTTTCTCCAAAACTAGTGAGTATGCCCCATACGATAGATTCCAAGGAGATTATCTATACCTTTGGAGGAGCGGCTACTGCTGGAGCTGTGGTGCGATGGTTTAGAGATGTCTTCGGAGCTCAGGAAATGGCAGCAGAGGAGAGTTTAGGTATTAATGCTTATACACTACTAGAGTTAAAGGCAAAGGATGTACCTGCTGGATCAGAAGGTTTACTAGTACTTCCCTACTTTATGGGAGAACGAAGTCCAATATGGGATAGTAATGCCAGAGGTACAATTCTTGGATTAAGCTTATTTCACAACAAAGCCCATTTATATAAAGCCTTTATGGAGGGGGTTGCTTATTCCTTAAGGCATAATATGGAAATGGTAGCCGAAACCGATGCAGTACTGGATCGAGAAACGATTCTTGTCGGAGGAGGTTCAAAGTCTACGATTTGGCCTCAGATTTATGCGGATGTTACAGGACGCCCTGTGAAAATTATAAAAAATGATGTAGAGGCTCCCTTAGGAGATGCACTATTAGCAGGACTGGCTACTGGTGTCATTAAGGACCCAGGAGTGATAACAACATGGTTGGACTTTGAAGATACCATTGAACCAAACTTAGAAAATACGAAAAAATATGATCAATACTATGAACAGTATAAACAGGTGTATCTAAACCTAAAAGAAAATATGATGGCTCTTAATCAGATAGGGAAAGAATAAGGTTTTATTTCATGCTTAGTTAAGGAGGGTCAAGGATTGTTGAAAAAATTGAAGGAGCAAGTATTACAAGGCAATTTAGAACTGCCAAAGCGCAACCTTGTCACCTATACCTGGGGCAATGTAAGCGGAATTGATAGAGAAAAAGGATTCGTTGTTATTAAACCTAGTGGTGTGCCTTACGAGGAAATGACATTAAAGGATCTTGTTGTGGTAGATTTGGAGGGAAATCAGGTGGAAGGAGATATGAAACCCTCCTCTGATACCCCCACGCACTTAGTACTTTATAAAGCTTTTCCTGACATTGGGGGCGTGGTGCATACGCATTCTCATTGGAGCACAGTATGGGCCCAGATAGGGAAAGGGGTTCCTGCCTTAGGAACTACCCATGCCGATTACTTTTATGGTGAAATACCTTGTACCAGAAAAATGACATTGCAGGAAATTGAAGGAGATTATGAAGAAGAAACAGGAAAGGTGATTATTGAAGGATTTATAGACAAAAACCCTAACTATTTTCCTGGAGTACTTGTAAAAAATCACGGTCCATTTTCCTGGGGAAAAGATCCTCAAAAGGCAGTTGAAAATGCAGTAATTATGGAAGAAATAGCTAAGTTAGCTTACTATACGCTATCTTTTTCACCAGACACTGAGGCTATTAGTGATGGTCTATTAGACAAACACTTCCTAAGAAAACATGGAAAAAATGCTTACTATGGACAGGGATAAATTAGGAGTGAACAGTATGCGTTATAAATTGGTAGTACTTGACATGGATGGAACACTATTAGACGATCATCATCAAGTATCGGAAAAAAATAAAAAAATCATTCAGCACTTCAGTAAAGAAGGAATACAATTTATTTTAGCCAGCGGCAGACCTTATGCATCTTTATATCCTTATGTAAAAGATTTAGGCTTGCAGCTACCTGTGATTGCCGCCAACGGTGCTGTGGTAAAATGTCCTTTAACCCATAAAACCCACTACGAATCTGTTGTTCCTTTGGAATTAGCACAAGAAATTTTAGATTATGGCAAAGCCTATGCATATTCGATTAGTTGCTATTTTGAAGATGAAGTTATTACCTTTGATGAGAGAATGGTTAAAGTACACTGGGAGCTAGAAAAACTTAAAGCCAAAATGATGGATAAGTTTTTAGTGGAAAAAGCTCCAAACAAGATGATTTACTCTGCTGCGCCGCAAAAGATTGAAAAGGCTTTTAAATTCTTAGCAAATAAGTATTCAGAAAGATTATATATCACTTGTTCTGCTGATATTTACTTAGATGTAATGAATTTAGGAACCTCTAAAGGAAGGGCATTAAGTCATATACTGAGCCAGATGAATATATCTTCCAGTGAGGTAATGGTAATTGGGAATAATTTTAATGATTTAGCCATGTTTGAGGTGGCAGGCCTGGCTGTAGCGATGGCCAATTCACCGGAAAAAGTAAAACATGAAGCTGACTTTATTACTAAACTTAACACAGAAGATGGTGTTGCTTATGCATTAGAGCAGTTGATCACATAGCGATTCTCCCCCTTCCATAATACCCGGTTTGTCTTGAGACAAAGCGGGTATATTATTTTTATAAACTTTTATGGTAATATAAAGACTACTGAAGTGAACTGGTTCCAACAAGCTGAAACATCGGTGAATCGAGTGGAGAGTCTACTCCACCTGATTTTAAAATCTCACCTACGCTAACGCTTAGAGGTGGGGGTCTTTACCCTAAAAACAAAATAGAGATAAAATAGAACAGTAGTAATTTATTACCTTTTATGCCAAGAATATTTTTGATAGAATGAGATTAGTATAGATAGACTGATAAATATAACAAATCGAAGGAGAGAAAAATAAATGATAACAGAAGAAAGGAAGCTAAAAACCTATAGATGGTATGTGTGGGGGGCATTAGTAATAGCATATATTATTGTGTTTTTTCACAGATTGTCGATAGCAGTAGTTAGGGAAGAACTGGTGGAAGCTTTTGATATTACCAGTACAACCTTTGCCAACTTAGGTTCAGCTTATTTTTATCCCTATATGGTAATGCAAATTCCTTCAGGAATTTTGGCAGACTCTCTAGGGGCTAGAAAAACAGTAACCTTAGGAACACTAGTAGCGGCGATCGGTTCTATCTTATTTGGGTATGCCCCAACAATTGCTGTAGCCTTTCTAGGAAGATTTTTAGTAGGTATAGGTGTATCGGTAGTGTTTATAGCTATTTTGAAGGTGCAATCCCAATGGTTTTTTGAAAGGGAGTTCGCTACTATGTCGGGACTCACTGCCTTTATGGGAAACTTAGGAGGCATCTTTGCTCAGACACCTCTGGCTGTCCTTGTAGCATATTTTACATGGAGAACCACCTTTATTGGTATTGGTGTTATTAGCTTGGGTATTGCTTTGTTGTGCTATATGGTTGTGAGGAATTCTCCGGCGGATATGGGACTACCCACAATAGAAAGCCTTGAAGGAAAGAAAAGGGAGATAATAAAAACACCACCTTTGGGGGAGGGGCTGGTGAAGGCATTATTGAATAAAAGAACATGGCCGCCTTTTCTTGCTTTTGTTGGTTTTTTTGGCGCTTTTATGACATTAACAGGCACTTGGGGTCCTAGTTATTTGATGGAGGTATATGGTTTTTCAAGGCAGGAAGCGCCCAATTATACAACGGTGGCGATGCTAGGCTTATCGCTGGGATGTATTATTATTGGTAAGATTTCTGATGCTATGAAAAGCAGAAAAATGCCTATGCTGGGCTTTGGAGGTATTTATGTCACAACCTGGGGGATGCTGGTTTTCGTAGGGGGAGGAAAACCACCAGTAGGGATGCTATACCCTTTGTTTTTTGCTATGGGTGTTGGGTGTTCTACCTTTGTTTTGGGCTGGGCATGTGGAAAGGAAGTAAATCATCCTAGCATTGCAGGAATATCTACCTCCATTGTTAATATAGGGGGCTTTCTAGGTGCGGCTGTGCTTCCACCTATATTAGGAAGGGTTTTTGATCGATATGCAGATGTATTAGAAGCAACAGCATTATTTCAAAAAGCTTTTATGTACTGCTTTATTTTTGCAGCAGCAGGATTTTTGTTTATTTTCTTTATAAAAGAAACCCATTGTAAAAATATATATGAAGAAAATAAACAAAAATAATATTTTTTGAAACTTTTATGAAGTAAAGTCGTCTAATAAATAAGTGCAGCAGGGAAAATTTTGGGAAAAGGGAGTTTTATCATGGAGACGATGCCTTGGAAGGTTGTGATTTTCAACGCTATGCCAGAGGCAATGCTGTTAATTTACCTGGGATTGACTTTGATAGGCATAAAGCCAGATAAAAAAAGGGTATTCATCGCAGGTGTTTTTCAAGGAGTTATTTGTTATTATGTAAGAAAAAACTTTGATTTTGGTATACACATTTTGTTGCAATATCTTTCTTTTGTTATTTTAGTATGGCTATTTACAAAGGCTCCTCTTATTGCTTCTTTTATAGCTAGTATTATAGGAATCATCATAGCTATATTACTAGAGAGCTTCATAGGTATAAGCATCCCTTATTTAACAGGGATTACTATTTTGGAGATTATGTCGAGGGATTGGATACGGATATTCATTTGTTTACCTTATCTAGGTACGCTAATACTAATTGCCTACTTGATTGATAAATATGAATTTACATTGGAACAGGAAATTAAAATCCTTAAGAAAATAAAATGACACTTCATAAAGCATTGCATAAAACGAAAAAAAGGTGTATAATGAGTTCAATAAAACTACATAAGATATTGTTTCTTCAGGGCAGGGTGAAATTCCCGACCGGCGGTGATAGTCCGCGAGTCGATGCTATAATCGACTGAACTGGTGAGATTCCAGTACCGACAGTAAAGTCTGGATGGGAGAAGATATAATACAAGAAATTTTGTAATGTTATAACACGCCTGAAGAGTTTATCTTTTGGCGTTTTTTATTTGCTAAAAACACCTTAAATATTTTCTCCTAGATGCCATTTTTAGAATTAATTGTTAAGGAGGCGTTATCTATGCAAAATGTAGAAAAAACAGTAAATCTTAAGAAGAACAAGGTCTTTACCACTAACAATCTAGTGAAAATGTCGGTTCTGACGGTAATAGCGTATATTTTAATGTTTGTTCATTTCCCACTACCGATTTTTCCTGGATTTTTAAAAATTGATGTAAGTGATGTACCAGCACTAATAGGAGGATTTGCATTGGGTCCTGTAGCAGCAATTGTGATCACCTTCGTTAAAAATATTTTACACTTTTTAACGAAGACTTCTACTGGGGGAGTAGGAGAACTATCCAATTTTATTGTAGCGACATCCTATGTGGTACCGGCAGCGATGATTTATCATTTAAAAAAGGACAAAACCCATGCCCTTGTAGGTGTACTGGTGGGGACAATCACCATGACCATTGCTGGGGCGCTATCAAACACCTACTTAATCATTCCTTTTTACTCAAAAATCATGCCAATAGATGCTATTATACGGATGGGAACGGTTGTGAATAGTAGAATTGTAGATGTACCTTCCCTAGTACTTTATGGTGTTACACCCTTTAATATTTTTAAAGGACTGTTAATGGCCTTTACAACCTTATTAGTTTACAAAAAAATATCACCAATTCTTAAAAAATAAGACTGAAACAGTCTTATTTTTTAGTTGGCTTTTTTACCTTTAGCATTAGCGCTATTGCCCTTGTTTTTATTATCGCTATTATGTTTTTCTTTTATAGATTCTTGAATAATTTGTTTATCCTCTGCTTTTTTCTCGATAAGCTTTACTGGCGTTTCTTCTGATAAAGTTTTTTGTGCATTTACTTTTAGCTCAATCACTTTATTTTCTATCTTTAAGTTTTGAAGATTGTCCTTTTCTTCTTCCAAAAGATCTTTTAACTTATCTGTAGTATAATCTGAAATTTTCAGCTGTATTTTATCAATATTTTTTTGAATAGCTGGTTTTGCTGGTGCTGCAACGCGATGATAGACTGCTTCATACTTTTCTAGTTTTCTATGTAATTTTTCCAATGCTTTATCTGCTATTTCTTCTTTTGTTTTTTCCTTATCTTCCTTATCTTTCTCATCCTTATCAACAGATGAATCACTTTCATCCTCATACAGCTCTTCTAAAACCTCTTCTAGTAATTCAACGAGTTCTTCCTGCTGGTCTACTTCTGCGATAATCTCTAAAATTTCTTCTAAGGCTTCTGTGGTTGTCTTGGTAGAATCCGCTCGAAGATCTTCTGCCTCCACGACAATAACAATAGGCTCCTCCTCTGCTTTATTTGTTCCTTCTAGTCCAAAGGCATAGGCGGCAGAACCTATTAATAAAGAACCTCCCAAAGCAAATGCTAACATTTTTTTCATATGATGTACCTCCCTGTAGTATTTTTTCAATATAGTATACGCAGCATATTTCATAAAAAAGGGTATCTCAAGGAAACAAAAAATTATTGAATATATGGATAAAAGATTTAATTATGTTAAAATAAAGTATGAAGCGTCAGAAATTCATTCATAATCATAAGAAGCGTATAATAAAAAGAAAAAACAAGTAGGTGTACTGATGAAATGTATTAAAACTTTTAATGAAAAAGAAACAAAGGCATTAGGAAAGAAACTAGGGGATTTAGTAAAGGCAAAGGATGTTTTATGCTTAGTAGGGGATTTAGGCGCTGGAAAAACCACTTTTACAAAGGCTTTTGCTATAGGGCTGGAGGTAGAAGAGGATGTTACCAGTCCTACTTTTACGATTGTACAGGAATATCAAGGGAGAATACCTCTCTACCATTTTGATGTATATCGCATAGAAAATATTGATCAAATGGAGGACATACCCTATGAGGAGTATTTTTACGGAGATGGCGTATGTGTGATTGAATGGGCTCATTTAATTGAAGAAATTTTGCCAAAGGATTATATAAAAGTTCAAATAAACTATGTAGATATAGAGACAAGAGAAATCTGTTTTGAAGCTACCAATGGATACTATAAAAAACTAGTGGAGGAGTTGTTGAAATAAAACGAGATAACTTGAATCGTTGTCTTGTTTTTGGTAGAATTATCTTAATAATCTGAAAAGTGGACTCCTCCAGCTAAAACTGAGCAGCGGGGAATCAAATGGAGAGCCTACTTCACCTGATAGGAATCCCTTCTAAGCTAATACTTAGAGGTGAGAGGCGTATAGCCTAAAAGTAAAATCATGATAAATTGATGAATGAGTTACAATATAATATTGCTTCGTTGTTTCTTAAGATTCATTCATATGTGGGGGACTATGAAAAAAAAAGCGAGAAGTATTTTTACTTTTTTTGTGATTTTAGTGTGGACGTTGATGATAGGTGGTTGTAGCGATACCATTGAAAAACCAAAAGCTGTTAATGGTGTTCTGGATTTATCTCAGTGGAGCTTTGAAGAGAAGGGGCCTGTAGAGTTAGATGGAGAATGGGAGTTTTATTGGGAACAACTACTGATGACAGAGGAGCCTAGGCCTGTTCAAGAAGAATCTCTGGACAAAGCGTATATACCTGTACCACAAACATGGAATACCCATGAGATACGAGGAAAAGGGAAGACAGGGTATGGTTATGGCAGTTATCGATTACAGGTTATACTTCCGGATTACGAAAAAGTACATGCTCTAAGGGTTTCCTCTATTGCCACATCTCATGAAGTTTGGATTGATGGAAAACTCGTGTCAGTAAGAGGAAAGGTAGGGGTTGATCAGAACACAACGCACTCGAACGTTAGGCCAAATATCATTTATTTCAGTGCTGATCAGCCTAAGATTGAAATCATTATACAGGTATCTAACTTCATGCACAAGAAAGGCGGGATATGGCAGTCATTACTTATTGGCAGCAATGAGCAAGTCCGTAAGATATATGACTTCAGCGCTTTTTTAGATGTTGCTTTATTTGGGAGCATATTTATTATGGCTTTTTATCACTTAGCTCTCTATATTTTGGGAAAAAAAGATCCTTCTACCTTGTACTTTAGTATTTTTTGTTTTTTAATTGGACTTAGGATTTTATTAGTAGGGGAAAAATTTTTACAGCAATTCGTTCCTGGATTATCTCAAGAAATAGCATTCAAGTTAGAGTATCTAACCTTTTATTTAGGTATGGTGGTATTTTATATGTTCATTTATGCTCTCTTTCCAAAAGAAATGTCCACCAAGGGCTATAGGGGTGTTATTGTTATTGGAGGCATTTATTCAGCGATTGTATGCATTACACCTGCCAGTATATATACCCATATGTTATCCAGCTTTCAAATACTTTCGGTTATTTTTTGTATTTACATCCTCTATGTTCTATCTGTGGCTGCTTTTCGGCGAAGAGAAGGAGCAGGTATGATCTTGACAGGATCGGTTGTTTTTATTGCTACAGTGATCAATGATATTTTTTATTATAGTGAGATGATCTTTACAGGAAACCTAATAGCCTTTGGATTATTTGTATTTATTTTTGTACAATCTATTATTGTTTCAGTGCGGTTTTCAAAGGCTTTTACGACTATAGAGCAGATGTCTGAAAAATTATTATCCATGGATCGTTTGGAAATGCAATTTCTTCAAGCACAAATTAAACCCCATTTTTTATATAATACATTAAACACGATTATGGCTTTTTGTCGTACTGACCCAGAAAAGGCATGGGAACTATTAGATGAATTTAGCAACTATTTGCGAGGAAAATTTGGTTTTAAAAGTACAAGTCGTTACATAACTTTAGAAAAGGAGCTGAATTTTGTTTCCTCTTATCTTGCTATTGAAAAAGCGCGGTTTGATGAACGATTAAATGTAGAATATGACATTCGATCGGATACTGCTGTGTTGGTACCGCCTTTGATTCTACAACCTATTGTAGAAAATGCAGTGCGTCATGGTATTTACCCCAAGAAAGAAGGGGGGACCGTGACCGTATCCGTAGAGAAGCAAACCGAGGCTGTAAGGATACAAATAGCAGATAATGGTGTGGGAATGACACAGCAGCAGATCAAGGATTTATTAAAAGGAAAAAAGTCACAGCAAGGGATTGGTCTATTAAATGTACATACACGCCTGAAGGCAAACTACAATCAGGGGCTTGAGATTCAAAGTGAACCAGGGCAGGGTACTAAGGTTACGATTATGATTCCACATGGAAATCCAGCAGCCGAAACAATGAAAGAGTGAGTAAATAAAAATTTGTAGCTATGTATACAAACGTAAGGGGAGAAGAAAAGTGGTGAGTGCTATACTAATTGATGATGAGAAAGTTTCATTGCAGGAGCTTACCTACATGTTGGTACAATATAAAGAGATACAGATTCTTGGAACCTTCACTGATCCTGTAGAAGCTTTAAAAGAAATACCAAAACTAAATCCTGACGTCATCTTTTTGGATATTGAAATGCCAGAAGTAAATGGTTTTGAAGTAGCTGAACAAATTGAAAAACTTTCAGTGGAACCTGCTATTGTATTTGTTACAGCCTATGATGAATATGCCATTAGGGCTTTTGAAGTCAATGCTGTGGACTATATTTTAAAACCCATCTCTCCTAAAAGAATCCGAAATACCCTTCAGAAGCTAATGAAAAAGAAGTTTCATCCTGATAGTCAAGGTAAGAAAAAATACGTATCAAGACAAAAGTCTATAGATTTCAATAAGGTTTATGACAACAGATTTTCGAAAGTATTTATATATCAAGGAGAAGAAATTATTCTCTTAAAGCCTTCTGATATTTTATATTTTATGGTGGAAGGCGGCGTAGTAACAGTGGTGACGCAGCAAAAGACTTATAAAACACGAGAAAGTTTAAACTATTGGGAAGAAAAATTGCAAAGGCAAGGTTTTTTTCGCTGCCACCGTTGTTATTTAGTGAATTTAGAGAAGATAGAAAAAGTTATTCTTATGTTTAATAGTACCTACTTGCTCAAACTTGCCAGTAGTACTGCTGAAATTCCTGTTAGTCGCAATTATAGTAAATTATTAAAACAAATCTTGATATAAGAAACAAAAAGAACAGCTATTCTCCTTAGCTGTTCTTTTTGACTTCCTACGATTTAATTCCTGCATCTCACAGGCAAATCACATAGGTTTTTTATGAAATATGCTAAAATTACACTAAGACCGTCTTATCTTAGGTTTTTGCCACATGATATGACCATTTGAAAATAGGAGAATATGTGGGTGGAAGTATGATTGATAACTATAAGAATATAGAATTTCAGCTTTATGGCTACCTAATACAACTACGACAGATATTTCAGGCAAATTGTACGAGTAAATACGAGATTGAAAATATCAATAAAACTATTGAATTAATTCAAAATAGAAAATTTAATGTTGCTGTTATGGGCGAATTTAAAAGGGGAAAGAGTTCGTTAATCAATGCTTTGCTTGGAGTAAATATTCTACCATCAGATGTAACCCCTACAACCGCCACCATTAATAGAATCACCTATGGGACAGAACCCTCTATGACGATATTTTATTACGATGAAACAACAGAAGTTGCAGATATAGATAATATCTCTGAATATGTCACGATGCTTACCGAAGAAGGTTTAAAACGGGCAGAGGAAATTCGAGAGGCAGTTATTCATTATCCAACCGTCATATGTCAAAACCATGTTGATATTATAGATACTCCTGGATTAAATGATAACAGAGATATGACAGCAATAACAATGAATATGCTTGGCTGCATTGATGCTGCTATTGTTGTTATTTCTGCATTAGCGCCTTTTTCAGAAAAGGAAGCTGAATTTGTAGGTCAGCTGATAAAAAGTGATTCTATTGAAAATATAGTTTTTGTGGTGACCTTTATTGATGAAATTGATGAAGATGAGCAGAATAAATTCATCACATATATTCACAATCGAATAGTCAAAAGCGTTTTAGAACTTATAGAGAAAGAAAATTCTCCAGGAAAAATACGGATAAAAGCTAAACAGTTATTAGATAACTCGTTAATTTTTGGTGTATCTTCTTTATTGGCTATGCAGTCGTTTGTTGCGGGGGATCGGGAGTTACTAAAGAAGAGCAGATTTGAAATATTTAAAACTGAACTATATGAATTTCTTACGGCACAGCAAGGTGCCAATACCATCATAAAGGCAGTAAAGTGTATACAAAAAGCAGGCGAGGAATTTGATAAGTTATATAGCAATAAAATATTCCAAGAAGATCAGTGCCTATATATCATTGACCAAAAAACCAGCACCATCAATAACTATTGTAGTGAATATAGGAAAGCATTGGAATGTGCCCTTCAAAAGCTTGAAAAACCACTAAAGGAATGTCTTGATGATATTTTACACTTAAAAAGTGTTTTTACAAATAATTTCACAAGTGCTTTAAGTAAGTCTCAAAATAGCCAACAAAATGAAATCATAGAGGCGATAGCATCGGAAGCTGCTGGATGTTGGAGAATAGCAAATGAAGAATGTGCAGAAAAGCTTAAGAAAAAAGTATTTCAGCTATTTACTTCTGTTATGGAGGATTATTACAGTATGAGAAAATGTGAATGCATGGAACCAATTGAGGAATTAAGCAAAATATGCAATTTTCACTGGCAGGCTTCTCCATGTTTTGATAAAAGTATGATAGAGATCATAACATCTTTTGGGTTTCCTATATTCAACTGGCAGGCATCACCTATTCCTCATCCTCAATACTTTCATAACTATAACCTGCTGGATAATATGAAATATGCTGTTGAAATTTCTGTAGAGAAATACTATGAGCACTGGCAGTTTCTTATCCATTCAGTGAAAAATTGGTGGATGCAACAAAGTGATCATGAAGTTTTAGCAATAACGGCGTTATTAAATAATGAAATCAAAGAAAATAAAACCTCCAAAAAAGCTGAGTTATATGCGTTAATAGATACTTACCATAAACAAAAAAGCATGATACAAGAGATAAGAGAAAAAACAGAGGCAATTTTCATTACTACATCAAATCATGGCATAACTTAAGGAATTAAATTCATGTTAAGTAAGCTTGTGCAATTAAAGCTGAGCACCGGGGAATCAGGTGGAGGGTCTACTTCACCTGATGGAGAATCCCACCTACGTTAACGCTTAGAGGTGGGGTCGTATACCCTAAAAGCAAAATCATGATAAAAGGGGATGTTAATGATGAATGAGAAGGCAACAAATTTCAGTAGTTTTGTAGGCTATAGGCAGTTGGTCATTGATCTTACTACTGATCTAAAAAAGCTAAAGGAATATGGAGAACATTTAAAGCTGGAAAACGGTAATATGCTCATTGAAGAAATACTGAAAAGAATTGCTAATGATTCCTTTGACATTGCAATTGTAGGAGAATTTAAAAGAGGAAAAAGTACTTTAATCAATGCTCTTTTAGGTAAAGATATCTTACCTACGGATATTCTGCCTTGTTCCGCCACATTAAATAGAATTACCTATAATGTATCTCCTTTAGTAAAAATTGAGTATAAGGACGGACAAATTGAAGATATTTCCATAGATAAACTTCCAGAATATGTAACAAAACTGACGGATGAATCAGCAAAAATATCTGAAAAAATAAAAGAAGCAACAGTGTATTACCCTATAAACTATTGTAGAAATAATGTTGATATTATTGATACGCCAGGGTTAAACGATGATAAAAGCATGACAGATATTACGCTATCGGTACTTCCACAGGTAGATGCAGCGATTTTAGTCATCATGGCACAATCACCCTTTTCTGAATATGAAAGAGATTTTTTAGAAAACAAGCTGCTGACCAATGATTTGGGCAGAGTTTTATTTGTGGTAACGGGAATTGATCGTTGTGACGAAGATGAAGTTGATAAAGTTCTTAAATCAATAGCAGATAGGATTGAGAAATATGTTCTGAAAAAGGCGGCAAAAACCTTAGGAGAGGATTCAGAAGAATTTGCTGTATATCGAAGAAAGCTGGGGAAACCAAAAGTATTTGGCATATCTGCAAAACAAGCATTAAAAGGGAAGATAAAAGGCGATGATGAGCTGCTTGAAAAAAGTTGTTTCCCACAATTTGAAAAGGAGCTAGAACGTTTCTTGACGGAAGATCGAGGGGCTGTAGTTTTGCAAGTGCCTGTAAACAGGATATTAGCTACTTCTTCCGAAATACTTAAAACAATAGAAATTCAGGAAAATGCTCTGGCAATGAAAAAAGAAGAATTCGAGGAAAAGTATCAGGAGGCCATCAATGAAATTAATCACTTAAGACAAAAGAAAAAAGAGGAATTATCCCGCATCAATACATCCGCAACAAATGCATTTAATCATCTTCAACCCCTCCTTGATGAATTTTGGCCGACGTTGGAAAGTCAATCTCTAGCAATCATTGATAATGTGGATATTCAGGCAGAGGACATAAAAAAAGACAATATAGAGTATACACAGCAGCGAATACTCTCACAAGTTAGTGATAATGCAAAAAATATAGGCCAAAATTATTCTGAACGGATACAAATTGAAATTGAAAAAGCCCTTGATCAAGAAGCAGTAAGACTTCAAAAGTTTGGTGACGAAATGTTAGCATCCCTTGATAGAATTCACAATATTTTCGTAAATCCAACTGGTGCACCTGATTTAATGGTTGAGGGAATTGTCAGTTCTGCCATAGGCAGCTTTACTATTCCGGGACTTGCGGGAGTATGGACGGGTTATCGTATTGCAGGTGTCAAAGGTGCTTTCGTTGGTGGAATTGGAGGGTTTGGAGGTGCAGTGGGAGCAGGAGCTATTATGGCACTGTTAGGAATACCTCTTGTCTGGCCCGCCTTTCTAGCTGTCAGTATAGTTTCTGTTTTTACTGGAAATTGGTTAACGAAAGCAGTATTTAAAAAGGATGGCATTGAAGCGTTTAGAGCTGGCATGAGAGAAGCAGTATTGAATCAGTTTGATGAGATGAAAAAACAGGGGGATTTTGTGAAGAATGTTCGTCAGCAAGTCAATCGTGCCTTTGATGCATTAAAAGAAAAAATTGAAAGTGAAACGGAAACGGTATTAAACGATACACAGCATACGCTGGATGAACTAAAAACAAAAATTCAAAGAGAAAATATTATGACGGAAAAGGAAAAAGAAGAATTAAAGGAAATTGCTCTGGGGGTTACTAAAATCATGGAAAATGCCAGTAAGATCAATCAACAGTTGATTTCAGTACTGGATAAGTAAAAGGGAGTGGATGAATATGAATCCTACTCAAGATATAAATATTAGCTTCAAAAGCTATGCAGCTAGGAGAAAACATGAATTATCTGCCCATATAGTGAATGGCGTACCTGATTATTCCTTTTCAATGGACTATGCAATACGGCAAAAAATCAATGCAATACCAGGAATGTTTCAGTTGTTTAAAGCCATTACAAGTCATATGGTACCCTTTCAAAGACAAAAGCTAAATATGGAATGCGTTGCAGCAGGACCACAACAATATCCAGAGCTGCATGCTATGGGAGAAGAATGTGCTAAAAGACTTGGAATAGGTGTTCCTCAAATATTTGTAAAATATGATGTGAAAATTAATGCTTATGCCTTTGCTACAGAAGATTCCACACCAGTAATCATGGTGACATCTGCTATCGTAGAAAATTTTACAAAGGCTGAACTCAAAGCAATCATAGGGCATGAATGTGGCCATATACACAATAACCATACGATTTATAAAATGGCGGCAGGTATTGTTACAGGAACAATAACAGAAGGTTTGCATTTGATTCCCGGACTTAAGCAAATGGTTAGTTTGCTTTCGCTAGGGGCAAAATGGCTATTGTTAAACTGGTCAAGATGTGCTGAAATAACTTGCGATCGTGCAGGACTTATATGTGCAGACAGTCTTGATGATGCTGTCAAAGCTATTGCAAAATTTGGCTTTGGTGGTGTAAAAGCTTTAGAGCATATCAATATTAATGAATATATAAAACAAATTGAACAAATGCAGGCAACCCCCGTACGCTATATGGAATTGGAAAGCACACATCCCTTGACGCCCAAAAGACTACTGGCTTTTAAAATTTTTAACCAGTGCGATGTTTTGTACTCATGGAGACCAGATTGGAAAACATCTGATATGGATTTATTTTCTAAAGAAGAAGCTGATAAAAAATGCGAAAGCTTCATATCAGTTACATCTAAAAAAATGAATGTCAAATAGGGGGATGGTTATGAAAAATGTTATTGATGAATCAATAATGGATAGAATTTTTATCGATTTTGAAGAAGTAAAAAATGACATTCAGTCTATTTTAGATGAACTCCTGCAGTTTAAAATTGATAAAAGAATACAGGTATCTGTTGGCTCAGAGAACATTGAAAAACTACATGCTTGGGAAAGAAATATTAAGAGACGATTAAATGATGATTTTTCCATAGTGATCATTGGAGATTTCAAGCGTGGTAAATCTACGCTTGTTAATGCTCTGCTTCGTGAACAGGTGGTTACTACAAATGTTACTCCAGAAACTGTTACCATCAATCGTATTTCATTTGGTGAAAAAAACAGTATAGAAGCTGTTTTACAAGATGGGAGACGTGCGATGTTAGACATGGTTGAGTTAAATAGAGAGAAGCTGGAGAAAATTATATCAAAACTTCCTTCTCCTGTGGCGTATATAGACATCAAAGTCCCAGTGGATGCCTTAAAGGGAATAAGGATAGTAGATACTCCGGGTGTCGGAGACTTGTTAAGGAAGTTTGATCATCAAGTGCAGGATTACATGGTACACGCAGATGCAGTGATTTATGTGGTATCGGCTTTATCCCCACTATCAGAAACTGAGCAAGCTTTTTTGTGTGCATCTATATTACCACAAAACTTCTCAAAACTATTTGTGGTTTTAAACATGGTGGATTGTCTTGAGAGCAAAGAAGAAGTTGAAAAAGTGAAAGGTCTTACCAATAGTAAACTAGCAAATATTTTTCCTAACAGTTATGTTTATGCAGTTAGTTGTTTGGATGAATTTTGCAGAAGAAAAAATCTTAAGAGACCTAAACCAGATTTAAAAGAGGTATTAGAAAGGTCCTTTGATGCTATGTATGATACTCTCCAAAATGACATTGTACTGAAAAAAGATAGCATTCAAACAGAACGTTGTTTAAATATGCTAAAAATCATGATCAGTGAAATAGAAGGAAGAATAGCTTTGATTGAGAATATGTTGCTGCTTAATCAAAGTAAACTGAAGATTTTGATGGATCAATATCAAAATGAAAACTCAGATTTATTACAGCGCATTAATAAACATAAAGAATCCCTAAAGCTTGAAGTGAGAGAAATGCATAGCGAGGCAAGAGAATGGATGGAGGATTTTTTAAGTCGTTTAGAAGAAGAAATCCGTTCTGCTGAAAGTACACCATTAGAAACATTAGAAAAACATTTTCATTTTTATATGATTGATATGCTTCGTTCCGCAATGATAGAATGCACAAATGCTCACCTTAAAAACATAGCTGAATTATTAAAAAGCACTACAACAGCCTTTGCCTATGAATTTTCAAATCTTACATCTGTAGCCTGTTCTACAAAAATTGCGACTTCTACTGTGGAAGTCTCCTGGACCAATTTAGATGCTACTGCTGCTGCACTGAACTTCATTCCTGGATTAGGTCCATTAACCTTATTAGGTCAAGCCATTATCGGATTTTCAAAACAAAAAAACACATCGAATCTACAAAAAAAATATACTAACAATATTTTAAATCATTATAGGGAAATCAAAGAGAGCGTATTTTTGGAATTAAGAAGTATTTATGAAAATCTTGTACAGTTTGCAGAACAGCAGATCAATATCATTTACCAAAATCAAGTAGAGGCTTCTGTACAAGCGATAAAACAAGCACAAGAAATAGCTATGAAGGAGAGTACAGAAAAAGAAGAGATGCACTTGGGTCTTGACGCAGCAAAACAAATCCTTGCATCGGCAAAACTTAGACTAAGCAAATACGAAGAAGTCTCATAAAACCAGACTTTGAAGATGTAGTGCTTGAGCTTCCGACTTAAGAAGTGGGTGCCTTAGCAATACATCAAAAGATATAAAAACTTGATAAAGAAAAGGGGAAAGATGATGGTCTTTTGTACAAAATGTGGCAAGGAATTGACGGACTTTTCTTTGTTTTGTTCTGTCTGCGGAATGCCTGTAGAAGAACCGAAAATAAAACAAGAAATTAGCAGCGCTACGTTGCTATTTAAGTACCAAAAAAATCCGATGTTGATGATGCTGACAGAGCCCTTAGATGTAACGCTAGATGGACAGCTGCACTTTAACGTAGTAAGTGATGGGGAAGTTTGTTATAATGTGGCACAGGGCAACCATACTTTTTCGACTTATGTACCTTATATGAGTGGAAAGAAGTATGGCCTTACTACTAAAACTTTTTATGTTGGCGCTAATGAAGTTTTAGAAATATGCTATAAGCCGCCAATGGCAGTTTTTATGGCAGCCAATATTACAATAAGACCAGTACATAAGAAGCCCATATTGGAGACAGCTGAAAAAGAGTATCATCATAGAGATCTAGCAGAACCTATGAGTTTGTCACAAGAAAATCATCAAAAACAAGCACAAAATATCTCATTAAATGATGAGGGAATAAAAAGCATTTTACATCAATACAAGCAAGAAGGAGAAGAGTTTGTTTACTACCTTTATGGTGTTGTTGAAGCCACCTTCAAAGAAGCCATAAAGTATGGGCCATTTGTCTCCTTTGCAAATACCTATTATCTTGTACTGTTTTCAAATAAAAAAATTGATATGATTGAATTAAGCAAACTCACGATGAAGCCTAAACCTGTCAATCATTACTTAATTCCTATAGAAGATGTGAAATTAGTTAAAGTATCTAGCTGGCTCTCTAGTTTTGGTAAACAATTTAACATTTTAACAAAGGAAGGTAAAGGTTTTAAGCTGAAGGTGTCTAAAGTTTGCTATGGAATAAAAGAACAGAAAAATAATATGAAAAAATTTGAAAGATATATAGAAAGTTTGGGGCTTAAAGCTTAGCTGGGTTGAGTCTCATGGATTATTTAGAGAAAGTCTCTGCAAAAATGCTAGAGACTTGTTGTTTTTTATACGCTAAGTATATCTATTTACCCTATAGATATAGATGTGTGCCCTTAAATTTTAATATACTAAGGGCTACATTTGCAGTCCACGGTTTTGGGGCGAAACCGTAGACCGTGTATATTAAAATTTAACTTTAGAAGCGCACATCTATAATAGTAGAGGCTAGGGATAGAAAGAGCGTATTTTGTCAAAATAAAAAAATAAATAGGAATAAAATTTTCCAACATGTTAAAATATGTTAAAATAGAGAATAAGAACAAGTGACAAATAGAGGAGCTGTTAAAACGATGAAAATATTAGCATTGGATACATCATCCATCGTAGCTACCGTAGCTGTTTTGGATGATGAAAAATTGATGGGAGAATATATTTTAAATCATAAAAAGACCCACTCCCAAAAACTTATGCCCATGATGGAGGAGGTACTAAAAAGCTGTGAATTATCTCCTAAGGAAATCGACGTATTTGCTGTATCTTTAGGACCCGGTTCTTTTACAGGTCTGAGAATAGGTTTAGCTACCATAAAAGCAATGGCTCAAGCTCTGGACAAGCCAGTAGTAGGGGTTTCTACATTAGAGGGCCTGGCCTTCAATTTAGTCCACTGTGAAGCGCTGATTTGTCCTATTATTGATGCGCAGCGAGATTTGGTTTATACAGGAGGATATCAATGGAAACAAGGATTTTCTAAAGTAGTGGAGGAAGAAGTTATTGCCATAGAGCAGCTGTTGATGAACCTGAAAAGCAGAAAAGAAAAAGTGATTTTTCTTGGAGATGCTTTGGAGAAATTTCGAGAACTTATTATAAGAGAGTTAGGAGATTTGGCGATATTTCCTCCAAAGACGCTTACAATGCCTAGGGCTTCTTCTATAGGGGAGCTAGCTAGACGAAAAGTGCAAAATGGAGAACTGAGAAAAGCATCGGAAATATTGCCGGTGTATATGAGAAAATCTCAAGCTGAAAAGCAATGGGAAGAGCGAAATAGGAGTTAAGGGACGATGGAAAAATTAGAAATAAGAAAGATGTTGATGAAGGATATTCCAAGTGTCATAGAGATAGAAAAACAATGCTTTCCTATACCATGGACAAGAGGTGCTTTTGAAACAGAGTTAAAGAAGAATAAGTTAGCAATTTATAGGGTGGCTACTTGGGAAAATCAAGTAGTAGGCTATGGGGGTATGTGGTTCATTGTAGATGAAGGGCATATTACAAATATAGCAATACATCCAAATTTTCAAGGCAGAGGCATTGGAGAAGCTATCGTAAGAGCTTTGATGGAGGAGGCAAATATAAAAAGAATTTATCGTATGACATTAGAGGTTAGAAAGTCTAACCTCATTGCACAGAATCTTTATAAGAAACTAGGTTTTATCTCCTGCGGCATAAGACCTGGTTATTATAGTGATAATGGTGAAGATGCTTTGATTATGTGGAAGGAGATTTAAGGGGGAGAGACGATGTCAAAGAGTAAGTCTAAAAAGAAGATCATTATTTTTGCAGTAATCATGGTTATTATTGCAGTCACCATAGTAACTGCTGCTGCCATGAGAGGAAAGGAGCAGGAGATTTCGGTAGATGTATTTACCCTCAAAAAAGGAGAAATAACGGTAACCGTCCCTGCTAATGGCATTTTGGAGGAGGTAGAGAGACAAACAATTTATACAGAAGATAGTGCAAAGGTGCTATCTATCGAAGTAGAAGAAGGCGATCATGTGACAGCAGGCCAGGTATTGGCTTTATTAGATGGGGATGATTTAGAAATCCAGCTAAACATTAAAGAGAAAAATCTAGAAATGAATAAAATTGAATTAGCTAAATTGGAAAAGATATATGGGGAAGAGAAAACAGAACACAATCGGCGATTAGAAAGTGCAAGTAGAAAAATGGAGGAAGCGAAGAGGGACTTCGATAGGGATAAAGAGCTATATGAACATGGAGCTATTTCTCAGCAGGAATATAGACAAAGTGAGAGAAATTTTGAAGATGCTGTGGAAAGTTATGAAGAAATACAGGCAAAAGTATATACCACTGAATTTGATATTGATAGAATGAAAAAGAGTATTGCAGTGACAGAACTAGAGATTCGTGAAATACAAAATAGAATAGAAAAGCAAGAAGACAAGATTCTTAGTTCTATCAATGGTGTTGTTACAGCCATTCATCTAGAAGAGGGAAGTTTTGTAAATCCAGCAAACCCTGGTTTTGTTATCTCCAATATAGAGGATTTAACGATTGAAATAAAAGTGAGTGAATACGATATTGCTAAGGTAGAATTAGGTCAAGAAGTAGAAATTCAAACGGATGCTATAACAGGAAAAACCTTTAAAGGAATTGTGGAGAAAATATCCCCTGTAGCAAAAAGAGAGTCTACAGGGCAGACAACAGAAACAATTATTCCTGTAACCATTAAGGTAGAAGAAAAGGATGATCTTTTAAAACCAGGATTTTCTGTAAAGACAAGAATTATTAGCCAGCAAAAGGAAGGTGTGTTGGTGGTGCCTTTTGATACAATTACGATGGAAGCAAATGGTGCAAAGACTGTTTTTATAGTGAAGGAAGAGGTTTTACATAAGGTAGAAGTACAAACAGGAATAGAATCTGACTTTGAAATAGAAATTGTTGATGGATTGCAGGAAGATGACAAGATTGTTTTAAACCCTTCCATGTATTTACAGGAAGGAATGAAGGTTGTTGTGAATGAGAGATAATAGCAGGGAAAATAAGGACAGGGAAGGATTGTTATGAACTTATTAGAAAATGTTGTGTTAGCTTTCTCTACGATTTGGGCAAATAAGATGAGGTCCTTTTTAACGATGTTAGGAATCATCATAGGCATTGCCGCAGTAGTAGCCATATCTGCCATAGGTAATGGGGGGAAATATCAAATACAAAAAAGCATGGAACAATTCGGAACAAATCGGTTGATGATCTATATGAATTGGGAAAAACAAGGAGATATGAAACTTAGAGATTTTCTTAATGATAGGGATATTGAAGCGATTAAAAATCTAGAGGGGATAGAAGCGATTACACCTCTTTACGAAGATTGGTCTTCTATTGGTGTTAAAAATCGTCATATAGACGTGGTTTTAGTAGGCGCTAATGCCGATAGTCAAGCGATCACAAATGTTGAAGTAAGCAAGGGAAGATTCATTACTGACAATGATGTAGAAAAATATAGCAACAGCATCGTGATTTCTGAAAAAGAGGCAAGGGAGTTATTTGGAACGACTGATGTTATGGGAGAGATCGTCACATTAAATAGTTATAGAGGGCCCGTTGATTTTCAAGTGGTAGGTATCACAAAGTATGAAGAAAACTTTTTTAGCAACACGATGAATGGTGGGAGAGCACAGGTTTATGTGCCTATCACAACTATCATGAGAGTCTATAATCAAACCGTATACTATGGTGTAAACCTAAAGGTTGCTAATAGAGAGGATATGGATCGTGTGGGCCAGCAGGTTATAAATTTATTAGGGAGGATACATAATAATCAAAACATGTATACGGTATTTAATCTTGAACAGATGATGCAAACCATTACAGGTGTAATTAATACCATAACAACTGTATTAGCTTTTATTGCAGGAATAGCTTTGCTGGTGGGAGGGATTGGCATTATGAATATTATGCTGGTTTCTGTAAGCGAAAGAATACGTGAAATTGGCATTAAAAAAGCTATAGGTGCTAAAAGAAGTACAATACTGCTGCAATTTTTAACAGAATCCTCCATTATAGCTTTAATAGGAGGGGTTGTAGGCATTGGTATCGGATTTTTATTAGGGACAGGTGCTTCTTTTTTGTTGAAAATGCCACCTTTGATCAGCTTAAAGGAAGTGTTAGCTACTTCCCTATTGGCAATGGTAATAGGTATAGTATTTGGCGTTTATCCTGCAAATAGGGCTGCAAAAATGGACCCAATTGAGGCCCTTAGGTATGAATAGAGAATTTAGGTTAAAAAGGAAGGTAGAAAAATGTTATTAATAGAAACCTTTAAGGTAGCACTGCAAAGCATATGGGCAAACAAAATGCGATCTAGTTTAACGATATTAGGCTTAGTTATTGGTATTCTGTCAGTGGTAGTAATTACAACCTTAGGCAATGCTGCTCAAGCGGACATGATGGGGGCTTTTGATAAATATGGCAAAGGAAAGTTAAACCTCAATCTCAACTATTATACTGAAAGACCAGTGGTTTATCGAGATTATTTCAGTGATGATGATGTTGCTGCCATAAGCAGAATGGAAAGCGAAGTGGCTGCTGTATCTGCAGAATTAAGAGAATGGATGACGATTAAATATGGTGATAAGGAAATGCGTATAGATACCTATGGGGTAAGCAATAACTATGATGAAGTTGAAACGGTGGATTTGCTTCGAGGTAGGTTTTTAACGGAAGAAGATGTATTAGGAAGAAGAAATGTAATGGTTATTGACGAAAAAATCGCTAGATATCTATTTGGTTCTACCGATTGCATTGGTGAAGTTGTAACCCTTACTACTGGATGGTATACAATGGAACTGATGGTGATAGGAGTAGATAAACTATCGGATTCTGCTATCTTAAATATGGCGCAAGGAAACTACGCCTATGGTTATATGCCTATTTCAGTAGCCTCTAGGATGAACTTTATCGACAGATATCCTAGATTGATGCTGCAGGCACAAGAGGGCCTAAATATCAATAGCGTAGGAGAAAAAATACTTAACCTATTGGAAAGAAGAGATAAAGAAAAAAGTATGTATCGTGTAGATGCCAAAGAAAGTCAGTTTAGTCAAGTTACGCAAGGCCTAGGATTTTTAACAGCAACGATATCAGGAATTGCTGCGATATCTCTAGTGGTGGGGGGGATTGGCATTATGAATATCATGCTGGTATCAGTGACAGAACGGACACGAGAGATTGGTCTTAGAAAAGCTATAGGTGCTAAGCCATCAGTTATATTACTTCAATTTCTGGTAGAAGCAGTGATTCTTTCTGTATTTGGCGGAATGCTGGGCTTATTGGTGGGAGGAATCATTAGTTTTGGTATTGTTCAAGTCTTAGGATTACCTTTTATCCTATCAATAAACACAATTGTTTTGGCTTTTCTTTTTTCAACGACAGTGGGTGTTGCTTTTGGTGTATATCCAGCTAGAAAGGCTTCAAAACTTGACCCTATAGAAGCTTTAAGATATGAGTAAATGAGGTGATAGCATGATTACTGTTAAAAATTTAAATAAAGTCTATGAAAATGGTAGTATAGCCGTGCAGGCATTGAAAAATATAGATTTAGAAATTAAAGCGGGGGAGTTTGTAGCCATCACTGGCGCCTCTGGTTCTGGCAAATCTACTTTTATGAACATTATCGGGTGTTTAGATCGAACAACTTCCGGATTATATATATTAGATGAGGAAAGAATAGAGGATTTATCTGATTATGACCTAGCAGAAATTCGTAATAGAAAAATTGGATTTGTGTTCCAATCCTTTAATCTATTACCCCGTACTTCTGCTTTGAAAAATGTAGAGCTTCCTATGATGTATGCTGGCGTATCGGGAAAAGAGAGAAAACAAAGAGCGATGGAGGCATTAGAAAAAGTAGGTCTAGCAGATAGAGTGCATCATAAACCGAATGAATTATCGGGGGGTCAGAAACAGAGGGTGGCTGTTGCTAGAGCCTTAGTAAACCAGCCTTCTATTATTTTGGCAGATGAACCTACTGGGAACCTAGACTCTAAGGCGACCCACGAGGTAATGGACTTATTCCAAAAATTAAATGATGATGGTGTGACAATCGTCATAGTGACCCATGAGCAGGAAATTGCTGAAAAAACAAAGCGCATTATAAGTTTTCGCGATGGAGAAGTTATTTTAGATGAGCAAACAAATGCTTATAAGAAAGCTTAAATCGATAGAAGCAAAAACAGCTCCTATCGATTATCCTTTTACCTTCGCCTATTGTTCTTTGGATATCTTCCTCGCATGATTTGAAAAACTGCTAAGTCTGTTGGTTCAACTGGATACAGCATACCATCTGGCATGATGTTTTCGCTGCCTAATCGCTCAGCTAAACTTCTTTTATGGGAAGTGGTGCGATACCTTCTGGCCATCGTCGTCAACTCCTTTAAAAAGAGAGATATATTAAAGTTCAGTTTAAAGGTGTATAGCTATATAGATAAGCAAGTACAAAGATGAATAAGCCGCAGAGGGCGTACTTTGTTAAGTTGTAAATTGGTTATCTATATATAGATGTGCGCCCCTAAATTTTAATATACTAAGGGCTACATTTGCAGCCCACGGTTTTGGGGTGAAACCGTAGACCGTGTATATTAAAATTTAACTTTAGAAGTGCGCATCTATAAAGTTTCTTATTTATAGTATAAACCAAATTTAAAAAACTAGTAATTTAAAAAATTCCAAATGCAAAAATTTTGCAATTCATATATAATCTATAATAGAGTGGACAATCTAAATAGATGGAAGGCTTGCAAATATTGTAGAGCCATTTGAATAGAAGAACTGTTCCTGTGGCGTATAGAAGGAGAGAAGAAGTAGAATGTCTATTGATGTTATAAAAGATGATGTCATCACTTTAGCTATCGAAAGCAGCTGTGATGAAACTTCCGTTAGTGTTTTAAAAAACGGTAGATTCGTTTTGTCAAATATTATTGCTTCGCAAATTGAACAACACCAAAAATTTGGTGGTGTTGTTCCGGAGGTAGCCTCTAGAAAGCATATTGAAAATATTAATCTTGTTATTGAAGAAGCACTGCAAGAGGCAAAAATTACCTTTGATGATGTTACCCATGTAGCTGCAACCTATGGGCCTGGATTGGTGGGAGCACTGCTGGTGGGGCTATCTGCAGCAAAAGCCATTGCCTTTGCAAGAGAAATCCCTTTAAATGGTGTAAATCACATAGAAGGTCACATTTATGCCAACTTTATTGAACATAAAGAGCTAGAACCTCCTTTTATCTGTTTGATTGTTTCTGGGGGACATACTCACTTAGTTTATATGAAGGACTATGGTGCCTATGAAATACTGGGTAAGACAAGAGATGATGCGGCTGGAGAGGCTTTTGATAAGGTAGCTCGAGCACTAGGCTTAGGTTATCCTGGCGGCCCCCTGATCGATAAACTTGCAAAGGCAGGAAATAAAGAAGCAATCCCTTTCCCGAAGGCATACTTGGAGGAGGGAAGCTATGATTTTAGCTTTAGTGGCTTAAAATCTGCTGTATTAAATTATTTAAATGGTCAAAAAATGAAGGGGAATCCTATTCCTGTGGAGGATGTAGCAGCTAGTTTTCAACAGGCGGTTATCGAAGTTTTAGTAGAAAAAACCATAGCCTGTACTGTGGAAAAGGGAATGAAGCAAGTTGTTTTGGCTGGAGGGGTAGCCGCTAATAGCGGACTTAGAGAATTATTACAACAAAAGACAAAAGAAAAGGGCATAGACTTAAAATATCCATCTCTAAAGCTATGCACAGATAATGCCGCTATGATTGGTTGTGTAGGATACTATAACTACATAGGAGGTCACCGATCAAGTTTAGCGTTAAACGGTATTCCAAATCTAAAAATCGGAGAAATACATTCATAATATTTGTAAAATTTACTAAAACTACATAAGATTACTTGTATAAGCCGCTATCCCCTCTATGCTATAATAAAATGGATAAACCAATACAATAGGGGGAGAGTTTATATGGAAATGTTATCATGGATGAAAAAAGTGGATAGCTCTATGGAAAAAAACGCGCTCTTGGAATTAATTGACGAAATGCATGGTGTTATTCATGCACTCTTAGAAGAAAATAAAGCATCTAAAAGCACGATTGAGAAACTATCAAAAGAGCTAGAAAAGTAATAATATCTTACATAGTGATACAGCAAAAACCATAATAAATTTAATTTTATGTTAATAGAAAACCCTGCTCTTGGAATAGAGAAGGGTTTTTATTTTTTAAGGTTTTTATAGTATTATACACAGATATATAAAAACAAAGGTGTTATGATTGTGGATAATTTTGAAACAAGGCGATTGTAAGGGGTGTAATTGTGGATAACTCTGTGGAAACTGTGGAAATCCTGTGGATGAATGTGGATATACCTCCTCACTATAATATATGCTTCTTCTCTATAGAATATGCATAAAAAATTGCAGCCGAATTTATGCTTCTTCCACTTCCCACATTTCATAGAGCTCATTAATTTTTTCCTTAATCTTTACTGTTTCTTGATGCACTTCTTTGCTTTTATCAGGATTGGAATAGACTTCTTCCTGACACATAAAAGCTTCTAGTTGCGAGAGTTTTTCTTCTAAGGTCATGATTTCTTCTTCAATTTTTTCACGTTTTTTTGACAGCTGACGTATTCTATCACGTTCCTCTTTTTCTTTACGACGCTCTTCTTTTAATTGCGTTTTTGTTTTGGTTTGTATATCTTCCTCTTCTGTGAACTGTTCTTTCTTCTTTTCCACATAGTAATCATAGTTGCCCAAAAAGACTTCTACCCCGCTACAGCTTAAATCGATAATTCTAGTAGCTACGCGATTTAAAAAATAGCGATCATGAGAAATAACAAAAATCGTGCCATCATATTGTAAAAGCGCCTCTTCTAATACTTCTTTAGAATCAATATCTAGATGATTTGTGGGTTCGTCTAATAGTAAAAGATTTGCTTTAGATAAAATTAATTTTAGTAAAGACAGGCGGGCTTTTTCACCCCCACTCAAAGTAGATATTATTTTAAATACGTCTTCTCCTTGAAACAAAAATGAGCCCAGCAATGTTCGTACTTCTGTTTGATCCATATAGATATGATCGTTCCAAATTTCATCAATGATGCTTTTGTTAGGATGCAAACCTTCTTGTTCTTGATCATAATAGCCCATATGGACATTATGACCTAAACGAAAATTTCCTGCTGTAGCATGAAGTTTGTTTAATAGGATCTTAAATAGCGTAGATTTTCCTACACCATTAGCGCCAATCAGTGCTACTCTTTCTCCACGATAGATATCAAAGCTTATGTCTTGAAATAATACTGTATCGCCAAAGGATTTGCTAAGATTTTCGACATGCAGTATGTCATTGCCGCTTTGTATGGCTGCATGAAACTGCATTTTTGCTTTGCCACGCTGGCTTGGAGGGGGAAGAATTTCTTCTATTTTAGTCAATTGTTTTTCTTTGCTTTTAGCACGATTTATTAACTTCTCTGTACCATGTTGACGAAGTCGTCGAATGATATCTTTTTGTCGTGTAATTTCTTTTTGCTGTTCTGTATACTCTTTTAGCTGTTGTTCTCTTATGATTTGCTTTTTTTTCGTAAAGGCTGTATAATTACCGTTATAGCTCTCTAATTGACAATTTTCTATCTCCATAACACGATTTACTAATTGATCTAGGAAATATCTGTCATGGGAAATAATGAGGATGGTTCCAGGGTAATCCTTAAGAAATCCTTCTAACCATTCCACTGCTTCTATATCCAAGTGATTGGTGGGTTCATCTAGCATTAAGACATCTGGTTTTGATAGTAGGAGTTTAGCTAGTGAGACACGGGTTTTTTGTCCACCGCTAAGTTGTAGAACTGGTTGTTGGAACTCCTCTTCAGTAAAGCCCAAACCCCGTAAAACGCCCCTGACTTCACTACGAAAACCATAGCCATTTCTTTGGTTAAATTCATCTAACATGATGGCATATTGCTGCATATGCGTGTCTAGTGCTTGACTTGGATTATTTCCTAATTCTGCAATTTTATGTTCTAAAGTTCTTAACTTTTCCTCCATTTCCACTAGGTCAGAAAATACAGTCATTACCTCTTCGTAGACAGTATGAGGGGGATTTAAAATATTGTTTTGCTCTAAGTAACCAACCCTGGTAGATTTGGCTATATACAACTCACCGTCGTCATAGGGGAGCTGCTGGCAAAGAATCTTAAAAAGAGTAGACTTCCCAGCACCATTGATACCGACTAAAGCGACTTTTTCTCCTTTGTTGATACTAAAGGTAATATTTCTGATAATTACATCAACGCCAAAAAATTTTGATATATTATTACAGGATAATACAATCATTTTTATAGTGTCCTCCCAAAATTATTGCTATTATTGAAAAAGAGTTTTTTTACTCCATTAATGTATTTGCAATTAATTTATATTTTATTAATAGTTTAGCAAAAAAAGTGGGAATAATAAAGACAAACCTATAGGTAGCCTAAATAGCCTAGTGGAAAATGATTGTTAAAAATTTGTTTAATAAAAGATTTACACAAAAATTTTTTTTTGTTATAATACACTAATATAGAGGGGATTGCTTGTTGTGAGCTTATTACGAGATATGTGGATAGAGAGATTCATTTACATATAGAAAAATCTGTAATTTGTTGTTTTATGGGTGTTACAGTACTAAAAATTAATAGTGGGAGACGATTGCATGGCAAAAAATAATAAAAATATATCAATGGCGGTGATACGTAGGTTACCTAAATACCACAGATATTTAAAAGAATTGTTAGACAAAGAGGTTTACAGAATTTCTTCCAAAGAACTAAGTGTTATGATGGGATTTACTGCTTCTCAAATACGACAAGACCTAAATAACTTTGGTGGCTTTGGTCAACAGGGATATGGTTACAATGTAGAGGAGCTTTACAGAGAAATTCAAAAGATCTTAGGATTAACAATTACTTATAGGACCGTGATTATAGGATCTGGGAATTTAGGTCAAGCTATTGCCAACTATACGAATTTTCAAAAGTATGGTTTTAAGTTATTGGCGTTATTTGATACGAATCCAAAACTAATTGGTATGAAAATTAGAGATGTACCTGTATTTGATATTGATGAACTGCAAGAGTTCATTGAGCAAAAACAGGTAGATATAGGTATTATTTGTACCCCTAAAGAGTTTGCTCAAGATATAGCAAATAAACTTGTGAAGACAGGTGTGTCTGCTATTTGGAACTTTGCTCCAGTAGATCTTAAGGTTCCAGAACATGTTATTATTGAAAATGTACATCTAAGTGATAGTTTATTTATTCTATCTTATTTGTTGAGTAATCAAGAAAATTTTTAAAAAGATGATGAAATAAAGTGACATAAAATCCCTAATAAATTTATGGGAGGAAGGTCGCTTTTATTTTATTCATGTGAAAAGTAAAAGATAGAAGGAATGTTAATAAATTAACAATAGAAGGTATGCTTTTAAGAAATAAATTTCTTATAGATAATATATATAAAAGGCAAACGTTTGGAATAATATTTTTTCTATAAAATTGTAATTTAAAAGGTGATGGGATGAGAAATTATTATGTTGAAATTAATGAATACCTACAGAAACTAGTCAAAAACACTATTTTTTATGATAGAAAGGGGATTTGTTTTAGCGTAGGAATGTTGTCAATAACAGATTTGCTGATATTGAAAGCATTGGGGGATGAAAAAGAAAAGAAGATGTACGAAATTATTGATGATTTGGGAATAGACCGTAATGTTTTTGCAACCATTATCAATAAATTACAACAACAGCAATTCATTATGAAAACAAAGTCTAAAAGAGATAAAAGGGTTCAAATTTTAAGTTTAACAGAAAAAGGACAAGATGTTTTCCGTGAAATAACCAGTAAAGAGAAAGAAATTATTTTTTCTCTATTAAACGATTTTTCTTTTAATGAAGAAAAAGCAGTACTAAAGTTTTTAGTAAAACTAGATATGTTGCGCAAAGAAAAAAATAAAACTTTGGAAGAAACACCATGAAAAAAAGTGGCAGTATAACATATACGCTACCACTTTTTTAAATCGTTTTTAAAATTACTTTTGAGCAGGTGCATCTACAGGACATACATTAGCACAAGCACCACAGTCAATACATCCTTCAGCGTCGATTACATATGTGTCTTCACCAGCTGAAATAACATCTACTGGACACTCTGGTTCACATGCCCCACAATTAATACAAGCATCACTAATTACATAAGCCATGATCAGTTCCTCCTCTTTTAATATGTATATTTTGTTTTCCTACAATTAGTATTATATCAAGGAGAAAATAATATAATCAACAAATAAATAAAATTTTTGGACAAAATCAGCAAAATATAATGATTTTCATTTTAAATGCGCTTCTGTATAAAATAAATAAATTGTGCTAAAATAAGTAGAAGTATTAATTAGGGGGTTCAGTTTATGAGGGTAGTTGTGTTGGTGGGACCTAGTGGTACTGGTAAGAGTTACCAGGCAGTTCATCTGTCAAAGACTAAAAAAATTAACTATATTATTGATGATGGTCTGCTGATCAAAGGGAATAAAGTGGTGGCAGGCTATTCTGCTAAAAGAGAAAAGTCAAAAATGGCTGCTGTAAAAAGAGCCTTATTTCTAGCTGAAATTCATCGTGAAGAAGTGAAAAAGGCATTGAACAAAGAAAAACCTGAAGGAATTTTGGTTTTAGGTACTTCAGAAAAAATGGTGAATGCCATCGTAGAAGCTTTGGAGCTTGGAGAGATTACAGAAAAAGTTTTTATACAGGATATTGTTACAGAAGAAGAAATTAAGTTAGCTAAAAAAATTAGAAAAAAAGAAGGAAAACACGTTATTCCCGTGCCTACTTTTGAAATAAAAAAAGATTTTTCTGGATATTTTTTAAACCCATTAAGGGTTTTGAAAAAGCTAGGAAAGGGAGATTATCAGGAGCTAGAGGAAAAATCTGTTGTAAGGCCCACCTTTAGTTATATGGGTAAATACACGATTTCCGACAGAGTTATTAGGGATCTTATATTTTACACTGCCAACAAGATCATTGGTGTTTATAAGGTGGAGAATGTAGATATTGTTAATACCCACGGAGGATTAATTATTGAGTTGGAAGTTAAAATTCTTTATGGTAATCCAATTAGACCTTTGATGGAAAGATTGCAGGAACAAGTAAAGCATGAGGTGGAAGAAATGACTTCTTTCAATATCATAGCGGTTGATGTAGCTGTAAAAAGTTTAGTAATATCCTAGCAGGCTGTTTACAATCAAAACGAGGGTATGTTATAATGCAAATGAAGGTCATGAAAAGGATTTCATGGGTTTCCTATACCTCTCTGAAGCAAGCATTCTCAAGTCAAGGGAAAAGCCTTTCAAAATGCTACGCCAGATTTTTTATCACCCTAAAAAATATTTTTAAGGAGGACTTAGAAACATGGGAGAGAAGCACATTAATGTATTTGAAACAGCACAACAACAGGTAAGACAGGCATGCGATAAGTTAGGTGCAGATCCGGCGGTATATGAGATACTGAAAAATCCAATGAGGGTATTGGAAGTAGCCATCCCTGTTAAAATGGATGATGGCACAGTAAAGAGTTTCATTGGCTATAGATCGCAACATAATGATGCTGTTGGTCCCTTCAAAGGTGGCGTGAGATTTCATCCGGATGTAACGATGGACGAAGTAAAAGCGCTTTCTACATGGATGACCTTCAAATGTGGTGTAGTAGGTATTCCTTATGGTGGTGGTAAGGGTGGTATTGTTGTAGACCCATCAGAGTTATCTCAAGGGGAATTGGAAAGGTTATCCAGGGGTTTTGCAAGAGCTATTTCTCCAATTATTGGAGAGAGGGTGGATATTCCGGCTCCTGATGTAAACACAAATGGTCAAATCATGGCCTGGATGGTAGATGAATATCATAAAGCTACTGGTAGATTTGAGCCAGGTGTACTTACAGGAAAGCCTGTAAACTTCTATGGTTCTTTAGCAAGAACAGAAGCTACAGGATATGGCGCAGCAATCATGGCAAGAGATGCTGCTAAAAAAATAGGCATGTCATTACAAGGAGCAACAGTTGCTATTCAGGGCTTTGGCAATGTTGGTAGCTATGCTGCCGTATATATCGAAGAGATGGGAGCAAAGGTAGTAGCTGTTTCCGATGCATCTTGTTGTCTTGTGAAGGAAGATGGACTAGATATTCCAGCACTAGTAGAATATACAAAAGCTAACAAGTTGATAAAAGGGTTTCCTGCTGCCCAAAAAGAGCTGGATAGAAATCAATTGGTTACAATGGATGTGGATATTCTTATACCTTGTGCCCTAGAAAATCAGATTACAGCAGAAAATGCAGGAAATATTAAGGCAAAAATCATTAGTGAAGGGGCAAATGGTCCTACCACGCTTGAAGCGGATAAAATACTTGATGAAAAAGGTATTGTTTTAGTACCGGATATCTTAGCAAATGCTGGTGGTGTTACAGTATCTTACTTTGAGTGGGTACAAAACTTGATGAGATATACATGGACATTCGAAGAAGTCCAAGAAAAACAAGAGCAGCTTATGGTAAAAGCCTTTGAAGAAATTTGGGGCTTAAAAGAAGAGCACGGAGTAAATATGAGGGTGGCAGCTTATATGATGTCCATCAAGCGTGTTGCCGATGCTATGAAATTAAGAGGTTGGTACTAAGTATATATAGACTGATTTACCTCGAGTTCCTGTAAGAACTCGAGGTTTTTGCAAAGGATAAGTATTTCTAAGAAAAAACTTGGCCTCATGTCTAATGAAGGAAGAAATAAAAAAATCACTAGACTTGCAGGAAAATCTATTATATAATGTTCGAAAAAAGGTAGAAAATTCAGACAACAAATAACAGCGTAAGATTTTTGAGCCAATGTATGGAAACAATTCCTTTAAAATAGTGTGAAGTAAGAGGAAGAGGGGGAAATTATGGCGGCTAATTACAAAGCGTTGACGGAAGATACTGCAATGGAGTATGTGAAAAAAAATTTAGACATTTTTTCTGAAGAGGCTGTTCTTCGATGTAAGGAAATTGGAGACGGCAACTTAAATCTAGTGTTTCGTGTTTGGGAAGAGATTTCCAGCAAAAGTATTATACTGAAACAGGCGCTACCCTATGCTAGAATTGTGGGAGAAGCAATGCCAGTAACACTGGATCGTGCTAGAATAGAAAGTGAGGCATTGATGTTGCAGGGAGAGTTATGTCCTGCTTTGACACCTAAAGTATATCGCTTTGATAGGGATCTATATCTGACCGTTATGGAGGACTTATCTGACCACATTATATTGAGGAAGGGCTTGATTGAGGGTAAAGAGTATCCTAACTTTGCAGAAAATATTGGAGAGTTTATGGCATATACACTTTTCTTTACTTCTGATTTGGGCATGGATCAGGTAAGGAAAAAACAATTACAAAAAAAATTTATTAATCCAGAGCTTTGTAAAATTACGGAGGATTTAGTATTCTCTGAGCCTTATTTCGATGCAGCAGGAAATAAGATCGAACCCCATCTATTGGATAGAGTAGAAGAAAATTGGAAAAATAAAGATCTTATTAAGGAAGTTGCTATCCTAAAGGAAGGTTTTATGACAAAAGCGCAGGCTTTGATTCATGGAGATCTGCACACTGGCAGCATTTTTGTAACGGAAAAAAGTACAAAAGTGATTGATCCAGAATTTGCATTTTATGGACCAATGGGCTTTGATATAGGCGCAATTATAGGAAATTTTATTTTAAATTATGCTGCACAGCCTGCCTATATGGAAAAAGATCAACAAAAACTACAACACTATAGAAGTTATCTATTAGAAAGTATAAGAAAGATATGGCAGGAGTTTTATAAGGAATTTATAGAATTATGGGAGATACATGTTAAAGCACCTATAGAATCCAGTAACTTATATAAAGAAGTCTATATGAGAAATTTGTTTGAAGATACATTAGGTTACGCTGGATGTAAAATGATTCGACGGATTTATGGATTAGCTGGTGTTGCGGATATTGACAATATTAAGGAGCTTGTAAAAAGAAGTAGAGCACAAATGCTAGCGCTAGATATTGGAGAAATGCTTATCTTAAAACGTAGAGAGATAAAGGATATTGATGAAGTTATAGAGAAAATAAAGTCTTTTGATTAGTTTTATAAAAACAATAAAACATAGGAAAACCCAGCAAATTTACCTATACAGATATAGTTAAATGTGCTGGGTATAATTGTAGAATATAAGTCTATAAGAAGGCGATGGTGGAGAAGCATGAGAGAAGAAATTTGTCAGATAGGTAAGCGAATGTATGATAGAGAGTTTGTAGCGGCTAACGATGGTAATATATCTGTTCGCATCTCAGAAAATGAAATATGGACTACCCCGACAGGAGTAAGTAAAGGTTTTATGACACCGGAGATGTTGGTAAAGGTAGATTTACAAGGAAAGGTATTGGAGGGGGATAGCAAGCCATCTTCTGAGCTAAAAATGCATTTAAAAGTATATGAAGAAAGGCCAGAAATCAAAGCAGTGGTGCATGCTCATCCCTTAACAGCAACAGTTTTGGCGGTGGCTGGAATCCCATTAGATCAGGCACTTCTGCCAGAGGCTATTGTTACATTAGGAACGGTACCTATAGCGCCGTATGCTACACCCTCTACAGAAGAGGTGCCAGAATCTATAGCTAGTTATTTGAAGGATCATAATGCAGTGTTACTGGAAAATCATGGAGCACTAACATGGGGAAGAGATATTTTAGAAGCCTACTATCGTATGGAAACCTTAGAGTTTTACGCAAAAATCATACTCACTACTAGAATGTTAGGTCAAGCCAATGAACTACCTTATGATAAGATAGCGGGTTTATTGAAAATCAGGGAAAGTATGGGAATTGTGGGCAACATACCATGGCCTAAAAAAAACTAAGATGATTTAGTTTCCACATCAGATCCAACCCCAGAGGAGCTAAAGGCGTTAGATGATGTTGATCCCCTGAGGATTAGAGATATAGAATTTACTTAAAGATTTAAGGATTTATGACTTTTTCTTTTTTTCTTCGAAGGCATAACAAGGTTTCCTTGAGGATTCAAAAACAGAAGCTGAGGGGAGCTGATAGGTTTTAAAACCGAAAAATTTGCAACCCTTTGGAAATTTTTTATCCCAAGTAATATGAAAATGTCTACACTTATAACAGTTGATAGGTTGTTGTTTCATAGATATCCCACATTTCTGTAAGCAGGGACAGACTTGTTATAAACATGCCATCCTTTGCTATGGTCTTTTAATTCCATGGTAACTAGAAAGCCTGAAAAAGTCAAGAAAGGACTTACTCATTCTTCTATCTTTGTGGTATGATATAGGAGAGAAAAGAAGCTAGGGGGTCATAGAGGCAATGAAGAAATATACCAAAGCCATTCTAGTTATATTGTTAATAGGCAGTATAGGGATCAATTTGATTTACTATAGAGATTTAAGAAATGCCAATGAAAAGATAAAACAAGCAAATACTGTTATAGCTTCTAATGTTGAAAGCAATATACGACAAAGTATTATGTATATACAAGAGTTAATCGAAGAACAGTCCCCAGAGGCACTGCAAAGTCTTGAAACATCTGTTGTGACTTTGGCTTTTGTATTCAATCATTGGGTTGATTTAAACCAATCTAGTGAAAACCCTAACGAAAGAATGCAAAGAGGACTCAGTGCAGTTGAAACCTTAAGAAACACAATTAGTCACCATTTAAGTAATCAATATAAGACAAACGAGCATCAATTGATGGTGTATGATATAGAGATGCTGGAAAGTATGAAGGAGCAGCTAAAAAGATTGTCATTAGCCTATCATAATATAGAGGATCATTTAGCAGAATCGAAAAACTCTGGCCCAAATGATGGAGGATTAATCCAAATTGCAAATAATATTGAGGAAATTAGCAGACTCTATAGACATAGTCAGTTACCGAATAAGCATCCTAAGTATATTTCCTATGAAGAGGCGGTAACTCTTGCTGAAAGTACAATACCTTTTCTAAAAGACGTGTTGTTGAAGCAAGAGAATCAGCAGGTGGTTATAAGGGATGGAATACATTACTATCAATTAAGCTATTACGATGATGATGATGAAGCTTATTTAATAGGGATAGATGCTATAAATGGTAACGTTAGAAACTACGAAGCCAAACAAAATATTTCTCAAGAAAAAAACCTATCTACAAAAGATGCGCTGAATATTGCAAAGAATTTTCTAAATAGATTGTATAAAGGAGAGATGAAGGAAGAAGTCTTTTACATGGAATCATCCGATAAAAAGGATGCGGTATACTCCTTTAGATTTACGCCTATAAGAGATGAAGTGCAAATTACGTCAGATGCTTATGTAATTAACATAGCTGCTAATTCAGGAAAAATTTTAAAATGTACCAATGATTTTACAGACACAAAACTAGGAGATTATAAGCAAGCAATAACAGAAGAAGAAGTGCAAGAGACCTATAGAGAAAGTTTTGGGGATATGGAGTACAACGGGTTAGCTATCATTAGGTCGTTTTATACCCGTTATCAACCTAAGCTAACCTATAGTTATAGAACGATACAAAATCAGCAGCAAGTAATGATGTTTATTGATGTAACGACGGGGATGCCGGTTTATGAAATGTATTATATATATCAACCTATTTTTTGATACACACTCTACCACTTCCGTATATAGAAGTGGTATCTTCATGGATAAGGTTTTCGCGTAAATATAGCCCTTAGTATATTGAAATTTAAGGGCGCACATCTATATACCTTTAGACTTGAACTTTAATATACAAGGAGGAGCTTGAGTAGATAATGCTCAGCAAAAATGGAGAGCATGGTGATTAGAGAATTGCAGCAAACAGAAAAAGGAATCTTTGATACACAAAAAGAAGGTTCGAAGGTTTTTGTTATAGAAAAGGAAGGGACAACCATAGGATATATTGAAATGCTCTATGACGAAGACCGCAGCCTTTTAAGAATATTAAACCTTTGGGTTTTGCCTCAGTACCAAAGGAAAGGTATCGCTAAAAAGCTAGTAAAAGCCTCTAAGGGATATGCAAGATTTGAAAAAGCAGAGGGAATTATCGTGGAAGTAAAAAGTGATAACAACCCTGCTATTGCATTTTTTCAAAAGGAGGACTTTAAAATTTGGTCTGAGGAAACATCAAAGGCAGAGGAAGAAAGAAGTGTTTTTCTAGGCTTTAGATTTGAGGATATTTATAGATAGCTCATATAAAACCTTAGAAAAATGATAGTAGCCATTGATTAAAATATAGAACCAGTTGAAAAAGAAGGAGAAAAATATGCAATTAGATATCCTCTATAAAGATAATGAAGTAATTCTAAAAAATATGCTAGACTTTGACCCAAAGCATATATTTGAATGTGGACAGTGTTTTCGATGGAATAAAGAAGAGGATGGAAGTTATACAGGAATTGCTTTTAAGAAGGTATTAAATATAAAAAAATCAGGTGGAGATATTATATTCCGTTATACGAATAAAGATGATTTTATAAAAATATGGATGAATTATTTTGACTTAAATACCGATTATAGTGAAATTAAGAAGAAGCTAAGTAAGAATGATGCTATTATGAAGGAAGCGATAAACTTCGGTGAAGGGATTAGAGTTTTGCGACAGGAACCGTGGGAAACGTTAGTGTCTTTTATTTTGTCGGCCAACAATAATATACCTAGAATAAAAAGGTCTATTGAATTGCTATGTGAAGGGTATGGGGAATACCTAGGAGCGTTTTATGGACAAAAAAGATATAGCTTTCCTGATGCGAAAACCATAGCGAATTTAAAGGCGGAAGAAATCACAGCCTGTAATACAGGCTATAGGGCTGCTTATATTGCCAAAACTGCAGCTATGGTTGTTGATGAACCTATGGCGTTGGAAAGAATAAAAGCTTTTGATATAGAAGTTTGTGAAAAAATGTTGATGCACTACCCAGGTGTAGGGCCCAAAGTTGCCCAATGTGTTCTGTTTTTTTGCATGAGCAAAATGGAGGCTTTTCCAGTAGATGTATGGATAAAAAGGGTGATGGAGTACTTTTATTTTCACCAGGAAACAACGGTGGAGGTAATTCAGCAGTTTGCTAAGAAAAAGTATGGAAGGTATGCAGGTTTTGCACAGCAATATTTATTTTATTATGCTAGAGAATTAGGCTTGGGAAAAAAATAGCATAAGAAATTGAATTTTAAAAGAAAAATTAGAGGGAAACGGGGGAACTAAGGATGTTGGGAACAATTGTAAACACAATAGCGATTGCTTGTGGAGGGCTGTTGGGGGTTTTGCTAAGAAAGGGTATTCCTGAACATTATAAAACGACGATTATGCAGGGGATTGGTCTTAGTGTACTTGTAATAGGTTTAATGGGGGCGTTTAAGAGCGGTAACATTCTTGTAGTGATATTCAGTATTGTAGTAGGAAGTATCATTGGAGAGAAGATAAAAATTGCTACGAAGTTAGATGAAATGGGACTTTGGATCGAAGGAAAAATGGGTAAAGGGCACGGATCTGTTGCCAAAGGCTTTGTAACTGCAAGTCTTGTTTACTGTGTAGGAGCGATGGCCATTGTGGGCTCTTTAGAAAGTGGATTGACGGGAAACCACCAGACTCTATATGCAAAATCCCTGCTTGATGGGATTTCTTCTGTTATTTTTGCCTCTACGCTAGGTATTGGTGTTGTTTTTTCTGCTGCGGCTGTTTTTATTTATCAAGGAATCATCACGATAACAGCAGGAGCTGTAAAGTATCTTTTAGTAGAGGCAGTGATACAGGAAATGTCGGCTATAGGGGGACTGCTTATTGTGGGGATTGCCTTCAATATCTTAGAAATCAAGCGAATTTCCGTTGCCAACATGTTGCCGGCAATATTCTTACCGATTGTCTATCAATTGTTACAACCATTACTTCTTAGTATTACTACAATTTTACAGAACATTTTTTAAAAAGCGATGTGATGCTGCTTTTTAAAAAGTAGCATCAGTACTTACTTAATAAATTCCGCTACAATTCAGTGGGACTAAAACCTCGCCCTGCGTGAAGTCTCATTTTATAAAAATGTATATAAATCAACAAAAAAGAATGAAAAAATGTAAAAAACTTAGATAAATAGTAATAATAAACAATAAATGGTTATAATAACAAATAGCGAAGTTTGCCTGGAAAAATGCTTTTATATAATATTATAAATGTAATTAGCACTCCTTAAAGATGAGTGCTAACAGAAAGTTAGGCAAATCTATTTTAAAATAAAAAATTTTGTTAAGGAGGTTAAATTATGAATATTAAACCATTAGGTGACAGAGTTGTTATTAAAAAAGTGGAAGCTGAGGAAACAACAAAAAGTGGTATTGTTTTACCAGGAAGCGCTAAAGAACAACCACAAATGGCGGAAGTTGTGGCTGTAGGTCCTGGAGGTGTAGTAGAAGGTAAGGAAATTACAATGGAAGTAAAGCCAGGAGATAAAGTAATTTTCTCAAAATATGCAGGAACAGAAGTAAAGTATGATGGTGTTGAATACACGATCTTAAGACAAAATGATATTTTAGCTATTGTTGAATAAACGAGAGAAGAATACATAATAAGAGAAAAAACAAAAAGATTCGAGGAGGGTATTACAATGGCAAAAGAAATTAAATTCAGTGAAAACGCTAGACGTGCGTTAGAATCAGGTGTAAATAAGCTTGCTGACACTGTAAAGGTAACATTAGGGCCAAAGGGAAGAAATGTTGTTATCGATAAAAAGTTTGGATCACCACTAATTACAAATGATGGTGTTACGATTGCTAGAGAAATCGAACTAGAAGATCCTTATGAAAATATGGGAGCTCAGTTAGTGAAAGAAGTTGCTACAAAAACAAATGATGTGGCTGGAGATGGAACTACCACAGCTACACTTTTAGCACAAGCGATTATCAGAGAAGGTATTAAGAATGTAGCAGCTGGAGCAAACCCTATGATCTTAAAAAAAGGTATAGAAAAGGCTGTAACTGCAGCAGTAGCTGAATTAAAAAATATTTCTAAAGCAGTAGAGGGTAAAGAAGCTATTGGGCAAGTAGGTGCTATTTCTGCTGGTGATGAAGAAATCGGAAAATTAATCGCGGATGCTATGGAAAAAGTAGGTAAAGATGGCGTTATTACTGTAGAAGAATCTAAGTCTATGGGAACTACTTTAGATGTAGTAGAAGGTATGCAATTTGATAGAGGATACTTATCTCCATACATGGTTACAGATACAGAAAAAATGGAGGCAGTGCTAAGCGATCCTTATGTTTTAATTACAGATAAAAAGATTGCCAACATTCAAGAAATCCTACCGGTATTAGAGCAGATTGTACAGCAAGGTAAAAAGCTATTAATTATTGCTGAAGATGTTGAAGGTGAAGCCTTAGCTACATTAGTTGTAAACAAATTAAGAGGTACTTTTGAGTGTGTAGCTGTAAAAGCGCCAGGCTTTGGTGATAGAAGAAAAGCTATGTTAGAAGATATCGCTATCTTAACTGGCGGTACAGTGATCTCTGAAGAATTAGGTTATGAATTAAAATCTGTTACAATTGATATGCTAGGAACAGCTAGAACTGTTAAGGTAGATAAAGAAAACACAACTATTGTAGAAGGTAGTGGTGATGAAAAAGCCATTAAGGATAGAGTACATCAAATAAAAGTACAAATCGAAGAAACAACCTCTGAATTTGATAAAGAAAAACTTCAAGAAAGATTAGCAAAATTATCTGGTGGTGTAGCTGTAATCCAAGTGGGTGCTGCTACAGAGACAGAATTAAAAGAAAGAAAACTTAGAATTGAAGATGCACTAAATGCTACAAGAGCTGCTGTAGAAGAAGGTATTGTACCTGGTGGTGGTACAGCATTAGCAAATGTTACTTCAGCTGTAGAAGCCTTATTAGACACTGTTGAAGGCGACGAAAAGACAGGTGTTAAAATCATCAGAAGAGCATTAGAAGAGCCTGTAAGACAAATTGCAGAAAATGCAGGACTTGAAGGTTCTGTGATCGTAGAAAAAGTAATGAACTCAGAAAAAGGTGTAGGCTTTGATGCATTAAACGAAAAGTATATCAATATGTTTGAAGCGGGTATTGTAGATCCAACAAAGGTAACAAGATCTGCATTACAAAACGCAGCATCTGTTTCAGCGATGTTATTAACAACTGAAGCTGCAATCGTGGATGTTAAGGAAGATGAGCCAGCAATGCCTCCAGGAATGGGTGGCGGCATGCCAATGATGTAGTTTAATATTGCTAAAGGGAGTAAGGTTTTTCTTACTCCCTTATTTATTGTGCGCCAGCATGGGCGTCTTAGCAATATACGGAAGGGTAGAAAGGACTTTTGTGCTGGAAATAATTAGAAAATTTTAAAAATTTAAAATATTTTTAAAATAGTATTGTTAATTTTCAAAAAACTTGGTATACTATAGATAAGATCCTTCCCGAGCAGGTTATACCAAAAGCTTTATCATAAGTGTTTGTAGTACAGTAAAAATATAGAAATAAGAATTTTCAAACTTTGCATGAAGGACCGCAATATAGTTTTAGGTGTAAATAGTAAGGTGTAAGGATAAAAAAGTATTATCGCAATAGTGTACAAGGAAGCTTTAAGAAATGATTTTGTAGGTTGAAGGGTAATATAAGCAATCAAATGGAAGAGGTTCAAAAGATAAGACGACAAGCATCTACCAGTGAGATTTGGAGATGACTTAATTTCAAGGCTATAAACTCGTTGGTAAATAACATGGAAAGGAATAAAATGGAAGAATTGATTGAAGAAGTGTTTCAAAAATCTGCTGAGAAGGATTCTAAAAACTAACAAACCAGGTATTCAACGTATTGAAAACCTGGTCTGTTAGTTTTTTGCTGCTATGGTTATTTTAATTCTGTTTTCATCTGATTATATTTTGTTTTAGCGTTTTGAACATCTTGAGATTGTGCTTGCTTTATTTGATACCAGCCTCTTTTCTGCATTGCATCGAAGATTTGGTATTCAATTTGTTGTGCATCGTTTAGACATTGTGTTAAATGCTGTCTCAGATTTTGGCAAGAGGCTTCAGTAATACCAACATTGTAAGCAGAGGTTACTTGTTTTTCAGAAGCCAATAAATCGTTCATTAACTCTTTTTCGGTAAAGCTGGCTTGGTGGTTTGTATTCATACAATGATCCTCCTTGAAATAGATTTAAGGTTATAGGCATACGTCTGTAAGTTTGAATTTTAATGTTCGGGGTCTATGGTTTCGCCTTAGCTAAAAACCTAACCAAAAACTGAAAATGTAGTCCTTAGTATATTAAAACTTATAGGCACATTTCCATATGATGATTATTGATGTGTGTTTAAATAATTTAACAATTCATTGTAATGCTGCTTGTGTTTTTGTGCTGCTTGCTGACATAAGTTTTTTAGCTCAGTGTCTGTACAATATCCAGCATAGGTGGCAAATTTTTTGTTCATCATAGCTTCATAGTTCAATTGATCTTCTAATATTTTTAGATTATTAGCATCTAGCTGTGGTGATGTTTGATTGTTCATATTAGTATTCATCAATGCAACCTCCTTAAATATGTAAAGTGACATCTTTTCCTACATTATTATTGGATAAAATCAAAAAAATATAGGTGGAAAATAAATGTAATAATAAAAACTCATATTCCTATGGGGGGTTGAACTTGCATAAAGGCATTCAAGAAAAATTAGAAAAAGAAAAAAAATTCATGTATAATAAATAAAAAGGAAAAACTATCTATATGGAATCATAGTAAGAAAGTAACAAGGAGGCTTCAGCATGATTTATAGAGAGTATGGTACCACGGGGAAAAAAGTCTCTGTGATTGGCTTTGGTGGAATGCGGTTTGGTAAAGATGAAGATTATGCTGTAGAAGTAGTGCGAAGAGCTAATGCTTTAGGAATCAATTACTTTGATACAGCTCACCTTTATTGCGATGGGCGTAGTGAGGCAATTTTCGGTAAGGCTTTTAAAAGTATGCCAAAAGAATTTTATATTTCTACGAAAACTATGTTGAGAATCGACCCTGATGCAGATGCTGTTAGAAGAAGAATAGAAAACTCTTTAAAGCAGTTGGCGGTAGAGAAAATCAACTTTTTCCATATGTGGTGTATTACAGACTTAGAACAATATAAGAAAATTATGGCGCCTGGAGGTCCTTATGAAGGAGCCTTGAAGGCGAAGGAAGAAGGCTTAATTGATCACCTCGTGTTTTCTACCCATTGTAAGGGAGAAGATATTCGTAAAATTATTGAAGACAAGGTTTTTGAAGGGGTGTTATTAGGTTACAATGTGATTAACCATCCTTTTCGCCAAGAAGGTATCAAAGCAGCCCTTCAGCATAAGGTAGGTGTTGTAACCATGAATCCTTTAGGAGGAGGATTGATTCCTCAGAATCATGAGTATTTCGACTTCATAAGACAATATGAGAATGAATCAGTGAATCAAGCGGCTTTGAGGTTTAATGGGGCAGAAGATGGTATAACAGTAGTTTTGGCAGGGATGGGAACATTAGAAGAGGTGGAAGAAAATATAAAGACTTTAGAGCATCCTTTAGCTTTTTCGGAAGAAAAACGTGAAGAAATTAAAAGAAAAATTGTTAAAGATATGGACTCTCTGTGCACAGGCTGTCAATACTGTATTAGATGTCCTAAAAAAATACAGATTCATCATTACTTACAGGCTTATAACTTAAAAATTTTAAAAGATAAAGAAACAATGAAAAAGCAAGTTGATTGGCTGAAACAGGCGGGTAGGATTAAAGAAAATGATCCTATTGCAGCCGACTGTATAGCCTGTGGTAAATGTGAAGATTTATGTACACAAAAGTTGCCTATTATAGAGAGGTTACAGGAGATCGCTGCATTATAATATTATGTTCATTTTCAGTTGATAAGCGTTGTTGCAATACTTTCAAATCCTTTCGCTTAATATATTTAATTTTTTCTCAAAACAGCTGAAAAATTGCACGAGTCAAGTATGTAAGTTAAGAAACATGATTTTTAAATTTAACAAGGGGTGTATGAGGAATGGAATTTAATTTAAAGGTTGGTATGTCTTATAAGGCAGAATTACAAGTTGAATTAAAGGACACAGCGGTATCATTGGGAAGTGGTAGTGTAAAAGTACTAGCTACACCAAGGATGATTGCTTTGATGGAAAATGCAGCATTAAATGCGGTAGATGCCGATTTGCCTGAAGGTTACTCAACAGTGGGAACCCATTTGGATGCAAAACATATGGCTGCTACGCCGATTGGCATGAAGGTTTATGCGGAGGCTGAGTTGGTTAAAATAGAGGGTAAAAAACTGACTTTTAACGTTGTTGCCTACGATGAAAAGGATAAGATAGGAGAAGGAACCCATACAAGATATGTTATTGCGGTGGATTCATTTATAGAGAAAACCAATCAAAAGCTAAATGGCTAGAAATACGAACAAAATCGCAAAAAATGGCAAAATAATTCTTGACATTTGTCGAATCATTTGTTAACTTATATATAATTAACAACTCAATAAAAACAACACTCATATAATATCGGTAATATGGATCGATAGTTTCTACCATTGGGACCGTAAATCCCTGGACTATGGGTGAAGTTATTATATTACGGTGGGGCTGTATGGAGAGGATTTCTGTGTGGTTTTGCTGAGTTTTATATATTTTGTAAAATCCGTATAATAATTTCACTCTTTTGAGAGAGTAATTATATACGGGTTTCTCTTTATCTATTATATTATTTCAACAAAGGAGGGTTTACCCCATGGAGGATAAAATTGTAAAAGAAGGCTTAACCTTTGATGATGTCTTGTTGATTCCTGCTAAGTCTGAAATTTTACCAAATCAAGTGGATTTATCTACTTATCTTACGAAGACAATAAAGCTAAACATTCCTTTAATGAGTGCCGGTATGGATACAGTAACAGAAGGTAAAATGGCAATTTCAATGGCTAGAGAAGGTGGCATCGGTATTATTCATAAAAATATGTCCATAGAAGAACAGGCACTAGAGGTGGACAAGGTAAAACGAAGTGAGCATGGGGTTATTGTGGATCCCTTCTTTTTATCACCGGAACATGCTGTTTCTGATGCTTTAGAATTGATGGAGCGATATCATATCTCTGGCGTACCTATCACTGTAAAAGGAAAACTTGTGGGTATTATTACGAATCGTGATATTCGTTTTGAAACCAACTACGATAGAAATATCACTGAAGTAATGACGAAGGACAATCTGATTACTGCAAAAGAGGGCATTACTATGGAGGAAGCCCAAAAAATATTGATGGCAAATAAGATTGAAAAGCTACCTATTGTAGATGGCGACGGCATGCTAAAGGGATTAATCACCATAAAAGATATCGAAAAATCTATAAAATATCCTAATTCTGCTAAGGATCAAAAGGGAAGATTATTGGTTGGAGCGGCTGTAGGCATTACCAAAGATATGATGGAGCGGATAGAAGCCTTGTACAAAGCAAAGGTAGATGTCATCGTAGTAGATACTGCTCATGGCCATTCTAAAGGGGTTATCGAGGCGGTAAAGAAAATCAAAAACCAATATCCTGAGCTGCAATTGATAGCAGGAAACGTAGCTACTGCTGAAGCAACTGTAGCATTGATTGAAGCTGGTGTAGACGCTGTTAAAGTAGGGATTGGTCCAGGATCTATCTGTACTACAAGGGTCGTAGCAGGTATAGGCGTTCCACAAATTACAGCCGTATATGACTGTGCAAAGGCTGCTAAAGCCTATGACATCCCTGTCATTGCTGACGGTGGTATAAAGTATTCTGGAGATATTCCAAAGGCTATTGCTGTAGGTGCTAATGTTGTGATGATCGGTTCTTTATTTGCAGGGACAGAAGAAAGCCCTGGAGAAACAGTGATTTATAAAGGAAGAAGCTTTAAAACTTATCGAGGTATGGGATCTATTGGGGCGATGGAAAAGGGAAGTAAGGATCGTTATTTCCAGGAAGACAATAAGAAGCTAGTGCCAGAAGGCGTAGAAGGAAAAGTGCCTTATAAAGGACCTTTAAAGGATACAGTACTCCAACTAATAGGTGGACTAAAGGCAGGTATGGGTTATTGTGGTACTGGTAGCATCAAGGATTTACAGGAAAATGGCAAATTTATTAGAATTACAGGAGCTGGATTAAGAGAGAGTCATCCCCATGATATCATTATTACAAAAGAAGCACCAAACTATAGCGTAGGAGAATAAAGACGAGAGGATGAATAGCATGAATAATGAACTAGTCCTGATTCTAGATTTCGGTGGACAGTATAATCAATTAATCGCTAGACGGGTTAGAGAATGCAATGTATACTGTGAAGTTGTGCCCTATAAAATAACGATAGATGAGGTTAAAGCCAAAAATCCCAAAGGCATTATCTTTACAGGAGGACCTGCCAGTGTTTATGGAGAAAAATCTCCAAAATGCGATGAAGGCATTTTTAAATTAGGTATTCCTGTGCTGGGAATCTGCTACGGCGGTCAGCTAATGGCTGAAGTTTTAGGCGGTAAAGTAAACGCTGCTGAAAAAAGAGAATATGGAAAAACCGCTCTAAATTTAAAGAATAATTCTTCATTATTTAAAGATATAGCACAAAATAGTATTTGCTGGATGAGTCATACAGACTTTATTGAAAAAGCACCAGAAAACTTTGTTATTACAGCTACTACAGCGGATTGTCCTGTGGCGGCTATGGAAAATAAAGAGAAAAAGCTCTATGCTGTTCAATTTCATCCAGAGGTAGAACATACAGAGTCTGGAAAAGAAATGATTAAGAACTTCTTATATGAAGTATGTGACTGTGAAGGAACTTGGACCACCGAAAACTATATAGAAGAAGAAATAGAAATTGTTAAAAACGTGGTAGGAGATAAAAAAGTATTATGCGCTTTATCTGGAGGTGTAGATTCTTCTGTAGCGGCAGTATTGATTCACAAAGCAGTAGGAGATAATTTAACCTGTGTTTTTGTAGATCATGGACTGCTGCGCAAAGAGGAAGGAGACCAAGTAGAGGAGATCTTTAAAAACAAGTTTAAAATGAACTTTATACGGGTAAATGCAAAAGATCGCTTCCTTGGAAAGCTAGCGGGTGTATCGGACCCTGAAAGAAAACGAAAAATCATTGGTGAAGAGTTTATTCGTCTTTTTGAGGAGGAAGCTAGGAAGTTGGGACAAATTGATTATCTGGTACAGGGCACCCTTTATCCAGATATCATAGAGAGTGGTACAGAGACGGCTTCTGTTATCAAAAGTCATCACAATGTAGGCGGACTTCCTGAGGATATGCAGTTTGAACTGATAGAGCCCTTTAAGTACTTGTTTAAAGATGAAGTAAGAGCTGTTGGTACACAGTTAGGTCTTCCAGAAGAAGTTGTGTGGAGGCAACCTTTCCCAGGGCCTGGGCTGGCTGTTCGTGTTTTAGGAGAAATTACAGAGGAAAAGCTGTACATTGTTCGAGAAGCAGACGCAATTGTTCGGGAAGAAATCAAAAAAGCTGGCTTAGATCGAGAAATATGGCAGTACTTTGCAGTATTGCCAGGTATCAAAAGTGTAGGTGTTATGGGGGATGAAAGAACCTATGCTCACACGGTAGGTATTCGTGCCATCACCAGCTCTGATGCCATGACAGCAGATTGGGCGAGGATTCCCTTTGATGTATTAGAAAGAATGTCCAATAGAATTGTAAATGAGGTACAGGGAGTAAACCGTATTGTTTATGACATCACCTCCAAGCCACCATCAACAGTGGAGTGGGAATAAGGTCGGTGGATTTCCACCAAGAAATACAACGCAAAAGTACCTGCTGTAATTTGTGCACAGGTACTTTTGTATTTATTCGACATAAAAAGAGAGATCATATCTGCAAATATCATTGTAAAAAATGTAAAACCTAGTAGGTTCTAGAATTCATAGTGAGACCACATACTGATAATTTTTACAGTTTGTATGTCTTCGATCACTTCATAGACAAGCCGATGTTGAATATTGATTCTACGGGAATATGCGCCTTGCAAATCACCTTGAAGTTTTTCGTATGGCGGTGGTGACTGATAAGGATTTTCTCGTAAAATATCAATGAGTGCTTTGGTTTTGCTGTCCAGTTTGCTTGCTTTCAGCTTGGGAATATCCTTTAAAGCCTTTTTATCATAAAAGATGGAATACATTACCATTGAACCTCGTTTTCAGGAACACACTCATCAATAGGGGTTTTTAAGCCTTCCATGATACGTTCGCGCATGTTTGGAATCAAGCAGAGATAAAGTGTTTCCATTAAGCCGTTATAATCATCTTCACTGATAATGACTGCATTTCCTTCTTTAGTACTGATGTTGATAGGCTCATTGTATTTTATTGTTTGTTCTAGCATGCTAAACAGATTTTTTCTGAAATTAGTGATATTTGTATTAATCATGATGGATACCTCCAATCTATCTTATATGTACATTATAATGTACATATAAGATGTTGTCAATATTTACATATGCAATAATGTACATAGTTATTCTTGATGTAAATTAAAAAGTTTTTTTATATTATTGTATCCTGATGACTTCATTTTGACTCCAATTTTTAGGCAAGTCATTTACTTCATCGAAAATAATGATAATACGAATACGAGAAATTGCTAAAAGTCAACAAAAAACATGAAATACAAATCTATCCTTATCGAATGGGTATAAGGTATGAAGGTATAAGATCAAAATAGGTGGTTTAGGTTTTGCTCTATTTTAGAGCTATCTAAACCACCTATTTTCATTTGTTGGTTTATCAACAATGGATAAAACAAAAAAACAATAGATTACTAAGATTTTTTACAAATATGATTCAGTTTCATCAAAACTAACGGTGACGTAGAATTTAGGATCTAAATATTTTTTTTGTTTAGTATTTCATATATAAGAAAAATTTGTAAAAATTAAGAGGAAAAAGTAAAAGATTGTAGAATATTATGAGAAGGTCAATGATGCTTATAAGCTACTATAGATACAACGTCTAAGGAGTGGGATAATGAAAAATAGCTTTATAAATAAAATAAACCTAGATAAAGCAAGTGATGCCATTAATCAAGCTAAGGAAAAAGGTGATTATTTTGTGTTTAGCCCTAAAACCGTATATGCAGTAGGGATAGTGTTTTGTCTTTTAATCGTTGGTATGGCCGTTTCTTTAACTATGCTGGCTACAGCCAGAAAATATAGCCCCATAGCCCATGTGGAGGAATTGATTGACATGGGGGATTATAAAAAGGCGGAGGAACTTAGCTATACAATGCTGTATAGTGAAGGGAGGCTATTGGGTTATTCAGAGGGAGCCCTATTGAGGATTGCAGGAGAATACGCCTCAAGGGGGAGACACAATGATGCCACAAGAGTCCTGGAAAGACTTCTTTCGGCTAGACCTGAGAGCTTTGCTGGTCGGACGGGATATGTTGTATCCTCCGCCCTAGCTGGTGATGCAATGGGTGCTATTAAGGGTGTGGCGGAGATACCTAATATAAATGCCTTTGTCCCGAATATAGGGACAATTGTTAGAGACTATTCCATTGGGAGAATAAGCAATACCAATCAATTGATAGAGCAGATTTTAAGGGGAATCTTTACTAAAAATTAAAATGTTTGGAGGTAGAATCCATGAGTATTTTCAACAGTGTTAAAGGAATTTTAGATGTTGTAGCCAACAATCAAATAACAGGTCAGTCGGGAACAATGATATGGAAGCATCCTAGTCCCGCAATTGTCTCTGGATCCAGGTTGATTGTTGGAGAATCCCAAGAGGCTATTCTAGTGAAAAGTGGAAAAATCATACATATCTTTGATACAGGAGCATATGAGCTGAATACACAAAACATGCCTTTTTTACAGGGTCTCTTAAATCTTCCCTTTGGTGGCAAAACACCTCATCCTGCAGAGATATGGTTTGTTAATAAATCCATCCAGATGGAGGTGCCTTGGGGGACCCCTTCACCTATTAAAGTGGAGGATAAAATCTATGAGGCTATTTTGGACATACGTTCCAATGGCTCTATAAGCTTCAAGGTAACAAATACTAGAAATTTATTTACAAACATTGCTGGTCAGGTTCCAAACTTTTCTTTGGAGGATCTGAAGAAAAAAACAAAAAGTATTGTAATAAGTAGGATAACCGATGTTTTGGTTAAATTCGTAATCAAAGAGAAAAAATCCTTTACAGAGCTGAATGGCCATTTGACGGAAATCGGTGGATTTATGGCCACTGCCTTAAGTGTTGAATTCCAGAGATATGGGCTAGAGATTGATGGTTGTTATATACAAAAAATAGAGCCTGTGGAAAATGAAAATTTAAGAGAGGTTATGGCTCTGAAGAAGGAGAAAAAGAGAAGAATGGACTTGGCTCAGGTACAGGCCTATGAAGAACAAACCATCGAAAACACAAGAATCCAAACCCAAAAACATAGAATGGCTGAGCTAGGCTATGACTATAGAACAGAGAAACAATTCGATGTTATTAAAACAGCCGCAGGGAATGCTGGCAATCCTATGATTGCTGGAGGCGTTGGCCTTGGTATCGGTATGGGATTAGGGAATGTAGCAGGACGACAGGTGGGGACCATGTCTGAAGAGCTTTTGAATAACGCAGATCAAGCCGAAGCAATGTCTCTAGCGGTTATGAAGCAGTCTAAGGGTCAAGTGGCAGCAACCTCAGAGGGTACCACCTGTCCAAACTGTGGAGAGGCATGTTCAAACAATGTAAAATTCTGCGCTAATTGTGGGTATTCCCTGAAGAAACAGTGCCTCCAATGTCGTAATACTATTGAAGGTGAGGTGAAGTTTTGTCCTGAATGCGGTAAAAAACTTCATTTTTGTCCCAACTGTCTAACCGACAATGAAGCTGGTGCAGAAACCTGCCAAAGGTGTGAGGCTGCACTGATTGAGAAGATGGTTTCATGTGGAGATTGTGGTTATGAGGTTATAAGTGGTACAAAATTTTGTCCCGAATGTGGAAAAAAGTTGATATAAGGGGGAGAAAAAAATGACCCAAGAAAGTGGACGAATGCTAAAAAAAGCGATATTTAGTTTAACAGCCATTATCATTACCTTTATAGTAGCCTTCTATGAAGTCCCTGCAGTAGCCAGGGATGTAGGCTTTTACTATTTTTTATTCTTACTTTCCTATGGATTTATTGCTATTTTTTTCTCGGATGTGGTGGTAAGGCCAAATTTTCAAAACTTAGGACAAAAGCTGGCCTTTTTAGCTATTCCAGTGGTCTATATTGTATTGATCGTAATTGCGAGGGTTATTTTTAACATCTTTGATATAGCCCTATTGTACTTCATTGTTACCACACTGCTGATGACGGTACTGTCCTCCACAGCTATTCAAAGTATTAACAAGGCCTTTGTTGATATTAACCAGCAGGAGGAGGAAAATAGAGGACTAAAGATTGCAGAGGGTGTGAAGAAAATCAGATTGGAGGAAATTGCAGCCACCATGAAGGAAAACAGCATGCTGATGGAGGATAGAGATTTGAAGCATCAGCTTGAACTCCTACAAAATGCTGTAAGGTATGGTAATCCTGGAGAAATTAAGGAAACTCAAGAAATTACCAAAGCGATTAATAACAATATTGAAACAATCGGTGGAATGATTGGGGAAATGGAGGAAGGCAGTGACATTGCTGCCATAACTGCATTAATGAAGAAAACTAGATTGATGCTTGAAGAAAAAGATAAAATTACGCAGCTTTACTACAAATAAAGGACTAGGAGGTAGAAGAATGAAGATATTAAAGGGAATTGTTAAATTTCTTGTTTATGTATGGATAATATGGCCCTTCACAAGGGGAATCATAGTGAGTATCTTTGGTTATAAGCTTGGTGACACTGTAGCCGTTATTGTAATGCTTGGGTTAATTTACTACTTTGAAAAGGCTAAGATTGTCACAGGTTTAATAGAGAAGGGCTTCAGAAAATTCAATATTGGGGCACGATCTAAAGGTCAGGTCTTTGATGCATCTACTACTGCTTTCACAGATGCTATCATGATGGAAGGGCCTAAAACCACCAAAACCTGCCCTAACTGTGGTGCAGTGGTGGAACTAACAGGTGGTAGAGGAAGTTGTGACAGTTGTGACACAATTTTTTCTTAAAGGATGAATATATGGATGAGGAGGGAGACCCAATAGCCTATTGGGGAAGCTTATGACACTTTGTACAAACTGTGGCACAAAAAATGAAGAAAATAGTAAGTTTTGCATAAACTGTGGTAGGGGTATGGAGATAGAAGCACTGAAGCAGGAGGCTGTAGAAGCAGCAGAAGAACTAGAAGCATCCCAGGAGGAGTCTAGGGATATAGAACAGTCTACTGAAGGTAAAAAAGAGGGTGGGACTCCCTATATCTTTAAAAAGCTTGATGACACAGAGGAAGAAGCTAAAATCCACTTTAGAAAACTAAATGATGATGAAGTCTTTACCCCTGTTGATAGAATAACCCCTATCAAGGAAAAAATGGTCAGTGCCTATAACGATAAGGTGAAAAGCAGCAAAGATAACCTGGATAAAAGGATTAGCAAAGGGAAGGCATTTATCAATGATAAGGCTACCCAATTAAAGGAGACGGATCCTAAAAAGCTTTTATTTCTAAAAATAGGGGTAGTTGCATGTGTCCTACTATTGATTTTTGCTATTGTTGGTGTAAATTTTTATAGGAATTCTGAGCATCGAGCCTTTGCTATTGCTGAAAAATATGAAAACAAGGAGGATTATGAAGGCGCTTTAGAGGCCTATTATTTGATATTAGAGAAGAATCCCAATAACCTATTGGCTAAGGAACGAATAGGATTCCTCTACCTAGAATACCTAGAGGATTATTGGATGGCGGAAAATTACCTTAGGGAAGTGGCCTTGCTGTCAGAGGACCCAGCTGTGCAACTGAGGCTCAGTAATCTCTTTCCTGTTATCACCGTAAGTCCTGAAGAAGATGATACAGTTTATAAGGATTTTATAACCGTTGAGCTTGCTACAACTGCCTCCGATGCTGTTATCTACTACTCTTTAATCAATAATAGCGGAGAGAGTCCCTTTACAGAGTATTATCAGCCTATAGTCTTAGATGATGGAGAAAATATTATTCTTGCCCAAGGAATATCCACCTATGGTTTTGAGTCGGACGTGTATACATTTGTATTTCATGTGAATGTCGATGATAAGTTTGTTGTCTTTGATAATGCAGCTTTAGAGGAGGCCATCAAGGGAGCTTTAGGAAAATCCCAGCAGGCGACATTAAAGGAAAGTGATATTTATAGTATTTCCTCTATCCAGATGCTAGGGAATAGAATAGCCATCAATAAAGATATCATAGAAGCGGAAGAACTGAAGGAAGAAAATATGACAGCTGGTAATTGGAATGATTTAGGGGACTTAGGTAAGCTTAAAAATCTCAAAGAGCTGATGATATACCATCAACCTAGTGCTAGGGATTTTCAGTTTGTTGCCTCTCTACCAAGTCTTGAGAACCTGACAATTACAGCTACGGGCCTTGAGGACATTCAGTTTCTAAAGGATAACCAGCAGCTTAACTATTTAAATCTCTCCAATAATAAGATACAAGGTTTAAATGGCATCCAAGACCTTTCTAATCTTCAATACTTAGATTTAAGCCATAATAGAGTCAATGATGTCTACCATATATCTAATCTAACTGCTTTAAAGAAGCTATATCTAGGAGGTAATTCAATAGAGGATGTCAACATATTAAGAAAGCTTCAAGAACTAGAGGAACTTTCAGTTGCTACCAACAGCAACACCGACTATGAATTCTTAGGAAGTATGACAGGTCTAAAAAAGCTGGATCTCAGCAATCCTTCTAATGCTAGGGTCTCTGGTGGCGATGATGGACGAGATATTTCTGGCCTTTCTCAATTGACCTCTCTTGAAGATTTATCCTTGGCAGGCTGTGGTGTAAAAAATGTTGAAGCCCTTTCTGACTTGCAGAATTTGAAGTATCTAGACCTTAGTCGCAATGCCATCAATGCTGAGGCATTAAAAACTATAGGGAAGCTTAGTGCCCTTGAGACTTTAAACCTTGAGGACAATCAAATAGATGAGGGATTATCTAGCCTTACTAATCTAGGAAGCCTTAAAGATTTAAACCTATCCTCTAATTCCGGGATAGATGACTTCGATTCTTTGGCCTCCTACCCAAAACTAGAAAGCTTGACCCTTAAGGGGGTAAGGCTATCGGACTTTAGTAGTATCAGCTCCCTAAGTGGTCTTAGATATCTTAACTTAGAGAACAATAGCCTAGAGGAGATCACCTTTAGGAATATGCCTAATCTGGAATACTTAAATTTAGCAGGCAATAATATTAGTCAGATGCCGGATATAGCTAAGTTGCCTAATATTAAAGTAGCTATTCTCAAGAATAATGGTATAACAGATATAACAACCCTAGAGGCGACAAAGGGCAGCTCTCTTCTTCTGTTGGATTTATCCAATAACCGCATAACTGATGCAGCAGCGTTTGCTGCCATGAAGAATCTGAAGTTCCTGAATATCTCTAGGAACAACCAGATGGTGAATATGTCTGTATTTGATAATATGGGGCATATGAAAGTTATTCCAGTCAATGGAAGGGAAGCGGATATTCCTAGAAAACTTTTAGAGGGTAATTTATAAGAAAAAAATGAAATCTATAGAGGAAAAGATTTATTGAAACCAGCTTTCAATAGATCTTTTCTAATAGAGGGATACTTTATAACAAATTTTACCGATTTGTCATGAACAGCAGCTAGCTGATTTAGCAGCAGCTTTAGTAGCAGGGGATGTTGCTATTGCATTATTACCTCAGCCTCATTTTACTACTGCCATGATGCAAAATGAGAACCTAAGAATAGCACTGGATATCACAGAAGAATGGCATAAGGTGATGAAAGAGGGAGGGAAGCTTCCAGTAAGGAATCTGTAGACTTTGTGAATAGCCAAATTGACAAGGCGGCTGAATTAATTGAAAAGTACGAAATTTTACCTAAAGCTGCCATTGCAAAAAAAGCAATTCCTTATAGCAATATTGTGTACATATTTTGCTTTCATGGTATAAGATTCCCCACCTCTAGACGTTAGCAGAGGTGTTTTTTTAGCTTGCTGGAATTAGTTCACTAAATGTAAAACAAGAATAACACAACCGATACAAAGACACAAAGAGATTAACATTCGTAATAATACAAACTTAATGTTAAATATACAGAAAAATATTCGAAAAAATCATTGACCTTTTACACTGCATTTGTTATCATAGAGGTAATAAGACATACTATGACAATAGAAACCTCATATAAAGTCGATAATAGGGTTCGACCGTTTCTATAGAATAACCGAGAATTATTCTACTATGAGTGAAAGTGTATCTAGGGTTCCGTTCTTATAAAGAAGCTGGTCCAAGGGATGCAGGCATTGATTTAATGCTACACCGATGGGAAAAAAGCCCGGACGGATAGGTTCACTTAAAAACAACCTATCCCTCCGGGTTTATTTTTTAATAAATATGGCATCATAAAACTATAACACAAAGGAGGTCATACTTATGAGTACAAAAGGTTTAGACAGAATGTTTAAGCTTACGGAAAATAAAACTGATGTAAAAACAGAAATTATTGCAGGGATTACTACTTTTATTACAATGGCGTATATTTTATTTGTTAATCCAGATCTTTTATCTGCTGCTGGCATGGACTTTAATGCCGTTTTTATGGCAACTTGTCTTTCAGCAGCGATTGGTACGTTGATTATGGGTTTTTATGCAAATTTACCCTTTGCGCAAGCACCGGGAATGGGTTTAAATGCATTCTTTACCTTTGGTGTTGTATTTGGTTTAGGTTACACATGGGAGCAGGCTTTAGCAGCAATTTTTATTTCAGGAATTGTTTTTATTATTTTAACTGTAACAGGTCTTAGAACTGCTATTGTGGAAGCTATACCTACATCACTAAAACACGCTATCGGTGGAGGTATTGGCTTATTTATTGCATTGCTTGGATTTAAAAATTCAGGAATTGTTGTGCCTTATGAAGCTACTTTAGTAGAATTAGGAAATTTTCAAGATCCAAAGGTATTATTGGCGGTGATCGGCTTAGTGATTACTTCTGTACTTATGGTAAAGAGAGTGAGAGGTGCTATTTTAATAGGAATTATTGCAACCATGGCTATAGGGGTTCCTATGGGTGTAACTGATTTATCTGCTGGAATGAATTTTTCCTTTGATATTCGTCCTACACTATTTAAGTTGGATTTACTTGGATTATTAAATATTGGAGAAGCTGGTGTTGTAGGAGCCATAACAAGTGTATTGACAGTCGTTATCTCCTTCAGTTTAGTAGATATGTTTGATACTATTGGCACATTAATTGGTACAGGTGCAAAAGCAAAAATGCTGGATGAAAAAGGTAATTTACCTAACATGAGCAAGGCATTGATGGCGGATGCTGTAGCAACCTCTGCAGGTGCATTATTAGGAACATCTACAGTAACGACTTATGTTGAGTCTGCTGCTGGTGTGGCTGAAGGTGGAAAAACCGGGCTGACTGCTGTAACAACAGGTGTGTTGTTTATTTTCTCTATACTTTTAGCACCTTTTGCCTTGATGGTACCGGCACAAGCAACAGCACCTGCGTTGATTATTGTTGGTGTGTTAATGATGAGTACATTAAAAGAAATTAATTTTGAAGACTTTGGTGAAGCGTTGCCGGCCTTTTTAACCATTGCCGTTATGCCTTTTTCCTTTAGCATAGCAAATGGTATTGCAGCAGGACTTGTGTTCCTTCCAATCGTTAAGATTGCTACAGGAAAGGCAAAGGAAGTACATCCGACTGTATATGTGTTAGCGTTGCTCTTCATCTTAAGGTTTACGATATTACCGCATTAATTGAAAATAGCAGCTAAGAAAACCTTAGCTGCTTTTCTAAACTAAAATTTAGTTAGAAAGGGAGGGACTAGGTTGAATTTTAAAAAAATTGGCATAATTGGCGGCGGTCAACTGGGAAAAATGATGGTTTTAGAGGGGAAGAAATTAGGGCTTCACTTTACTGTCTTAGATCCTAGTATGGATTGTCCAGCCTTCTCCATCGTAGATGAATATATTGAAGGAGACTTTTATGATAAGGATAAAATTCGAAAATTAGCGGAGGCAACAGACCTTATTACCTATGAATTTGAACATATTGATGCAGATATATTGATGGAACTTAAGGAAGAGGGCTATAAAATTTATCCTACGCCATCGACACTAAAAATCATTCAAGATAAATTTCAACAAAAAAACTTTTTAAGACAATGTAATGTTCCTGTGCCGGATTTTGATGCAGTAGATTCAGTGGAGGCGCTTGATGCGGCGGTTGATAAATATGGTTTGCCTTTGCTTTTAAAGAGTTGTAGAGGAGGTTATGATGGTAAAGGGAATTATCTTATAAGACATAGAGAAGAAATTCCAAAAGCTTATCATACTTTAGGTGGGGATGCTACGCAGCTTATGGTGGAGGCATTTGTTCCCTTTATCAAGGAAGTTTCAGTGGTAGTAGCAAGAGGGGTAGATGGAGAAATAAAGGTATATCCACTGGCAGAGAATATTCATGAAAACAACATTTTAAAAACTACCATTGTTCCAGCTAGAGTAAATAAGGTAGTAGCACATAAGGCACAGGCTCTGGCCTTAAAGACGATGGAACTACTGAAAGGGGTTGGGATATTTTGTGTAGAGATGTTTGTGGATGCCGATGATGATGTACTGGTGAATGAAATTGCTCCTCGAACCCATAACTCTGGCCATTATACCATAGAAGCCTGTAGCACTTCTCAATTTGCTCAACATATTCGAGCTATTTTAGGATTGCCCCTTGGAGAAACAAAGCTTTTGAAGCCAGCAGTCATGATCAATCTTCTAGGAGGGGATGGGTATGATGGAAGGGCAAAGTTGGTAGGTGCAGAGGAAATACTGGCTATCCCTGAAGTATATCTTCATTTCTACGGAAAAACCTATACACAGCCGGAACGTAAGATGGGGCATGTAACTGTGTTAGCAGAGGATGTAGATTCTGCTTTAAGCAAAGGGGATAAAGTAAAGGAATTAATGCGAATTATCGCTGAAGAATAAGTTTGGTGTAGTAGGAGGAAAAATATGAAAAATACAACTGTTAGTATTATTATGGGAAGTGATTCGGATTTACCTATTATGAGGGAAGCGGCAGATATATTAGAGGATTTAGGCGTTGTTTACGAGTGCACCATCGTATCCGCTCATCGTACGCCAGATAGAATGTATGAATTTGCAAAAACAGCAGAAAAAAGAGGTATTCAAGTGATCATAGCAGGAGCAGGAGGTGCAGCTCACTTGCCCGGGATGGTGGCTTCTCTTACGAATTTGCCTGTGATAGGGGTACCGGTAAAGACGAAAATCTTAAACGGCATAGACTCTCTCTATTCTATTGTACAAATGCCTCCGGGAATTCCTGTGGCTACAGTAGCCATCAATGGTGCAAAAAATGCGGGAATATTGGCAGCTCAAATCGTAGCTTTGCAGGACCAAGGGGTAAAGGAGAGCTTAGAGAAATACAAGAAAGACCTTAAACAAATGGTAGAAGAAAAGGCTTTGAATCTAGAAGAAGTGGGCTATGAAAGTTATTTATCAAAATAATCATTTTATGATGGCAGTATGATCTGTCATTCTGAAGATAATGGAAAGTCTAGGTTTTGGGAGTTTTTTTCAGACAAACAGGATGATAGAAATACTTCTTTCATGTTTCATGTTTATTTTAATATTGGATATTTTTTATTTAATCCACGAGAAGGGTATAGGAGGAGTTATCATGTGTAAAATCGAAAAATTACAGATGCTGTATGAGGGAAAGGCAAAAAAGGTTTATAAGACAAAGAATGAGGATCAGTATATCGTAGAGTACAAGGATGATGCTACTGCCTTCAATGGAGAGAAGAAGGGGACAATCATCAATAAAGGTATTGTTAATAACCAGATGGCAGCACTGATTTTTGCTATCTTAAAGGAACAGGGTGTTGATAATCATTATATTGAAACTCTAAGTGACAGAGAGATGTTGGTAAAGGCAGTAAAGATTTTGCCGGTTGAGGTTATTGTGAGGAATGTGGCGGCGGGGTCTATGGCAAAACGACTAGGTATGGAGGAAGGTAAAGTATTGAAAGCCCCTGTGCTAGAGTTTTGCTATAAAAATGATGAACTAGGGGATCCTCTAATTAATGAAGATCATGTGATGGCCTTAGAACTTGCAACGGAGGAAGAAATTAAGCGCATCAAAGAGCTAACCTTTAAAATTAATGAAGTATTAAAGAAGTTTTTTATAGAAAAAGATCTAAAACTTATTGATTTTAAACTAGAATTTGGTTTGTATAAAGGGCAGGTAATTTTAGCAGATGAAATATCCCCAGATACTTGCAGACTTTGGGATGTTCATACAAATGAAAAGTTAGATAAGGATCGTTTTAGAAGGGATTTAGGTAAGGTTGAAGAATCTTATCAGGAAGTATTAAATAGATTGAAAAATAGTAAATGATTGAAAAAATTTTAAGGAAGATGAGAGAGGGGCATTAAAATGTATCATGAAATAAATCTCGATAAACTAAAAGAAGAATGTGGCGTATTGGGGATTTATACAGATAGCGATGAAAATACCTCTAGGCTTTTATATTACGGACTATATGCATTGCAACACAGAGGTCAAGAAAGTGCTGGGATTGCTGTGAATAACGGCTTAAAAAGCAATTATCATAAAGGTATGGGTTTGGTGCCAGATGTATTTGATGAAGATATTTTAAAAAGATTGTTGGGCCATATCGGCATAGGTCACGTAAGATACTCCACTTCCGGCGAGAGCTATGTGGAAAATGCCCAACCCCTTGTGGCCAGATATAGAGGCGGCAGCATCTCTCTAGCCCACAATGGCAATTTAACTAATGCAAAGATTATTAAAGAGCGTCTAGAGGATGATGGGGTTATTTTTCAAACCTCTATTGATAGTGAAGTAATTGTTAATTTAATTGCCCGATACAGCGGGGATGGCATGATTGATGCTATTGAAAGAACGATGGATTTAATCAAAGGCGCTTATTCATTAGTAGTAATGACGGAGGAAGAACTGATTGGTGTGAGGGACCCATTGGGCTTAAGACCTCTTTGTTTAGGTAAAATGGGAGATAGTTATGTGTTAGCATCAGAAAGTTGTGCCTTTGATGTGATGGGAGCAACCTTGGTAAGAGATATTGAGCCAGGGGAGATTGTTACCATTAATAAAGAAGGTATTCAATCTACCTTCTATAAAAACAATGGTACACGAGCTTCTTGTATTTTTGAGTACATTTATTTTGCTCGTCCTGATAGTGTAATCGATGGCGTAAGTGTTTATGAGGCTAGAAAAAATGCTGGTAGAATATTAGCGAAAGAGCATCCAGTAGAAGCAGATTTAGTGGTTGCTGTGCCGGATTCTTCTGTTCCAGTAGCAATAGGATATGCAGAGGCTTCTGGCATACCCTTTGGAGAAGGTTTGATAAAAAACAGATATGTAGGCAGAACGTTTATTCAACCGACACAATCTATGCGGGAGTTAGCAGTAAGATTAAAGCTAAATCCTCTTAAGGACAATTTACAGGGGAAAAAAATAGTTATGATTGATGATTCTATTGTAAGGGGAACCACCAGCAGACGTTTGGTGGAGAGACTTAAAAGTGCTGGTGCCAAGGAGGTTCATGTGCGAATCAGTTCTCCTCCAGTGGCTTTTGGTTGCTATTTTGGTATTGATACCCCAGATCGAAACCAATTGATTGGTGCGGTAAAAACCGTAGAACAGATTAGAAAAACCATTGGTGCAGATAGCTTGGGTTATATCAGTACTGATGGGTTGGTGAAATCTACCGGGCTATCTAAAGAACATTTTTGCCTAGCTTGTTTTAATGGCGTGTATCCTTTGGAAGTGCCGGAAGTAGGGGATAAAAAGGTGTTTGAGAGATTATCAGGAGGTGAATAGCATTGGAAAATATGACCTATAAAAATGCTGGTGTAGATGTGGAAGAAGGCCAAAGGGCAGTACAGCTAATGAAAAATCATGTAAAGAGCACTTTTAATCAACATGTGCTAGAGGATATTGGTGGGTTTGGAGGATTGTTTGCTTTAGATCTTAAAGACATCAAGGAGCCTATTTTGGTTTCTGGAACGGATGGTGTAGGAACGAAACTGAAGCTGGCTTTCTTGTTAGATAAACATGATACCATAGGCCAGGATTGCGTTGCTATGTGTGTCAATGATATATTATGCCAAGGAGCAAAGCCTCTATTCTTTTTAGATTATATTGCTACTGGCAGACTTAAAGCTGAAAAGGTAGCAGACATTGTAAAAGGTATTGCTGAAGGATGTAAAATGGCAGGCTGTGCTTTAATCGGTGGAGAAACTGCAGAAATGCCAGGATTTTATCAAGATGGAGAGTATGATGTTGCCGGCTTTTCTGTAGGAATGGTGGACAAATCTAAGGTAATCACAGGCAAAGATATCCAGGTGGGAGATGTAATCATAGGTATTCCCTCCAGCGGTGTCCATAGCAATGGTTTTTCACTGGTGAGAAAGGTTCTTTTAGAAGGAGACAAATTTGACCTAAATGCGCCTATGGAGGAATTGGGAAATACCCTGGGAGAAACCTTAATTACCCCTACAAAAATTTATGTGAAGGCTGTGTCAGAGGTGCTAAAGGCGGTAGAAGTAAAGGGCATAGCACATATCACTGGTGGAGGATTTTATGAGAATGTTCCAAGAATTTTGCCTGAAGAGGTGGATGCGCATATCCAATTAGATAGCTGGTCAATACCTGAGATATTTAAAATGATTCAAAAGATAGGTAATATCCAAGAAGAAGAAATGTACAAAACTTTTAATATGGGTATCGGTATGATGTTGGTGGTCCAGGCGAAGGATGCTGAAAGCACTTTAAAGGTATTACAGGAGGTAGGAGAATCCCCTTATAAAATAGGAGAAATTCGTGCGGGGAATAAACAGGTGGTATTATGGAGGGAATAAAGATTGCTGTCCTTATATCCGGTGGAGGTACGAATCTTCAAGCATTAATAGATGCGGTGGAAGCGGGATTCATCAAAGGAAGCATTGCTTTGGTGATCTCTGATAGAAAAGGGGCTTTTGGTCTTATACGAGCAGAGAATCATGGAATACAAACCATGCTTTTGGATAAGAACACTTATGGTACTATAGAAAAAAGAGATGCTGTTTTATTGCAAGCATTACAGGAGAAGGAAATAGATTTAGTAGTTTTAGCTGGATATTTAGCGATCGTGCCCCAAAATATCATTGCTGAATATCGGAATAAGATCATAAATATTCACCCCTCTTTAATACCAAGCTTTTGCGGCAATGGATATTATGGAGAAAAGGTTCATCAGGAGGCATTCAACAGAGGTGTAAAGGTTACTGGAGCTACAGTGCATTTTGTTAATGAGGAAACCGATGGGGGACCGATTATCCTACAAGAGATAGTAGCCATAGATTTTGACGATGATTGGAAGGATATACAGCTAAAGGTGCTAAAGATAGAGCATAAAATCCTTCCCCTTGCAGTAAAATTATTTGCAGAGGATAGGCTAGAGGTTATAGGAAATAGAGTAAAAATAAACTGAGGTGATAAAAATGATAAAAAGAGCATTGATTAGTGTTTCTGACAAAACTGGGATTGTAGATTTTGCGAAGGCGTTATCTAAGCTGGGGGTAGAAATATTATCTACTGGAGGAACTGCAAAGCTTTTAAGAGATGGTGGTGTAAATGCCATCGATGTATCGGATGTAACCGGTTTTCCAGAATGTTTAGATGGAAGAGTAAAGACGCTGCATCCAGTAATCCATGGCGGCATTTTAGCTATACGGGATAATGAAGAACATCAAAAAACCTTACAACAACAAAATATTACTCCGATTGATTTAGTTGTTATCAATCTATATCCCTTCAAGGAGACGATTTTGAAAGAAGGGGTAACGATGGAGGAAGCCATAGAAAACATTGACATTGGTGGACCGACGATGCTACGTTCAGCTGCAAAAAATCACAAATTTGTAACAGTTATAACGGACCCTAAAGACTATGGAAAAGTCCTTGAAGAAATAAAAGAAGCAGGCGATACGTGTTTTGCAACAAGATATGACTTGGCGTTAAAGGTATTTCAACATACAAGTCATTATGACACATTGATTGCTGCTTATTTAGGGAAAGACAAGGAAGGCTTTGGCGATACTTTAACATTAACTTATGAAAAGGTACAGGACTTAAGATACGGAGAAAACCCTCATCAACAGGCAGTCTTTTATAGAGAGGTAGGTCTTCAGCCTGGCACATTGGTAGAAGGCATTCAGTTGCAGGGAAAAGAGTTGTCCTTTAATAACATTAATGATGCAAATGGGGCATTAGAACTGTTGAAAGAATTTGAAGAACCTACAGTGGTGGCGATTAAACACACCAATCCTTGTGGTGTAGCCTCTGGTGAAGATATCTACGAAGCTTATAATAAAGCCTTTGAGGCAGACCCCCTATCTATCTTTGGAGGTATTATTGCTGCCAACCAAGTCATTGATGGAAGAACAGCAGAAAAAATGAAGGATGTCTTTTTGGAAGTAATTATTGCTCCTGATTTTACAGAGGAGGCTTTGAAGATATTTAACGATAAGCAAAACCTGCGATTGATCAAGTTGACGAATATTACAGCAAAAAAAGAAAAAGCCATAGATATGAAAAAGGTAGCCGGTGGCCTTTTGATTCAAGATGTAAACAAAGAGCTAATCAAGGAAATAGAAATAGTGACAGAGAAAAAACCTACGGAAAAGATGATGGAGGACTTAGTTTTTGCCTTTAAAATTGTTAAACATGTAAAGTCCAATGCTATTGTGTTGGTGAAGGATAAGCAAACTTTAGCAGTAGGACCAGGACAAACCAGTAGAATATGGGCATTACAAAATGCTATTAAAAATAGCACCCATGACCTTGAAGGCAGCGTTATGGCATCAGACGCTTTCTTCCCTTTTAGTGATTGTGTAGACGCGGCTTTTAAGGCTGGAGTAAAAGCTATTATTCAGCCAGGGGGATCTTTAAATGATAAACTATCCGTTGAAGCTTGTAACGAGAAGGGAATTGCTATGGTGTTTACAGGAATGAGACATTTTAAGCATTAAACTGAAGTTGCTGAGGAGGTTTCGGTATGCACTTCCTTGGTCTTGTTACTTAGTTTCAAAGGGGTATCTATATAAGTAAAACATATGGAGGTGAAGAAATTGAGAGTATTGGTGATTGGTAATGGTGGCCGAGAGCATACGATTGTTTGGAAATTAAGTCAAAGTCCATTGGTAAAGGAAATATACTGCGCTCCTGGCAATCCTGGTATAGCCCAGCTAGCAAAGTGCGTAGAAATATCTGTGGAAAATATAGAAGAACTTGTAGCTTTTTCCCGGGAAATGTCAATTGATGTAACTATCGTGGGGCCAGAGGTGCCATTGGTGTTGGGAATTGCTGATAAATTCAAGCAACAGGGTTTGAAAATCATAGGGCCTTCTCAGGCAGCGGCTCAATTAGAAGGCAGCAAAGCCTTTTCGAAAGATTTTATGAAAAAGTACCGTATTCCTACTGCTATGTACCATGAGGTGCATTCCTATGAGGAGGCGTTAGCAACTTTGAAGGAATATAGTTTTCCAGTAGTGATTAAGGCAGACGGCTTGGCGGCAGGTAAAGGGGTCTTAATCTGTAGCAACCAACAAGAGGCCGAGAAGGCTTTGGAGGATATACTTATCACGAAGGTCTTTGGAAGCGCAGGAAATAAAGTAGTTATCGAAGAATTTTTAGAAGGGATAGAAACCTCCGTCCTTTGTTTTACAGATAGTAAGACCATTGTGCCAATGGTAAGCAGTCAGGATCATAAGAGGATTTATGATGGCGATCAAGGTCCAAATACTGGAGGGATGGGAACTTACTCTCCTAATTATGTTTACACCGATGAAGTTGCTAAAATTGTAGAAAGGGATATTTTACAACCTACATTGGAGGGAATACAGAAGGAAAATATGGATTACAAAGGCATTGTTTTTATTGGTTTGATGATTACAAAAGAAGGCCCAAAGGTATTAGAATATAATGTAAGGTTTGGAGATCCTGAAACCCAGGTGGTTTTGCCAAGGTTAGATACAGACTTGATGGAAATATTTCTTGCCATGCTAGAGGAAAAACTTTCTGACATAAAGATTAACTGGAATAATAAAGCGGTGGTATGTGTGGTATTGGCTTCGGGTGGGTATCCTGGAGATTATGAAAAGGGTAAGGAAATTACAGGTTTAGAGGAAGTGAAAGAAAACACCATTGTTTTTCATGCTGGCACTGCTATGAAGGAAGGGAAGTTAGTAACCAATGGTGGACGGGTATTGGGGGTCACTTCTTGGGCACAGGATATAGAAACTGCTAAAAAACAAGCCTATATGCATGTAGAGAATATACATTTTGCAGGAAAAACCTATCGTAAAGATATAGCAGTGAGATAATTCTCACTGCTTTTTTTAAATGCTAAAGGATATTTTAGTAATGGACTCAACAATAGGATCATGTTCTTTGCTAATAGTAAATATTTTGTATAGGAAAAATTTAAAGATCCTTTTGCTCTTTTCAATAAAGTATATGCTTGTAGATGTTATATGGTTCCATGAATTAACACAAATTCTGGCAGAGAGGACTATTTGTGGATAGATAATCGTTGTTCTAAAATATAAAATGAGACTTCATTCATAAGTAGATGACCAAAATCTATGATTTTGTGTCAGTCACTTATACAGAGTGCAAACTTGCACTTTAACTTTTTTGGCAGTCACTAAAAGACAATTATTGCAAAAATTAGTTCCGAATTATCATTTATGAAAGGGTAGAAGGAGATTATATTGAAATTTCCTACAATTTATGTTAATATTGTCCAAAGAAGAATTTTTTTACGGTAATAATCATTTTAACCTATATCGTGAGGGGAGCGGGACAACGTGAGGAAAATATTAGGCAATATCAGGCTTAATAATTTTATTATGGCTATTGTGTTTTTGGGACTTATCTCTATGATTCTTATAGGTGTCACAGGATATACAGGAATTAATAATATCCACTATAGAGTAAATAGCATGTATTATGATGCTGTTATCCCTAGTCAGCAGGCCAGTGACATCAATCATAAGTTTATGAGCATTAGGGTAGAGAGTCTACGTATGTTAGATATAGGCTATAATCTTAGTATTGCTAATAACATAAATAAGCTAGATCAGCAATTAAAAGAGGTAATCGATGATTACTTAGAAACAGAAAGAGAGGGCATCAACAGAGATTCAGCATTGTTTAGTACAATTATAAAAGACTATGATCAATATATGGAAGCTTGGCAAGGGGTACAAACAAAATTAATGGAGCAAGAGGAAGTCAGTCTTGATGAAAGATTTAGGTTAGATAGTAGAGGAAATGCTATTTTTAATAACCTAAGCTATATTTTATTAGAAAATAAAGAAAGAGCAGAAGCTCTTAATAAAGAGAGCATTGCCATTTATAATGAAAATAGTAAAAATCTTGTAAAAATTTTTATTATAGGGACTGCTTTACTGTTGTTCTTTTCCCTCATCATTATTAAAGTTTTCAAGGTCTCTATCAATGATATGTTAGAAGTTTACAAGAAGATAGCTACTGGAAATCTAGCTGTTTCCATAGATACCATTGGAAAAAATGAGTTTGGAACAATGAAAAAAACCCTATCATACACGATTGAAAACTTTTCTAAGATGCTGAAAAGTATTAAAGAAAATTCTAATGAAAACAGTGACAGCGCCCATGCCTTATCCTCTATTTGTCAACAGATGACAGCGGCTGCTCAGGAGGTTGCGGAGGCTGTACAAGGGGTGGCAAAGGGTTCTAACGATCAAACACAGGAGTTAGAAAAAGTTAAAATGATATTGAATGATTTTAGTGAGGCATTAGAAAAGGTTGTTAAGGAGATAGGAACAATCCATACCAGCACAAAAGAGACAGACAAAATGATTCTACAAGGAAATGAAAAATTGCAACACTTAGTAAGTTCTACAGAAAATATCAGCACTTCCTTCCATCAAGTAAGCAGTAATGTAACCTCCTTGAACGAAAAAATTAGTAAAATTGCTGATATTACAGAGCTTATCAATAGCATATCAGAGCAAACCAACCTGCTGGCGTTAAATGCTGCTATAGAAGCTGCAAGAGCAGGGGAAGCTGGGAAAGGGTTTGCGGTAGTTGCTGATGAAATCAGAAAATTAGCTGATCAATCCCAAAGATCATCTCAAGACATCAATGAATTACTGACAAACATTACAATCGACAGAGAAAGAATTACCCATACCACAGCCGACGGTATTTATAATCTACAAACGCAAGAGAAAGTGGTGGAGGAAGCTATCAACTCCTTTAAAGAAATATTACAAAATATAGAGGGGATTATACCGAAAATAGAAAGGGTTAGTGGTGAGATCAAAGAGGTAAACGAAAACAAAAATCATGTTGCGATGAATGTAGACGCTGTTTTGAAAATTTCTGAAGAAAATGCTGCTGTTGCTCAACACATCGCTGCTTCCTCTGAAGAAATGAGTGCTTCCGTAGAAGAGGTAGCATCGACAGCGCAAGTGCTAAATACAATGACCTTGAAAATGCAGGAAGAAATGGGACAATTTATCTTAGAAGAAAATTAATTTACATAATGAATAAGGAAAGCACCACCAAAGCATTTTAGATGATTTTGGTGGTGCTTTTACCTTTGTAATAAAGCGTTATTCACCCTTCATAATCGTTTCCCATTGTTCTTCATAAAAGTATTTGGGATCAAAAAAATCTACATCTCGCACCATATCTAGAGGCATAACATAAGCATTCATATCCTTATTTTCTATTTCAAAGTCCCTAGCGTTATAAGTGTCATCGATCATATCTTGAGGATTTCTAGGGGTAGGTAGAGATTTTCTTTTCATTTTGACACCTCCTTATACTTTCCTTATGCAACTTGTAGATATCCACATAAAGACGTATATGTATCCACTGATTTTCCAAATGGTCTTTAACATAGGTTAGGATGATTGCAAAGTTTAAGCCTCATTTTATTAGTATGGCAAGTAAAAGTATTTTTATCAGAAATGTTTAACAAAAAAATAAAAATGCCAATCGTTTATTGGCATTTTTTAAAGAAGAAAAAATTAAAAAGCAGGTACAATAGCTCCTTCGTATTTAGTTTCAAGAAACGCTTTAACTTCTGGAGAATTTAATACATCAACTAGAGCTAAAATAGCTTCATTGTTTTGATCCTCTGGACGTATTGTCAACACGTTGGCATAAGGGGAATTAGCATCCTCTATAATCAATGAATCTTTTACAGGGTTGAAACCAGTCTCTAAAGCATAGTTGGTATTGATGACAGAGGCAGCTACGTCATCTAATGATCTAGGTAGCAGCGGGGCTTCTAAAGCAACAAATTTTAAGTTTTTCGGATTAGAGGCAATATCTTTTTCAGTAGCTTCTAATCCAGCATCTTCTGCTAATTCAATCAGCCCATAATATTCCAATAATAGCAACGCTCGACCACCATTGGTTGGATCATTTGGAATGGAAATGGTAGCTCCTTCCTCTAAATCTTCGAAAGCAGCTAGTTTTTTAGAATAAAGACCCAATGGTTCCACATGTACTTTAGCTACAGCGCTTAATTGTAAGTTGTTGTTGGTAGCGAAAGTTTCCATGTAAGGTACATGCTGGAAGAAATTAGCATCAATTTCGCCATCGGCTAGTGCTAAGTTAGGGGTTACATAATCAGTAAACTCTGTTATGTTAAGTTGGATACCTTCTTCAAGAAGGATAGGTTGAATAAACTCGAGTATTTCCATATGGGGTACTGGGGTAGCACCGATTGTTAATACAGTTACATCTCCTTCTACATCTCCCTCTGCAATTGTAGCCTCCCCTGTAGGTTTAGCCTTTGTACAACCTGCTAATAAGGTTATTACCAATAATCCAATAATTAATAAAATACTTTTCTTTTTCATTTTGTTACCTCCTATCAATTTTTTTAGCGATAAAGTTTCCTGAAGCTTGAACAATTTGTACTATTAAAATAAGTAATATTACTGTCCATAGCATGACGTCTTTGTCGAAACGGTGATAGCCGTATCGAATGGCCAAGTCTCCTAAGCCACCTGCTCCAACTGCTCCCCCCATAGCGGAGTAGCCAATAACATTGACGATGGTGATGGTAATACCTAAGATAATAGCTGGCATGCTTTCTGGAATTAAAACCTTGTAAATAATTTGAAAATTGCTAGCACCCATTGCTTGAGAGGCTTCTATAACACCCTTGTTTACCTCTAGGAGAGCATTTTCAATCACCCTGGAGAAAAAAGGGATGGTTGCTACTGTCAAAGGAACGATCGCTGCCGTTGTTCCAATAGCGGTTCCTACTACCATACGGGTAAAGGGAATGATAGAGATCATTAAAATAATAAAAGGGAAGGAGCGTCCCATGTTCACAATGTAAGAAAAACAATGATGCAGCATTTTGTGCTCCATAATATGATCTTTTCTAGTAACTACAAGAAGAATGCCTAAGGGAGTTCCTATCAATACGGCTAACAACGTAGAGAGAGAAACCATATAAAAAGTCTCCTGTATAGAAGGAATAATAAGATTTAATAATCTTTCCATTTTATAGTCCACCTGCCTTAACATTTCTAAATAAATTAAAGGGAATAGGCTGATGCTTTTCAAAGGCCTTGTGACCTAACAACAACTTTGTATAGGGATGCTGTGGGGTTTTAAATACCTGTTGAGCAAGGCCTTCCTCTACAACCTCTCCATCTTTTAACACTGCTACTCTATTACATATTTGCTCTATAACCTCCATTTGATGGGTGATTAATACTACGGTTATATTCAACTTTTCGTTGATCTCTTTTAATAAGTTCAGGATACTTCTGCTGGTAATAGGATCGAGAGCGGAAGTAGCTTCATCACTTAAGAGGATTTGAGGATTTGTAGCTAAGGCCCTTGCGATAGCTACCCTTTGTCTTTGACCACCACTCAGCTGGGATGGATAGTGCTTTCTTTTATCCCATAGGCCTACTAACTGCAGTAGTTGTTCTACTCTTTCTTTTATCTCATGCTTTTTTACACCGTTAAGTTCTAAAGGATAAGCAACATTTTTTTCTACATTTCTGCTGGTAAGAAGATGATAGTTTTGAAAAATCATGCCCATATTTCTACGGGATTGTCTCAGAAGGTGGGGAGAAAGTTTCGTTAAGTCAACACCATCTACCCATACTTCTCCGTTAGTAGGGGTTTCTAAGAGATTAATGCAGCGAATCAAGGTGGATTTTCCTGCACCACTAAGGCCCATAATACCGTAAATATCTCCTTTGTCTATGTTTAAGTTAATGTTTTTTAATGCTAAGACATTACCTTCTTTAGATTCATAGAGTTTACTAAGATTTTTTAATTGAATCATTTCATCACTCCTTAAAAAATTTTAAGCATTAAAAAAGCCTCTTTACAAGGAAAGAGGCACTATAAAACATTCTCCTCCCTCATCTTTCAACACTTATGTGCTGCAGGAATTGGCACCTTCGATATAGGCTATATATCGTGGTTGCCGGGCTTCATAGGGCCAGTCCCTCCACCTCTCTTGATAAGAGTTTATAAATCTATTAGGTTTTTCATTAAAAAAACCTCTTCACAAGGAAAGAGGCACTATAAACCAGTTCTCCTCCCTCATCTTTCAACACTTATGTGTTGCAGGAATTGGCACCTTCGATATAAGATATATATCGTGGTTGCCGGGCTTCATAGGGCCAGTCCCTCCACCTCTCTTGATAAGAGTTTATTTTAACTTATATGATTGTATGCTAAGCTATGAAATAAATTATATTAGGTTTTAAATAAAAAGTCAATAATAAAAATGATAAAAAAATATTGGTAATTTTTCACATGAAAAATGTGAATTGATTAACGCATTAAAGTAAAAAAGTTTTCGTAAAGAAAAGGAAATTAAAAAAAATGGTCGAATTTATATAGTAAAGTAAGGATTTGAGGTGATAAAATTGTCCTATGAATCAAAAATTAAAGATCAATTTACCGATGAATTATTCGAAGCTATTTTAAAACTAGAGACAGTAGAAGAGTGCTATAGATTTTTTGAAGATGTTTGTACTATTAAGGAGATACGTTCTATTTCTCAAAGACTAGGGGTGGCGAAGTTGTTGAAGGAAGGCGGTACTTATAATGAAATAGAAAAGATTACTGGTGCCAGTACAGCTACTATCAGTAGGGTGAATCGATGTTTGCACTATGGAGCAGATGGATATAAACTAATTTTACAGAGATTGCAACAGCAGGATCAGGAAGTGATAGAAAAATAAAAAAGGTGAAGGCTTACTAAAAAAGAGACCACTTTAGAAGAAAATTTCTTTTCAATGGTCTTTTTTTATTTTTTACTATTTATTGATCCAAATGAAAAGCTTCATGCAAAGTGCATACTGCTTTTTTTGCATCCTCCTGTTTTACAAGGCAGGAAATTGTAGCGTGAGAATCAGAGGTTTGCAAAATTTTAATACCTTCCTTAGTTAAAGCATTTACTACTGTAGCCATCACGCCGGGTATCCCCGTAATGCGGGAACCTATGATGGTAACTTTGCTGCAGGCTTGGAGAATAGAATACTTTACCTGGAAATCCTTCAATATTGCTTCTAAAGCTGTAACTTGCACTTCTTCGATAGTAAAAACTTTTTTATCCATAAAAAAGTTGATCATATCGATGCTAATACTTGCCTTTGCTAAAGCTGAGAGCAATTGACTATCCGAACTCCCCTCCGTATAGATTGTAACCTGAACGATGCCGTCTTTATGCGTAATGGCGGTTAACAATTGTTCGCAAGATTTGCCAGAATACAGTGTTCCCCTCTTTTTACGGCAATAGTGAATGCTGGTACCTGGATGGGTAGACATGGTATTTTTAATTTTAACAGGAATATTGCCATTCTGAGCAATTTCTACAGCTCTTGGATGAATTACTTTTGCCCCCTTTTCCGCCATCTGGAATACTTCATCATAATTTATTTCATCGATAATTCTTGCCTTTGGTACTACGTTTGGATCCGCTGTCATGATACCATCCACATCCGTATAAATTTCTACCTGCTTTGCCTTCAGTGCTACCCCTAAGGCTGTGGCTGAAGTATCGCTGCCTCCACGACCTAAGGTGGTGATAAAACCATCCTTAGTAGCTCCTTGAAAGCCAGCAATAATAACAACCTTACCTTCTTCTAGATGAGGTAATATCTTATTACTATCTATACTCAGTATATCTGCGCTGCCAAAGGTATCATCGGTTAGGATACCTGCTTGGTAGCCTGTAAGAGGAATAGCTGCATAACCCATTGTCTCTAGGGCGGAAGCCAGTACAACAGAAGAGATCACTTCTCCACAGGACATTAGAAGATCTAAATGTTTTAGGTTATAGGTAGAAGCATCTTCTAAGATTAACCCACGTAGTGTGTCGGTAGCATAGGGCTCACCTTTTCGCCCCATAGCAGAAACTACTACAACTACAGCATAGCCAGCTTTTTTAGCTTCATCTATTTTATTCATCACCATGGATCTTCTTTCCTTTGTAGCAACAGAAGTGCCTCCAAATTTTTGTACAATAATATTCACAAAAACCACCTCATATTTATTTAAATTATTAACCTTTATAATTAAATTATGCTTCTATATTATAAATGTTCTACTTCTAAGTCAATGAGGTTTTATTAAACGTTGTAATCATTTTTTTGTGAATGCATAGGCTCTACAGTTTGTTAAGTCTTGCAGCTAAATTTTATAGCAAAAACAGTCGAAATTAAAATTATATTTTGACTATTAAAATAATGTATGATAAAATATTTTTTAAAAATTAAACTATATTTAAAAAAATAAAATAATACTTAACACTTAAATTTTTTTTAGGTTTGCAATTTATTTTGAAAACAAAAGGCTTAAGGGGGGATTGGCATGAACATTGTGGTATTGATTAAGCAGGTACCTGACATGGATAAAGTAAAGTTTGATAGTGAAAAAGGTACGATAGATAGAAAATCTGCGGGAACAGAAATTAATCCTTTTGATCTAAATGCATTGGAGACAGCAATACAAATTAAAGAGAAAACCGACGGAAAAGTAACAGTACTGAGTATGGGTCCTCCTAGTGCAGAAGATGCCTTAAGGGAGGCTATTGCCCGTGGTGCTGATGAGGGCTTTTTAATTAGCGACAAGTACTTTGGTGGTGCTGATACAAAAGCTACTTCTCACACACTAGCTGCTGGAATTAAGAAAATTGGTGATTTTCACCTTATTATTGCAGGAGAAAAAACGGTAGATGGAGATACAGGACAGGTAGGTGCCGAAACAGCAGGTTATTTAAATATACCCCATGTTTCTTATGTGAGTCGCATAGAAGAAGTGGGACTAGAAAACTTGCAGGTGGTGTCGGAAATATCTTCTGGATCTTATCTAAAGGAGATGAGGTTGCCAGGTTTGATTACCGTAACAAAAAATATTAATACCCCACGACTACCTGCTTTTAAAAGAAAAATGATGGCTAGAAAAGCAGAAATAAAGAAGCTTACCCTTGAGGATTTACAGGAATTTTTATCAGTAGAAGAAGTTGGATTAAAGGGTTCACCAACTTGGGTAAATAAAATTGAAATACCCTCTGTTTCAACGAGGGAAGGCAAAATTTTTCGTGACGATATAATGAAGGCTACTGATACATTGGTGGAACTCTTCAAAGAAATCAAAGTGGTGGAGGTGTAAGGAAGATGACAGAGAAAACCCATAGAGGTATTCTAGTCTTTGCAGAACAAAAAGATGGTAGGATACATAAAGTTACCTATGAACTTTTAAATAAAGGAAGGACGTTGGCAGAAAGCTTAGAAGTGCCGGTATATGCTATTGCATTAGGTCCAAAGAACATGGAGGTCGAAGAACTGATTTATCGAGGAGCGGATGAGGTTTTCTATGGGGAAGAGGATGCATTTAATCAGCCGGATGAATTATTGTACAAGGAAAATATCGTGGCTCTTATAAACCGTATAAAACCTGAAATATGTTTGTTTGGGGCCACTACCTTTGGAAGATCCTTAGCCCCACGGGTGGCAGGCAGTCTAGAAACTGGATTAACGGCAGATTGCACGGAGTTAAAGATTGATGAAGATGGAAAACTGATTCAAATTCGGCCAGCTTTTAGTGATAATATTTTAGCACATATTAAAACAAAAACTTATCCTCAGATGGCAACCATTCGATATAAGGAATTTTCTGAGGCCAAACGAGATGGACAACGTCAAGGGAAGATTACAAAAATTGAGGCTATCTTATTAGAGAATCCAGCAGTAAGGATTTTAAAGCAGCTGCAATCCAATGAAATCGATATCAGTGAGGCGGAAGTTGTAGTAGCAGGTGGGAGAGGATTAAAATCTTCTGAGGATTTTCATATGTTAAAGGAGCTGGCTGCCTTATTAGGAGGCGTGGTTGGTGCCAGCAGAGCTGTTGTGGAGGAGGATTATATTTCTAGCGACCATCAAGTAGGTTATAGTGGTAATCGTGTGAAGCCTAAACTATATATCGCCTGTGGGATTTCTGGCGCGCCGCAGCATTTAGCTGGAATGCGGGAGGCAGAAAATATCGTTGCTATCAATACAGACCCTTCAGCCCCCATATTTAATATTGCGGATGTTGGGATTGTAGGGGATTTATATGAAGTGATACCTATGCTGATCAATAAAATAAATAACCAAAAAGCTAAGTTAGCTAATGCTTAGAGGTAGGGATCTTTACCCTAAAAACAAAATCAAGATAAAAATGAATATACATGAGGGGGATGAAGATGAAACAAGAAGTGATTGAGGTTTTAAAAAATATTGTGGGGGAGGATTGGGTACTGACTAGTTTGGATCAGACGCAGGGATATTTATATGACGAAACAGAAGCATTGATTCGTCCTAAAGCAGCAGAGGATTGCGTTGTTGTAAAACCTGGAACACCTGAAGAAATTGCACAGATATTGAAGTATGCCAATGAAGTGTTGGTACCAGTAGTGCCAAGGGGTGGTGGTACAGGGCTTTGTGGGGCAGCGATACCGACCCAAACTAGTATTATTCTATCGGATGAAAGATTAAATAAGATTTTAGAAATCGATGAAGAAAACCTAATGGTAACCTGTGAATCCGGCGTTACCTTAGCTGCCCTCCTAGAAAAGCTTCATGACTATGATAATTTATTTTTCCCAGTACATCCAGGGGATGAAGGAGCACATATTGGCGGCATGGCGGTAGAAAATGCTGGTGGTGCCGGAGCGGTAAAACATGGTATTATGAGGAATCAGATAAAGGGATTACAAGTAGTGTTGCCTACAGGAGAGATTGTGAATCTAGGTGGAAAGTTAATTAAAAACAATACCGGATTAGATTTACTGCATTTGATGATTGGCAGTGAAGGTATCCTAGGGATTGTAACGAAGGTAACCCTAAAACTTTATCCGGAACCTAAGCATAAGGGTACTTTATTGGTTTCCTTTGATAATCGCAAAGATGCTATAGCTGTTGTACCCAAAATACTACAACAAGGCATTACACCTTTGGCGATTGAGTATATGGAAAGAGACATTGCTTTAGAATCGGCAGCGCATATTGGAGAAAAGTGGCCAGCGGAAGAAGGCAGTGTAGATGTCATGATTATTCTTTCTGAAGATAAGGAAGAGGAGCTTTACGAAAAAAGTGAAGTGATCGTAGACCTTTGTGAAAATCATAATGCTGTTTATACCTTGATTGCAGAAACAGCAAAGGAACAGCGATCTATTTTAGCTATCCGAAGTAATGTCTATACAGCGGTTGTTCATGATGCGGCGGATGCCTTAGATATGGCAGTGCCTGTCGGCTCCATTCCTGATTTCATGAATGATATCTTTGCATTGGCAGATAAATACGGAGCAAGGACACCAGCAGTAGGGCATGCTGGAGATGGCAATATTCATAACTTTATTATGAGGGAAAATGGTGAAATTCCTTCTTACTATGAAGCGTTAAAGGAAGCCATGTATAAAACCGCTGTAAAATACGGAGGAACCATCACAGCGGAACATGGGGTAGGAAAAACAAGAATGGCTAACCTGAATCTTCAGTTAAGTGAAAAGGAGATAGAATTAATTAAAGGAATCAAAAAGGCGTTTGACCCTAATGGCATTTTGAATCCTGGAACAGTAGTCACTATTTAACAAATGAAAACTTCTTGGGGGAGGAAATACACGATGAAAAAGAGTCCTGCTAGTGCTATGCCAGCTTTTTTTGCTGTAGCTTTTGTTTGGTTTACGACGCATTTTGGCGGAGGCTTTGCCTCCGGCAGACAGTTGGTACAGTTTTTTGTACAATATGGATGGTATGCATTGTTTACACCTATTATAGCGATGCTGCTGAATGCTGTGATTTTTTACTTTGTTTGGGATTTTAGTGTAAGTCAGAAAAAATTTGACTATAAAAGCTGGTGTGATGGTTTTTATAGTCCTTATGAAAAAATATTTACACCTCTTTATGAAATTGTATTTAACCTTACTTTATTTACAGCTACAGCTGTTGCCTTCGCTACCGGGGGCGCCACTTTAACACAGGTAATCGGCACACCATATATATTAAATACTGCTGTTATTGCTATTATTATGTTTATTGTAACAATTTATGGTGCAGATATGATTAGAGCAGTGGCCTCATGGATTGCCATTATTGTAATTGCAGGGCTATTACTTATTTACGGAAGTAACTTTATTGCTATTTTGCCAAATCTAAGGGAAGTCATTGCTACAGCCCCAGCACCTCAAGGCACATGGCCTCCTCTATGGGAAGCTTTGAAGTATGGAGGATTACAGGCGTCGGTGTTGGGAAGTTATGTAGCAGTGGCGGATGTATTGAAGGATAAAAGAGATGTAAAAAAAGCAGCTGTTGCAGGATTTATATTAAATGCTTTTATTATAGGACTTGCTGCTATTGTTATTTTAAGTTATTATCCAGCTATTTTAACAGAAGCAGTGCCGGTAATATATGTTATTAATAATGGAGTAGGAGGAAGAGCTGGGGAATTATTAGTATCTGTTTTGATCTTCCTAGGAGTTATATCTACAGGAGTGAACCTGATCTATGGAGGTGCTAAACGGGTAATAAGAGTTTTTGCTAAAGAAAAATCTGATGCCTCTGATAAAAAGGCAGAAATTATTGCTTCAGCAGTTTATGTATTGTTGACATGGGGGATTGCCCTTTTCGGTTTGATTCCTCTTGTGGCAAAGGGCTACGGTTATATTGGTTATATTTCTATACCAGCAATCGTAATACCGGTATTATATATGGGCTTTATGAGAAAAAATAATTCAGCGAAGGCCTCCAATATGTAAACATAAAAATGTAAAGAAGAAGAACAGATAGATTCAAATTAAATCTATCTGTTCTTTTTTAGTTTTTGCAGTAGAGAAATGGATGCAACTTTTATGGAAAGCTGCACCAAATATCTTTATAATTCATAAGATAAAATGAGACTTGATACAAAAATAAAAAGAGAGTGAGGTGGCAAAGAATGAGTGATTGCACAAAAGGTACAGGATTATTAAGTAATTTTTTTGGAGGTGGCGGTGTAGGTGTGGGTATACCCCAGACTAGTCTGCTGTTCTTCTTTCTATTGTTGGTAATTATTTTCTGCAACTGCCCATGCTTTAAGGATTCAGGAGATAGTCTACTATTCTTCTTCTTGATTTTAGTAGTATTATTTACTGGCGGTAACATATGTGGCATATAAATTTGCAAGGTTTATCCTTGGTATATTAAGGCAGATGGGTTTTATCTATCTGCTTAAATACCAGTAACCATTTTAAAATTTTCACATAGTATATATTAAGGCTAGAGATAGTCCTAATAAGAATATAAGGAGGGTGCTATAAATGAGTGAAGTTATTAAAAAAGATGTTCTTGGTGGTTTCTTCGGTGGCCAAAGTAGTATACTATTTTTCTTCCTATTACTAGTCATTATCTTCTGTAACTGCGGTATCTTTAGAGGAACAGGAGACAGCTTATTATTCTTCTTATTGTTACTAGTAGTATTATTTGGTGGAAGATATTTCTGGGTTTAATGTTTTAGTTGATTAGCAAAGTAAAGGGGTAGATAGGATCTACCCCTTTACTTTGCTAATTATGAGACTACAACTTTTTCTTTTTAGTAGAATTTGTTATAATAGAAATAAAGAATTATGGCAAAAAGTGGTGGAAGAAATTTTGCTCTTGATGGATAAATTAATAGAAGATACTATCTATGTTTATAAAGTGAAAAAACTAAGATAAATGAAATTTGGAGGGAGACACTTTCTATGAATTTTGTATTAGATACGCATTGCCATACATTGGCCAGCGGTCATGCCTACAGTACCATACAAGAAATGGCAGCACATGCTGCTACGATAGGATTTGAGTTAATCGCTATAACGGATCACGGTCCTAAAATGCCAGGAAGCACTCATTCTCTATATTTTAAAAACCTTCGCGTAATTCCAAGAAAAATAAATGGGGTAGAAATTTTAAGGGGTGTAGAAGTAAATATTTTGGATCACCGTGGAAAGCTGGATATTCCTGAAGGTGTTTTAGAAGAACTAGATATTGTTATTGCTAGTTTTCATCACCCTTGTATAAAACCTGGTTCAGTGGAGGAGAACACTAATACCCTAATCAATCTAATAAAAAAGCCTTACATAAATATTATTGGGCATCCAGGGAATCCTTCCTACCCTGTAAATATCGAAAAGGTGGTGGAGGCTGCTAAGGAATATCGTACTCTGATAGAAATCAATAATAGCTCTTTAAAACCAGACAGTTTTAGAACAGGAAGTAAAGAAAATTGTTATAAAATCTTAGAAGCCTGTAAGAAGAAGCAAGTGCCTGTAGCTATAGGAAGTGATGCGCATATTGCCTTCGATATAGGACATTTTCCTTTTGCTAAGGAAATGCTGGAGAGACTGCAGATGCCGGAAGAATTAGTGGTAAATACTTCGGTTGATAGATTAAAGGCTTATATAAAATGAGATTTAATTCAGGGGAGTTTTTCACTCCACCTAAATTGTAGTCGAAGTTACTTCGGGATGTATTGCTAAGACGCCCACTTTAAGAATCAGCGTTATTTTTTTAAATAGTTAAAACTCTTTTTCATTTAAGAATAAGAAGAGGTTTTAGCTATTTTTTTTATGAAAAAGAATAATGAACTGTGAATTTATAAACAATAATAGTTAGTTATATCTACTTAAACTTAGAGAGGAAGGAGTCAAATGCCAGAGGAACTTAGAGTCAAGGAAAAAAACAATCTTGAAAAGCCCCTACCGAAGGAACATTATGAAAAACTGGAGGAATATATAGACAGTTTACCTTCCCTAGAAGGCAGGCTAATACAAGTATTGCACCATGCCCAGGATATTTTTGGGTATTTGCCAAGGGATGTTCAATTATTTATTGCCAGAAGATTAGGGGTAACAGGGGCAAAGGTAAACGGTGTTGTTACCTTCTATACTTACTTTACAGAGGAACCAAGGGGAGAATATGTCATTAATGTTTGTACAGGCACCGCCTGCTTTGTAAAGGGGGCCAACAAACTATTGGAGGCCTTTCAAGAAAAATTAAAGGTATCTGTAGGAGATACAACAGAGGACAGAAGGTTTACTTTGAAGGATGTTCGATGCGTGGGAGCTTGTGGCTTGGCACCGTTGGTGGTGATTAATGATAAAGTCTACGGACGAGTAAAACCAGAGGAAGTAGAAGGCATCTTATCTGAATATCAACAATAGGAGGTGGAAAAATGAAGACAGTAAAATCCTTAGAGGCATTAAAGAAGCTTAGAGAAGAAGCTAGTAAAGATTTAGGTATAAGAAAGACCAGTCATGAGAAGGCAAAGGAAATCGATGAAAAAAACCATTCCTCCCATATATTAGTCTGTGGAGGCACTGCCTGCGAATCTCAAGAAAGTAGAGAAATCATGAACCATCTTCAAGAGGCGTTGAAAAAAGCAGGATGCCATGAAACTGTGCAGGTTCTCAAGACCGGCTGTTTTGGGTTCTGCGAAAAGGGTCCGATTGTTAAGATTTATCCTGACCATGTTTTTTACGTAGAAGTGAAGCCGGAGGATGCAGAAGAAATTGTTAGAGAACATATCCTTGAAGGAAAAAGGGTAGAAAGACTGCTTTATGAAGAGCCTACCTTGGGAAAGAAGATTGAAAAGCAAGAGGATATCTCTTTTTATCACAAACAGATGCGTATTGCTTTGAGGAATTGTGGTTTTATCAATCCAGAGAACATTAGAGAATACATAGCAGAAGATGGTTATCTTGCCCTTGGAAAAGTGCTGACAGAGATGACCCCTAAAGAAGTTATACAGATTGTTAAGGATAGTGGACTAAGAGGCAGAGGCGGTGGAGGATTTCCCACCGGCTATAAATGGGAACTTACCTATAGAAACAAGAACGATTTGAAATTTGTTATTTGCAACGCTGATGAAGGAGATCCTGGGGCCTTTATGGATAGAAGTATCTTAGAAGGAGATCCCCATAGTGTATTGGAGGCGATGAGCATCGCTGGTTATGCTATTGGTGCAGAAAAGGGATATATCTATATTCGAGCAGAATACCCATTGGCGATTGAAAGACTAAACATTGCTATAGAACAAGCCAGAGGATATGGGTTTTTGGGAGAAAAAATATTTAATACGGATTTTAACTTTGATATTGAGCTTAAGTATGGGGCAGGAGCTTTTGTCTGTGGTGAAGAAACTGCCTTAATCAACTCTGTAGAGGGAGGTAGGGGGGAACCAAATGCAAAACCACCTTTCCCAGCAGAAAGTGGATTATGGGATAAACCCACTTCCGTAAACAATGTAGAAACCTTTGCCAATATTCCACAGATTATTTTAAAGGGTGCGGAATGGTTTAGCGGTATAGGTACAGAAAAAAGTAAAGGCACCAAGGTCTTTGCCTTGGCGGGCAAAGTAAACAATGTTGGTTTAGTAGAGGTACCTATGGGCATTACCTTAAGGGAAATTATCTATGACGTTGGTGGTGGTATCAGGGATGGCAAGAAATTCAAAGCTGTCCAGACTGGGGGGCCCTCAGGAGGGTGTATTCCTGAAGAAGACTTAGATATCCCAATTGATTATGAAAGCTTAAAGGAAGTAGGCTCTATGATGGGATCAGGGGGAATGATTGTTATGGATGAAGACGATTGTATGGTGAATATATCAAAGTTTTATCTAGAGTTTGCGGAGGATGAATCCTGTGGCAAATGCACGCCCTGTAGAATCGGCAATAAGAGACTCCATGAAACCTTAATAAAAATTACTAACGGCAGAGGGACGGAGGAGGATTTAAAGAATCTAAAAGATCTAGGGGAAATGATCAAAGATGCTTCTCTTTGCGGCCTAGGGCAGAGCTCTCCCAATCCTGTTTTAAGTACAATGAAGTACTTTACTGACGAGTATCATGAACACATATTTAACAAAAACTGCCCAGCTGGCGTATGTTCCATGGGCAAGAAGAAAAAAACAGTAGTTTCTCCAAAAAGCTAGGGAGGGTGATAAGATAACCATGGCATGAGGCTTAAATCGTCATCCCGAAGATTGCAAAGAATTTTATAGTAAAATAAAAAATATAGATGAATTCGTGCTAATAAAAAGTAAATATCTATATAGATAAAGGTGGTGCAAACTTGAAGGAATATGTTAAAGTGACTATTAATGATAAAGAAGTAGAAGTGCCAAGAGAATATACAATCTTAAATGCAGCAGTGGAGGCAGGAATTAAAATCCCTACCTTATGTCATTTAGATTTGCATGACTTAAAGATGGTAAATCGTACCGCCTCCTGTAGAGTATGTATGGTGGAAGTGGAAAACAGACCTGGTCTCGCCCCTGCCTGTGCAACACCTGTAAATGACGGTATGGTGGTTCGTACGGATACAGTTAGAGCAATAAAAGCTCGAAGAATGGCTGTAGAATTACTGCTTTCCAATCATCCTACAGACTGTCTCATTTGTCAGAGAAATTTAAGATGTGAGTTACAGGCACTTGCCCAAGAACTGAATATACGGGAAATTCATTATTCAGGAAAGCGGAATAAGTATCACTTAGATACCTCCAGTCAAGCCGTTATTAAAAATCAAGATAAGTGCATCTTGTGTAGACGGTGTGAAACTGCCTGCAATGAAATACAGACTTGTGGGATTCTATCGGCTTTAAACAGAGGATTTGAAACTGTAGTAGGACCAGCCTTTAACTTACCGATGGTAGAAACCTCCTGTACCTACTGCGGCCAATGCGTAGCGGTTTGTCCCACCGCCGCATTGACAGAGGTAAACCATACAAGAAAGGTATGGAAGGCATTACATAACCCCGATAAGTATGTAGTGGTACAGGTGGCGCCTGCTATCCGCGTGGCATTAGGCGAATTATTTGGCATGGAGGCAGGAACCATTGTAACAGGAAAGTTAGCGGCGGCTTTGAGAAAACTAGGGTTCGATCAGGTTTATGATACTGAGTTTGGTGCAGATGTAACTATTATGGAGGAGGCAAAAGAATTAATTCATCGTCTGGAAACCGGTGGACGTCTACCGATGTTGACCAGTTGTTGTCCCGCTTGGGTAAGCTTTATTGAACATCAATTCCCAGATATGATCGACGTACCTTCCACTTGTAAATCCCCCCATATTATGTTTGGTACCTTAGCAAAAACCTATCTAGCAGAGAAGATGGGAATTGATCCTAATAAAATGGTGGTGGTTTCTGTTATGCCCTGTGTTGCTAAAAAAGCAGAGGCAGCTAGAACAGAGCTGAGTCTTGACGATCATGACAATGTAGATATTGTTATCACTACAAGAGAATTAGGCGATATGCTAAAGGAGGCAGGTATAGATTTTGATAAGTTAGCAGATGAAGATTTTGACCATCCTCTTGGAGAATCTACCGGTGCAGCCAGTATCTTTGGTACAACCGGTGGGGTAATTGAAGCGGCTATGCGTACAGCCTACGAATGGGTGACAGGTGAAACCTTAGAAAATGTAGAATTTCAACAGTTAAGAGGGATGGAGGGGCTAAGAGAAGCCACTGTAGATTTAAAAGGGCAGGAAATAAAGATAGGGATTGCTCATGGATTGGGTAATGCTAGACAGCTTTTAGAGGACATCAGAAACGGCAAGGGAGAATACCATGCGATTGAAATTATGGCCTGTCCTGGTGGCTGTATTGGCGGCGGTGGTCAGCCTTATCACTATGGTAATGATGAAATCGTAAAAAAACGTCAGCAAGCCATTTATAGAGAGGATCAGAGGAAAAGCATCAGAAAATCCCATGAAAATCCTGAGGTTATTAAGCTCTATAAAGAGTATCTAGGAGAGCCCTATGGAGAACTGGCGAAGAAACTATTGCATACAAAGTTTGAAGCGAAGGAGAGAATATAAAGAAGATTCTACCAATAAAGAATTTTTGTTAGAAAAGACTTGCCATAGAGATAGCATTATGATATCATGGATAATAAATAAAGACAGCTACCCAACGTTGTGTAGTGTTGAAAGAGCGGCGAAGCTTGCAAGAAAGAAAATATTTTTTCTTTGCAGGCTTTTCTATGTTTTTGTACCAAGACTGTAAAGGGGTGACTTGATGGCTATAGAACCAGCTAAAGCTCAAGAAAGATAGCTTATGTGTTTTAAATCAATTGTATAGTGGGAATAAATGAATTAAGATAATCAACGGAGATTATGAAAGTATCAAAGGAGGAAGGTGCCATGAAAGGGCGAGTGGTAATAGCCGATGACGAACCTATTACTAGAATGGACATAGTAGAAATGTTGTTGGAAGAAGGCTACGATGTTGTAGGTGAAGCCTCAGATGGATTTGATGCAATTGAGTTGTGTAAAAAGTATAAACCAGATTTGGTACTAATGGATGTTAAAATGCCTTTATTGAATGGCTTAAAGGCAGCTGAAGTAATCAATCAAGATGAGCTGGCAGAATGCATTGTATTGGTAACCGCCTATAGCGGAAAAGAATTTGTAGAAGAGGCTAAGAAAGCAGGAGCGATGGGGTATATTGTTAAACCCATCAATGAAAAAAACCTATTGCCTGCTCTAGAGGTGGCGGTATCTAAAAGTAAAGAGTTTAAAGAGATGAAACAACAGGTGAAAAAAGCACAAACGCAGTTGGAGGACAGAAAGCAAATTGAAAGAGCAAAGGGGATTTTGATGAAAACTGAAGGGCTTTCAGAGGAGGAAGCCTACAATAAAATAAGGACATTAAGCATGTCCAAAAGACGCTCTATGGGTGAAATAGCAAGGATTATTACGATGAATCAATAAGGATACTAAGGGGTGAATGGATGTTAAGGGAGCTTTGTGAAACCTATACGCAACTATCCGATACAGATATTCTTATTCTAGAAAATCTAAAGCAAATGTTACCACTGATCTCTAGAGCGATTAAAGCAGATGTCTTCATCGATTGTCTAACCAATATCCCCAACATCGCTGTCGTCGTGGCAGAAGCTAAACAAACGCAGGAAGAATCCATGTACCAGCACTCAGTTGTCGGGAAATTTGCTTTGGGAGAAAATGAACCTGCTGCTTTACGAACACTAGAAACCGGGGTTTCCTCCAGGGATTTAAAGGCATTGACACAGGAGAACAAAACAGTTAGACAAAGTGTAGAGCCTATAAAGAATAAGAAAGGTCAAGTGATTGGTGTTTTGATTATTGAACAAGATATTACAAAGCATATTAAGAGAGACAAAGAGATGAAGGATCTATTGGAAACAACAGAAAAGCTAACAGAAACCTTAAGTACGTTGAAGGGTGCAGAAAATACAATTATCCATCATGTAAATGAAGCCATTATTATGTTTAACAGCAATGGCACTGCTACTTATTGCAATCCTGAGGCCCATCAACTTTATAAAAAACTGGGTTATCAAGACGAAATTGTTGGATTAGCCTTCAGCAACTTAGCATTAAGTGGCAGGAGCTTTTCTGGCATTGTGCATAACAATTTTGTCAATGTAGAAGAAGTGAAAATAGGAAAATTATCCCTCCGTGTGAAATATGTGGCTATGGAGGATGAAAATAAAATTACCGGAATCATTATGATTATCAATGATGTTACAGAGGTAAAGGAAAAAGAAATGGAACTGATTTCAAAATCTGTTGCCATTAGTGAAATACATCATCGTGTGAAGAATAATTTGCAAACCATTGCCAGTTTGTTGAGGCTGCAGTCACGACGCATTCACCAGGATAAAGCAAAGAAAGCCTTCAACGAAAGTATTAGTAGAATTTTAAGCATTGCCATTACCCACGAACTGCTAGCTCAAAATGGTGTGGATGATGTTGATTTGCGAACCATCTTAGAAAGAATGAAGGAGAGTACATTGGATTATGTGGTATCTCCAGAAAAAAATATCAGTATTCAAATCAAAGGAGATCATATCACTGTAAATTCTAATAAAGCTACCTCTATTGCACTGGTTGTGAATGAGCTTTTACAAAATTCCTTAGAACATGGTTTTGAAGGAAGGAAAGATGGTCAAATTGAAATTACGATTCAAAAGGGTGAAATCTATACGCAGGTTACTGTAACCGATAATGGTGTGGGCTTTGATACAGAAAAGCCTCAAAGAAAAAGTCTGGGGTTAAGCATCGTCAACAGTATTGTTCGAGAAAGACTTTACGGTAATCTTCAAATGAATTCCAGTAGTACTGGAACGGAAATACGGTTTAATTTTAAAAACGAATAAATAAAGCACAACGGCGTGCTTTTTAAAGGCGATGGGGCCAGGGATTTATGAAGACACATAGATTCTTGGCCCCATTGTCTTTATAGATAACCAATTTTATAGCTTAACAAAATACGCCCTCCTGCGGTTTCAGAAATGAACAATGTTAACAATTCATTCCATTGAAAAATCCTAAAATTTGCAAACTCGCTAACGCTCAAACATGCAAATTTCTTTACGGATTTTCCACTTACATGAATTGAACATTGTAGTCATTTCCTGCAAATGCATGCGGTCTGCATTTTGTCAAGCTTTGTAGGTGGTTATCTATATAGGGGAAGGGAGGAAAAATTTTGAGAGAAAACATTTTTAGTGTAGGTATTGATATTGGAACATCCACTACGCAGTTGGTATTTAGCAAACTTACCATTGAAAACACAGCTTCCATGACAGCAATTCCTAAAATACAAATTATTGATAAAGAAATTATCTATAGAAGTGATATACATTTCACACCATTGCTATCAGAAACAAGAATCGATGGAGATGCTGTTAGAAAAATCATTGAGATGGAATATAAAAAAGCAAATATCTCCTTTGAAAAAATTGATACAGGGGCGGTAATTATTACAGGAGAAACTGCTCGGAAGGAAAATGCCAATGAAATCCTCAACACCCTCAGCGGTTTAGCCGGTGACTTTGTGGTGGCTACTGCAGGCCCAGACCTAGAAAGCATTATTGCCGGCAAGGGGGCAGGGGCAGGAAAATTTTCTAAAGAAAAGGCCTGCACTGTGGTAAACCTGGATATTGGCGGAGGTACAACCAATATAGCTATTTTCAAAAATGGTGAAGTAGTGGATACTGCTTGTCTTGACATTGGAGGGCGTTTGATTAAGTTTGAGGATGACCAATTAAAGGTAAACTATGTTTCCAGCAAAATAAAAACATTAGCGAAGGATATCGGAATCGATGTTCAAGTAGGCAAAAGACTGTCGGTAGATGAAGTAGAAGGTATATGCAGAAGAATGGCAGATATTTTGGCGGAAAGCATAGGGGTGATTCCTGCAACTCCTCTTCTACAAGAGATGCTGACTGGGACTTCTTTAAAATGGGAGAAGGAAATCGATTTTATTTCTTTTTCAGGAGGTGTGGCGGATTGTATCTTTAACAAGGGAAGTATCCCCCTTTTCCGATATGGCGATATCGGTATACTTCTTGGAAAAGCTATAGCCGCCTCCCCTTGGTTAGAGACTTCCAAAGTCATCCAAGCCAGTGAAACCATTGGAGCAACAGTTGTGGGGGCAGGAACTCATACAACAGAGATCAGCGGTAGTACCATCACCATTGAAGCATCGATTTTACCTATGAAGAATATTCCTATTTTACGATTAAGCAGAGAGGATGAAGGACTTGATCATCACCAACTAAGTCGTAGGATTGCTGAAAAACTAGATTGGTTTCGTTTAGAAAATGATCATCAGTTGGTGGCCTTAGCCATGAAGGGGATAAAAAACCCAGGCTTCCAAGAGATACAAGCCTTAGCAAAAGCTATCATTGAAGGGATGGACAATAAGCTGGGGGAAAAGGAGCCGCTGATTATTATCGTTGAAAATGATATGGCAAAGATACTGGGACAAGGCATTCAGGCCCACCTGCCCCAAAAAAGGGATGTCCTCTGTATTGATTCAATAAAAGTTGATAATGGGGACTACATTGATATCGGTAAACCTTTGGCCAATGGCAAAGTAGTACCTGTGATTATAAAAACCTTGGTATTAAATTATTGAACATAGAAGGGAGATAGAACATGCTATTAAAAACAAAATTATTTGGTACAGTTTATCAGTTTAAAAGCTTAAATGAAGTGATGGCCAAAGCCAATGAGGAAAGATCAGGAGACAAACTGGCTGGACTGGCGGCAGCTTCTATTACAGAAATGATAGCAGCCAAGGAAGTGTTAAGCAATCTAACATTAAAGGACATCAGAAACAATCCAGCTGTACCCTATGAAAAAGATGAAGTGACTAGAATTATTCAAGACGGTGTGAATGAAAAAATCTATGGAGAAATTCAGAACTGGACAGTTGCTGAATTACGAGAATGGATTTTAAATAGTGAAACCACCAGCAGTGATATTAGAAGAATCAGCAGAGGATTGACCAGTGAGATGGTGGCAGCGGTGGCTAAACTCATGTCTAATTTAGATTTGGTCTATGGTGCAAAAAAAATCATCGTCACTGCCCACTGTAATACAACCATCGGTCAGGCAGGAACACTGGCCTATAGACTTCAACCGAATCACACAACTGACAACATAGAAGGAATTAAGATATCTCTCTACGAAGGTCTAAGTTATGGGGTAGGGGATGCTGTACTGGGATTGAACCCTGTAAATGATACAGTAAACAGTGTAAAGAATGTCTTAAAACTATTCGAAGAAGTAAAGCAACAGTGGCAAATTCCTACACAAACCTGTGTACTAGCTCATGTGACAACCCAGATGGAAGCCATCAGACAAGGAGCACCCTCAGACTTGATTTTTCAAAGTATAGCAGGAACTGAGAAGGGAAATGAAGCCTTTGGTGTAAGTGACAGTATTCTATCTGAAGCCCGAGAACTTGTATTAAAGGAAGGAACTTCTACAGGACCAAATGTCATGTACTTTGAAACAGGTCAAGGCTCTGAGCTTTCTTCAGATGCCCATATGGGGGTAGACCAAGTCACTTTAGAAGCAAGATGCTATGGATTAGCTAAAAAGTATCAGCCATTCTTGGTGAATACCGTTGTTGGCTTTATTGGACCAGAATACTTATATGACAGTAAACAGGTAATTCGAGCAGGTCTTGAGGATCATTTTATGGGTAAACTATCGGGGATTCCAATGGGGGTAGATGTATGTTATACCAACCATATGAAGGCGGATCAAAACGATGTTGAAAATCTAAGCGTTCTATTAGCCAGTGCTGGATGTAACTTCCTGATTGGAACACCTGCAGGAGATGATATTATGCTTAACTATCAAAGCTCGAGTTTCCATGATGCCCCTACTTTAAGAGAATTGTTAAATCTAACACCGATTCCTGAATTTCAGCAGTGGTTAGAAAAAGTGGGAGTTTATGAAAATGGCAGATTATCCAAACGGGCTGGAGATGCATCTATTTTTTTCAGTAAATAGCCCAAGGGTTTCAGTAAGCTACAAACCTTTACCTTTCTTAAAGCTGGGAGATAAGGGCTTGTCGTAAAAAAATTTAGATAAAAAGAAAAAGGAGGGCATTTCATTGGTTTCAGAACAAGCAATCAAGGATATGGTTCAGCAAATTATTCAGCAGCTGTCCATAGATAAACAACAAGTCGCTGAAGAGAAGGATCTACAAAACACAGATACAAAGGTTGAAACAGAAGTACCTTTAGACGATACAGAGTTAAAGGATTTGACAGAGATAAAAATGCAGGATTACTTTGCAGTACCTGACCCAGCCAATAAGGAAGTTTATTTAGGGCTGAAGGAAAGTACCCCCGCTCGGGTGGGGATTTGGAGAGCAGGACCCCGTTATCGCACAGAAACATTACTGAGATTTAGAGCGGATCATGCTGTTGCTATGGATGCTGTTTTTACGTATGTCTCTGAGAAATTTTTAGAAGAAATGGGACTGTTTTCAGTGAGCACCCTATGCCGTGATAAAGATGAGTATGTGACAAGACCTGATTTAGGTAGAAAATTTAGTGAAGAGGCAATAGCAACCATTAAAGAAAGGTGCGTAAAAAATCCTCAAGTGCAAATTTATGTTTCTGATGGTTTAAGTTCAACAGCTATCGAAGCGAATGTTAAGGATATTTTGCCATCTATCATGCAGGGATTAGAGAACTATGGGCTAAAGGCAGGAACACCCTTTTTCGTAAAACATGGCAGAGTGCCAGCAATGGATGTTGTTTCAGAAGCCCTTGATGCCCAAGTAACGATAGTATTAATCGGTGAACGGCCAGGGTTAGCTACTGGAGAAAGTATGAGTTGTTATATGGCGTATCGTGCAAAGGTGGGTATGCCTGAATCCAGAAGAACTGTTATATCTAATATTCATAAGGGAGGTACATCTGCCACAGAAGCAGGAGCTCATATTGCTCATATTATTAAGGAAATGATAGAACAAAAAGCAAGCGGCTTAGATCTAAAGCTGTAAATATAAAGAATGGAGTGAAGAACATGAAAAATGATGCACTGCGTGCTTCTGTCCTAAGCGTAAAAATCATTCCTAATCTAAGTTCTGATATGGTAAGAGAACTGAAGCTGGAGCAGGGACATAGAAGTATAGGAATCATTACTGCCGATAGTGATGATGTAGCTTATACAGCTCTGGACGAAGCTACGAAAAAAGCAGATGTCAAGGTGGCTTATGCAAAATCCTTCTATGGGGGTGCCGCCAATGCCAATACAAAACTGGCAGGAGAGTTCATAGGCATTATCTCTGGACCGAATCCTGCTGAAGTAAGAAGTGGTGTGGATGCTGTCACTGAATTTATTGAAAATGATGCTTGTTTTTATAGTGCAAATGAGGACGATTCTATTGCATATTATGCCCACTGTATCTCCAGAACAGGTTCCTATTTATCGCAGGTGGCAGGTATCAAAGAAGGAGAAGCTTTAGCTTATGTCATAGCACCACCTCTAGAGGCACTGTATGCCTTAGATGCGGCTATGAAGGCAGCAGATGTTCGCATGGTATGTTTCTATGGTCCCCCTACTGAAACCAACTTTGGCGGTGGGTTATTAACAGGAAGCCAATCTGCATGCAAGGCAGCATGTGATGCTTTTGCGGAAGCTGTAAAGTTTGTGGCAGATAACCCTACAAATTATTAAAGTGAGTTGAGTTTATGATGCGCTATAATGCACTGGGACTACTAGAAACCTATGGTTATACGGCAGCAGTCACAGCCTTAGACGCTGCTTTAAAGACAGCAAATGTCACACTAAAAGACTTTAAAACTGTCGGCGGCGGTTTAGTGACGATGATGATAGAGGGAGATGTGGCAGCTGTTCAGGCGGCGATTGAAGCAGCAAGTGCTGTTGCAGCAACAGTAGGTTCAGTGATTTCTCAACATGTGATTCCAAGGCCAGATATCCAGCTAAAGCTTTTGTTTCAAGAATTTTCTCCCGGCAATCAAGCAGCCCCAGAGTCAGTAGAGGAAGAAAGGGTACAAAAGGAGACGAAGGATTCGGTGATTCATCTTCATGGGAAAGAGATGAAGATTATGTCCAAAAAAGATCTCTATAGAATGAAGGTGGTGGATCTGAGAAAAGTTGCTAGGGGATTAAAAGATTTTTCTATGGAAGCACAAAAAATCAAATTTGCCAATAAAGCAGAGCTGGTAGGTGCTATATTAAATTATTTGAAGATGGAGGTGGAATAAATGAATTTGCTGGATAAAGATTTAGTATCCATTCAAGAGGTAAGAAACATGGTGGCAAAAGCCAATAAAGCTCAGCAGGAATTTGCTAAATTTAGCCAAGAAGCCATTGATCAGATTGTCTATGCCATGAAGGAAGCCGCTTATCCTCAGGCAGAGTTTCTTGGACAGCTGGCTTCTGAAGAAACAGGGTTTGGTAAATGGCAAGATAAGAAAATTAAAAACGAAATTGCCAGCAAAGGTGTATACGATCATATTAAAGAGATGAAAACCATTGGAATCATTCATGAGGATCAAGAAAAAAGGATAGTAGAAATTGGGACACCAGTTGGTATCATTGCTGCCTTAATTCCCTCTACCAATCCAACTTCTACCGTGATTTATAAAACACTCATTGCATTAAAATCTGGGAACGCTATTATTTTCAGTCCCCATCCAAATGCCTTAAAAAGCATTTTAAAGACAGTAGAGATTTTAAATAAAGCTGCTGTAGAGGCAGGGGCACCAGAAGGATTAATTCATTGTATGACCATGCCAACCCTAGAGGGAACCAATGAACTTATGAAACATAAAGACGTAGATTTGATTTTAGCTACTGGAGGCTCCGGCATGGTGAAGGCAGCCTACAGTTCAGGAACACCAGCTCTAGGGGTTGGGCCTGGAAATGTTCCTGCCTTTATTGAAAGAAGTGCCAATATAAAAGAAGCAATCGAAAAAATTGTTTCAAGCAAAACCTTCGATCATGGAACCGTCTGTGCATCGGAGCAGGCGATTGTAACAGAAAGGTGTATTGCTGAAAAAGTAAAGGAAGAAATGAAGCGTCAGGGAGGCTATTTCCTAGCTGGAGACCAGCTGGCAAAGGTAACGGCAATTATGGAAACGGCTTCAGGAGGAATGAACCCTAAAATTGTAGGAAGATCCGCCCAGGATATCGCGAAAATAGCAGGAATTGAAATTCCAAAGGAGACAAAGATACTTCTTTGTGAAGAAAAGAGGGTTGGAAAGCATATTCCCTTCTCCAAAGAAAAACTTACCGCACTCTTGGCCTTTTATACAGTTGAAGACTGGCAAGAAGCTTGTGAGCTTTGCTACTGTCTATTAGAAAATGGCGGGTTAGGACATACCCTGGTGATTCATTCTCAGGATGAAGCGATCATTAGAGAATTTGCTCTAAAAAAACCGGTTTCTAGATTTTTGGTAAATACCCCATCAACTCAAGGGGCCATTGGTCTAAGTACAAACCTTGCACCATCCTTTACCTTAGGTTGTGGAGCTATTGGTGGAAGTGCTACATCAGATAATGTAGGACCGATGCATTTGATCAATATCCGAAGAATGGCCTATGGCATAGAGGATTGCAAAGAAACAAAAAAGACAGAGGAATTAAACAACATAGATATTGAAACAATTACCCAATTGGTGATGGAAAGCTTAAAAAATAAACTTAATTAATCTAAAGGAGGAATTTTAAATGGCAACTTTAAATGCATTAGGAATGATTGAAACAAAAGGATTAGTAGGTGCAATTGAAGCAGCAGATGCAATGGTAAAGGCGGCAAATGTCACCTTGTTAGGTAAGGAGCAAATTGGCGGTGGTCTAGTAACTGTGATGGTAAGAGGAGATGTTGGTGCGGTTAAAGCTGCTACAGATGCTGGTGCAGCTGCTGCAGAAAGAGTTGGAGAATTGGTTTCTGTACATGTTATTCCAAGACCTCATAGCGAAGTAGAAGTCATCCTTCCACAAGTAAAAGAATAAATACAAATTCCTCTTGGATCAAAACCTTGATCTGAGAGGTTTTCATTGATGAAAGGGAGGGAGCCTATGAAGGTTTTAACAGAAGCAGGACTTCGAATGGCGTTCAAAAACAAGTTTCCCGAAACCTATTCCGTCAGTTCAAGGGTATTAGTAACCCCTTCAGCAAGAGAATATTTGAAAGAAAAGAAAATTGCATTGATCATTGAAGAAGAAGGGGATGCAGAAAAACAAGCTACAACATCAACCACCTCTGTGGAAACAAAGCAAGAGAGAAAAGATCAAGTTCCCCCTAAATATAAGTGCTATTACCATGGAGGATTTTTTGAAAAGAAGCCTGAACATATGACACAGCTTCACGGAAATTTCCTCGTCAACAAAGATCACCCTAGAATTCACTTAAGAGGAAAACTGGATAGCTTTCAGGCTCAAATCCTCGAGGTGCAGGTGTTTTTAGATAGCCTTAAAGAGAAAAAACTTTTAGATGATTTAGGAGAGGTACTTGTCTTTGTTAGAAATATCTTAAGGGCAGAAGTGCTGGAGGAACCCTTTGGTGAATGTAAAATACTGGGATTAGATGAGGAACAGCTAAGAAAAATGTCCCATCATCCAGAAAGGTTCTTTGATGTAAGCCATCTTCTGCCGGAGTATTCTATGGGGGCAGTGCTGATAAAACTAAATACTTTAAGAAGTGCTTCTAGAGAAGTAGAAATCGTTGGAGTGAAGGCCTTTACGGGAGAAAACGGAGAGATAAAAAGAAATGACATTCTTCAAGCACTTAATCGATTAAGCAGTTGTTTGTACATTATGATGTGCCGGTGGCAAGGTGGTCACTACAAGTAGGGGGTGCAGAGGATGCAGGAAGAATTGATCAAACAAATTGTAGAAAAGGTCATGCGGAATATAGAAGGATATCAAGAAACTTCAACGGAAATTCCAGTGGAGGTTTCTGCTAGACATGTTCATTTAAGTAAAGAGCATATGACCGCCCTATTTGGCGATGAGGCGCAGCTAGCTATTTTAAAAGAACTGTCTCAGCCAGGACAATTTCAGTATGATAAACGTATAACCCTGATGGGACCTAAGGGTTCCATCAGTAATGTAGCTATCTTAGGGCCTGCTAGAAAAGATACACAGGTAGAAATATCCTACACAGATGCTAGAACTCTGGGAATTAACCCTCCCTTAAGGGAGTCAGGTAATTTAGAAGATACAGAAGGTGTTATTATTGTTGCAGGTCGCAGGGTAGTCAATATAGACAAAGGGGTTATGATCGCAAAGCGACACATTCATATGACTCCTGAGAATGCCAAAGTCTTTCGTGTAGAGGACGGTCAGCAGGTGAAGGTGAGAATTAAGAGTCAACGACCTGTTGTTTTAGAAGATGTTTTGATAAGGGTGAGCGAAAAATATCGACTTAGTATGCATATTGACCACGACGAAGGGAACGCCGCTGCCTATCAACCAGGAATGACAGGAGAAATCGTAAAGTAATAGGAAATAATACTTATTGTAAAAAATAGGGGGTGATTCAATGGAGATGGAAGCATTGGTTCAAAAAATAACGGAAGAAGTGTTGAAGCAGCTTCGAGAAGGGCAAAGAGAAAGGCAAACCAGTGAAGAACTACAATTCACGAAGAAAGCCTGGGTACTTTTCTCTAGAGAACAAGCCAATCAACAGTATATAACTTATCTAGAGGAGATGGGGATTGCATGTGTATTTTTAGAGGAGTGTACTGAAGATGAAATAAAGCAGATGGACTATATTATTCTGCCTATCTTGCCCTTAAGCAGCTTAGCCCATATTGCTATGGGTATTGAGGGGGATGCAATTTCTAAAAAGGTTATTCGAGGCTTATTGCACGGAAAAGAGGTTTTTGTTTTAAGTGACGGAATGGAGCATCGAAGTTTTGAGAAAAGCAGTCAACCCTATTTTTATCAGATGTACGCAGATTATGAAAAAAAACTGCAGGATTTTGGGGTGAAAATAGGAACACTAGAAGAAATTCTTTCCCCCTCTCAGCAGCAGCCACAACAGCCTATCTCACCAATAAAGCAAGAAAAAACAACAGAGGAAACTTCAATAGATAATAAAGTAATCACTGAAAAAATTTTAAAGGAAATGGACTGTCACCCAAATAGCAGGCTTTGTATAAGACAAAAGGCAATCATTACCCCCATGGCAAAGGATTATATACGAATGAAGAAAATACAAGTCATTAGAGTGTAATGAGGAAGGAAGATAAAATTGATTATTGGCAGAGTAATCGGCAATGTATGGGCCACTCGAAAGGATGAAAGCTTAAATGGACTAAAACTTCTAGTGGTTGAAACTATAGATTATGGTAGAAATCAAACGAAAGAACCTTTTGTAGCTATAGACAGTGTAGGTGCTGGCATTGGAGATCAAGTACTGGTGGTAAAGGGAAGCTCCGCTAGGAAGGTTCTTCAAAGAGAGGATGCAGCTGTGGATGCGACAGTAGTGGGTATCATAGATGAAGTGGAAGTTACATTGCAAAATAACAGTTAGCAAGGGGAGGTAAAATGAATATTTTAGAAAAAATATTTCAAGCCGGCGTTGTTGGGGCTGGCGGGGCTGGCTTTCCAACCCATATTAAGCTGAAGGGTGTAGCAGAATGTTTGTTAATCAATGCAGTGGAGTGTGAACCTTTATTAGAAACCGATAAATTTTTAATACGGTATAAAAGCCATGAAATCGTTGAAACGTTAGGGATTATAGCGGATCAAATTCAAGCAAAAAAAGTTATAATTGGTGTAAAAAAGAAAAACACCAGGGAAGTACAAGCCCTTACAAAAGCCATCGAGACTTTAAATTCAAGGGTAGAGCTTTGTTTCCTTAATAACTTTTATCCCGCAGGAGATGAGCAAGTATTGGTATACGAGCTGACCCAGAGGCAGATTCCCCCTGGAGGTATTCCAAAGGATGTAGGGGTTGTGGTGTGTAATGTAGGTACAGTGGTAAATATCTATGAAGCCCTCCATGAAAAACCTGTCACACACAAATTTATTACAGTTTTAGGGGAGGTGAAAAATCCCTCTATCATTTATGCACCTATCGGTACTTCTCTTGATAAATGTATTGAAGCAGCAGGTGCAGCAACGATACAGGATTATGGTATTATCCTAGGGGGTCCTATGATGGGCAGGATGATAGACAAAAGTCAGCTAAGTCAAGAAGTGGTGACAAAAACAACAGGGGCAATGATCTTGCTGCCTCAGGAACATTTTCTTTTCAAAAACAAGCAGCAGGATTTGGCACAAATGATTAACAGAAGTCGGTCTGCTTGTATCCAATGCTCTTTTTGTACAGATTTGTGCCCAAGAAACCTGATTGGTCATCCTTTGCGCCCCCACCGAATTATGAGAAGCTTGTCAGTAGATAAACAGCAACATGAGATATTAAAAGAAGCTCTTTTATGTTGTGAGTGTGGTGTATGCCAGATTTATGCTTGTCCTATGGGGCTTTCTCCTAAAAGCATCAACGGAGAGATTAAAAACCTCCTTCGAAAGGAAGGGATAAAGTATTCAAATTCACCTGCACAAAGTGAAGTCCATGGCGTGCGGGAATATAGAAAGGTACCAGCAGAAAGACTGTTGTCAAGACTAGACCTTCACAGGTATGCTGGTAAGATTCAGGAGGGATATGCTTGTATAGAAGCTGAAGAAGTAAAAATACCACTGAGGCAGCATATTGGTAAAACAGCAATGCCTATTGTAGAGGTTGGAAGCGTCGTAGAAGCAGGTCAACTGATTGCAACGGTAGAAGAAAAGGATGTAGGAGCCAATATCCATGCCAGTATACAGGGTGTAATTAAAGAAGTAAACAATGAATTTATTTGGATTGAGGCTGGAGAGAAGGTGGTGATGCAATGATAAGAAGTATAGGATTAATAGAGCTGAATAGTATTGCTAGAGGCGTAGAAACAGGGGACACCATGATAAAGGCAGCGGATGTACAGCTATTAAAAGCACATTCTGTATGTCCCGGTAAATATATTATACTCATATGCGGAGATGTGGGAGCTGTTGAAGCCGCCATGGATGCAGGCAAGGAAATAGGTGGCGCTTATGTTGTTGATCATTTAATTTTACCAAGTATACATCCTCAGCTAATTGATGCCATTCATGGTACAAATACTGTCCAAGAGGTAAATGCTATTGGCGTGTTGGAATTTTTTAATATTGCTACCTCCATTGTAGCCGCGGATGCTGCTGCAAAGGCCGCTGCTGTTACCCTTATTGAAATCCGCTTAGGTCTTTCTATAGGAGGTAAGTCCTTTATCACACTATGCGGAGATGTCAGTTCTGTCCAAGAAGCAGTGGAAGTTGGAGCAGTCATCGGGAAAGAAAAAGGCATGATGGTAGAAAAAAGTGTCATCCCATCTCCACGAAAAGAGTTGTTCGAAAAGTTGCTGTAGAAGTAAAAGTCTTCTTATTGAAATACAAAGGTGTTTATTAAAAATTCAAAGGAAGAGGTGTGTTTATGAACATTAATGAAATTATTGTTTATATTATGGTAGCCTTCATGGTATTGGGTGCCCTGGATAAAATCATAGGCAACAAATACGGTTTAGGAGAAAAGTTCGACGAAGGAATCATTGCAATGGGTTCTCTAGCTGTGGCAATGGTGGGGGTTGTATCCTTAGCGCCAGTACTGGCTACAATTCTGGAGCCTATCGTTGTACCGGTTTATACATTTTTAGGTGCAGACCCTTCGATGTTTGCAACCACGTTATTAGCTAATGATATGGGTGGATATCCTTTGGCGATGCAGTTAGCGCAAAGCCAAGAAGCAGGACTATTTGCTGGACTAATCTTAGGAGCTATGATGGGGCCAACCATTGTTTTTACCATCCCTGTAGCTTTAGGTATTATTGAAAAAGAGGATCATAAGTATTTAGCAACAGGGGTTCTAGCAGGGATGATTACGATTCCAATCGGTTCCTTTGTTGGGGGAATCGTAGCTGGTTTTGACATTTCAATGATTTTAAGTAACTTAGTGCCAATTATTTTAGTATCTCTATTACTTTCTCTTGGATTATGGAAAGCACCTGAAAAGATGATCAAAGGCTTCACGGTTTTTGGTAAGGGTGTTGTAGTGGTGATTACAATAGGATTAGCAGCCATTATAGTGGAAACCTTAACAGGGATTGTCATTATTCCCGGTATGGCGCCAGTATCTGAGGGAATCGAAATCGTAGGAGAAATTGCCATTATGCTGGCAGGAGCTTTTCCAATGGTTCATTTTGTAACGAAAGTATTTAATAAGCCCCTAATGAAGCTAGGGAAGCTACTGGGAATGGGGGATGTTGCGGCTGCAGGTATGGTAGCTACTTTGGCCAATAATATTCCTATGTTTGGGCTTATGAAGGATATGGACCATCGTGGAAAAATCATCAATGTTGCCTTTGCAGTGAGCGCGTCCTTTGTTTTAGGCGATCATCTTGGCTTTACTGCTGGTGTAAACCAAGATATGATTTTTCCAATGGTGGTAGGTAAACTAGTAGGTGGTATTACTGCTGTGATGGTGGCTATCTTTATTGCCAATAAAACTGCAGCAAGGGAAAGTGCGGCAAAATAATAGAAACCACTAGACTAAAAAATATAAAGGTAAAACTTGGTGAAAATCAGGTTTTATCTTTATGTTTTTTATGTAAAAGTAGTATAATAGTAAAAAAACGTATTGATTTTAAGTAAGGAGAGATTTTTTATGGAGATAAAAAAATTTGTTGTGGGTATGAACGAAACCAATTGTTACATTATTTATGATAAAAATACCTTGGAGGCTCTCATTATTGACCCGGGGGATGAGGAAAAAGTACTGATTCAGTATATTGATAAACATGCATTAAAGCTTCAAGGTATTCTTTTAACCCATTACCACTATGATCATATAGGCGGAGTAGAAGGACTGAAGAGAAAATACGGCTGCCCTATCTATGCCCATAAAAAGGAAGCGGAAGGATTGCAAAAGCCTGAGATGAATCGATCTAGCATTGGTGGAAGAACAGCTGTATCCATAAAGCCGGATAAGACGTTAATCGATGGAGATATGATTTCCATAGGTACAATCATACTACAGGTGATCCACACCCCTGGTCATACTCCAGGAGGAATTTGTCTTAAGATAAAAGATAGTAGTATCATCTTTACGGGAGACACGATTTTTAGTGATGATTTAGGTAGAACTGACCTAGAGGGTGGCAGTGAAGAAAGTTTAAAGAAAAGTATTGTAAATAAAGTCTCTAAATGGTCGGATGATACCATGATTTACCCAGGCCATGGAGAAGCTGCTTTAATGTTGGAGGTTAAGGGGAGGGGTGTGCAGTACTTAAATTAGTGAAAGAAATACAGGATTTTGGGGAAGGTAGAGAATTGATTAGGCTCTAGCATGTATTATTCTGATTTTTGATTTTATAATGATAATCAAAGACAGATTAATAGAATTGCTGGAGCTTTTTTTATTTATACAAAATATAAAATATATGTAATAAAATGAAAGGTTTTGCGTATTAACATGTGAAATTACTTAGCTAAGTAAAAAGATGAAGGAAGGGAGGGACTGCCAGAAGATGCAGCAGTTTGCTTTAATAAATGTTCTAGATAAAGGTGACATCAAGAAAAATATTTGTAATGAAGAAGCCTTTACGCATATTTTTGAAACCTATTATAGGAGGGTTTACAACTATATATATTATCGCGTTCACTGTCAATCTACAGCAGAAGATCTGACAAGTCAGGTTTTTGAAAAAATAATGATCAGTATTGACAAGTATGATGAAAAGAGAGCACCCTTTGAGGTGTGGCTCTTTGCCATAGCTAAAAATATTCTAAGGGATCATTTTAGAAGCTTAAAAAAGCAAAAGTTTTTTTCCTTCTCTCTTGATAAAGTGAAGCAGTTGGTATCGAGAGAAAAGACACCAGAAGATATGATTCTGATAACAGAAACCAATGATGAACTTATCAAGGCAATAAAGACTTTAGATGAAAGAGAAAGAAATATTATAGCCTTTAAATTTGGTGGAAATTTAAAAAACAATGAAATTGCAAAAATATTGCATATTACAGAAAGCAATGTTGGGGTAATTCTCTATCGGTCAATGAAGAAGTTAAAAAAGGAAATGGAAAGGGAGGAATGGCTATGAATCCAAAGGATATGGAAGAGAAATTCTCTATAGATTTAGAGGCTTGTATGACTGAGATAGAAGATAACAATGATAAGCTGATGTCCCAAGAGTACAGCCAACTTTTAGAGCTAGGGAAGAATTTGATGGATAAGGATTTTAGTAGAGACAGTGACAAAGAAAAAGTATTGAAAAACACTTTGCAAAGTATGAATCAATGTAAAGGAGAGATTCCTATGAAAAAAGCAAATAAGTTTAGAAAAGTTTTTGCTGCCGCAGCAGCACTGGGGGTGGTATGTATCATGAGTATCTCACTCATCCAGCCCTCTTTTGCTCATAACATAGTGGAGAAGGTAATCAATACAATAAGTCTTGGTCATATAAAAGCTATACAGGTTGAACCTGCTGGATATCAACAAGAAAATTTTCCTGTTCCAGAGGTGTTAAAGGGCAAGTTGTTTGACGAAGAAGGGAAAGAAGTAGAGGTATTTTCAAGTCAATATACTGGGAAGTTCTATACAGCCGATGGTGAAGAAATTGTTGACATGTGCTTTACAACTGGAGAAATAACAACTGTGGGCATGAGAGATGAGAGGGTATTGGTGATAAAAGATCTTAGTAAATTAAATCAATATACTTGCTTTGAAGTTCTTCTTCCCAGTTATTTACCCGAGGATTACCAATTTGATAGAGCTGAGTTTTATAAAGATGAAGATGGAGCAGTAAACAACAGTAAGTATATTAGCCTATACTTTACCAACAATAAAACAGGAAAATATATTTATATGCAACAAAGATTTGCTGATGAAGAAACAGCATACGAAATGGCAACAGATGGGAAGATTGAAAAAATAAAAATCAATGGTGCAGATGCCATAATATCTGATAATAGAAGTATTGACTGGGAGGCAAATAACACACTGTATATGCTAAGCGGCAGAGGCGAAATTAGTAAAGCTGAGTTAATTAAGATTGCGGAATCTATTAAATAATGAAGAGGCTATCGTAGCTATTGTAGGTGTTAAAACGAATAGATATATGCCTTTAAACTTGAATTTTAATATACACGGTGTACTGCTTCCCTTTGGTTTAAAGACCAGCTAAGAACTGCAAATAGTCCTTAGTATATTAAAATTCATAGGCGTATATCTATGTAAGTATCTTCTATATTAAAAAGAATATATCTGTATAGGGATGAACCAGAATGAATTTGGACTCAGCTGATTTTAAGCAAGCTAAAACTTTAGACAGGCAGGTGAAGCGTCTGTTTCACCTGCCTGAAAGTTCTTATCCGTGGACAAGCGGACGTTTTGTATGTCTTCTAACTGTCGATATGTTATTCTTTAATAAGATGATATTATGACAATACAAGCAAGAAACAGAAGTACAAGTGTCCTCAATAAAATTATTTACTATAAAGTTTCCACCAATTGTCTCAACACTTACCGATACACGTTTACCATTCGGTAATCGGCCTTGAACCATACCGTTATGTCCTAAAGAACAAGCTGCGTACTCCTCATCTTTGAGTGTAAAAAACCATGCTGTCAAGTCAATTGATTTAGCAGGAACGTTGATTAAAGCATCATTTGTTCAAAGTAGGGGATGTCGTAAAGGGAATGATAAATTGATAGCCTCCGTGAATATGATGACCTTCAGAATAAATGTCAGTTCTAGGTAAAGCTATAGCTATCCGATCACCAATATATGCATCTACATCCTCTGGCTTAGGATGTGGCATTTCACCTAATATTTTTTTGAATAATAATGCATCCATAACTAAACCTCCTTCATTCTTCTTCCAATTGAAAAATAAAAAGCATTCTTATTTTCATCATATATAACCTGAGTGGTGCCTAAGGAGAGTCCTAAAAGAGTAAAAATTTTATTTTCAATGTCTGTGCTTATATTACGAAAATCACTTTTCTACTTGGTACTCATGTGGAATTGAATACGTGAAATAAAGTAAATCATTGTTCCTTTAGGTGAGCGTAAAGTAATATGATATTTTCCTAGTCCGGGAACAATCATTTCAACTTCTGCTATTTCTTCTTTTTCTTCTAGTAGTTTAATGGAAATGCCATTTTTAGTTTTTAATTCTTCTTTGCTATAGTGCACATGTTCATTTAAAATCATAGCATTTTGAGCTATTAAATTAGAACAATTCACAGTCACCACATCGATAGGATTGCTCAACCAAGGTTGATGACCTTCTTCATGTTGTTTGAAAACATCATCTTCTACATACACAATTCTTCCTCTCTCATAATAAGGAATTTGTGTGGGAGAAAGTTCGAAGAAACTGTCTGCTAAGTGATATACTGTCAGAGGTTGAAAAAGCTGACCTTGTTCATTGATAGAGGCAATAGCTTGTTTTTCTTGATTTAGAAAATGAATCATCCATCCACCCAAAGTCAACGTAATCATCCATGAAACGACTATCAATAATGCTTTCCTATCCTTTAATCTTTTCAAAAGTGCTCACCATCTTTTTATTTATTAAATAGCCACTTATGATAGGGACTATTCTTATAGTTTGTGAAAAAACAATAGATAAGATCCAAGTGGTGCTCAGAAATATACACAGCTTGTTATGCTTTGATTCAACTGGGCTTACTAAGCTAAAACTTTAGGTAATCAGGTGAAGCAGATGCTTCACCTGATTGAAAGCTCTTATCTGTGCAGTGCTTAGAAAAAGAAGGTTATACTCCAAAAACAATATCATGATAAGCCGGTTAGTTATCGAATCGCCACAAGCTTTTCAATACCTCTCATCAATCGAGCAAACTTTTCAGGTTTAAGAGATTGAGCACCGTCGCATAGAGCAACTTCTGGTTGGTGATGCACTTCGATGATGAGCCCATCAGCGCCGGCAGCAACAGAGGCTTTTGCCAGAGGATCTACCATAGACCATTTTCCTGTGGCATGGCTAGGGTCAGTAACAATAGGTAAATGGCTTAGTTCTTTGATGACAGGCACAGCACTAACATCGAAGGTATTCCTTGTGTAGGTTTCAAAGGTTCGAACACCGCGCTCACATAAAATAACATTGTGATTGCCTTCTGCCATAATATATTCCGCTGACATCAATAATTCTTCTATGGTGGCAGATAAACCTCTCTTTAGAAGGATGGGACGTTGACTTTTTCCTGCTCTCTTTAAGAGAGGGAAGTTTTGCATATTTCTAGCACCGATCTGGAGAATATCTGCATATTCCTCCACAATATCAAAAGTATCTTGACACATTACCTCGGTAACAATAGGCATACCAGTGGCTTCTTTAGCTTTTCTAAGGATTTTTAAGCCTTCTTCCCCCATTCCCTGGAAGCTGTAGGGAGAAGTTCTTGGTTTAAAAGCACCGCCTCTAAGGATATGGGCTCCTTCTCTTTGCACAGCAAAGGCGGTTGTCATTAATTGTTCTTCACTTTCTACAGAGCAGGGCCCCGCCATAATCGTCACATTGCCATCACCGATTTTGACACCATCTACTTGGACAACAGTATTTTCGGGATGGAAAAGTCTGCTGGCCAATTTGAAGGGGTGTTGTACCCGTAGCACTTTTTCTACATAGTCATTGGCTTCAATCTGACCCTGATTGATTTTATTGGTATCTCCTATTAAACCCAATACACAGTAACTTGCTCCTTGTACCATATGAACCTCACATCCTAAACTAATCATCTTTTTTTCAATTTTTTCAATAATCTCCTGTGGTGCACCTGGTTTCATTACAATAACCATTGTTAACTCCTCCTTGTTTTTAATAAAATTTTATACAAAATAAAAAAGTGGACTCCTTCTTAGGAATCCACTTGTATAATCATACTACTTTGTGAAAGTGAGAAAAACTATGCTGGTATCAGCTTTTCATCCATATTTTTCCTTAGAAAGAAGCTTTCATATCTATTTTTTTTCCATGCAAAATAGCTGGCGCTAAAAAAGTAAAAGCCCCAGTAAAAGTTAAAATAATAGATATGAAGTTGGCAAATTTCTTTGGTTTTAGTTAACATGGAAATCACCCTTCGAAATAAAATGGTATGTTATATACTTATTGTATGTATTTAGCAAAATTAAGTATCAAATTGTTAGAAAATTTTAATCAAATTATAATGAAATTTTTTAAGTATGTCAATACAAATTTTTTTAAAACCTCATAAAAAATTTTAGTAGAGATATTTTTAAATTTACTGTTGACAGATAAAAGGAATCGTATTAAAATTTATAAAAAACATAATTTATCATAAATTCTGAGATTGGAAAGAGTAGATGAGCTCTGAAGCCAAAGCGAGTTGGGGATGGTGAAAGCCCGATGCAGATAGACTTATTGAATGGTTCCATGAGAAGCAGTGGGAAATCTTTAGAGAGTATCACTAGCCGTAGGTCTTACGTTATAAAGACAGGGTATCGAAATAGAAATCTATTTCCGTACCTGGAAGAGTGAGATGATATAGATCATCTAAAATAGGTGGCAGCACGGAGTAGAAACATTTCGTCCTATAGGGGGATAGAAGTGTTTTTTTATTTCCCTATAACCTGCATCTGTTTTAGAGACGCTATATATCTAATCAAGGTGGCAACACGGAATCTAAAGCATTTCGTCCTTACTATGGGGATGAAGTGCTTTTTTTTATAGAGAGGAGAAAAACACAATGATTTATCCAACATATCACCAATTTAAAGACTTAAGCAAAACCTATAAAATGATCCCTATTTCCATGGAGATACAGGGAGATACCGAAACCCCTATTACCTTGTTTAAAAAGCTGTGTAATACTGCCAATTGCTATCTATTAGAGAGCGTAGAAGGTGGAGAAAAGCGGGGAAGGTACTCTTACATTGGCAGAAAGCCCTTCATCATCATTAAAGGCAGAGACAATCAAGTAACCGTTGTGCGAAGAGATGCAACTTATGAGAAAAAGGGAAAAGAAATAGAAATTATCAAGGAAATTATGAAGGATTATGAAGCTCCCCAAATGGAAAATATGCCGGATTTTATTGGAGGCGGGGTAGGTTATATAGGCTATGATATTATAAGAAATTACGAGAAACTACCCTGTGTCAATGAGGATGACATGCATCTTCCGCTGGTACATCTTTTAGTGGCAGAAGAAATTATTGTATATGACCATGTGAAACAAAAAATTAAGATTATCATCAATTTGCCCATAGAAGAAGAGATAGAAAAGCTCTACGAAAATGGCGTAAAAAGACTTAAAAAAATACAGGAGGAGATATTGAAGAATTTTCTTTTAATGGAGAGGAATGAAAGTGCTTCAGAGCTTCAATATAAGAGCAATGAAACAAAGGATAGTTTTATGGAAAAGGTAAGAAAAGCAAAAGCGTATATCAGAAATGGCGATATTTTTCAAGTTGTTTTGTCTCAGCGTTTACAGGTAAAAACCGAGCTATCTCCCTTTGAAGTCTATAGAAACCTGAGGAGTGTAAGCCCTTCTCCTTATTTATTTTATATTGACTTTGGAGATTATCAGTTGACAGGATCATCACCAGAGCTTTTGGTAAAGGTAAAGGACCAAATCATAGAAACCTGCCCTATTGCAGGAACAAGGCCCAGAGGAAAAAATGCTGAAGAGGATGAGCTGTTGGCGAAGGATTTACTAGCAGATGAAAAAGAAAAAGCAGAACACCTTATGCTGGTGGATTTGGCGAGAAATGATATTGGTAAACTAGCGGAGTTTGGCAGCGTGGAGGTAAGCCAATATATGGAGGTCTGCAGATATTCCCATGTGATGCACATTGTATCAAATGTGATTGGAAAGCTGAAAAAAAGATATGACATGTATGATGCTTTGGTGGCTTGTTTACCGGCAGGAACCCTATCGGGGGCGCCGAAGGTAAGGGCGATGGAAATCATTGACGAACTAGAAAATAAAAAGCGAGGTATTTATGGCGGAGCTGTAGGTTATTTAGGTTTTAATGGCAACATGGATATGTGTATTGCCATTCGCAGCATTGTATTTAAGGAGAAGCAAGCCTATCTTCAAGCGGGAGCTGGGATTGTAGCGGATTCCAATGAAGAAGAGGAATATAAAGAGACCCTAAGAAAGCTAGAAGGGCTGATGGTAACCATGAACAGATTGGAGGAGAGGGTAAGTTGATTGCGATTATAGACAATTATGATTCTTTTACGTATAACCTTTATCAGTATATAGGAGAAATTGATCCAGATATTGAGGTCTTTAGAAATGATGCTATCGGTGTGGAAGCGCTAAAAGAGAAAAAGCCTTCCCATATTATTATTTCCCCGGGACCAGGTTTTCCTGAAAATGCAGGTATTAGTGAAAATGTTATTGTGGAACTGGGAAAAGAAATCCCTATTTTAGGCATATGTCTTGGACATCAGGCGATAGGCGAGGTATTTGGTGGGAAAATTGTTCATGCAGAAGTATTGCTGCATGGAAAAACTTCTATGATTTCCCATGATGAAAGCAATTTATTTTCCGGCATTGCTAGTCCCTTAAAGGTGACACGCTATCATTCTTTGGTGGTGGAAAAGGAAAGCCTGCCAGAGGAATTGGTGGTGACTGCCAGGGGACCAGCAGGAGAAATTATGGCACTACAGCATAAGGAATATCCGATTTTTGGTTTGCAGTTTCATCCAGAGTCCATTGCTACGGAGGAAGGCAAAAAAATTCTTGAAAATTTCTTGAAAATAGAAAAATAAGCGGTTAGCGATTTAAACTGTCGGAGGTGTATAAAATGATTCAGTTTGCTATTGATAAGGTGATAAAGAGACAACACTTGACAGAAGAGGAAATGATGAGGGTGATGCAAAGTATCATGGAGGGGGAAGCTACACCCTCCCAAATTGGTGGTTTTTTGGCGGCTTTGAGGATGAAGGGGGAAACAGTAGAGGAAATTACAGGAAGTGCTAGGGTGATGCGGGAAAAAGCATTAAAAGTGGATGTTGAAGGCTGTTATGCCATTGACACCTGTGGAACAGGAGGGGATCATAGTAACACTTTCAATATATCTACTACAGTGGCTTTCATAGCCGCCGCTGCTGGTGTAACTGTGGTAAAGCATGGGAATCGCTCAGTAACCAGTAGTTGTGGCAGTGCGGATGTCTTGGAAAAATTAGGCGTAAACATTCAGTTAACCCCGGAAGAAGTAAAACGGTGCGTTGAGGAATTAAACATAGGTTTTATGTTTGCTCCTAATTTTCATCAAGCCATGAAGCATGCTGTTCTTCCAAGACGTGAATTAGGTATTCGAACCATATTTAATATACTAGGTCCTTTGACGAATCCAGCTGCTGTTCAAGGGCAGGTTTTAGGGGTCTTTGATGATTCCCTTACAGAAATTATGGCAGAGGTATTGCTGGGCCTAGGTGTAGAGAGGGCGATGGTGGTACATGGATTTGATGGCTTAGATGAAATCACCATCACCGATAAAACCAAAGTAAGCGAACTAAAAGATAAGAAAGTGACGACCTATGCTATTGATCCCAGAAAATTTGATATACCTTTAGCAGGTAAACAGGAAATACAAGGTGGGAATGTTGAGGAAAATGCAGAAATTCTTTTAAATGTCTTAAGGGGTGAGAGAGGAGGAAAAAGAAACATGGTTCTCTTAAATGCTGGTGCAGCGATTTATGTGGGTAAGGCAGCAAATTCTTTAGAAGAAGGGATTGATCAAGCTAGGGAAGTCATTGATATGGGTTTAGCTTTAGATAAACTACATCAACTTATTGCTTTTAGTCAGGAGATGAAACAATGATTTTAGATAAAATCGTGGACTATAAGAAAAAAAGGGTGGAGGAAGAAAAACAACAACTTCCTTTAGGGAAGCTGATGGAGGAATTGAGCTGTATTCATCCCCCTAGAAACTTTAAAAAGCTTCTAAGCAAGGAAAATCAATTGGCCATCATTGCAGAGATAAAAAAAGCCTCTCCTTCAAAAGGCGTTATCAGGGAAAACTTTGATCCTGTAGAAATTGCTGTTTGCTATGAGGAAAGTAAGGTGGAAGCTGTCTCGGTGCTGACGGAAGATAAGTTCTTTCAAGGAAATAATGCCTATCTAAAACAGGTGAGAAGCATTACCTCCTGTCCTCTGCTTAGAAAGGACTTCATCATAGAAGACTATCAAATTTATCAATCAAAACTGTTGGGGGCAGATGCCATTTTGTTGATTGCCGCAATATTGACGAAACAACAGTTAGTAGATTTTCAAAAAATTGCGCAGGAAGTAGGACTTTATTGCCTGCTGGAGGTTCACAATGCAGAAGAATTAGAAAAGGTATTGGAGGCAGAGGGAGAAATCATTGGTATCAATAATAGGAACTTAAAAACCTTTAAAACCACCCTAAAGACCACAGAAAAACTGATGACCTCTATTCCAAAGGATAAAGTGATTGTAAGTGAAAGTGGTATTCATACAAGACAAGACATGAAATTCCTACAGGCGTTAGGGGTGAATGCTGTTTTGATCGGAGAAGGTTTTATGGTAGCTGATGATATAGGGAAAAAGATCAGAGAATTTAGGGGGTAAAACAATGACGGCAATTAAGATATGTGGGTTGACAAGGGAGGAAGATATAGGCTATGTCAATCAGTTAAAGCCGGATTATGTGGGTTTTGTCTTTGCAGAGAGTAAAAGAAAAGTCACAAAGGAGAAGGCAAAAAATTTGATACAGGGTTTGGAGAAGCAGATTAAGACCGTAGGAGTTTTTGTAAATACCTCTATAGAGGAAGTCAAAGAAATTGCCGCATATTGTGATTTAGATATATTACAGCTTCATGGGGAGGAAAACCCAAGCTATATAAATGCTTTTTCTCAGAAGGTATGGAAATCTTTTAGGATTAAAAATGTAGATGGCTTAAAACAATTAGAAAAGTATACTACGGAAGGCTATCTTCTGGACACCTATGTGGAGGGAGCATATGGGGGTACAGGTAAGACTTTAGACTGGACTGCTATTGCACCACTGCCCCAAAACAAGCCCATTATCTTGGCAGGAGGACTTACCCCAGAAAACGTAGAAGGAGCAGTAAAAATTCTTAGGCCCTATGCTGTGGATGTAAGCAGCGGGGTAGAGAGCAGTGGTTACAAAGACTATGAGAAAATAGAAAAATTTATAAGAAAGGTGAGGCGATAGTATGGTGACAAAAACACTACCTAAAAAGTTTGGTGCCTTTGGAGGGCAGTTTGTTCCTGAAACTTTAATGAATGCATTGATTGAACTAGAGGAGGCCTTTATCAAAGCAAAGGAAGATAAAGCATTTGAAGAAGCATATCAATATTATGTACAGGAATATTCCGGAAGACCGACACCTTTATACTATGCAGAAAATCTTACAAGAAAATTAGGTGGGGGAAAAATTTATCTTAAGCGGGAGGATTTAAATCATACCGGAGCCCATAAAATTAACAATGTTATAGGTCAGGTGTTATTAGCACGAAGGATGGGTAAAAAGAGAATTATTGCCGAAACGGGGGCAGGACAGCATGGTGTGGCTACCGCCACCATATGTGCTATGTTTGATTTGCAATGTGAGGTTTATATGGGACAGGAGGATGTAGAGCGGCAAGCCCTCAATGTATTTAAGATGGAAATGCTGGGAGCAAAGGTGAGGTCTGTGACTTCTGGAACTGCCACTTTAAAGGATGCTACCAATGAAGCAATAAGGGATTGGGTAGCCAATGTGGAGAATACTTTTTATGTGATAGGGTCTGTGATGGGTCCTCATCCTTATCCCACCATGGTGAGGGATTTCCAAAGAATTGTTGGCGATGAAGTAAAGCAGCAAATCCTTCAAAAAGAAGGAAGACTACCGGATTATTTAGTGGCCTGCGTTGGTGGTGGAAGTAATGCTATGGGATTGTTTTATCCTTTTATTGAAGATAAGGAAGTAAAAATGTATGGGGTGGAGGCAGCCGGCTTGGGTGTGAACACCGAACATCACGCTGCCACCATAACAAAGGGTTCTATAGGGGTCATTCATGGGATGATGACCTATCTACTACAAGATGATCATGGTCAGATTACACCAGCATACTCTATATCAGCGGGACTAGACTATCCTGGCATTGGACCGGAACACGCTTATTTTCATCAAACTGGAAGGGTACAATATGAAGCCATCACCGATGATGAAGCTGTAGAGGCTTTTCAATATTTAACCAAGATAGAAGGGATTATTCCAGCCTTGGAAAGCGCCCATGCCATTGCTTATCTGATGAAACTGGCGGCTAACACAAAAAAAGAAGAAATTCTTGTAGTCAACTTGTCCGGCAGAGGGGATAAGGATATGCATACCATACGAAAAGTATTAGGAGGAAAAGAAGATGAAGAGTAGAATAACGAAAAAATTTCAAGGGTTAAAGGAAGAAAATAAAAAAGCATTGATCACCTATGTTACTGCAGGAGATCCTGATTTAGATACCACCTATCATCTTGTATTGGAGATGGAAAGAGCAGGGGCGGATATCATTGAACTAGGAATCCCCTACTCTGATCCTTTGGCAGATGGACCGGTGATTCAGAGGGCGGCTGAGAGAGCCTTAAAGGCAGGAGCAAACATCACCTCTATTTTTCAGTTGGTAGCAAAACTTAGGGAAAAAACCCAGATTCCCCTCGTATTTTTAGTGTATTATAACTGTGTGTTTAAATATGGCATGGAAAGATTTTTGGACAATTGCCGCCAAAGCGGTATAGATGGGTTAGTCATACCAGATTTGCCTTTAGAGGAAAGAAAAGAGCTACAGGAGATGATGAAGGATTATCCCATTGATTTGATTCCCTTAGTAGCACCCACCTCAGAAGGTCGTATAGAAGAAATTGTTAAGGATACAGAAGGATTTATTTACTGCATTTCTTCTACGGGGGTGACAGGAACAAGGCAGGGTTTTGAGATAAATTTGGATAATTTCCTACAAAAGGTAAGAAAATATACTGATGTACCTTTAGCTCTGGGTTTTGGTATATCTACCCCTGAAATGATAGAAAGTCTAAAACACCTCTGCGATGGACTCATTGTAGGGAGTGCTATTATAGAAAAAATAGAAGAAGGAATTCAAAAGGGCAATATAAAGGAAAAAGTGTATGCTTTTACGAAAAAATTAGATGAGGCAAAAAACATTGCTTGACAACTGCTATAATATTCAGTAAAGTATTTAATTAAAATAAGTGTGACTGTAATTATGGCTTAAGTTAACGCTAATGATAAAATGATAAGGTTTTAGCAGTTTTTACAGGATAAGCAGATCATCAGATAAAAGGGGAGAAGGAAGATGCAGAAGTTTCAAAGGATTGTCATCATAGGCATGGGATTGATAGGAGGATCTATGGCACTGGCTTTAAAAAAGTCAGGATTTGAAGGTGAAATTATCGGTTATGATGTGTCAAAGGACACTTTAGAAGAAGCAAAGATCCTTAGAGCCATAGATACTTCCTGTGCAGACCCTAAAGAAGCAGTGAAGGACGCGAATTTAGTCGTGATGGCTGTGCCGGTAGGATATTATGCTGAAATTTTTAAAGAAATTGCTCCTTTTTTACCTGAGAATGTTGTTGTTACCGATGTAGGCAGTGTGAAGGGTTATGTGGAAGATGTAGTGGATGCTTATTTGCCAAGGGATATTCAATTTTTAGGGGGACATCCTATGGCGGGTTCAGAAAAGGGAGGGCTTGGAGCCTCTAGTCCTTCCCTTTATGAAAATGCCTACTACTTTTTAACGCCGAATAAAAATACTACTGAAGATACGATTGCAGCCTTAGAAGCTTTGATTAGAAATATGGGGGCATTCCCGGTGGTTGTGGCTGCTGATGAGCATGATAAAATTGTGGCACAAATCAGTCATATGCCACATTTAGTAGCGGTGCTTCTGGCAAACACTTTGGAACGACGCAACAGCATCTGCTATACACCCTTTGTAGGAGGAGGTTTTCGAGATACTACAAGGATTGCTGCAGGAAACCCTCACATGTGGCGGGATATTTTCTTCTACAATCAAAGAGAAATATTAGAGGGAATAGAGGTTTTGGAGGTAATGTTGAAGGAGTTTAAGGAAATATTGAGGCAAGAGAGAACGGAAGAAGTGCTGGATACCTTAAAAAAGGCTAAGACCATCCGTGATGCTATTCCTTTAGGGGCTAGGGATTATATACCTCCTCTGTACGAACTGATTGTTGACGTAGAGGATCGCCCTGGGGTGTTAGGGGAATTAACGCAACTTATTGGAGATAATTATATTAACATAAAAGAAATTGAAATACTTCATGCTAGAGAAGGAGAGAGGGGAGCAGTAAGAATTGCTCTGTCTTCTAAAGAAGGACAGGAAAAAGCCTTTGATCTTTTGAAAAACGGAGGATTTCCCTTAACTTATCGTAAAGGAGAGAGTGAAGATGTTGGCAACCAGTAAAATCAATAAAATTCAAGGAAAAATAACGGTGCCGGGAGATAAATCCATTTCCCATAGGGCTGTCATGTTATCCAGTATTAGTAAAGGGGTTAGTAGAATTCAAGGTTTTTTAAGGGGTGAGGATTGTCTTAGTACCATAGCTTGTTTTCGAGGCCTAGGCATTGAAATTGAAGATAAAGGGAAGGAAATCATCCTTCAAGGAAAGGGTCTTCATGGCTTAAAGGAGCCGGCAGATGTGTTAGATGCAGGAAATTCCGGTACTACAATGCGACTTCTTTCAGGTATATTGGCGGGACAGGAGTTTTTGACGATTGTTACGGGAGATGGTTCTTTAAGAAAACGACCTATGGCAAGAGTGGCTGTACCTTTAAGAAAAATGGGGGCCACCATTGAAGGGAGAGACAATGGCAATCTAGCACCTTTAGTGATAAGAGGAGGAAATTTAAAGGCAATAGATTATACTTCTCCTGTTTCGAGTGCGCAAGTGAAGTCAGCGATATTATTGGCGGGATTATACAGTGGAGGAAAGACCATTGTAAGGGAAGAGATTACTTCAAGAGATCATACGGAAAAAATGTTGAAATCTCTAGGAGCAAAGATTACAACAGAAGCAGGTAAGGTGACGGTAGAAAGGTCAGAACTTTATAGCCAAGGTGAGATAGAGGTGCCAGGGGATATTTCATCTGCTGCCTTTTTTATGGCGGCGGCAGCAGCTATACCAGGGTCTCACCTGATTATTGAAAAAGTGGGGTTGAATCCTACAAGAACAGGAATTATTGATGTTTTAAAGGAAATGGGAGCAGAAATTGAAATAGATAATGTTTTTACCAGCGGTGGCGAAGAAATTGGTGATATTATCATAAAAGGAAAAAAACTACAGGGTACTAGCATAGGAAAAGAAATTATGCCTAGATTAATCGATGAGATCCCTGTCATAGCAGTAATTGCCGCAGTAGCAGAGGGGAAAACCATGATTACTGGGGCAGAAGAATTAAAAGTGAAGGAATCCAATCGTATTACCTCTATGGTAACGGAGATGAAAAAATTAGGTATCCGAGTAACAGAGTTACCGGATGGCATGGAAATAGAAGGAAACAATCAAATAAGCGGTGGTGTGGTAGAAAGTTATGGAGATCATCGGATTGCTATGGCTATGGCGATTGCTGGATTATTTGCCAATGATTCTGTGGAAATAAATGATAGTGCGTGTATTGCTGTATCTTTTCCAGAGTTCGAAGAGACACTAAAACAAGTTGCTAAATAACTAAACATGGCTACTGCGACAGAAAAGAGGGGGATAAGATGAAATTAGGGTATTTAGGGCCAGAGGGTTCCTTTAGTTACACAGCGGCAGTACAGTATGCTCCTGATGCAACTTTAGTAGGGATGAAGACCTTTAAAGAGATTATTGCAGCAGTGGAGGAAAGGAAAATAGACCAAGGGATTTTGCCAATAGAAAACTCCACAGAGGGTGCTGTTACGCAAGTAATGGATGCTTTAATGGATACAAAGGTTTCGAAGATTCAGGCAGAGATGATTTTGCAAATACGGCATAATCTTTTGAGTGTGGAGGAAAATATAGAGGAAGTTTCTTATGTTTTATCCCATCCACAACCCTTGGAGCAATGCAGAGAGTTTTTTGCAAAGCATTTTCCTCAAATTACCCTTATTCCCTGTGAAAGTTCCTCCAGTGCCTGTAGGATCGCGAAAGAAAAGGGGAAGAGCTATGGGGCTATTGGAAACAGCTGGGCTGGAAAAAATAACGGATTAAAAGTTCTTTACAAAGACATACAGGATAATGTCCATAATCAAACCCGTTTTGTTATTATTGGAGAAGGCATGACTGCGCCCACTGGTAACGACAAAACCTCTATTGTTTTTTCCTTTCATAATGATGCTCCTGGTAGTCTGTATAGCGTACTGAAGGAATTTGCTGAGGAAAACATTAATCTATCAAGAATTGAATCTCGTCCTGCTAAAATAGAGTTGGGGAAGTATATTTTTTATATTGATTTTCATGGACACCAAGAAGATTTAAAATCTAAGAAGGTATTACAGCGTATTATGAAGAAAATTAATAAATTAAAGATTTTTGGGTCTTATCCTATTGGGAAAGTATGGTAAGGAGGAAGAAGGATGTTTCGATTATTAACAGCAGGAGAATCCCATGGTAAAAGTTTAGTAGGAATGATAGAGGGATTCCCTTCTAATGTAGCGATAGATGTAGCTCAGATCAATAAAAACCTAGCACGACGACAGGGAGGCTATGGTCGTGGTGGTAGGATGCAGATTGAAAAGGACCAAGTGGAGATTTTATCTGGCATAAGAGGGGGAAAAACACTGGGAAGCCCCATTTCTTTTCTCATTAAAAATAAGGATTATGAGAATTGGGAACCTTATATGAATCCCATAGATGTGGATGAAGAGACAAGAAAAGTTACGCAACCAAGACCTGGTCATGCGGATTTAACAGGAGTCATAAAATATGGTTTTTCAGATATTCGAAATGTTTTAGAGCGTAGTAGTGCCAGGGAAACAGCAGTAAGGGTGGCGGTAGGAAGTTTAGCACAACAATTGATGGAGGTCTTTAATATAGAAGTACATAGCCACGTTACTGCAATCGGCGGTGCATTTCTTCCTGAGAAGATTAGGGATATAGAGAAGATCAAGATAGCAGAAACTTCAGAAGTAAGGTGTTGTGATGCTGAGATAGAAAAGGCGATGATTGAGGAGATAAAAAGTGCTAAAGAAAAGGGAGATTCCTTAGGAGGAATTTTTGAGATACATATCACTGGGGTACCGATGGGACTGGGAAGTTATGTGCAATGGGACAGAAAACTAGATGCAAAATTATCCTATGCTTTAATGGGGATTCAAGCGATTAAAGGAGTAGAGATTGGTTATGGTTTCCAAAATGCTCAGCAGGAGGGTTCATTGGTTCATGATGAAATCTTCTATGGAGAAGATCAGGGTTACTATAGAAAAACCAATCATGCTGGGGGAATCGAGGGAGGTATGTCTAACGGTGAGGATATCATCATCCGATGTGCCATGAAACCAATACCTACCTTGTATACACCGTTGAAAACTGTAGACATTGCCACAAAGGAAGTGGTTTTAGCTACGGTGGAGAGAAGTGATACCTGTGCTGTGCCGGCGGCTTCTATTGTAGGAGAAATGGTAGCAATTACTGTAATTGCACAGGAATTTTTAAGAAAATTTGGTTCAGATTCATTAGAGGAGATTACAAAGCGATGGAAAAATTGTATATAGATTTAGGAGAAAATAGCTATCCTATAGCTATTAACGGCGGACTAAGATACGACATTGATAATTATTTAGGAGAAGCGGATAAGTGTCTGTTGATTACTGATGAAAATGTTGATGGTTTATACGGCAAAGATCTGCAGCAGTTTCTAAAGGAGCGAACAATAGAAAAAATTGTACTGTCTCCAGGAGAGGCAAGCAAAAACCTCGCTACAGTAGAAGGGATTTTGCATAAGATGATAGAAGGCGGCTTCACCAGAAAATCTCAAATTATTGCACTAGGAGGTGGCGTAGTAGGAGATATTGCCGGGTTTTGTGCGTCTATTTACATGAGGGGAATTCCTTTTATACAGGTGCCTACCACACTGTTGTCACAGGTAGATAGCAGTGTAGGGGGAAAGACTGGGGTAAATATGCCTCAAGCCAAAAATATTGTTGGGAGTTTTTATCAACCAAAGTCGGTGATGATTGATATTGAGGTGTTAAGAACCCTGCCTAAACGGGAGTTGCTGAGTGGTATCGGAGAAGTGATCAAGTATGGAATCATTTATGATTATGATTTTTTATGTTATATAAGCGATGAATTTGCTCAGATAATGAACCTGAAAGAAGAATCTTTGAAAAAGGTTATTAAGAAATGTTGTGAGATTAAAGCAGAAATTGTTTCAAAAGACGAAAAAGAGAAGGGGTTAAGGAAAATTTTAAATTATGGTCATACTATTGGTCATGGTTTAGAGGCAATTACCCAGTACAAAAAATATACCCATGGTGAGGCGGTTTTAATAGGTATGTATTATGAGGCCAAGATGGCAAAGGTCATGGGACTCATCAAAGAAGAATATTATAAGGAAATAGAAAATATCATAAAGAAAACAGAGATTTCTCTAGATATAGGAGAATTTTCTTTGCAAGATTTAGTAAAGAGCATGACAAAGGATAAAAAAAATCAGGGTGATAAAATCTCCTTTATCCTTCCCAGTAGTAAAGGAGAAGTAAAAGAAGTGCTGCTGTCTAAGGAAGAGGTAGTATGGTGAAGAGGTGAGAACAAGTGAAGGATTTAGAAGAGTTACGTCAAGAAATTGATGCATGTGATGAAATGATCGTAAAAAATTTTGAAAGAAGAATGGAACTGGTGATGGAGGTACTGGCTTATAAAAGAGAAAAAGGTCTTCCTGTATTTCATCCAGAAAGGGAGCAGCAGGTAATGGAAAAGGTACTGACGAGTTTTTCCCATACCAATTTACCGGAGGAGATTCAGCAGCTTTATAAAGAAATCATGAAAATTAGTAGAAAATTGCAGTCTAAAAGGCTCTTCCCCTATAGTATTGCTTTAATAGGTTTTATGGGTACCGGAAAAACAACAATAGCAGAGGATTTAGCAGAAAAGCTGGAAATGAGGTCCGTAGATATAGATACTTTGATTCAAGAAAAAATGGGAATGACCATAGGAGAAATCTTTGAAAATTATGGAGAAGCCCATTTTAGAAAAATGGAATCAGACACTGTAGAAGAATTAAGTGTTGAAAGAAATATGATTCTTTCCTGTGGTGGGGGGGTAGTATTAAGTCCCTACAATGTGATGAATCTCAAAAAAAATAGTAAGACGGTTCTTTTAAGAGCATTGCCAGAAACCATCCATAAACGGCTGCAAGGGGATAGCTCAAGACCTTTACTTAAGGGAAAAATGCACTTAGAACACATAGAAGATCTTCTAGAAAAAAGAAAGCCTTTGTACAATGAAGCAGCAGATTTTATTGTAGATACTGATGGCAAAACAATCGATGAAATTAGCAAAGAAATTATAAAAAAGTTATTGCAAGGGAACTAAGTGGCTATATGTTAACATATAGCCACTTTTAGTTATGTTTCTTTTTATCAAAAACCTCATTATAGAAAAAAATTATCTAGGATTGTCGATTCAAGATAAAGGAATTACAAGAAAAATGTAGAAATAAATAGTAAAAAAGTCTTAAAGGTAATGGAGAATTATGCTAAAACAATATAGGAGGGTTAGCATGTATGCATTATGAGGAAACGGCAATATCAGATAAACAATTAAATACTGTAGGAAAAAAGTTATACGCTGAATTCGTGGTGTTTTTTTTTCTAATTATAGGGAGCATGTATTTAAGTTTTTATAATTATGTATTATTTCATACCACAATAGAATTACTAGGTGTCATCATCATGCTGATGATGACTATGATTGTTGTTAATACTTACAAATTTAATAATGATCATTATTTGATACTGTTAGGTACCACCTATGGGTTTGTGGCAATGTGGGACTTATTGCATACCCTTGCCTATGATGGATTAGGGATTTTTCCAATGAATACTACAAACTTTGCAACACAATTGTGGATTATGGCACGATACATAGAAGGTATATCGATTTTGGTAGCAACGTTTTCTCTACGATTCAATAAAAAAATAAAGATGAGCAGACTTATTGTTTCATATGGATTCATTAGTGTTGTAGCTTTGCTAAGTATATTTAAGTGGAAGGTATTTCCTGAATGCTTTATAGAGGGCTCAGGTCTTACCATCTTTAAGGTTATCAGTGAGTATATAATTACAGGAATGCTGGTGATAGCTATCATCTTCATGATTTATAATAGAAGGTATTTGGATAAAAAAAGTTTTTGGCTATTAATCTTTTCCTTCATGTTTACCATTGCTTCTGAAATAACCTTATGTTACTACGAGTCTGTGCAGGATGCCTATATGACGATAGGGCATATTTTAAAAATTATATCCTTTTATTTGATCTACAGGGCCATTGTAGAAATTGAATTGAAAAGCCCTTATAGGAAGTTGTCCTACAGTGAAGAACGCTACCGTGGTGTTGTAGAATTGATGCCGATAGGAATTTGTGTTCATATTGAAGAAAAAATCACTTTTGTCAATCCTGCCCTATGCAAAATGTTGGATGCAACTACTGGAGAGGCGCTTATTGGAAAAAACATACTGGACATTGTTCATCCAGCGGATCATCCTCTGATAAAGGATAGAATGGAGGAGGTAAAGGAAGGAAAGGTTGCTGCAAGTATTGAAGAAAGGCTTGTCAACCTAAAGGGAGAAACTGTTCATGCAGAGGTAACATCAAGACTACTGCCCTTTGGAGATAAGCAAGGTATTGTAGCTATTGTGAGGGATCTTTCTGTAGATAAACATGCTATAGCTTTAGAAAAACATATTGCCTATAAGCAAAAAGAACTACAGCAATCAAAAAAATATCAAGAGCTTAAAACCGAGTTTTTCAGCAATTTATCCCATGAGATGAGAACACCTTTAAATGTTATTTTTGGCATTGTACAACTGTTAGAGTTGAAGGTTGAAAAAATTGCAGATAATGCTATAGAAAAGCATATAAAATCCTTAAAGCAAAACTGTTATCGTATGCTAAAGCTGATCAACAACCTATTAGATATTACCAAGATGGATGCTGGATACTTTCAGGTTCATTTACAAAATTATAACATTGTTGAAATCATAGAGGATATAGCCATGTCTATTGCTCCTTATGCAGAAAATAATAATATTACTGTTTTATTTGATACCAATGTAGAAGAAAAGTATATGGCGATAGATTTGAATGGGATTGAACGCATTATGTTAAATTTATTATCAAATGCCATTAAGTTTACAGAAAGAGGAGGAGAAATTTCAGTAAACTTCTGGGACAGAAATAAAAATGTCATAATCGCTGTAAAAGATACTGGAATTGGCATCCCCGAGGAGAAACTACCTTTTATATTTGATCGCTTTAGACAGGTAAATAAATCTTTTGAAAAAAATCAGCAGGGTAGTGGCATAGGTTTATCTCTAGTAGAATCACTGGTAAAAATGCATGGTGGAAGCATCAAGGTACATAGCAAGATTGGAGAGGGAACGGAGTTTATGATAAGCCTACCGGTAAAACTGCAAGAGGAAAGTAGAAAAGAAGTCAATATTGAAGAAGTAGACTTAAAAAGCAAATATGTAGAAAAAATAAATGTTGAATTTTCGGACATCTACCATATTGGATAAAAACTTTGTTGGGATTTTTCTGTTGTTTTAAACAACGGTTAAATCTATACAGCATTCAGTAAAAAACTTTAAAAGGAGTGACAATGGATATGGAACAAACCAATGAAGATAAGGGAAGAAATTACACGAAAAAAATTACTAGAAAAATTATTCTGCTATTTTTAATAACCACTTTAGGTAGTATCTTTTTAATAGCCGCTATTATTTATAATCAAACTGCAAAGATGCTAGTGGATAATCTAAGTTTTCGGGCAGTAGAGATTGCTGAATTTGTTAGTCAGACGATTGATATAGATCATTTTCAGCAGTTCAACACAATAGAAGATGAAAAAGGTCAGGATTTTCAGCAAATGGTTGAGGAACTTCGCTATATAAGAGAAATTAGTGGTGCTAAATATCTTTATACGATGAAAAAAAATCAAGCTGGAGAATATGTATATATAGTGGATAGCGCCTATGGGGAAGGAGAGGAAAGCCATATAGGAGAAGTGGAGGAGTTTTCTTACGTTGGCTTTGACAAGGTATATGAGGGACAGGCCTACAGAGCGCAGAAAATAAGTGTAGATGAATGGGGGATGCTAGTATATGCCTATTATCCAATTAAGGATACGACAGGAGAAGTCATAGGCCTTGTGGGAGTAGATTATGATGTGGAAAATGAGTATTTGGCTTTGCAGAAGTTTAAAGTATTTGTACTGCTTTTTTCTTTAGGATTAGGGGCTATTCTTTTATCGTTGGCAACAATTTTTACTAAAAAAATATTTAAACCAATTGGTATCATGGTAGACATAGCAAAAAATATTGCAGCACTAGATATAACGAAGGATATACCAGAGAAGTACACCAAGAGGGAAGATGAAATTGGTGTTTTATCAAATGCTTTACAAATGATTATTTACAATCTTAGGGAAGTGATGACGAAAATAACTGTATCTTCAGAAGAGGTAATGGTTTCTTCTGAGAAGTTAACAGCCACCTCCCAGCAGACTGCTAGTACTTCTAACCATATTGCTCATGCTACAGAGGAGGTAGCAGAACATGCCAATAAACAATTTGAGGAGGTTGTAAAAGCAACCAATGCCATAGAGGAAATATCCTCTATGATACAAAATGCTTCAAAAAATACTGAGGAAATTAATGACTTAAGTTATAAGGTGCTGGATAAATCTACTTCAGGTAAAGAGACCGTTAAAAGAGCCAGCAGTCAAATGCAGTATATTTATGAGAGCACAAATCAAGTGAAGGAGGCACTGATAGTTGTCACTGAGGGTTCCCAAAAAATGAATGATATTGTCCGTCTCATCCGAAACATAGCAGAACAGACAAACTTATTGGCACTAAATGCTGCTATCGAAGCAGCAAGGGCTGGAGAACATGGCAGAGGATTTGCTGTGGTGGCAGAGGAAGTGAGAAAGTTAGCAGAAGAATCTCAAAAAGCAACAGAAGAAATTAGTCAATTGATTGAAGCGAGTCAATCCAATATAGGAAATGCTAACTTTATTATGGAGGAGGACAATAAAAATGTGGAGGAAGGCATAAACATTATCGTTGCTACGGAAAAAAGTTTTGAAGAAATTGTGGGGCTAGTGGAAAAAACAAGTCATCAGATAAATCGTGTTGCAGGCTTTCTTAAGCAGGTTGTTGATCGTACAAATGTGGTGGTAAAGGCAACGGAGGCGATAGAAGCTACAACAAAGACTGTGGTAGAGGAAACGCAAGGCATTTCATCAGCTACAGAGGAACAAGCAGCTTCCATGGAAGAAGTAGCCTCTACTACAGAAAATTTAGCTGAGTTAGCAGAGAATTTACAATCAATCATTAAGGATTTTAAAATTTAATAAAAAAGGGATTTCTTGTGGGAGAGAAATCCCTTTTTTATTAAAGACTAACTGTGAAAACTGAGAGGTTTCAAGAAAATCTTATGTAAAAGAAAAAAATCCGAAGGAAAAAAATTTACTAAAGTCTAAGATTAACAGAAAAATAGAGGTAACCTGAAAACAGAAAATCATGATAAAAATTGAATAACCCAAGGAAATAATGTAAGATAATATATATAAATATAGCTATACGCCTTTGGCCTTGAAGTTTGGCATTTACAGTCTATGGTTTCATCTTTAGCTAAAAAAACATAACTAAGGATTGAAAATATAGACTTTAGTCTATTCAAGTTTATGGGTGGATAGCTATAGATTGAAGGGAGTAAAAAAATGAATTTATCACATTTGAATAATATGCAGCGTAGGGCTGTAGAACATACAGAAGGACCTCTCCTGGTATTGGCAGGGGCGGGAAGTGGAAAGACAAGGGTACTGACCCATCGTATTGCCTATCTAGTAGAGGAGAAGGGGGTATCTCCTTACAACCTATTGGCGATTACCTTTACCAATAAAGCCGCTAGAGAAATGAAGGAAAGACTTGAGAGTTTAATGGAGGAAGGCTGCAAGGATTTGTGGGTGAGTACCTTCCATTCTGCTTGTATGCGGATGCTTAGAATGGATATTGAAAAAATAGGTTATCAAAAAAACTTTGTTATTTATGATACTGCTGATCAGTTAACGGTGATGAAGGACTGTATAAAAAAATTAAGCTTAGATGAAAAATACTTCAATCCTCGAGCAGTTTTGGGAGCCATTGGAAAAGCTAAGGATCAACTGATAGGGCCAGAAGAGTTTACAAGAATACATGGCAGTGATTTTAGAGATGCTAAAATAGGTGAACTTTATAAAATGTACCAAAAGACTTTGAAGAATAATAATGCCTTAGATTTTGATGATTTAATTATGAAGACAGTGGAGCTTTTTAATCAAAATCCTGCTGTGCTCCACTATTATCACAACAAATTTAAATATATACTAGTAGACGAGTTTCAGGATACCAATATGGCCCAGTATACTTTAGTGAGTATGCTGGCAAAACAGCATAAAAATCTTTGTGTGGTAGGGGATGATGACCAATCCATCTATGGATGGAGGGGAGCTGATATTCAAAATATACTAGGTTTTGAAAAGGATTTTCCTGGAGCGGCAGTGGTAAAATTGGAAGAAAATTACCGCTCCACTAAAACCATATTAGAAGCTGCTAATAGGGTTGTGGTAAACAACGAAGGAAGAAAGGATAAAAAGCTTTGGACAGGTAATGATGAGGGAGAAATTATTCAGTACTATAAGGCCAATAATGAATACGATGAAGCCTCCTACATCGCTAATTGTATAGAGACTTTAAGAAAAGAAAAATATCCCTATTCAAATTTTGCTATTCTTTATAGAACCAATGCCCAGTCCCGTGTATTAGAGGAAGAACTGATGAAACAAGGCGTTCCTTATAAGATTTTTTCAGGTACACGCTTCTATGATCGTAAAGAGATCAAAGATATCCTTGCTTATTTGACGACAGTGGAAAATCCAGTAGATGATATCAGTGTAAAACGAATCATTAATGTACCTAAGAGAGGAATCGGTCTTAAAACGATAGAAAAGATCGAAGCCTATGGAGAAAAATTGGGGATAAGGTTTTTTGAAGCATTATTGGATATAGAAGAAATGGGAGATATCAGCGGAAGGGTACAAAAACAAATTAAAAAATTTACGGATATGATCATAGATTTAAGAGAGAGAAAAGAAGAAATGAAGGTAACTGAAATTGTTGAAGAACTTTACAAGAAAACAGGATATATTGATGCCTTGAAGGAAGAAGATCGTGTGGAGGCGGATACTAGAATAGAAAATCTTTATGAATTTCTATCCCTGACGGTGGATTTCGATGAGAATGCAGAAGTGAAAACCTTAGAGGAATTTTTAGCTAGAACCTCTCTAGAAAGTTCTTTAGATAGTGACAATGAGGAAGAAGATGCAGTCGTACTGATGACTTTACACAGTGCTAAAGGCTTAGAGTTTCCTGTAGTGTTTATGCCGGGAATGGAGGAAGGGATCTTTCCTTCCTATATGTCGATGCAAGAAAAAAATGAAGAAGAAGAGCGAAGACTTTGTTATGTAGGAATTACTCGAGCGATGAAAAAGCTCTATATGAGCCATGCCATGATGCGAACCCTTTATGGTAGAACCAGTTATAATAGCTGTTCTAGGTTTTTAGAGGAAATTCCTCAAGAACTTATTGCTAAGGAAAAGGCCTATAAGCGTAAGGAAGAAGTGAAAAAAATGCAGACTTCTCCCCTCTTTACTGGTGGAGGATTATCCAGTTTTCATGATAAGCCCAAGCTAAATACTACGGTCATAAAGAAGAAAGTAAATGCGGGAGATAAGGTAAAGCACCCTACCTTTGGTATAGGGACTGTAGTGTCTGCCGGTGGTGATATATTAACTATTGCTTTTCCAAGTGCAGGGGTGAAAAAGATTTCTTCAGCATTTGTTCAGTTGGATGTAGTAGAATAATATTGGCTTTTTCTGGAGGTATGAAATGGATCAGTTAGATAGAATAAAACAATTAGTACAACAATTAAATCAATACAATTATCAATATTATGTGTTAGATAATCCCACTGTTAGTGATAAAGAATACGATGCCCTCTATGATGAATTGGTGGCATTGGAAAAGGCGACGGGTATGCTACTGGCAGACTCGCCAACCCTAAGAGTAGGCGGAGAGCCTTTGAAAAATTTCACTTCTCATCATCATATTGCTCCTTTGTGGAGTCTAGACAAAGCAAAAACAGAAGAAGAGTTGTTATCTTGGGATGCACGTGTACAAAGATTGTTGGGGGAATCCCAGGTTCCCTTGGAGTACGTTGTAGAATATAAATTTGACGGACTAACGATTAACTTGACCTACGAAAATGGAGAATTAATACAGGCTGCCACTAGAGGTAACGGTGTGGTGGGAGAGTCGATTTTAGCGCAGGTAAAAACGATTCGTTCTCTACCGCTATCCATTCCATTTAAAGGAAAGATAGAGGTACAGGGAGAAGGACTAATGAAATTATCTGTATTAGAGAAATATAATGAAAGAGCAATAGAGCCCTTGAAAAACGCAAGAAACGCAGCGGCAGGGGCTTTGAGAAACCTCGATCCAAAGGTAACTGCTACAAGAAAACTAGATGCTTTCTGCTACAATGTAGGTTATTCAGAAGGTGTAAGTTTTTCAACCCATATGGAGATGATTGATTTTTTACGGGAAAATAAATTTCCTGTAAATCCATATATAAAGCGATGCGATAGTATGACAGCGGTGATTGAGGAAATTCACCGATTAAAGGATGGCATCAAGGAACTAGACTTTTTAATGGATGGTTTAGTAATTAAAATTAATGACCTGAAGCTGAGGCAGCAGTTGGGTTATACGCAGAAATTTCCCCGATGGGCAATTGCCTTTAAATTTGAAGCCCAAGAGGTGACAACAGCGTTGAAGGATGTTTTGTGGCAGGTAGGAAGAACGGGTAAGCTCACACCTTCAGCAGTATTAGAGCCGGTTGATATAGGCGGGGTTACCGTCAGTAGAGCCACCTTAAACAATTGGGAGGATATACAAAGAAAAAAAGTGAAAAAAGGAGGTAGGGTTTGGTTAAGACGATCCAATGATGTGATCCCAGAAATTATGGGGGCGATTGAAGAAGATAAAGGAGAAGTAATAAGGAAACCAGAGCATTGTCCTGCTTGTGGCAGTGAAGTAGTGGAAAAAGGAGCTCATATATTCTGTCCAAATACGCTTTCCTGTAAGCCTCAATTGGTTTCTGCGATTGTACACTATAGCAGTAGAGATGCTATGGATATTGAAGGTTTTAGTGAACGGACAGCGGAGCAACTTTACGAGGCACTGGGAATCAAAGATATTGCAGATTTATATACATTAAAGTATGAAGATCTAATTAGACTGGAAAGATTTGGAGATAAAAAAGCAAAAAACTTATTGGAGGCAATTGAGAAGAGTAAAATCTGTAGGTTAGATGCTTTTATTTATGCACTGGGCATTCCTAATGTAGGGCGAAAAACAGCAACAGATTTAGCCAACTATTTTAAGGCACTAGAAAAAGTAATGAAGGCGCAATACGAAGAATTAATTACCTTGCCTGACGTGGGAGGGATTGTAGCCACCAGCATTATAGATTTTTTTCAAGATGAAAAAATACTAGCCAGTATTCAGAGGTTATTGGATCAAGGGGTTCAGCCTACCTATCAAGGAGAAGAGAAAAAAGAAAGCAGCTTTACAGAGAAGACTGTGGTGGTTACTGGAACATTAAAAAATTATAGTAGAAAAGAAATCAAAGAGCTCTTGGAAAAGCTAGGCGCTAAGATTACCAGCAGTGTTAGTAAAAATACCGACTATGTTTTAGTGGGAGAAGAAGCGGGTTCTAAACTAGATAAAGCCCAAGAAATTATAAAGGCTGGTGTGGAAACAAACTTAAAAATTTTAACTGAGGAAGAATTTGAAGAAATGATGGAATAAAAACTGAGGAGATGCTTTGTATGTCAGATGTCTAATCTATGTGGTTGCAGGGTTTAAGGGTGGTCTTTAAGACCACCCTTTCAAAGTTTTCTTCTGTGGACTAGCACCAGAAGTATCTTCCACCAAATAGAACGATTAGTAATAGGAAGAAGAATAGTAAGCTATCTCCACCTATAGCTCTGAAGATACCGCAGTTGCAGAAGATAATCACTAGAAGTAAGAAGAAGAACAGTAAACTACTAGTACCTCCCCAAAAACCTCTTGTAGCGTCAGCCATAATCTTTCACCTCCTTGATGAGATAAAGAATACTTTATCTTCTGCTTTATAATATGAAAAAAGGGGAAATAGGGTGATAAAACTTTCAAAAATATTGTTTGGTAGCTGTGCAGCTGCTGCATAATAAAAAGTAGTAAATATAAGAATAAAAATAGAGGACATCTTCAAAATCAATAGATGCCATCTATACAGGTGAGGAGAGGAGAAGGTGCTAAAAAAAGTAAATGTATTTGTCTTTGGACTACTTCTATCTATTGTGTTGTTGTTAACCTCAGTAGAGATTGTAAGTTTTAGCAGCAGGCATTATGAAAGAGAATTTGAGAAACATCATATTTCTACGATTACAGGAATGGATATGAAACAATTACAGTACGTCATAGAGGAGCTGCTGGCGTATTTAAGAGATGAGCGGGATGATTTACACATCATAGCTACTGTAGCAGGAGAAGAAAGGGAAGTCTTTGGAGAACGAGAAAGGTTACATATGGTGGATGTAAAGGAATTGTTTGTTGTGGGAAGAAAAGTAAGAAATAGCGGTGTTTTTTTATTAGGTATACTATTGGTTATAGGGATAAAAAAAGACAAAGGATGGAAAAAAAGTTTATCAGAAACTTTGATGTTTACAGCCATCGTTAACCTTGGCTTGATGGCGGCTTTATCTTTATTGGTTTATTTTGATTTTACCAAGTACTTTGATTATTTTCATTTTATCTTTTTTGATAATGATTTATGGATGTTAAACCCTGAGACAGAAATATTGATTCAAATGTTGCCAGAGAAATTTTTTTATAATACAGCAGTACAAATAGCAATGATTTATATCACAACAATTATAGCACTAGGGGTAGGCGGTTTTTTTTATAATAAAAAGACAGATTTTACAGGATAAAATCCGAGGATGTAGTGCTGGAGCTCCCGCTTGTATAAGCGGGAGTCTTAGTAATATAACGAAGGATCATCTTTAAATGGATTTATCTTTTTCATTATTTTTTTCTTGTAAAAGTTTGGTAAGTAAGGTGGAAAGTTTTTTTTCATGTTCTAGTTCTATAGCCGCCACTTCCTGAAAAAACAAAGCAATTTCTTCAAATCCTTCTTGGCGAGCAACACGTGCAAACTCTTTGTACATGGTAGCTCCCTCATAATTTTCACTTACAGCTGATAACTTTAAGTTAGAAGCTGTATCTTTTATGCCATTTAAAAAGTTAAAGATTGTTTTGGCATGATCTTTTTCTTGATGAGCGATTTCCTCGAAAACATCAGCTATACCCTTATAACCCTCTTGCAAAGCTATTTCAGAAAAATAAGTATACTTGTTTCTCGTTTGGCTTTCCCCAGCAAAAGCAGCCCAAAGATTTTTTTCCGTTTTTGTTCCCTTCAATAACAAAACAAACCCTCCCCCAAAAAATAATCAGTATGTTTCAATCAAATGAAGTATGAAACAAGTAATAGAATGAATATATTCTAACACAATTGAAAGAAAAAAAGAATGGCAAAAGGGTTAAAATGAAAAAACTTCCTTTTATAATTCATAGGTGTTAAAAAACTCAAATCATACAGCAAAATGTAAATCTCTATTTTTTCAATGCCTCGAAATTCAACAGAAAATTTTCTTAATTTACAGAAAACACAAAAATCTATTGATATATGGAAAAAAATGTGTTAAAATTTTAATGAAAGATAATGAAATTTATTATCAGTTGAAGGGGGTTATTATTATGCCGTTGTATCATTTGCAAAAGAATAATCGTTGTATGATAGAAAAATTACCTGTAAATCATTTGTTAAAATCTTTAGGGGTCCGTGAAGGCATGACGGTTTCTGTGATGTCAAGGCAGCCTATGGGGGGGCCTATTGTTATTGGAATAGGCAAAAGAAGTATCGCAATAGCAAGAGATGTAGCAGAGCAGATTTTTGTGAAGGAGGTAAATTAATTGGGTTGTCATAGTACAGAGCAGGCAGATATACATATAGGGAAAGATGAACTAAAGATCTTGCTCATGGGCAATCCTAATGTCGGTAAAAGTGTTGTTTTCTCTAAGTTAACTGGTATGGAGGTAATGTCAGCCAACTATACTGGTACAACAGTAACCTATACACAAGGTAAGATTCGTCATAGGGATAAAAAAGGTGTGCTAATAGACGTGCCAGGTACCTATTCTTTAGAAGCTACTTCTGCTGCAGAAGAGGTAGCTGTTGATTTTTTACAAGATGCTTCTGTAGATGCGGTGATCTGTGTCTTGGATGCTACTAACTTAGAGAGAAATTTAAACTTTGCATTGCAGGTAAAGGAGTATGGTTTACCGATTGTGTTTGCTCTAAATTTAATTGATGTGGCAGAACGTCAGGGGGTAAGCATTGACGTAAAAAAATTAGAGGAAGCCCTTCAGGCTCCAGTGGTACCCACTGTGGCTATTCGTAATATTGGTTTAAGAGATCTTTTAGATAAAATTTGGCAAGTAATAAAGGACAAAGACAAGCTGGCACCTTCGCTGGAGTTATCGGAGGAGGAACGTTGGCAGGTGGTGGGTAGGATAATAAAAAGTACGCAGCAAGTAGAGCATAGACATCCTACGTTTTTAGAGAAATTAGGAGACTTATCGCTGCAGCCTTTTCCTGGACTACCTATAGCTTTTATCGTATTGGTGACAGCTTTAGGCGTTGTTGTAGGAGGTGGTAAAGGTTTAAGAGCTGCTATTTTTTTGCCTCTAGTAAACAACTGGATTGTACCTTTTTTCAGAACGGTGGTTTCTAGTTTTGTAGCAGAAGGAACTTTATATAATGTATTGGTGGGGGAATATGGAGTTTTTGTAAAAGGTATTGAATGGCCATTTGCATTGATATTACCCTATGTGTTTTTGTTCTACATTGTGTTATCTTTTTTAGAGGACAGCGGATACCTTCCAAGATTAGGGGTACTGGTAGATGCAACCCTACGGCGCTTAGGGATCCATGGAGGGAATATTGTGCCCTTCATCATGGGATACGGGTGTGCAGTTCCTGCTATTTTAGGTACTAGGGCTGCTACTACCTTCAAGGAAAGAATTATCGTTTCTTCCTTAGTATCATTAGCAGTGCCATGTGCCGCTCAGACAGGAGCTTTTATTGCACTTTTAGGAGATCGCTCAGCTGTGGTATTGGTTTCAGTATATTTAATATCCTTTATAGCGATTGTTATAGCAGGTGTTATACTAGATCGAATGGTTCCTGGAAAGACGGAACCGATGCTTTTAGAGATTCCAAATCTCTTGATGCCGGATGGTCAGAGTTTATTTAAGAAAATTTCGATTAGAACGAAAGAGTTTATGATAGAAGCTGAAGCACCTATGATGTTAGGGGTAGGCTTTGCTGCTTTGGTAGCAGAAACTGGTATGTTAAATTCCATCAGTAGTTATGTTGCACCCCTTACCAGTGGATGGCTAGGACTTCCTCAAGAAGCTACTTTAGGATTAATGCTAGGAATTATTCGAAGGGAATTGGCGGTATTACCGCTTTTAGAGTTGAATTTGACAACATTACAGTTATTGGTGGGAGCTGTAGTTGCCCTTTTTTATATCCCTTGTTTATCCGTATTGGGGGTATTGATCAAAGAATTTGGTGTGAAAATAGCTGTGACCATAGGGGTAGCCACGATAGTGATAGCCTTCTTATTTGGAGGAATCATTAATCAGGTGGGTAACTTTATGATTGTATTATTTTAATAAATAAAAGGGTGTATTTTTAGAAGAACAAATATACCCTTTTTAATGAATAGATACTCTCAATTACAAATTAATTTCACAAAATTTTTAGATTGATCTACGAAAGAGTTTTGATGCAATTTATAGATTGCATGTTACGTATTTATTATTTTAAAAGGTGGAATATATATGGAGATCAGACCATTTATTACGAGGGAGTTAGAGAAGATTTTATCAAAGCACCCTACTACAGGGCGTATCCTCTTTCCTTATTATAGAGGTATGATAGCAAAAGAAATCCAAATTGTAAATATTTGCAAAGAAGATAAAGTGTTGTGTATTGGTGGGGGCTCGTTTCCTTGTACTGCCCTAGAAATTGCCTTAAAAACAGGGGCTGATGTTGAGGTGGTTGATATAGATCCTATAGCTATTGATAACTCAAGAAGGGTTATCAAAAAGTACCATCTAGATAAGAAGATAAAAGTATTTCAGGAGGCTGGCCAAGAGGTAGACCCATCTAATTTTACTGTAATCCATATCGCTAGACAGGCTTGTCCTCATGAAGAAATATTAAATAATATTTTAAAAAAGGCAACACAAGGTACAAGAATATTGGTAAGGAGTCCTACAAATAGTTTGAAGGATATTTATAGGCTGCTGCAACGGGCGCGTTACTGTGATAAATATAGTTGTATGGAAAAGAAGTACACAATTATGAAGGAAACTTTGCTTTACATAAAAAACCTTGGAGGGAAAAACAATGAAAAAGCTAGTCCTGTTTATGGCAGGGATACTGCTGGTGGGCATCATCCTATGGCAGGCTGACTTTTCACAAGTATTTAAAGTCCTTAAGGACTTCAGTTTTGCAAGTTTATTGTTTGTATGTTTGCTACAGTTGCTTACTATATTATTGCTTAATCTTCAATGGTATAAGATATCTCTAGATATGGGGGAAAAAGTGTTTTTCAAAGACTTCGTATATATGAATATAGTAGGTACTTTTGTGGAAAGCATCACACCCTCAGCAAAGGCAGGGGGTGAGGCTACTAAAGTATATCTATTAAAAAATAAAATGGGGTTTTCTACTGGTAAAGCAGCAGCACTGGTGGCAGTACAAAAAACCATTAGCTTGCTGGCTTTTTTATTTTTAAATATTTTATCGATGGGATGGTTTGTGGCTTCGGTAAAGATGGAAGGATTACAAGTGCAAATTATTTTTGGAAGCTTCTTGTTTTTAACCGTAGTTTTGCTGGTATTAATTCTGTTGATCCTCTATCCTTCTAAATTACTAAACTTTATTAGAGGGCTTTCGATAAAAAAAACCTGGGTCGAAAAGCTATATGATATTTTGGTAACCTTAGAAGCGACGGTCAGAGATATGCTGAAACGAAAAAAACAACTTCTTTGGCAGTTGACTTTATCCGTTGTTATTTGGCTTTTATTTTCTGTAAAGGCATATTTGATAGCGAAGGGGCTAAATATACAGTTGTCTTTCATCGGGGTTGCAGTGATTACCTACTTGACCTATATGATAGGGATGTTGCCACTATTACCGGGAGGCGTAGGAACTTTTGAAGGAAGTATGGTTTTCTTTCTTTTGCCATTAGGCATAACATCTCATGAAGGCATAGCCCTTGCTTTAATACTGAGGTTTGTTACTTTTTGGCTGGTTTTTCTATTAAGTGCTCTTTGTTTAGGAGGACAACAATTAATGAAGTTGCAAAATTTTTATAGTCACTAAAAAAATCAATAGAGATAATAAAAAACAGCAGAAAATATATTTTTGCTGTTTTTCTATTCGTAAGGCTATGAAAATATTTTTGCTATGTTTTTAATAAATAACTTCAAAAAAGATCATACTACATTTTATTAGATTTTTTAATTTCATTTTCCTTTTCCTTATAATAGGCACAGCTTTTGTCGCTTAATTCTGATACTGAAGTGACATGGGTTAGAGTACATATACCTTCATTTTCATAAAGACATGAATGATTACAAAATATTGTTATCAAAACCCCACCTCCTTATATATATTTTGAGATAAAAAAAACTTCTAATACATTGTAATTATTACTATGTAAGGAAATTTCGTGAGAGGTGATGCTATGTTTTTTCAAGATTATGATAAGACGGGAGTCGTCTATCATATTGCACATATAACAGATCTTAAAAAAATTCTGAAAAATGGAATAGAATATAACGATAAAATTACTTATGAAAAGCATTATTACTCCTTCCATGATTTTATTGACACACTCCGACCTGATGATGTACCTCCTTGGGTTGTACGGAAGAAAGCTATATTTGCCTCCATGAACTATAGAAAAGAACCCACTTTTCATTCTCATACAGCAGTGTTAGCAGTAAAAATAGATCCTACAAGATGTTGGATTGCCAACGAAAATAGAGCAAATCAAATTTATGAACCTTTTATACTGCAAGGAATAGAGGGTTTTGATGGTGCGAGTAATTATCTTCAAACAAAGGGAAAGTCTTCAGTAAAAAGCTATTGGGAGACATCTTTAAGTTTTCAAGAAAATCTTAAGGAAAGAAAAGATTTAACAGCCGGTTATGATGCAGAAGTAATGATTTTTCACTCTATTCCTCCAGAAGCGATTGATATTTTATATTTGGTGTCAGATCATCGTACATTAGAGATAGAAGAATGGAAGAGGATATTTTGTATATAATCCAGAAAAAAACTATGTTATAATACCATTAATGGACGAGGAGGATGAGGATGAAGGTTGGAAAGGTGCCTACAGAGATATTGGAAGAAGTAATTTTTAAAAATATTCAACACAAAAGGCCTGAAGTTTTAGTACGACCCGGTATAGGGGAAGACTGCGCTGTCGTAGACTTTGGAGAAAATGTATGTGTGATGAGCACAGATCCTATTACTGGGGCAATAAAAGATATAGGAAGTTTAAGTATACATGTTACATGCAATGATATTGCTTCTAATGGTGTGGAGCCTCTCGGCGTCATGATGACAATTCTGGCCCCAGTGGGTACTACAAAGGAGGATTTGAATTATGTCATGCAGGAGGCGAATAAAGCAGCAGCATCCATTAATGTAGAAATCATAGGTGGACATTCAGAGATTACTGATGCGGTTAATCGCATGGTAATTACCACTACTGCTATTGGAAGACAGAAAAAGAGTGATCTGGTTACTTCTAAAGGTGCAAAAATAGGGGATAGCATTATTATGACAAAACATGCAGGATTAGAAGGAACAGCTATTCTTGCTGCTGATCTAGAGGAACGTTTAGAGAAAAGTATCTCTCATGAGGTGATAGAGACTGCTAAAGGCTTTGCTAAAAAAATTAGCGTAGTCAAAGAAGGGGTGTTGGCAGGGGCAGTGGGCGTAAGTAGTATGCATGATGTAACAGAAGGGGGGCTGCTAGGGGCGCTATGGGAACTAGGAGAGGCTTCTGATGTGGGGATAGAAGTCTATGAGGAGAAAATTCCTGTAGCTCCTGAAACATTAGAGATATGTGAAGTACTATCGATTGATCCCTTTAAGCTGATTTCCAGCGGTGTGATGATTATGGCGGTTTCGCAAGATAAAGAAAACCTGCTTTTGGAAACCTTTGAAAAAAACAAAATTGAAGCTGCTGTAATAGGAAGAATTGTGGAAGGGGAGAAGGTTATCTTAAGGGGAGGTATAAAAAAAGTATTAGAAGCACCGGAGGCTGACGAATTGTATAAGGTGATATAAATAGGCGTAATAGCCTATTTTTTATTACAAATATTTATCTATTTTACATCTTTATGACAATTCCCCTGATTTGTTGACGGGATATTTAAAACAATGATATAACTATAGTAGATACATTTATAGGTGTATGGTTGTTAGCAAAAAAATTTTTCAGCCTGAACCGGAATTATTTAACTGGGGGACAAGCTAATGAAAAAAATCTTTTCGATTGTATTGCTGTTTATCATTCTCTTCACTTCATTTACCTATGCCAATCCTACGAATAACCTTGCTAGAATGGTCATGGATGGGAAAACAATGGACTTTCATATTGTACAACTAAACATTGAAGGTAAACCTGCTACAACCGATGTACCAGCTGTTTTGCATGAAGCCAGGACGCTGGTTCCGATACATACTGTAAGGAGCATGGGCATAGATGTTGAGTGGAAGGATGCTACAAAGGAGGTAATCATCACAGCAGGAGATAAGACAATCGTATTAAAAATCGATAGTCCTATTGCTATGGTGAATGACGTAGCAAAGCGTTTACCTAGTGATGTGCCGCCGAAGATTCTTACCTATCAAGGCAGCGGTAGAACCATGGTTCCAATTGCTTTCCTTAGAGAATTGGGTTTAGAAGTAGCGTGGAATGAGAAAACAAGAACCGTATCTGTAGAAGGAAAACAGGTGGTGTACAAAACCATGAAGGGTATTCAAGTAAATACCATTGGTAACACTACTGAAATTCGTGTTAAAGGGGATCAACAGCTGACTTATAGCACATCTGAACTAAGCAATCCTGCAAGAGTGGTATTTAATTTTTCTGACACAAAGTTCGATTTAGACAATAAAAGCAGATTATTACCCAATGGTACACTACAATTAGAAGTAAATCAACAGGGAATTAGAAGTGTTAGAGCCGCACAATTTTCATTGGAACCTATGACAACGCGGGTGACTGTGGAATTAGAAAGTATGGTAAAACCTGAAGTATTTTATGATAATAACACTAATGAGACAGTTATTCAATTTGTAGCCGCAGAAGTTAGTAAAAATTATGTGAAGGATGTTAAGGCGGATATTTCTCAGGGTGGAGAAGTAATTATTATTCAAGGAGATAATATCGCTAAGCATAATATTGAAAGACTGCATAAACCAGAACGCCTTATAATAGATATAGCATCCTCTTCATTAGATCCTTCAAAAAATTTAAGAAATCTACAAGTAAACAGTAATCTGATTCGATCTATTGATATTGTTGAAATGGCTTCTAATGAGACTGTTAGATTGGTGGTGGATCTACAAGAAAAAGATCGCTATGGGGATTATAAAGCAGTAGTAGAAAGTGATAGGTTGCTTGTATATCTAGACAGTGTAGAAGGTAATTCTTCTACAGAAGTTTTACAATATAGAGAAGTCAGCAAAGACCTTACAAGGTTAGAATTAAAAACAGCTTCACTTACCCAATATGCTTTCAGTGTGAGGGATTATGGGGCAACTTTGCAAGTTGTTGTCTCTAAGGAAGATGTGGAGCTACCGATTAAAACGATGGAAATGAATGATGCTTTCGTGCAGAAAATTTCTATAAGTGAGGATACGACATCGAGAGAATATATTATTGTTATTAATTTGCAGGAAAATACACAATATAGGGTAATCTCACCAAATTATACGCGAGATTATATTATAGAATTTTTAGCCAAAAATAATAACCGTCCGGAGCCTTCAAAAGATCCTTTGATTGTGATCGATGCAGGGCATGGGGGTACAGATCCTGGAGCCATATCTCCAATTAATGGGCTGATGGAAAAAAACCTAGTGCTAGATGTAGCACAGCGTTTGAATAAGCTGTTGACAGAAGCTGGATTTAGAACCTATATGACAAGAGAAACAGATACTTCTGTGTCCTTAGCGGATCGTGCTGCGGTTGCAAATCAGTTGGGAGCAGATTTGTTTGTGAGTGTCCATGCTAATGCTGCCGGTTCTGCAAGCGCTCGAGGTATTGAAAATCTTTATTATCCAAGTGAAATCAATGCCAATGATGATCGACCGAATAAAAAATTAGCAGAAATTTTTCAAAGAGAAATGATAAAAATAACGGGAGCTCATAGTAGAAGTATTGTTCCAAGAGATAGACTGGTGGTTTTAAGAGATACGAAAATGCCGGCAGTGTTAAGTGAAATAGGATTTTTAACGAATCCTGAGGAAGTAGCAAAACTAGCTACTTCAGACTACAAGCAGTTGATAGCAGAAGGAATGTTTCAAGGAATTGTTAAGTATTTTGAAGAAGTAAAATAGAGATAATAAGTGGACAGAGGAACCCTCTGTCCATTGTTTACGTTATATAGTTGAAATGTTTTATAGATGTGCGCCCTTAAATTTTAATATACTAAGGGCTACATTTACAGCCCACGGTTTTGAGGCGAAACCGTAGACCGTGTATATTAAAATTTAACTTTAGAAGCGCGCATCTATATGGGCTATAATGAAAGTAAAGGTGAAAATATATGTAGGAGGGAGAAATATGGAGGGAATTTTGGGTTATCTGTTTATTTATTTTGCTAAGGTCTCTGATGTTACATTGGCAACGATACGTATGATTATGGTAGTAAAGGGAAGGCGGATTCAGGCAGCACTTATAGGTTTTGTAGAAATTACTATTTATATCATGGCCATAGGAAAAGTATTGACAGAACTAGATAATCCTGTTAATGTTATTGCCTATGCTCTAGGCTTTGCTACAGGTAACTATATGGGAATCTTTGTAGAGGAAAAAATGGCGTTAGGAAGCATCATTGTACAGGTGATTTCTTTAGGAAACTCTATGCACTTAGTGGAAAAGTTAAGGGAAGAAGGCTTTGGGGTTACAGTGGTTGAAGGTTATGGGAGAGAGGGAATGCAGCATCTGTTGAACATAATGATGCAAAGAAAAAATTTGTCCAAGCTATATAGAATCGTAGACGAGCATGATAGAAAGGCTTTTGTTACCATTACAGATGCCAGAGCAATACGTGGAGGATATTTTACGCGTTTTAAAAGAAGGTAAACAATGAATAGTACCGTACCCTTGATAATATAATGTTATAAAAGAAAGAGGTATTTTATTGTTGAGGGGGAAGAAAAAAATGAAAGTTTATAAACTATTGGTTGTTAGTATAATACTATGTTTTATGATGGGGTTAATAGGCTGTGAAAATCCAATCGCTAACTTAATACAGGAAAGAAAAGACATTGAAGCCTCTTATGTAAGTTATTTGGTGGACCAGGAAGGTTTTGTAGACTTTGAAAATGAGGGTTTGAGGCAAACTGTGCTCTACTATAGGGATGAAAAAGGATTAATTGTTCCTGTAATGAGAAGAATACCTTGGGATGAAGGAATTGCTCAGGCTGCAATTAATCAGCTAATAGACCGGCCGGTATTAAGAGAGGAGTTAGCCGTGATTGGCTTACAACCGGTATTGCCTACAGGCACAGAAGTGGTTGGAATGACGATCCAGGATGGATTATGTACAGTAGATTTTAACAAAAATATTTTATCCTATCAGAATGAAGCAGATGAAAAAGCCATGATTCAGTCTATTGTATATACTTTAACAGAGTTTGAAAGTATTCACCAAGTGCAGATTATGGTGGAAGGATCTATCGTAAAAAAACTTACATACGGTACAAATACTGCAGAACCTTTAGCAAGGGAATATATTAATCTAGCAGATACCTTGTCTGAAGAGAGTATTCCAGTTGTGGTGTATTATAAGGGAACTGTCAATGGGGAAGAATCCTTTTTTGTTCCTGTAACAAAGGGGATTAGTGCCCTAAAGGCAGATATTAAATCGGCACTAACAGCATTATTGGAAGGGGCTCCAGAAAACAGTGGATTATATAGTGAAATTCCCTTTGGTACTTCCGTCAATGATGTATATGTGAAAGATGGGGTAGCCTATATAGATTTTTCAGAAGAAATTAAAAGAATGCCGGAGAATGTAAGACATCAGCAGTCATTAATCTATGAATTGGGGTTAACCCTTAGGGAAATAGAGCCTACGATCGCGCAGGTAAGAATATTATCTAATGGCACAGAGATACAGTTAAGTAGTGATGTAAGCTTGAATCTACCGTACTTTTCAAATGAATTTTAAATTTAGTCAAAGAGCATAGGAGAAGAGAATCTCCTGTGCTTTTTTATCCTTCGGCGTATTGCCAAGACCCTTACTTCTACAATTGGAAGGTATAAGCGTAAAGACTTTGCTTATCTGCTTATGATTACTGACCTGGGGAAATAAAAAAGAAAAACTTTGGGAAAACTTTTATAGAAAAAGAAAAATATGATACAATACAATTTAGGAAGTTACATATTTTTCTATAGATCTAAAGAATAACAGAGAGGAAGATTTATTTTGAATAGAATAGATGGAAGAAGCTATGATGAATTAAGGCCTGTAAAGTTTACAAAGAACTATACAAAACAGGCACAAGGCTCTGTATTGGTGGAGATGGGAGAAACAAAGGTAATATGTACGGCTATGATAGAAGATAAAGTACCGCCTTTTTTAAAAAATACAGGAAAAGGGTGGATCACTGCGGAATATTCTATGCTCCCTAGTTCTACCCAAACCCGGAAGATAAGGGAATCCTCTAGAGGTAAAATCGAAGGAAGAACCCAGGAAATTCAAAGGCTAATAGGGAGGGCTCTTCGGGCAGTAGTAGACCTAGATCGTATAGGGGAAAGAACGATATGGATAGACTGTGATGTAATCCAAGCGGATGGCGGGACTAGAACAGCTTCCATTACAGGAGCTTTTGTAGCGCTAATGGAGGCTGTTAATTTATTGGTAGAAAAAGGAATGCTCCAAGAATTTCCTATAAAAAACTTTGTTTCAGCTATTAGTGTCGGCATTGTAGAAGACAAGCCTTTGCTAGATCTTTGTTATGAAGAAGATTCAAAAGCAAAGGTTGATATGAATATTGTTATGACAGACAGTGGAGAATTCATTGAAGTACAGGGCACAGGTGAGGAAGCCTCTTTTTCTAAAAAGGATTTAATGGAGTTGTTAGCTTTAGCGGAAAAAGGAAATGCTGAGCTTTTAGCTTTGCAAAAATCTGTATTGGGAGAAGTAGCCGTCAAAGCAAAAAAAATTATCGATGCAACAACGGAGGAAAATAATGAAAGATAATATTGCTGTTATTGCTACTGGTAACCCTCATAAACTTCAAGAAATAGGGGATATTTTAAAAAATTTTAGCTTAGAAATAAGGTCTATGAGGGATGTTCATTTGGAGGACCTAGAAATTGTAGAAGACGGAACTAGCTTTGAAGAAAATGCTTTAATTAAAGCGAAAACTGTTATGGAAAAGACCGGACACATGACGATAGCTGATGACTCTGGTTTAGAGGTAGAGTATTTAGATTGTCAACCGGGAGTTTATTCTTCAAGGTTTGCTGGAGAAAAGGCTACAGATGAGGAAAATAATGAAAAATTACTTAAGTTATTAGAAGATGTTCCCCTTGCAAAGCGTCGTGCTAGGTTTGTATGTGTGATAGCTGTTGCTATGCCTAATGGGGAACACTTTACCGTCAGAGGGGAGCTTTATGGCGTGATTGGCTTCGAACTTAAGGGTAAAGAAGGATTTGGCTATGATCCTCTATTTATGCCTAGAGAATACAACGGTCTAAGTTTGGCAGAGATAGGATCTCAAGAAAAAAATAAGATTAGTCACCGTGCTAAGGCGCTAGAACAAATGCAAAAGGTCCTTAGTAAAAGATTAGGGAGTGAATAGCTTGAAGATAGCGGTATTAGGAGATAGTCATGGACAGACAAAGAATATTGATTGGGCGATGGAATCTATTGCTACCAAGGGTGTAGATTATATTATTCATACGGGAGATAACTTTGATGATATGAGGTATATTGTTGAAAGTTCTGATATTAAAACGATTGGAGTAAGGGGCAACTACGATACTCAGCCAGAGGGAAAGGATGAACTGCTAGAAATCCTCGGAGAAAAAAAGTTATTTGTTACCCACGGACATCGATATGGAGTAAAATATGGATTAGAGAAAATTTTCTATAGGGGAAAAGAGCTAGAGGCAGATATTGTGATCTTTGGGCATAGCCATGTCCCCCACTACTCTATAGAGGAGGAAATGATCCTGTTAAACCCTGGAAGTATTTCTATACCAAGGGGAAACTCTTCAAGATGCTATGCTATTATTATCATTGACGAAGATGTTTCTGTTGAGTTTGTGGAGTTATGATTGAGTTCCTATAGGACTTGTATTGTCCTATAGGAACTTTAATGAAAATAAAATTAGTGGTATTCGTCTATATGGTACTTAATAATTAGGAGAAAATTAAAGAATAAAGGAGTATAATTTTAAGAACAAGGGGAAATCCTTAATAATAACAAGATGAATTTATTGACTTGTAGCTTTATTATAGGTATACTATATCTTGTCTTTCAAAAAAGAAAGAAAATAAACCAAAAAAAGTATTGACTTTTATAAATTGATGTGATAAAATATTATAGCGTTGAAAAAATATTTATGCGGGTGTAGTTCAGTGGTAGAACTTCAGCCTTCCAAGCTGACCGCGAGGGTTCGATTCCCTTCACCCGCTCCATTTTTATGTACCCATAGCTCAGCAGGATAGAGCAACGGCCTTCTAAGCCGTGTGTCCGGGGTTCGAATCCCTGTGGGTACGCCACTTTATTATGGTGGGTGTAGTCAAGTGGTTAAGACACAGGATTGTGGCTCCTGCATGCATGGGTTCGAATCCCATCATCCACCCCATGCTGAAGCTATATAATGACATTGGGATATAGCCAAGTCGGTAAGGCAACGGACTTTGACTCCGTCATTCGCAGGTTCGAGTCCTGCTATCCCAGCCAAATTAAACACAGAAGGGAATTGGCCCTTCTTATATGCGGAAGTGGCTCAGTGGTAGAGCATCGCCTTGCCAAGGCGAGGGTCGCGGGTTCGAGTCCCGTCTTCCGCTCCATTAATTTTTTGCACATATAAATATGCGCCCTTAGCTCAATCGGATAGAGTTGCAGACTTCGAATCTGAAGGTTGGGGGTTCGAGTCCCTCAGGGCGCGCCAGTTAAAATCATTGAAATTTCAACGAATGTTAGGAGTTTATACTTCTAACATTTTTTCGTTTTTTGCTAAACTTCTAACATTTTTCTAACATTGAAAAAAGCAGCCCCTCTCAGAGCTACTTTACCTTTCTAGAAAAAAGTTTTTCTTCTAACTTTTCAGCTGCCTCCTTTTGCATCTCCGGCAGAGCATGGGAGTAAATATCCATTGTAGTAGAAATCGTAGAGTGACCTAATCTTTCTTGAACAATTTTAGGATTGACCCCCATCTTCAATAGAAGGGTAGCGTGGGTATGTCTTAGATCATGGAAGCGGATCTTAGGAATGTCTAACTTATCTCTTAATTTTACAAACTCATTGGTGATATAGTCACAGGAGGTAGGTCTTCCATCAGGCCATGCACAAACAAAATCGAGATCTTGATATTCTTCCCCCAGCATCAGCTTGTTTTTAGCATGAAGTACTTTATACTGTTTCAATGTCTTTGCTACCATATCCAATAGGGCAATGGCCCTCCTGCTGCGATCTGTTTTAGTAGGAACTAAGGTTAGTTCTCCATTGATTCGCTGTAGGGAATTTTTAATATAAATCATCTTATTTTCATAATCTACATCACTCCACCTTAATCCTGCAATCTCTGCTCGGCGCATGCCTGTAGTGACGGCTAGAAAAACAGGAAGGTATACTTGCGTATCCTTGCAAGCGTTTAATAAGGTTTCAATGTGATTCTCATCCAGAATTTCCGTTTGGCTTTTATTTTTCTTAGGAGGCTCTACTGCATCACAGGGATTTCTGTTAAGAATTTGCCATTTTACTGCCTGTTTTAAAGCTTGTTTAAGAACTTTGTGGATGTAGAGGACTGTAGTAGTGCTTAAGTCACTTTCTAAGTTTAATTGAGTAGAGGGACTGAATTTCTGTGGGTTTTAGTTTCTGAAGCTTATGTTTACCCAGTAGGGGGACAATGTGATTGTGAATCGTCTCCTTATAGCCCCTAAAAGTATTATGCCGTACCTTATGCTCTGCGTAATCCTTTAGCCATTTGTTGAGATATTCCTCTAGGGTAATGTTATCACAGTCTACATAGGTCCCGGTATTTAACTGCTGCAGCACCTCAGACAACTTGGCCTGGGCTTCTTTTTTAGTTTTAAAGCCGGAAAACCATCTTTGCTTTCGTTTCCCTTTTTCATCATGCCCTACATCTACGGCAATGTACCATTTATTTCCCTTCTTTGTTACTGTACCCCTCATTTTTTTCTCCCCTTTCTAAACGTATGTTCGATACCAAATTTTAAAGAAAAGCCACAGTTTAAATGAAAAATTAATTATCTCATTCTTTTTATTAAATGTCCTTTTTAGTCTTGCACAGATTTTGACTATACTGTAAGTATGGTTGCCTGCCTGCAGCGGAAAGGAATCTTCTATGAAAAGAGAAAACTTTGAACGCAACCATAAAAATCTTACCTTTGATGAACGATTTTATATCGAAGGATGTCTTCAAGAAGGGCTAAATTTTACTGAAATTGCAGTTTTATTGAAACGTAATAGAAAAACAATAGCTAGGGAAATAAAAAACCGAAGATTCGCTAAGTGCAAAGACCCAAAGCTGAAAAAGAGCAAGTGTGCTTATTTAAAGACATGCAGTATAACAAACTTTTGTAATAATAGCTATTGTAAAAGAGATGTCCCATGTTCTAAATGCAAAATGCGTACTTGTTCACAGTATTGCGATAACTATGTCCCTGGGACTTGTCCTAAGCTTTTAAAGCCACCTTATGTTTGTAACGGATGTGCTTATCCTAGAACCTGTGGTTACGACAAGATGTATTATCGGGCTAGTTATGCAGATGACACCTATCATGATGCCATGTCTGTGTCAAGAAAGGGTATTGATTTATCACCTGAAGAGCTTTATGAGCTGGATAATCTTATATCACCCTTACTTCTTAAAGGACAGTCTATTGCACATGTTTATGCTACACATGCTGATGAAATTAAATGTTCTAAACGTACTCTATACAATTATGTAGATCAAGGTATCCTTAGGGTTCGAAACATTGATTTACCTAGAAAAGTACGTTACAAGCCAAGGAAGAAAAAGCAAAAGACAGTAAAGATTAACCAAGAGTACCGAGTTGGCCGTACTTATGAAGAATTTCTTGCTTTTACAGAAAAAAATCCTGAACTAAATGTAGTAGAGATGGATGTTGTAGAAGGGCAAAAAGGCGGCAAAGCATTGCTTACGCTTTTATTTAGGAACTGTAACCTGATGCTCATATTCCTAATAGATTCGGCATCACAAGAATGTGTAATCAATGTCTTTAATCACCTAAGGGAGGTTGTAGGGACGGAGGGATTTAAAAGATCATTTCCTGTTATTCTAACTGACAATGGTTCAGAATTTAAAGACCCTTGGTCCATAGAGCAGGATACTTATTCAGATACAAGAACTAGAGTATTTTATTGTGATCCCCATAAGGCCTACCAAAAGGCTAGACTGGAAAAAAATCATGAATTCATACGTTACATTCTGCCTAATTGTACATTATCTTTTTAATAGAAAAACGTCTACGTTGACGAATATGAAAATATGCTTTATGTCAGTAAAAGGCCTCATGGGTCAGCAAACCTTCAAAGAATCTGTAGGAAGTAGCTAAAAGCAGAAAATTCTTTGAAAATTTGCTCTTATGGGGTCTTATTGTTGCCAGTCCTTAGGTCCATCTCAAGGGCAAATCTGCCGCCATCGCCACAGACTATAGCATTTAGGGTAGAATCTAGGATAGAGCTGTAGACTGTTCTAGTGGCTGAGTCTAGCTTTCGGGTCTTACTCCAAAGCCTGCCTCTAGTGAAAGTAACGATGAAGATAGAGGCAGTAGGGTCATGTGGGGTCTATCTTTAGGGAAGAAGGAATTTCCCAGAATGGACATTTTTCGAATTGTGATAATTGTATAACCCATTACAATTTTTGGGTGCTAGATTAGTAGAGATCTAATAGGTGAGGTTAATAATTGCTAATTACTCAACATAAAATTTATAGAATCAAGAATTATGGAGGAGATGAAGTGAAGGCCAATTGTTGGTACTATAAAGAAATATGCCTCATTTATCACAATATACAATATTATCAGCAGATGATTATATTAAGCACAGATCCCTATCAAAGGATGTTTTATGAAGGTCTATTAAATAACGAAGTAAGACATCTGAATTATTGGCAAGGGTATGCTCAACAGCCTAATTATCCAAGTAATCAGGAAAGTGAAAGTACGTTATCCAATCAAAGAGAATTCACCCTTGAAGAGTTGACTCAGTATGATGGCTCTGGCGGGAGGCCTGCCTATGTTGCAGTAAATAGAATTGTCTACGATGTAAGCTTAGAAGCAACCTGGGGAGGAGGCACCCATTTTAGCTTGTATGCAGGAAGGGATTTAACTGGAGCTTTTATGGGATGTCATGGCGGTAGACCTGAGTTTTTAAGAAACTTACCACAAGTAGGGGTGTTAAAGTCATAGATTGGAGGGAGTTATTTGGATGGGATACTAAGCAACTGTCCAGTGATTAATTCAAAAACAATTACAGCTAGAAAGATAATGGATTTAGCAATAGAGAAAATCAAAAATGCTAGTATTAATAAAATTAATTTAATCTGGTTAGAAGCAACGGGGTGTGCAGGAAATATAATTTCTTTACTCAATGCAGAAAGCCCAGATGTAATTTATCTATTAGATCAGATGGTGACATTAAAATACAACAATAGTCTAATGGCTGCAGAGGGGGAGGCGGCTTTTCAGCAGTTTTTGGATACCTTAGACACGGAATTTATTCTAGTGGTAGAAGGAGCAGTAGCTACCAAGGATGATGGACGATACACTGTGATCGCCCGGTACAAAGGGGAACTGGTAACGGCCATGGAGGCAGTGAAAATGGCGGGGGAAAAGGCTAAGCACGTGGTGACAGTAGGAACTTGTGCCTCCTATGGAGGACCCTCTGCTGCCCGACCCAATCCTTCTCAAAGTGTCAGCGTGCCACAGGTTTTAAATCAGGAAGTGATCAGAGTACCAGGTTGTCCTAGCCACCCAGACTGGGCTATTGGAACAATTGCTAACCTCATCGCCTTTGGCGTACCAGCGTTAGATGCACAAAGTAGACCTATTATCTTTTATGGCATTACCATCCATGATCGCTGTACCAGGAGGTCTTATTTTGACAATGGCATCTTTGCCACAAAGCTAGGTGACCCAGAATGCATGTTTAAATTAGGGTGTCGAGGGCCTGTCACCAGAACCGATTGTCCTGTGAGGCAGTGGAATGGATATGTAAACTGGCCTATTGAAGACAACGCGCCTTGTATAGGTTGCGCCCAGGAAAGGTTTCCTGACGGGATGGAGCCCTTTGTTAGATATTAAAATAATATTTTGGAGGAAGCTATGGGAAGTAAAATTACTATCAACCCCATTACCCGAATAAGTGGATTTTTAGAAATCCAAGTAGAGGTTGAAAAAAATCAAATTATCAATGCCAGAAGTAGTGGTATGCTCTTTAGAGGCTTTGAAAAAATGCTAAGGGGAAGACCCCCTTTGGATGCCATCTATTTTACAGAAAGAATTTGTGGCATTTGCTCTACTGCCCATTCTATGGGATCTACTTTAGCCTTAGAAGATATATTAGACATCCGCCCCAATGAAAATGACAAGATGATTAGGGACTTTATGCATGGTTGTGAATTTCTTCAAAACCATTTAAGGCATTTCTACCAATACACCTTTCCAGACTTTGTACGGGGTCCAGAGATTCAACCTTTATACAATGCTACTCATAATGATTATAGACTACCAGAAAAATTGAATAGAGAGTTATCTAGGAGCTATTTAGAATCTCTTGAGTATAGTCGTTTAGCCCATGAAATGTTGGCTGTACTGGGAGGCAAAGCCCCCCACACCCATGGCATATTTGTAGGAGGTGTAACAGTAAACCTAGATGCGGCTAAATGGATTAAGGTCAAATCCATATTAGCTTCTATTAAAGAATTTGTGGTAGGACGAATGATCCCCGATGTCTATACCATTGCAGAATATTACCCTGATTATTTTGAAAATGGGGTAGGATATAAAAATCTCATGACCTATGGGATATTTGATACTTATGTAGAAAAAGACCTATTTTATGTAGCATCTCAGGTCTTCATCAATGGAGAGCTACAGGGGTTTAATCCTGAAAAAATAACTGAAAACATATATCGAGCTTGGTATGAGGCAAGGGAAATAGAACAAAGACCCACAGAGCTAACGGTAGAAGAAAATGTGTATAAAGAAAAAGCCTATAGTTGGATTAAAGCCCCACGGTATGAGGGATATCCCATGGAGGTCGGTCCCCTTGCGCGGATGTGGCTAAGTGGTGACTATAGCAATGGCATTTCAACGATGGACCGAACCATTGCTAGAGTGCTAGAGGTAAGAAAAATCATCGGAATCATGGAAGGTCTTTTGAAAGGGATGGAGCTTAAGCCCACCCAACAGGGGAGATATACGTTTTTAGGCGAAGCTAGGGGTAAGGGACTTACCGACACTACTAGAGGAGCGCTAGGTCACTGGGTCGCCACTGAAAATGCAAGTATTCAAAACTATGAGATTATTACTCCTAGTTCGTGGAATCTATCCCCAGAGGATTTGGAAGGGGTTAAAGGAGTAGTAGAAAAAGCATTGATTGGAACAACCATAGAAGATATGAAAAACCCTGTGGAAATAGGAAGAATTGTTAGATCCTTTGATCCCTGCGTTTCCTGTGCCACCCATGTACTAAGTGATGGCTATTCCCCGATACAGATTAGGATTGTATAAGATGGTTGTAAAATGTATTGGGATTGGCAATCGGATCATGGGGGATGATGGCATAGGAATCAGGGTAGCAGAGGAACTTTCATCACGGTTGAAACATATAGGCATAGAAGTAATAGTGGGTGAGGTAGATATTGATTATACCTTAAGCAAAATTGAAGATGGGGACTTTTTATTTATTATTGATGCAATGTATTTAAATGTAAAGCCAGGTATTGTAACCTTCACTCCTATCATCAAATCTATTACACAGCATCTTCAAGCTTATTCACAGCACCAACCAAATTTAATTCACCTTCTAAAGACCTATGGAAAATCAGTTGAAGGATTTATTATTGGGATTGAAGTGGAGGAGATTGATTTCAATTTAGAACTGAGTAACACATTGCAAACTAGACTCCCTCATATATGTGAGGAAGTGTATCAATTTATTTATCAAAACATAAGGAGGGTTTAAATTGCATGATACTTATTTATTAAACAAAATAGCACAATCTCTAAAGGACATATGTCAGGAACATAAACTTAAGAAAATAGAAGCCTTTACGTTGGTGGTGAGTCATCATAGTCATGTTAATGAAGAGAGCTTGGGAGAACACTTAGAGATTCATAGTAAGGAATTAATGGGAGATGATTTACGAATTAAGGTACGAAGAGAAGACATAGAGGAGCAGACAGCTATTATTCATAGTCTTCAAGGTGAGACCTTTGAACCATAACAATCGTCTTAATGATATCGGTGAAAGAAGGTATATGATAAAAATTTTTGGAATTGTACAAGGGGTAGGATACAGACCCTATATTTATAATCATGCTAAACTTTTTAACATTAAAGGTTGGGTTAGTAATCAGGGAAGTGCTGTCACTCTAGATATAGAGGGGGAAAAGGAAGCTATAAAAGGTTTTTTAATAAAAATTATTAAGAATCCCCCTAATCTATCCACAATAGAAAAGATAAAATTACTTCCGAAGGAATATAAGGGCTATATAGATTTTCAAATTAAGTCCAGTTCTTATGATGAAAAAGAGCTTAAATTTATTGGGATGGATGTAGCTACTTGTCACGAGTGTCTAGAAGAAATCTTTAATATCGATAATCCTAGGTATCATTATCCCTTTACAAACTGCACAACCTGTGGTCCTCGGTATTCTATTCTTAGGAAATTGCCCTATGATCGAAACCATACAACCATGGATACTTTTCAAATGTGCCCTAGCTGCAGGGGAGAATACAATGATCCAGGGGATAGGAGATTTCACGCTCAACCCAATTGTTGTCCAAATTGTGGACCCTCTTTAAGCTTATTGACGAATAAAGGAAGGGAAGTGCTATGCACCGATCCGATTGAGAAAACCATAGACCTTCTACATACAGGGAAAATAGTAGCTATTAAAGGCCTAGGAGGATATCATTTAGCCTGTGATGCTAAAAATCAAGAGGCTATAAAGACCTTGAGGAAAAGAAAAAATAGGCCCCATAAACCCTTTGCTCTTATGGTAAAGGATATAGAGATAGCAAGAAAACTATGCATGATCAATGAAATAGAAGAAAAAATTCTGTTAAGCAATAAAAGACCCATTGTTTTATTAGAAAAAAAGGGGTCTAAGACACTATCTGATGAAATTGCTCCTAACATAAAAAAACTGGGAGTGATACTTCCTTATACACCATTACATTATTTACTGTTTCAAGGGGCAATTACCATCCTTGTCATGACCAGTGGTAATGGAAGCAGTGCTCCAATACAATATGAAAATCATGAGGCGATTGAGAAGCTAGGAAGGATTGCTGATTATTTTCTAATACATAATCGCGACATACATATTCCAGTGGAGGACTCGGTTGTAAAGGTAGTAAATGACCAAGAAACTTTGGTAAGAAGGGCAAGAGGCTATACCCCCTTCACCCTTACAATCAATATCACTCAGGAAGCATTGGCCTTGGGAGCGGAGGAAAAAAGTACATTTTGTGCTGCTCAAAATCAATATGGGTATATGAGTCAGTATTTAGGAGACTTAAAGGATTTTGATACCTATGGGATCTATGAAAAAGCAATAGGAAATTTAGTAAGCCTATTGGGATTGAAGCCTAAAATAATCGCCCATGATTTTAACACAAGCTATCTATCCTCTCAATATGCAGAAACTTTAGCAGGGAAAAAGGTGGCAGTGCAACATCATCATGCCCATATGGTTAGTTGTATGGTAGAACACAATCTTTTTTGCCCCGTAATTGGGGTAGTTTTCGATGGAACAGGGCTAGGGACAGACGACAAAATATGGGGTGGAGAATTTTTTGTAGGCGCAAGGGAGAACTTCATTCGAGTAGGTCATTTAAAGTATGTGACTATTCATGGAGGAAATAAAGCAATCAAAGAACCCTGGAGAATTGCTATCAGCTATTTACATGCAATTAATTATAAGTATAAGAAGGTTTTAAGAGAGATAGATGAAAAAAGTATTCATACAGTCATACAGGCTTTAGAGCAAAACTTCAACTGTTTTGAAAGTTCTAGTGTGGGAAGGCTTTTTGACTGTGTGGCAGCCCTACTGAATCTACGACAACGAATTACCTACGATGCCCAGGCAGCCATTGAATTAGAGAATATTTTAGAACCTTCAGTTAAAGAATACTATTCCTATAATATAGGAGAAGAAAATGGAGTCTATCAAATTGATTATAAAAGTATTCTAATGGGAGTTTTAAAAGACATAGAAAAGGAAGTACATCCTTCTTCAATTTCGGCTAAATTTCATAATACCATAGGGAAGGTGACCCTAGAGTTGATCTCTAGAATAAAGGAAAGATACCATATAAACAGGGTAGTATTAAGCGGAGGGGTTTTTGAAAATACCTATCTATTGACTTATATAGTGAAGGGATTGGAGAAAAAAGACTGCGATGTCTATTATCATAGGCAAATTCCCACCAATGATAGTGGGATTGCAGTTGGACAGTTAGGGGTGGTAGCTGCAATAGAAGGGAAGGATTGATATGTGTATTGCTGTTCCTGGAGAAGTTATTAAATTATTTCATACCGAGGCGAGGGTAAAAATCATGGGAATAGAAACAATTGCTAATATACAATTAATAGATCATTTAAAGGTTGGAGAGCATGTATTAATTCATGCAGGATGTGCCATTGAAAAGATTGACAAAAGCTATTATGACGATTTGTTAGGTATATTTGAAAGTATGGTGGATGGAAATGAGAAGGAAGATGGATAAGGATTTGTTAACGGACTTAATTAATGAGGTTAATTCTATGGCCACAGAAGAAATAAAGATTATGGAGGTATGTGGTACCCACACCCAGATGATTGCTAAGCTGGGGTTGAAAACCCTGTTAGCCTCTAAAATAAAGCTTTTATCAGGGCCAGGATGCCCTGTCTGTGTAACGGAGGAAAAGTATATTGACTGGGCTATAGAAGTTTTAAATGGATTTAATGTAACGGTGGCTACTTTTGGAGATTTAATGAGGGTAAGGGGAATAAGGGGAAGTTTGCTGGAGGAGAAGGGCAAGGGGAAGGATGTAAGGATAATCTATTCACCTTTGGACCTAATTGAGATGGCAGAAAAGAACAGAGGAAAACAGATTGTTTTTCTTGGGGTAGGCTTTGAAACTACAGCCCCTATTATAGCCTTAGCAATTAAAACCACCTCTGAAAGAGGAATTGACAACCTATATTTTCTCACCTCCATTAAGCTAATGCCACCGATCCTCCATTATATTTTGAAGGAGTCTCAAAATCAGATCCATGGATTCATCTGTCCAGGTCATGTGGCTACCATCAAGGGAGCTGATTATTTTAAATTTATAAATAGAGAGTACCATGTTCCAGCTGCCGTATGTGGATTTGAGGCTATTGATATTGTAGCAGGGATATATTATTTGGTGAAACAGATTACCCAAAAGAAGGAAGAGGCCTTTCAAAATCTGTATAAAAGATGTGTAAGCTTTCAAGGGAATACCACTGCCAATCTGTTGATTGGGGAGGTATTCAACATTTTAGAGGGAGAGTGGAGGGGAATTGGTAACATACAAAACTCTTCCTTAGAGATTAATGAAAAATATGCTAGATTCGATGCAAGGAAGGTATTTGTGGTAGAAAGACAACAGGTAAAAGCCAGTATGGGCTGTGATTGTAAGGATATTTTATTGGGAAAGAAGACACCACAGGAATGTAAACTTTTTAAGGAAGGGTGTAACCCAATGAACCCCCATGGCCCCTGTATGGTGTCCACAGAAGGAGCTTGTGCTATTGCCTATCGGTATGGGGAGGAAGTATAGAATGGAGAAAATAGTGATGCTCCGTCATGGAGACGGTGGAAAACATACAAACTTACTTATTAGGGATATTTTTTATAAGCATTTTCATAACGATATATTAGTAAATTCTCTGGATGCTTCTATATTTGAAGTAAATCAAGAGAGACTGGCTTTTACAACAGATTCCTTTGTTGTAAAGCCTCTGGTGTTTCCAGGGGGAGACATTGGTAAATTAGCTGTCAGTGGTACCATAAATGACCTAGTTACAGCAGGAGCCAGGCCGCTATATTTAAGCTGTAGCTTTATCATCGAAGAGGGCTTTGACATGAAACTGCTTGAGAAAATTGCAGCCTCCATGGGAGAGACATGTAGAAAAGCGGGAGTGAAAATAATCACAGGAGATACAAAGGTGGTGGAGAAAGGGGCGGTGGATGGGGTCTTCATCAACACCTCAGGAATAGGCGTAGTTCAGGCTGCGTATCAACCAAAAGCGATTCAAGAGGGTGATCAAATTATTATAACTGGAGGAATTGCCCAGCATGGCACTACTATATCAGTGGAACGATATGGAATAAAAGTAGAAGGAAATATAAAAAGCGATTGTGGACCATTAAATCATATCTTTGAAAAGCTGCAGCCGTATATGGGAAGTATTAAGTTAATGAAGGACCCTACCAGAGGAGGTTTGGCAACTGCCTTAAATGAAATCCTAGAGGTATCAGGAAGCGAAATTCAGCTATTAGAAAAGGCTATTCCTATAGCTGGGGAAGTGAAATCTATCAATGAGCTATTGGGGTTAGATCCTCTATATCATGCCTGTGAGGGTAGGATGATCATCGTAGTTGACAAGCAGAAGGCTGGAGAGATATTAGAGGAAGTTCGAAGATGTGAAGACTGTGAAGATGCAGCAATCATTGGTAGCTTTGCTCCCACTGGCCTATCCCCAAAAGTAGTGATGGAAACAGTTATTGGTGGTAGGAGAATTGTTGGTTCGTTAGAGGGAAATATGCTACCAAGGATATGCTAATAAAAAATAGAGAAAGTGTAGAGAATAGGCTATAAAATGCCATAAGACTCTACACTTTTTTGATTTATATGGGACAAAATTCTTTTAATATTTAGTACCCATGATGTTTTTCAGCATCTGCTTTCGTTCTATGAATTGTACCCCGAGGATGTTCAGGCGGAGCATAAATAGAGTACAATTTCAGAGGTGTACATCCTGTATTAATCAAATTGTGCCATTTACCAGCAGGGATAAATATCGCATAATCATCATAGACTTCTGCTTTAAAATCTAACTGATCTTTTCTATCTCCCATCATAACAATTCCCTGGCCTTCTTCAATACGTATGAATTGATCATGGTCTTCATGAATTTCTAAACCTATATCATCACCAACATTAATACTCATTAGGGTAAGCTGCAGGTATTCACCTGTCCATAAAGCGATCCGGTAAAAATCATTTTGTTTGGTAGCCTCTTCAATATTAACCACATAGGGACATGGGCCATAATCCTTTAACTGAATAGGCTGTCTTCCATAGTCAGGATGATGCATCGGTAGGTGTCCCCAATAAGGGTATTGATAGGGACTATAGCTATTATATGGATAATAGGGGTTATATATTGATGGATAAGGGCGTGGATATGGTGGGTATCCATTATTCACATTGATCACTCCTTTCACTGCTTTGCTAATATTATATGATATATCTTCATGAGAGGTGTTTAGATTCGTAGAAGATTAGTACAGAATACCTTATAATATATTTTTATTGAATTTCTATTACAGTTGTATGCTTAGAGATGTGTATGGAAATTATATTGAAGAAGAAGCTTTATATAATGAAGCATTGATAAAGGAAGATGAAGTAATAGTTAAGAACTTGCAACGAAAATCCAAAGAAATAGATTCACCTAGTACTATTAAAATATTTCCTTTATATGGTTGTAAAAGGTGTTATGGCATGATATAATTCTTTTATAATTAAATGGCGATGGAGTTCGCCCTTAACCACTGAAATTCAGTTGATGACTCCTGTAAAACAATCGATATCGATTGTTTTACAGGAGTTTTTTGTATTTGAAGGTTTGATTGAGTTTGGTGGATAGGAAAAAGCACTATCATTAATAATAAATAGGAGGGGTTTACGTGGCGTTTAGTTTGGCTATGATCATTTTATTGGGTTTATTGTTCAATCAATTGTTTACAAAAATGAAGCTTCCAGGATTACTGGGAATGTTGGTGTTGGGGGTGTTGATTGGTCCCTATGGATTAGATTGGTTAGATGAAAGTATATTGCTTATTTCGGGAGATTTGAGAAAAATTGCTTTAATTGTTATTTTAATTCGAGCAGGTTTTGGTATTAATCGAGATACTTTAAATAAGATAGGTATACCTGCTTTAAAATTGAGTTGTATCCCAGGAATTTTTGAAGGATTAACAGTCATGTTGGTGGGAGGATATCTTCTTGGTATTAGCAGGGTAGAGGCAGGTATGTTAGGATTTATCCTTGCTGCTGTATCACCGGCGGTTATTGTACCTTCAATGCTTTCATTTATTGAAAGAGGCAAGGGAGAAGAAAAAGGAATTCCCACACTAATACTGGCAGGAGCTTCCGTAGATGATGTCGTTGCAATCACGATTTTTTCTAGTTTTGTAGGCATGTATGGGGGGCAAAATATTAATTTTATAAGACAATTACTAAACATTCCTTTATCTATTGTGATAGGAATAGCTTTGGGTGCTGTTTTAAGCATACTATTACTTTATATCTTTAATCATTTTCATATTAGAAATACGAAGAAGGTATTAATGATTTTGGCTTCAGCAATTATCCTAACTGGACTGGAGGATATACTCAATGACACTGTGCCTATTGCAGCTTTATTAGGTGTGATGGTAATTGGATTTGTGATTTTAGAAAAGAAAGAGGCTTTGGCTAAGGAATTGTCTAATAAATTTAATAAGATATGGGTTTTTGCTGAAATTATCTTATTTGTTTTAGTAGGTGCCCAGGTAAATATCTATCTTGCAGCAGAAACTGGGTGGATTGGTTTGGTGATTATTGCTATAGGTCTTATGGCAAGGTCCTTTGGTGTATACTTATCGCTTTTAGGAACAAATCTTTCAACAAAAGAGAGGGGATTTTGTGTTGTTGCCTATATACCAAAAGCAACGGTACAGGCAGCGATTGGAGCAGTGCCATTGTCTATTGGGGCACCTGCAGGAGAAATGATATTGGCATTGGCTGTATTGGCTATTGTTGTGACGGCACCTATAGGAGCGATTGCCATTAAGGTAACGGGAGAGAGGGTTTTGGAAGAAAAGTTATAGTTTCTGCTGAGGATAAAGTTTAAAGATTGTTAAAATACCCATCCTATCTTAGCATAGGTTAAAACATTAGAGTATAAATAAATTCCCTTCAATACATAATAAAACCATAAATGGCGAAGGGAGGAAAAATATGGAGGATAAAAATAACGAAAGTTCCCTTTCTAAAAACTTTAGTGAGAATATTAATTACCTCCTAAAGGAATTACGTATAGAAAAGAATTTTGATGTAGTTCACCGTAAGTTAGAGTATGGCAATAAAAAATTTGGGTTGTTTTTTATAGATGGATTTGCAAATGCTGAAGTAATGCTTGAAATTATGAAGGAACTTAAAAAAATTTCACCGAATGCCCTTTATAAAGATGCCATTCAAAAACTAGTTCAACAATTCATTCCTCATATAGAAGTTGAAACTAGTAAAGATTTAGAAGAAGTAATTTCACAGGTATTGTCGGGACAAGCTGCATTTATTGTAGAAGGCTACGATGAAGCGATTTTAGTAGATATACGTGAATATCCAGCCCGTTCTCCTGAAGAGCCTGATATTGAAAGGGTAGTAAGGGGCCCAAGGGATGGGTTTGTAGAAACTATTGTGTTTAATGCTGCTTTAATTCGCAGAAAAATAAGGGATCGATCTTTAGTGATGGAACATTTTACTGTAGGAAGACGTTCTAAAACTGATGTTATTGTGGCCTACTTAGATAGCGTAGCAGACAAGCATCTTGTAGAAGAAATAGCAGAAAAAATTAACGACATTCGCATTGATGGTTTACCTATGGAGGAAAAGTCCCTAGAGGAATTTATCTTTGGACGGCATTATAACCCATATCCAATGGTTAGGTATACTGAACGAGCCGATACATGTGGCGTGCATCTTAAGGAAGGGCATATATTGATTTTAGTTGATGGCTCCCCCAGTGTCATGATTTGTCCAACAACTTTTTGGCATCATCTTCAGCATGCGGAGGAATATCGGCAAAAACCAATTGTAGGAATATTTTTACGCTGGGTTCGTTTCGTAGCCATATTGGCATCTTTATTTTTGCTTCCATTATGGTATGTTTTAGCAGAAAACCCTCAGTTACTACCAGAATCTATAAAATTTATAGGTCCTGAAAAAACAGGAAATATTCCATTGTTTTGGCAATTTTTTCTTGCTGAAATTGGTATTGAAATCCTTAGAATGGCAGCGATCCATACCCCAAATGCCTTAGCTACTGCCCTTGGCTTGGTGGCAGCCATACTGATTGGAGAGGTTGCCATTAATGTAGGTTTATTTGCGGAGGAGGTTATTCTTTATTTAGCCATCGCTGCCATGAGTACCTTTGCTACACCTAGTTATGAACTAAGTTTAGCCAATCGGATTTTTAGGCTTGTGTTTTTAATAGTAGGAGCAGTATTAGGTATCTATGGGTTAATAGGGGCTGTTATCCTATGGTTCATTTTACTGGCAACAACAAAGTCTTTGAATGTACCTTATTTATGGCCATTAGTACCCTTAAATATAAGGGCTTTAATAGATTTTTTATTTAGAATTCCTGTACCGCTCAAAAAACAGAGGCCTAGCATTTTAAATACACAGGATGATACAAAAAGTTAAAAACTTTTCCTTAATAACAACCTTCTGTAAGTAAAGCTGACATTATAAATAAAAAAACACTCGTCAGCTTTACTTAATACTTGTTTTATATTTATTGAAAAAGAACTGTACGGGTGATTTGCTATCAGTATTTCTGATATGTGGGGTGCTTTAACGGTTTGATGCTTACACTCCATAATCAACGAATCGAGAAAAATGTTTTCCTCAACTAATTTTGAAATTATTCAAATTAAACAATTTCAGATGCAAGGTTTTTGTAGACCAATAGCTCAATATCTTGAATGCGTTTTTTGTCTAGCTTCTTCAGCCAATCAATAAAAGCTTTTTCCCAATCATATTTAAATGTAATAGGTTTAGAGAGAAAAGTAGAAAGTTTCTCTTCTCCTTTTAGCATATACTCCTTAAAACCACTAATGGCTAAGATGCAAAGTTCTAGATTCCCCAAGGTATCGAAAACATAGTCATACTCTTTTTCATAAAAACAGTCTGTTTTCAATAAATCAAGAAAATCATCTAAAGAATTAACGTATTTATTTAATAAAATTACTTTATCTTCAACGGTAGCACATTCTAATATTTTTTTGTGTACAAGTCTAAAAAATCTATTATTCATTTTATGTCTCGGGTCTAAAATGACTCTTTCTCTGTGGTGAGTGGTTTCTTCTAATACAATCATATTTGCAAGGTGACCTTGAGGTAACGCATTATTTAGACGCTCTACCATATTCTCCGAATAGCGATAGATTAAATCAATAAGATTAGCGTTCGTGATTTCTAAAGCCGTTATTATTCTATCTAAGAGGCTGAAAATAAGTGTTTTTATCTTAAATTTGTCCAGCAGATTTAGCTTTTCTTCAATCATTTGAAGTTCTATAGTTGAAATTAGAAGATTTTCATAGCTTTTATCTAATAATGTTAAAAAGACAATATTATTGAATATAAGCTCAAATAAGTTGATAGGTACTTTTTCGTAATTTTGACCAATTGACTTTCCATAGGATTGAAGTATTCTGGTTATATTTTTAGCACTGAAGTTACAACAAAAGGCATTTTCTAATGCAAAGGCTTCAAGATATTTTCTGATGTAAGTGATTCCTTTTGTCGTCATGTCATTAAAAACTAAGGGGTAGTCTAGATCACTTGAAGTACTATGTGCTGAAAAAATTATATCATAGTTTAGAAAAAAATTTGGTATTGCCTCTGTGAAGGTTTCGTTATAGACGACATTTGGCACTTTTACACGTTTTGCTTCGACAGCTTGGTACAATTTTTTTGTGTCTTCTACATAGTCCTTTGCATAGGACATTGCCTCTTTGTATAGGGTTTTGATGTTGCATGATTCTAAATGACAGATAGCATCCTCTGGATTAGGATATTTCATCAAAAAAAGATCTAGGACATAGAGGATGGATTTCATCAAACCTTCGGCTGTTGCAACTTTTAAAGTAGAGCTCTCTCCTTTTGTGTACATTCTCATAACTTCTTTAAGAATTTCCATTACATCAAAGGGAATGCTCCTGGAAATTTCTGCGCTTAATAGTCCTCTTTGAGTGCCTTCCTGCATTAGGGAAACTAAATATTGGTCTTTATCTAACTTTTTTTTATCAATCCCTACGATTTCTCCCATAATAGATCCTCCTAACTATTTTGTTAAGCTTCATTCTTCCTCCATATCTAGATCAATGTCTTGCTCATCCTCGTCTCCAAATTTGTACTGCTTTATAATCTTTTCTGTTTCCCTACCTTGTAAAAGATCCAAAGCACCAAAACAATTATTATTATATAAATCTGCAAGCTTTTCAATCAATTCATCATCGCCTATGTTATCGTCTAGCTCATTTTTTAAATGATGAAACAACGTTTGAATTTCCATAATGGTATCTGCATAATCAGTTTGTTGAAGATAAGGAGATGAGCAAAACTGCGTGATTATTTTCTGAGTGATTTCATTATCTACCTCAACTCGTTCATACTCCTTCAAAATGGCATTTCGATTCATTATAATTTCCTGTGAATCCTGTGGCGATAGATATAATCCAAAACTTTCTGAAATCGCATTTGTACACATAATTTCATGGATCATATCCTCGATAAAAGACACACCAGTTTTAGAAAAGATGTCAAGAAAGTTCATAAAAATTCCCTCCTGAAAAATTTTAAAAAAATATTGACAAATTCTAAAAAATGTGATATAATAAAATAGAATAAGTGTAAGTAAATTGCAATAGGGTGTAATTACTATTATACACTCTATTAAATAATACGTCAATCTCTAAAATACTTATTGAATGCTGGAATTAAATGTAAATATTAAAATATATTAATTAAGATAAAAAACCTCTATAAGGAAGTTTTCCGATAGAGGTTTTTTATCTTAATTTTGTTTTAGGGTGAAGACCCCACTCCGCCTGATTCTCCGATGTTTCGGTTTGCTGGAACGAGCTCACAGATTGGCAACTGTGAAAATTAAGCTGAGGAATATGATTGATGTAGAATATGGCGTAGATGAGAATACCGAACAAGAAGAAATGCCAACTTCAGATTCAGGCCAAACATCAGCAGGGTTTGAAGACGGAGAGCATCAAATGGACGTAGATGTTAAACAAGAGGATTCTTTATAGAGAGGAGTATTTTTATGAGGGTATTACGCGATTTATGCTAGTCACTTAAAAAGTGCAAAATGATAGTAAGTAAAGCTGACTAGTAGCTATTTACAATGTCAGCTTTACCTGCAATCCTATCTTATCAACCCAACGATAAATCCCAGTTACCATTCCTAAACAGTTCAACCTTATTACCATTCTTTTCATAGGCGGTAATATTAAGTTCTGTCCCCCCCACCATAAAGTCCACGTGGATTAGACTGAAGTTTGCACCCTTGGCGGTTAATTCCTCCTGCGTCATTTCAGAACCGTTTTTCATCGTATAAGGATAGGCTCTGCCTAAAGCAAAGTGGACTGAAGCATTCTCATCAAATAATGTATTGTTAAAAAGTATTCCCGTATTGGATATAGGTGAGTTGTTTTCAACCAATGCAACTTCTCCTAAATATTTGGCACCTTCATCATTTTCCATTAACTTTGCTAAAACCTCGTAGCCCTTCTCTGCATAGAAATCAACCACTTTGCCATCTTTAAAGGTAAATCCAAAGTCATCCACAAGTTTTCCGTTCAAGCTAAGGGGTTTGGTGGCTTTTAAGGTACCGTTAACCTTGAGATAATGAGGGGTAGTGAACACTTCCTCAGTAGGAATATTGGCAACAAAGGGGTCACCATTTTCGCTTTCTTTAGATCCGCCCATCCAAAAATGATCATCTGCTAGATAGACTTCTAAGTCTGTTCCAGGGCTTTGAAATACTAGTTTTTCAAATTGTTTTTCATTTAAAAAGTTTCTATACTTTTTAAGGTTACTATCATGTATTTGCCATGCTTTTATGGGATCTTCTTGGTCAATGCGCGTTGCTTCAAAGATTTTTTTCCATAAGTTTTCCATAGCGGCTTTTTCTTCTAGATCTGGGAATACACTTTTTGCCCACGCTGCTGAGGGCATAGCAATGATAGACCATTTTGTTATACCAGTCATTCTGTATTTCATGATAGGGGATGCTGCGAGAGAAGCAGATTTTTGACTTCTGGCAACTAAATCACTATCAATGTCCTTTAATAACTCCGGATCTGGTGCAGAAATGAAAAGATGATGATAATTGTCTTTATACATGGCCTCTAAGGAATCAACCTTCCACTGGGGAAAGTTATCAAAAACATAGTCTTTTCCATACTTAAATCGAATTAAACTCATTTCATCATCTGACAACTGAAACTCCACATGCTTTGCACCGGCTTCGTAGGCTTTTTTCATTACAAGTCTTGCAAGTGGTAAAGTTTCGGTGTTTCCGCCGATGAGCAAACCTTCTTTTTCTTTTAGATTAATTCCAACCTTTATAGCAAGCTCAGCGTATTTTTCAAGCTTATGATCAAAGTTTGACATAATACCCCTCCTCCAAAAAAAATTTGTTATGTAATGCTTATATTTTACCACAATTTTTAATTTTTAGTTTCCCGCTTAGTTTTTTGTTAAAAGTTTTCACGGGAATAATGGTTCTGTTTGAAATAAATGATATGGGAGCATACAAAAGTATACAGGAGGATTACTAAGGATACTTTATTACATCATGGGAGGTGTAAAGACAGATAGGCTGTTGTAAAATTAAGGTAAATTCTCCTCTTTGACCCAAAACTAAAACTATAGTAAAATATTGAACAAGCTAAAGGCTAAACCTTGTGTTCACGTGAAACCTTTGCTGTCGACAGCCCAAAATATACAAATATGGAGGGTGAAAATGCGTAAAAAAATAAGTATATTATTGATAATAATGTTGTTAATTTTTATGGTTGGGTGTGCTGCTGAGGAGACGGGTTCAATCGATACAGATGTTGATCCAGGTGAAGGTACAGAGGCAGCTGATGGAGATACTGCCGCAACAAAAGATACATTGGATGAAATTAAAAAAAGAGGAGCCTTAACATTTGCAATGACGGGGGCGTATCCGCCATTTAACTTTATTGATGAAGATGGAACCTTGATAGGTTTTGATATTGATATTGCTAATGCTATTGCGGAAAAAATAGGTGTTGAAGCGGAGCCTATAACCGTCCTATGGGATGGTATTCTTGCAGGATTAACCAGTGGACGCTTTGATATGATCATTGGTAGCATGGCCATCACAGAAGAAAGATTAGAAAAAGTTAACTTTTCAAATCCCTACTATTATGATGGTGCACAGTTCTTTGGGAGGGAAGATCTTGATGCAGATGATTTAGCAGAGATAGAAAATGCAGCTGTAGGGGTTGTAACAGGAACCACCTTTCAAAATTTCTTGGTAGATATGGAAAATGTAACAGATATTTTGCAATTTGAGAGTGATGTAGACAACATGCGGGCAGTTCAACAAGGAAGATCTGATGGCCTAATCACAGGCTTATTAGTAGGGCTACATGGTATTGAGAAATTTGATATGCCGCTAATACCTGTAGGAAACCCACTATATATTGAAGAGATTGGCATAGCCATAAGAAAAGAAGATGGCACCCTATTAGAAGCAGTAAATGCAGCTTTACAGGAAATGATCGATGATGGTACTTATGAAGAAATCAGTCTTAAATGGTTTGGTACCAATATATTAGACAATTAAATTGACGTAGATATTAGAAATGGGTAATAGCGATATTACCCATTTCTAGCTTTAAAAGAGGAGCGTGGGAGCTGAAACATGTTAAATGAAATAATAAATCAGATAAGTAATTTTGTACAGGTGGTTATGACATATGCCCCCAAATTTTTACCGGGTGTGAGAATGACACTACAGTTATCATTCTTTTCAATTTTATTGGGGACAGTTTTTGGACTGCTTGCTACTATGTTGAAGATGACAAGGATCAAACCCTTAATGAAGGTAATTGATGTATACATAAGCATTGTAAGGGGGACACCATTACTCCTACAGCTTATATTTATTTTTCAAGCCCTTCCTGAAGTTGGTATAAGGTTATCTCCTTTTATATCAGCTGTTATTGGCTTGGCTTTTCATAATGGGGCCTATATTAGTGAGATATTTAGAGGTGCTATTGAATCTATTGATCATGGTCAAAAAGAAGCAGCCAGATCTTTGGGTATGACCAAATGGCAAGCTATGAGGCGAGTAACATTACCTCAGGCATTTAAAAGATCTGTACCTGCTTTAGGGAATCAATTTATTATTGCTATCAAGGATTCTTCCCTGGCCAGTGTTATTACGATAACGGAGATTTTAATGCTGACAAGACAGTATACAGCAGCTACCTTTAATCCATGGCCTATGTTCTTTATTGCTGGGTGCTACTACATGATTATTACGATAGGATTATCTAAAGTATTACTAAGGATAGAAAATCGATTAAAGGTTTATGAGAGGTGAAAGAATGGTAGAAATTAAAAATTTACATAAGTATTTTGGAAATCTTCAGGTACTAAAGGGTATTCATATACGTGTAGAAGAAGGTCAAGTTGTATGCATGATAGGTTCAAGTGGCTCTGGGAAAAGTACACTGCTTAGATGTATTAATTTTTTAGAAAGAAAAAATGAAGGAGAAATTTGGATTGATGGGAAACAAATTATGGGTAAGGGAAAAGAGATTAATGCAATCAGACAAAAAGTAGGCATGGTGTTTCAGCGGTTTAATTTGTTTCCTCATATGACTGCCTTAGAGAATGTGATGGAGGGGCCTTTGACAGTAAAAAAACAGGAAAAAGATATAGCTAAGAAAAAGGCATTAGCATTGCTAGAAAAGGTTGGTTTATCAGATAAGGCCAATCAATATCCTGCTATGTTATCTGGAGGACAGCAGCAAAGGGTAGCTATTGCAAGAACATTGGCGATGGAACCGAAGGTAGTACTATTTGACGAGCCTACTTCTGCTTTAGACCCTGAGCTAGTGGGAGAAGTATTGGCGGTTATGAAGGACTTAGCAAAAGAAGGGATGACGATGATTATAGTGACCCATGAAATGAGGTTTGCTAAAGATGTATCGGATCAAGTAATTTTTTTACATGAAGGTATTATTGCAGAACAAGGCACACCAAAAGATATTTTTGAAAACCCTCAGCATGAAAGGCTAAAAGCATTTTTGGGACAAATTCATTTTTAATACGAAGAAACTACATGAGAAACATCCATCATGTAGTTTTTTTATGTAGTTTTTTGATGAGTTCTTAATATTTTGATGATGGGTAGAATTTAATGTATCTCTTTTGAAACCATAGTTTAAATTTGGCATGGTTATTGCATTGTTATAATTGGGGACAAAGTTTCCACGATTTAATCAGGGGGGTGATAGGATGATGGTCATATGAAAAGATGGAAAAATTCAATGATAAAAAATCATACAGGAAGGAGAAAGTACGTATGTCACTTAAAGCTGCATTTATATTTGTTGCTCCTGAAGCTGACGCTAGTAAGCATCGGGCAGTGATAAAAGTGATAAAAACATCAGTGGTAAGTCTTACTGTTGTAGGGGTGAAAGATTATAAGGAAGCAATTGAAGTAACAAAGGAGCTTGTAGAACAGGGTATAACCGTCATCGAACTGTGCGGAGGATTTGGGTTAGAAGGAGTAGCAGCCGTAAAGAAGGCGGTGAAAGGTAAAGCGGATGTTGGTGTAGTACGATTTGATCATCACCCAGGGTTGCAGTTTAAAAGTGGAGATGAAATTTTTCAATAATTTATAAAAAAGAGGAGGGTTTTTATGAAGGCAGCAGTATGGTATGGAAAAAAAGATGTTAGAATCATGGAGGTACCAGAACCTCCAGCACCAGGTAAGGGAGAAGTAAAAATAAAAGTTCAATGGTGCGGTATATGTGGCTCAGATTTACATGAGTATTTAGCAGGTCCTATTTTTATTCCAACAGAACCACATCCATTAACAGGCGATAAGGCCCCTATCATTCTCGGGCATGAATTTTCAGGAGAAATTGTTGAAATAGGTCCGGAAGTTGAAGGTTTTAAAGTAGGGGATAGGGTTGCACCTGATGCATGTCAAGTTTGTCATACCTGTAATCCCTGCAAAATTGGAAAGTATAATGTCTGTGAAAAACTAGCTTTTACTGGCTTGATGACAAATGGCGCTTTTGCAGAGTACGTTGTTGTTCCTGATTATACCCTCTATAAAATTCCAGACGATATGACTTATGAAACAGCAGCCCTGCTTGAACCGATTTCTGTAGGGATTCATGCGGTACGGCAGGCACCAATTCTTCAGGGGGAAAACGTTGTAATATTTGGGGCAGGGACAATTGGCTTAGCCACACTTCAAGCAGTTCGTGCTGCAGGGGCCAGCAAAATATATGTGGTGGAAGTAGCTAAGGCTAGAAAAGCCTATGCCAAGCAAATGGGAGCCACTGAAGTCTTTGATCCAAACGAAGTGGATATTAAGGAAAAAATTAAAGAAGTCACCAAGGGTGTAGGAACAGATGTGGTTTTTGAATGCATTGGCAGTGAAAAGGTAACCCCTCTAGCTGTGGAAGTAGCTAGGACAGGTGGAAAAATTGTAGTAGTAGGTGTTTATGAAAAAGAAACCAGCCTTAATTTCAACAATATTGTATTTAAAGATAAGCATATTGTTGGTTCATTGGCTTATGCTGGAGATTTTGAAATTGCAATTGATCTAATGAATGATGGACGTATTCAGGCGGATGCCTTAATTACCGGAAAAATCAAAATAGATGATTTAGTAGAAAAGGGATTCGATGAATTAGTTCATCGTAAGGAGGAAAATATTAAAATTTTAGTCACGCCTTGGTAGTCTAGTTACTGATGAAATAGAACAATAAAGGACTACTATGATTTTAGTAGTTCTTTGTTGTTCCTTTTACATTAAGAAAAATAGAACAAATCAGGAGGCTATAATGGAAAAAGTATCTTTTATGAATTTAGAAAAAATGAAATATGAGAAGGCGTTAAATATCCAAAAAGAGTTGTTTGAATATACCAAAGATCATGAAGAGGCAGCAGGTTTTTTTATAATCCTTGAACATGAACCTGTATTTACGATTGGGAGAGAAGGGGGTTTTGAGAACCTGCTTTATACACAGGAGGTAATGAAAGCAAAAGGAATTGATATTTATGAAACCAATAGAGGAGGAAATATCACCTATCATGGCCCAGGGCAAATAGTAGGTTATCCCATCTTAGACTTAGCAAAGTTTAACAAAGACCTCCGATGGTATGTGGACACCATAGAGGAAATGATTATAAAAACCTTAAAAAAAATCGATATCGTTGGAGGAAGAAAGAAAAAACACAGAGGTGTATGGATCATGGATAATAAGCTATGTGCAGTAGGAATACGTGTAAAAAATTGGATTACCATGCACGGGTTTGCTTTGAATTATAATACAGATTTAGATTATTTCAAGCTGATTCATCCCTGTGGTATCACAGAATTTGGCGTAACTTCTATAACATCTATCAACAAGGATATAAAAAAGGAGACGGTGATAGAGGCGCTAAAAAGCAGCTTTGAAGAGATGTTTCATTGTAACTTAGTGAGGGATAAAATAAAGGAGGTAACATATAAAAATGATGAAGACAAGACCATCATGGTTGACTAAAAAAGCAGCAGATCAAAAAAGTTTTTTAAAAATGGAAAAATTGTTAAAGGAATTAGCATTAAATACGGTTTGTGGAGAGGCGGACTGCCCTAATATTGGAGAATGTTTTCAGAAAAAAACTGCTACATTTATGATTTTAGGAAAAATATGTACAAGAAATTGTGGGTTCTGTGCAGTCTCTAAAGGGATACCAGAAGCTATAAAAACAGAGGAAGCAGCCAGTGTTGCTATAGCAGTAAATAAACTGAATTTAAGACATGTGGTGATTACTTCCGTAACACGGGATGATTTGCAGGATGGGGGTGCGCAGCATTTTGTAGATACCATAAATGAAATCAGGAAACATAATAAAAATGTTACCATTGAGGTACTGATACCGGACTTTAAAGGAAACAAAAAATCTATACAAAAAATAATAAATGCTGAACCTGAGATCATTAACCATAATTTGGAAACCGTACCCGTACTATACAGTGAGATAAGATCAGGGGCAAGCTATACCCGATCATTAAATCTCTTAAAACAAGTAAAAGAAAGCAATAAAAAAATCATTACAAAAACTGGAATGATGCTGGGCTTAGGGGAAAGAGGAGAGGAGGTAGTAGAAGTGATGGATGATCTAAGGAACATAGGTTGCGATGTTTTGACGCTTGGGCAGTATTTAAGGCCAACAGAGGAGCATGTAGAAGTAAAAGAATATATTTCTCCTGAAAAGTTCAATGATTATAAGGAAATAGCTTTTAAAAAAGGGTTTAAGTTTGTTGAGAGTGGACCCTTTGTAAGAAGTTCTTACCAAGCTGTAAATGTGATTGAGAAGATCATTTAAGGTTTTTTACGAATGTTTAATTATTAAAAAAATATTTAAACAATTCTAAAAAATAGTCATCATAATTAAAAAATTTTATGTTATGCTATAATAAGGAATATATTTAAAGGAATAAATCTGACTTTTTCTAATACTTTTTATGAAGAATAGAAGGCTTGTTAGAAATGTGAAATTTCCGTTATCTGTTAAGGGGAAAGGAGAAGGGCATGTTAGATAGGGCAAGTAGTTCTGGTAAGCTAAGTATAAAACAGGCATGGAATAGATTCGTCTTGTCAGGAAAAATAGAAGGAGTTTATGTACGTGATGTTATAGCTGATTCGTGGCTTCGCTGCTATAATGCAGAAGTAAACCACCGAGACGGCTATTGTCAAGACTTACTACCCAAGGAAAAAATCCAACAATACATTGAAGAAAAAAAACAGCTTATAGAGATTGCAAGGCCTATTATGAGAACTTTATTCAAGTGTGTGGAGGGTTCTAGCTTTGTTGTTGTATTGGCCAATGAAAAAGGTCTTATACTTGAATCTATGGGAGACCCAGATATTCTAGCAATGACAAAAACCATCAATTTCCTACCTGGTGGAAACTGGTTGGAAGAGTGTGTTGGTACAAATGCTATAGGAACTGCACTGGTGAGCGATAGCCCTATACGGGTTTCGGGGGCAGAACATTATTGCAGTAAACACCACATTTGGGCTTGCTCTGCTGCTCCCATACATGATTCCTTCGGAAATATTATTGGCTGCTTAGATATGTCTTGTTTAGTAGGACGTGAACATTCTAAGGATTTGGGTATGGTTGTTGCTGCGGTAAGAGCCATAGAAAATCAATTGCATAAGGAAGAGACACAAGGACAATTATTTGCTGCACATAAACATTTAACCACTGTTTTGAACACAATTTCAGAAGGCATCATGTCCATTGACAAGGATTTTATGATAACCCATGTGAATCCAGCCCTGTCTAAAATCATAGGTATGCTTTCCAGCCATATGATTGGAAAACAGGTCAGCAGCATCATAGGGGATTGTTATCATATCAAAAGGGTATTAGAAACAGGAGAAAGTTGTTTAGAAGAAGAAGTCACAATAGATATATTCAATCGCCAGATTCATTGCACATTAAAAGCCAGCCCTATAAGAGATAAATCTATGCAGGTTGTGGGGGCAGTGATAACTTTTCGAGAGATTAAACAGGTCCATCAAATTGTAAATAAGATGGCGGCTACCCAGGCAAGATTTCGTTTTAGAGATATTGTTGGAAAGAGCGATAAAATTCAAGAGACCATTAGAAAAGCGAAGGTAGCGGCTAAAAGTCCATCTACTGTCTTATTATTGGGAGAAAGTGGTACCGGTAAAGAGGTTTTTGCACAGACCATTCATAATTCCAGTGAACGCAGAGATGCACCTTTTATCGCTGTGAACTGTGCTGCTATGCCCAGGGAATTGATTCAAAGTGAACTTTTTGGTTATTGTGATGGAGCCTTTACCGGGGCTAAACGGGGAGGCAGACCTGGGAAATTCGAATTAGCCGATGGAGGTACGTTACTGTTAGATGAAATAGGGGATATGCCTATCGATATGCAGGTGAATTTACTAAGAGTTTTGCAAGAAAAAAACGTAGTGAGGGTAGGGGGCGATAAGCCAATCCCCATCGATGTTCGTGTAATTGCTGCTACAAATAAAAATTTAAGTCTAGAAATAGAAAAAGGCATTTTTCGTAAAGACTTGTTTTACCGCTTAAATGTTGTTACTATCAATATTCCTCCTTTAAAAGAAAGGTATGGAGATATTGAATTATTTGTTGAATATTTTCTTCAAAAGATGGCACTTAAGCTAGGGAAGGAGATTCCGGAGGTTCATCCTCAGGTGATGGACATTTTAAATAATTACCATTGGCCTGGGAATGTTAGAGAATTAGAAAATGTATTGGAATATGCTATCAATATGGTAGAAGGTAATAGCATGACAAAAGAATGTTTACCTCATTATCTTAACAAGGCAGAGATAAAAATAGAGAAGGAAGATGAGCTTTTTACGCTTGCAGAACTAGAGTGTAACGCAATCAAAAAAGCTCTGAAAAAATTTGATGGTAATATCACTCAGGTAGCTCAATCGCTGGGAATCGCTAGAAATACCCTTTACGAAAAAATGAAAAAATATAAGATAAAAAAATAAAGCATAGCTATGCTTTATTTTTTTAGTTTAAGAAAGCAAAACTCCCAGCAGTTTTTGAAAACCAGTGGGGGGGTTTTTAGTGTCCTGAAATTGATGGGTGTTAGATATTCTAACAATAGATGCTGAAAAACAAAGAAACGCAATGACTTCTACCAGAAAGTGCAATGAAAAGTGTTAGAAAAGCTAACAGATACTTTCGTTTTAATGATAACGACTACATTTATAAAGGTATTTCTTATTAAGAATTATTAAAAAAAATATTTTTTAAAAACGTTTCATAGGTATGTCACTACACTTGAATTTTTATAGCTAGGGTCTGGGATTTTGCCTTGGCTAAAAAATATAGCCAAAGACTGCAAACGTAGTTTCTAATAAAAAATTTTAATGATATTTTAGGTACTGGCATACTTATTGCTTTATTTAATAAGGGAAGGTCAAGAGAATAGCGAAGGGGGTGGCATGATGTGGAAGAGATATATCGTTGAGTTAGGGTGGGGAGCAGATCTACATGGACAGGATGTAACGAAAGCAGCTGAAAGAGCTGTAAAGGATGCAATCTCTAAAAGCTGTCTTTGTGGTTTGAAGGAAATACTCGAGGTCGAAGATCTTAACGAAGTAGGTGTACACGTCACGATTGCTGCACCTTATCCAGAAAAGGTAGAGGCGGAAAAAGTGATGAAGGTTCTACCTATAGGTAAGAAATCAATAGAAATCGTGAAGGGGGGGATGGAAGTACCAGGACTTTGTGTGGAGGAATTTGGAGATTTAAAAGATAGTATAGTGATTGCGAACGCATGCGTAGAAGTAAAGGTGTCTTGTGAAAACTTTATATCAGCTAAAAAATGAGGAGGGAATAATGTGAATTTATCTAACGATAAGGTTATTGAAGTCTATAACCAAATGTTGAAAATAAGAAAGTTTGAAGAAAAGGCTATGAAGCTTTTTGCGGAAGGTGAAATTCCTGGATTTGTTCATCTATATATTGGAGAGGAAGCTGTTGCCACAGGTGTTTGTGCAAATCTAACGGAGGCTGATTATATTACAAGTACCCATAGAGGTCATGGACATATTCTTGCTAAAGGTGGAGATTTAAAAGAAATGATGGCAGAGCTTTATGGAAAAGCAACAGGATATTGCAAAGGAAAAGGCGGGTCCATGCATATAGCAGATGCTACGAAGGGGATTTTAGGTGCCAACGGTATTGTAGGTGCTGGACACAATCTCGCTGTAGGAGCAGGGATTACGGCGCAATATAACGGAACAGATCAGGTTTGTGTTTGTTTCTTTGGAGATGCTTCCACTAATCAGAGTACCTTTCACGAAGCATTAAATCTTGCAAGCATATGGAAACTTCCTGTGGTTTTTGTTTGTGAAAATAATTTATATGGTATTTCCATGAGTCAGTCCAGGCATCAAGCGATACAAGATGTATCCGATAGAGCAGTTGCCTATAACATGCCTGGGGTAACTGTTGATGGTAACGATGTATTTGCTGTTTATGAAGCAGCAAATGAAGCCATCAAAAGGGCTAGAAAAGGCCAGGGACCTACCTTAGTAGAATGTAAAACCTATAGATATAGAGGCCATTTTGAAGGAGATCCTACTTCCTATCGGTCTTCAGAAGAATTAGCAGAATGGTTGCAAAAGGACCCCTTGGAGAGATTAGAAAAACATATGTTGGCCAACAAAGTAATTACGCCTGAGAAGTTAGAGGTATTGCAAAAGAATGTGGATCAGCAGATAGCAGAGGCTGTAGAATTTGCAGGCAACAGTCCATATCCTGCACTAGAATCAGCAGTTGAAGATATTTATACAGATATCGTAGAGGAGGTTCGAGTTAGATGAGAAATATGACCTATGGTGAAGCAATAAGAGAAGGAATGAGGATAAAAATGAAAGAAGATCCAAAGGTATTTATTATGGGGGAAGACGTTGGTGCCTTTGGAGGATGCTTTGGTGTAACGGCTGGACTTTTTGAAGAATTTGGAGAAAAAAGAGTGAAAGATACGCCGATATCGGAAGGTGTTATTATTGGTGGAGCCGTTGGTGCTGCAGCAACTGGACTTAGACCTATAGCCGAATTAATGTTTATTGACTTTTTAACGGTGGGCATGGATCAGATCGTAAATCAAGCAGCAAAAATGAGATATATGTTTGGTGGAAAGATTACTGTACCTATGGTTGTTAGGCTGCCTGCTGGTGGTGGTGTTCAAGCAGCAGCCCAACATTCACAATCCCTTGAAGCGTGGTTGACCCATGTGCCTGGATTGAAGGTAGTATATCCATCTACCCCACAGGATGCATTAGGATTGATGTTAACTGCTATTGAAGACGATAACCCAGTGATGTATATAGAGCATAAGGCAATGTATGCTATGAAGGGTAATGTAGAGGATAATGTAGCACCGATTCCTTTTGGGGTTGCTGATATAAAAAGAGAAGGTGAAGATGTCACAATAATTGCCTATGGAAAGATGCTCCATGAGGCGTTAAAGGCAGCAGAAGAGCTTGCCAAAGAAGGAATCGAAGTTGAAGTAATCGATCCAAGAACATTATATCCATTAGATCAAGAAACAATATTAAAATCTGTTGAAAAGACAAATAGAGTAGTCGTTGCTACGGAAGAAAACAAAAGAGGTGGCTATGGCGGGGAAATTGCAGCGCTTATTGCTGAAAAAGCCTTTGATCATTTAGATGCGCCTATTGTAAGGGTCGGTGCATTAGATACCCCTATACCATTTACAGCTTGTCTTGAAAATTATGTACTTCCCAATTCTGTGGATATCATAAGCGCAGTAAAAAGTACTGTACATAGTGCTGTCTAAATCAATAGGGGGGTAACTTATGTTACCCCCCCTTTAAAAGGGTGGTAAGGTATGTCAAGCATAGGGATTATTGCCAATCCTGTATCAGGTAAAGATATAAGAAGACTTGTTTCCCACGCAACCGTTGTTGATAACCATGAAAAAGTAAATATTGTTGAGCGAATTCTACTGGGGGCGCAGCAATGCGGTGTAAAGAACATTTATATTATGCCGGATTCCTTTAATATAGGTTATAAGGCAATAGACAACTTATCCTATTCAAGAGAGTTGACCAGTAGCGTAGAAGTTTTATGTATGAAACTCAATGCTAATCCAACAGATACTACATGCGCCGCAAAGATGATGGAAGATATGAAGATAGGCTGCATGATTGTACTAGGTGGGGATGGCACCAATAGAGCAGCAGCCAAGGCGATAAAAAATACGCCACTGATCAGTATATCGACAGGCACCAATAATGTTTACCCTGAAATGGTGGAGGGCACTGTAGCTGGAATGGCTGCAGCAGTAGTTGCTTCTGGAAAATATGCTAAGGATAGCATATGTAAAAGAGATAAAAAAATTGAAATTTATAAAAACCAAGAATTAATAGATATTGCATTGGTGGATGCAGTACTATCAAAAAATTTATTTGTTGGATCTAAAGCAATTTGGGATATGGAGGATATGATAGAAATAATTGTATCGAAAGCACATCCTGCGTCTATAGGCTTTTCCTCCATTGTGGGATGTAAAAAAATCATAAGAGATGAAGATGATTTTGGTGCTTCTGTTAATTTAACAGAAGGTAGATATAGCATTCTTGCACCGATGGCGGCAGGGCTAGTAAAAAAAGTCCGCATGGGTGAACCGAAAATTTTAAAACTCAATAAAGCCTACGTTTATGAAACAAAGTGCAATGGTATGATTGCGGTTGATGGCGAAAGGGAGATTCCCTTTAGAGAAAATGAAAAGATAACCTTTAAAATAACGAGGAATGGACCTCTTCGTGTAAATATAAAAAAGGCATTAGAAGATGCGCAGAAAGATGGTTTTTTTCTTAGATGAGAATAGAAATGAAATTCTGTAAATAGAGGACTACAGTATAGAGGAGGATGGAACATGGCGAAAGTAGTAACAATGCCAAAGTTAGGACTGACAATGACAGAAGGTAAATTGACAAAATGGTATAAAGCAGAGGGAGAAGAAATTCAAGCAGGAGAAGTATTTTTTGACGTTACCACCGATAAGCTTACTAATGAAGTAGAAGCAACAGAAAGTGGAATTGTAAGAAAACTACTGGTGAAGGAGGAGGATGTTGTAGAATGCTTAAAGCCAGTGGCTATCATTGCTGCTGCGGATGAAGATATATCTTCTTTAATCGCAGCGTCAGGAAGTACAGGTGATGAAGCAATTGACATAGAAACCAGTGATGAAAATACTGAAAAGGCATCAGTAGATAAACCAAAGGAGGGAAGACGAATAAAAGCTTCCCCAGTAGCAAAAAAATTAGCCGAAGAGAACAATATTGATCTTGAGCTTGTAACCGGAACGGGTCCTAATGGTAGAATCACATTAGAAGACGTTGAAAACTATATAAACAGTGCAGCAAAAAAAGTGAAGGCCTCTCCAATGGCTGAAAAAACCGCAGCTGCTCTTGATGTAGATTTATGTGAAATTAAGAAGGATTCCAGAATCATGAAGGAAGATGTGTACAATTATCTAAAGGATAAAGATGTACAAGGTCAGACAAACCTAATAGAAACAAGAATTCCAATGAGTCAGATGAGAAAGATCATTGCCAGCAGAATGTTCGATAGTTGGAGGGTATCGCCAGCTGTAACCTTTGACATAAAAGTAGATGTTACCAGACTGAAAGAAATTAGAAATTGGTTAAAAAGTACCTGTAAGGTTACTTTTACAGACCTATTGGTTAAAATTATTGCAACAACCCTATTGGAATTTCCATACTTAAACAGCAGAATTGAAAATGATGAGATTGTTACACGCAATTATGCCAATATTGGTGTCGCAGTTGCTTTAGAAGGCGGTCTTGTTGTACCAGTCGTTAAATATGCCAATACAAAAGGTTTAAAACAGATTTCAAGTGAAGTAAAAGAATTGGCGGAAAAAGCAAGAAATAATGAATTGAGCCAGGAGGATTTGACAGAAGGAACTTTTACGATTACCAACCTTGGCATGTATGGTATAGAGTCCTTTTCGCCAATTATCAATCAGCCGGAGGTGGCTATTTTAGGGGTCAATACCATCACTGACACATCTGTTGTAGTCAATGGGGAGATTGTGATTAAACCATTGATGAACTTAAGTCTTACGGCAGACCATAGAGTAGTAGATGGAGCGGTAGCTGCACAATTTTTATCAAGGGTAAAGGAATATATCGAAAAACCAGAGATGCTATTACTATAGAAAATTTTATAGGGGGTAAAAAAATGAAAGTTGTTGTCATTGGAGGAGGCCCTGGAGGATATGTAGCAGCCATCAGGGCAGCGCAGCTAGGGGCAGAAGTTACACTTGTAGAAAAAAAATACATTGGAGGAACCTGCTTAAATGTTGGTTGTATCCCTACGAAGGTTCTGCTTCATACTGCTGAATTATATACTACTTTAGCAAAAGAATCGAAGAAATTAGGGATAAAAATTGAAAAGCTTGATATTGATTGGAAAAAACTTCAGCAGAGAAAAAAGGTAGTAGTGGGTCAATTAATTGGTGGGGTGAATATGCTTTTAAAATCCAATAAAGTTAAGGTGATAATGGGTAAAGCATCTTTTTTAAACGCCAATCAGCTGGAGGTTCAACAGGAGGAAGGAAAGAAAGCAACAGTAGATTTTGATTATGCGATTATTGCTACAGGTTCAAAGCCCTTTATCCTTCCAATACCGGGAGTTGACTTAGAAGGGGTGATTACAAGTGATGAAGCCCTTTCTTTAGAAGAGATCCCTAAGAGTATGCTAGTGATAGGCGGCGGTGTTATAGGGAGCGAATTTGCCAGTGTTTATAGCAGTATGGGAACAAAGGTGACAATCGTTGAAGCCCTTCCAAATATTGTAGCTACAATGGATCAGGAGGTCACTGATTATCTTGTGGAAGCATTGAAAAAAGCTGGAGTGGATATCTGTACAGATACAAAAGTAGAAGGGATTGAAAAAACTAAAACAGGTTTAAGGGTGAAGGCAGTATCTAAAGAAGGAAGCAAATCATTTGAAGTAGAAAAAGTCCTGTTAGCTATAGGAAGAAAGCCAGTAACTGAAAATATGGGGTTGGAGAAAATTGGTATTAAACTAAATAAAGATAAAATCATCACAAATAAAAAATTTCAAACAAATATTAGTAATATCTATGCAATTGGGGATTGCAGAGGAGAAATCATGTTGGCACACGTGGCTTCAGCAGAAGGAATTGTCGCGGTCGAAGGGATCATGGGGAAAGCTTCAAAAATTGATTTTAAAACAATTCCCTATGCAGTATATACCAAACCAGAATTAGCAGCAGTAGGTATGACAGAAAAGCAGGCGAAAGAGAAGGGGTATGAAACCAAAACGGGAAAATTTCCATTATACGCCAATGGAAAATCCCTCATCATGGGAGAAGCTAAAGGGGTGGTAAAATATGTAGTAGATGCAAAAACAGAAGAGATTTTAGGGCTTCATATGGCAGGGCCGAGGGCAACAGAATTGATTGTAGAAGGAGCACTTGCGCTAAGACTAGAAGCCACTATTGAAGAGATAGCAACAACAATACATGCGCATCCTACAGTAGGAGAATCCCTTCATGAAGCAGTTCACGCTGTTCATAATATGGCCATTCATTTACCTAAGTAAAACTGTATTAAAACCTATACAGCCCATAGTACTATACTATGGGCTTAAATTATTTTAAGTAAAGTGATAAGCAGGATATTCACTACAAATGGAGAATAATTACAAAATTATGGCTTAAGTTAACGCTAATGATTACAAAATAAAAAAGAAGACGGGCAAGTCGAAGCAGAATAGCTAAGTATGAAAGATGTATTGATCTGCGTTATTATTATAAAAAAACAATTATTTTAGGGAGGTTTCGGCATGGTGTATAAGTTTGCTAATTTTGTTGATATTTCTAAAATCCAGGAACTGACAAATCTTTTTTACAAAGCGACGGGGATTCTTACAGGGATCCTTGATCTAGAAGGAAATATTTTAACCGCTTCAGGCTGGAATGAGATCTGCACAAAGTTCCATCGGACCCATTCGAAGGCAAGAGATAGGTGTATTGAGAGTGACACCTATATTAGTAAAATATTAGCTGATAATAAAAATTATAAAATTTATCAATGCCAAAATGGTCTAATTGATGCGGTAGCTCCTGTCATTGTTCAGGGGAAACATATTGCAAACGTATTCACTGGTCAACTGCTATTAGATAAGCCTGACCTGGACTTTTTCATCAAACAAGCTAGAGAACTTGGATTTGATGAATCTGAATATGTAAGGGCCTTGCTAAAAATTCCAATCGTTGAGGAAGAAAGACTGAAACATATTATGGGTTACCTTTGTGGTTTTGCAGAAATACTAGGGGAAATGGGGATGAAAGAACTAAAGTTTCTGGAATCACAAGCAGAAATCCAGGCGGCAAATGCAGACTTAGAGACTTCTCAAAAAATATTAATAGCTGCCTTAGAAGAGCTAAGGGATCAATATGATAAATTACAGGAAAAGGAAAATTTAGCAAGAGAAAGTGAAAAGCGTTGGAAATATGCCATTGAAGGAACTGGTTTGATTGTTTGGGATTGGAATATAAATCATAGTGAAGTTTACTTTTCCAAAGCATATAAAAGTCTACTTGGATTTGAAGCAAATGAGTTTATTGGGGATACCAAAGAATATATAAGTAGAATTCATCCAGAGGATCGTAAAGATGTCCTGAGAGAAATGAGAAAATATTTAGATGGGGATATCCTGTTTTATCACAGTGAGTATCGTATAAAAGATAAAGAAGGAAATTATAAATGGATTATCTCAAAGGGACGGGTTATGGAAAGAGATCAAGAAAATAAACCTACAAGAATGGTGGGCACCCTTACAGATGTTACAACGCGTTTTCAAAAAACTCAGAAGATAACTAAATAAGATTTTGTTTTAAGTTGATATGATCATAAGGAGAGTTTTGTCAAAGAGGAAGTCCCATGTAGTACTATAGCGTATACTACATGGGGCTTTCATTTTGAAAGCATATTAAAATTTCAAAACTAAAATAATTTTAAAATAAGTCTTTATTATTTAGACAATAAATAATAAACTGAATATTACAAAGTGAAATAAAGTGAACTCGTCCAGCTAAAGCTGAACATCGGGGAATCCGGTGGAGAGTCTACTCTGCTTGATTGAGAATCCCACCTACGCTAACGCTTAGAGGTGGGGTCTTATACCCTAAAAGCAAAATCATGATAAAAGGAAGGGTGAGTAGGATAGAATGAAAAGTAAAATAGCGATCATAGCGCCTTTTAAAGAATTAGCCAACAATGCTATGGAGGTTTGTAAGGAGTGGAATGATGATATACATGTTTCGATAGGTAATTCTTTAGAAATAGTAGGACTAGCTAAACAACTAAATAAAAATGGTATTGACATTATTGTCAGCAGAGATGCTACTTTAACCGCCATAAAATCCGCTATGAATATACCTGTTGTAGAGATTCCTATTTCAAGCTGGGATATAATTACGGCTCTAAATGAAGCTAAGAAATATAGTAAAAATATTGGCATTGTTGATCTGGAACATATCTCCTATCAGGCTAAAAAGTTAGAAGGATTGCTGGATGTTCGCATAAGTCAAATTCAATTGCCTTTAGATAGAAGTTTAATTACAACTGAGCTTGAGGGCGTTGATGTTTTGCTTGGACAATATAGTGTCAGTGAAGTTGCAAAAAAATATGGCTTAAAGTCAATGATTATTAATTCAAGTACAGAATCCATTAGACAAGCCATAAAACAAGCCTATGAAATAGCTTCTTTAAAGAAAAAAGAATGGGCAAGTTATGAAAAAATTAAAGCTGTTTTAGAACATACTTATGAGGGAGTCGTTGCAGTTGATCAAAGGGGTTATATCAATTTTATTAATAAAAAAGCTCAGGAAGTACTGAAATTAGATAACGCAGTGATGGACAAGCATTATTCAGAGGTAATGCCTTTTATTAATTTTAATGAGGCACTGAAGTATAAACAAAAAAGTGTAAATGAAATATACCAGATAAAGGAGAATAGGATTATTTTCAATGTTATGCCCATCAATATTGAAAAAAATGTTGTGGGAGCTGTCTGTACATTACGGAAACAAAATCATCTTGACACAAACAAAGTTTCTGTTAAGAGAAACAATAATGGTTTTGTAGCCAACTGTACATTTTCAAATATTATTACGAAAAGTGATGTTTTAAATAAAACCATTGAAAAGTGCAAAAAATTTGCGACGGTGGATTCGAATATATTGATTATAGGTGAAACAGGAACTGGCAAAGAACTTTTTGCCCAGAGTTTGCATAATTTCAGCAGCAGAAGAGAGGCTGCCTTTGTAAGTATCAACTGTGCGGCATTGACAGAGACATTATTGGAGAGTGAACTGTTTGGTTATGAAGATGGGGCATTCACTGGAGCTAAAAAAGGTGGAAGGACTGGACTATTTGAGTTGGCTAATGAGGGAACGCTTTTTTTAGATGAGATCGGCGATATATCTATGAATATACAATCGAGATTGCTAAGGGTCTTGCAGGAAAAAGAAATTATGAGGGTAGGGGGAGATAAAATTATCAACGTAGATGTAAGGGTAATCACTGCCACAAATAAGGAGATAAGTGAATTGGTAAAAGAGGGGAAGTTTAGACAAGATTTATATCACAGGCTGAATGTCTTGAAAGTAAATCTTCCTCCCTTAAGGGAACGGAAGGAGGATATACTTCTACTGATTAACTGGTTTACAGATTTGTTCACGGAAAAGTTTCATTACAAAAGACCCGTATTTACAAAAGAAGCTATTGATTATTTACAGAAATACGCATGGCCTGGAAATGTAAGAGAGTTACAAAATATGGTGGAAAGACTGGTGGTTTTAAGAAATGGAAGTACTGTAGATTTACATGATGTAGTGTCTCTTACTGACTATAATTTGCAGGAAAACCCTGCTAATAAAATAACATTAAACATTGAGCAGCCTTTGTGTGAAATAGAAAAACAAGTTATTTTAGAAGTGTTGAAGATTTGCAAAAATAAAGAAGAAGCTGCTGAAAAATTAGGAATTAGCACAACGACCATATGGAGAAAATTAAAAAATATTTCAAAATGAAATGATTGTTTCGATTTGAAATATTTAAAAAAATATGTAAATTCAAAGGGTAACAACAAGGTGTTTGAAAAATGATTATTCCAAAATGAAATGATAATTGAAAAATATTTATTAAGAAAATCTGTGTGGTATTACAAAATAGCAGAAAAGTAATGTTGGCATGAAAGTTGCTATGTATATCTAGTAAGCAGCAAAAAAGTTTAGGAGTGATAATTTGAAAAGGTTAGGCATAATTTCTGATAATATCATTGGGGCAAATGATACAGGGGTAAAGTTTAGCAAATTTGGATTACCTACCTTTGTAAGCCTAGATGTTGATAATTTAGATGCAATTGAAGATACAATAAAAGTTATTTCTGTCAATACAAACACTAGACACGCTAATCCACAGGAGGCATATAAATGTGTAAGTGAAGTAACCGACAGATTAAAGAAGGTGGGGATAGATTATTTTTATAAGAAAATTGACTCTACCCTCAGAGGAAATCCAGGCATTGAAATTCAGGGGATTTTGGATACGTTAAAATTAGATATGTGTGTAATTGTACCTTCTTTTCCTGATCATAGAAGAATCGTAGAAAATGGATATTTATTAGTTAAAAGCTCTAAAGAGGATAATGCTGATTATCCAGTCTGCCATATTCCAACGCTTCTTGAAAGTGAAATAGAAACACAAGTGGGACTAATAAACTTAAGTGATGTCCGTACTGGCGCAAAGCATTTAGAAAAGAAATTGTTTGAGCTTAAAACGTCAGGAATAAAGTTTATCGTGGTGGATGCTGTATCTGAGGGTGATTTAGCTGTAATCGCAAACGCCATCAAAGTCTACAGCAATCATTGTCTTATTGCGGGTTCAGCAGGGTTAACAGCCCATTTACCATTTGTTTTGGACTTTAATGATAACGATTCGAAAATTTTAATTAAAGAGCAGCCTTCGATACTAGTGATTGCAGCTACCTTTAATCAAACAACAGCTGATCAAATAGCAGAACTAAAAAAGATGAAGGATATTAGAGTAATTGAACTGGCTACTGAGTTATTGAATAAAAATAAAGAAGAAGTTTTTGAAAAATTATTATCTGAAGCAGAAGAAGCTCTAAGGAATAACTTAATAACAGTTATCGCTACGGATACACTGTTAAAAAATCGAGAGGAATTGGAGGGCTATAAAATATCTGAAAACGTTAGCTTATATGGTACTTTTTTAGCCGAAGGTTTAGGAAATACAGCGAAAGCATTGGCACTAAGAGGTTTGGTGACAGATATTGTTGTAACCGGTGGGGGAACAACATCCTATGTGGTAAAACAAATGGGTGCCGATGGTATTATTTTAGAACAAGAGTTATTATCTGGTATACCTTTAGGAAAATTAAAGGGTGGCAAATGTGAGGGGATACGTATTATCACCAAAGCAGGAGGATTTGGAACAAAAGATGCATTGGCTAAGGTGGTTGCATTTCTTAAAAATACAAATCTTTATGCTATCGTTGATTAAATTAGCAAAAAGTATAGGAGGTCATATTGAAAAATTCTCAATGCTATAGATAGAGATAAAGTCATGAGGAGTAAAGAGAAGAGAGGTTATTGGCTTAGCTATACATGATGTAGCTAAGTTTAATAAATAAAAATTATAAGGGGGTTAATTTTTTATGGAAGTAGTAGTATCGGGAAGTCAAATGATTATTGGGTTGGTGGTGGGAATTATTTGTCTGATATTCATGGTAATGAAGACAAAAGTTCACGCATTTTTAGCCCTGATTATTGCCGCCTGCATCACAGGACTTATTGGAGGAATGCCACCAAATAGCGTGGTTAGCTCTATTACCGGCGGATTTGGAGGCACACTTGGAAGTATTGGGATTATTATAGGTTTTGGCGTAATGATGGGGCAGCTTTTTGAGGTTTCTGGCGCTGCTGAAAAGATGGCAAAAACCTTTATAAAGAGTCTTGGAAAGGACCGTGAAGAACTAGCGTTAGCACTAACTGGTTTTATTGTTTCAATACCAATTTTTTGTGATTCAGGTTTTGTGATTTTATCACCACTTGTAAAGGCGATTTCTAAGAAAACAAAAAAATCAGCCATCTCACTAGGTGTTGCCTTAGCTGTGGGCTTAGTTATTACCCACACGGTTGTACCACCTACACCGGGTCCCGTTGGTGTGGCTGGATTATTTGGGGTAAGCGTTGGAAGTCTATTGCTGTGGGGGATTGTTTTAGCTATTCCCATGACAATGGCAGGGATGCTTTATGGTCAGTGGATTGGCAAGAAAATCTATCAGCTTCCTAGCGAGGATGGGGAAGAATGGGTTCGTGTATCACAGGAAGAAATAGCTGCAAGTGCCTCAATGGGCAATAGTGCAGCAGGGGCAGTTTTGGGTGGAAATGGTGTTGATATGGAGGATACAGATGATAAAAACTTACCTTCTGCTTTTATGTCCTTTGCACCTATTTTATTACCTGTATTATTAATATTATTCAATACCGTTGGAAACACATTAAAACTTGAAGGAACCTTGATGACCCTCATTGGATTTTTAGGGCAGCCTGTTATAGCTGTAGGAATTGGTTTGCTGGTAGCTATTTATGGATTGACCAGCAGTGATTCAAGAAGAGAAACCTTAGAGAAAATGGAGGATGGTATCAAGTCCGCAGGAATCATTATTTTGGTAACTGGTGGTGGAGGAGCATTGGGAGCGGTTTTGAGAGATAGTGGTGCTGGAAACCATATTGCACAGCTTATTGCAGCATCTGCTATACCTGCTATTTTACTTCCTTTTGTAGTTTCGACACTGGTTCGATTTATCCAGGGCAGTGGGACTGTAGCTATGATTACAGCCGCTTCTATAACAGCACCAATGATCACAACATTAGATGTTAATCCTGTATTTGCAGCATTGGCAGCTTGTGTAGGGGCAGTATTCTTCGGCTATTTTAATGACAGCTATTTCTGGGTGGTAAATCGTATGCTGGGAATCAAAGAGGCAAAAGAACAAATTAGAGTATGGTCAATTACAACAACAATTTCATGGGCAGTAGGAATTATCACATTGTTAATTTTAAATGCTATTTGGGGATAAGAGAAGCACATATCATAAATGAAGCACTTACTTAAATGTAGTTTAGCGCAATAATCTAAGTTAATAAAATAAAAAGCGTTTAAATGCTATGGATATACGTCTTTATATTTGAATTTTGATATACAGCTATGGTTTTCACCCCTGTAAAACATTTCTTAGTATATTAAAATTCATAGACGTATATCTATATTCCAAAATAAATAGAGTAAGGTGATTGATTTGAGTCGAGATTTAATAACGAACTTAATACCTAGGATGTACAGAATAAAACAAACAATTAATAATCCGACAGTTAAAAATGTAGAAGAAGAAATCGAGAAACAAATGAAAAAAATTCTACCCTTGATAAAATCTGGGAACAAAATAGGCATAGCCGCCGGCAGTAGAGGTATTTATAATTATAAAAACATGATTAAGAAAGTTGTAGAAATCGTTAAAGCTGTCGGGGCAAAGCCTTATATTATACCTGCTATGGGTAGTCATGGAGGAGCTACTGCCGAAGGGCAAATCAAAATATTAGAGAACTATGGTATTAGCGAGGAAAAAATTGGGGCACCGATTAAGGCTACTATGGAAACCGTTAATTTAGGCATAACGCCAGAAGGTGCTACGGTATACTTCGATAAATATGCTGCCTCTTTGGATGGTGTCATTCTGATAAATCGTGTGAAATCTCATACAGACTTCCGTAGTAATGTTGAGAGTGGCATTCTTAAGCAAATTGCTGTGGGTTTAGGAAAACAAAAAGGAGCTTCAGAGATTCATCGATATGGTATCTATGGACTTCAAAAGTTAATTTCTTCGGCGGCTAAAATAAGCATAGACAAAGCACCTATCTTAGGTGGCATTGCAATATTGGAGAATGCCGAGGGTACAACAGCTAAGATAGCGGTGATGCCTAAAGATAAGATATTAGAACAAGAACCTAAATTGTTGAAGGAAGCAAAAACCTTGCTACCATTACTACCCTGCTTTCCCTTGGATGTCTTGGTGATTCAGGAAATGGGGAAAAACATAAGTGGTGTAGGGATGGACCCAAATATTACAGGAAGATATTTAATCCGCGGTGAAAGTGATGATCAAAGTAAAGCGATTTACAGAATTGTATGTCTTGATCTAACAGAGGAAAGTCATCATAATGCTACTGGGGTGGGTATCGCAGATGTGATATCAGACCGCTTGTTGAAAAAAATTGATTTTGAAGCTACTTATACAAATGTAGTTACATCTGGATTTCTTGAAAGGGGATTTTTGCCAGTTGTGGGGAAAAATGATACTTCTGCCATCAATATTGCTTTGTCTTGCTGCAATAAATATATCAGTAAAGAAAATGCCCGAATGGCATTGATAAAAAACACGCTAGAGATCAATGAATTACTGATTTCACAAAGAATTTTTAATGAGATTAAATCATTAGATGCTATAGAAGTGATAGGGGAGGAAACATTGAATTTTGATCATGAAGGAAATTTAAATTTTCCTTTTAAATAAATACACGAAAAAATACAAATAGAAAATTTAAATTAAAAATTTTAAAGGGGTGACATCAATGAAATTACGGAGTCAACAAATTTTAAGCAGGCCAGAATGGAGTATCAACAGAGCATATTATAAGTCAATGGGTTATTCTGATACAGATTTAGATAAACCGATTATAGGTATTGCTAATGCATGGAGCACCACCGTTCCTGGCCACTATAATTTACGTCAAGTTTCTGAATCAGTAAAAGAAGGCATAAGGGAAGCAGGGGGGACACCAGTAGAATTTGGGGTGATAGGTGCCTGTGATGGAATTGCTGAAGGCCATGAAGGAATGCGGTATATTCTTCCTACAAGAGATATCATTGCCCATAGCATTGAACTCATGGTTCAAGCACATCAATATGATGCCATCGTGTTGCTGGGCTCCTGTGATAAAATTGTTCCTGGTATGTTAATGGCAGCAGCTAGATTAGACTTACCTTCAATATTTGTCAATGGAGGTCCTATGCTTAGTGGTCCTGTGATCCATGGAAGAAAAGCAGATACTACATCGATTATTGAAGGGGTAGGGAAGCTGAAAAAAGGTGAGATTACAGAGGAAAAATTAATACAGATGGAGGACTCATGTGCTCCAACCTGTGGATCATGCTCCTTTTTAGGTACAGCAAATACCATGTGCTGTGTTGCAGAAGCGATGGGGATGTCTTTGACGGGAAGCGCTATGATTCCTGCAGTGTACAATGATAGGCTAAAAGCTGCCCAAGATTCAGGTAGAGCCATTGTAAATTTAGTAAAAGAGGGTATAACAGCTAGACAGATCATCACCAGAGCATCCATTGAAAACGCAGTAAGATTGAGCTCTGCCATAGGAGGATCTACCAACGCTGCCCTGCATATTCCTGCCATAGCCTATGAAGCCAAGGTGGATTTTGACATGGAGGATTTTGATAAGTTAAGCCGAAGTACTCCCCTGATTGCCAAAATGAACCCTGCAGCATCACCAAATGTCATTGACTTTTATGAATCTGGGGGTGTACCGGTAGTTATGAAGGAAATCGCTTCATTGCTACATAAAGGTGCCATGACTGTTACCAGTAAAACAATAGAAGAAAATATTAAAGATTTTAATTCACCAAACAATGAGATTATAAAAACCTTCAAAGAGCCTTTTACAGCAACAGGAGGATTAGCAGTACTATATGGAAATTTAGCACCTAATTCTGCAGTGACAAAACCTGCTGCGATTAACCCCAAGATGTGGACATTTAGTGGTCCTGCTAAGGTGTTTAATTCAGAAGAGGAAGCAAACAAAGCTATTTTGGATGGCGAGGTCAAAGAAGGGGATGTTGTTGTTATAAGATACGAAGGACCAAAGGGTGGTCCCGGAATGCCTGAAATGTTTAAAGCAATGAAGCTTCTTTATGGACTAGGCTTAGCTGATAAAGTGGCATTGGTTACTGACGGGAGATTTTCAGGTACCAACAATGGATGTTTTGTAGGTCATATCTCACCGGAAGCTCAAGAAGGAGGACCTATTGCCTTTGTGCAGGATGGTGACATGATAGAAATAGATATTCCTGAAAGAAAATTAGAACTTTTGGTTGGTGAAGAAGAATTAAAAAAACGAAGAGCTGCTTGGCAAGCGCCAAAACCAAGGGTTGAGGAAGGTTATTTGTATCTTTATAGCAGATTGGCTGAATCTGCAGACAAAGGAGCAATTATTAAAAACAGAGCATAAATTACTTTCAAAATAAAAAAGGATGGTGTTTAGAATGGCAAAAAAATCGATTCATGACTTTCACAAAATGGTGGCAGAAGGAGAAAAAATAACCTATCTTACTGCTTATGACTATCTAACTGCAAAAATGATGGAAAAAGCAGGGGTAGAGATGCTTTTAGTTGGAGATTCATTAGGGATGGTATCCTTGGGCTATGATACAACCCTACCAGTAACCTTAGAAGATATGATTCATCACTGCAAAGCTGTTCGCCGTGGTGCTCCTGATACATTTATTGTTGGGGATATGACCTATATGTCTTATCAAATTTCTAATCAACAGGCTGTAGAGAATGCAGGAAGATTAATTAAAGAAGGTGGCTGTGATGCAGTTAAACTAGAAGGCGGCGGTCCAGAAATAGCTGGTAGAATAAAAGCCATCAATGATGCTGGTATCCTTGTGATGGGACACATTGGATTAACACCGCAGTTTATGGGACAACAGGGTGGCTACAAAGCACAGGGTAAGAGTGCTCAGGCTGCAGTAAACATTGTCAATGAAGCCAAAAGAATTGAAGAAGCAGGTGCCTTCAGTATCCTGGTAGAAGGTGTACCAGCTCCTGTAGGTAAGGCGATTACTGAAAGAAGCGGTATCCCTATTTTAGGTATTGGTGCTGGATCTTATACCCATGGACAATTACTAATCTATGCGGATATGATTGGACTATATGATAATTTTACGCCAAAGTTTGTAAAACAATATGCCAATGTGAATGAAATCATGACAAATGCCTTTAAAGAATATTATAAAGAAGTAAAAGAGAAAAACTTCCCGATTGATGGAGAACATACTTATAATATGAAGGCAGAGGAAGAAAAAGAGTTTTTAAACTTATTAGAAAAAAATGCTTAAAACCTAAAATAACTACTAAATAAACCGAGAAATTGCCGTTGAAGCTTTAGCCTAACGGCGATTTCTCGGTTTTGACGAAGGATATAGTATTAATTTGTTGATTTAAGTTAAAAAAAATGGTATTATGATGATAATTGAATAAATTTGTTTTTATGGTCTTTTAAAGGGATACCTTTAAAAGTTAAAAGGGAAGTTCGGTGCAAATCCGATGCGGTCCCGCCACTGTAACGTAGAGCAAACTATTATATCCACTGTTATTATAACGGGAAGGAAATATTTTGCGATGAAACGAAGCCAGGATACCTGCCATAAAGATCCTCTAAATTTCTCACGAGGATGGGAAGGAGAATAGTCTGTCATTTTATATAAGTAGTAGTAGCTACTTTTAAAAATGATGATATTTTTCCTTGAAGCATCTTTCTCCTTCCAGATAGAAAAGATGTTTTTTTATTTTAAAAAAGGGGGAATAAAATTGGAAGCTTTAAGAAAACAAGAAAATCTTCAGAGTAAAATGACAGAAAAAGAAAAAAAACTTATTAACTTAATTCGAAAAATTGGACATGGGGAAATAAAAGTGATTATTCAAGACAGCTGTCCGATTCGAGTAGAAGAGTTTAAAAAGTCTATCAAACTGTAAAATCTTAAATAAGTACTGACTGGCAAACCAGAGGTACCTACTTTGTAAGAAAAGGAGGGAACTGGTTTTTTTGTTTGCAAAAATAAGAAATTTATACTGAAAAAGGGGGTTTGGGAAGTGACAAAAAAGCAATTGAATAAAAACATAGCTTTGTGTATTACCTTAATGATGATTTTGTCGTTATTTAACCCTATGATTGCATGGGCTATGAATGAGGGTATAAACCCTGATGTGGTGAAGTTAACTGATAACCAAAAAACTTTGACAGAATTGACAGTTACTGAGGCTATATATGATAGTGATCAGAAAAATACTAGGGAGATATTACAAGCAGCAGGTACAGAAGCAGAAGATAATAGTATACAGGTAAATATTGCTGTAGTAGGGATGTATAATGAAATTTTGTTTGCCCCACAGCAAATTACAGTAAACTACGACGAAGATGACCCTACAGCTGAAGATGCATTAAAGGCCACAGACTTACAAGTAGATATACAGAATAATGGATGGATTGAAGGGATAGAAGGTCAACAAAATGGCATAGAGGATAGTTACTACGGTCTAGAAAGTGGTTGGATGTATAAGATCAATTTTATGATGCCAAGCGGCCTTGCTAGAACGCAAAAAATTGCAGACGGTGATTATGTATTTTTCTATTATGCAAAGTCACCGTATGACTTGTTGCCATCCTATGATAGTTTTCAAAACGATTTTGTAAGTGTGACGGTGACAAGCAAAAAGGATGCTGTTTTTACTGAAAATGTAACTGTGCTGAAAAACAACTCTGTAAATGCAGCTATTATGGAAGCATTAAAAAAACATGGCAATGACTTTGAAAAAGCATCATTACCGCTTGGAGTACTAATGTCAGAGGATGGGATGTTTTGGAGTTATACTTTAAATGGTGATAAAAGTGCTTACAATAGGAAGGATATACAACTAGAAGATGGAGATAGCATAGAAATTTTTAAAGATCTTGGAGAAGGTTTAGAAGAAGTAGTAGAAAAAGAAGTATTACAAACAACAATCACATCGGCTCATGAAAACAAAGAATCTGTAACAGTAAGTGAAGAAGGCAAAGATGTAGAACTAGCAAAAAAATGGGTAACTGAAGAGGCTATGACAGCTTATGAGGTTGCAATAGCAGATGCGAAAAAGGTGTTTGATGATGAAGGAGCAACACAAGAAGAAGTAGAAGCTGCAGTGACAGCGTTAGAAGAAGCAACAGCAATATTTAATGCAGCGAAGCAAGATGGAAGCAAAGCAGAGGAAAAACTTACAGTAAAAGAACAGCTGGAAAGAAACTTTGCTTATATTGTTAATACCGTAGACAACCCTGCTTATGGAACCCTTGAGGGAGAATGGTCGATTCTTTCCTTAGCAAGAGGAGAGTATGTAGTTCCAGAGGGGTATTACGATATCTATTACACCAATGTGGAAAATGAAGTAGCCAGATTAATGCCAGCCTCTGGGGCAAAACCTGATGGAAGGTTAGATAGAAATAAAGGAACAGAGCATTCAAGAGTAATTTTAGGTTTAACTGCCATTGGTAAAGATATTACCGACGTTGTAGGCTATGATTTAAGAGATGGCTTAGCAGATTTTAATTTCGTAATTAAGCAAGGAATTAATGGACCTATCTTTGCACTGATAGCATTAGACAGTAAAAACTATGAAATACCTGTCATTGAAGGCGTAAGCCAGCAAACCACAAGGGAGAAATTGATTAACTACATTTTGGATAGAGAAATAGATGGCGGAGGCTGGTCATTATCAGGAGCTGCAGATCCTGATATTACAGCAATGGCGATACAAGGGCTAACACCGTATTATGAAAGCAATATGGCAGCAAAAGCAGCTATAGACAGAGGGATCAATTGGCTTTCAAATGTACAAAGAGAAGACGGAGGCTACACCAGTTGGGGAAGCGTGAATAGCGAAAGTTGTGCACAAGTCATAGTAGCTCTAACAGGTTTAGGAATAGATCCACATACTGATCCTAGATTCATTAAAAACGGCAATTCAACTGTGGATAATCTAATGAGCTTTGCTGTACCTGCTGGAGGTTTTATGCATGTAAAACCCGGTGAGAATACAGGTGGGGGAGCAGAAGCCGGCGTAGTAGATGGTATGGCTACCGATCAAGGAACCTATGGACTTGTAGCCTATAACAGATTCACAGAAGGAAAAAAACCTCTATATGATATGACGGATGTAGTAGTTGAAAAGCCAATGGATAAAGCAGAACTACGAGCAAAAATAGAAAGTGTAAAAGCATTAGACAAAAATAAGTATACACATTCAGCATGGGAAGCAATAAAAAAATCAATAGAAGTTGCAGAAAACATAGCAGCTAAAGAAGACTTAACCCAAGACCAGATAGATTTTCAAATAAGAATCTTAAATAGCATTCTTACAAATTTAAGACCACAGGTAGAAGGAGAATATGCAACAGTAGCTATAGAAAAGTTTACACTAGGTCAAGGATATATTATGGAGCCGGTTCTGGTGGAATTAGAAGAGGGAGATACGGCCTACTCCATATTAGAAAAAGCCTATGGAAAAGCAAATCTAGATGTCACCACGTATAGTGGCATGGGGGTTTATGTTGCTGCCATAAAGGATGAATTAACACAAGAAGAAATGACCCCTACGCTTCCAGCTTACCTTCAGAGGGTGTTTGATGAAAACAATTTAAGCCTGAGGAGCAGATGGGATGATCAATGGTTAGGAGAATTTGACTTTACCAGTACCTCTGGCTGGATGATTACTACAAGCGAATATTTTATACCCATGTCATCAGGCTTATGGCAAGTTGAACCAGGAGATGTGGTACGTTGGCAGTTTACCCTTTATGGATTGGGAGCAGATCTAGGATCTTATTTTATGAGCAGTGAAGGAAACGGAGCAGATCCTGTTGTAATCGTTGCAAACAGAGATGCTATTTTGACAGAAATTGCAAAAATAAATGTCTTGGATGCCAGCCATTATACAGAGGATCAATGGGCTGAAATTCAAAGCTTAAAACAAGAAGCCCTGGCAATAACAGAGGATCTGACAACAGATCAAGAGATCATTAACCAAAAAACCATTGCCATAAGAGAGGCTATAAAAAAAGAAGAAGCACCAGAAGCAAATAGAGAAGCGCTGTGGGCAGCAATCACAGCAGCAAATGAAAACAAAACTTCAATAGCCGTAAGTGAAGATGGAAAAAACATAGAAGCAACAGAAAGGTGGGTAACACCAGAGGCTATGACAGCATATGAAACTGCAATAGCAGAGGCTCAAGCAGCGTTTGATGATGAAAATGCTGTACAGACAGAAGTAGATACAGCTTTAGAAGCCCTGACAGCAGCAACAAACAGCTTCGATGAGGCTAAACAAGCAGGAATGAAGGAGGAAACATTATTTAATTTTGAAGCTTCCACCGGAACGATAAAAGGTTATTTGAATAACGAACCTCCAGAAAATTTAGTTATACCTTCTGAAATAAATGGAGTAGAAGTACAAAAAATTGCACGTGGAGCATTTGCATATTATCGATGGGGTGGAGGAATAAAATCACCTATAAAGACATTGGAATTACCTAATACGCTTAAAGAAATTGGATGGTATGCTTTTGATGGGAATGCTCTTCAAAGTATAACTATACCTGAAAGTATTGAAACTATTGAAGAAGGAGCTTTTAAAGGTAATTTATTAACAGAAATAAATTTTTCTGAAAATCTAAGTGTTATAGATAAAAGTGTATTCGAAGGCAATAAGTTAACTAATATTGCTATTCCATCAAATATTAAACAAATAAAAGATTCTGCTTTTAAGGAGAATTTATTACAGACTGTTGCTTTATCTGAAGGACTGGAAGTAATTGAAAGAAATGCTTTTGGGTTTAATAATATTGAAGAAATAGTTATTCCAAAATCAGTTATACAGTTATCAGATGATGGAATATTATCAAGAAGCTTTGTAGATACCAGTTTGGATCTAAATAACAGAGTACAAAGATATACCAAAGTTTATAGTAACGCCAGCATTGTTACTGACTTAAACACTAGAGGTATTGTTAATCCTGCAAAGGTTACACTTGAATATCAAGATCAATCAGGAAATATTTTAGAAAGCAAGGATGTTGTAGGATTAGAAAAAAAGAAAATGGTTCATAACGAAATTGTTGAGGGCAGCAACAATTATTTAACTGACTATATAGCCAGCAGCAACCATTTTAGTTTATTTAATGCTATGGAGATTTTGGGAGGAAACTATTGTAGAATTGGTGAAATCTATGAATTTGTACCTACACCAATAGAAGGTTATAAAACACCCAATGCTCAATCTCTAAAACTTGAAAAGGAAAATAATAAAGTCATCTTTGTCTATTTAGAAGAAGGAACACAGCAACCAAGTGTTGGTGACAATGAAGGTCTAAAGGAGTTATTAATTTATACCGCTACTTCGCAGTCAAATATGCAGTCAACTGCTTACTTTGGTACTCCAAATGCAGCCTATCCTGATAGACCAGCGTTTAATCAAAAGATTACCCAATATCATTTAAATGAGCTGGATGTCCGCTTGAATGAGACTACACGTTTTGCTTTTGTACCGGCGGAAACGGAGTCAAAAGTAACCGTTTATTATGGTGATGAATTGGCTGAAAGTAAGCTAATGGCAAATAATATTTCCTTAAGCCAGCATATCGGCACCAACTGGGTAAAAAGCATTACAAAGCCTGGGAAAAATACTTTTAGCATAGTGGTAACTCCTCCAGATGGTTCTGAAAACAAAGAAGTAGTATATACCTTTAATGTTTATTTATCTCCTACTCTCTCAGAGTTGTCTTTAAAGGATGGTGATAATGAACTTTATCTAGATAAATCCTTTAATTCAACTATCTTTACATATAGTACAGCATTAAGTGATGATACAAATACAGTGGAGATTTTGGCAACGCCTAAACTTGATAGCTATACAGTTACGTATAATGGATCTAATGATAATCATGTAAATATTGCAGAAGTAGAAAAGATTGAGATTGAGCTTTCTACTGGAGAAGAAGAAGAAAAACGTAGTACCGTTTATACAGTAGAATTAAATAAAGTTGAGGGGTATGATGTAAAATTTGCTGTTTCTCCCACAGATGCAACTTTAGCTTTGTATGACCAAAAAGGAGTTAGAATAAAACCAAATGAACCTCTTAGCTATACAGGCATATTGCCGGGTATGGAGTATACTTATGTAGCAACTAAATATGGCTATGTAGCACAAAAGGGTGTGCTTACCAGTCTTGATAACCTGAATAATGGTGTATTAAGTATTGCTTTAGTAGAGGCACCTGATCCAGAGGTTCCACTGCCAAATTATGATGGAGAATGGATTAATTTCCGTGGTAATGCTGAAAACATGGGTATTACAGAAGCCCCAACCCCAATTACAGTTGAGGAGACTTATGAAAAATGGGCAGTGAGAATAGGGACAGGCTGGGCAGCAGCACCGACACCTCCGATTATAGTTAATAATCATCTTTATGTAGCATCCGCCAATAAAGTGCATAAGCTTGATAAAGAAACTGGCGAAATCTTAGCCTCAAGTTCAGAAATGGTTGGTAATGTAGGCTATGCGTTAAACCCTATTACCTATGCTGAAGGAATGATTTTTATACCAGTTGGAAAAGGACAAATCCAAGCCTTACGAGCTGATACATTAGAAAGCTTATGGGTCAGTGAAGAGGTAGAAGGGCAAACACTGACGCCTATTACTTATCATAATGGTTATATCTATAGTGGTACCTGGAATAATGAAACTAGAGAAGGAACCTATTATGGAATCTCAGTAACGGATGAAGATCCAACAAAAACAGATGAAGTAAAATTATGCAGTTGGAAAATCACCCACATTGGTGGTTTCTATTGGGCAGGGGCATATGCCACAGATAATTATGTAATTTTTGGATCTGACGACGGTAGTCCAATAAATCAATATACAGAGACTGCGGTACTTTATTCCGTGAATCCTTTAAGTGGGGATATTATAGATACTATAAATGGTGTTAAAGGAGACATCCGCTCTACCGTTTCCTATGATAAAGCATCAGATCGCATTTGTTTTTCAACTAAAGGTGGAAAGTTTTATCAATTAAAAGTAAATAGTGATGGAACCTTTGATCATAGCACAATAAAAACTATGGAACTTGGTGGAATGGCAACTGGTACACCGCTTGTATATAATGGCAGAGCCTATCTAGGGGTAGCTGGAGAAAATCAGTTTAGTCCCACTGGACATAGTTATAAGATTATCGATATTAATAATATGAGTGAAATTTACTCAGCCGAGGTTCCAGGATATGTTCAGACCAGTGCCCTTCTATCGAATCACTATTTCGATAAAACAGGTAAGGTATATGTTTATCTTACTTACAACTATCTCCCAGGCGGCATTTATATGCTGGAAGATAGTGCTGGTCAGACCGAAGCCAAAACGCTTTCAATCTTTGAACCAACAAATTCCCAATATTGCATTAGCAGTCTAGTAAGTGATAATAATGGGACCATCTATTATAAAAATGATTCAGGGTATTTAATGGCAGTGGCACGAATGAGCAACACCGAAGATATTGATAAAGAAGCACTAGAAGACGCGAAAGCACGAGCTTTAACAAAAAATGAAGCAGATTACACGGAAGAAAGCTACGATCTGTTGCTACAAGCTTTAGCAATGCCAGAAGCAACTCAGGAAGAGGTAGATGCCAAAGTATTAGCCATTAATCAGGCCATAGCAGGATTGCTTGAAAAACCAAAACCAGCTAAGATTCTCATTAAGCGTCCAACCAATGATATGAACATTTTAAACGCAAGGAACAACAAAAATGGTGTGGAATTAGAGCTGGTAGCAGAAATCACTGACACAGAGAACAAAGCTATAGAGGCAACAGAAGGAGTAAAGTGGTATTATAAAACCTCTGATAGCACGATGACGATAGAAGCAAAAGATCCTATCATCATAGCAGAATCAGCAGGAACAGAAGTAACCTATCTCCTATCGGATGTAGCCATTAATTGGATGTATCACGCAGGCTTCATAAGAATTTATGCGGAATATGGAGAAGGAGAGGAGAAAGTAGTTAGTGCGGGTATTACCCGGCCTATCAGCTTGTTTAAAAATATTAGTTTGGATAAAACTACAGTAGCTCAGGGAGAAAACATAAATGTAAGGGCTTCTGCACCGGCACATTATGCAGGAGAAACCATTAATCTGACTTTGAAAAAAGGAAATACTCTTGTAAAACAAGGAGGAGAGAATGTTGTTTTAAGTGGTGTATTGACAGCATCAGAGGGAGCGGCAGTAGCAACATTGCAATATACTGTGCCGATTGATTTGGAACCAGGAGACTACAGTTTTCATTCTTCCACCGGTGCTCCTACTCCAGAGGTGATCTTTACTGTTACTGAAAAAGCTCAAGTACCGGAAGTAAATAAAGAAGCGCTAGAGGCAGCAATCACAGCAGCAAATGAAAACAAGGTTTCGGTAGCCGTAAGTGAAGATGGAAAAGACATAGAACCAACAGAAAAATGGGTAACACAAGCCGTTATGACAGCTTATAAAGCTGCAATAGTAGAAGCTCAAGTAGTGGTTAATAATGAAAATGTAACACAAGCAGAAGTAGATGCAGCGCTGATAACCCTGACAACAGCAACAACTAGCTTCAATGAAGCTAAGAAGTTTGGCACAAAAGTTCAAGTACCGGAAATAGAAGAAATTCCATTGCCTGAAAATGACAATGCACCTAAAATAGAAATCCCAGAAGGTAACAAAAACTATAAAATCCCTGTAAAGGAATCAGACCTAGAAAAAGAAATCACGATAAACCTTCCTGAAGGAAACAAAGGAAAAGTTTTTGTTGAACTTCCAACTAACACAAGTTTGCCAAGAATTGAAGTCAACAGAGGTGAGACATCTGTAATGATTCCAAAGGGTGTAAACATTACAAGCGGTGATGCTACAATAACACTTGAACTAATTACTGCAGGAAATCCTGAGGATGCTGCAGTAAAAGATAAGATGAAGGGTGTTATGCCTACAGGCAAAAAACTTGATGAAATTCTTGTAGTTGTTGCTATAGGAGGAGATACAAGGGTGGAATTCAGTGATTTTATAACTATAATCTTTGTAGGTAAGAAAGGCAAAGAAACTGCTTATATTCAAGATGGAGAAGTTCATCTTATACAGAAATTTGCAAGTGATGCAGAAGGATTAAATAGCGACAAGAAAGAATATGCGTATGATGATGAAAATGATTTAATTGTAAAGACTAAGCATTTTACTGACTTCATTGCCTATACTGCAACATCAACAGGAACTTCCAGTGGTGGATCTAGTTCCGGTGGAGGAGGGAAAAGTACTTCAACCTCATCCACAACTGTAAAAGCAACTGAATCAGCCACAGTCAAAGAGCAGGGTGTTACTATTGATTTTCCTGCTAATACAATGAATGGTGACTTTGAGATAAAAATCGAAAAAGTAACTGGTATTTCTAGATTACCAATGGCTTCAAATAGCAAGTTTGCAGGAGATGTATTTGAGATTAGCAAAAATAAAGAAGGTAATTTCAAAAAAACAGTAACCTTAACTGTACCTTTTGACAAATCTAAAGTAGATTTTGACAAATATGATATCTCTCTTTTCTGGCTGGATGAAGGAAAAAAACAATGGATAGGGCTAGATAACATAAAAGTAGATCAATCTAGTGGTAATGTAAAGGGTGAAGCAGATCACCTTGGAAAGTTTGCTGTATTAGCGATAGAAAAAGAAAAGGAAGCAGAAGAAGCAATTGAAGTAATAAATGCAGTCGAAGAAGGAGCAGAAAAATCAGTGGAAACCTTCAAAGATGTTATAGGTCACTGGGCAGCAATACATATTAACAAATTGTTGGCGAGAGAAGCCATCGGCGGTTATCCAGACGGAAGTTTTAAACCAGATGCTTCTATCACAAGGGCTGAATTTGCTACAGTACTGGTGAAAGCTCTGGGTTTAGAAGTAAAGTCAGGTAAGTTGTTTGCTGATACAGAAAATCACTGGGCAAAGGATTATATCGCAACAGCCCATGCCAATGGTATTTTAAGCGGTTATGACGATAATACTTTTGGTGCAGATGATTTTATTACTCGTGAACAGATGGCGGTAATGGTAGTAAAGGCTGCTGATTTAGGCAATACAGCAGTACAAAAAAGCTTTATAGACGGTGAAAGCATTTCTTCTTGGGCTAAGACAGCAGTAGATACTGCGAATGTCAATGGTATTATTAATGGTTATCCAGATGATACCTTCAAGCCACAAGACAATGCTACAAGAGCTGAAGCAGTAACAGCGATTGTAAAAATAATTCAATAGCCTAAAAAAAGAATAGGGGTGTACCTGTACTCCTATTCTTTTCTTGATGCAACCTCAAAAAACCTTGCAGTGAACCAGGGTATCCTTAGTCCTGTGTTTACACAAGAAATTGTAAATAAGCTAAGTATAGAATTAAATGAACTGCTGCTTTTACCATAATACTTTGATATTGTGCATTATGAAGCTTTAACCCATGATGCTTTAAAAGAACAGATAGATAAATTTAGTAAAACTTTTTATAATGGAAAATAGGTGGTAGGCAGAGTGCTTTTCCAACAAATAGAAACAAATAAAATTATTGACATATCCCAGAGTAAATGATATATTTTTAACAAAAGCATCTAAAAATGTTCATACTAAAAAAATTAAGCTAAAAACCATGAAGGTTGATGTAAGACTGAAGTCTTGAACCTGAGTGGTTTATTTTTTGTTTAAGGAGAGGATTTGTTATGGAGACAAGAAAAGTTGTTCTAGGAGGTTTTTTTATTGCTTTAGGGGTACTGTTCCCTATTTTGTTTCATACGGTAAGCATGGCGGGGTCTGTGTTTTTGCCTATGCATATTCCAGTACTGCTAGCAGGGTTTATACTGGGGAGAAAATATGGCTTTTTTGTAGGTTTACTGACGCCTGCCATTAGTTCATTTTTAACTGGTATGCCACCTCTAATGCCAACACTGCCTATTATGACGGTAGAACTATCGATTTATGGACTTATAGCAGGACTTTTGGTTGAAAAATTTCAACTTAATACTATCTTCAGTTTAATCGGTGCCATGGTATGTGGTAGAATAGGGGCTCTATTTACAGTTTTTTTGATGGCTAATCTATTAGGTGTTGTACGGCTAGCACCTATTACCTGGATTAAAGGAGCTGTTGTAACTGGACTGCCTGGCATGGTTATTCAAGTGATTTTTATACCAACTTTGCTTTATATGTTAAAAAATGGACTTAGTAGAGATATGACCCATAATTTGAAATAAGGAGGAGATATTGATGAAGGCTCAGGTGGATTTTTTTAATGCAGTAGCCCATAATTGGGACAATATGATTACGGTAAATGAAGAAAAAATAGGATATGCCCTAGAGGTAGCACAGATAAAACCGGGTCATGAAGTATTGGATGTAGGAACGGGCACGGGGGTGATGTTGCCTTTTATTCTAGACAAAATAGGGAAAGAGGGAAGAATTACAGCCATTGATATTGCAGAAAACATGTTGAAGGTGGTAAAAGAAAAGTTTAAGGGAGAGGACCGGATAAATTTTCTCCATGGTAATATAGAACTAGAGGCAATAGACAAGTTATTTGACGTTATTATTTGCTATAGTGTATTTCCCCATTTTTCTCAAAAAGTAGAGACTGTTAAAAAGCTAGTGGAACATAATTTAAAAGAAGATGGTAAATTACTAATATTTCATTCTCAAAGCAAGGAAGAAATCAATAATATACATAAAAAAGCAGATGATATTGTAGCAGAAGATAAATTGATTGATTTTCTTACTCAAAAAAATATATTTCAAAGGGTTGGTATACCCGTCCTAAAGGGTATTGATAATGAAGAGATGTATCTGATTTTAATTGGGAAGGAAGCCTCAACAATCTATTGATAGAGTATTACGTTACCCTGAGCATGGGGAAGGATCTTGAAATAAAGAAAATAATGCATGATTGCAGTGATAAATTCATTGTTGGATGAATAGCAGGCAAATACCACGCCTAAATAAAAAGGGGTGGTATTTTGTATTGGTGGGGTGCAAGGGGAAAAATGGACATAGCAGCAGAAGTAGCAAAAGTACAAAAAATGTTCGAAATTTACAAATGCATAACGTTGACAGGAAATTAAGAGGATTTTTTATTTTTAAAAATCTGTTAGGACGCCAGACTGTGTATATATATTTTATATGGTAAATCCTTTGACACTTTGATAAAATAGCAGTAAGATAATCGGATAAAAATAAAAGAAATAGCTGCTGAATATAAAATTCAAAAAATTTGATGTAGTATTTGTAAATGAAGGTTTCAATGATAAGCTTATGGAGAAGATATTAAGAATGAGGTGTATTAGTATGGAAAAAGAAGTCAGGTGGCGCCAAAGATTTGAAAATTTTGATAAGGCGTATAAACAGTTGAATGCTGCTATTTTAGACTTTGAAAACCTTAGTGTACTTGAAAAAGAAGGTTTGATTCAACGGTTTGAATATACCTTTGAGTTGGCTTGGAAGACATTAAAGGATTACTTAGAAGCAAAAGAAGTAAATGCTAAATTTCCTAGAGATGTAATAAAAGCAGCTTTTCATTATGAAGTTATAAAAGACGGAGAAGTATGGATGGACATGCTAGAAAAACGAAACTTACTAGCCCATACTTATGATGAAGAACGCTTTCACTTTGCTATAAAAAAGATTAAAGAAGAATATTATGAAGCTATATCGCAAGTATATAATTATTTAGGAGAGATGAGATGAATTTTGGTATATCATCAAAAAGTATGGAAATGATTATCAATACTTTGATGGGCAAAAAAGAAATAGAGAAGGCAGCTATTTTTGGAAGTCGTAGTATGGGGAACTATAAAAATGGATCTGATATAGATATAGTTGTTTACGGGACATATATTACACAAGAAATTGTAAACCAACTAAGTATAGAATTAAATGAACTGTTGCCTTTACCATACTACTTTGATATTGTCCACTATGAGGCTTTAACCCATGATGGTTTAAAAGAACATATAGATAAATTTAGTAAAACTTTTTATAATATAAAATCATAGGCGTTAATTTAAGCTAATTATTACCAATACACCTCTCAAAGTGTCATTCTGATCGAAACTTGCCAGTGGATTCTCTTGAAAAATGGTTGTAAAAATATAGCAAATCCTGTATAATAAAGGCAAGTTTAAAAAACCTATAGCATAATCATTTTGGTGCTTTGTGTATTTTATCGAAGCTTAAAAGGGAATCAGGTGAAAATCCTGAGCGGACCGGCCACTGTAAATGGGGAGCAACTTTTCAAAATACCACTGGAGAATCTCTGGGAAGGGGAAAAGGAGCTGAGAACCATAAGTCAGGAGACCTGCCAAGATAATGCAGTATAGACCTTCTAGGAACTAAGGGGTATACAAATATAGTGCTTTGACATGAGGCGCTTTGTGATACACACAAACCTTGGTTTCCTATAGAAATCAAGGTATTTTAGTGTCTAGAAAAACATAAATTTTTTCAGTTGATAGGAGAGTATATCCAAGCAACTAAATAGACAAAAGATTTAAACTTAAAATAAAGAAGAAACTGAATTAAATAAAAAAAGCTGACCAGAAAACTGGAGGCAGTATCTATATCAAATGGATACTGCCTTTTGTTATATAGAAAGAAGGTGATCACAGAGGAAAAAACATTCCAAAAGGAGGTGATTAAGAAATATTGACGAGGAGAAGGGAAGTAAAGAAGTGTCGTAAGTGTGTCTATGTTGTCTAGTAAAATATTAATGAATTAGGAGGTTTTAATAATGAGATACGGATTTAAAAAATCAATGGCATTGACATTAATGGTTTTAATGCTTACAGTGTTTATGGCGGTTCCCGCTTTTGCCCAAACAGTTTCTGCAACCGTAACCTTTAATCATTTTGAAGATGAAATTTCTAGCGAAAGTATAAGTTTCGATACGAATGGTTTTATCACTCTGTTTGATGTACCGGCAGGAGCTACCCATCAATATTTAAACCAGCCTACAGTTATGGATGCTGTTATACAGTCCCTTACAAATCTGGGGGTTGAAGAGGATAGTCCGGTTTATTGGGACACATCAAGAAATCCTAATGGAGCGTATATTAGCAGTATTTTTGGTGAGGATACAGAAACCATTGACTACTTCTACAGCAGCATTCCCGGTGCGTCCTACTGGAAAGGAAATACCTGGGTTCTTTATATTGATGGAGAGGAAGCAGCGTTTTATGCCAGCAATATACTACTAAATGAAGTTGATAATATTGAATTCTCTTATGAATATGTAGAGACCTATTGGTAAAACAATGGGAATCAAATACTTGATAGTTTGATAAGACCTTCAATAAGGCGGGGAAGAACTTCCTTTCCCGCCTTATTGATGTGTAATTACAAGGAGAGATGGAATGAATGCAATGATGAGGAAACAAAGGAAAAGTAAGATTAGTTTATTATTGGTTTTTGTTATGCTGATGGGGCTGCTGCTTCCTTTGGGTTCGGTCTTTTCCCAAGGATTGGAGGGGCAGGGTGTAACTGTTACTGATCAGGTTTATAAGGAAGGCAATGGTAGGGACCAACCTGTAACCGTTGCCACTCATGTTTATGATGGTAACAATAAAGGTAGTGCCTTAGAGATTACCCTCAACCTGGTGGGAGATTCTGTCCCTGTAGCCGGGCAGCCTGTCACTGTGGCAGCTCAGGTTTATAACACAGGCACCTCTAGTTTAATAGCACTGAATGTCCCGCTTTATTTAGAGGATGTCGCCGAGCCTATAGGAACTGAGGTCATTGAGGAGCTAGGCAGTGGAGCTGCTGAGACGGTGAGCTTCCTTTGGACACCGGCTGCTGCAGGCTTTCATAATCTCCGGGTTGTGGCGGATGGTGGCTATGAGGCGACCTTAACGATTCAGGTCTTTTTACCTCGGCCTACCACGATAGAGGAAATGATTGCCGGAATTGAGGGGTATTTATTTTCATTGAATTCCGACGGTGAGGATGGAAAGCCCCATCTTACCATGTCTCTATATCCCTTTGCATTAAAAGCGACAGGGCTTGATGCCAGTAAGTTTGACCTAACTGCAGATGCGGATACATATAACTATATAACTAGGTTAAGAAATGCTTCAGAATATAATAATAATAAATGGATAGATACTTTGGCTTTAGCCGATAAAGTTTTTGACCAAATTGCCAAGGGAGAGGACCCTCTTTCAGATATAGAGGAACTTCTGGGGCGACAGGAGGATAATGGCTGGTTCAAAGATTTGAAAAATAACAAAGATATGAAGCATAATGCTTCTACCCAAGCCCGAGCGATTTTAGCCATCGATGCCTATTACGGGGCGGACCCCGATGAAGAATGGCCAAATGCAGAGGAAGGTACTGCCAAAGGGCGGGTTGGAGCAATCCTAGCGCTTATAGGTGAGCAGTACCCAAAGGGTTCAAGTGGTGATACAGGAGGTTTTTTATCATATAGCTTCCGCAGTTCACTAATGCCTACTTTCGGAAATTTTCAATATAGCAGCAGCAACTTGTATGGTGCCTGCGATGCACTGGTAGCTTTATCTAATTATACAGACCATCCCCAAATAATCAATACCCAAACGAAAGAAACCTTAGGAAATGCGGTAAAAGAGTCTATTGCTTTAGGATTAGAAAAAATTGAAAGAGATACACGTACTTTTTTGAACAGTTATCGTGTTATTCCTGCTTTGATTGCAACAAATAATGATCATCTAATAGATAAATACGATCTAATAAATGTAATGCTAGATAAGGTACAGACTAACGGTAGCTACAAAAACAATAATAATACAACAAATTTAGGCGTTGAGTACGATACCCAGCAGGTTTTGATTGCCCTCAGCGATCTGCTGGCAGGAGAGACTGCCTGGAAGCGGATTATTACCCCTAGAGCTCAAAATGTCAAGGACGTCCTGGCGGATAGGAATGCTCTAGGCCTGCCGGATGCCGTTACAGAAACCATCAAGCTTGATCTAGCTTCTGTTGGTCCCTACGGTTCAACAATCAAGTGGTATTCCCATCAGCCTGATGTTATCGATCATGAGGGGATGGTAACCTTGCCGGAAGCAGGGCGGAAAAGAGTCACCCTGACGGCCACTATCTCCAAGGGAGAGATAGAAAAAACTCGGGACTTTGTCATCACCGTTGACAGCCAGCTTAAAACCCGGAACGAGCTGATGCTGGAAAAGGCTGTTAACGCTATCGGTGAGACCTATGGGACAGACCTTTCCAATGCAGGCTTCAAGGGTGCTTTTGCCCTGGCGGCCGCCAGCCTCAACTTGGCTGAATACAGCTTTTACGATGTGGTCGGCCACAAGCAAGGAGACCTCAGTCAATACAGTCCCCAGGATTATGCTGAAATTATCCTGCAGCTTGTTTTGACGGAAAAAAATCCCTACAACCATCAAGGCATGAATTATGTGGCTGAGCTGCAGAACCTAGAGCAGCAGGGTAATTTCGGCAGTATGAAGGATAATATATGGGCTTTACTGGCTTTAGATGCTGCAGGAGGGACATATGATGCTGATCTGATTAAGCTTATCGCTGAAGGAATAGACGAAAATACTCCTTTAGCCACTTTAGGACAAGCTCTGTGTGGTCTTGCCTCCCATCGGGGATTAAAGCCAGTGGATACAGCCATAGAGCAGGCTGTAGCTCGTCTGGAGAGCTGCCAGATTACCGAAGGACCTTTAGCAGGAATGTTCTTTGAAGATGATGAACAGTATGATTTCAACCTTCATGCCGTAATAACCTCTGGCTTGACTGCCGTAGGGGAAGACTTAAGGGAAAACACTGAAGGTTCAATAAAATGGATACAATCGGGTCAGACCCCCTTAGATATCTTTGAGCTTTATCAGCTGGAGGACGGAAGCTTTAAAACAGACCTTACCGATACAATCGGTGCTATCAACTTTGATGCTGTTATCGCCTTGGCGGATATGACAGCCGGCAACAATGTCTGGTCACAGGCCTATCTTAGCCCTACTGATTTCCAAAACCTCCTGACCAGAGCAAAAACATTGATTGATCAAGTGCTGGATTTATATACCCCTCAAAGCGGACTGGCACTTAGGAATGCCTATCAAGAGGCTGTAGCCGCTAATGTACCTCCAGGCACCATCAAAGGCTATGGGGAAAAACACTTTAATTTATTGACGGCTATCAATGGTCTTTCAATGGAGTTTCTTCCTATTTTTGAGGATGAGGGTATGTACACCCCTGAGAGCTTTGAAAAATTCAAAGCCAAGGTTACTGAACTTTACAAAACCCTAAGCAGTGAGAAGGCCACCACTGAGGAGGTAGCTGAAGCTTGCGGGACCGTGGTGGAGGCATATGAAAACTTAGAGCCGGCAGCAGCCGCTTTTAGCTCAGCTTTTTTTAGCCAAGGAGCAACATTTGCAGAACCGATGGCTGCTATGACTGCCACCACGTTTGCTATGGCTACAACCACGGCTACCACCGATACCCAGAAACAAGCGCAGGCTCTTTTAGATAAAACCATGGCGGCGTATCATGAGTATTATGGTTTTGATGTTTCCAATGGCGGTTATTGGAGGGTATTTGAGCTGGCCAGTGCAGGTATGGATTTGGCCCAATATAAACTTTATGATGTAACCACCCATAAAAACGGATTGTTTAACACCTATCAAGCCACCGATTATGCCGCTATTACCCTACAGCTGATTTTAACCGGAAACAATCCCTATGATTATCAGGGCATCAATTATGTAGAAAGGCTGCAGGCTTGTGACAAAGATAATACAGGAAATTTTGGAGCCTATGGCAATAATATCTGGGCGCTAATGGCTTTAGATGCTGCCGGCGCTGCTTACCATCCTCAGCTGGTTACAAACGTCAAAAATCAGGCTGCTTCCGAAATGTTTGATACAGATATGCGGGGTTGGGCTTTGGCCGCCATTCAAAACCATCAAGATGTCATTGATGCCGAAGAAATGAAGGCCATTGTAAATTCCTTCCAAAATATTCAGCAGAAAGAAGGACCACTGCGGGGTTGGTTTAAACTGATGAACTTAAGATATAACTTAAGCACCCATAGTGCTGTAGTATTAGGATTGAATGCCGCCGGTGTGGACCTGTCGGCACCAGAATGGACTAGAGATGGCCAAAATCCCCTGGATATTATTGAACTCCTGCAAAGAGAAGACGGACAGTTTTATTTTGCATTTGATTCAGATGTTATTGAAAACGGTGGTCTACTTCCTGGTTTCAATCAAGATGCAATCGTTGCTTTAGGAGATATTGTCCAGGGAAGCAATGTCTGGCAGCGTCTGGCTTTGAAGCCTGGTCATATCAATGATGTGCTTCGGGAGGCTAAAGATTTGCTGGAGGGAGACCTCAGCATCTATACTGCCGCCAGTGTTAATGCCCTACAGGTGGCCTATGCCAATGCCATCACGATTCCTTCCGGTGAGGTAAAAGGCTATGGTGACAGATATTATAGACTGGTGGCTGCCATTAAAGGGCTGGACAGTAATCTGATTCCAGCGTTCACTGACCAAGCCAAATATACAACAGGAAGCTTTGCCTCTTTCAAAACGGCAGTTCTGGACACCCGGAAACTATTGGAACAGCCCAGCACAACAGCATTAGCAGTGTCTCAGGCATGTGAGACAGTTGGACTGGCCTTTAAGAATTTGTCAACCGGCAGCGGCGATAATCCAACTAACCCCGGTGGTCCAACTGATCCAACTAAGCCCGGCGATGACATCACCGTAACCTTTACCTTATTGGGGGGGGATGCCCACGGTGGCAACAATGGACCGATATATATTTATAAAAAGAATCCTGGGGCTTTTCAGAGATGGATATCCCCTACATCGGTGACAGTTGCTGCCGACTCCACCGTCTATGACGTCTTTACTAAGGTATTGAAGGATAACGGCTATACCTACGTAGGAGCCGAAAGTAATTATGTTAGTTTTATACAAACACCAGGGGGCTTGACCTTGAGTGAATTCAGCAACGGTCCCAAAAGTGGCTGGATGTACATAGTGAACGGCACCCATCCCAATGTGGGACTAAGAAACTATGTATTAAGAAACGGCGATAACATCATTTGGCACTATACCGATGACTTCACCCAAGAAGAGGGTTCTGAAAAGTGGGGCGGCGGTGGAGGAGGAACTGTTACAACACCAGAGAAGCCTATAGAAGAAATTCCTATCATAGAAGGACAGGCAGAAATTGATTTAGAAAAGCGAGAGACCGTCAGAATTTCAGCGCAAGATGTTTTAGAACTAGCTGAAAATGATTTCCTGACTATCTTTAAGGAAGGAATTAAGGTAGAAATTCCTATGACAAACTTAATAACCGATGCTTTCAAAATACTGGAAGAAGAAACAAAAGCCCTGCTAGAAGTGACCATAAAAGAATTAACTGCTGCTGAAAAGCAGGAGGTATTGGACAAAGGCAAACTGGGAGAAGATAGGGGAATTTTTGATATTGACGGTAGGATCTACGATATCACCTTAAGCATAATAACTGCCGATGCAGGGGGCAACGAAACTAGAACTAAGCTGATTGCCTATCACCAGCCTGTTATAATAACTTTGGATCTCTCAGAATTAAATGTCAGTGAAGAAGATATGTCTCAACTGACAGCAGTGCGCTATGAAGTAGATGAGCAGGATGCTATCAAAGTGGTCAAGCTAGGGGGAGAGTATGATGCCGAAACCAAACTGTTGCGTTTTTATACCAACACCCTCAGCTATTATGGAGTAGCTAAGGCACGGCACCTGACAAAAATACAATTGGCTATTGACAGCTTGGATGCCCAGGTAAACGGTGAAAGTATACCGTTAGCCCAGCCAGCCACCATAATCAACGATCGAACCATGGTACCTTTGAGATTTATTGCAGAAGCCATGACCGCTGAGGTTAAATGGGATGGTGAGGAGAAAAAAGTTACCATCATTGATCAGAGTCAAAACAAAACACTGACCCTCTATGTAGATCAAATTCATCCAGAACTGGATACACCTCCTGTCATTATAAACGGCAGAACTATGGTACCAATAAGATACATTGCCGAACAACTGGGTGCTTATGTCCTCTGGCATCCTGACAGCCAGCAGATAGACATAGTTAGATAAGGTTATTCTCATATTCAGTTATATAACCTCATCCAGCAATAAAGCCCTTAGCTAATACTATCTGATTCCAGTAATGAATTGATTGTTAGATGAATGAGAGTAGGTAAATACCACTCCTTAGTAAAAAAGGGGTGGTATTTTGCATTGACAGATGGGGGAACTATTGATTTAAAGGACGAAAAATGATATACTATTAACAAAGTAAATGAAAGAAAAAGCTTTTTGTAACTGCAGCAGGGTATTGTCGTGAAAACGAAGGATTATTTTGTAAAAAAATAAGGTGAAATTGAAGAAATTCCCTGAATAATAAATAAAGTACTGACTGGAAAACCAGAGGTACCTACTTTTGAAAAAAAGTAAGGTCACTGGTTTTTTTTATTTGCAAAAATACTCACAGGACAAAGGGGGCAGCAGGGTTTGAAAAAAAGATTGATCATAGGTTTTTTTGTTATGCTATTTTATTTGTCAAGCATGATCTTTTCTCTTGCTTTTTCAGAGGGAAGTATAACCATTGAAGCAGGGTTTGATGGCAAGGTTAAACCAGGGGTTATGAACCCGATAAAATTAAATATTCAGTCTCAAGAGGATCCCTTCAATGGTGAATTGGAAATAAAATTAGGGGAGGAAAGTTATTTTCTTGGGGTGGATTTAGAAAGAAACACAAAAAAAGAGTTTATCTCTTTTTTGCCATTCGATGGTAAGGATAGGGAAATACAAGTAATCCTTTATAACGGTGGTAAAGAAGAAAAAGAAGTCTATAAAATAGAGATGTTGGAGAAAGAAGTGTTATTGATAGGTTTGCTGTCAAGGGACAATAGACCTATCAACTATCTACAAAGCAGGGGAAATAGCAGACTAGGCTATGATACAGCTATGATTGTAAATATCGCTGATAAAAGCTATTTTAGCAGTGACCATCTAAGGGCCTTTGATTTCCTTGTAATAGATCAGTACGATACACAACAGCTTTCAGAAGAATTCTTACAGCGTATAAGATTTTGGATTCAAGAAGGGAATACACTTTTTGTAAAAGATTCTAATGCTGCTGCCAGCATAGCAGGCGAAGAGATAAATGAAAAAAATAAAAACCATCCTCTAGCATTTGGAAAAGGAAATATTGTTGTTTTAAAAGAGCCTGTTGAAAATATAGATGAATACTTTGATTTATATTACCCCTATAGCAGATTACAGCAAAGAAATAACCATACAGACAAAGCTTTGGATGAGGTTGAAAGAATTTTTGCTTCAGGAGACCTATGGCAAAGGGATGGTTATGGGGGCGTCTATAGTTATATTGCCTTACTTATAATCTATCTTCTTTTGTTGATAGCAGCAGATCAGTATAAAAAAGAAAAAATTTTTATAGGAATATTGCTGCTTTCTACAGTTGTTTTTGTGGTAGCAACAAATTTTATTGAATTCGGAACAAAGACTTTTGCTGTTTTAGAAATTAGAGAAGGGTGCTATGTCACGGACATCCATACTTTTATGCGGTTTCAAAATAGCAGAGAAAACACTCGTCTAAAAATGAAGGGAGAGGCTATAAGGGACTATTCTGAAGGAATTTCAAAAGTTTATTTAGATGAAGGCAGCATCGTATTTCAGGAAAAGGGAGAACAACGCCTCTATAGAAGGGCTACAGAGGCTTCTGAAACCACGAAGATAGAGGTACATGTAAGTGCTGAAGATGTCCTTAAAGGAACCATAGAAAACCCCTTTTCTAAAACCTTAGAGCAGGCAGGACTTTTGATAGGAGATACCTTCATTCCCATCGGAGATATTAAGGGAAAAGAAAGGATTCAGTTGCATTATAAGCTTGATCACAATTTAAGTAACACCAGTGATTTTAAATATTTGAGCACGATATTTATACAAGGAGGCTTTAATCATCTTCAGAGAATGCTTTATGAATATTACTATTATCATCAGGATGAAGGTCTTTATAATATGAAGTTAATAGGATTTTCATCGGAAACAGAAAGGATGGAGCAAAACAGTAAAAGCATAAAAAATGATAAATATGTGATGCATGTATTGGAGGTGGACTTTCAAAAAGAGAAGGAGATGGTTTACCCCATGGGAACCATAAAACCACAAACAATATATGAAGGTTATGTGGAGGGGGTTTCTAAGAGAGAATTTATTTTAGAAGAGGAAGAAAACCTGCTGATTTATTACAATATCCCCAGACACAGCAAGATAGAATCTATTGAGGTGCAAATGAAGCTTGAAACAGGAAATCCTGTAATAGAAGTCTTCAATCAAGCAACCGAGATGTGGGAAGATATTGGATACCTATCCATAAGTCCCATAGACAATTATATTTTTAAAGAGCCGCTTGCCATAAAAGTATCAGGAAAAACTAGAATTCTTTTGCCTCAGATTCGTGTTTTAACAGAGGAGGAAAATAGAGATGCATAATGTTACTGAAAAAGTCTTGTTTAAAAAAGAAAATAGAAGGATTCTGATTCTAAACCTTTGCATAACAGTTTTTGTCCTAATGGGTTATTTGTTGATCATTGTCTTTAAAAAATCTCCAGAAGAAGAATTATTTAATATGGACTTCTATTCTTTTTTCTTTCTTTTTCAATTCATTCTATACACCCTACTGGTACAAATATTGGAAGTTGAAGAGGGAAAACAGATGGATAGTTTGGTGCAAGTAGGGGTATTTACTTTGGGCATAATACCATTGATTATGGTGGCAGCTCATGGCAAGGGGATAGAAAGACTTCAGACCTTTGTACCTTTGAGTATTCAATATCTATGGGGGATTACTCTAGTGAATCTAAAAGTTCGTATAGCATCTATAAGTAAAGAAAAGACCTATTATATAAATCTTTTTAATTTTTGTGTGATGGGGGGAGGGATGATGTTACTTTACTTATTTTATCAATATAAGGGACTGGTTGTGGTGTCTGTTTTTGATAAAAGAATACCTATTATATTTTTCATTAACCCTCTGCTGACGATGATTGGCAGTTTAAGAAGCCAAATGGGGGAGGTGAATTATAGAGGTTATCAGCCTATCATCATTTTTTTCATCTTTTGGTGTTTGTTCGGTGTAGCACTGAAGTTGATGGAAAAATATACAGTTTCGAGGAGAGATTAGATGGAAGAAGAAAAAATCTATGAGGCGCTTAAGAAAATAAGAAAAAAATATTGGTTCCAGAGACTTCTTCAATATATGGCTTATGCCATCCTATGCTTTGGTACAACCATATTACTGTTGGCTTGTATCAGTCATATGAAGGTTATTACAGGAGTTAGGGGTAAGGGCATAAGTTTTATGGCAGGATATGCTTTTTTTGCATTGCTGATGGCCTTATGGAAAAGACCTTCTTTACTGGATGCTGCAAAACTTGGAGATGCTATGGGGTTTAAGGAGCGGTTTTGTACATATCTTCAGTATAGAGAAAGAGAAGACCAGACATGGTACTGCTTTTTAGAGGAAATGGAGGAGGCTTTAGAGGAGGAAAAACCCTACAAAAGTTATCAAGTAAAGGGATATAGCAAACTATTTTTTTTAGGTATAGCAGTTTTTTGCATAGGGATATTGGTCTTTTATTTGCCGACAGCTCCAAGAGAAGCGGCTTATGAAAGGGAAAAAATCAATCAAGAAATTAGAAAAGAAGTCTTAGCGTTGGAGGAAATTCTCAAAGAGTTTCAGGAAGAAGAAATCACTTTGGGAAAAGAAGAAAAGAACCAAGGGATTGAAGCGGTTAAGATCTTAAAAAAAGAGTTAAACAAAGCTTATCAGTATCATGATGCTGCATGGGAAATTCAAAAAACTCAGGATAGGCTAGTAAGTATTTATGGTGAAGACTTTTTAAGTAAAAATTTCAGCAGTACCTCAAGGGAGATTAGTAATATAGATGCAGGAAACAACCCGTCACAAAGAACAGACGGGGAAGAAGGGGATTTTGAGAAAAAAGATAACTTAGAAGGTTTTGCGGATTTACAGCAAAAGGACAGGCTTTCGACACATATGGATAGGACAAATAAAAAGTTGGAGGAGATGAAACAGAGGATGCTTTCTAAGGAGGAAGATGGGTTGAAAAGTAAACCAGGGCAGGATAGTATAGAAAACTTTGCAGCAGGAGAAACGGAAGCCTTTGAAAGGGCAGAAGCCTCTAGACAATCAGGAGAAAAAGTAACAGAAGGAGGATTTGGAGAAGAAAACAGCAGGGAAAGTGGTGGGGTAGGAGGATCAGCCGCAGGTAATCAAGGGGATGCCACCTTTAAAGAAGAGGGTAGTATAGGCAGCGAGGGAGAAGCTTTTTCTTTAGAAGGGGAAAACTTTGTAGAAGCAGCTTTTTCTGGAAGAGAATCGGAAAAAGGTGATTTTCAGCAGAGAGGTGTGACGGAAACTCTAGGGATAGAAGGGATGGAGGAAAACAGACTTGCTTATTATAAAGATTTTATCGAAAATCCTGTTGGTTATTTAGATAGATATGGGGTGCCCTCAGCAAATAAGAATCTTGTCATAAACTATTTTAAGGAATTAGAGGGGGAGTAACAATGAGGAGAAGTATGGCGGAGGACTTTAAAAAAATTTTTGATTCAATTACAGCAGAAGTAGGCAAACAAGTTGTGGGGCAGAAGGAAAACATTCAGTATGTTTTAATGGGTATTGTATGTGGAGGCAATATACTGATGGAGGGGGCACCGGGCTTAGGAAAAACCTTGCTGATAAAAACTTTTTCTAGAGCATTGAATCTACCCTTTTCAAGAATACAATTTACACCTGATTTAATGCCCATGGATATTATCGGAACAGAAATCATAAGAAATACACAAGAAAAAATGGAGATTAGCTTTGAAAAGGGACCTATATTTAGTTCTTTGATATTGGCAGATGAGATCAATCGTGCTACCCCTAAAACACAAAGTGCTCTGTTGCAGGCGATGGCGGAAAAAACTGTAACAGTGGGGAAGACGACCTATCTCCTTGAAGAACCTTTTTTTGTCTTGGCCACCCAAAATCCTATAGAAATGGAGGGAACCTATCATCTGCCAGAAGCCCAGCTAGATCGTTTTATGTTTAAAGTAGAAATGAAACTTCCCAAACAAAAGGAGTTGTTAGATATCGTGGATATTACGGTAGGAGAAAAAACAGAAGTAGAGATCAAGGAAATAGCCTCAAAGGAAGAAATTGTTGAGATGAAAAAATTAGTCTATAGTGTGCCGGTATGCGATGAAGTAAAGAATAAGGCTATTACTATTTTGCTTAACACTCATCCACAGGAAACACAGGTGACAGAGGTGAAGGATTATGTACGATGGGGTTGTAGTCCTAGAGGCTTGCAGGCTTTGATCTTGGGAGCAAAAGCAAAGGCACTGACGGAAGGAAGATATCATGTAGCCCTCCAAGACCTTTATGATATTGCTCCTATTGCTTTAGATCATCGATTGAAATTAAACTTCAGGGGTATTTCAGACAGAGTTGATGGAAAGGACGTTATTCTCAGGATATTAGAGCAGGTGATGTAAAGTGGAAAAATTTTTAAGAGAAATTGAAGGTTTAAAAATCACCCCTAGAAGAAAAATTCTTCAGGGAAGCAAAGGAAATACAGCGTCTTATGGATTAGGGACTTCTACGGATTTTTTTGAGCATAGATCCTATGTACCTCAAGATGATTTAAGGAAACTGGATTGGAAGATTTACTGCCGTACAAAGGAACTTTACGTAAGACAGTTTACTGAAGAAAGCCAAATTCATATAAAAATCATTTTAGATGCCAGTTTATCTATGGACTATGGCACATATAGCAAATTTCAATTAGCAAAACAGCTTGCTATAGGGATTGGCTATTTAGCTTTAAAGGGATTAAATTTATTAACGGTTGTGAAATTAACCCATCAATCAGAGGTTTTAGCATACAAATTAAATGGGTTAGGAAATTTTTATGGCTTCAAAAAAAGAATGGAGGGGTTAGCATGTGAAGGGAAAACCAATTATGAAGGGCTTTTGCAGACAGATGTTTTCTATAGCGGCATAACCTTTTTTCTTACGGACTTTTTATCGGAAGGCTATGAAAAAGCCTTAGATTTTTTAAATGTTAGAGGGGAAGAAACTATTGGGATCCATATCTTAGCAGAAGAAGAAAAGAGGCCTAAGCTGAGGGAAAATTTAAGACTTGTAGATATAGAAACAGGAGAAAAAGAAAGAATTGCTGTTACAAAGGAGCTTTACAGCATTTATCAAAGAAAAATTAATAGTTTTCTTGAAGATACAAAGGTAAATTGCAGCAAAAGAGGTATAAAATATGTTTTTTCAGAAACCACAAAATCTCCAGCAAAAATTTTGTTTGAAGCTATTGGGGGTATATAAATGAGTTTTTTGAATCCTATGGCTTTATGGATGCTGTTGACTACCATCATCGTATTGATAATTTATTTTAAAAAACAGCAGGAAATAGAACTGAAGGTTAGCAGTATAAAGCTATGGCAAGAGGTTTTAGCAGAAGCAGAAAAAATTAAAATAAGTAAGGTAAATCAATACTTGCTGTTATTACTGCAGCTGGCAATTATTTTATTGATTGTCATGGCTTTATCAAGACCCATCATCTATGGAGGGGGACAAAAAGAAAGCGTCACCATCCTTCTAGATAACTCTTTTTCTATGCAGGCAATTTCACAAGGTAATAGGCATTTAGATCTGGCAAAAGAGGAGGGCAAGGAGTATATCCATGGTCTTAGCAGAGATGTTGTGATCAATCTTATGACAATCAATGAAAGCGTCAGTCTTCTGCTGGAGGAAGGCAGCAAAGCACAAGCATTAGCAGGTATAGAGGCTATTGTTCCTTCTCAGAAGCCATTAAATATAGAGGCAATGGAGACGATCAAGACATCGTTGCTTTCAAATAAAATCTTTATTACAGATAAGAGCATCCATGAGGTTGAAGGTGTGATAAAGGTGGGAGAGGACTTATATAATTTAGGGATTATCGATGTAAAATATGATTACTATGAGAATATGGTTATTTGCAGTATTAGAAACTATGGTGCTAGTGAGGTAGAAGCGAGATTATTGATTACAGATGAAGGTGGAAGAAAATATCGTCAAAGAAAAGTGATTGAAGGTAAGCAGAAAAAAGATATCCTTATAGGACTTGAGATGGAACCAGAAATCCTAAAGGTGGTTTTAGAGATTGAAGATATGCTGCAGCAGGATAATGAATTTCTACTAGGGGTGGGAAAGGATTATAAAAAAGAAGTGCTTTTGATAGGAGAGAATGATTTTATAGAAAAGGCACTGAAAAGTATAAGAGGAATCAATTGGAGGAAGTCAGATAAAATGAAGGAAGGCTATGATCTCTATATCATAGGGGATCATCAGAAATATGAAACCACAAAACCTGTTTGGTATCTTAAGGCAGAAGATTTCTTAGGGTCAGAGGAGAAACAAGGTACTGAAAAACTTACTATCAGAGGCTATGAAACATCAGCGGAAATGATATCTATAGAAAATCCTATTGCCTTAAAGGAAAAGGAAGGATTTCAAAGGATCATAGAGGCTGGAGAAAAACCTTTAACGATAGCAGGAATAGAAGAAAATAATAAGGTGATTTATTCTTCTATGGATCTAGGAAAAACAAATTTACCAATGACACCATTCTTTCCTATTTATGTGGAAGAGATGTTGTATTGGTTGTTGGATGAAGATTTTTCAAAAAATATGGAGGATGTAAACAATCCTCCTGGAGATTTTATGCTAGGGGAAACTGATCTTTATGTTTCGCCGCAAAAAAGCTGGGTTCCAGCAGTAATGAAACCCCAAAATATATTTATATATTTGGCAATGTTGTTGCTCTTTATAGAATGGAAGGTGTATAAAAATGTTCAAGGTTAAAAGGGGGAATCGATGGCTTTTGTTAAGGCTAGCTGCTGTTATGTGCTTAGTGCTTTCCCTTTTGCCTGTGAAAATATCACAAAAAGCTGCTGATAGCAGCACCATATTCTTGGTAGATAGGTCCCTTAGTGTTCTAGAACACGAAAAGATGATACAAGCATATATCAACGCTCAGATTGAAAGAAAAGGAAAAAGGGATATGTACAGCGTCATATCCTTTGGCAAAGATGCCATGATAGAAATACCCTTCACTACTGAAAAAAAGCAAGCAACCTTTCATACCAGCATAGATAGGAATTTTACCAACCTAGAAAATGCCTTGAAGGTTGCACTGACCTATTTTCCTGAAGAGTATCATAAAAGATTGGTTTTATTTACAGATGCGGAAGAGAACATTGGCAACTATCGTGAAATTTCCTTAAAGCTAGCTGATGAAAATATCATGCTATTGGCATATCCTTTGAAAAAGCAGGTAAAAAAAGATATTCAATTCACTAGACTGCACTTACCAAATACCCTATATGAAAATGGGGATATTCTTATTACTGCTGAAATAGATGCCAACTATCAAGGGAAAGGTGTTATAGACTTTTATGGTTTTGGAGGAGAAGTCATCTCAAAGGAGATTGTATTTGAAGCAGGTAGTAATTTTTATGAAATACACCTGGAAAGGGGGACAGTCTATGATGAAAAAATAGTAGGTGAAGTCACGGGAGCAGGAGATGAGAATCCTCACAACAATAGGGCAACAGCCTATATACATAGTGAAAAAAGACCCAGAGTCCTGGTCATAGGTGAAGAAAGCCACAGAAGGAATGTTGTGGCTCTTACAAAAAGCTTAGGAATGGCGGTAGATGGCATAAGGGCTGGAGGAGGGAATTACACAATAACAGACTTAGCTGAATATGACCAACTGATCTTGGTCAATGTATCTCATCATGCTATTGGAAAAAATCTGGAGGAGGCAATAGAACATTGCGTCAGCCGACTAGGAAGCGGACTTTTGGTGATAGGAGGAGAAAATAGTTTTGCTTTAGGAGAATATGAAGAAAGTTTACTAGAAAAAATGCTGCCAGTGGATAGTTTTATACAGGCAGATCAGGAGAAGGCCAATATGGGTTTGGTGATTGCTGTAGATGCTTCAGGAAGCATGGAGGATGGTGTTATAGAAAAATTGGCATTGGCAAAAGAATCTATCATAGAAGCGGCGAGAATTCTTGATAAAGAAGATTATTTGGGTGTAATAGCTTTTTCCGATACTGTTGAATGGATTGTACCCTATAAAAAATCTCCAGAGGATCTTGAAGTAGCCTCTAGTGTAAATAGAATAAGTGCTGGGGGAGGTACATTGATACAACCATCCCTCAAGGCAGCGACAGAAGCTTTAAAAATCAGTGATACAAAGATAAACCATATCATTCTTATGACGGATGGGGAAGGAGAAAAGGAGGGATACGAAGACCTTTTACAGACAATGAAGGAAGAGGAGATTACCTTATCTACCATCGCCATAGGGGCAGATGCTGATAGAAGGTTTTTAGAAAAATTGAGTGATGCAGCGGGAGGAAGAAATTATTTCGCTGAAAATCCAACTGAAATTCCTCGACTACTGACAGAAGAAACCTATGTTTCCAGCAGAAAATATATCAATGAAAGAGAGATTCTGCCTACACTGAAGGGGAGCAACAATCGTTTTCCAAAGGATATGCCCAGTTTATATGGATATGTTTCCACTACATTAAAGGAAGGGAGCCATTTAATACTGGCGACTGATTTAGAAGAGCCGCTGTTGGCGGAAAGAAACTATGGTTTAGGAAAAACGATGGTATGGACCTCTGATTTAGTGGGGAAGTGGTCTGCTAATTGGATTGCTTGGAGGGAAATGGGGGAGGTTTGGAGGGAGATGTTAAATACCACCTTAAGACAGCAAAGCCTTCATGAAGATAAAATAGAAGTGTATTTAGAGGGTGGCAATCTTCATTTAGTGGTGGCGGTAAGTGATGAGGTGGAGAATGTAACTTTAGATACTATCCATGCTTCTAACCTAACTTCCCATAATACAATGCTTCAAACATCAAAGGGAATCTTCGAGAAAAAGCTGGGCTTGGAGACGGTAGGGGAATATCTACTGAATATCCAGGTCAACTTAAAAAACGAAGAAACCCGAAGTCATAAAAGAAGGATCGCCTTAGACTACTCTCCCGAATACGATATAAAATTGCAGGAGGATAGAAGACAGCAGGTTTTCAAAGATTTTACCCTCATAGACAATAATACAGAAGTGTTTAAGCATCCTCTTTCCATGAAAATAAGATCCTATAGGGAGGCAAAGGGTATTTTTTTAACTTTGGCGATTATCTTTTTTCTAGCAGATTTATGGCTTAGAAAAAATTGGAGGAGGTTTTGGACTTGATAGGAAAAAACAGCAAAAAGCTTTTAGGGTTACTGTTGATAATGGTATTCATAATAGGAGGTCTTTTGGGCTGCTTTCATAGGTCTCAAAAAACAATCACAAACCTTGATGAAGGTGTTATAGAAGAGATAAAAGAGATAAAAGACCATGATATGGTTTCTGAGAAGGAAATAGGAGAAGAAGAAAACAAAGAAAGCTTAGAAAAAGAAAAAAAAGATAAAAAAGATATACAAGAGAAAGCTGAAAAGGAAATAGAAGCAGTTTCTGAAGAAGAGAAAATAACAAAAAATAAAGAAGTAACAGAAAACAAAGAAATTAAAGAGAACAAAAAAGCAACAGAAGAAACAAATACCGAGGAAAACACAAAAAAAGAAAGGGACAATCCTGTTACCATCATTGATGGGGTGGAATATACCAATTATAAAGGACCTGTGCAGGGAGAGATAAAGTATGTAGAGGGAAGACCTGCGGATGAAGCTTCTGCTTATAGAAAGGCATCAGGAGATATCGGCAGTCCTTATCAAGTAGATCTACGTGTTACCACGAATTTTGGTCATAGTAAAATGTATGCTGAAAATGTAGGTATGGTAAAAGATGAAGTAGGGATGGAGGTGCTTTTCAGGAATTTGGATATACAGACTGCCTATGGAGGGGGGTTCGTAAATGCGATTAATGGTGTTGAATCAAAATTCACCTTTTTTACAGGAAGTCAAAGAAAAAAAGAAGATTGGTTTTATTGGGTAAATGGGATATTAGCCCCCATAGGGGTAGCTGAATATCGCCCAGAACCAGGAGATGTGATCTGGTGGGATTTTCATGATTGGGAGACTACGATGTTTATTCCTGCTGTCATAGGAGCATATCCACAACCCTTTAAAAGTGGTTTTATGGGGAGCAATCCTGGAACTGTCATTATGTACACTGAAGCTTATGAAAAGGAAGCAGAGGAGTTAAAACAAAGCCTGCAAAATCAAGGGGTAAAAAAAGTAGATATAGCTGTGTATGATGCAAAGCTTTTAGAGAATCCTGCAAGATATTACATTGTATTGGGGATTTGGGATGAACTGGTGAAGGAATCTACCATCACCAACAGCAGAGGAAGAGAAATCAATTTATTGGAAGAGACAAATGACCAGAATAAATTTATTGGCGTCTATGCCAAATTTGATGAGGGAAAGCTGCATGCTTTAGATTTTAAGGGAAATAAGAAAACTTCTTATTCTCAGGCAGGTACCATCTACGCTTATGCAGCTGGGCTAGGGGCTATACGACCAATATGGATTGTGTCAGGAACTGATGACAGGGGGGTTAGGATGGCCTTTGAAACCCTATTGAATCAACCGGAAAAGATAAAAGATACCTTTGGCGTAGTGGTATCTGAGAAGGGCATAGAAAAAATTCCCTATACCCAATAGGGAGGGAAGAAAAGTATAAATGGAGGTATAAATGATGATGAAAAGTACATGGAAAAAACTTTTAGCACTTTTATTAGTATGGGGTATGGTATTGGGGGCATGGCAGCCTGTTTTTGCTGAAAATAAATCCAGTATCAGTAGAGAAGAACTTTATCAAAGGGCACAAAAAACCATTAACTACTATCATAAAACCTATAAGGAATACAGTTATGCGGGTATTTTAGATTGGCCGGCATTAGGACTTTATGGTTTTGGAGAGGATGTAAGTGGTCCAAAATGGACTGTCGGTGGTAAAAATGGTGCCTATTGGAGAGAGGAGCAGGTGAAGGCAGGAGCAGGTCTTTCAAAGGTAAAAAACACAGATTATCAAAGAACCATTATAGGGGTAACAGCAGCAGGAAAAGATCCCCGAAACTTCGGAGGACAGAATCTTGTGGAGACGGTGAAGGGTACGATGATGCAAAACGGACATTTTGCTGACTCCGTAGCAGATAATATAACCGGCGAACCTGTAGGAGAAACCCTAATCAATGCCCATATATATGGTATCATTGCCCTTCATGTTGCTGGAGAACCTATTCCCAACAGAGACAAATGTTTAGAATGGCTGATAAAACAGCAGCATATGGATGGTGGATTTACATGGGATGTCAAATACTTCGATAATCCTGAGGATTATCATAGAGTTATATCAGATGTAGATATGACAGCAGCAGGATTGATGGCATTTGCCATACTGGGGGAAGACATCAATGCCCCCCATGTACAGAGAGTACTGGATTTTTTAAAGGAAGAACAGCTTGAAAATGGTGGTTTTCATTCCTGGGGGACGGATAATCCAGAAAGTTGTGCATGGGTGATTAAAGCACTAACTTTATTTGGCATAGATCCTATGGGTCCGGAATGGACAAAACCCAGTGGAGGAAATCCGGTTACATCTATTCTCAGATTTCAACAACCGGATGGTAGTTTTAGCCATGTTTTAAATGAAGAAGATTATTTACCTGTTTACAGCAATGGCATGGCTACCGAACAATCTCTCTATGGATTGGCGGATGCCTATAATAATAAAGCTGCTTATGATATGCTTCATGAAAAATATAAACCTGCAGCTGTAGAGCATGTATTTAAGGATTTTCAACCACTGGATCAAGGATTTGAAGAAGCTTTAGCGCTTGCTTATGATTATATTATGCTGATTGATGCGAAAGGCAATTTTCATCCAACCCAACCAGTAAAGCCAGAGGAATTAGCAAGAGCTTTTTCAAGGATGCAGGTTTTAGGTTATGCTATAGAAGTAGGAGATATTTCTTCCTATAAGAATGAACTATCAGGAAAAGAGTTTGTAGAAATTCTTTCTAAAGCGACAGGCATGGAAAACACTTTAGAAAAGCTACAGGAGGAAGGACTGCTTTATGAGGGTTTTGCTATGGACAAGACGGTAACCAAAGCTGAGGCAGCTATAAGTCTTTATCGTTTGATAAAAAATATCGACCTGATGTAAAATTTCTTATAAAGGGGTGAAACTGGTTGTCAAAAAACAGAAGAAAAATATTATCTTTTCTTATGATATGTATCATTTTATTCTCTTCCCTGGGAATAGGAAATAGCGGTCCTTCATTTGCAGAAGAATTAGGAGATTCTCCAAAGAGGACAGTCATAAAATCAGTTTACGAAAAAGACATACTACAAGAAACAGCTATAATCGCTTTAGAAGAAAATCCTTTGAATATAAGGGATAGACTAGAAACAGCATTACCAGATACGGTGGATTTTGTTCTTCAAGATGCCTATAGTATGGATTGGGTGGTTTCAGGACTTGCAAGGTTAGAGAATTATAGACATAAGATACCTCTTGACTATGTAGAAAGTAGAGTACCCATCGTTCAAAATCTAGCGCAGCAGCAGGATGCAGGAAATAGGAACTTTAAAATAACAGATTTTCAGAGAATGACGCTAGGCATTGTTGCGGCAGGGGGGGGCCCAAGGGATGTTGGAGGTATTGATTTAATAGAAAGAATTTATAACCCGATAAGCAAAACAAACAGTATTGAATATATCACCAGACAGGGGATAAATGCTGTAATTTTTGCATTAATTGCGGTAGATACAAGAGACTATGAAATACCACAGGATGCTATATGGACAAGAGAAAGAATGATTCAAGAAATTTTGTCCAACGAAATCACAGCTGCCAATGGAACCGTAGGCGGGTGGGCATTATATGGAAGCGTGCCTGATCCAGATATCACAGGTATGGCAATGATTGCTCTGGGGCCTTATCGTGACAGCAATCCTCAAGTAAGGGCAGCAGTAGAGCGGGGGGCAAATGTATTATCATCTCTACAAATTGACGAAGGAGAATTTGCAGGAGGCTATCATTCATGGGGAACAGTAAATGTGGAATCCTGTGTTCAGGTGGTGATGGGACTAACTGCCAACAATATTGATCCCTTTTCAGAGAAGTTTGTAAAAAATGGGAAAACCATAGCAGATGCAATTTTAAAGTTTAAAGTAACAGGAGGATTTGCCCATTCCTTTGAAGCTTCACCGGGTTCAACGCCAGGACAAGCAAATGGTATGGCAAGTGAACAGGCTTTATATGGTATAGCACAATTGTTTTATTATATGGATGGAAACCAAGGAAGTATCTTTAGATGGGGAAACGAAACTCCCCCAATAAATAAAACACGATTGGAAGAAAAGTTAGCAGAAGCGAAAGCAATAGAAAAAGACAATTATACAGAAGCAAGTTACGAAAATTTACAAAGGGCTATAGCACAGGCAGAAGCAATTCTGATAAAAGCAGATGTAACACAGGAGGAAGTAAATCAGGAAACACAATTTCTTATAGAAGCAATGAAAACTTTGGTATATTTAGTACATAAGATAACTGCAGTTCCTGACAACGAAGGCAAAATTATCTTTACTGAAGAGGAAATAAAACATGCTTTAGTAGAAATTGTGGTTCCTGAAAATGCTGTGTTTTTACAAGTTTCAATCCCCAAAGACAACGAAAGTACAAAAATTATACTTCATAACAAAGTACTTCCCTTCATGAAAACTGAGAGGAGAGATGAGGCAGGAAATTTAATAAGTTTTACTGTTGAGCAAGGAACCGAAATTACAAACGGAATCTATACCATGGAATTGCTTAAAATAATAAAAAAAGCAGAAATATTAAAAATTGTAGAAGAGGACATAAATCAGCTGTTTCAAGGGACTTCAAAAAAAGTAAAGACTATCAGTGATTATATTGTAATAGGGTCAGCAGAACAAAGTGTAACCCTGGATCAACATGCTTCAATCAGTATTGAAACAAATGATAAAAAGCAGGCAGCTTATAGGGATCATTTGGGGAACATAAGCATCCTTCCTGATGTAGTCAATGAAGAAGAAGGAGAAGCAAAACAGTTAAATGCCTACACCTATTTCAATGAAAGTGCTATGGTAATTAGAAGCAATGATTTATCAAGTTTTGTGCTATTTGATGTTGAAGGAACAACCGATGATAGTACAGATCCAAAGCCACCTACAGAAGAGTATGATAAGATGATTACTGCCAGTATTCGAATAGAAGGCTATGATCAGACCGTTGTACCTATGCGAAGCATAAGTACAAAAGTATTTGACCTCAATGAGTACCTGGGTCCTGCATCAGGAAGCTCCGCTACCCCTTCCAGTGGGTGGGGTAAAGAAAGGTTTCCTAATGGAGCAACAGTAGCCCATGCAACAGTAGAAGCACTAGAGCAGGCAGGTGCCTATTATGATTTTCAAGATTATGGTTGGGCACTCTATATTGCCATGATTAATGGAGATAGAGAATTTGACTATAGATCCACTTCTGGATGGATGTATAGAGTGAATGGAGTTTTACCTAATTTTGGAAGTCAGGAGTATGTTCTATCTGATGGAGATGTTATTGAATGGTATTTTGGTGCCTATGGCTTTGAAACATTATTTACAGCAATGGAGGCAGATAAAATAAGTGCAAAAACCGGAGAAGAAGTCACTGTAACTTTAATAGGAGAAAAAACAGATTTAAGCGGCGGCAGTGGTGTCGGTGCAACGATTAGATCTAAAGTGGCAAATGCACAAATTTATGTGAACGGAGAGCCCTATAAAGAAAATGAAGCAGATGTTTATACGGATTCAGAAGGAAAGGCTACGCTGAAATTTTTAAGCGCCGGTAATTACACAATAAGTGCTGAAAGAACAAATAAAGAGGGATTAAAGGATATTGTGCGCCCTATAGGTGTGGTGGTGAATATTACAGGAGAAACAATAGCTTCAACTATCATAACCATAGAAAACAATAAATATAAAGAAGAATTTGACATAATAGTAAATAGTCAATCAACAGAAGAATCTATACGAAAGGCACTGGAAAGCGCATATGAAAAGCTTTTAGAAGCTGCAAAGGAAATGTGGGCAGATGAAGATGCATTGCAGGTAGCTTCTGAGATAAAAGATGTGTTGAATCTTATGAAGCTTGCGGTTGATAGAATAGCAAAAGAAGAAAGTATAAGCTTTTTTATTGAACTACAAGTGAAGATAATGGAAATTTTAATAGAAAGTTTAGAAAAAGCAACCGAAGAGGAAACCATAGAAAAAATCATCTCTATGGTTGAAGAGGAAGCACTGGATTTGATAAAAAAAGTTATAGAAAAGGCTGATGATTTAGAGAAGACAATACAGCTTTTTGTAAGCATAGCCAATACCTGGAATCAGATCAGGTCCGTTGTTGGAAGCTTAGATAGGGAAGAGACCCATAAAAAAATAATGGAGCTTTCTAGACAAGTGATAAAAGAGTTAACGGTGCTTTATCTTGAAGAAGGAGATATAGAAATAGGTGAAGGAATTTCTAAAAAGAGATTGAATGAAGAACAGATTATGAGTAGAGCTAAACAATTTAAAAATCATCTAGGAGACATCAACAAGGCTATGATGAAAATTGATGCGAAAGATTTCAAAAGAAAAATAATGAATTATCTAGTGATCAACTTGCCGATGGAAGAAGGAGAAGTATCAGAAATAGAAATAAGCAGGCAATTATTGAGAGAAATACAAGAGGAGATCTTTGCTTTAAAGATAGTAGATCAAAAGGCAACGATGGAAATAAAAACAGATGCTTTTGCGGGAGGTAAGGATGCAGATCATGAAATTACAATAAGGATTGTAAAGACAGGGGAGACAATAAAAATAACCAGCAGTGAGGAATTGCAACAACCTATCAAGGTGACGATTCCCTATGATTTAAAAGAAAATAAAGGTGATAACACAGCTGTAATGATCGTTACAGATGACGGGGAAAACATCAATGTAGGCGGTAAATATGATGAAGATCATAAGACGATAACTTTTTTAACAAATAAGGTAGGAAAAATAGATATAGAAGTTGTGAAAAAACAGTTTCAAGATTTAAATGGTTTTGAATGGGCTCAAAAGGATATTGAAAAAATGGCCTCCAAAGGGATGATTAGTGGAAAAAGCAGTACAAGCTTTGATCCATCTGGTAATCTTACCCGAGCAGAATTTGCTGCACTGATGTTTAAAATCTTAAGATATCAAGCAAGTGTTGGTGGCGATGTGGAATTCTCTGACGTTTTGGAAGAGGATTGGTATTATACAACAGTTGTAACAGTAGTTGATCAGGGTTTAATGAGCGGTAAAAGCAAAACAAGTTTTGACCCTAATGGGTATATAACCAATCAAGAACTTGCTGTTGTTCTTTCAAAAATATTATTATCTCATGGTTTTATCCAAGGGAATACAAAAGTATTAGAGGAATTTAAAGATGCAGAAAAAATTGATCAATGGGCAGTAGATGATGTAGGGATTTTAGTAGAAAATAGGATACTTCTTGAAAAAGAAAATTTCAACTCACAAACACCCGTCAACAGAGCAGAAGCGATTTATATGGTCAGTAGATTGTACGATGTAATAATGTACTAGAAAATAAAAAATTTTCTAGTTTGAAGGAATGATGAAATTTCTAAAAGCAAGGATAAGAAGAACATATAAAAAAGCCAAAGTATCTTCAAAAGTTACTTTGGCTTTTTATCGTGTAGGTACTAGAATAAAAGCTAACGAACCTCCTGCCAATGAATTATAGCTTCAGATAGGGGACTTCTTGCTTAGAAAAATTAAAGAAGCATTGAAAAATAGTTTTGATAATAAATAGAAAAACTCATTTTATTTCTTTAAGCCTACCTGTAATTGGTGAACTGCAGGTTCATAGGTAAATCAGCAGCTTTTAAAGCCTGAATCACCGCTTGAAGGTCATCTCTATTTTTACCTGATACGCGAACAACATCCCCCTGTACAGAGGCTTGTACTTTGATTTTTAATCCTTTTATTAATGTAGTAATTTTTTTTGCTTCCTCTTGACTGATTCCTTGCTTGACCTTGATGACCTGCTTCATTCTTCCGCCCAAAGAACTCTCAGGCTTTTGATAATCTAAAGCCTTAAGGGACACATTTCTTTTAGCAAGCTTACTTTGAAAGATATCTACTACGTTTCTAAGTTTAAAGTCATCAGAGGTAACAATAGTAACTTCATCATTATTTTTTTCAACAGTGGTATTGCTGCCTTTAAAGTCAAATCTTTGAGCAATCTCTTTTTCTGTCTGGGTGATGGCATTTGTAACCTCCTGCATATCAACTTCAGAAACAATATCGAAGGAACTATCCTTTGCTGCCATATTTATCACTCCTTTTCAACAACTTTTACCAATATTATAGCCATATTACCATAAAAAAACAAGTAGCGTCTATTTGAAGTCATTGTTTAAAGCGGATTTACTCCAGTAAAAAACAAAAAATCAATGATGTTTCTTATGAAAGTATACATATTGTTTCGGTGAAAAGAAAAAAATATCTAAGAAAAACCAAGGTAAACCATATGAATAGAAATGAGCACTTCTCACAAAATAACCATATAGCAAAAATATAAAGAATGGAGTGATTGTTATAAAAGCTATTATAATGGCGGGGGGAAAAGGAACAAGATTGAAGCCGCTTACTTGTAGTATTCCAAAACCAATGGTTCCTATTTTAAATAAACCTACTATGGAATATACAATTCAACTATTGAGACAATATGAAATCAACGATATAGCTGTTACAATTGCACATCTTCCTACCGTTATAACCGATTATTTTGGTACAGGCGAAAAATGGGGAGTGCAGTTAGAATATTTCACTGAAGATGTTCCTTTGGGGACGGGAGGTAGTGTTAAAAATGCTGAAGGGTTTATTGATGATACCTTCATTGTGCTAAGTGGTGATTCACTCACCGATATCAATATTAAAAAAGCATTGGCTTTTCATGAACAAAAAAAATCTAAGGCAACCCTCATCTTAAAAAATGAGCCTGTGCCAATAGAATATGGTGTTGTTATTACCGATCATGACGGAAAAATTACTAGATTTCTTGAAAAACCCAGTTGGGGAGAGGTTTTTAGCAATACTATTAATACAGGTATGTATATTTTAGAACCCGAGGTCCTGCAGTATTATCAAAAAGGTGATAACTTTGACTTTAGTAAGGATCTTTTTCCAAAACTATTGGCGGATGGTATACCTATGTACGGCTATGTTACTGAAGAATATTGGTCAGACGTAGGGGCTTTACATTCCTATATGCAGACCCATTTTGACATATTAGAGGGTAAAGTGAATATTGAAATAGAGGGACACCAGATAGAAAAAGGAATATGGGTTGGAGAGGGGGTACAACTAAATCATCAAGTAGTCCTAAATCCTCCGGTATATATAGGAAAAAACTGTATTGTTGGGGAAGGTAGTAAATTAGATGCTTATACGGTGTTAGGAGATTATTCTACCATCAGCAAAGAGGTATCCTTAAAACGAAGTATCACTTGGAGCCATGTAAGCATCGGTAAAAATAGCCATTGTAGTGGTGCGGTTATATGCAATAATGTTGAAATAAAAAACCATGCTGAAATCTATGAAAATGCTGTTATCGGAGAAGGTAGTAGTCTAGAAGCAAGGGTGATGATAAAACCTGATATTAAACTTTGGCCCCATAAAAAAATTGATGAAAATACCATTGTTCATCAAAATCTTGTATGGGGCACGAAGGCTTCTAAAACAATTTTTGGCTACAAGGATGTTTCGGGACAGATTAATATTGAAATAAGTCCTGAGTTTGCCTCAAGATTAGGAACGGCCTTTGCTTCCTCTTTGAAAGAAGAAGGCACTATCATCGTAAGCAGTGACTTCTTTCATGCAAGTCATCTTATCAAGAATGCTTTAATAGCAGGGATCAGTTCAACTGGGATAAGTGTGATGGATATAGGAAATATGGTGATGCCTGCAAATCGCTTTGCTGTGAAATATTTTAAAGGCAATGGTGGCATCCATGTAAGAATGGATTATACAGATCACAATTTAGTACACATCGAATTCATAGATAAAAATGGTGCCAATATTCAGCGATCAAGGGAGAGAGAAATAGAGAATTTATTTAATAGAGAAGATTTCAAACGATGTAATGCAGATCAAATTAAATCTGTGATTCGCATAGAGAATTTCAAAGACCTTTATATAAGTGAGGGGATGAAGTTACTTAAAAATATCGCCGCTATTAAAAGAAAACCTCCTACCCTTCTGATAAGCTGTAAATCAGAAGCAGTACAAGGCTTGACATCAGAGTTTTTACGACACATTGGCTGCCAAGTGCAGGAGGATTATAGAATAAAGGAATTTATTGAAGCAAAGGACTATTTAGCTGCTATGAAGCAACAGGTGATAGCAAGAAATATAGATTTAGCGGCAATGATTACTGAAGATGGGGAAAAACTCATTTTAATAGATAAAAAGGGAAGAATTATTCAGCAGGAGAGGTACGATGCTTTGATTGCAATGATGCTGTTGAGAGAAGGCAGTGCAGAAAAGCTTGTTTTGTCCTATACATCTCCTTATATGATTGAAAAAATGGCGAAGGATCATCATGTAGAGGTGGTACGTGTAAAATCTCATCCAGCAAGCATTATGAATGCAATGCTAAATATCCAACAGGATAAAGGATTATCACAATATCTATTAAGTTATAACGCTACCTGGGCAATCGGGATGATTGTTGATTTTCTAGTAACAAAAGACATAAAATTAGAAAACTTAGTAGAGGAAATGCCTGATTTGTACTATATCAAGGAAAGGATACCCTGTGATTGGCAGGATAAGGGAAGGGTAATCCGTCAGCTGGTGGAAGATAACGAAGATCAAAATATTGAGCTGTTTGAAGGCGTAAAAATAAATGATGAGAGGGGATGGGCCCTGATCCTACCAGATAGTGAAAAACCTCTGTTTAATATTTATACAGAGGGGTTTTCTGAGGAATATGCACAGGAGCTTTCCTTATTCTTTCGTGAAAAGGTGAAGGAACTACTGAAAAATCAAGGGCAGTAATGCCTTTGATTTTGTTGAAAATAAAGGAGATGAAATACATATGTTTCTTAATAAACACAATGGAAAAGGTGAAGATCATAAAGTTGTAGATCTAAAGGATATACTATTAACGCCAGAAGAACTAGAAAATCATGCGAAAAAAATTGCAAAAAATCATACTGTATTTCATGAGAGCAGGTCCTTAAAACATTTATTGAAGCGATTAGACCAAAATTTTGAAAGGATTACATTTATCTATAAAAGCTTTAATGAAGCTTTGAAACATAAACAAGACCTATCGCCTGCCTCTGAGTGGCTTCTTGATAACTTTTATAAAGTAGAGGAGCAGGTAAAGGAAGTAAGACAAAATTTATCGGAAGAAAAGTTTTTAAAGCTAGATACCTTAAATACTGGGTTTTTAGAGGGCTATCCAAGGGCCTATGCTATTGCTCTAGAATTGCTTTCCCATACGGAGGGGAAGCTGGAGGAAAGGACATTAATAAGTTTTATTGAATCCTATCAATCACAAAGGGTGTTAAAAATCGCCGAGATTTGGGCGATTTCCCTTATGATTCGATGTGCTTTGATGGAAAATATCAGAAGAATTTCTGAAAAAATATATACCCACCATATAGCATGGAGAAAAGCTGAAGAAGTTGCAGGATTATCAGAAGAGGAAATCTTGGTTGCGGTGAAGGAAAATATTCAGATGGATGAAAGAGTAAATGCTCCTTATGTCGAGCATTTACTAAGGGTGTTAAGAAGAGAAGGCGTGGAGGCGGGAGCAGTCATCACCTATTTAGAAAAGAAGTTAAAGGACTATAACACCTCTGTTAAAAGTTTGATTGAAGAAGAACATAGGGAACAGGCAGCAAAAAAAGTAGCCATAGGAAACTCCATTACCAGTCTAAATATTGTTGCAACCATAGATTGGAATGATATTTTTGAAAGCTTAAGTGTTGTAGAAAAAATTTTAAAGGAAGATGCTGCTGGGGTTTACCGCCAACTTGACTTTGACTCAAGGGATTATTATAGGAATCAGGTTGAAAAAATAGCAAAAAAGTTGAAGGAGCCGGAAACAAGAGTAGCTAGAAAGGCAGTGGAGTGTAGTCATGATGCTGATGAAACCTATGAGGGAGGTAAAAGAAAGCATGTTGGCTTTTATTTATTAGATAAAGGAAGAAAAACTTTATTCGAAAGCTTAGGTCATGCAGCAGTAAAGGATTCCTTTAAAAATAAGGAGCTTTCTACCTACTTACTACCCATAGCATTGATTACAATTTGCATTCTTTTAGGTACCATCCTGTATGGAAGACAATTTACTGCAGGGATAGGTTTAAGTATTTTGATAGGACTTATTGTTCTTATCCCTGCCAGTGATATTGCTGTTACTTTTACAAATTGGCTGTTAACCCATATGTTTCCTCCTACTTTTTTGCCTAGAATTGAATATAGAGAAGGAATCACAAAGGAAAATGCTACCCTTGTGGTGGTACCTACCCTTCTTCCTAATAAGGAAAGAGTAGAAGAGATCATGAAACAGATGGAGGTATTTTATCTTGCCAACAAAGAAAACTATCTTTACTTTGCTTTAGCAGGGGATTACAAAGATAGTGATAGAATGGATTTACCAGAAGATCAAGCAATTATTGATGCTGGTACCAAAGCAGCTGAAAAACTAAACCAAAAATATGGCAAAAATATTTTTTATTTTTTTCATAGGCAAAGACAATTTTGTGAAAAACAAAAAAAATGGATGGGATGGGAAAGAAAAAGAGGTGCTCTTGTTGAACTCAATGAACTGATTAAGGATTCAAAGGAGACTTCCTATAAGTTTATCTCAGGAAATATAGGAAACTTAAAGGACATCAAATATGTGATTACTATTGATGCAGATACCCAGTTACCTATAGACGCAGCAAAAAAACTTATTGGCATCGCCAGTCATCCTTTACATAAGCCCATCATTGATGAGGAAAAAGGCAGGGTTGTAGAAGGCTATGGCCTTGTACAGCCTAGAATAGGTGTTAATATCGAAAGTACAAATACATCTTTTTTTACTAAAATATTTGCAGGGCGGGGAGGAATAGATGTCTATACTGTGGCTAATTCTGATGTTTATCAGGATTTATTCGGAAGGGGAATTTTCACAGGTAAAGGGATTTATCATATTGATGTTTTCCATAAAGTTTTAGGGGAAGCCATCCCAGACCATACGATATTAAGTCATGATCTTTTAGAGGGGAGCTATGTGGGGACAGGTTTGGCTACTGATTTTGAGTTGATTGATAATTACCCATCCAAATATAATGCTTATGCCATGCGATTGCATCGATGGGTGCGGGGAGATTGGCAACTGATACGATGGTTATTTTCTAAGGTGAAAAATCGAAGAGGCGTAATTGTGAAAAACCCTCTTACCGCTTTGGCTAAATGGCAGATTTTAGATAACATGAGGAGAAGTCTTGTGCCGATAGCCTTAGTGCTGCTATTTGTTTTGGGCATGACGCTATTTCCTGGATCCCCAATTTTTTGGATAGGTCTGGGGTTGGTGACGATTGGCTTTCCTTTGGTGCTGAGTCTTTTTGATTATTTAAGGGAGCGACACTATAAAGCCATCAATGAGCGATTAGATGCTGACATCATCGTTGGACTAAGAGCCAGTGGGTACCAAGCTCTGCTAACATTTATCTTTTTGCCTTACCAAGCTTATATGATGGGGGATGCTATTCTTCGCACCCTATATCGTGTTTATATTTCTAAGGAAAACCTACTGGAATGGGTTACAGCGGCTGATGTAGAAAAAAATCTCCAAAAGGATCAGAGAAGTTTTATAAAAAGGATGCAAAGTGCTATCGTTATAGCAGTAATCGTTTTTTTTGCTATTCTATATCGTCAACCTTTGCATTTAATCTATGGGTTTCCTATAGTGATTCTATGGGGGATGGGACCCTGGATTGCTTTTCACATTAGTAAAGAAATAGAAAAAAAGGAAGAAATCCTAGAAGAAAAGGAGATACAGCAGTTGCGTAGGGTTGCAAGAAAAACCTGGGCTTACTACGAAGATTTTGCAGGAGAAGAAAATAATTATCTCCCTCCTGATAATTATCAGGTCTTTCCCCCAAATGAATTGGCCTATAGAACCTCTCCAACCAATATTGGCTTCCTCTTGATGGCTATCTTAGCTGCAAGAGATTTTGGTTATTTATCCACTGGGAAGATGATGGATAGTATTGAAAAAACCATCACTACTGTAGAAAAAATGGATACCTGGCGGGGGCATCTTTATAATTGGTATGATACAAGGACATTAGAAGTTTTAAGACCCTATTATATCTCTACTGTGGATAGTGGAAATTTCATCAGCTACTTAATTACAGTGAAGGAGGGGATAAAGGAATATTTAGAAAAGCCCTTGATCGATAAAAATATGCTGCAGGGTTTAGCGGATACACTTACTTTGATGGAAGATGAAACAACGATAGATCCATCTCTATTGAAGGAATTGCTAAAAAATGAAGAGATGAATTTAAGTGAATTTATAGACAAGATTGAAAATCTCCATCAAACCCAAGAAATAGGAGAATGCGGTTGGAAGCGAAGATTTGATGATATGGTGAATGATTTTAGCAAAGAATTAACCATGTTTTTTCCCTCTAAAGATTTATTAAATAGCAGACGAAGGCTATCAAATTTAGAGAATCTGTCCCTCTTAGGCTTAAAGGAGAACTATGAAAAAATTTTATCGAAAATAAAGAATAAGAAAGAAGATGAAGTTGTAAAAGAATTGATGGAAAAACTGCACTATGTAGACAGAAAAATTAACAAAGCCAATGCTTTAATAGAAAGAATTTCCAGCATGGTGACGGCAGCAGAATTTGTACATTTATATGACTTTAAGCGACATCTGTTCTCTATCGGCTATAATGTTGATGAAGAGAGACTTACCAACGCTTATTATGACTTATTAGCCTCAGAGGTGAGGACAACCAGCTATTTGGCCATAGCTAGAAGAGAAGTACCTAAAAAGCATTGGTTTAAGTTGGGAAGAGCTATGTCTATTATTGAAGGCTATAGAGGTCTGGTATCTTGGACAGGTACTATGTTTGAGTATTTTATGCCCTATTTGGTGATGAAAAACTATGAGAATACCCTGATGGAGGAGAGTTATGCCACTGCTATAAAAGCACAAAAACGCTATTGCCAGCAGAGAAAAGTTCCCTGGGGAATTTCAGAATCTGGTTACTATGCCTTTGATATGGCACTCAATTATCAGTATAAAGCCTTTGGTGTACCGGATTTAGGGTTAAAGCGAGGACTGTCAAAGGATATGGTCATCTCCCCCTACTCTACCTTTTTAGCACTGCCCTTTGCATCTAAGGAGGCGATGAAAAATATCCATGAGCTAACAAAAGAGGGATTAGAAGCAGAATATGGCTTTTATGAAGCGATGGACTATACCCCAAGAAAAGTAGCAGAGAATAAAGTCGGGGAGATTGTAAAAAGCTTTATGGCCCATCATCAAGGGATGATTTTTGCTTCTTTAGATAATTTTCTCAATAAAAATATTATGCAGGCAAGATTTCATCGAGATCCTGTTGTTCGAGCTGGAGAAATCCTATTACAGGAACGCATTCCTCTAAGAATGATTATTACGAAACAGTACAAAGAAGCGGTAGAGCCTTTGAAAAAGGAAGAGGGAAGCTATGAAAGAATGGTGGCAACTTATGGTATGCCAGAGAATGCTTTACCAAAATGCCACCTTCTCTCCAATGGTAGATACGCTGTGATGCTTACCAACATTGGAACAGGCTATAGTAAAATGGAAAAATTACAAATTACCAGATGGCGTGAAGATGCAATCCATGGAAAGGATGGCACACATATTTTTATCCGTCACCTGAACAGCGATAAAATATGGACCACAGCCATGGCACCTATTTCACAGGAACCAGATGCCTATAAGGTAAAATTTCTTCAAGATAAGGTAACATTTCTTCGTACGGATGAAGATATAGATACCTTTACAGAAATCGTTGTGTCCCCAGAGGATGATGTGGAAATTAGGAGAGTGACATTAACGAACCATGGAAATGAAACGGCTAATATAGAGGTTACCAGCTACTTTGAAACAGTAATGACTTATCAGGCAGCGGATGTTGCCCATCCTGCCTTTAGTAATCTTTTTGTTAGAACGGAAGTGTTGTCTGAACATGACACTTTAATCGCTTCTAGAAGACCTAGAGAACATGGACAAGAAACCAAATGGATTTTCCACACCATCACTGTTGATGGAGAAACCATGGGAGGGCTTGAATATGAGAGCAATAGAGGGGCTTTTATTGGCAGAGGTAGAAACGTTAGCAATGCTATTGGACTAAGACAACCTTTGAGCGGCACAGCAGGCATTGTTCTTGATCCTATTATGAGTCTAAGAAAAACCATAAAAGTACCAGCAGGGAAGGCAGTGACTATTTCCTTTAGCACTGGCATCCATGATACAAGAGAGGAAGTTATCAAACTAGCAAAAAAATATCGGGAGCATTCTTCCCAACAACGTTCTTTCCAATTAGCCATTACTAGAAGCCAAGTAGAAGCTAGTTATTCGAACTTAAAACCAGCGGAGATGAGGATTTATCAAGAAATGATTTCCTCCATCCTGTATCTGAATCCTATAAGAAGAAAATATGAAGATATTCTCAAGCGAAATACCAAAGCCCAATCTAGCCTCTGGGCCTATGGTATATCAGGGGATTTGCCGATTGTATTGGTATCGATAAAAAGTACAGAGGATATTGACGTTGTGGGGCAAGTGCTAAAAGCCCATGAATACTGGAGAATGAAGGGATTAAGTGTTGATCTTGTGGTCTTGAATGAAGATGAAAGCAACTACTTGCAGCCTTTACAACAACAAATTCACGATAGGGTTGCTGCAAGTCAAGGAAGGTATTTATTAGATCAGCCAGGAGGCATTTTTATAAGGAGTGCTGACATCATCCCAGAAGAAGACCAAGTCCTTCTCTATACAGTGGCAAGAGTCGTTATCAAGGCGGAAGCTGGTCCGCTGCATACACAGTTAGACAGTATAAAAGAGGAAAGTACAGAAAAAGCAATGAAAATCTTTACCAAAGAAAAACAACAATATTTAAGTAAGGAGGAGGTTTTAGACCTAGACTACTACAATGGCTATGGAGGCTTTAGTAAGGATGGAAGAGAGTATATAATTCGTCTCAAAGAAAACCTCTATACGCCGGCACCATGGATTAATGTTGTGGCCAATAAAAATTTTGGTTTTATTGTTTCTGAAAGAGGTTCTAGTTTTACCTGGGCAGAAAATAGTAGGGAAAATAAACTAACCCCTTGGTCCAATGATCCTGTAACAGATCCTTCGGGAGAAATTGTCTACCTTAGAGATGAGGAGACGGGAGAAGTTTGGTCAATAACGGCTTCTCCTATTAGGGAAAAGGAAAGCTATACCATCTCCCATGGCTTAGGTTATTCCACCTTCCGACATCATAGTCAAGGGATTTTACAGGAATTAACGATGTTTGTTCCGAAGGAAGACGCAATAAAAATCAATTTGATAAAATTAAAGAATAGCAGCAATAGCAATAGAAAGCTGACTTTAACCTATTATTTAAGGCCCGTGATGGGGGTCAGTGATCAAGTTACCCAACAGCACATTATTACAGAAAAAGGTGAAAACATAGATGCAATGTTGATACAAAACCCTTATAATTCTGATTTTCCTGGTAGGATAGCCTTTGCTGCTGCTTCGGAGAAAATAGATTCTTATACCTGTGATCGACAAGAATTTATAGGCTTTGAGGGAAGTTTAATCCATCCGGTTGCCCTTAAGCGGGAAGGCTTATCGAACAAAGCCGGTGCAGGCTATGATCCCTGTGTAGCCCTTCAGATAACAATCAATCTTTTGGCAAATACAGAAAGGGAAATCGTATTTTTATTTGGTCAAAGTGAAAATATTGAAAAAGTTAATCATATGGTTAAACAATATAAAAGTATCAACAATAGCAAGCAGGCCCTTGAGGAAGTAAAAGCCTACTGGTTACAATTGGTGGATACAATTCAGGTAAAAACCCCGGATCTATCTATGAATCTCATGTTAAACCAATGGCTATTGTATCAAACCATATCCTGCAGAATCTGGGCAAGGTCAGCATTTTATCAATCAGGAGGAGCCTATGGCTTTAGAGATCAGCTTCAGGATGCGATGAACATGGTATATCCTCTAGCAGAGGCCACCAGAGAGCAGATTTTACTCCACTGTGCCCATCAATTTGTGGAGGGAGATGTACAACACTGGTGGCATCCTGGGGCAGGTGATAAGGGCATACGAACACGCTTTTCTGATGATTTATTGTGGCTGCCCTTTGCCGTGGTAGAATATCTGCATAATACAGGAGACTACAGTATTTTGGAGGAAGAGGTACAATTTTTAGAAGAAGAACCTTTAAGAGAGCATGAGGATGAAAGATACGGAATTCCAAGAATTTCTGAAGAAAAAGCTCCTGTGTATGAACACTGTATCAGAGCTATTGAAAGAGGATTGCAGTTTGGAGAAAATGGTATACCTTTGATGGGTTCTGGTGATTGGAACGATGGCATGAATACAGTAGGAAACAAAGGAAAAGGTGAAAGCGTGTGGCTAGGCTGGTTTTTATATACCATCTTAAATGGATTTTCTGAAGTATGCAATAAGATGCAGGAGGAAGGAAGAAGTAAAAGATATAAAGATTTTGCCAAACAGATTGCTGAAGCGATAGAAAAAAATGCCTGGGACGGGGCATGGTATATTCGCGCCTTTTATGATGATGGAAGTCCGCTGGGTTCCTCACAAAATAGTGAATGTAAAATTGACTCGTTGGCGCAATCCTGGTCTATCATTTCTGAGGGGGGCAGAGAAGATCGAAGTAAAAGGGCCATGGAGGCTGTAGAACAGTACTTGATTAAACGGAACGAAGGATTAATCCTTCTTTTCACCCCGCCTTTCGATAAAAGTGAACAAAACCCTGGTTATATCAAAGGGTATGTTCCAGGAGTAAGGGAAAATGGCGGGCAATATACCCATGCAGCCACCTGGGTCATCAAAGCCTTTGCTATGGCTGGTGAAGGTGATAAGGCTTGGGAGCTTTTTAATCTCATTAATCCTATCAATCATACTAGAACTCACCTTGAGTGTGCTACTTATAAACTGGAGCCTTATGTCATGGCGGCAGATGTATATGCCGTCAGCCCTCATACAGGAAGAGGTGGATGGAGCTGGTACACAGGTGTTTCAGGATGGATGTATAAGGTGGGGGTAGAATCTATACTAGGTCTAAAAAAGAATGAAGATAAGCTTTTTATCGACCCTTGTATACCAAAGGATTGGCAGCAATATGAGATGCGTTACAGGTATAAAAGCACCTATTATCATATCATCGTAAAAAATCCTAACGCTGCAAATCATCAGGTGAAGAAAATGCAGCTAGATGGAACAGAAGTACAAGAAGGATATATTTCTCTGGTAGACGATCAAAAAACACATGAAGTCCAGGTAATACTATAAGTTAAAATGACCAAGATAGTTATCTTGGTCATTTTCTATGAGCATAGTTTCACAAGAAACAGATTTTATGCGAATTTTTTCTTTTAGGATTAAGACCCTCACCTCTAAGCGTTAGCGTAGGTGGGCTTTTCAAATCAGGTGGAGTTCACTCTACTTATATCTTATAATGCAGTACCATGAAGATATTACCACGGACTTCTCTAACTAATATAAAATGCTCAAACATTCCTTTGAGGGTAGTAATCATTTCGCCTTTTGAAAGCTTTAATTGAATTTCTCTTGGGATTTCATAAACATCTACATTTGCTTTATTCCAGTGCAGGTTTTGCAACTTAGAGGCTTGTATGTCATTAAGCAGTGCGAAGGGTATGGTTGCAAAAATATTGCCGCCAGAAACTTCATGAGCCTGCCAGAATTTATTGTGAAGGTCAAACACACCACTAAATTTTAAATCAGAAGTTCGCATCATAGCGAACCTTTCAAGGTAATCACCATCATAATAATTTTTTGTGGTAACAGGTTTATATAAAAAAACTTCCTCTGCGATTTTTTCAATGTTGATATTAATATGGTTGGTTATTGAGGAACTTTCCTTACGGCTCTTCATAGTTAATAAATATTTTTTGTAAGCTTCAGTTGCCTCTACTAATTCCTCTAATAAGCCTATTTCTGTGTCGGTATATGCATTTTCATCTAAAGTCTTTGCGATACTTTTAATTTTATAAAGTTCACTATGCAAATCAGCCACCATCCCTGACAATAATAAATTCATAATTCTATTATAGTATAGATTTAACAATAAAAAAATAAATTCTATGTCACAAATAAACATATTTTTTCATAATAGGATCATATGCGACATTTTTTCAAAAGAAAAAAGGGAGGGTTCATCATCCTATGAACGCATCCCTAACTTTTAAGAGAATTTTTATTAAATTCGGCTATGATTCAGGGAGAGTAAAAACTCCCCTGAATGAAGTTTCATCTTATCTACGGCGTATCTAATTGATTGAGATAGGCCCTTAAGGCATCAGAAGCAGGTATGGCTTGGGAGATGTATTCCATGTGATGGGCGTAACCTGAAGTGTTTTTAATGTAGAAGCCAACCCAGAGGGTTTCATCTCTTCCTGTTTCCTCTAAGTAGCTGCTGAGATTCAATAACTCTTCTATCACTTGAGGATCCTTTATCTCTACCCTTTTAGTACCTGAGGTTTCTCCTCTTTTTTCTAAAACAATGTAGTCTATATCCTCTGGCAAAAGCATGACACTTTGGTAGATACCTTCATCCTTCAGCCACTGAATGACAGAAGTGTAACTATTTCTAATGGCATAACCTATACGTCTTTCTTTATTATCTGTAATAAGGATTGTTGGAGCACCCTCTTTAGAGAAGGTTAATTCTTCAAAGGTAGATTTTTGTATCTCCCCTTGAAGAAGACCAACCAGTTCTTGTATCTTGACAGAGTCTGCCAGAATAACGGATTGCTTTGGAGAACGATGGTCTACAACCTCCATCAGTTTGATAGCATCGGGATTTTGCACAACAATAGGAAATCTCCTTTGTTTATATTCCACAGATTCATAAATAGGTTTCAGTAAGGAGGCATATTCTTTTTCATTCAATATATACTCTCGCACTAAATGTTTATCATTTTTCAAAGTATAAACGATATATTGAGATCTACCAGATATAGGACGGGGAGATTGTGCCAATGCTTCGTGAAGCTTCATAACATTTTCTATATTTTCCTCCTCCACAAAAAAGTAATTGTTAAAATACAAGGAATCCTCTATATCGGCTTCTTCTTCAAAGCGATTCCAACTATAGATGTAATTATTAAAATAGACTTTTTCAACTTCTTCGATATCTGGTATACGACCTACATAGCCGATAACATCCATTTTAAGTCCTGTAAGCATCAGCAATAACAGAAATGCATAGGCTAAATAGCCTCTATAGGCAGACCAGACTCTAAAGGATTTTTGTAAAAGCATTTCGGCAATGATATAACCCAAAAGAGAGCTAAATAGGTATCCAAAGACAATGGTAGCGAAGGAATCTCCTAAGATACTTGAAAAATAAATTCCTCCCAATAACATGCTGCATACAGTTACACCATATTTGAAGATAGGCTGTATTGGTGTGAAGGCGATGACATCACTTGCTACTTCTATGTTTCTTATTTTATATACACAGTATGCAGCGATGAAAAATACCACCATCAGGACGGTATAGCTTAACAGCAGGTTTGTCGGCAGAAGGCCATCATCTATTCTGTTATTTAATAATGTAAGCATAGGGAGGTGATCTAAGGCAGATTCATAAAGTCTAGTATATGTATAACCATGAAGTAATTGTTCCATATTGTAGCGGTATAACATATAAATCCCTGCCGGCAGCATATGTAGAATATAGGTAAAAGCCATCTGGGCAATGGAGTTTCCTGTAAACATACCTACAAAAACTGCAATACTAAAAAATAAGCTATTGAAAAATAACGTATAGCCGAACCACCGTAAGATATCGATAAAAGAATAATATTCTCCCAAAATGGTGATAGTTTGAAGGATCATCAATATAAAAGCAATGATTACTACAGGAAGTACCATCAGCAGTAAGCCAGCGGTACTATGACTAGCATACAGGGTTTTTCTATTAAAAGGCAAACTATGAATCATGGCAGCTGCGTTGGGTTTTTGCATATATCGGAAAACTAACACAGCTAGTAACACTGGCACCACAAAGGTTAATAAAATTTGAAGACTATTTTGATGGTGAAATAGGTCAAGAGAATTTTTAATTTGATTTCTAACCCATTCATGTTCAACAGCATTTTTTAACATCATTTGTTTTAAGGGCAACATAAAAAATAATAGTAGTCCATATAGGGCGCTTGCCCACCAAAAACGTTTAAAATCACTTAAGAGTAAACCTTTTTTAAATAAGGATGTTTTGGATGTCATAGCCCATTCCTCCTAACTCATAGATAAAAATTTCCTCCAGTGTTAGTGGCAGAACGTCTAGTATAACAGGATTTTCTTTTTTTATAATAGAGAGCAATTGTTCTTTATCTCCCTTTACAATCAATAGTAGGATACTACCACTTTCTGAGCGGTGTAGCACTTGAAGTTCTTCTAAAAATCCATTAGGAACTTCTCCTGAAAAGGCTACCTGTAATTTATGAATATCTGATTTCATATTATCAAGTTCCCTTTCTACCACGATTTTTCCATGATGAAGGATACCTACATGATCACATACGTCTTCTAGTTCCCGTAAATTATGGGAGGAGACTAAAATGGTTGTTTGACGTTCTACTACATCCTGCAGCATAAGATTCCATACTTTTTTACGCATAACAGGATCTAATCCGTCTACAGGTTCGTCTAAAATCATCACTTTAGGCATAATGCATATACCCAGCCAAAAAGCCACCTGCTTTTGCATACCCTTAGATAATTTAGTAATTCTCTTTTTGACATCAATAGGAAATACCTGTTTTAAAGCTATGTAGCGTTCTTGATTCCATGTGGGATAAAGATCCCTGTAAAATCTTGCTGCTTCTTCAATACTATACTGTGAAAAAAAGTATAAGTCATCGGAGATATACACCATAGAAGACTTTATTTTGGGGTTTTCGTAGACAGGTTCCCCCCCTATTGTAACAGTTCCGCTATCTTGTCGATAGATACCGATAAGATGCTTAATTAAGGTGGTTTTTCCAGCCCCATTAGGGCCAAGTAGACCATATACCGATGCTTCCTTTACATGAATATTTAGTTCATCCAAAGCTTTAAACGTACCAAAAGATTTACTTAATTGATTAACTTCAATCATTCAATGGAACCCCCTTCTTTTTTATAAATATTATCGATGTAAAGCATGAGTTGTTTTTTAGATACATTCATATACATGAGCTCTGCAACAATTTTTTCAAGTTCTTTGGTAAGTTCCTCTTGTCGGGCAGGGTTAATGGCGTGTTCTAAAGGAGCAACGAAATTTCCTTTGCCGCGAAGGGAATAAATAAATCCTTCTGTTTCCAAATCCTTATAGGCCTTCTGTATGGTATTAGGATTAATAGTAAGATCTTGAGCCAGTTCACGGACTGAAGGTATTTTTTCATCCGCCTTTAGCACCCCTTGGATAATCAGAAGCTTGAGTTTTTCTTTAATCTGCTCATATAAAGGTCTGCGATCTCTAAAATCTAGCTGAATCATAGGCACCTCCTAACTGTATTAATACACATAATACACTTAATACAGTTATATAATATAGGATAAGGAAATGAATGTCAATATAAATTTAAGAATTAAATTAAAATATAGTTTTTCTTTAGAAGATTAAATAAAAAAGAAGCCTATGGCTAGGCTTCTCTATAAGGCTAAAATTTTAGATCATCATAGTTTTTATTTTTTTTCACTACTTCTTCTAAAGCAGGCCAAACATCTTCTTTTTCAAAATCTTTTCTCCAAGCAGCAAAGCCTGCCAATTGATATTTTTCAATAAGGGAGGCCTTAAGGGCAAGAGATCTTTGGTCCTCTAGCCAAACTTTGTAGGTTTTGTCCTCTTTTTCATATTGACTATAATATTGTCCAGCAGCAGCATCCCACTGTATAGCAGCGTTGTTTTCCTCAAGAATAGAAGTTATAGCATCCATTCCAAAGGCTCTGGAAGAGACTTTGATACTGCCATCCGGTTGTTTTTCCTCCTCCCATAGTCTTGTGTAGAAGGGGAGACCCAATAGAATTTTCTCAGGAGGTATAGACTCTAATGTTGCCTGGACCCCCTTTTCTACCCAGCCGATAGATGCCACAGAACCACTTTTAGGACTGGAACCCCAATGTTCATCGTAGGTCATGACTGCTACGTAGTCTACAATCCCTCCAAGTTTTTCTCGATCATACACCTTTGACCAATTTAAACTGGTAGAAGGTATGGTAACATCGATGGAAACCGTTAAGTTTGATTGATGAAGTTTTTCTGTCAGTTTTCTTACAAACTCAGTAAAAGCATCTTGATCTTCATAATGAATATTTTCAAAATCAATATTAATGCCATCTAAGTGATAAAGAGAGCTGTACAATACCATTTGTCGTATAAAGTTATCCTGTGCGTTTATATCGGACAAAAATTCACTGGTAAGGTTAGGATCAAAATCATTGGTAACTAATCCCCATACCTGATAGCCCTTGTTATGGGCATCTTTTACATAGGATAAAACGCTGTTGCTTTCTACGGTGCCATCGTTTTTTGATAGCTTAAACCAAGTAGGCGATACGATATCCAAGGCAGGAATTTTTTCTTCCTCCCTTCGATCACGGGTAATTTGATAAACATAATCCCACACAAGACCAATTTTGGCTGTCGGATGCGATTTTGTTTCAACAGGAGGATAGACAATAAAATCATCAGGTTCCGTAGGATGAATCACAATGCGATGATTATCGCTAAAATACTGCACCTCAAATCCCATAAGGGGAGCCATTGTCTCTATAGGTAAGTAATAGATATTCTCTACTTTCTTTAATAAGAAATTTAAGAAGATAGGCTTGTCCTTCATAAATTCATCTAATATTGGCTTCTCATAGCTGTAGCGACTTTGGGGAATTTCGAAATAAGCTCTGCTGTTTTCTTTGTCTACTAGGATAGAGGAGGCTATGTGACTTTTTATAAAATCAATGTCTAAATATAGCACATCCTTATCAACAAAGATATTCCCTTCAAATTCTTTATCAGCTATAATAATATTACTGACATTTTGATGTCGGGTATTGTCAGCAAAGCTAAAATTAATGCTGTTGGCAAAAGCAGTAATCTGTCGAAAAATACCAGAGTGATACAAGTAAAAGATTGAACCAAGAGCAATGGACAAACATAGTAGCAGAGATACTATTTTCATCTTTTTTCTTTTTTGTTTTTTTATTGCTGTTCTCAAAATCTAATCCCCCCAAATCCTGTAATGTATCTTTATTATACACGAAGGAAGGGATAGGATAAAGACAATAAAAATTTTTAAATGTTTAAAGAAGCTGCAACCAACAACATACAAGAACATTTAAATCTTGGAGGAGGAGATTATTTTTATGATGCGATAGATTATATAAATGTAAAAAAAATTTTATGATACGAGGGGGACCAGCATGATGTCGAGAAAAATCATTGCCATTTTATTTATCTACATTACACTGACTACAGTACCTATCTATGCAACAAAAGCCGAATCTGAGGCGGAATCTTCTTTACCTTATCATCAGCAGCAATATGAAGAGGCTATGGAGGAAAAGGAAAAAAGTATTCGATTTTTTGATTTGTCTCATGGGGAGGCAGAAAAAATACCTGTTTTACTGTACCATCACCTTTTAATGGAAGAGGAAAATCCTTATGAAAATAACTCAGCTGTTATATCAGTAGAGGCCTTTGAAGAACAAATGGCATACTTACATAAATATGGATTTAACACCATTACCTTAATGGAGTTAGAAAAATTTTTAGCAGGAGAAATGGAAGTACCTAAAAGATCTGTAGTGATTACTTTTGACGATGGGTATTCTAGTAATTACCATTATGCCTATCCTATATTAAAAAAGTATAATTTTGATGCCAGTATTTTTTTAATTACCCACAGTATAAAGGAAGTATCGGAGCCCTTTACTCCAGCTAAAACTACTCCTTTAGGTTGGGATCAAATTGTAGATGGCATGGATATATTTGAATATGCAAACCATACCCATGATTTGCATCGAGAAGACAAAGAAGGACGCTATTATTTATCAATACAACCCTATGAGGTGATTAAAGAGGATTTAGCTTTAAACAAAGCAATCACTAAAAGTGACTATTTCGCTTATCCTTATGGCAAATATAATGAATTAACCTTAGAAATTTTAGAAGAACTAGGCTATAAAATGGCTTTTGGTACAAGGACAGGCTATGTAAAAAGAGGAGACGATTTGATGGACTTAAGACGATTTGGGATTTATCCTACTACAAGTATGTTAAATTTTAGGAAAATTATTCATGGTATTGCCTAGTAGTTGCATGCCAGTTGATTAAATGAATATTGTGGGTAAACTGAAAATACTCTTAACGGGATAGAAAAAATTCCCATTTTGTTAAGAGTATTTTTTCGTTTAATGGGTATAAGAATCAAATAACTACAGTTCTGGGATTTTCTAGCTGTTTTAAACCGAATCTTTCTAACAATATGATTTAGGTACAACAAAATGTTTTACTGATAAAATGAAAAAAATAATAAATTGAAGGAGTTTGCATGATGATGGTCACGTCGCTTGTATAGTACATTTTGATTGGTGTGGAGGGAGGGACTATGGTTAAAAAAAGATTGACTGAAGAAAAAAGCTTAGTAAATACATATAAGTTAATTATCAAGCCTTTAATGATCACTTTAGCAGTTATTTTAGGGGTGAGCAGTGTAACCTTTTATTCCAGTAAAAATTTTTTACTACGCCAAATAAAGCAAGAGGGATTAAATCTTTCCAGACAAGCCACTAGACAAATAACAGATAATTATGCTTCTTTAGAAGTCATTAATGAAATGCTTGAAAATAAAATAGAGATAGCTGCAAAAACTGTAATGAGAAATGAAGATAGACTAAACAGTGAATTTTTAACCCAATTAGCAGAAGAGCTAGATGTAGATGAGCTGCACTGGTTTAGCAAGGAAGGAGAAATTTTGTATTCAACGATTGAAGGATACTTAGGATGGCAGCCTTTTCAAGGACACCCTTTATACGACTTTTTAACAAGTCATGAGATAGTGTTGATGGAAGATATAAGGCCAGATGCAGAGTTTGGGGTCTTTGTTAAATATGGGGCTGTAAGAAATTTAGCCGGAAATTTTGTTCAAGTAGGGATTCTAGCAGATAAGATTCAAGATCTAACAGAAAGATTTAGTTATGAAAAGCTTGTAGAAGAATTAAACCAAGAGGAAAACATTATTTATGCCCTCATGCTAGATACAGATTTACAAACTATTGCCTATAGTGGTAAAGACCCCTTTGGTATTAATACAAGCACTATAGAAAATAAAAAAATGGTATTAGAAGGAAAGACCTATGGCATAGAGCGATATGATTCCCAAGAAGGTATAATGGTTTATCATGTTATTATGCCTGTTAGGATAGGTGAAGAAATCATTGGGGCTGTTGCTTTAGGGTTTTCCATGAAGGAGGTCTATGACGCTATTTATAAAATTTTTATAACCTCTCTTATGATTGTTATGTTGATGTGCATTATATTTTTCTGGGTACAGCATACCAATATCATTAGACCAGTAAAGAAACTAAACAAGAACATCCATCAGATAAATTTGAAAAAGGATATCAGATATCGACTGCCATTAATGAAAGAAGATACATTTTGGGGCTTATCTTGTTCAATTAATAAAATACTAGATGAAATAGCCATCTATTTTGAAAGACTTAAGGAAAATGAGAGAGAATTAAAAGACATGAATGAGGAGATGTCAGCTGCTTTTCAACAATTGACTGCATCAGATGAAGAATTGAGGGCCCAATACAATGAAATACAAAACTATACAGAGAAGCTGGAAAATTTAAAGCAAAAATACGAAATTGCTATTAAGGGTACCAATAGTGCGGTGTGGGAAATAAACCTAGAAGATAAAAAGCTATATCTTTCTCATGAATTTGAAAATATTGTAGATATAGATTTTGAAAATAGAGAAAGTGCTTATGCAGTATTGGAGGAATTAGTGCTTCCAGAAGATAAGGGAACGCTACTGGAGGAGTATAATCGTTATACGAGAGGTGAAAAAGAAGGAATTTATCACCAAGTACGCATAAAAGATAAAATGGGAAAAATAAAGTGGTTATTGATCAGTGGGAAAGGAATTTCAGATGGGGAAGGAAATTTAAAGCTTATCAATGGTATTGTTTTTGATATTACAAAACTAAAAGAGCAAGAGGTGTATATAGAACATCTTGCCAGTCATGACGCTTTAACGGGGCTGCCTAATAGAAGGGCTTTTATGAAAAGGCTTAAAAGAGAAATAGACAATGGAAAACAAGGGGCTGTTATGCTTTTAGATCTCGATAATTTTAAAGAAATTAACGATACATTAGGACATGTGTATGGAGATAAGGTGTTGAAGGAAGTAGCTCTACGGTTTGAAACGCTTGAGGATATAGGGAATGAAAAAATGCTCGTATCAAGGATCGGCGGTGATGAGTTTCTTATCCTTACTAGTGATGAAAAAAAAGCAAGCACGGTTGAGGAATATGTTCAAAAAATATTAGACTTATTTAAAAAATCCTTTATCATTAAAAATGTTGAAATATCTATAAACTTTAGTATGGGTATTACCCGTTATCCTGAGGATAGCAAAAATGCCAATCAATTGATTATGAATGCAGATACAGCAATGTATAGAGTAAAGCATTCTGGAAAAAACAATTATATGTTTTTTGATACTGAGATGCTAAAAAAACTAAAGGAAAAGGTTGAAATAGAAAATGTTTTAAGGGAAGCACTGAAAACAGAAGGGTTCAAGCTCTTGTATCAACCACAAATCCATGTAAAGACAGGGTGGATGATAGGTTGTGAAGCGCTTCTTAGGCTTAAGGATTCACCTATATCTCCAGCCACATTTATACCAGTAGCGGAAGAGACAGGACTAATCATGGAAATAGGAAAATGGATAACGAAAGAGGTCATTTTACAGGTTGCAGCATGGAAGGAAAAAGGCTTGGATTTAAAGCCCATAGCCATTAATTTTTCTGCAAAACAACTAAATGATAAAGAATATCTTGCATTTCTTGAAAAAACTTTAAAAGAGAAGGGTGTAGAACCTCAATATATAGAAATAGAAATAACAGAAAGTATACTATTAGAAAGGACAGAAAGTACGATAGCTTTTTTGAATCAGCTTAAAAATATAGGGGTTAAAATTGCTTTGGATGATTTTGGAACAGGTTATTCTTCTCTTAGTTATTTAACCTTTATACCAGTAGATAAAATAAAACTAGACAAATCCTTAAATGATAAGTTTTTAGAAATAGATAATATGAAGGTCATGAACAGTTTAATTTCTCTCGCCCATAGTTTAGGCCTGGAGGTAATTGCAGAAGGCATAGAAGAAGAGGCGCAATATGTAAGGTTGAAGACTGGAGGCTGTGATTATATTCAAGGTTATCTTTTTAGCAAACCACTGACAATAGAGGAGATAGAAAAAATCTACAACCATAATTTTTTAAAAGATGTAAACAAATCATAAATGTTGCCTTTCCATTGGATAGCTAAAAAATCCCCTCCTCTTTATGCTATAAAAAAGGGGATTTTTTTAAAAAATTTTTAAGATCGAAAAATAGCAGCTAAGTTTTCTACATAGGGTGGATAAATGATACCTTTTTCAGTAATAATGGCTGTGATTAAATTGCAGTCCGTTACATCAAAAGCAGGATTATAGGTTTTTACATCTTTTGGAGCCATGGGCTTAACATACCACTTTGAGGTGACTTCTTCGTCGGGCCTCAACTCAATATGAATGTCTTCACCGGTCTTGCAGTCCATATCAATGGTGGACATAGGTGCACATACATAGAAGGGGATGCCATAATATTTTGCTAGAATAGCTACACCAGATGTACCAATTTTGTTGGCAGCATCACCATTAGCTGCTACTCTGTCGCAGCCTACTAAAACGGCTTGAATTTTTCCTTCCTGCATAACAATGGAGGCCATATTATCACAAATAAGGGTTACATCTACGCCAGCTTCTTTGAGTTCCCATGCTGTGAGCCTTGCTCCTTGAAGTAATGGTCTTGTTTCATCTGCATAAACCTTAAGGTTATAGTTTTCAGCTTCACCTAGATAGATCGGTGCCAGTGCTGTACCATACTTAGAAGTAGCAATGGTACCAGCATTGCAGTGGGTAAGAATCCCCCAATTGGGTTTTAAAAGGGATAGACCGTACTTTCCTATGGCTGCACAGACAGCCTCATCTTCTTGCCTTATTTTTTCGGCTTCATCCTTTAATGCAGTTTTTATCTCTTGTGGGGGTTTACCAACCTCTTTTTTAAACCGGTCTTCCATCCTATTTAATGCCCAAAAAAGATTTACAGCTGTGGGTCTAGAGGATGCTAGGTATTCTTTGATTTTTTTGAAATCTGTATATAAATCTTCATAAGTTTTTGCTGTGGAGGCCTTTGTGCCAAGATAAATTCCAAAAGCGGCAGCGATTCCAATAGCAGGTGCACCCCTTACTTTTAGTTCATAAATAGCCTCCCATAAATCCTTCATCTCTTTAATTTTTAGAAATTTTTTTTCAGCAGGAAGAAGGGTTTGGTCCAAAAGTACCAAAGCATCTTCATCATCTTTTAATATGACTGATTGAACAATAGCAGACTCTATGATATCCCTTTTCTTCATAAGTTTCCCTCCTATTAAGATTTTTCTTTATGTGTTTTTTAGATACTTTATTATCACTAATTACACAGATGGAATATTCATAATTATATCATATCTTTTTTATACAAAATAAAATTAATTAACCTAAGGCAATATCTAAAAACATCATTAAAACAAATCCTATCAAAAGTCCATAAGTTGCATACCTCTCATAGCCATGTTTTTGTGTTTCAGGAATAATTTCGTCACAAATCACGTACAGCATAGCACCAGCAGCAAAAGTGAGGGCATAGGGAAGAATAGGTTGTATTATATGCACCAAACCAACGCCGATCACGCCACCTATGGGTTCTACTAAGCCGGTGGCAAGGGCAATAAAAAAAGCTTTTGTGGTGCTATATTTTTCGCGGATCAACGCCAAAGCAACTGCCAGGCCTTCAGGAATATTTTGCAGACCGATGGCAATAGCAATAGCTAAGCCATTTCCAACGTTGCCGTTACCAAAACCAACTCCTACTGCTAAACCTTCGGGGAAATTATGAAGGGTTATAGCAATGACAAAAAGCCATACCCTTGTTAAATTATTCTTTTCTCCTTTTTTTCCAAGCTTTAAGACATGGCTATGGGGAGCAAAATGATCCATTAAATCCAGAAAGATTCCTCCAGCTAAGATGCCTACAACAGCTATACCGGCCCCGTGAATTCCTTCGCCGGCGTACTCTATAGCAGGAACAATTAAGCTAAAGGATGTTGCTGCTAGCATAACACCTGCAGCAAATCCCAACATGGTATCCAACGTCCTATGGGAGACATTTTTCGTAAAAAAAATTGGTAGCGCTCCTACCCCTGTACATAAGCCTGCAGCCAAGCTGGCAATTAATCCAATATAAATAATATTATACTGTGACAAATAATCAACCAAAAAAGTACACCTCCTATGATCTTTTCTAAAATATACACCTAGAATTATTTTATGAAGAAAGAATAAAATAGGTGACAGCATCTATAGAGACAATCGCCATAAAGATAGCTGGAGAAAAGATATTAACTTAAAAAGAAAAGGAGTAATGGTAATAAAACCTTTTTTAAGTAGCATATATTTCTTATGGAGATGATAACAGCTAAGTATCACCTCCATTATTTTAATAAATAAGAGGTGACCTATGAAAAAGAAATTAAAAGTCGATTATTTAGCGGTGACTTGCAGTATCATGATTGTTTTTATGGGATTATTCATTTATAGAATGGTATTAACTAGACAGATAAATAGTGATAAGGTGGAGTATGGTTCTGAAATAGTATGGAATGGGCCAACGGATCAAAAAATTGTAGCATTAACCTTCGATGATGGTCCACACCCCAGATATACGCCGAAAATTTTAGATCTATTAAAGGAATATGATATCAAGGCCACTTTTTTTGTTTTAGGGAAGCATGTAGAGAGATATCCAGAGACAGTAAAAAGAATGATAGCAGAAGGTCATGAGATCGGAAACCATACTTATAGCCACATCAATGTGAGGGAAAGCTCTAAAGAAAAAATTGAAGAAGAGTTTGAAAAAACTCAAAGGGCTGTATTTTCTCTGACTGGTGTGAAACCTCAGTTTTTTCGACCTCCCTTTGGCTTTTACAATGAGGCTACTGTAGGAATTGCCAGAGAAGCAGGCTGTAAGATTATATTATGGTCAACCCACCAAGATTCTAAGGATTGGAGCAATCCTGGTATATATAAAATTATAGAAACAGTTCTTACGAAAACCCAGAATGGAGATATCATTTTACTACATGATTATGTTGAGGGAGAAAGTCAAACCCTAGAGGCATTAAAAGAAATTTTGCCAGAATTAAAAAACAGGGGATATAGCTTTGTAACCATTTCACAAGTAATAGAGATGAATGCCTTAGAAGATATAAAAAATGACTGAAGTTAAAAATAATCTCCAGTCTTGAATAAGTACCTTATGATACCATCACTGACAGCCAAGGCAATATGTTTTTTATAGGTTTCCTGCTGCAACAGCTTCTTATCCTCAAGATTCGTGATATAGCCTATTTCTACCAATACCCCAGGGGTTTTCGTGGCTCTTAAAACATAGAAATTACCCGGTGCGATTTCTGCTTTCATAGAGGAACTATCTAAAAATTCATCATAAACAATAAAATCAACAGATTTTTTTATTTCTTCAGCAATTTTTTTGCTTTCCTCTGAATTTTTATTATAAAAAATCTTTACACCCCTGGTATTTAAATTTTTTGGCTGAGCATCAACATGAATACTAACAAATAAGCTTCCTCTACTGCCATCAATAATTTGTCTTCTAGCGTCCAAGTCCCTCGCATGTCTTGTAGATTTTAGATTGCTTTTTTCTTCTAAAGAAACATCTTTTTCCCTTGTTACAACTGCAGTGATGTCGTTGCGCTGTAAAATTTTTTGAATTTTTAGCGCTACATCAAGATTAATATCTTTTTCTAACAGCATTAAATGTTTATCGTATGTGCCTCCGTCAATTCCGCCATGACCAGCATCGATAACAACTGTGCTTTGGAGCAGTACATTCTTATTAGAAATAGAAGTAATGGTTTGATGAACAAAGGAGAAGGCTAAGCCCACAATAGCAATAGATAGTGCAAGAAATAGCCATTGAGGAAGAATAATAAAAATGATGGATTTATCTTTTTTGAAATATTTTTTTTTGGCTTTTTTTATAAAGTTTTGGATCATGATTTTCCCTCACTTTTTTATTGAATAAAGCTATCTAATGCTACTTTTGTATTTATCCTTCGATGTATTACTAAGACGCCCACTTCCAGGTGAACAAACTAAGTGACTAACATCAAACTAAGGATTTAGGTTATCTATTTATGTAAGTGGGAGATTAAGCATTATATCCTCGAAATAAATTTGGCTACAATTGAGAGGGAGTAAAAACTCCCACTGAATTAAGTTTCATTATTATATATAGTGAAGGGAATGATGAAATATTCAATAATTATGTGGGATTTTTAAATTAGGTGGAGTAGACGCTCCACCCGATTCCCCGATGTTTTAGCTTACTGTAAGGAGTTCACTGACTTTTTTTAGTCTTATCGAAGTAATTCCTGGATAAGTTAAAGAATTTTGCTACTCTAGCTACGCTGGGTTTCATAATAAAAGCAATAGATCTTATAATAAATTTTTGTGATAGTAATAAGTTAACTTTATCAAGAATAGTTCTGCTACCAGGGGATAAAGTAAATGAAGGACTTATTGTTTTCTTTTGGAAAAACTTAAAGTTCCTGAAAAAACCAGGTAGTTTCAAAAAAATTGTAAAGGGAGTAATTACAATGATTTCTATAATACTGGTCTTGATAAATTTCTTTTTATCTTTTGCTAGCTTTAAATGAACCAATAAGTCCGTTGCAAAAACGCCGCAAATCAACCAATCAATTCTGCTAACTAGTAATTCAGTTGCCTCACTAAAGGGAAAAACTAAGTCCCAAACAGATAAAAACACAATAGTTAAGGACAACAGAATCATAAAAATTTTATATAAATAAATGATAGACTTAAAAGGGGGTTTTTTTCCAAAACGCTCTACCAAAATATATACCTCCAAACTTCCTATTATGAATAGCAAAATTATAACATAGTTAAAGAAAATAGTATACGGATGAAATCATTCTATAGTTATACGCCTTTAACCCTGACAAAGCACGAAAAACATAGCTATAAATACCTTTGTTGCGTTATTGCTAAAAAATAACAAAGCAGTTGTTCTATGAAATTATCTTTGTTATACTAGTTTCTATAGAAATGTCTTATAGAAAGAATAAAACCAATGTATAGAAACCTATGGATTGAGAAATAAAAGAAATAAGATTTTATACATAAATTTAAATGAAATTTTAAGATAGAGGAGGATATAGCATTGAAATTTAATTCAAATCCTGTAAGAGGTACTTTTGATGTTTTGCCGGAAGATATGGAGCTAAGAAATTGGGTTCAGGATACCATTAAAAGAATTTATCGCCAAAGAGGCTATCTGCAGATGGAGACACCCTGCATTGAAAACCTGGAGCTTTTAAATCATAGTGAGGGTGGAGAGAATTTACGCTTGTTATTTAAAATACTAAAACGTGGAGACAAGCTTACCTTTGAAGAGCTATCTGAAAATGCTCTATGTGATTTGGGTTTAAGATTTGATCTAACGCTGCCATTGAGCAGATTTTATGCAAACAATCGTAATGAATTACCTACACCCTTTAAGGCATTCCAGATGGGTTATGTGTGGCGGGCAGAGAGACCACAAAAAGGAAGGTTTCGTCAATTTACACAGTGTGATATTGATATTATTGGTGAAAAAAGCATTTATGCTGAAATAGATTTACTGTTAACCATCCCAAAGGCTTTACATGAACTCGGCTTTAAAAATTTCACTATCAAAATCAATGATCGCCGTCTTCTAAAGGATATTGTTGTAAAGGCTGGATTTGAGGAGGAAGACTTTGATACGATATGTATTACACTGGACAAAATGGACAAGGTAGGTAAAGAGGGAGTAACCCAAGAGTTGCTAGAAAAAGCTTACGAGGAGGTAAAAATTCATAAGCTCTTGGAACTACTAAACACCCATATAGGAGATTTTGATAATGAGCATGCCAGGGAATTACAAAAAGCTGTAGATATTGTTTCAGCATATTATCCTATTGCGTTTGAACCAACTCTAGTACGTGGTATGGGTTATTACACAGGGCCTATTTTTGAAATTGTTAGCGAGGATTTTAAAGGTTCTATCGCCGGTGGAGGACGCTACGACAACTTACTAAGCAAGTTCCAGAAGGATAGCATACCTGCTGTTGGTTTTTCTATTGGTTTTGAAAGGATTATAACGATTTTAAAGGAAAGAAATTTTAAGATTCCTACAAATGAAAAGAAGGTTGCTCTTATGTTTACAGAGGAGCAGCAGTTGAAGGAAGTCATTGATCTTACAGAAAAATTAACCGCAGAAGGAAATGTTGTTACCACCTTTTTTGTGAATAGGAATAAACTGGGTAAGAAAATTAGTCAGTTGGAGGAGCAGGGCTACGAAGTGCAGGTTATAAAATAAGTCAGTGAAGGCACTGCTTATATAAAAAGCTTTACCCTTCGGTGTATTGCTAAGATGTCCACTTGCTAAAATATAGTATATATATAAAGAAAGTAGATTTTAAGTTTATATTAAAATCTACTTTCTTATAATTTTCAAAACTTTTTACACTCTTTAAAGATATGGGTGATTATATAAGCGATTAAGAGGTATATAATTTATAAGGCTAAAGGCTGCTTTTACAGATATGAGCCTGAAAACCAATCTATTATATTTTAGGGGGAATTTTATGAGTATGTTTTGTTATCAATGTCAAGAAACAGCTAAGGGGACAGGCTGTCAGATTAAAGGGGTTTGCGGTAAAAATGAAGAAGTGGCAAAGCTACAGGATTTGTTAATTTATACTTTGAAAGGAATTTCTGAAATCGTTGTAAAAGGTAAATTAGATGTCCAATCTCTTGGTGATATAAACCATGAAGTGCTCAAGAGCCTTTTTATCACGATTACAAATGCCAACTTTGATGAAGAAGCGATTGAAAATCAAATCACCAAAATGATGAAAATTAGGGATGGTCTAAAAAATAAGATTTCTGGAATGACTTTTAGCGAAGCTAGCAATTTTCAAGTTTTTTCTAGAGCGGAAATGCTTAAAAAAGCTTCAGAAGCAGGGGTTTTGTCAATGAAGGATGAAGACATTCGATCTCTAAGAGAACTTATCACCTATGGGATTAAGGGAATGGCAGCTTATACGCATCATGCTTTAAATCTTGAGAAAGAAAATTTAGAAATCTACAAATTTATATATGAAGGACTGGCAGCGACAATAAATGATGATTTAAAAGTCAATGATTTAGTTACATTAACCTTAAAGACAGGAGAACTTGGCGTTACTGCTATGGCACTTTTGGATGAAGCCAACACTTCAAAATATGGAAATCCAGAAGTAACTCAGGTCAATATCGGCGTAAGAAACAATCCAGGAATTCTTATATCAGGCCATGACTTGACGGATTTAGAACAGTTGTTAGAACAAACAAAGGGGACAGGCGTAGACGTTTATACCCACAGTGAAATGCTGCCAGCTCATTACTATCCAGCCTTTAAAAAATATGATCACTTTGTAGGAAACTATGGTAATGCATGGTGGAAGCAAGTAGGAGAATTTGAGTCATTCAATGGACCCATTCTTTTTACCACTAACTGTATCGTACCTCCTAAAAGTGAAGAAGTAAGAAACAGGATATTTACATCAGGTGCTGCAGGCTATCCGGGATGTACCCACATTGAAAAAGACAGCAACGGTAAGAAGGATTTTGGGCCAATTATAGAAATGGCTAAAAATCTTAAGGCTCCAACTGAAATCGAAACCGGCAGTATTGTTGGGGGATTTGCTCATGCACAAGTTATGACCCTTGCAGATAAAGTTGTGGATGCTGTTAAACCAGGTGCTATTAAAAAGTTCTTTGTCATGGCTGGTTGTGATGGAAGAATGAAATCAAGAGAATACTATACAGCGTTTGCCGAAAAGCTTCGAAAAAATACTGTAATCTTAACGGCAGGATGTGCTAAGTACAGATATAATAAACTTCCATTAGGAGATATAGGCGGGATTCCAAGGGTGCTTGATGCTGGACAGTGTAACGATTCTTATTCATTAGCAGTTATTGCCCTTAAGCTAAAAGAAGTTTTTGGTCTTGATGATATAAACCAGCTGCCAGTTGCTTACAATATTGCTTGGTATGAGCAGAAGGCAGTGATTGTACTTTTAGCTCTACTGCATCTAGGTGTTAAGAATATTCACCTTGGACCAACATTACCAGCATTCTTATCTCCAAATGTTGCAAAAGTCTTAGTAGATACCTTTGGCATTGCAGGAATAGATACTGTAGACTCTGATGTAGAGATGTTCATGGCTCAATAAATTAAAGATAGATCATATAAAATAAAGAGAATAGCTAGAGCTATTCTCTTTATTTTATATGATCTATGCTGTTTATTTCAAAGAGTCCAAAATTGCTAATTTCAGGACTATCTTGCGGAAAAAAGCAGGTGTGATGGAATTAATTGACATAAAACTGGTAACAATATAGAATATAAATATAAGTAGCGTTTATATGCAAAATGATGAAACATAGATAAAACTTTAAATATTATGTAAAAGGAGAGGATAGCATGAGTCATATTCATATGCCAGATGGAATTATTTCAGCCCCTTGGTGGGTATCGGGCTATTTTTTAACCTTGATGACCATGCTCTGGATTTTGAAGAGTATGGATAAGGAAGAAGTCAGAAAAAAAATTCCCTTTACCGGTATAGCTGCAGCGATTATGCTGCTGGGCATGTCAGTGCCTTTGGTGATCGTGCCAGTACATTTAAGTCTTGCGGTGTTGACAGGAATTTTGATAGGACCTAAGCTAGGCTTTCTCGCAGTATTTGTTGTGAATATCATATTAGCCTTTTTTGGTCATGGAGGGATAACCATTGTTGGTTTAAATACCTTAATCATTGGCTCGGAAGTATTTATAGGATTTTATTTGTTTAAATACTTTACCCAGAGATTACATAAGGTGATGGGAACAGTGATCGCTACCGTCATAGCTCTGTTGGTTTCTACTACTTTAATGGTAGGGGTAGTGGGCATGACAGCAGGTTTAACAGAAGCCCTGCCCCACCACCATGGAGAAGAGCATCATCAAGAGGAGCACTATGTAGAAGAAGAGTATGATGAGCACCATCATGGAGAACTTCAGGAGGAAGTGACAAAGATAAAATATTTAGTTTTTACAGGATGGCGAGCTGTTTTTCTTATTTTATCAGCAGGCATACTTTTAGAATCATTAGGAACAGCGCTTATCATAAGATACTTCTTAAAGGTTAGACCAGATCTTATTCTGCCGCCACAAGACATAGACATATAAAAGGAAGGTAAACAACATGCATCTAGCTGACATTGATCAAATATCTAATAATGGAGATAGTCTTCTGCATCGAGCAGGAACTGTATCCAAAATTGCTTTAACCTTCTTCTTGTTATCCAGCTTTATCATTTCTAATGATTTTGTGAGATTAGGATGCCTTATGGTCATCCTTTTTCTCCTCTTTATTTTGGGGCGTATCCCTCTCAAACAGGTTATGCACTTAGCAATTTATCCTGCTTTCTTTAGTACTATTTTTGCATTCATAAGTGCGCAGCAGTCATGGAAGTTAGGCGTTATAGTAATCATGAAGGCGGTGGGATCAGCCTTTACGATGCTTTTATTAATTACAACCACGCCTTATATAGATATATTCGCATTCTTATCTTTATTTATGTCGAGCTTATTGGTGGACATCTTTATGTTTACTTATCGCTCTTTTTTCATATTGATTCATAAGATCCAAAATTCAATGAAAAGCATAAGACTAAGGGGTGGCTATAGACCCTTTAATCTATGGATGAACCTTAAAAGTGCTGCAGGTATCTTAGGGGTTTTGGTCATTCATTCCTTTGAAATGAGTGAAAGAATGTATAAAATATATGCTCTTCGAGGATATAAAGGAGGAATTCCTTTGAATACGGAGATATTTCCTCTAAAAGCTATTGATGTTGGTATTATTATTTTTGGTATAGTCATTTTAGTTGGGACGGTGATTCCATGGAAAATATAATAAGGGTGCAGTGTTTAAAACACGTTTATCCTGATAAAACTGAAGTAAATTTATGCGGATTGGACTTTCTTGTAAATCAGGGGGAAAGAGTTGTTATTCTAGGGCCTAATGGGGCAGGTAAAACTACTTTGCTATCCCACATACTAGGATTGCTTTCTCCTGTAGAGGGAAAAGTGGAGGTAATGGGTCTAGCTCCCTATAAGAACTTTAATACCATCAGAAAAAATATAGGTGTTGTATTTCAAAATGTAGATGAACAAATTATCGGTCCTAGGGTTTATGATGATATCGCTTTTACGCCTCGCAATGAAGGTTTATCCAAGGAGGAAACACACAAAAAGGTAATGGCAGTTGCAAAAACATTGAAAATTGAAGAATTATTGAATAAAATCCCTCATTATCTTAGTGGAGGTCAAAAAAAGAAAGTTGCTTTAGCTGGAGCCATGGTGATGATGCCGAAAATACTGATTATGGATGAGCCCTTTGATTCTCTAGATCCAAAATCCAAAGGAGAAATGGTATCTATTATTAATCAGCTTAATAAGAAGCATGGTGTAACGTTGGTGGTTACCACACATGATATCAATGTGGTGCCTGCTTTAGCAGATGCTATTTATATTTTGAAGGACGGAAAGATCCTTGTGAGAGGTACACCTCAAGAAGTTTTTGTACAAGTAGATGTTCTAAAGGAGGCAAATTTAGAGCCTCCAATTCTTTTGGAGCTATTTACTCGCCTCAGAAGAAAAGGATATAATATGAATATACCTAACAACTTAGACGAAGCAGAAGAAGAATTGCTCTCGATGTTAAAGGGTAATGCTAAAATAGTGAACTCTCCCAGCTAAAGTGAGAAAGTCAGGGATTGTACGATTTTTATCTACTTCAAGACCTGCTATAGAAATGGGAGTTTCTGACTCGGTAAAATATTTGGTAAAAAAAAAAGGGGGGGATTTTACGTGGGGGAGAAGATGATTTCCTTAAGGGAAGAATTAAAAGAAAAAACTGCTAGTTTAGGGGCAGATTTATTTGGTATAGCTGACCTTACTGGGGCCCAGTCCTATATGGAGAAAAATTATGATAAAGCCTTTTCGGTTTTTCCTAGGGCAGTTTCCATGGGGATATTTCTACCAGCAAAGATCATAGCGTTACTAGAACAAGGGCCACAGCAAATATATTCCCATTATTACAGTGTAGTAAATAGTAAGCTCGATGAGTTAGGACTATTTGTCTGCAACTTCCTCTATAAAGCTGGTTATGAGGCTATGCCTATACCTGCTTCCCAACAGCTTTTAAAGGATCCATGTAAGAGTGCCTTTTCACATAGGCTTGCTGCATCGTTGGCAGGGTTAGGTTGGATTGGAAAATCCTGTTGCTTAGTAAATGAGAAGGTTGGACCTAGACTGAGGTTGGTTACGGTGTTAACAGATGCACCTTTAGAATGTAATGAACCCGTCAGCAATCGATGCGGAAATTGTACTGCTTGCCAGGATGCCTGCCCACCAAAGGCCATCAAAGGTAAGAAGTTTCATCAGGAAAATCCTTTAAGTGTTATGCTGAATCCAGAAGCGTGTAATGCTTATTTTCAACAGGTGAAGAAAGAACATGGCGTTGGAAATTGCGGAAAATGTCTTGCTGCTTGTCCGTGGGGAAAGGGCAAGCCCTCTTGATGTATATCTATGGTCATGAAATAGATAAAGGAGAAAACGTGTATCCTATAGAGCAAATAAAGTAATCCAAGCTATGAGGTTCACGGTTTGTAAGAATATTGTATACTTTTGCAAATGAAATTGACGCAATAGGAACAATGCAATATAATGAATTTAAATGAAAAGCTAGTAAAAGTCGTAAAGACTTTAAAAAAGTTATAAAGACTACTTACTTGGGGGAGTAGTCTTTATAACTTTTTTGCCCTATCTTAGAAAACGTAGTGCTATAGGAGATAAGAAAGAAGCAATTACAATAGTCGTAACAACCCATATGAAGATTTCTGTTTTTTTACTGACAGAAGAATTTGCCAAACGGTAATGAGAGATCAATAGGGAAATCACAGCGAAAACTTTAAAATAGCTTTGATAAGGTAAAAGAAAGGAGATATAAGATAAACCGATGCCGCTTAACCCGAGCGACATTAATAAAATAGGGGCTGTTCAGCACAAACTAGAAAGAATAGCACTTATAACAGCACCTACACCTAATAATCGATTTTTTACTTCCTTCATTTCAACACCTTCCTTTATAGATATGCCTGTATACCTGAATTTCAATTTAGAGCAGACTCTTCATCTGAGCCCCTGATGTTTCAACTTGCTGAAACAAGTTGACCCCTTAAAGTAAGTATACTGGTAATGTTCTAAATATATCATAAAATATTTATATTTTCAAAAAATATTTTTCATAATAAATACGATAAAAAATCTGATAAAGGATTGACAGATGGTATAAAATAGAATATAATAATGATAATAATTATCATTATCGTTATCGTTTAAGGAAGCGAAGTTATGTGAAGGAGGTAAGCAAATGACAGCTTTATTGATTGGAGCAGATCGACTTGGAAATATTCCAAATACCTTGATGGAGTATGGAATAAGAGATTACATACATTGGACGGGGAGAAAAAAAGGCATGAGAAACTTTGAGATTCCCACAGAAACAGATATGATTATTGTTTTTTATGATTTCATTGAACATAATATCACCAAAATTGTGAAGGAAAAAGCAAAACAAAATAATATTCCCTGCGTTTTCTCTAGAAGAGCATGTAGCGACCTTGTAAAACAATTAAATAATTGCAGTGGATGCAAATTATGTAGTCTGCAAAGTTAAGAAGCAGAAAAAAATTTCCACTTTAATTGAAAATGATAATCATTATATTGAAACGATTTATTTCACAAACATTCGTTTTGTTACATAAAATGCAATAGGATCAAAAATTTTTATCAGAATAAGTGGGGTGATAGGATGGAAACCAACAAAAGCCACTGTTATTGTTTGAATAAAACCAATCAAGATACTTTTATGAAATGGATTGTAGAATTGCTGGCACCAGTATTGCTGGGGGCAAAACCATCAGAAATTATGAGTTTTCCTGAAAATGATAAGATGGGTATAGAGAGAAGAGAAAAAATAAAAAAGGTATTTGATAACAGCTCTAAAGTTTACTATAGGGAGTTTCAGACAGATAAAGGCTGTAAAAAGATATTGTTTTATAATCTTGAAGTACTGGACAGTACACTGAAGGAATTTAAGAACATTAAATTTTTAAAGGAACAGGGCTACCCCTATGAATATAATATAAATACCTATTTGGACTGCTTAATAAAGAAAATGGAAAATGGAGTAATGCCTCATGAAATTGGTGTTTTCTTAGGTTATCCACTAAAAGATGTAATAGGTTTTATAGGCCATCCCTCCTTAAAGTTAACAAAAGTAAAGGGGTGGAGGATTTATGGAGATCCTAGATTATCTGATGAAAAGTATATGAAAATATTAGCTGCAAAGGAAAAAGTTAAAAGACTACTTGAAATAAATCATCCACAGGAAATTATACAGTCTGCTTAAGTTTTAAAGGTCTCTACGAACTATAAAAGTATAGGATGTGCTTATGCTAGAGGTTATTTAAGTAGTAGCAAGAATCAAATAGATAGGTTTATTCTATCTTTTTATCTAAAACAATGAAGACTTGATTACGTCAATTTTCAAATGATAAAGTTTGTTTATATAATATAAGGAGGAGAGATTATCATGAAAAAAGTTACAATTATCTACTGGAGTGCAACAGGAAATACAGAAATGATGGCTGAGGCAATTGCTGAGGGAGCAAAGGCTGATGGGGTAGAAGTAAAACTGACGGAAGTTGGTAAAGCCACGGTAGAGGATGTTTTCAGTGCAGATGTTGTTGCTTTAGGATGCCCTTCAATGGGAGCAGAAGTTCTAGAGGAGACAGAAATGGAACCTTTTGTTGCCTCTTTGGAAAAGCCAGAGATTCAAGGCAAACCTATGGGACTTTTTGGCTCCTATGATTGGGGCGATGGTGAGTGGATGCAAGACTGGGAAGTGAGAATGAAACAATATGGTGCCAATCTTCTAGCGCCAGGATTAATCGTGAATTTAACCCCTGGAGACGAAGAACTGGAAAAATGCAGGGAGTTTGGAAGAAATTTAGTGAAAGAATAATAATAAGTCTTATTTCATGATAGAAAAGGAAACAGAGGAGGAAACAAAAAAGACTATTGAAGTTTTTGCTTCAATAGTCTTTTATCTTTTTTTGAAGAATCTTATTACAATAATCTAAAAATTAACAAAAAAATTGACAAATTTTTCATATAGCGTTAAAATTATATAAAGATAATGAAAATCAATATCATTGAATTTCGACATAGCATTATCAAATTTATAAGAATTAAGAAAAAGAGGTGAGTTGAGTGGGATGCCATGATACCAACGGCAGTTTAGTGTATTCAGCAACAGAAGAGGAATTAAAGATTTTGTTGATGGGAAACCCTAATGTAGGAAAAAGTGTCATTTTTTCTAAATTAACCGGTATGCAGGTGATGACGGCTAATTATGCAGGAACTACTGTTGATTATGCGCAGGGTAAAATAAACCATCAAGGGAAGAAAGGAATTTTGATAGATGTACCAGGAACTTATTCCCTTGAGGCCATGTCTCCTGCTGAGAAGGTTGCAGTGAGGATGCTGAAGGAAGGAGGAGCACAGGTTGTTATTTGTGTATTAGATGCCACCTATTTAGAACGAAGCATTCATTTTGCTTATCAAGTGATGGAATATGAAGTTCCAGTTGTGTTTGTATTAAACCTATTGGACATTGCTGAAACCAAAAGTATTTTCATCGATATTAAGGCTTTGGAGAAGGAATTAAATGCACCAGTTATATCTACAATTGCTACTAGAAACATTGGATTAAAGGAGGTTTTAAATAAAACCTGGGAGATTGCTCATCAAGAAAAAAATATAAAACCTTATAAAGCCCTTACGCCAGAAGAAGGGTGGGAAAAAGCCTGCAGTATTGCTGAAAAAGTGCAGGTAAGCTCGGATAAGGCAGCACCTTCTCTATTGGATAAATTTAGTGATTTATCTTTGAATTTTTTCCCTGGACTTCCAATTGCGGTTCTTGTTTTATTTACTTGTTTAGCGATTGTGGTAGGAGGAGGTAAGGCTTTAAGAGCCCTGATTCTACTGCCTGTTTTAAACAATTGGTATGTTCCTTTTATTTCAACGGTGGTGTCAAGAATACTTCCGGAAGGAATCCTTCTAAATGTGTTAATTGGAGAGTATGGTATGCTAATTAAAGGAATTGAATGGCCCTTTGCTTTGATTTTACCCTATGTAGTATTATTTTATGGAATTTTATCGGTTTTAGAGGATAGTGGATACCTACCACATTTAGGGGTAATTGTAGATGGCTTATTAAGCCGTATCGGTATTCAAGGGAGTAGTATTGTACCCTTTATCATGGGATATGGTTGTGCTATACCAGCTATATTAGGTTCAAGAGCAGCTACCTCTCATAAGGAACGATTAATTATTTCAACCCTTGTAACACTGGCGGTTCCCTGCATTGCGCAAACCGGTGCATTTATTGCTCTTTTAGGAAATCATTCAATGCTGGCTATTGTGTTGGTTTATTTTATTTCCTTTGGCTTTATTCTTTTAGGGGGCGTCCTTTTAAACAAAACCTTAGAAGGAGAAGTAAGTCCCATGCTATTGGAAATACCTAGCTTACTCATGCCAAATGAACAAGCATTATTTAAAAAAATTTGGCTTAGGGTGCGTAGTTTCATGGTGGAGGCAGAACTTCCAATGATCTTAGCTGTAGGATTAGCTGCTGTTATCGTGGAAACAGGTATGCTAAATTCCATTGGCAAACTGGTTCAACCCTTGGTTGTTGGATGGTTGGGGTTGCCTCCTGAAGCTAGTATAGCCTTAATTCTAGGGATCATTAGAAGAGAGTTAGCGGTGCTTCCTTTGCTGGAGTTGAACTTAAGTACATTACAGATGGTGGTTGGTGCCGTGGTAGCTTTGTTTTACCTTCCTTGTCTATCTGTGTTTGGTGTTTTAGTAAAGGAATTTCATTTGAAAGTTGCAATGCTGATTAGTTTTCTCACCATTTTCACGGCAATTTTTGTAGGTGGATTGATTTATCAGAGTGTAAATCTCATACTATCTTTACTTTAAAAATAGGACTGTCAATAAAGGAGTGTACAAATCTATGATGAAAAACTTAAAACTAAGAAATAAAATATTAGTAGTTTTTGTTGTTGTAAGCTTTTTTCCCTTGCTACTGATAGGTTTCCTTTCTTATAAAAATGTCAGCAATCTTAAAGAAATTATATTTAGTATTATAGGATTATTTCCTTTGTATGGAATTGTTAGCGGCTTATATCTGTCAAAAGAAATAACCAATGGCTTAGAAGCTACAACGATACATGCAAAGCTAATTGCCAGTGGAGACTTCAGTATAGATGTGCCAGAGGAGTACTTGAGCATGAAGGATGAAATAGGGGACATGTCTAGAGGGATTGACGCAATGCAACAATCTATGAGAAATATATTTGTAAAAATTGTACAAGCAAGTGAAGAACTAGAGATTTCTTCTGAAGAATTATCAAAGAGCTCTGAGGAAACAAGCCAATTGGTGAATAAAGTGACAACAGCTATTGAAGAAGTTGCTTCTGGATCAGATCATCAATTAGAGAAAACCAAAGAAAGTTCCAGTAATTTAGAAGAGATGGTAAGGGGAATTAAACAGGTAGCTGATACTTCATCAACTGTTCTAGCGTCTTCTAATCGTATGACAGAAAAGGCAGAGGAAGGAAATAGAGCGGTACATAGTGCTATTGAACAAATCAGCAATATTCATGCCAGTACCACTACAACAGCTGAAGCCATTCAAGCCTTGCAAAAGGATTCAGAGAAAATTAGAGATATTCTTCAGATCATATCCAATATATCAGATCAGACCAACCTACTGGCTTTAAATGCTGCTATTGAAGCAGCGAGGGCAGGGGAAGCGGGAAAAGGCTTTGCTGTAGTGGCGGATGAAATAAGGAAACTTTCGGAACAGACATTAAGAGCTACAGAAAAAATCAGTCAATTGGTAGGAAACATTGGTAAAAATACACAAGGAGCTGTTCAATCCATCAACACCAGTAAAGAGCGGGTAGAAATAGGAAAAAATGTAATAGAGGATGTGAATAAAGTGTTTATTGATATTCTAACTTCTGTAAAGGGTGTAACAAAGGAAATAAAAGATTTAGCCAGTGTGTCGGATGAAATGTCTATGGGGGCAAAGGAAGTCAGTAGTTCTGTAAATCAGCTGGAAACCATTGCTAAAGAATTGTCCTATAGCATGCAAAATATAGCTACATCTGCTCAAGATGAATTGAAACATATAAAGGGAATCAAAACTTCTTCAGAAAATCTAGCCCATATGGCAGAAGAGTTACAACAAATTGTACCGAAGTTTAAAGTATAAGCAAGGAGGCCTGGCCACAGCACCCCTTGCAGTGCTAAGAAAAATAAAGAGGAATAGGATATATGTGTAATATATCCTATTCCTCTTATTATTGTACCTTATAGCAGTTTGTATTAATTATTTTGCTGAAGTAATATAATTACAAATTGCTTCTGTAATTGCTTCTGTTGTAGCAGTACCGCCAATATCTTGCGTAGTAGCTTTTCCTTCCTTTATGACAGCAGCTACAGCTTCACGAACAAGGGTTGCGGCGCTGGTTTCTCCAATATAATCCAGCATCATAGCTGCAGATAGGATACAGGCAGTAGGGTTAGCAATGTTTTTACCTGCAATTGTTGGCGCACTGCCGTGAACTGCTTCAAAGATGGCGATATCTTCACCGATATTTGCTCCTGGTACTAAACCTAGTCCACCTACTAGTCCAGCTGCTAAGTCTGAGACAATATCTCCATAAAGGTTGGGTAAAACCAATACATCATAGTTTTCAGGATACATCACTAGTTGCATACACATGTTGTCTACGATTACTTCTTCGTATTCTATTTCTGGATATTTTTCAGCTACTTTTCTGATGGATTCTAAGAATAACCCATCAGATATTTTCATAATATTGGCCTTATGAACAGCTGTGACTTTCTTTCTATTGTATTTTTTAGCATATTCAAAGGCATATTCTCCGATTTTTGTAGAAGCTTTTTCAGTGATTACTTTAATAGCCTCTGCAACCCCGTCTGTCACTAAATGCTCTATACCTTTATATAAATCCTCAGAATTCTCACGAACAATGACTAAATCTACATTTTCAAAGGGGGTTTTAATCCCTGGGATTGTCTTAACAGGTCTTACGTTGGCATAGGTATTGTATTTCTGTCTTAACGTAACATTAATACTTTTAAATCCTGTACCGATAGGTGTGGTGATGGGCCCTTTGAAGGCAATTTTATTTTTAGAGATGCTTTCTAAAAGTGCATCAGGAATAAATTTTCCAGTAGCTTTATAAGCTTCTTCTCCACCGTTGACAATTTCCCAATCGATAGCTACTTTTGTTGCAGCGATAACCTTTTGTACCGCTGATGTTACTTCTAATCCAATACCGTCTCCTGGTATGAGTGTAATTGTGTGCTTCATCTTTTATTCCCCCAAGTTCATCTTAATATAGTTTAAATAGCCTCCAAGTAATAGAATATCTATATCTCGTTGAGATCCTACAAACTTTGCTTTTATTGTGAGGTTTTTGGTTTTATTGTTAATTTCAATGATATCCTTGCTGATTAAAGCTGTTTTTACATCCTTGATTTCTAATTCGTCCATTTCTCCTATAGATGCATAATCATTGGCATCAACAAACTCTAAAGGAATAATGCCGCTGTTGATGAGGTTAGCCTTATGAATTCTAGCAAAGGATTTAGCTAAAATCGCCTTAATGCCTAGATAAAGGGGAACCAAGGCAGCGTGCTCTCTACTGGAACCTTGCCCATAGTTATCGCCACCAATAATAAAACCACCGCCATAAAGTTCACATTTCTCCCATAGCTTTTCATCTAACGCATGGAAGCAAAACTTTGAAAGGTGCGGAATATTAGAACGATAAGGCAATAATTTGGCATTAGAAGGCATAATATCGTCGGTGGTAATATTATCTCCAGTTTTTAATACTACTTTACCTTCTAAACCATCCGTTAAGGCTTCCTTTGTAGGGAAGGGTTTGATATTTGGTCCCATCACTACAGTAGCATCTATGTTTTTCCCTCTGACAAAGTAATTGTCACTGATATCATAAGTAGTAGGTTCTTCTATGATAATATCTTCTCCTAAAGTGACAGGATCTTCAAAATATCCCTTTACAGCAGAGATAGCGGCAGTCTCAGGGCTGACTAAATAAACATCTGCGCTTTTTGTGCCACTTCTACCACAAAAGTTTCTATTAAAGGTTCTTAAAGAAACACTATCTGTCTTAGGAGACTGCCCCATGCCAATACAGGGTCCACAGCTGCATTCCAATATTCTAGCTCCGGCTGCAATAAAGGTGGATAGGGCACCATTGTCCGCCAGCATTTTTAGGATGGTGCTGGAGCCAGGAGAAATACCTAAACTTACATCAGGGTGTACTTTTTTGCCCTTTAAAATAGCTGCTGCCTTCATTAAGTCCTTATAGGAGGAGTTGGTACAGCTACCAATTAAAACTTGATCTATTTTTAATCCCTTCACGGCGTCTACAGCATCTACATTATCAGGACTATGAGGCTTTGCTGTCAAGGTAGGGATGTTAGAAAGATCAATTTCTATGATTTCATCATAAGTAGCATCTTCATCAGCTGCTAGAGGTTTCCAACTCTCTTCTCTACCATTGGCCTTTAAAAATGCTCGGGTAATTTCGTCACTAGGGAAGATAGAAGTGGTTGCTCCCAGCTCTGCTCCCATGTTGGTAATGGTGGCACGATCTGTTAAAGAAAGAGATTTTACACCTTCACCAGAGTATTCGATAACCTTGCCAACGCCGCCCTTTACGGTTAGTTTTTTCAGTACATAGAGAATAACATCTTTAGCAGAAACCCAAGGATTCAGACTTCCTTTCAATTGGATATTGACTACCTTAGGAGCTTTTAAATAATATTTACCGCTGGCCATTCCAGCAGCTACATCTAAGCCTCCTGTACCAATAGCCAGCACCCCCATACCTCCACTGGTGGGGGTGTGACTATCTGAACCAATAAGTGTTTTGCCAGGAACAGAAAAGTTTTCTAAATGCAGCTGATGACAAATACCATTTCCTGGTTTAGAGAAAATAACACCATACTTCTCAGCAACAGTTTTTATAAATTCATGATCATCGGCATTTTCAAAACCAGTTTGCAAAGTATTATGATCAATATAGGCTACAGATAACTCTGTTTTGATTTCCTTGATACCCATAGCCTCTAGTTGAAGGTAGACCATTGTACCTGTAGAATCCTGTGTTAAGGTTTGATCTACTTTGATTGCTATTTCTTCTCCTGGGGTCAACGTTCCAGAAATTAAATGATCTTCTAGTATTTTATAAGTTAAATTTTTTCCCATTGTAATCACCTCGTTAATTTTGTCATCTAAGCTTCTTGCGCTAGTTTATCTTCCCTTACTGTTTCTTCATATAAGCTGAAAAGTTCTTGATCTGTCAACGGTCTCTTGAAAGCAGTGGCTGTATTTCTGACTTTTTCTAATAAACAATAAGCCGTAAAGTCATCTATATGAATGTTTTCTGCCGATAGCTTATGCTTAATCGCAGCAGTACCAGAATGCTTTCCAATAACGATTTTTCTTTCTAAGCCTAGTTCATCGGGGCAGATGATTTCATAAGTCAAAGGATTTTTAAGGGCACCATCAGCGTGGATACCAGACTCATGATAAAATATTTTTTCTCCTACGACGGCCTTCCAAGCAGGAATTTCTCTATTAGAGGCTTTCGCCACATAAGTACATAAATCCTTTAATTTTCCCATGTTGTAATTCGCAACGTCCCCATTGATTCCATGTTTTAAAGCAAGCATTACTTCTTCTAGGGAAGCATTACCCGCTCTCTCTCCTAAACCGTTAACGGTAACGCCTAAATAACTAGCTCCTGCCATAGCTCCAGCAATAGCATTAGCAGTTGCCATACCTAAGTCGTTATGGGTATGCATTTCTATATCAATATCCACTGTTTCCTTAAGGTTTTTGATAATATTGTAGGTGCTAATAGGATTTAAAATTCCTACAGTATCACAAAATCTTACTCTGTCCGCTCCTGCCTCTTTGGCAGCTTTAAAAAAGCTTGTTAGGAAAACTTCATCCGTACGGGAAGCATCTTCGGCATTAACAGATACATACAGGCCGTTTGCCTTTGCAAATTCTGCTGCCTTTACCATTTGTTCTAGCACCTTACTTCTAGTGGAGTGCAGCTTATGTTTAATATGAATATCAGAAGTAGAAATAGATATAGCAACAGCATCAACACCACAGTCGATAGAAGCTTCGATATCTTTAATGACAGCTCTATTCCACCCCATAATACTAGCCTTTAAGTTGCTTTTTACAATTTTTTTGATGACTGACTTTTCTTCTTCTCCCATCACAGGAATTCCGGCCTCTATTTGATCTACACCAATTTCATCTAGCATTTTGGCGATAAATACCTTTTCTTCATTAGCAAATACTACTTCAGCAGTTTGCTCTCCATCTCTTAAGGTTGTATCTAATAATTTAAACTTTTTTTCCATGCAAATAACCCCCTTCAAAATTCCACATGATTAACTTTATATACTATTATATATGCAACTTTTGAAAAATTCAATTACATTTTTCGAAAAAATGAAATTTTTTTTTAAAACATTGCATAATATCTTCTTAATAACCAGATAAATTATGAATAGTGCAGTTAAAATGCAATATGTAAAATTATTATTAGCACAAAACCATTTTGGAATAATATAGAAATTTGCTCGAAGGGTCTAATAAAGCTAAATAACTACATCCCAAGAAAGACGAATATAGCTTTAAAAAAGGATTGGTTTTGTAAAAAAGGGAAAAAATAAAGGGTTTTTTTGATAAGCACTTAATAAAGATAAGACTCATTAAAATGAATTATGCAAGAGATACAAAATCCAATTCACAATTTAATTTATGCCCTTGATTTTTTTGAAAAATCATTGAGAAACCAACAATTTATGGTATAATTTGTATAAAAGGGGGAGGGAAGCTAGTCATGGCAGAAAGACAATACGTTATTTTTAAATTATGTGGTGAAGAATATGGTGTAGCCATCCAGCACGTACAGGAAATCACAGAGTATAAACAAGCTACAAGCGTTCCAAATGTACCTGATTTTATTGAAGGTATTATTAATTTAAGAGGTAATATAACACCAATCGTTAGTTTGAAAAAGAAGTTTAACTTGCAAGAGAAGGAAATAAAGGAAAGCAATAGAATTATTATCATCAACTTAATGGACAAGCAAGTAGGATTTATTGTAGATGATGCTTCGCAGGTATTAACGATGGATGAAAAACAAATAGAAAACCCTCCAGAGCTCTTGACGGGTATTGAGAGACAGTATATTATTGGTATAGGTAAGGTGGATGAAAAAATCATTATCTTATTGGACTTAGAAAAAATATTGACAGAAAAGGAAAAACAGGAAATACAAGCTATGTAACATGATAAAAAAGACACAAGAAAACCTCGGTTGTGTATTTTGGAGGGGTGATTGTGTCTTTGATTTTTGAATTGTAACATACTAGAAAGAAGGATGAAAGGATGAAAATACTTCACACTGCTGATTGGCATATAGGAAAAATCGTAAATAATGTACATATGACGAAGGAGCAAGAATATGTTTTAAACCAATTCGTGGATCTAGTTTCTCGCGAGAAACCAGATGTAGTGATCATTGCGGGAGATATTTATGATAGAAGTGTCCCCCCCGTGGAAGCTGTAGAATTGTTGGACAATGTATTTAATAAAATACTTTTAGAGTGCAAAACGCCTATCATCGCGATAGCGGGAAATCATGATAGTGGAGATCGGGTGGGTTTTGCAAGAAAAATTCTTAGAGATCATGGATTGCATATTGCAGGGAGATTAAAAAAAGAGATCGAAAAATTAACTTTGGAGGATGCGTTTGGGCCGGTAAATTTCTATGTTATTCCCTATGCAGATCCTGCTGAAGTAAGAGAGATTTTTAATCAAGAAGAAATCAAGACCCACGATGAGGCTACAAAGGTGATTATAAAAGAGATCAATAAGACAATAAACCTAAGAGAAAGAAACATTGCTGTTTTTCATGGATTTGTTGTTGGAGGCCAAGCGCCAGAAGAAAGTACCTCAGAAAGACCTTTATCCATTGGAGGGACTGAGTATATTACTTATGAACATTTTAAAAATTTTCATTATACTGCTTTAGGGCATTTGCATGGTCCTCAAAAATCAGGAGAAGAGCACATCCGTTACGCTGGCTCATTACTGAAATATTCTTTCTCGGAGGTAAAGCATAGAAAGGGAGTGAAGCTGGTTGAACTGGGGGAAAAAGGAGAAGTTACGATAACTTTTAAGTCCTTAATACCTCGCAGGGATATGAGGATTATTAAGGGAGAATTAAACAAATTGTTAGATATAGAAGTATATAAGGATACCAATACAGAAGATTATCTCCATGTAATCTTAACTGATGAAGGGGAACTTATAGACCCTATTAATAAACTTAGAAGTGTATATCCCAACATACTATCTATAGAAAGAGAAGTAAAGACCACGAAAAATAGATCATCAAAAACTTCTGCTGGGGCAGGGTATAAAAGTAAAAGTAAACTGACGCTTTTTCAAGATTTTTATGTCAATATTACTGGGAGAAAATTTGAGGAAGAAAAAGAAAAAGTGATGTTGGAAGTGATAAAAGAAGTAGAAAAAATGGAAAAGGGTGAGTGAGATGAGGCCTATTCAACTTACGATGTCAGCCTTTGGCCCTTATGCTGATATTGAAACCATAGATTTTAAGAAATTAAATGATAGAAATATTTTCCTTATAACGGGACCTACAGGCGCTGGAAAAACTACAATATTTGATGGTATTGCTTATGCTATTTATGGTAAAACCAGTGGCTCTGATAGAGATCAAGAGCACATCCGCAGTGACTTCGCCAAAGAGGATATTCTAACCTATGTAGAATTGACCTTTCAACTTCATGGTAAAGAATACTATATAAAACGAATTCCAAAGCAATATAAGAAGAAAACTAGAGGTGAGGGATATACAGAACAAAAATCAGATGCAGAACTAAAGATAATAGGAGAGAATAAAATCTATACAGGGGTTTTGGAGGTAGATCATAAAATAAAAGAAGTTATTGGCCTGACTTATGAGCAGTTTAGACAAATTGTTATGATCCCTCAAGGAGAATTTAGAGAGTTACTGTTGGCGGGAAGTAAAGAAAGACAGGAGATTTTTAGGAAAATTTTTGGTACCAGTGTATTCAAAGAGATTCAGAATCAGCTTTATGAAATGTCCAAAAAGGTCACTTCAGAGATCACTCGGTTAATAGAAGAGAGAAAAACCAATATAAAAAATATATATGTCGGGGAGAATGAAGCGTTAAGTCAAATGATTGTTAGTGAGACAACCAATATGCATGCCTTTGAAGAAGCATTGCAAAATCAAGTGCAACAGGATAAAGAAGAAGAAAAAGTATTAGCAAGAAAAGTGAAAATATTGGAGGAAGTCTGCAATAGACTACGCAAGGATATTAATGAAGCGACAGAGAATAATCAAAAGTTTCAGAAAAAATCGGAGATCGAAGAGGAGAAAAAACAGTTAGAAGAAAAAAAAGAAGAGATTCACCTATACCAGGAGAAGGTAAATAAGAGTAGAAAAACCTTAAGTCTAAAGGGCTTAGAAGATAATTATTTAGGTAATATAGAAAAGACAGAAAGAAAGAAAAAGGAAATAGAAAGTCTACATAAAACGCTGCACGAGGTTGAAGAGGCTTTGAAGGATGCTGAAAAAAAATTATTGGATGAAGAAAATAAACAAGGAGAAAGGCAAGCCTTGATGAATACAACCGTTATCTATAAAGGCTACATAGATAAGGTGAAGAGCTATGAAGATAAAAAGAATCATTATGATGGATTACAAAATACTTTGAAGAAAATGGTTGCAAGTGTTGCCGCTAAAAAGCGTGATGTAGAAACAGTAAAAAATAACATAAAGTCATTGCATCTTCAGTTAGAAGAAGTTAGAAAGGCGTCAAAGACCTCTGTCGTTTTAGTAAGGGATCTAGAAAAAAAAGAGACTTTATATAAAAAATTGAATCAATTCCAACCACTGCTGGAGGAACTAGATACCATCAGAAAACAGTGCAAAGAGCAAATGAAGCAAAAAACTAAAAATCAACAGCAATACCAAGAACAGAAAGTGAAACTTCAGGAAATGCAACAAAACTTTTATAAAGGTTATGCAGGATTCTTGGCTAAGGAATTAAAGAAAGCACATCCTTGTCCTGTATGCGGATCCCAGCATCACCCCAACCCTGCTAAGATGATAGAAAATGTACCTACACAAGAGGTTTTGCAGAAGGAGGAAGAAGTTCTAAGGCTTCTGGATGAGAACTATCGAAAAAGCTATGAAATGTTGGAGCAGTTGATGGCAAAAGGTGCTGCACAAAAACACCGAGTAGATGGCATGAAGATGGAAATACAAGAAATTATTGAGTCAGACATAAGTGGACTTGAAAAGGAAGCTCTGACAAGTTTTATAAAGGACAAGCTAAAGGCATTGGGAGAAGAAATCCTCCTCCTAAGGCAACAGTGCAAGGTTTTAGAGGAGCAGCAGAAAAGAGAAGAAGTCTTAACCCTAGAGTTGGCGCAGAAGAACGAATTATTAGAAGAAGAAGAAAAACAGTTGGAAATCATTAGCGAAAATCATACGAAGCTCTATGGAGAGGTACAAAAGGAAATTAGCATCATTGAAACCATAGAAAAGGAATTACCAGAAGATATTAGAACACATCGAAAACTACAGGATAAGATAGCAGCTGTGGTAAATAAATATGAACTGATGGAAAAGGCATTTCAAGATGCAAAGGAAGGTTTTCAACAGTGTAAGGAGAAAAAGACAAGTTTGTTAAAAGAAAAGTCTATCAAGGAAGATGATCTTAAGGAAATGACGATAGAATGCAGTGAGCTCCAGAAAAAACTTGAAGAAGAAATCATAGCACTAGGTTTTAAGGATCAAGAGGATTATTTTTCTGCTAAACTTACAGAGGGTGAAATAGAAGCGTTGGATAAGAAAATTAAAGAATATAATGAAAGCGTAAAGTCTAATGAAGATCGGTATAGAGAGATTATTGAAGCACTTAAGGGTTCAGAAGTGGTAGACATAAAAGAAATTGAAAATACTCTGAAAGAAAAAGAAGAGGAGAAAAATAATCTAAACACAAAAAGAACTGAAGTTTTCGCTCGAATAAAACATAATGCTGATATCACTAGGAATATTCAAAGGATTAATGATGCTATAGGAAAGCAAGAAAAACACTATAGCGTGATTGGAGACTTGGCAAAGGTTGCAAGGGGAGACAATCGTGAAAAAATTACCTTTGAAAGCTATGTGTTAGCAGCATATTTTGACGATATTATTGAGGCAGCCAACTTAAGGTTGGGGAAAATGACAGGTAATAGGTATGAAATGAGTAGAATAAAAGAAAAAGGCAAGGGCAATGCCCAAAGCGGATTAGAGATAGAAGTTTTTGATAACTATACAGGCAAGGCAAGGCATATCAAATCCCTTTCAGGTGGAGAGAAATTTGAAGCCTCACTTTCCTTAGCACTAGGGTTAGCAGATGTAGTACAGTCCTATGCTGGGGGTATCAGTCTTGAAACGATGTTTATTGATGAAGGGTTTGGAACACTGGACACAAAATCTCTAGATAGTGCGATAGAATGCCTTTTGGAACTCCAAAATTCTGGTCGGTTGGTGGGAATTATTTCCCATGTTCAAGAGTTGAAGGATAGAATCCCTACACGACTGGAGATTGAGCAAGGGGTAGGAGGAAGTAAGACAAGGTTTATTGTGTAAGAGAGGCCGAAAAAATATTTCTATAATTAAATTAAATATTGTTTTTAAAACATAAAGTAGTTGGGTAGATATAAAAACATAATAAATTTAAATTATTAGAAATAAAGAGGAGGCCAAAAAAGATGAAGTTTACAAATTTAGTAGAAGAAATGAAAACAGTAAGAGACTTTAAAAAAGAAGCTGTGGACAAAAGCTTGATTCAAAAAGTTATAGAGGCTGGCAATAGGATAAAGGGTATTGTAGAAGATGCCAAAGTATCTATAATGTTTATTGAGAATGGTAAAGAAGCTTATAAGATGCTGTCTGGAAAAGCAGGGTATTATGGTAAAATGATGGAGGCACCACACTATATGGCGATAGTAACAGAAGCATATCCTTATGCTGTGGAAAATAGCGGATACATCATGGAGTGGATGCGCTTAAAGGCTTGGGAGCTGGGGTTGGGGACTTGTTGGCTGAATGTGGAAGATGGAGAAGATGTCAAAAAGACTTTAGGGATTAAGGAAGCAGGTGTAATTACTTCTTTTATTGCAATAGGTGTTCCTTATACGGGTATTTTTAAAAAGGATACATCTCAAAAACCTAGCAGAATGAGCATTAAGGACTTAGTATACCTTGAAGAATGGGGAAATCCTTGCAGCATTGAGTACTTAGATACCCGTGCTATGACCAATATATTTTATTATACAAAGCTAGCACCATCTTGGGGAAACAAGCAACCATGGCGTTTTATTATAGATAGAGATCGAGTACTACTCATCATGAGCAAAGAACAACAGCAAAGTATGAGAATTGATTCAGGGATTGTGATGCTCTATTTCCAAAAAGCAGCTGAAGAAGAAGGAATTACAGGTAAGTGGGAGTTGGCAGCAGGAGAAGTGATGGAAAGGAAATATAATATTCCACAGGAATATGTGCTAATCGGATATTATGGTATATAGTCGCTAAAATCCACCCTCAATCATAAAAGCAAAGCACTTCTATAGATGTTATAGAGGTGTTTTGCTTTTATAAAAAGTTTTATTTACACATTAAATCTAAATAAAATAACATCTCCATCCTGCACTACATATTCCTTACCCTCTAGTCGAACAAGACCCTTTTCCTTTGCAGCGGTATAGGTACCACAGCTTACAAGGGCGTCGAAGGCAACAACTTCAGCGCGAATGAAACCTCTTTCGAAGTCAGAGTGAATTTTCCCAGCCGCCTGTGGAGCTTTTGTGCCTTTTTTAATAGTCCAAGCCCTTACTTCCTTTGGCCCGGCTGTCAGATAACTGATGAGTCCTAGGAGTGAGTAAGAAGCCTGTACTAAACGGTCAAGGCCAGACTGATTTAGCCCCAATTCTTCTAAGAACATAGCTTTTTCCTCTTCCTCCAACTCTGAAATTTCCGCTTCGATTTTTGCACAGATCACAACAACTTCTGCACCTTCTGTTTTAGCAAACGCTTTTAATTGCTGAACATAAGGATTGTCAGCACCTTCATTAGCCACTTCATTCTCTGCTACATTGGCGATATAAATAATAGGTTTCATAGACAAAAGATTAAAGGTTTTTAAGATTTCTAGCTCTTTTTCATCATATTCTAAGCTACGGGCAGATAAACCTTCTTCAAGCGCGCTATGAATTCTTTTAAGTAAATCTACTTCGGCTAATAAGCTTTTATCTCCTTTAGCTAGTTTTTCAGACTTTTGAAGTCTTTTTTCTACCATTTCAAGGTCTGAGAAAATTAATTCTAAATTGATGGTTTCGATGTCTCTTAGGGGATTAACGCTTCCCTCTACATGGGTAATATTGGAATCTTCAAAGCATCGAACTACTTGAAGAATAGATGCTACCTCACGAATGTGAGAGAGAAATTTATTACCCAAACCTTCTCCCTTACTTGCGCCCCGTACCAATCCTGCAATATCATAAAACTCAATTGCTGCTGGAATTGTCTTTTCAGATTGATATAAATCTGTTAAAAATTTCAGTCTATCATCAGGAACCGCAACTACCCCTACATTAGGCTCTATCGTACAAAAGGGATAGTTAGCAGACTCTGCTCCTGCTTGAGTAATTGCATTAAACAATGTACTTTTTCCAACATTAGGTAGACCCACAATGCCTAGTTTCATGTAAATCTTCCTTTCTATATAAAATTCAAATGTTTATCAGTATAGATGTGCGCCCCTAAATTTTAATATACTAAGGGCTACATTTGTAGCCCACGGTTTTGGGGCGAAACCGTAGACCGTGTATATTAAAATTTAACTTTAGAAGCGCGCATCTATATACACATAGGTAAAATTATACCCTATTGAAGATGCCTTAGCAATATTTAATGCAGCTATAATTTGTTGATCATACTAGCCATATAGCCAGCGCCAAAACCATTATCGATATTGACCACGGCAGTACCACTGGAGCAGCTATTTAACATAGACAGAAGGGCTGCTAAACCGCCGAAATTTGCGCCATAGCCTATGCTAGTAGGCACAGCAATCACTGGTTTGTCAACAAGTCCGCCAACAACACTGGCTAAAGCTCCCTCCATGCCGGCTACAGCAATGACAACCTTAGCTTCCCTAATGATATCTAATTTAGAAAATAACCGATGAATTCCAGCTACACCTACGTCATAAATTCGTTCCACTTTGTTGCCAAAAACTTCTGCGGTCATAGCAGCTTCCTCTGCAATAGGAATATCAGAAGTACCTCCAGTAGCAACCACAATATAACTATCACTTATTTGAATTTTTTTTTGCAAAAGAGTAATGATTTTAGCCATTTTATTATATTCCACCATGGGAAATTTTTCTTTTACAGCTAAATACATTTCTTCAGTGGCTCTTGTACCTAAAATATTGCTGCCTTTATGAAACATCACACCTACAATGTCTACAACCTGTTCAACGGTTTTACCACTGCAGTAAATTACCTCTGGATAACCTTGACGCAACTCTCTATGATGATCTATTTTTGCAAAACCTAAGTCTTGATAGGGTAATTGTTTCAATATGGAAAGAGCTTCTTCCACTGGAAGTTTATTTTCTTTCACATCTAATAATAAATTTTCTATCGTTTTTGCATTCATTTATGATAACACCTCATTTTGACTTCCTGTTCTATAACCCTCTAAATCAACAGTAACATATTGAAAGCCCATGGCTTTAAAATCTACAGAAATTTTCTTCATTTGCTTTTCTTCTAATAAATCCTTTAGTCGATCAGGAGCTACCTCAATCCTTGCCAATTGGTCATGGAGCCGAACTCTTGCTACAGGAAAGCCTAAATCGATTAGGTACTTTTCTGCTTTCTCCACCTTTCTTAAATCCTCCTCTATAATTTTTTGGCCATACTGAATTCTTGTTAAGATACATGCATAAGCAGGTTTGTCCCATGTAGGAAGGCTTAATATTTTAGACATCTGTCGGATTTCATCCTTAGTAAAACCTACTTCTAAAAGAGGACTAACCACATTTAGCTCTTTTAGCGCCTTCATACCTGGACGGTAATCCTTCGTATCATCGAAATTTGTACCATCCGCTACATAAAGAAAGTTGTTTTCTTTAGCAAAATCTAAAATTCCTTGAAAAACCTTTTTCTTACAAAGATAGCACCGGTCGCTGGGATTGTACTGAATCTCATCGGGAATTTCCTTGTGCTCTATAATAACATGAGAAATACCCAGCTGTGTTGTTAATTCTTTGGTCTCTTCGATTTCCCACTGTAGATGAAAGGGCGCTTTGATGGTAAGAGCCATTGCTTGATCTCCTAGGGCCTCCTTAGCTGCCTGTAATAAAAAGGTACTATCCACGCCTCCAGAAAAAGCAATCACAACACTTTCTAAAGACTTTATGTATTCTAGTAGTTTCTTATATTTATCATGTAGCGTCAATTTTATGCCCCCTTAATAAGTAAAATTTTTTTGCAGTTATCTCCTATGTGCAACTTAGTTACTATATAATTTTTCTACCAGCTCATATACCGCTTTTAATGGTATATGATGAGATGCTGCAATTTTCTTGCAGTCTTCATATTCAGCCTTCCATTTTACTACTTTGTTCTTATAAAGGGCTAATTTTATTCTAACAGCGCCATAGGGTGTATCTACCGTGACAATTTCTCTACCCATCATGCTTTTATCCACATCATAACTGCGGGTGCCTAGGGTTGTGGTCTCCTCATATAGGATAGAAATCATCTTATCAACGATTTGAGGACTACACAAAACACTAAGCTTCATAGCTGGTCTGCTTTTTTTCATAGTAATAGGGGTAAGGTAAACATCCATGGCACCTTCAGCTAGGAGTTTCTCCATCACATATTGGTAAAGTTCGGGGTTCATATCGTCAATATTACACTCTATTATTTTTGCTTTTTCTTCCAGATGATCATCTGCTTCTCCTAAAAATACCCGTAGTACATTGGGAATAGCATTGTCTCTGTGGCCTATACCATAACCTACTTTTGTAATAGAGAAATTTTTATTAGAAGTATATTTATCCCCCAATATCTTGGCGATTACAGCTCCTGTAGGGGTAGTCATCTCTTTTTGAATTTCTCCTGAGACAATGGGGATTCCTTTTAAAATTTCTGTGGTAGCTGGCGCTGGAACAGGGAATATGCCATGGGCACAATTTACAAATCCGCCTCCTACCGTGATAGGGGAGAAGATCACCTTATCTACTTTTAAAAGATTGTAGCAAATAGCGGCGCCTACGATATCTACGATAGAATCTACTGCACCTACCTCATGGAAATGCACTTCTTCTATGGGTTTACCGTGGATTTTTGCCTCTGCAACTGCTACATCTCTAAACATCTCTAAACTGAGTTCCTTTACAGTAGGGTGTAAATCACTATGGTGAATAATAGCCTCGATGTCGTGAAGATTTCTATGGTGATGATGATGTTTTTTTTCATGGTGATGTGCATGGTTGTCATGACAGTGGTGCTCATGGTGATGTGCATGATTATGAGAACAAGAGGTTTCGTCATGATGATGGTCTTCAGGCAAATGATGCAACAATTTGACATCTACTTTTGTACCTGTAATTCCTTTTCTTTCATCCCTGGTAACGACCAATTCATACTCATTTAGGTGAAGCTTTTCTAGTTCTCTCCTTAAAATAGCTTCATCTACACCAAGATCAATCATTGCACCTAAATTCATATCTCCGCTGATACCGGAGAAGCAATCGTAGTATAGTATTTTCATAGCATTCCTCCTGAGATTTTAAAAACTAGTTTTTGAAAATATAAGCTTTTTATAGTATTTCCTTATTATACTATAACAAACAAAGATAAAAAAATAGTATAATTTATTTTAAAATCAAAAAAAGCATTTACCAACACTGTTCTTGTTAAGTGTAATGGGGTACATTTAATAGTAGGCAGTTTATAGAATCTTTAATTTTTTAGTAGTGAAAAACTAGATTTTTAAATATTGTTAGTATACTACCAAAAAAATACAATAAACTTTTTAAAATTTCTTGTTGACTTTCAAAAATAAATCCTATATAATCATATCAAAATAATATGAATTGATTGTTAATTCTTATCCAGAGAGGTGGAGGGATAGGCCCGATGAAACCCAGCAACCGGCACAGAAGTGCAAGGTGCTAATTCCTACAGCCAACTGTGGTTTACAGTGGAGCTGAAAGATGAGAGATGGTATAGGCGCGCATGCCCTCTCTTATCGAGAGGGTTTTTTTATTACCTAAGAAAACTGTACGTACAAACAAAACTACAAAGGATAACTCTTATCCAGAGAGGTGGAGGGATAGGCCCGATGAAACCCAGCAACCGGTACACAAGTGCAAGGTGCTAATTCCTACAGCCAACTGTGGTTTACAGTAGAGCTGAGAGATGAGAGAGAGCTAGATACCTAACCTCTCTTGTCGAGAGGTTTTTTTAATTAATACTAATGTTTTTAAAAAAATAATTAAAGAAAAGAGGAGAGTTTATGAAACACAGAGTAAAGGTATTGTTTTTAGTTGTAGCAATTTTAGCAGTGATATTTACAGGATGTCAAAAGGTAGATAGTGCAGAAGTGAGTGAAAAGTTGGTTATCGGTGTAGCTCCAGGGCCCTATGGTGATATGTTTAAAAGAGCGATTCAACCACAGTTAGAAGAAAGAGGTTATGTTGTAGAAGTAAAAGAGTTTAGTGACTATGTACTACCAAATCAGGCACTTGCAAATAAAGAGATTACTGCCAACATGTTTCAGCATGCTGTATACTTAGAAAAATTTTCTCAGGATCATAATTTGGAATTGTCATCAGTAATCAATATTCCTACAGCAGCAGTAGGCTTGTATTCTAATAGAATAAAATCTTTAGATGACTTAGAGGAAGGCAGTGTTGTAACGATTGCTAATGATCCCACCAACTTAGCCCGAGCCTTGAGACTTTTAGAGGCAGCAGGTTTAGTAACCATCAGTGAGAATATGGACCCCACAACTGCCTCTGAAAAAGATATCGTTGAAAACCCAAAGAACTTACAGATTACTCCAGTAGAGGCGGCACAATTACCTAGAACCTTAGAGAGCTCAGATTTAGCTGCCATCAATGGTAACTTTGCAATTGCTGCAGGAATCGACCTTTCCACCGCGATTGTTATGGAAACATTGGAGGAACCTTACAAAAACTTAATTGCTGTAAGAACAGAAGATTTAGATAAAGAATTTGTAAAGGATATGAAAGAAATTGTACAATCAGAAGCCTTCAGAGAGGCCATTAATAATCCAAACGATATATTTAATAGTTTTCAAAAACCTGATTGGTTTGAATAGGGGGAATTGACTTGATCAGTCTTGAGAATATTTCGGTGACATTTAAAGCAGCAAATCAAGTAGTTGGCGCTGTAAGAGAAGCTTCTCTCACGATAGAAAAAGGAGAAATCTTTGGGATTGTTGGTTCTAGTGGAGCAGGTAAAAGTACACTGCTCCGTACCATCAACCTCCTAGAAAAACCAACCTCCGGTGCTGTGGTGATAGATGGGACAGATATTACGGATTTCACAGGGGAAGAGCTTAGAAAAACAAGGTTAAAAATAGGTATGATTTTTCAACATTTCAATTTAATCCGTGGTAAAACAGTGTTTGATAATATTGCCTTTGCTATGAAGGCGGCTGAAAAGTCAAAAGAAGAAATAAAAGATAGAGTAGAGAAGCTTTTGAAGATCGTAGGCTTATCTGATAAAAGAGATGTTTACCCTTCTAAGCTAAGTGGAGGACAAAAACAAAGAGTTGGCATTGCTAGAGCTCTTGCCAATGAACCACAAATTCTTTTATGTGATGAACCTACATCTGCACTGGATTTGGAAACAACAAAGTCTATCCTGCAATTGCTCAAGGAAATCAACAGAAATTTAGGTATTACCATCGTACTTATTACCCATGAGATGGATGTGGTGAAAAATATCTGTGATCGTGTTGCTGTGATGAGAAAGGGTGAAGTGGTGGAGATAGGTAGTGTTTATGATGTGTTTGCCACACCAAAACATGCGTTTACTAAAAAACTGGTGGAACATACCTTTAACTTAGAATTACCACGGGAAATCTTTAAAGCGCTAAAGGGGAAGATCATGAAAATTGTCTACAGAGGCAATTCTGCACTAGAACCTATTCTTTCTCAAGCAGCAAAGAAATTTGATTTAGATTTAAATATTCTCCACGGAAAAATTGAGTATATAGGAAATCAATCTATAGGCGTTTTGGTAGTAGCCTTTAATGGTGCAGCAGGAGATATAGAGCAAGGACTAGATTATATAAGAGAAAATACAGATGTAACGGAGGTGTCCTATGCAAGCTAGTATAGTTACAGAATTGGTATCTAATTTAACAAAAGCAATGGGAGAAACCTTCGAGATGGTGGGAATTTCTCTATTTGCCGCTATTATTCTAGGGGTTCCTCTGGGACTCTTTATCTATATTACTTCTCAAGGATTGTTTTTTGAAAGTAAAACCTTAAACTTCGTTGGAGGAATTCTTGTGAATGTTATTCGGTCAGTGCCTTTTGTCATTCTTCTGGTATTGTTACTACCATTGACGAAGTTAATTACAGGAACCACCATTGGGGCAAAGGCTGCTTCTGTTCCTCTTTCTGTGGCGGCAGTAGCATTTTATGCCCGATTGGTGGAGGCTTCCTTTCGTGAAGTAGATAGGGGTGTCATTGAAGCAGCCATTGCCATAGGGGCAAAACCCTTTATGATTATTCGACATGTGCTGTTGACGGAGGCTTTACCCTCCCTAATCAATGGGGTGACAGTCACCGCCATCAGCCTCATCGGTTACTCTGCCATGGCGGGAATCGTAGGCGGGGGCGGTATAGGAGACCTTGCTATACGATTTGGCTATTATCGTTATGAGACAGATGTTATGTTGGTAACTGTAGTTGTTTTAGTAGTATTGGTGCAGGTTTTACAATTTTTAGGGGATCATTTCTCTAAAATAGTGGACAAAAGATAGCAACAGTGCCGAAGGCTGCAAATGTAGTTTTAGTATATTAAAATTCCCAGGCAATATCTAAATAGAAGACTTTAATAAAGGAGGCAATATAATGGGTTACAGACAATTTTGGAACAAAGAAATCGAAACACTTTCTAGAGAAGAGTTAGAGGCTTATCAAGTAGATCAGCTTTCTCAACATCTACTACTGGCCTATAACCAATCTGCATATTATAAAGAAGCTTTTGATCAGGCTGGGGTAAAACCCTCGGATTTTAAAGAGCTTTCGGATATTAGAAAATTTCCTTTTACCAATAAACAAATAGAGCGGGAACGACAAGGTTTAAAACCTTTTCTAGGGGATATGACGGCAGTAGAGGAGGAGGAGGTTGTGTTTGTTTCTGCCTCCAGTGGCTCTACGGGAGTGCCTACGCTAAGCCCTTTTACCCGTCAGGATTTTGAGGAGTTTCAGGATGTGCAGAGCAGATTGTTTTGGGCAGCAGGCATGCGACCAACTGATAGATACGTTCACGCATTAAACTTTACTTTGTTTGTAGGCGGGCCAGATGTCATTGGGGCACAAAACCTTGGGGCATTGTGTTTATGGGCAGGGGCGATTCCCTCTGATCGTCTGCTATTTATCCTAAAAGAGTTTCAACCTACCATGATTTGGACTACACCCTCCTATGCATGGTATTTAGGAGAAACCGCCCGTAAGCAGGGGATTGACCCTGCCAAAGACCTTGCTATCAAAAGAATTATTGTGGCAGGTGAAGCAGGAGGGTCGATTGATGCTACAAGAACTGCTATTGAAGAATTATGGGGCGCGGAGGTTTATGATTTTTACGGAATCTCAGATATATTTGGTGCATGTGCCGGTGCTTGTGAAGCAAGAGACGGTCTGCACATTGCCGAGGACCATATCTTGGTGGAGGTATTAAATCCCGAAACCTTAGAGCCTGTAGAGGAGGGTGAAAGAGGAGAGTTGGTTTTGACTACCCTGCGTAAGACAGCAAGACCTATGATAAGATTCCGCACAGGAGATATTGTCACCTATACAAAAGAACCTTGTACATGCGGCAGAACCCACGGGAGAGTCAATATTACGGGACGATTAGATGATATGTTTATTGTCTCCGGGGTGAATGTATTTCCTAGTGACGTTGAATTTGTGATAAGAAATATTCCAGAGCTTACTGGGGAATATCGTATTACTGTATTTACAGAGAACTTTACAACCAAGTATAAGGTGGAGGTAGAGAAATTAGCTACTTCAGATATAGATGAAGCAGCTTTGATTGCAAAGGTACAGGACAGCATAAAAACCCGATTGGGTGTTAGACCTAAGGAGGTTGTTCTTTTAAAAGAAGGGGAACTACCAAGAGCTACCCATAAGGCAAAGCGATTAATTGATTTGAGAAATAACTAATAATATAAATTTTCAGGGAGAGGAAGATGTTTATGCCAGAAATAAGTAGTCGATTAGCGGGGTTTACAGAATCAATCATTAGACGTATGACAAGAATTGCCAACCAATACGGTGCGGTGAATTTATCTCAGGGATTTCCTGATTTTGAGCCGCCTGTAGAGATACAAGAAGCTCTGGAGAAAGTGGCCAAGGAAGGACCGCATCAATATGCCGTTACCTGGGGGGCACCAAACTTCAGAGAAGCCTTGGCGAAGAAACAGTCAAAGTATATGGGAATTCCTATTGATCCAAATTCAGAGATCGTCGTTACCTGTGGTAGTACAGAAGCCATGATGGTAGCCATGATGACGGTTTGTAATCCAGGAGATAAGGTGATTGTATTTTCTCCTTTTTATGAGAATTATGGGGCAGATACTATTTTATGCGGTGCAGAGCCTATCTATGTACCACTATATCCTCCAACCTTTCACTTTGATATAGAAGAATTGAGAAGGGCTTTTCAACAAAAACCAAAGGCATTAATTCTTTGTAATCCCTCTAATCCTACCGGGAAAGTATTTACCCTAGAGGAGCTACAGGTGATTGCCCAGTTGGCGGAGGAGTATGATACCTTTGTGATCACGGATGAAGTTTATGAGCATATAGTATTTGAACCCTATAAGCACATTTACTTTGCTTCCCTGCCAGGTATGTTTAAACGTACGATTTCTTGTAGTTCTTTATCTAAGACCTACTCTATCACTGGATGGCGACTGGGTTATGTGATTGCTCCAGCGGAGATTATTGACCCTGCCCGTAAGGTACATGACTTTCTAACAGTGGGGGCTGCAGCACCATTACAGGAGGCAGCTGTTGTAGGTTTGGAGTTTAATGATTTATATTACGAGGAGCTACAGGAAACCTATAGAAAAAAACGTGATCTCTTCCTCAAGGGATTAGATGAAATTGGACTTATTTATACTGTTCCCCAAGGAGCTTATTATGTATTAGTAGATATTTCAGAGTTTGAGGCTCCCAATGATGTAGAATTCTGTGAGTGGCTGGCAAAGGAAGTAGGGGTGGCGGCTGTACCGGGTTCCAGTTTCTTTAGAGAAGATGTGAATCATTTGATACGCTTCCATTTTGCAAAGCAAGAAGAAACTTTAAAAGAGGCATTAAAACGCCTAGCAAAACTTCGTGAAAAAGTGGAGGAGGGAGTTACATGGTAGAAGTGAGATGGCACGGCAGAGGTGGTCAGGGAAGCTTTACTGTATCGAGAATACTAGGGGCTGCAGCAACTTTATATGGAAATAAATATGCATTGGCCTTCCCCTCCTTTGGTCCCGAGAGAAGAGGAGCACCAGTTTTAGCTTTTACGAAAATTGATGAGGAGAAAATCATAGATCGTACTGAGGTAAAATCCTGTGATTATGCTGTTGTATTGGATGAGACCCTTGTAAACAAACAGATTTTAGCAACGATAAAACCCAATGGTAAAGTGATTATCAACACCAACCATCCAGAAAGGTATGCTGATTGGCAAGGGGTGGAAGTAGTAACGATAGACGCTACATCTCTTGCCCTGGAGATATTGGGGAAACCCATTACCAATACAGCTATGTTGGGAGCGCTTTTAGGGGCAACAGAAATCATCTCTTTAGAGGCTGCCATCAAAGGTGTGGAGACAGGGTTACCTGTCAAAATTGTCAATAAAAATGTTGTATTACTAAAGAAAGCCTATGAAGCAGTGAAAGGGGTGTCCTATGAGTAGACCTGTTGTTCGGCCTTATAAGAAACCAGTGCATATTAAAGAGTATCCAAAGGGTACATGTTTTACAGCCGGTTATTTAGTGACAGAAAATGCAGATTGGAGAACAGAAAAACCTGTGATCAATAATCAAAGCTGTAATGGATGTTTCTATTGTTATTTGTGTTGTCCTGAGGGAGTTATCTTTAAAAAAGAAAATAAAGTAGACATTGATTATAAATTTTGTAAAGGTTGTGGCATTTGCGCTAAGGCTTGTAAAGCTAAGGCTATCACAATGATTAGGGAGGAGTAGGGTAATGGAAAAAGTATTTATTTCTGGGAATGAAGCTGTAGCAGTAGGAACGAAATTATCTAGACCTCATGTTATTTCGGCATATCCTATCACTCCACAGACCATCGTAGTAGAGCGTCTTTCTGAGATGGTGGAGGAAGGAAGTATCAAGGCAGAGTTTATGCATGTAGAATCAGAACATTCAGCGTTATCTGCTGCCATGGGGGCTAGTGCTATAGGTGCTAGAACTTTTACAGCCAGTTCTTCTCAGGGACTTTTATATATGGCAGAATGTATGCATTATGCCAGCGGCGGTAGGTTTCCTATTGTCATGATGAACGCCAATCGTTCCTTGGCTTTACCTTGGAGTATCTATGGGGACCAAAGAGATTCGTTATCTCTTTTGGATTCTGGATGGCTGCAGGTCTATGTAGAAGATGCACAGGAAAGTTTAGACATGGTGATACAGTCCTATGCCATTGCGGAGCATCCTGATGTGTTGACCCCTACTATACTGAACTTGGATGGATTTATTCTAACCCACACCTATGAATTAGTGGAGATACCCAAGCAAGAAGAGGTGGATGATTTTTTACCACCCTACAAAACCACCAACAAGTTTGATCTAGATAATCCTACGAATATGTGCTTTAGCTCTTCACCGGCAGATAATATGGCTTTTAAGTATCAACAGCACAAGGCGGCATTAGACGCTGCAAAGGTGATTAAAGAAGTAAATGAAAATTTTGCAAAGCGATTCCATAGGGATTATGGAGGACTGATCCAAGCTTATCGCTGTGAGGATGCGGAGGTTGTCTTAATTGCTCTAGGCAGTGTTTGCGGCACTTGTCGTACTGTGGTGGATGCCTTAAGACAACAAGGACAAAAAGTAGGTTTGCTGAAGATTCGTTTTATGCGTCCTTTCCCAGAGAAGGAAATTCTTGAGGTATTAAAGGATGTAAAGGCGGTAGGGGTAATTGATAAGGATATTTCTTTTGGTTATGAAGGTACTGTCTATACTAATGTTAACTCTGCCTTAGCAAAAGGAGCTCAAGGCATACAGAGCCTAAACTTTATTGCAGGGTTGGGTGGTAGAGATATTTCGAAGGAAGATATTCAAGGGATGTTTGAAAAGCTACAGAAAGCTGTAGGAACAAAGGTAGAGGAACATATACACTTTATTAATCTGGGGGTGGAGATCGATGAGTAGGGAAAAAAACATAAATGCCCGTAGCATTACAGATGAAGAATACTTTTATGGTCATAAGGCTTGCGCAGGTTGTGGAGGAAGTTTAGCAGTTCGACTGGTTTTAAAGGTATTGGGACAGAGAACCTTTACAGTGCTTCCTGCCGGTTGTATGTCGGCGGTAGGATTTAATTATCCTCAGTTATGTTTTACCACCAATGCCATGATTTCCACCTTTGCAGGAACAGCTTCTATGATCTCAGGCGTAGCAGCGGGAGCAAGAGCATTAGGTATTAAGGATTTCCATTCTGTAGGTATTGCTGGAGATGGAGGTACTGCGGATATCGGTATTCAAGCTCTTTCTGGTGCCATAGACCGTAGAGAAAAAATTATTTATATCTGCTATGACAACGAGGCTTACATGAACACAGGGATTCAAAAGAGTGGTTTGACCCCCTATGGTACTCGTACCACCACGACACCAGCAGGAGAAAACATTCGAGGAACCATCACAACCAAGAAAAATATGTTTGAAATTGTCGCTGCCCATGGCATTGACTATGCAGCCACTGCCAGTATCGGTTATATACAGGATTTTTTAAATAAGATTAACAAGGCAAAACAAGTAGATGGCACCTCCTACATCCATGTATACGCTCCTTGTCCTACTGGATGGGGAACTTCCGCTGACTCTGCTATAGAATTAGGCAAAGAAGTAGTAGATTGTGGCTTATGGTATCTAGCAGAATATGAAAACGGGGAATTTCTTCTAAATAAAAATCCTAAGGAGTTTGCATCTGCTGAAGACTATCTAAAAAATCAAGGTCGATTTAAACACTTATTAAAGGAAGATATAGAGAAGATCATCAAAGATCGTGATGGGAAGTGGGAAAAGATTAGAAAAAGTTGGGTAAAATCCTAGATGAAAAATTACAAAAAAGCTTTAACTGCTAAAGTAAGGAAATGAATAAATTCATTTCCTTACTTTGCATGCAATGCTATAGGTATATGTATTTAGGCCTAATACCAGCAACCATGTCGTGTACTGAAAAGTAATTGTAAATATATGTAAATTCATTAAACCATTGCCACACTTCGCAAAATGTAGCGATGGTTTATATTAGGGGGAATGAAAACGATCCGTGTAAAAACTGCAATAGAAAATACTGAGTATGTTAACTTCTTCAATTAGAGGCTAGTATCAGTAAAGCCAGACTTAAAGTTTCTAGTAACAATTGTTTTCATTAGTTCTTTCCTTCCCAATCTTTTTTCAACCTATAAAATGTATTTCTTTTCAAGTTAAGTATTTCCATAGCTTTAGCCCATGTTATTTCTCTGGTCATATATTTGCTATAAACATCTTCCCAATTCTTAGGGAAGTCTATTTTTTTACACCCTTTATATTGCCTTTCGGATTTGGCTAAAGTAATTCCTTCTTTCTGCCTTTCTAAAAGACACTCTCTTTCAAATTCAGCTATGGCTCCTATCGTGGTAAGCATAAACTTTCCAGTAGGCGTTGTAGTATCTAAATATAGCCTAATTTCATGTGATCCTCCATCTCGAATTGTTTATAAGAAAATTATATGAATTTTATTTGTTTGAAATCAAGATATCTTAAAATAGATGTTTAAAAATAACAAAATTAACTTTAAGCAAACAGTATTTTTATATTTTTCCATTTTTTTGTTTAAACTATAGCCCATTTAAATATAATTCCGATGAATTGAATAGGGTGATATTATAAAATATAGAAAATTTTACAAAATATAACTATTTTTTAAAAATTTTACTCCTACACATCCTTTTTCATCAACATTAGCAAAATTCGTCGAAACAAGACAAATTACACCGGTTTACAAATTCCATCCTAAATTCGCTTGGTGTTAATAGACGCTGATAATTTTTTAACAAAAGGAGGATTTGTATGGAATTATATGACTTACTAAAAAAGGCTAAGGACAATGATAAGGATGCGGCCTATGAAATCATAAAAGATTTTGATGGTGCCTTAAAAAAGCTAAGTAAGAGTTTGCACCATGAAGAAGCAGAAACGGATTTAATCATTGAACTTCTGGAACTAATAAAGACCATTGATATGGAAATATTTAAGCATTCAACTCATAAGCAGATTGCTAAATATATACATATGCATTTGAAAAAGAGAACCGTAGATTTGTTTAGAGCACATAAAAATAAGATCAAGGAACACGTGGAAATAAACTACGATCTAATACCAGATGAAACTGTGGGAGGCATTGAGAATGATACTGCAACATCTATATTGATTCAATCCTTAGTGAAGCAGCAAAGAGATATTATTATTTTAGAATTTATACAGGGCTTTTCAGAAAAAGATATCTCTAAAATACTAGGAATCAGTAGACAAGCTGTTAATAGAGCTCTAAATAATCTAAGAAAATTATACCTAGGGGATGGGGGTGAAACAATTGGAAGAAAAGATGATAGAACTAGCCTCCAGCCAAGGTATATGGACCGTACTTACTGTAATTCTTATATTCTATATTCTCAAAAACCAAGAGAAGAGAGATCTTCGCCAGGAAGAAAGGGAGCTTAAGTATCAAAATATCATATCGAATCTAACGGAAAAGTTAAATCTAGTAGAAGAGATTAAAGAAGATGTATTGGAAATCAAAAACTTTGTTTTCAAAAAAGAAGTCTAAAACCTTGAATTTATCACATTTCATATTTGAAGACATAAAAAAATAAAAAAATTTTTTATGTAGGGGGTTTACATTTTCCCCCTAAAATACGCTTGTATATAGTGAGAAGGAAATAACCGGTTAAAAATTCTCAAGATATAAATCTAAGGTGTGTGGTCAGGATGAACATGATAGAAAGAATCTTAACATTTGAAAGCGTTCTTTAAAAAATGAATACGTATTTTATGATCGTCCTTCATCATGCTGCACATCCTAGTGGGACTGTAGATGACATACATAGGTGGCATAAACAGAATGGATGGAGTGGATTTGGCTATCACTTTCTTATTAGATAGCGATCGTAACTTTGATACAAGTGTAGGGCGAAATGAACTGACCAGAAAGTAGAAGTCTAGCAAAATATAAATAAAAAAGAAAAGGAGAGATTCATTATGGGAGGATATAGTTGTACAAGAAAAATTAAAGAAACAATTAAAGGAAAAGAGGCTTATGGAATGGTTACAATTCCTTCTTATTATGCAGGGATTTGCCCCGGTGATTCTGACCCGAATCAGATTCCTAAGAATGTTGTACCTGAAATATTTTTTGGGTTTTATTGCCCAAACGGTATTGATATTGGTATAAGAGTCGCTGGAGGCGGAGGCTGGAGACCTTTTTGTTACGGTAATCCTGGTATTTGCACTGGTAATGATGGTGCGATTTTCTCTACCACTGCAGTAAAACCAGGAACCGTGCTTTATATGAGAGCATGGATTGAAAAAGTAGGAACTTCATATTATGCTAAACTAAATGTTTCAAAAACAGGATATAGTGGAACAGACTTAATGAGCACTCCATTATCCACTAAATTAAGTAACAGTTTCGGTGAAAAGGCTTTATCTTCGGAGTCTGGTTCGGGTTGTGATGTTAATAGAGAAATCGTAATTGCAGCCAATCCCACTAGTTATGAGACCAGTGGGGCATACGAAATAAATGCTAAGTGGGGTGTTTGTGGGGTAGTTTCACCTACTAATCTGACTTATGTTTGGACAGATGCAAATAGTTATGAATTCCCATCTGGGACAAGCGGAAGAACACAAGGGGCTAGCGGAAAGTACGTTCTGCAACTTAGAAAAGACGGTGGAGATTATAGTCCAAGTAGAATTAAGGTTGGTTCTGTTACAAATACAACTAGCGGTGCAACGGAAACAGTAAGTATTGATTTCAGAAGTACTCCTCAGATTTAAATAAAAATAAAAGGGTGAAAACCCTTTTATTTTTATTTAAAGTAAAATAATTATCCACCCGTAGACACTTATACGGTGCAAGTAAGAATATAAATCTTGAGACATAGAAATTAAGGTGGGTTCTATTTTTCGTTTAAGCAACTTTGCAAATGCCTAAAAATATTTTGACTTATATATTTTAACATGAGATTGTATTACTAGGGGGTCACTTTTGTCTGTACAAGGGGGGTCACTTTTAATTGTAAATCATCATTTTGTATCTGTATTGTTTTTGTATCTTGATTCCAAACTATCTTGGCACCTATATTATCTGAAAGAAATCTAACAGGGACAAAAGTTCTTCCATTTATTAATTTTGGGGGAACGTCTAATAAAATTGTTTCTGCTTTCTTTCCGTCATCAAAAATATCTACAGAGGCTTCATTTAATCCAATTTGCAAGCAAATAATTTTTTCGCTATTTTGTAAAGTAATAGATTGATTTGTATTATCCCACTCAACGGCATACCCTAGAGCCTCTGATATAGTTCTAAAAGGAGCTAAGGTTCGTCCATTCTCTATAATTGGCTCTTGATCTAAATACAACCATCTATCATTAATGTAAACGTTAATTTCTCTTTGATCAATTAATGGATTTTTTAAAGTTACTTCTGTATTATTACTTTGTAATATTGCTCTAAAATATCCATTTTTGCTAAAATCCATACTACTATACTTACAAGGAATTACTAAATTGCCTTTCTGATCTATACAACCATACCCGGCAGCACTTTTCACAACAGCAAGTCCTTCATTAAACTCGTAGATTTCGTCATATTTCTCTAAATCTGTAAAAATACTTCCATTCACATCGACTATAGCATGTTTCACAAAATCCGTCAAAAAATTTCCATTTATATCGACTATGGCAATTTTACCACTTTGATCTAGTAAACCATAGCCATTTGTAAAATCACCTACACCATCGTACTTACATTCAAACAATATTTTTCCGTCAAATCTTATATATCCATACTTATAAGAACTTCCTTCTTTCTTCGAAACCATAAATACATTGCTTTGCTCTGAATAACATTGAATGTTATCATACTCAGCAGGTATAACTACTGTCCCGTCTCCTTTAATAGCCCCCCAATAACCATTCTTATTAACTAAAAATACTCCACCTTTTCCAGTGCTTCTTCCATTTACCATGTATATACCATCATAAAAATAATCTGTAACTAAATTTCCTTTAGAGTCAATCAATGCTGATTTTATTGGCAAAGACGGATTATTCGAAGGAACACTAACAATTCCATATCTGCCATTATAAAAATCCACTGTTCCCAATTCTTTTTTAAACTTTAATATTTCTCCCTTAGTGTCAATAGCACTATATTCTCTGCTATTTTCATCTTCGGTATATACTATTCCCACCCCATTATTAAAATTACCTGCACCATCATAAATAAATGGTGTTAATGGATTTCCTTCGTTATCCACATATCCCAGTAATCCATTAGAATTCATTGCAGTACGAAAACCGTCATATGATTTTCCAAGAATTTCATATTGATTTAAGTTATCTGTTGCATAACATAGATTAGTAGAAGTTAATAACAATAACATTGCTAAAATTAATATACTCATGTTTTTTTTCATAAACACTTGCCAGGAAACCACGATCCCTTTAGGGTCGTGGAGGAATGTCCTTGACGTTCCCTAACCTGACGTCCTCCTTTCCCATAGTAAAGTTTTTCTTGTTTCTAACAACGCAATTTTCTTACAATTTAAACTACCCTTGTTTACCTTTGTACCATCTAGTTTTCTGATGTCAAAAAAACCACTACTACGTCTACCAAATACAAAATATTCTTTCCCATGGTATTTTACTTTATCGAACAACCTAAAGCCTTTAACCTCAAATGGTGCTTGGTTAGGATTTTTGATATAGGTAATATCTTTTGAATTTCTGCTACAATTCTAAAATGAGATTGTATTTTATGCTCAATACTAGGTGCTAACCATCCTTTTTTCTTTCTTTTAACGCTATTATTAAACCTTACTTTCCTATACCTTAACCTATTTCTCCTAGTACGCCTGTTTTGTCTTCTAGTAGAAAGTAAGTCTACTATGTCAGTCCTTAATTCAACTTCTGCTGAAAACAGTTCTTCTTTTTCTGTAGTAGAGCACTTATACCTATATGTTTGCTGCCTGCATCTACACCTAAGGCTATTTCTTGTGTATATCCAGAACTACCAAATAGCAACTGGATTGTAAATGGTGTTCTTTTAACTACTTTTGCTTTGCCTTGTTTTAATAGTTTTCTTGCTTTTCTTGGTTTGCATGGCATTAATGGTTTGCCATGTTTGTTAATTACATAGACTAGCATTTAGTCCATCTCCTTTCAGAGTGAGTAGCCATAGACAATGTTATAAAGGCTTGTTAGGTATAGCACACTATTCCTACCCATCAGAATTGTTTAATACTATACGATAGTGCTACAGACTTGGCTAAATATCCGTAGGTATCATGACCCAAATAACGTAGTTCTCGAAGAACTTAGTCTAATCAATAAGAGCTTTTACAAGCTCCGAACCTTTAGGTTCGTGGTTTATTGACATTTACAATCCCTTCCTTTCACTTATTTAGAACAGCCTGCACATTCCATAATATGTAAATTATATCACAATATTCACATTTATAGGTTACATATACATTACATTTTGTATGTCTCTTTTCAACTAATCCCTAAATACCGTTTTACTATAGTTAAGACGAATTTTGGGATTAGTTGAGGTTGTGCAACATGTAAGGTTTTTGTGATAATGAAATTTCATGACACAAAACTACTGTTTTCATATTTTGAGATGTTACAAAAGTATAGCTAGTCTTTTTGAGATAGATTTATGGCTGTTTATTTCATTAGTCGTTGCCGTATACCATTAACATTTCATGAAAATCTGTACTTACTTATTTGTTCGTGTAAATATGCTATAATTATGTGAATATTTGAAAAAGGAGGGGTTTCATTGAAGAGAAACTGGGAACGCACCCCTTAGTATATTAAAATTGATAGGCTTGTATCTTATATATAATGTATATTTTTTTACAAATAGGTCAAAATTCATACAAGTAGATAAAAGCCAATTTGCTTGACTTTTATAGAGAACTAATTATATAATGTATTTTAAAGGTTTACCAAAACCTTTAAAGATGAATATAAACAAATATTTTCATAAATAATTGCTATGAAGAGGACAGTAGTAAAGAGTTAGCGTTTACAGAGAGATAATCATGTGGTGAGAGATTATTACGGAGCTTTTTATGAAAATCACCTTGGAGCAGAGGGCCTGAAACAGTAGTAAGGTCTTCCGTAGACATACGTTATCATGTGTTAGAGTGACAAGGTGAAGGGACACTTACCTTGTAAGAAGGGTGGTACCGCGGTTTATTCGCCCCTAGAGTATTCTAGGGGCTTTTTTATATTTTTGGCGCAATTTTGAATGTAGCTTAGAAAGGATGGGAAAACAATGAAAGGATTTAAATCTTTATCTAATGTTCCTGTAGCTGAAAGAGAAAAGGCTGTAGCTGAATTATGGGATAAAAACGAAATTCTCGATAAAAGTATTACAAATCGTGAGGGAGCAAAGTCTTTTGTGTTTTTTGAAGGACCGCCAACAGCCAATGGTAGACCGGGAATTCATCACGTTATTTCAAGAACATTAAAAGATTCAGTATGTAGATACCATACAATGGTAGGAGAACAAGTAAAGAGAAAGGCTGGGTGGGATACCCATGGTTTGCCGGTAGAAATTGAAGTAGAAAAGCAGTTGAAGCTTTCTAGTAAGGTAGAAATCGAAAACTATGGTATTGCAGCTTTTAATGAAAAATGTAGAGAGTCTGTTTTTTCCTATGAGAAACAGTGGAGGGAAATGACCAGAAGAATGGGTTATTCCATTGACTTAGACAATCCCTATATTACTTTAGACAATAACTATATCGAATCTGTATGGTGGATTTTAGATAAGTTCTTTAAAGAAGGCTATATTTATGAAGGACATAAAATTCTACCTTATTGTCCGAGATGTGGAACAGGTTTGGCTTCTCATGAGGTTTCTCAAGGATATAAAGAAATTAAATCCAATACAGTCATTGTTCCTATGAAAAGAAAAGATGCTGAAGAGTATTTCTTAGTATGGACAACTACCCCTTGGACATTGGCTTCTAACGTAGCTTTAGCAGTGCATCCTGAAGTAACCTATGTAAAGGTAAAGCACAATGATAAGGTATATATTGTAGCAAAAGCTTTGGCTTCTAAGGTCATCGGTGATGAATATGAAGTCATAGAAGAAGTAAAGGGTCAAGATTTAGAATATATAGAGTACGAACAACTGATGCCTTTTGTCAAGCCAGATAAAAAAGCTTTCTTTGTTACTGTAGCTGATTATGTAACAACAGAAGACGGTACTGGAATTGTTCACATTGCACCTGCCTTTGGTGAAGATGACTACCAGGTAGGTAGAAGATATGATCTTCCTGTATTACAGCCCGTAAGTGAAGAAGGAAAATACACCACCACGCCTTGGGAGGGTCAATTTGTTATTGATGCTGATGTTGACATTATCAAATGGCTTCACGGAGAAGGAAAGCTATTTAAAAAGGAAAAGATGGATCATAATTATCCTCACTGCTGGCGTTGTTCAACACCACTGCTTTACTATGGAAAGCCAAGCTGGTACATTGAAATGACCAAGCTAAAGGATCAATTGATCGAAAACAACAATAGTGTCAACTGGTATCCCGATTATGTGGGGGAAAAGCGTTTTGGTAACTGGCTAGAAAACTTGAATGATTGGGCATTATCTAGAAATCGTTATTGGGGAACACCATTAAACATTTGGCGTTGTGAATGTGGCAGCACTACCTCTGTAGGTTCAAGAAAAGAACTAATAGAAAGAGCCATTGAAAATCTTGACGAAACAGTAGAACTTCATAGACCTCATGTAGATGATATCCACTTAAAGTGTCAGGATTGTGGTGGTACGATGACGAGGGTAACGGAAGTAATAGACTGTTGGTTTGACAGCGGAGCCATGCCTTTTGCACAACATCACTATCCTTTTGAAAACAAAGAAAACTTTGATACACTATTCCCAGCAGACTTTATCTGTGAAGGAATCGACCAAACAAGAGGATGGTTCTATTCGTTACTGGCAATTTCTACCTTTGTTATGGGAAGAGCACCTTATAAAAATGTATTGGTAAATGATTTGATCTTAGATAAAAATGGTCAAAAAATGTCAAAATCTAAGGGAAATACGGTAGACCCCTTTGATTTATTTGATAAGTATGGTGCAGATGCTCTAAGATGGTATTTATTGCATGTATCACCGGCTTGGACACCTACACGATTTGACATTGAAGGGTTAAAAGAAGTACAAAGTAAGTTCTTTACTACTATTGAAAATGTATATGCCTTTTTTACTTTGTATGCCAATACAGATGAGATTAATCCTAAGGATTTCTTTATTGCGTATAAAGAACGTCCAGAGTTGGATCGATGGATTTTATCAAAATACAACAGTCTTGTAAAGGAAGTAAGGGCTGATATGGAGGCATATGACCTGACAAAGGCTGTGAGAAAGATTCAGGAGTTTGTGAATGAAGACCTTTCAAATTGGTACATTAGAAGAGCTAGAAGACGTTTCTGGGCTACAGAGCTAACCAATGATAAAAAGGCAGTTTATAATACAACTTTTGAAATTCTTGTAGGAGTGTCTAAGTTAGTGGCACCTTTTGCTCCCTTCTTATCAGATGAAATGCATGAGAAGTTGACAGGAGAGTTATCTGTTCACCTTGCAGACTATCCTGTAGCAGACGCTGCGCTGATCGACAAAGAAGTAGAGGAAAAGATGGACCTGGTAAGGGACTTAGTAGGATTAGGCAGAGCTGCAAGAGCACAGTCTAAGATGAAAGTACGTCAACCGCTGCAAAAAATATTGGTGGATGGTAAGTATGAGACCTTAATTGCTGACCTTGTACCATTAATCCAAGAAGAATTAAATGTCAAGGAAGTTCACTTTGAAAAGAATTTAAAGGATTTTATGGACTTTAGTCTAAAGCCAAACTTTAGAGTAGCAGGGCCTGAATTAGGAAGTAAAATCAAAGCCTTCGGTAAAGCTCTTGGAAATCTAGATGCATCTGTTGTTGTACCGAAATTAGAAGCAGGTGAGAAGGTAGACTTAGAGCTTGAGGGAGAAAATTTTGAGGTTGGTAAGGATTATGTAATGATCAACATTTCTGCGAAGGAAGGTTTTACAGTGGAAATGGAAAATAATCTATTTGTTATTTTAGACACCACCTTAACTCAAGAACTCATTGATGAAGGTTTTGCCCGTGAGTTCGTTTCTAAAGTGCAGCAGATGAGAAAAAATAGCGGCTTCGAAGTAGCGGACAATATCAAAATCTACTTTAATGGAGATGACGAAATCACCAAGGCAGTGGAGCTTTACAAGTCTTATATCATGCAGGAAACCTTAGCAGTAACCATTGACAGTGTTGAAGATAATGACTTAGAAAAACAAAACTTAAATGATCATGATACTGGCATAAAAATTGAAAAGGTAGAAGCTTAAATACACCTTAACATCTCCAGATAATTATTATCTGGAGATGTTTTTATATAATCTTAGAGAGAAATTTCTACACCAATGAAATAAGTATAAATAAAAGTGGGTATGTTAAAAGCAGGAGGTGTATTATAATGAAGAAACTTTTTCTATGGGTGCTGTGTTTATGCATAGGTATAGGCATGATAGGCTGCCAGCCTGAAGAGGAACAAACCCCACCACCACAGCAGCAGGAGGATCCAGTTGAAACCCCTGAGGAGGACCCAAATGTACATAGGGATATTAAGGAAGATCTACGGGATAGAATGCGAATTGTAGAGGAAGATACTGTCCCTTCGGCTGTTAAAGAATGGTTTCAGCAATTTGGCAATGAAGAGGGTGCTTATGTTTATCAACATCCAGATGCTACCTATATAAGAATTAATGCTGGAGAAAGACCTACAGGAGGCTATGGTATCATTGTAGAAGATTATCTAGAAGAAGAGTATCCAAGAGTAATCTTAGTAGATATGATGATGCCGGATGATGAGGATGTGGTTACCCAAGCCATTGCTTATCCTTCTATCACCCTACAAATTGATACAGATATGGTATCTGAATATGAAGTTAGAACAATGGATGGTGAAACCTTTCCTACAGAAAGCAAATTGGTTCATGCCGTACTAGAGCTGCCAGAAGAAGGGGAAGAAATTAATAACCCTGTGGAAATAAGAGGAAGGATTATTGCCTTTGAAGGAAGTTTTATTGTGCGTATCTTGGATGATGAGGATGAATTAATTCATGAAGAACATTTACAAGCGGACGCAGGAGGACCCTATTGGGGAAATTTCAGAGACGAAGTGAGATACCCTGTTACTGACGCAGAAAAAGGAAGGGTAGAGATTGGAGAATACAGCGCCAAAGATGGGGAATATATAATGCGAGAACAGGTGTCTGTAAGATTTAAGAATAATGAAGAGTAAAAAAGATGGCCTCTGTCAAAAGGCCATCTTTTTTTTAAATAAACAATTGCATGTCCGATGCCAAAGCATCCTCTAAGTAAGTTTTTGCATCTACGATTTCTAATTCAGGAATTAACTCTTCCTTTTTTAATCCCATAATTTCTACAGATAGCTTGCAGCCATAAAAACGCACTCCTTTTTTTATAGCACCATTTAAAAAATCTATTAATCGTGGGGCTTTGTCATCCTCCATCATTTCCAGTAACATTTGCTTACCAATCCCACTGAAATTCATTTTAGAGAGGGGAAGTTCTTCGGGCCCTTTAGGCGTCATCATACTAAACATTTTTTCGTAGGTGGTTTTATCCTCTAAGGTCATCTTTTCAGGGTCCCGTAACAAGAATAGCCCCCAAAAAGCAAAAAATAACGTTACTTCAACCTCCATCTCCCGTGCAGCATTAGCGATGATTAACGCTGATAAAGCTTTATCGTATTCTCCACTGAACATGAGCAAATTTATCTTTTTGTTTTCCAAATAAAGCACCTGCCTTTCTATATAATTTCACAAACCCTAAGATCCTCCGACTCCGCTTTGCTCCCCTCAGGATGACAAATTATGGCTTAAGTCAACGCTAATGATATGCTATTTTAGTGTAACCACTTTTCCTTATCAAAAACCTTATCCATAGAAAAAACCATGTAATGAATACCACATGGTTTTAGAAGGATAAATGCCTATACTTGGATAGATAGGCTTTTTTATTTTTTGAAATTTTAGAAAGGAGTTTAATCAATTGATCTATTTCATCGAAGGAATTATACAATCCAAAGCTTATTCGAACAACGCCAGGATGAGGCAGGGAAGGATCTTCTATGCGGTTTTTAATTTCTTCAGCGGATATGTTTAATAATCTTTGAATGTAAGGTTGCGCACAAAAACAACCATTTCTTACAGCAATAGCACCTTCTTGAGCAAGAATAGTGGCTACCATACTATGAGACATATTATGAATATTAAAGGGAATAATGCTAACACGATCTTTGCTATTAAAGGCGTCTCCATAAAAAATAAGATCATCGATATCCTTAAGCCTACTTAAAGCGTACTCCATTAATTTTCTTTCATAAATTTCTATGTCTTCCATTCCTAACTTTTTTAAAGTTTTTATAGCAGTGACTATAGCTAATACCCCCATCACATTAGGTGTTCCGGCTTCTTCCTTTAGGGGAGGATCATTCCACTTTATAGTATCATGTGTCACAATTTCTACTGTACCACCTCCTGAATAATCTGGGGCACCCTTCTCAAAAAACTTCTTGGGGCCAATTAAAACTCCTGTACCAAAAGGAGCATACATTTTATGACCAGAAAAAACAAGAAAATCGATATGTTGAGAATTATCAGGAGATTTCATATTTATTGATGCATGAGGCACTAACTGCGCTCCATCTATTAGAATTTTAGCTCCATAACGATGGGCTAATTCAGCAATCTGATCTATAGGATTGATATAACCTGTTACATTAGAGGCTCCAGTCACCGCTACTAGCTTTACTTTTCCTTTATAATAGAGGAGTTTTGATTCTAAGTCCCCTAGAGATAACTTTCCTTCTTGGTCAATATCAATATAGTCTACTGTATATTTATTCCTCCAGGGCAAGTCGTTAGAATGATGCTCCATAAATGTGGATAAAATAACACCATCTTTATAAGTATCCAGCAGTCTATTGGATAGTTTATTGATAGCTTCTGTGGTATTTTTAAGAAAGATAATTGTGTCATGTTTTAAATCTGCTCCTACAAAATCAGCAATCGTGCTGCGGGCATTTTCGTAGAAGTTAGAAGAAACTTGAGATTTATAACCAGTACCACGATGTACTGAAGCATACCAAGGTGAAAAGTTCATAATTTCCTCCAGCACAGGTAGAAAGGGAGGGGTGGTGGCGGCGTTGTCAAAATTGATAACAGTGGTGTACTTTCCGTTGGGAAGAGATATTTTTGTATCAATGCCGGCGATCAACTTTCTGGCTTCTGCAAAGGGATGTATGTAGCTCATTTTTATCACCCACCTAAATAGTATTCTTCTTAAACATTCTATGCATTAAAGGAAGAAAGGGTGATTACAGAAAATGGATTCAACAAAAACACTTTTTATTGAAAAAATATTGTAAAGAATCTTGCAAAGGATATTAAGATTTTATATAATAGTTCTAATTATTATTTATTAAGGTGGGTTAATAAATATTCAATTATTTAGTATAAAATTAGTAGAAGGAGATGGGAATCTAATGGGTGTAGAAAAGTTTAAGAGAGTATTAGTGGCAAACCGTGGCGAAATTGCTATTAGAATTTTCCGCGCTTGTCATGAACTAGGAATTCGGACAGTAGCCATTTATTCTAATGAAGATCAATGTGCTTTATTTAGAACAAAAGCCGACGAATCTTATTTAATAGGGAAAAATAAAGGGCCGGTGGAAGCCTACTTAAATATTGAAGAAATTATTAGTATCGCACTTAAAAAAGGTGTAGACGCTATCCACCCAGGATATGGATTTTTGTCAGAAAACGCCGAATTTTCTAAAAAGTGCAAAGAAGCAGGTATTGTCTTTATTGGTCCCTCTCATGAAATGATTGAACAATTAGGAGATAAAATTCAATCAAAGCTAGTAGCTAAAAAAGCGGAAGTACCAACGATTCCAGGGGTAGAAAAACCTATTGCTTCTGATGAGGAGGCGAAGGAGTTTGCTGCCTACTGTGGCTATCCGGTAATGATTAAGGCAGCAGCTGGCGGTGGCGGTAGAGGGATGAGAATTGTTACCAAGGAAGAAGAGCTGTTGGATGCTTTCCATAGCGCAAAAAGTGAAGCAAAAAAAGCTTTTGGTAATGATGATATCTTTATTGAGAAATTTCTGGAAAAACCAAAGCATATCGAAGTACAGGTGTTAGGCGATGAATATGGTAATATGGTGCATCTTTTTGAAAGAGATTGTTCTATTCAAAGACGTCATCAAAAAGTAGTTGAATTTACACCAGCGCTAACTTTAACCCTGGAACAAAGGGAAGCGATTTGCAATGATGCTTTAAAAATTGCAAAAGCAGTAAATTATAAAAGTGCTGGAACTGTGGAGTTTCTCGTAGATGTTCATGGGAATCACTATTTTATCGAGATGAACCCGAGAATTCAGGTAGAACATACTGTTACAGAAATGGTAACAGGCATTGATATTGTACAAAGTCAAATATTGATTGCCCAAGGTTATACTTTAGATTCACCAGAAGTAGGGATCGGTAGTCAGGAAATGATTAAACCAAGAGGATATTCTATACAATGTAGGGTAACCTGCGAAGATCCTGCCAATCAATTTGCCCCAGATACAGGAAGAATTGATGTGTATAGAACTGGTTCTGGTTTTGGCGTCCGTTTAGATGGTGGTAATGGGTACACAGGAGCAGAAATCAGTCCTTATTATGATAGCTTATTGGTGAAGGTTACCTCATGGTCTAGAACCTTTGAAGATGCTGTAAGAAAATCTATCCGCTCCATCAGAGAGTTAAAGGTATCTGGGGTAAAGACCAACGCCGACTTTTTAATCAATGTATTAAATCATGAGGCATTTTTAAAGGGAGAATGCGACACTGGATTTATTGCCAATAATCCGAAGCTTTTAGATATCAAGCCTAAGAATGATAAAGAATTAAAACTATTGAGGTATATTGGAGAAAAAGTGGTTAATGAAACAAAGGGTATTAGCAAAGAGTTTGATGTTCCAGTAGTTCCGCAGGTAGAAAGGCCTCAGGATCTAAGGGGAACAAAACAAATTCTAGATGAGCAAGGACCGGAAGGATTAGTAAAATGGATCAAACAGCAACAAAAGCTATTGCTGACAGATACTACTATGAGGGATGCACATCAGTCTTTGATGGCAACAAGAGTAAGAACAAGAGATATGCTGAAAATAGGAAAAGCTACCTCTGTGCTAGCAAAAGATTTATTTTCTTTAGAAATGTGGGGGGGAGCTACCTATGATGTAGCCTATAGATTTTTACATGAATCTCCTTGGATACGCTTAGAAGAGCTTCGTAAACGAATCCCTAATATATTATTCCAAATGCTTTTAAGAGGAAGCAATGGGGTAGGATATAAAAACTATCCTGATAATGTAATTAGAGAATTTATCAAGGAGGCTGCTGCTACAGGTATTGATGTTTTTAGAATCTTTGATTCTTTAAACTGGTTAAAGGGAATGGAAGTAGCTATTGATGAAGTTTTAAAAACTGGCAAAGTGGCAGAGGCTTGTGTATGTTACACTGGTGACATATTAGATACCAGTAAAGACAAATACAGCCTGCAGTACTATGTAAATATGGCAAAAGAGTTAGAAAAGATGGGAGCACATATTTTAGCGATTAAGGATATGTCTGCTTTATTAAAGCCTTATGCAGCTCGAAAATTGATTAAGGCACTAAAAGATGAAATTTCTATTCCTATTCATCTTCATACCCATGATACCAGTGGTAATGGTATTGCTACTGTATTGATGGCAGCAGAAGCAGGTGTAGATATTATAGATACTGCTATTAATAGTATGTCAGGACTTACCAGCCAGCCACCATTAAACTCTGTAGTGGCAGCACTAGAAAATACTGACAGACATACTGGCATGAACGTAGATGATCTGGAAAAAATTTCTCATTATTGGAGTGCGGTACGACCAGTTTATAGCCAATTTGAGTCTGATTTAAAATCCGGGACAGCTGAAATTTATAAATATGAAATCCCTGGCGGTCAGTATTCCAACTTAAAACCACAGGTAGAGAGCTTTGGCTTAGGTCACCGATTTGACGAAGTAAAGGAAATGTATAAAACCGTTAATGAAATGGTAGGAGATATTGTAAAGGTAACACCTTCTTCAAAAATGGTGGGGGATTTAGCGATATTTATGGTACAAAACGATTTAACGCCTAAAAACATCTATGAAAAGGCAAAAGATATGCCTTTCCCTGATTCTGCTGTAGCCTACTTTAAGGGAATGATGGGACAGCCAGCAGGAGGTTTTCCTGAAAAACTACAGAATTTAGTACTAAAGGGAGAGGAAGCTATTACCTGTAGACCCGGAGAGCTATTACCACCAGAGGACTTTGATGCAATTGAAGCCCATCTGAAGGAAAACTATAATATGAAGCCTAATATGAAAAATCTATTGAGTTATGCCCTATATCCTAAGGTATATGAAGACTATCTAAACTATATTTCTGAATATGGAGACTTAAGTAGGATGGGTAGCGACATATTTTTCCATGGTTTAGCAGAGGGAGAAACCAGTGAAATAGAAATTGCAGAAGGAAAGGTATTAATTGTGAAGCTTCAAGATATCGGGAAACTGGATAATACAGGACACCGTTCTGTAGTCTTTGAAGTAAATGGCAATCGTAGAGAAATAAAAGTATTTGACAAAGCCAGCGGTATTACCAATAAACAGCAACTTATTCAGATGGCAGATCCTAATAATAAGTTTGAGGTGGGTGCTAGTATTCCTGGAACAGTTCTGAAGGTACTAGTAAAAGCTGGAGAAGAGGTTAAGGAGAATCAAAGCATTATCTTAGTAGAAGCTATGAAGATGGAGACCAATATTGTTGCTCCTGTAGCAGGTATTGTAGATACCGTTTTTGTAGAAGAATTGCAGCAGGTAAAAGCTGGAGAACTATTGGTGAGAATAAGAGAAGCATAAACTTTAAAAAAATTGCCTAGGAAATAGGCAGTTTTTTTGTGGAAAAAACTAGAAAGGAGCAAAAAAAAATATATAGGAACCCCGTTTCAAAAAAAATTGCCAAAGCATGGATACTGTCGACATTGCTTACCTTACTTCGACAGAAGAAATAAGATATAGTAAACAAAGTATAAGAGAAGACAAGTATAATAAGGATATGGGGTGGAGAGATAGGTGGCTCATGATCTGTTTAAAAAGCGCTATAATACAATGGGTTTTAGAGGTAAAGCTGTTTTAATGTTAGTGGCATTCATACCATTGTTGATTTATTTAATTTTTAATACTATTTCTATTTCTAGGACTTTTTTGCATATGAGAGAAAATGAAGTGAAGGAAGCATTAAGTCATGCAGAAAAGATTTTTGCGTTTAAGGGAGAAGTCTTAGCTACAGTGATAAAACCTTTTGCATCTTGTGAAACTGCCTATGAAAAAATAATAGAAGGTGATAAGCGTTGGTTTCAACAAAATTATGGGTATAACTTATATCAAAAATTTCAAGTGGATTTTGTTATAGTATTAGATAGGGATGGACAAGTCTTTTATCAATATGATTTGTTTTTAGGAAATGATGACCCTTTAGGGCAAACAGATAAAGTGGAGAACTTTACCACTTCTTTATTGAGTACAGATAAAAATAATACTTATGGTTTGCTTAAGCATAGAGAAGGGATATATATTGTAGCAGCGGCTCCCATTAAACCAACAGATAGTGATGTAAAAGCGAAGGATATGTTGATTATGGGAAGAAAGGTTACACCCCAGTTATTAAGATATATTGAAAAAGAGTATGGGTACAAAACCTTTGTTTCTTTTAATGACAAGATTATTACTCCTTATAACCATGCAAAAGCAGAAGAGGAGATGAGAAAAAAAGTTGAAAAATATATCAAAGGTTTTGGTTTAGGAGAAAGCAAGGTCATAGAGAATAACGAAGTGATGGCAAAAACAGTACTTAAAGATATATTCGATAAACCTATAGGAGATTTGATTTTAATCCAATCTTGGGACTTTTATTTAGCTACACTGTCTTTAGTTTATAAAAATGCTTTTAAAGTATTTGTTATATCTATCATTGCTACTATACTATTATCTACCTGGTTGAATAAATTTACTATGAGACCATTGGAGAAGATTAGAAATAGTATTCATGAAATGAGCACGTCTCAAACGTTGAATTATATAGAAATAGAAGGACCTAATGAAATCATAGATTTGGCTCAGGTTTTCAACACAATGGTAGAAAATATACAGAATGAAAAAAGGCTAAATGAAGATTTGCGTGAAAAATTAGAATATGATAATCTGAAGAGTGAGTTTTTGGCGAATGTTTCTCACGAACTGAGAACGCCTTTAAATGTTATTCTAGGCAGTTTACAGCTTTGGGAGCTGGAAAACAAATACAATCAAGAACAAATTAAGAGTAACAAACATCTAAAGGTAATGAAACAAAATTGTTATAGATTATTAAGACTAGCAAATAATTTAATAGATATGACGAAAATTGACTCGGGTTTTCTAGAATTAAGACGAAATAATTATAATATTGTTGCAGTAGTAGAGGATATTACTATGTCGGTATCAGAGTATATAGAAAGCCATCAAATAGACTTGATATTTGATACGGAGATAGAAGAAAAATTTATCTTTTGCGATCCTGATAAAATTGAAAGAATTATTTTAAACCTTTTATCCAATGCTGTTAAATGCACAAAGCCTGGTGGGAAAATAGAAGTAAACTTGAAGGATCAAGGAGGAACAATTTTAGTTTTTGTTAAAGATACCGGGATAGGAATACAAGAAGAAAAACAGAAGGTTATCTTTGAAAGATTTCGGCAGGTGGAAGATCTTCTTACAAGGCAGCATGAGGGCAGTGGTCTAGGCCTAACTTTGACAAAATCTTTGGTGGAGATGCATGAAGGGACAATTACGCTAGAAAGTAAATATGGAGAAGGAACTACATTTATTATAGAACTTCCTGCGAAGGTAGTAAGTGATAGAGAGCAAGTTATATTTAATAAAGAGGATGGATTAGGGCCCAGTCAATTGGAAAGAATTAGCATTGAGTTTTCAGACATCTACTGTAGTTAAAACATTTGTAATTAAAACATTACTAGTAATAAATTCAGTTACAATTCAGTGAGGGTATAATTCCCCTGAATGAAGGCTCATTTTATTTTTGTTCTTATGAAATTGCTAGCATATATGCATTTTACTTGTTTTTAGCGTCAGATAAGTAGTGTTTTCCTTTGACAAAACATGTTATAATATCTTCATAAGCTATATGCTTATAAATTCTAGAAAAAAATAAACTTTTTCTAAAATTTATAAAAAAAGATATTTTTATTAAGAGGAATTTAAGTAATTTTTAGAGAAATAAACAATAATAATATATAAATCGATAGTAATTTGTCAAAAGATAAAATGATGTAAGCATAAGGAGTGAGAAGCTAATGAAATTTAATATAAAGGACGTAGCAAAAAAGGCAGGTGTATCTATTTCGACTGTATCAAGGGTGGTAAACAATAGTAAAGCAGTACGACCTAAAACCCGGGATAAAGTCATGAATGCAATAGAAGAATTGGGCTATAAACCAAATGCTATTGCTAGGAGTCTTAAAGTGAAAAATACTAAAACTATTGGCATTATGATTCCAGACATATCTAACCAGTTCTTTCCAGAAGTGGTTAGAGGGGTAGAAGATGTTGCTAATATGTACGAATATAACATTTTTTTATGCAATACAGACTTAGATCAGGAAAAGGAAATACAGTACTTTGATGTTTTAGAGGAGAAGCAGGTAGACGGTATTATTTTTATGGGGAATATTATTGCAGAAGAGTTGGGAAAGAGATTCAAAACCTGCGATATCCCTATTGTATTAATTGGTACTGACTACGAGGACATTCCTTCTGTTACCATTGATAATATACAGGCCAGTAAAGATGTAGTAAAATATTTGGTGAAAAGGGGTCATGAAAAAATTGCCATGATTACTGGTAAGGCTTATGATTCTGGAAACGGTATGGCTAGAAAAAAAGGATATATAGAGGGATTACAACAAGCTGGCTTAGAATATGATGAGGCTTTTGTGGTTGAGGGTGGATATCGTTTCAAAAGTGGCTACGAAGGAGCAAAAAAGCTATTAAAGCTCAAAAATAGGCCTACAGCTATTTTTGTAGCCAGTGATGAAATGGCCATCGGGGCTATGCGTGCAGCTCTTGAAGAGGATATCGTGATTCCAGATGAATTAGCAATTGTAGGTTTTGATAATATTGATATGGCAGGAAAGGTATACCCTTCTTTATCTACGATAGCACAGCCTATGTATGAGATGGGGGCTATAGGGATGAGGGTGCTAACCAAAATATTGCATGACGAGATATTAGATAACAAGAAAGTCGTGCTAAATTATAGCTTTGTTGAAAGAGAGAGCAGCTAAGTTTTTTAGTAGAGTAAAAAATTCTTTTTTAAAATAAAAGAAAACTTCGAAATAAATGAAAAAATAATTAAAAATGTAGAATAAAAAAAGGTTAATTATGTTGACAATAATAATTAAATTAGATAGTATTAAAATGGTAAGTAAATTAGTATGTTTTAAACATCCAATGAATGATTATGGATGTTTTTTTTAACATAATAACTTTTGATTTCAACCAATTTACTTAATATTTGTTCTTAAAACTGAATAACATAATAACATAATGGTATAAATGATAATATATCCTAAAATTAAATACAGAGGAGGACCATCAATGAGTTCAGAAATAATCAAAAGAGAAGATAATAAGGTAACGCTGAAGGTTGCGGTAGGTGCTGAGAAGTTTGAAGAAGGAATTAACAAAGCCTATAATAAGATGAGATCAAGATTTAATATTCCAGGTTTTAGAAAGGGAAAAGCTCCAAGAAGAATTATTGAGCTAAATTATGGAGCTGAAGTTTTCTATGAGGAAGCTATCAATATTACTTTTCCTGAAGCCTATGATGAAGCTATAGAAGAGCATAAAATTCATCCAGTAGATCGTCCCTCAATAGATGACATTGAAGAAATTGAAAAAGGTAAGGACGTAGTACTTACAGTAAGTGTTGAAGTGATGCCAGAGGTAGTCGTAGAAAATTATAAAGGTATAGAAGTAGAGAAAAAAGAGTATAATGTACAGGAAGAGGATCTTGAGAAAGAAATAGATGCTTTGGTTGAAAAAAATGCTAGAATGGTTACAGTAGAAAATCGTCCTGTTAAGGAAGGTGACATGGTAATCATTGATTATAAAGGCATGATGGATGGCGTGGCTTTTGAAGGAGGAACTGCAGAAAAACAAAACCTGACAATTGGTTCTGGACAATTTATTCAAGGTTTTGAAGAACAACTTATAGGTGCAAATATAGGTGATGAGGTAGAAGTGAAGGTTACTTTTCCAGAGGAATATCACAGTAAAGAGTTGGCAGGAAAAGACGCGGTATTTGAAGTGAAAATCCATGAAATTAAAGAAAAAGAACTTCCTAAAGTAGATGATGAGTTTGCTAAAGATGTATCTGAATTTGATACATTAGAGGAATTAAAAGCGGATACGAAGAAAAAACTAGAAGAACAAGCAAAAAATAGAACAGAGCAGGAATTGAGAAATAGTGTAGTAGAAGCTGTTGTTGAGAAAGTAGAAATTAATCTACCAGGTGCAGTTGTAGTAAGACAAGTTGCTTCTATGCTAAGAGATTTTGAATATTCTTTAAGTTATCAAGGATTAGACCTTGAATACTACTACAATATTACAGGTACAACAGAAGAAGACTTAAAGAATCAAATGAAGGCAGATGCAGAGAAAAGAGTAAAGACACAAGTAGTACTGGACAAAATCAGTCAACTTGAAGGTATTGAGGCTACAGAAGACGAGGTAAATCAAGAAATTGAAAAGATGGCAGAACAATACAAACAAGAAGTTGATAAAGTAAAAGAAAGATTAAGAGAAGAAGACATAGCAAGTATCAAAGATAATATCGTAGTAAGAAAAACTATCGACTTCTTAGTAGAGAATGCTAAAGTAGCATAAAGATAAATTTTGGGAGGAGATAGCTTATGGCATTAGTACCAGTTGTTGTTGAGCAAACAAATCGAGGAGAAAGGTCTTATGATATTTATTCAAGACTTTTAAAAGATAGAATTATTCTATTAAATGATGAAGTAAATGATGTAACAGCAGGATTGATTGTAGCACAATTAATCTTTTTGGAAGCTGAAGATCCAGATAAAGATATTCAATTATATATCAATAGCCCAGGAGGGTCTATTACAGCAGGAATGGCTATATATGATACGATGAACTATATTAAACCAGATGTTTCTACCATCTGTATTGGTATGGCTGCCAGTATGGGAGCTTTTCTACTAACAGCTGGAAAACAAGGCAAAAGATATGCACTACCCAATGCAGAAATTATGATTCATCAACCCCTAGGAGGAACCCGCGGTCAGGCAGAGGACATTCGTATTCATGCGGAAAGAATTCTGAAGACAAGAGATACTATAAATGATATATTAGCGGAAAGAACAGGACAGCCATTAGATCGTATTAAAAAAGATACCGATAGAGACTTCTTTATGTCTGCCTCTGAGGCGAAGGAGTATGGTATTATTGATGAAGTGATTACCGCAAGAAAATAATTGCGGATTAAGCGAGGTGTAAAGATGTCTAGATTTGAGGATAAAAAGCAATTAAAATGCTCCTTTTGTGGTAAGTCTCAGGATCAAGTAAGGAGGCTGATTGCTGGTCCTAATGTATATATTTGTGATGAATGTATAGAGTTATGCCAGGAAATTATACAAGAAGAATTTGACGAAAATCTTGACGTTGACTTAGTGGATTTACCTAAGCCACAAGAGATTAAGGCTATATTAGATCAATACGTCATAGGCCAGGAAAAAGCTAAAAAGGCTTTAGCGGTAGCTGTATATAATCATTACAAAAGAGTCAATATGGATGTTAAAAGCGAAGATGTTGAGCTGCAAAAAAGTAACATTGTTATGTTAGGACCTACAGGTTCCGGAAAGACATTATTAGCTCAAACCTTAGCAAAGCTTTTAAATGTTCCTTTTGCTATTGCAGATGCTACTTCTTTAACAGAAGCTGGATATGTAGGAGAAGATGTAGAAAATATTTTATTAAAACTGATCCAATCAGCTGATTATGATATAGAAAAAGCAGAAAAGGGTATCATCTATATTGATGAAGTAGATAAGATAGCCAAAAAATCAGAAAATCCTTCTATCACCCGTGATGTAAGCGGAGAAGGTGTACAACAGGCTTTATTGAAGATATTAGAGGGAACAGTAGCAAGCGTACCACCTCAAGGGGGAAGAAAACATCCTCATCAAGAATTTATACAAATAGATACAACGAATATTTTATTTATTTGTGGTGGAGCATTTGACGGTATAGATAAAATTATCCAAAAACGTACTGGAAAAAACTCTATGGGGTTTGGTGCAGAGATTGCGAGTAAACAGAAAATTGATATAGGTGCTTTACTACAACAGATTCAACCTGAGGACTTATTAAAGTATGGTCTGATTCCCGAATTCGTAGGTAGATTACCAGTAGTAGTTACCTTAGACCAATTGGATGAAGCTGCTTTAATTCAAATTTTAACAGAGCCTAAAAACGCCTTAGTAAAACAGTATAAGCGATTATTTGAAATCGAAGATGTTAATCTAGATTTTGAAACAGATGCTTTAGAACTTATTGCTAAGAGAGCTATTGAAAGAAAAACTGGTGCTAGAGGACTTCGAGGTATTATGGAAGGTCTTATGATGGATATTATGTATGATATCCCTTCCAGAGATGATATTGATAAAATTGTTATCACAAAGGATACAGTAACGAAGGGTGAAGACCCAACGATTATGTTAAAAAGTCCTAATGCAACAAAGGGAAAAAAGAAACCAAAGGAATCAGCATCCTAAGATAAAAAACTAAGTCATCATGATGACTTAGTTTTTTTTTACAGAGAATAAAAAACAATTCCTAGTACACCTGATAATAGAATAACGCCTATGGGATGTAGTTTAGATTTGTATAAAATCATAAAGACAATCAAAGAAATCACAAAGCTTCGAAAATCAATAATAGAAGTTTGAAAAAGAGCTACGCAGGCGGCGGCAATTAAGCCGATAACGGCAGGACGTATTCCGCCAAAAATTCCTTCAACAAAAGGAGAACCTTTGTACTGAATGATTAGACGAGCCAATATAGTGACAAGAAAAAAAGATACTAAAACAACCCCTAGTGTAGCAAGTACAGCTCCCTTAACGTCAAATAGTCTAAAGCCTATAAAGGTAGCAGTATTAATAGATATAGGCCCAGGGGACATTTCAGAAATAGCAATGATATCTACAAATTCTGTTGATGTAAGCCATCCATGGATATTGACTACCTCCTTTTCAATCAAAGGAAGCATGGCATAGCCACCACCGAAACTAAAAGCACCGATTTTTAAAAAAGTGATAAATAATCTAATGAGTTCCACGCTTTCCCTCCTTTTTTTTATGTAATAGCCCTGCAGCAGCACAAGAAATAATAACGAAAATAGGATGGATTTTCAACAGAACAATACCCATAAAAGAAAATACCATTATTATGATATTAAAGTTCGTTTTAGAAACAGACTTAGATAATTTTAGTGCTGCCATAAGGATTAAAGCTACAATAGCTGGACGGACACCTTGAAAAAACAATTGTATAGTATTGATGTGTTTAATCTTATCATAAAAAATAGCTAATACGATGATGACTGTTAAGGAAGGTAGTACTGTGCCAATCAATGTAAATATTGCTCCTAAAAAACCTTTTACTTTGTAACCCACAAAAACTGCAGTATTTACAGCAATGGGTCCTGGTAAACTTTGAGCAACTGCGATAATATCCAAAAACTCATCTTCTCTAATAAGATTGTGTTTTTCTACAATTTCTTTTTCCATAATGGGGAGCATAGCATAGCCACCGCCAAAGGTAAAGGCACCAATGCGAAAAAAGATAGAAAATAACTGCAAATAATCTTTCATACTAGTGTGCACCTCCATGTAAAAATTTAAAAAGAGTATAATTGAATAAAATATAAAAGGATACTTCTTTTAGTATAACATAAATTAGAAAATTCATTGAAATAAATTACCTATTGTTGCTTATAATAACAGTTTTTCCTAAAGGATAATTACGATTCCTATGTACATACTAAAGCTATAAGATAATGAAAGGAGGTCATCTTTTGTCTAACATCTTTTTTTTAGTGCAGTTCTTTTTTGCCATTGTGATTGGACTTTACTTTTTAGGACTTTTAAAAAATCAGCAAGGTAATAAGTCTGCCATAGAAAAGGAATCAAAAAAAGAAATGGAAAAACTTAGGGAGTTGAGAGAAAGTGCATTAACAGTACCCCTAGCAGAACATACAAGACCTTCTTGTTTTCATGATATTATTGGTCAAGAAGATGGATTAAAAGCACTAAAGGCAGCTTTATGCAGTCCTAATCCCCAACATGTTATTATTTACGGTCCTCCAGGAGTAGGAAAGACAGCAGCTGCTAGAGTGATTTTAGAAGAAGCTAAAAAGACCGAACTGTCACCCTTTAACGAAAAATCTAAGTTTGTGGAAATGGACGCCACTACCTTGCGTTTCGATGATAGAGGAATTGCAGATCCCTTAATGGGCTCAGTTCATGACCCCATATATCAAGGTGCAGGACCATTAGGTCAGGCTGGTATCCCACAGCCAAAACCTGGTGCTGTTACGAAAGCCCATGGAGGGATTTTGTTTTTAGATGAAATTGGAGAGTTACACCCAGTACAAATGAATAAACTTTTAAAGGTTTTAGAGGATAGAAAAGTTCATTTAGAAAGTGCATATTACCATGCTGAGGATGAAAATGTTCCCAAGCATATTCACGAAATTTTTCAAAATGGGCTACCAGCAGACTTTAGATTAGTAGGAGCTACAACAAAGGCTCCCGGAGATTTACCGCCAGCCCTAAGATCTAGGTGTGTAGAAATCTATTTCTGTCCCTTAACGCCAGAACAAATAGGAATCATCGTAAAAAATGCCTGTAAAAAAAGTAAATTTGAAATAGAAGAAAGAGCCATCGAAGAAATAAAAAAATATGCCAACAATGGTAGAGAGGCTGTTAATATTATTCAAATCACAGGAGGTTTGGCCCTCACAGAGGGAAGAAAAAAAATAACCCTTCAAGATATTCAGTGGGTAGTAGAAAGTGGTCATTATAGTCCAAGGCCATCTAAAAAAATAGGAAAAGAGCCTGTAGTAGGATTTGTGAATGGATTAGCTGTGTATGGACCTAATATAGGTATGGTGATAGAAATCGAGGTGTCTGCCATCAAACTACCGACAAAAGGTCAGGGCCGACTCATTGTTACGGGTATCATTGATAGAGAAGAAACAAATGCCCCAGGACGAAGTTTACACAGAAGGAGTACTGCTTCAGATTCTGTAGATAATGTATTGACAGTAATTAAGAAATTTTTCAAAGTAGACCCTAAAGATTATGACATTCATGTAAACTTTCCAGGAGGGATTCCTATAGATGGTCCCTCTGCAGGGATTACCATGGTAACTGCTATCTATTCTGCCATCAGCAATCAGCCGGTAGATAATTATTTAGCTATGACAGGAGAAATATCTATAAGAGGAGCAGTTAAGGCAGTAGGTGGAATTACAACAAAAATAGAAGCAGCTAAAGAAGCAGGATGTACGCGGGTACTTATTCCAAAGGATAATTATCAAGAACGATTTAAGGAATTAAGTATAGAAGTGATTCCTGTAGAGCATATCGAAGAAGTAATTGCCTTTGCTATGAAAGTAAAAGATTTTAGAGAGAAAACATCTTCACCTGCTGAGACAATAGATTTTGCCGCTGCATTAGGCAACAAAGATAAAAAGTAGTCTTAGACTACTTTTTTCACGCTATGTTTGATATAATAGTGGAAATTAGGGTAAAATATTGAAAAAAGTAGCATGAAGATATATAATAATAATCAACTGTGCCATTATAATAAAAGGAGTAGATAATATGGTAGAAAAAGAAACCTCTATTTCAACGCGTACAATTCCTTTGATTCCTTTGAGGGGATTAAACGTCTTCCCATATATGGTGATACACTTCGATGTAGGTAGAGAGCGATCTATTAATGCATTAGAGGAAGCCATGGTAAATGACCAATTAGTTTTTCTAGTTGCTCAGAAGGAAGCTGAAGTTAATGCCCCTACTCTTGAGGACCTCTATGAAGTCGGTACGATTGCAAAAATCAAGCAAATGTTAAAATTACCTGGGGATACCATAAGAGTACTGGTGGAGGGAATTTCTAGAGGAAAGATTGTTGATGTACTACAAGAAACACCGTATTTTCAAGTAGAAATAGAAGAGAAAACCTATAAAAGTGAAATGAAAGTAGATAGTGAGACAGAAGCGTTGATGCGTAGTGTGGTAGACTCCTTTGAGGAGTATGTAGAAGTGAGCAATAAAATTTCTTCAGAAATTCTTATTACCATAGCAGAAATAGAAATGCCTGGAAGACTGGCGGATACCATTGCCTCAAATATTTTTATTAAGCCAGCACAAAAACAAGAAATCCTAGAAGCATTTGACCCTCTTGAAAGACTAGAGACTCTTTATAAGATTTTGCTAGAAGAAATTGAAATCTTAGAGATAGAGAAAAAGATCAATAATCGTGTGAAAAAACAAATTAATAAGGTACAAAAAGAATACTACCTGCGAGAGCAGCTAAAGGCAATACAAAAAGAGCTGGGAGAAGATGAGGGGATTGTAGAGGAAGTAGCTGAATATAAGGAGAAACTTAATAAATTAAAGTTTCCTAAAGATATTCATGAAAAAATTGATAGAGAAATTGATCGACTGTTAAAATTATCACCTGCTTCAGCAGAGACAGGAGTAATTCGCAATTACATAGACTGGGCTTTAAATCTTCCTTGGACAAAGGAAACCAAAGATAAGTTGGAACTCAAGAAGTCAGCTGAAATTTTAGATGAAGACCACTATGGTTTGACAAAAGTAAAGGAAAGAATTTTAGAATATTTAGCGATACGTCAACTGGCAAAATCCATGAAGGGACCTGTTTTATGTTTAGTAGGTCCTCCAGGCGTAGGAAAAACATCTATTGCAAAGTCTATTGCTCGATCTCTTAACAGAAAGTTTGTCAGAATGTCTTTAGGGGGAGTAAGGGATGAAGCAGAAATAAGAGGACATAGAAGAACCTATGTAGGTGCTATTCCTGGTAGAATTATTTCTTCTATTCGTCAAGCAGGAACAAAGAATCCGCTATTTTTATTAGATGAAATTGATAAGCTAGCCAGTGATTTTAGGGGAGACCCTGCATCCGCTCTTTTAGAGGTGTTGGATCCAGAGCAAAATCATGATTTTACAGATCATTTTATGGAGATGCCCTTTAATCTTTCAAAAGTGATGTTTATAACAACTGCAAATACTTTAGATACCATACCAAGACCATTATTGGATCGTATGGAGGTCATTAGAATTGCAGGTTATACAGAGGAAGAAAAGTTAAATATTGCTTCTAGATATTTATTGCCTAAACAAATCAAGGAGCACGGTTTGAAATCAGAAATGCTGAAGGTGTCTGAAAAAGCTTTAAGGGACATTATTAATTATTATACGAGAGAAGCTGGAGTAAGAAATTTAGAAAGACAAATAGCCAATTTATGTCGAAAAGTAGCAAAAAGAGTGGTAGAAGAGAAATTAAAGATGATTCGTATTTCACCTGCTAATCTAGCAAAATATTTAGGGAAGCCAATTTATCGCTATGAAATGGCTAATCAAAAAGACGAGGTGGGAATGGTAAGAGGCTTGGCGTGGACAATGGTAGGTGGAGATACATTATCTATTGAAGTAACACCTATGAAGGGCAATGGTAAATTAGTATTAACAGGCCAATTGGGAGATGTCATGAAGGAATCTGCTAGAGCAGGTATTAGTTATATTCGATCAAGGGAAGAAGCATTGAAGATCGATCCAGAATTTCATAATAATTTGGATATTCATATTCATATTCCTGAAGGAGCTACACCGAAGGATGGCCCTTCTGCCGGTATTACTATGGCTACTGCGGTAATTTCTGCCCTGACAAATACACCAGTCTATAAAGATGTTGCTATGACAGGAGAAATTACCCTAAGAGGTCGGGTGCTGCCAGTAGGAGGTATTAAAGAAAAGGTATTAGCTGCCAATAGAGCAGGTATCAGGAAAGTGTTGTTACCTGTGGAGAACAAAAGAGATTTAGAGGAAATTCCAGAAAATGTAAAGAAAAAAATGGAATTTGTCTTTGTAGATCATATGGATGAAGTACTGGAGCATGCTTTAAAAAGGAGCGTAAAAAATGAAGATTAAAACCTCTGACTTTGTTACCAGTGCGGTGGCTCCCAGTCAGTATCCTGAAGGCTTATTACCGGAAATTGCATTGGTAGGTAGATCTAATGTTGGAAAATCCTCCACCATTAATACCATGTTAGGGAGAAAAAAATTGGCCAGGATAAGTGCTACACCAGGAAAAACACGAACCATCAATTTTTTTATGATTAATCAGGAATTTTACCTAGTAGATTTGCCGGGATATGGTTATGCAAAAGTATCAAAAACAGAAAAAGCATCTTGGGGCAAAACCATGGAGACTTACTTAGCCAATAGACAGAACCTTCAAGAAGTAATTTTGTTAGTAGATATAAGGCATGAGCCTACCAATGATGACAAAATGATGTATGATTGGTTAAAGCACTTTGGTTATGGCAGCATAGTAATTGCCACTAAACTTGATAAAATTTCTAAGTCCCAGCTGCAAAAACATCTTAAAATTATTCGACAAAAACTACAAATGGAGAAGGAAGATCATATTTTGCCGATATCTTCTTTGAAAAAGCAAGGCGTGGAGGAAGTTTGGAATCGTATTGAGACGTTATTTATAGAAAGGCAGTTACCTATTACGATAGAAGAAGCTCCAAAGTAATAAATTACTTTGGAGCTTCTAATTCTCTTGTCCTCACCGCAGTGTAAGTATGTTGTTTTTTATAAACATAATAGCTAGTTATGATGAAGGAAAGAACACCTAATCCTACAATGATTTCAATCATTTTGTTGGGAAAGCTTTTGTTGTTATTAGGCGAATAAATTCTATAGATTGTAGAATCATCAATAAATTCTTCTGATGTTACTTTTAATCTATAGGTGCCAGAGGGTAAGGCGTTAGGGATCGTTAATGACAACCTAGATACATTTTTATCAATTTTTCCTGATACCATGATAGAAGGATTGAAAGAAGATCCATATTGTGTTACAAGTTCTACTGTAATAGGTGTGGCCTCCTTAGCACCAGAAGTATTGATTTTTACCACTAAACGCTGCAAACTATTTGTTATATCAAGGTCATTCAAAACTGTGATGTTTTTAATTTTGATGTTATCTACATCTTCATCAACAGTAATAGCATCGACGGTATCAACAGTTTCTGAAGAAGTTACTTCTGTGTGGTCGGTGTTCCTATAGTCAGGATGCTCCTCCAGACCATCAACAGATTCTGCAGATAAAGAGGGGGCTGTATTATTTTGGGTTTGCGATGAACTATTCAAAGTGTTTGCAGGTTTGAGTTGATGATCCTCTGTTTTCACTGGATTTACGCCTAAGTCTATATCCGGTGAATTCTCTAGAGTATTACTGTCCTCCACTATTGTATTTTCTACATAAGGTGACTCCAAAATGACAGGTTCTTCTAAAGGGATTTTGTTAACAGATTGTTGTTCATATAAATGTAGCGTTGTAGAACCTATCAACTTGCTTAGAGGATTTACATGGCTGAATTCATTGATAATTATAGTAGATAGACTCACCTTATAGAGGGTTAAGGGGTCTATCTCTAAATCAGCATTGTTATCAATAGCTTCTGCTTCCTCCACAAGGATTTCGGGTGCATCTGCCTCCAGGTCATCTGTATTTACGATACTTTCTCCATAGATGATAGGTGTGAATAGTATCATGTAGATTACCATAAGGATAGTGAAAAAAGTTACCGTATAATTTTTCATAGGTTTTTATTCCTACCTCCTTTTCTTTTGTAATAAAGTTATCGTATCACAGATTACAAAAAAAAAATGTAAGTTATTGTAGCATACAACAACTTACATTTTTTAACAAATTTTACTCTTCTGGTTCGAACATATCCTTACCAACCCCACAGATAGGACAAACCCAATCATCAGGAATATCCTCGAAGGCTGTTCCAGCTGCAACACCTGAATCTGGATCTCCTACCTCAGGATCATAAACATAACCACATGGTGTACATACGTATTTTTTCATATTTGTATATCTCCTCTCTTAATGTTTTTCAAAATAATATATTTTATGTATTTACAATAGCATTATACCCGTTTTAAAAAATATTAAACAAAAAAATAAATATAAAATGAGACTTAATTCAAGGGGGCTACGCCACTGAATTTTAACTGAATTTACTTTGAAGATGTAGTGTTTGATCGTCCACTCTAAGAAGCGGGTGTCTTAGCAATACATCAAAGATAAAAATAATCTAGATATTTCCTTAGGGAGAGCGTTGACATCCTGAGAAATTTTATATATAATCATTTATAAATTATAACAAAGTCATTGGATGGATAAAATTTCACTTCATAGATATAATATAGATAAATGCTAAGAAGGAGCATAGTAAAAGGGTGATGTTTTATAGAGAGTAGGATATTGGTGGAAGTCCTATAAACTAACCTTTTGAACCCTCTCCGGAGCTTATGATGATAAAGTCATTACGGTGGTGATCACGTTACGATTGCAGAAAGTGAGCTAGTTCAGCTAATTAGGGTGGTACCGCGGGTAAACTCTCGTCCCTTTCAGGGAATGAGGGTTTTTTTTTATTGTCAAAATACTTTCAAAGGAGTGGTAAGATCATGAATTTCGTTGAACAATGTAAAACATTAAAAAAAGCAGCTCAGGTTTTAGTCAGTATAGATACAAAGTCAAAAAATGAAGCGTTACGACAAGTGGCCATCAGCTTAAATCAACATACAGATTATATTTTACAGGAAAATGCTAAAGACATCGAAAATGCCAAAAAGAATGGGATGAAGGAAAGTCTTATTGACCGTTTGCGGCTAACCAAAGATAGAATACAAGGAATGGTGGACAGTATTGCTACCATCATTGATTTGAAGGATCCAGTATGGAAAAGTAACGATGTATGGACTTTGGAAAATGGTTTAACCATTAGTAAAATGACAGTGCCTATAGGGGTAATTGGTATCATTTATGAATCAAGACCTAATGTAACAGTAGATGCTTTTTCTTTAACTTTGAAGAGTGGAAATTGTATTCTGCTAAGGGGAAGTTCTACTTCTATTCATTCCAATAGAGCATTAGTATATGCTATTAAAGAAGGATTAAAAAACAGTGATGTATCTCAAGAGGTGATCGGGTTTGTTGATGATACAGATCGAGGCATTGTCAAGGAAATGTTAACCTTAAATGAATATATTGACTTAATTATTCCTAGAGGTGGTAAGGATTTAATTGATTTTGTCGTAAAAAATGCTACGGTACCTACGATAGAGACGGGTGTAGGAAATTGCCATATCTTTGTAGACGAAGATACTGACTTAGAAAAAGCTATCGATATTATCGAAAATGCTAAAGTACAGCGTCCAGGGGTTTGTAATGCTTGTGAAACCTTATTGGTGCATGAAAAAGTTGCTGAGGTGTTGTTACCTAAGTTATATGACCGTATAGGAAGCAAGGTAGAAATTCGTGGCTGTGCAGCAGTACAAAAATGGATAGATGTAAAGAAGGCAACGGATGAAGACTGGGCAGAAGAATATTTAGATTATATTTTAGCAGTAAAATTGGTAAAAGATATAGATGAGGCTATTGAACATATTAACCAGTATGGCACGAAACATTCAGAGGCAATTTTGACAGAAAATTTTACTCATGCCAACACCTTCTTAAGACAAGTGGATGCTGCTGCGGTCTACGTCAACGCTTCTACTAGATTTACAGACGGAGGAGAATTTGGTTTTGGAGGAGAAATGGGTATTAGCACCCAGAAAATGCATGCTAGAGGGCCTATGGGATTAAATGAGCTGGTAACAGTAAAGTATACCATTGTGGGTAATGGACAAATTAGAGGATAGAGGGATGAAAAATGATGAAGGAGCTTATCAATAACAGCAAAAAAATTGTTATTAAAATTGGCAGTAATACATTAGCAAATCAAGATGGTACAATATGCAAATCTTTTTTACAAAATCTAAGTAAACAGGTAAGTTGCTTAAAGGAAGAAGGGAAACAAGTTGTCATCGTATCTTCAGGAGCAAGAATTGCTGGTGTAGCAACCTTAGCAAAATGGATGCGAAAAGAAGATATCCATTATAAGCAGGCATTATGTGCTATCGGACAGGTGGAGTTGATGGATGCCTACAGAAGAGTTTTTGAAGAAGAGCATATTCATATTGGACAGATGCTGTTAACAAGAGATGACTTTTTAGATCCACATCGAACGCTAAATATAAGAAATACGCTTTTTACTTTAGTAGATGAGGGTGTAGTTCCTATTATCAATGAAAATGATACTGTAAGTGTGGAAGAAATAAAAATTGGAGATAATGATACCTTAGCGGCTTTGACAACAAACCTTTGGAATGCAGATCTTCTTATTCTTTTTAGTGATATTGACGGTATTTATAATAAGAATCCGAAAACCTATGCAAATGCTGAACTTATAGAGGAAGTCACTGATATTGATGAACTGTTAAAAACCATTGAAATTGGAACAGTAAATGATTTTGGTACAGGGGGGATTGCTACAAAAATAGAAGCTGCTAAGAAGGTAAATACCTATGGGATACCTATGATTCTGGCGAATGGAAAAAAGGAAAATATTTTATTAAGATTATTAGATGGTACGGAAAAAGCAACAGTATTTTTGGTGAATAATTAAAGAGGTGATTCATTTGCAACAAAAAATTGGATTTATTGGCACCGGCAACATGGCGGGAGCGATGATAAAGGGATTAACCAACAAGTTCTCTGAGATTTATAAGCATGTTTATGTTACAGATAAAAACCTAAAAAAAGCTGAAGACATGTGCAAAGAACTTCATATTAACTTATGTGAAAACAATATAGAGATTATAAAAAAGGCTAAAATCTTGATTATAGCAGTAAAGCCTAATGTATATGGAGATGTACTGCAGGAAATAAAAGATGTTATTACCAAGGAACATATTATTGTTTCTATTGCTGCTGGTATATCTATAAAATATATAGAAGGATTCTTTTCACAACCTATAAAAATTATTAGAACAATGCCAAATACCCCTGCTTTTGTAGGAGAGGGTATGACAGCGATAACACCGAATAAAGAAGTGACTGATGAAGAATTAGACACTGTTTTGTCTATATTTGAAAGCATAGGCAAGACAGACGTCATAGATGAAAAGTTAATGGACACGGTGACAGCCATTAGTGGTAGTAGTCCTGCCTATGTCTATTTGTTTATAGAAGCTTTGGCTGATGGGGGGGTGCTTCAAGGTTTATCACGGGAAAAGGCCTATACCTATGCTGCTCAAGCTGTATTGGGGGCTGCCAAGATGGTGCTGGAAACAGGTAAGCATCCAGGAGAACTAAAGGACAATGTCTGTTCTCCTGGAGGAACCACGATAGAGGCGGTATACACACTAGAAAAAAATCATTTTAGAGGAACGATTATAGAGGCTATGGAGGCTTGTACAGAAAAAGCACGGAAAATGGCAAATAATAAATAAAAAAAAGCGCTATAGGCGCTTTTTTTATAGACGATATTCAGTTAGTTCTTCGCAATAATTACATTTATATTGAATTTTGCCATTAGGTACTAAAGTAAACTCTGGCTCAGCATAATCGTCTATACAAGTAATACATCGTGGATTTTTACATTTAAATAAACCTGAAACTTTTTTTGGTATTTCAATCGCCTTTTTCTCTATTGTTCTATCATTTTCAATAATATTAATGGTAATATTAGGGTCGATTAAGCCCAATATGGTTAGATCAATGTCAATATAATCTTGTATTTTGATAATGTCTTTTTTACCCAGCTTCTTGCTGGGCACCTTCATCAACAAAACCACTGGTGTATCGATTTTATCTAAACTAAGTTTTTCAAAGATTTTTAAACCCTTACCAGAGCTGATATGATCAATCACAATACCTTTTTGAATACTGGTTACCTTTAACATGATTCAACCACCCCCAAAAGTAGTGCCATTAAGGCCATTCTTGCATATACCCCTAATTTTGCTTGTTCAAAATATTTACCTCTAGGGTCAATATCAACATCATAACTGATTTCGTTTACTCGTGGCAATGGGTGAAGCACCAAAAGGTCTTCTTTTGCATGTTCTAATTTATCTTTATTTAAAATATAACTATCCTTTAACTTGATATAATCTTCTTCATTAAAGAATCTTTCTCTTTGAATCCTTGTCATGTAAAGAATGTCTATTTCATGCATATGGGTTTCAAGACAGTGGGTTTCTATAATTTCAACATCATGGTTTTGCAAAATATCATTTTTAAGATGATAGGGAATTTTTAACTCAGGAGGAGAAATCAATACAAAGCTTATATTAGGATATCTACTCAAGGTCTTTAAAAGAGAATGAACAGTACGACCAAATAATAGGTCACCACAAAAAGCTACTTTTAGATTTTTGATTTCGCCCTTGTAGTGTTGAATGGTAATAAGATCTGTTAAAGTTTGGGTAGGATGCTGATGTCCGCCATCACCGCCATTGATCATGGGTACAGTAGCATATTGAGAAGCTAATTTAGGCGCACCTTCTCTTGGATGGCGCATTACTAAAATATCTGCATAATCATCTAGGACGCGGATGGTATCTGCGATACTTTCACCTTTTTGTACAGAACTGGTGGCTGCATCAGAAAAACCTAAAACATTACCACCCATTCTCAGCATAGCAGATTCAAAGCTTAAACGGGTGCGGGTACTAGCCTCATAAAATAAAGTACCTAATATTTTTCCTTTGCATATTTCTGCGTATTGCGCTGGATGATGATAAATATTTAATCCTAGATCAATAATTCGTTGAATTTCTTCTAGTGTTAAATCATTAGGGTCAATCAAGTGTCTACCTTGCAAACTCATTTTTATGCCTCCCTGTTTTAAATTTGGGAGTTTTCCACTCCCTTTTTAGTCTCCCCGGACTAAATTAAAGGTATAACATAAATAAAACCCTTGCAGTCAGACTGAAGGGCATACCAAACAAAGCAACCATTTGAAAAACCTGGCAACTTCCCTTTTCAGTCTCACAGGACAGAGTTAAAGGTCTTATTTATTTTCTTAAATATATCATTAAGAAAATTAAAAGTCAATAGATATAGATTCAACATAATAGAAGGAAATAGGTAAATTATGTAGAATACTTCTTCAAGGAAATAATTTATAAGAGGTGTCGATAGATGTACGGATTATCTTTAGAAGAGCTTTACAATTTTTTAGTAGAAGAGGCAGATATGCCTCCTTTTATGGAATATAACGAAAATATTAACTTAGTTCCTGCGTCAAATGTCGAATATAGAGACAAAATTCGTGGTGCCTTAGTGAGTTTGGCCATAGGCGATGTGTATGGCAGTTATTTAGAGGGCCAGCTTTCAAGGGAAGTAGAATATATTAACAATTTTTTAAAGGGCGATCGCTATGCTGTTTCACTAAATATTACGGATGATACAGAGATGACCATTATGTTAGCAGAATCCCTTATTATCCATCAAGGTTTTTACCCAGAAGATATGGCCAACAGATTTGTAAGACAATCCATTACCCAGATGGGTAATACCATTAAAGAGTTTATTTATAATTATCGTGATAGAAAAACCCCCTGGTACAAAAGCGGTGTAGAGTCCGCTGGAAACGGTGCTGTTATGCGCTGCGCTCCTATAGCTTTGATTAACTATGGGGATTTTATCTCTTTGAAAATAATGGCAGGTATTCAATCCGCTATCACCCACATGGACCAAATGGCCATTGCCTCTAGTATTGCCCATGGTACGGCGATTGCTTACTTAATGAACTTACCTCCCTTCAGCTTAAAGGAAAAGGAAGACTTATGTAAGTTTATAGCTACATGCGGGAAAAGTATTAAAGGTATAGAAACAAATGTTTATCGTACTAGGGAGAATAATCAAATTGCTAATTTATATACAAGACTGAATATAGAATTAATGGAGGCGGTTCAAAAAGATTTAGACGTGGATGAGACAAGAGAGCGATGGGGGAGTGGTGCTTATGTGCTGGAATCTCTGCCCTATGGGTTATTGGTCTTTTTAAATAGCCCCAATGACTATGAAAAAATATTGAAACAATGCCTAATGGCAAGAGATACAGATACAGTAGCCAGTTTAGCGCTGACACTAGCAGGTGCTTATTTAGGTTTTAATCATATCCCTAAAGGCTATATTAATAAATTGAAAAACCTTGAAGAAATATTGGCCTTAGCGGATCGCCTATTTGAGTTATCTTTAAAAAACAGAAGCAATAATCCCTATAGGCGAATGAGAGAAAATATTAGTGAATCAAAATCTCAGGATGAAATCGATAAATTGATGTGGAAGGGTATTAAATACAACAAGCAAGAACATTATCAACAATCTGTAAAATACTTTGAAGACTTAATTGTACAGCACCCAGAGGCAAAGAAAAATGAGAGAATAAAGCTTCACATTATTGAAGCTTATGAAGGCTTAGGCACAAAACTTTTAAAAGAAGAGGCCTATGAAGAAGCTTTGAAATATTTTAAAAAAGCATTGGCCTATGACTTAAATCATCCTATCATTTTGTGTGATTTAGCTATTACCTATTTAAACCTAGATGATTTAAATAAGGCAGAAAAATATGCACGACGTTCTGTGGAGATAGCACCAGAGTATGAGATAGGCAGGGAAGTACTTGAGGCAATTACCAGCATTAAAAGAAAGAGTTAAACAACACAATAAAGATAATTAAAAGGTAGAGGAGAACCTATGAAGATTGATTTTATTGTATGTGAAGATAATCCAAAAACCAGAAAAACCATCTGCGATTGGCTAGAAACTTATATTGACCATAAAGACATTAAATTATTAGTGGCTACATCTCAGCCGGAGGAGGTTCTGTCCTTTGTTACAGAAGATGAAGCCACTAAAATTTGTCTTTTAGATATCAATTTAAATGAAAAAATCAATGGTGTAGCATTGGCTGAGAAGATAAGAAATATCAATATAAATACAAAGATTATATTTATCACTGCTTATGCGGAGTGGGCTGTGGAAAGCCTCAACAGAAATATAGAACCTTTTGCTTATCTGACAAAACCCTTAGACAGACAAACCTTTGACTGGCATATGAAGAGACTGCTGAAGAAAATTAAAGAGCTTCAGGATTTGCAGCTGCATCCCAATGTAGGCTTGATAAAGCTAGAAGCCTATGGTAGAACCCACTACAAGAAGGCAGAGGTGATTACCCACATAGAGACCCATCATAAGGAGGGCTATCTTACAGTACATACAATCCAGGGAGAAAAAATAATCCATAGAAGTAGATTAAATGATATGCTGCAGCTGCTTAATAAAATACAGCCCAGTATTTTTGTGCAATGCTATAAGTCTACACTGGTAAATCCTTATTATATCGAGAGTACCGATAAGAAGCAAGGGGAAATTGTACTGAAAAATGGCATACGGCTATTTATGTCCAGAAGCAGAGAAGTACAAGAGGAAATAGATAAAAGGGTGATGGGGGAAAATTCATGATGACGATAGATAACCTTTGCAGTGTTATAGTGATCGCCATGGAAGTTTTAATCTATATGAATTTTTTAAGATTGTTTTTAAAAATAGCTAAGAAACAATACTTAAAACTCTATTTTTTTCTTTTTGTTTCTAGTGTTATCATAGTAACCACCCACAGCAAAATCCAATATTCCCATAACTTAAAAACAGCGATAGTGCTTACAATTCATGGGTTGATGATCATGGCTGTATTAAAGACCACTGTGTTTAAAACAGTTTTTCTGTCATTGATCTATGCAGTTGTGACGTTCTTGGGAAGTGTTTTTGCTATTTTTATTATGCAGAATACATTAGGGACTGCATTAGTAGAGATATTAAATGAACCGAGGCTATTTTTTGCTGCAAATATAGTATCCTTTTCAGTGGTAGGTTTGCTGTTATATATAATAAAATATATTTTGTTATATAGAACCTATGGGAAGATGGTGCAGAGCAAAGCTAAAAACATCATTCTTTATATTTTGACGGTATTTTCCATGCTCTTTATCAATTATTATACCTTCATCTATCATGTAAGTAAAATGAATATATGGGTATCTGTCTTGCATTTTATACTGGTGGCGGTCTATATTATGATTTCTCTAGATTATACTTTTTTGGAAAAGGATTTTTATTATCAGAAAATCCTCTATCAAAATCAACAGGAATATTTGACAAGGACGGAAAATTTGCTCAATGACTATCGGGAATTAAAGCATGGATGGAAGGATTATCTGGCAGGGTTTTCTGGTTTTGTTTATGGGGAAGAGAAGGACTGGGAGGCTTTGGTAGCCTACTATGAATCGGTGGTGGAAAAGACCAAAGACTTAATCAAGGATTCCTTGTCTTGAATTTGAGGATACATTGGCTGCAATGGCTAAAAAATAAAGATCTGCAAGCATACAAATACAAAAAAAGAAAGTGAGAAGGGAAATGGAAAAAGAATTATGATGACAATAGACAATTTTCCCAGTGCGATAGTAATTGCCATGGAAGTTTTAATTTATATTAATGTTTTGAGACTATTTTTAAAAATACCTAAGAATAAATATATAAAATTGTACTTTTTGCTTTTCATTTCTACTGCTATAACAGTAATGATTCACAGCGAAATGCAATATCTTTATAACTTTAAAACAGCTATAGTGCTTACAACCTATGGATTGACTACAACTGCTTTATTAAAAACAACGATTCTTAAAACCATCTTCCTGGTATTTATCTATGCGGTTGTAGCACTATTGGGAAATGTTTTTGCTATTTTTATTATGGTGAGCACCTTAGGGGTCACAATGATAGAGATACAAAATGACACAAAGCTATTTTTTACTGCAAATCTGATATCCTTTGCGACGATTGCATTGTTGTTATATATACTAAAATATATATTATTATATAAAACCTATGGCAAGACAGTACAGGTGAAAAGTAAGAATATTGTGTTATATATTATAACCGTGTTTTCTATGCTGTTTATTAACTTTTATACCTTCCTCTACTATGCAAATGAAATGAATGTTTTGGTTTCTATCGTGCATATTATTCTGGTGATTGCCTATATTACCATCTCCTTAAACTATACCTTCTTAGAAAATGATTTTTACTATCAGAAAATCCTCTATCAAAATCAACAGGAATATTTGACGGTGATAGAAAACCTTCTCAATGGTTATCGGGAGTTGAAGCATGGGTGGAAAAACTATCTGACGGGGTTTTCCGGCTTTATCTACGGAGAAGAGCGGGATTGGGAGGCCTTGGTGGAATATTATGAATCGGTGGTGAAAAAAACCAAGCACTTAACCAAGGATTCTTTAACGGTGATGACCAAAATCAAGGACTATATCCTATTGGGGATGTTTATTGAGAGAATTAATGAAGCGGAGGCAAAAGAAATCAATATCAATATCAATATCAACGGTGAGGAAGTGAAGCTGGGGAAAGATTATGATTTTCAAATGGATTTAAACTTTATGCTGGGAAATTTTCTGGACAATGCCATCAGACATGCTGAAGAGGCAGAGATCCCTATCCTGTGGATTGAGATAGCCTGTGAAGAGGAGTATACCAATTTTGTCATTAAAAATACCTTCAAAAAGGAATCCATGGAGGAAAAACAACGCTTTGACGGGGGGCATGGCTTAAGGCTGGTGACAGAAAAGGTAAAAAAATATCCCTTTATTGTCCACAGCACCATTATTGATGGAGATCTTTTTATTCAAGAATTGATTATAGAAAAACAGTCAATAGGTAGTTTGACGTAAAAGCAACAGGTGTCTACATTAGACACCTGTTGCTTTTATGTTTGAATAGTGTGCTATAGGATTATTCTTCAATCATAGATTCTGGCATTTTAGCCTCCCTCAGTCCCCATGTTCCGCATCCATGTTGAATGGTGAAGATAAAGGCAAAAACACTTAGTAGACTAGCTAATGCAGTAAGTAAATTAGTTTTTTTCATTGGTTTCTCCTCCTTTTAATTGAAATAGCTTATACATCAAGGGAGTGGTAAAAAGGCTCTCCCCCAAAACCGACAGTGTAATCAGTGTCCCATAGGGATTTTTTGCATTGATGAAAGCAGCGATAAATAGCAGTGATGTTATAATCAATAGTTTTTTTCTCAATTTTTTTCTTAAAGTCATACTCCTTAAAGGTCGGGCTTCTGTAGCAGCTGGAGCATAGCGATAGAGAAGCCCTATACTTATGCCCCAAAGCAGCAACAGTACAACAAGGGGGAGGGGATAAAAAACCCCCATTAAGGTAATACCAAACAATACAATAAAACTACCAAATAAACAACCTAAGTCTGTTTTAAGATGCATGCCCCAGGCGTAAGCTCGAACCAAAGCATAGCTAACCTGAACGATTGCAAAGTAAATAATGAAATTGTCTATATAAAAACTTAAAAATACAGCTATAGAAAATAATACAACAAGTTTAGGAAAAGCAATAAAAAACGAAGCAAGTCCATATTCAATCCTGTCTAATTCTTTTTGCTCTTTATCTGGCAAATTTTCTTTTATAAAGGAATAAGTTAAATGCTGTGCTAATTTTTCAGGAAACGCCATAATGATTCACCTTCTAACAAAATATTTTAAAAAACCTCTAAATTCCCTATGACTAAATTTTAAGACAAAATGAATAAAGAGGAAAGGATTTATAGGTGAACTATCAAAAATTATCGGTGTAGCATCAAAACATAACAGTTTACCGAAATATTTTACAGATTACCGAAGTAGTAGTATGGCAGGAAAGAAACTCGTCTATAATGAAAGGAATGAAAGGGTATCAACTACGATGAAGGGTTACTTTGATGATTAGCAGTGTAAAGTATAAGGAGTGGCTTAAAATGGAGGAAAAATTTTTATTAAAGGAAGTAAGGAAAGAAGTAAAGAAAAAGACGGATAACAGATTTGTCATGAATAAAAAAGAAAAGAAACCTTTTTTAAAGGAGGAAAAAACTGAAGAAGACTTTTACAGTAAAAAGAAACGCGTTGCAAACGTAATATTACCCGATATAGAAGGATAGATTGAAAAACCTTAGACGGGGGGTAGTGAGATTGATATTAACAAAAGAAATGCTTGATGACAATAAAAAAATGTTTTTTGACTTACAAAGCAAAGAGAACAAAAGTATTTTGTCCTTCTTAAATACGATGGAAGAATTTGTGATTATTATTGATCCTGATAGCCATGAAATCGTTTTTGCTAACGATTATGCAAAAAAAGAAGTGCTTTTTTTAGAGACTTATCCTTGCTGGGAGACATTAGGCTATGACAAGCCCTGCTGCCAACATAAGGATTGTCTCACTGAAAAATCTTTTGAAATTAAAAAAAGTGACGGAACATGGAAACAGCATAGAATTACAAAAATTACACTCTCTAATAGAACATTTTTAATGGAGTCTATCATAGATATAACAGACAAAAAAGCGAAAGAAAAAGAAAAAAAACTAAAGTATAATCTTTTATCCATGGTGTCGCATGAGCTAAGAACACTGCTAAACATTATTTTATCTACAATACAGTTTCTAGAGGTCTATGACAAAAATTGGAAAAATTCAGAAAACTCAAAGCATACACAACGCATAAAAAAGGCAACAAAGCAAATCAATAAATTGCTGAAAGATATATTATTGGTTGAAAAAGTGGAAGCTGAGCGCGTAAAATTCAATCCAAAACCTATTGATGTTGTTAAACTCACAAAAGCCATCTTAGAGCCGATTCGAGAGAGCATATCTTTATCTTCCAATATTATTTTTATCAGTGAAAAAGAAACTTTTTTTACCAATGCGGATGAATTTCTTCTTAGTACGATTTTGACAAATCTACTAACCAATGCAGTGAAGTACTCTAGAAATAATGAAGATGTAATCATAAAGATTGAATTTGAGGAAGAAAATATCCTTTTTAAAATCATAGATCAAGGGATAGGTATACCAAAAGCAGAACAAAAAAATCTTTTTTGTAGTTTTTATCGTGCTTCCAATGTCGGAGATGTTTCAGGAACGGGATTGGGGTTAACGATTGTACAGGACTTTGTAGATATTCACCAGGGAAGCATTAGCTTTAAAAGTGAGCTAGATAAAGGTACTACCTTTGTAGTAAAAATCCCCATTAGAAAGTAAATAAAAAAAGTTAACTTGAATAAAGTTAGCTTTTTTTTATACTTTGCATAATAGGCAGTTGTAATAAGGCTACAATGATGATACTTAAAATACCATAGGTAATCCAAGGAATAGGAGATGCTACAATACCATAGAGATCTACTAATCTTCCGCTGACAAAACTTCCTAATGCACCCCCAATTCCCGATGCAAAGTTGGCCACAGCAAAATAGGCCCCTAGTAGACTAGGGTCTGCTATTAACTTTGTTACATTGTCAAAGGTAGGCATCATAAACATTTGTCCAAAGATAAATAGGATGGAGAAAATCATTAAAAAGGTAAAGTTGGTAGACCATCCAATCAAAGTAATGGCAAGTCCTAATAAAATTGTTCCTACACTTAGGGAAAGGACAGGGGCATGTTTTTCTAGAAATTTCCTAGAAATGATGGGTTGAATAATAATAACAATAATACTGGTGACTGTCCAAATAACACCTATTTTATTCACATTACCCAGGACTACTTCCCCCCGTAGAGGAAGAAGTAGTCCTAACTGTGTATAGATTGCCCACATTAAAGCAGAGATAAGACTAAAGACAATAAATACCTTATCTTTAAAAATATTTATATAATCCTTCAGGGGGATTGCAGGACAGGGTTGACTTCCGCATCCCACTGGTAAAAAAATCCAGGATATAATGATTAAGCCAGCATAAACGCCTCCTGCTACATAAAAATTAGAATTGGTGGCGAAAAACAATACAAAAATACCTGCTATACTAGTACCTATGTTGGCTGCTACTGCCCTTAAGGAAAAAGCTGTGGTTGCTTCTTCTTGGGAGGCTAGATAAGAGATAGCAGCCTTTGTTGTAGGTATATAGATACCTGTGCCCATACCATTTAACCCAGAAAAGAGGGTTAAGGGGACCACAGAGGTAGATAAGCCTAAGCCAAAGAGGGCGATAAATTGAATAGCATTTCCAATCACCACAGTAAACTTATTTCCTATGCGATCCGAGAGGATACCTGCAATAATGCTGCCTAATTGAATAAATAAGGAACCAGCCCCGATGACTAAACCCACTTCAGAAGGATTTAGTTTTTTTTCTGTTTTTAAGAGAATAGGAAAAATAGGAACAATTAAATAAGCAGCTATATGAATGATTAATATAGAGGACAATAATACCCAAATTTCTTTTTTAAAATTTATATGAGGAGGAATACCAAACATAATAACAACTCCTAGGTTTTATCGTTTAAATCAAGTTATCTATGGATAGCGTCTATACATAGATAAATACATAGGTCTAGTATGAGCAAAAAATAGGTTTTTTAAAAGCATATTAAAAGCTCTTTTAGGAGATGATGATAGTATTAAAAGGAAGATTGAAGGATGTGATGATTTGGTGGAGCTGATGGTAATTGTTACCTGGCTGTTATTTTTGGCAGTCGTTTATTATAACATTTTTGTAATTATACCGGAGGCAGTTATTCTTGGCGTTTATCCCTATGTTTTGGGCATTACTGCTATTTTGGCTATAGGACTACTAATCCTGAGATTTCTAGAAAACCCTTCCTTTATAAGAATTGTCTATGTCGTATTGGGTATAAGTTGTATATTTATTGGGTTTACCTTGATACAAATTTGGAGGAATGCAAATTTGTTGAATCATTATCAAGAAAACAGGAGTCATTATATAGATCACCTTATGCGTATCACTAGAGAAAGAGAGTATGAAAGTACACAACTAGAACCTGAAGAAGAAGGGATAGCGACTTTGATTCAAGCCAATACCGGTATCCCTTTAACCAGCTATAATCGGGCTACATTAATCAGCGAGAGTAAGAAGATTTTTGATGAAATGATAGAAGCAATAGATCAAGCAGAAAAAAGTATACATATAGGTTTTTTTATTGTTAGAGATGATCATATTGGGGGGAAATTTAAAGAGATATTGAAGAAGAAGGCTGAAGATGGTTTAGAGGTACGATTGATTTATGATGGCAAGGGAAGTCATCGGTTAAGCAAGAGGTTTATCACAGACTTAAAAAAGGCTGGGGTAGAAGTTTTTGCCTATGATTCTATAGGGACTTCTATTTTAAAAGGTAAGTTAAATCATAGCAATCATAGAAAAATGGTGATTATTGATGGTAAAGTAGCTTTTACTGGAGGGATAAATTTAGGAGACGAATATTTAGGAAGAGATAAGGCCATAGGTAACTGGGAAGATATTTGCATCAGGGTTGAAGGGGAAGGGGCTCATTGGATTCAAAAAGTATTTCTAGCAGATTGGTATTATGCTACTGAAGAAAAATTGTTGGATGAAGTTTACTTCTCGCCAATACAGGTAGAAGAGGTTTTGCCTATGCAAGTAGTTACTAGTGGTTACGATACCCATTGGAACGAAATCAGCCAGGTGTACTTCTCTATGATTACTGCAGCCAAGGAAAGCGTCTATATTGCTACACCTTATCTTATTCTTAGTGATAGTATGTTGAAGGCGCTTGAAACCACTGCCTTAAGAGGGGTGGAGGTAAACATTGTTTTACCTAAGAAGCCAGACTTTTTTATTGTAGGATGGGCAAATGCTTCTTTTTTTGAAAAGTTGCTAAAGAGCAAGGCAAAGGTTTATCAGTACGATGATGGTTTTTTGCATGCAAAAGCAGTTTTAGTAGATGATAAAATCTTATCTGTAGGATCAGCTAATCTCAATACAAGAAGTTTGCATCTTGATTATGAATTAAATGTAATGATTTATGATGAAATATTGTGTAAGAAAATGAAAGAGGAGTTTAAAATCTATATGCAAAATAGTGTAGAGGTGACACTGGAGGACTATAAAAATCCTCCAATAGCTCAAAGGGTGAAGGAATTAATAGGTCGTCTCATTATCCCTTTGACATAGGGGTATAGTATTTAATCGTTTTGTACATAATATACAGATGTTGAAGGGAGGTATTATATGGCACTAAAAATCGGTATACCAAGAGGCCTTTGGTTTTATGATTACTATCCTCTATGGAAAACCTTTTATGAAGAGTTAGGAGCGGACGTGATTTTATCTAGTCCCACCAATAAAAACACATTGGATGCAGGTGTAAAGAATACCGTAGACGAAGCTTGTCTTCCAGTAAAAATATTTCATGGACATGTACTGGATTTAAAAGATCAGGTAGATTTTATCTTTTTACCAAAATTAATGAGTGCTTATAAAAACGAATACATTTGTCCAAAATTTTGTGGTTTGCCAGAGATGGTTACGCATTCTATCAAAGACTTACCGCCTATTATTGATACAGAAATAAACTTTAATCATTCAAGAAAAAATCTAATGAAGACAGTCTACCGTTTTGGAAGTTATGTTACTCAAAATCCTGTAGCAATTAAACATGCCTATAATAAGGCGATAGATGTGTACCATGATTATAAATCAAAAATCAAGGAAGGTAACTATCCAATCAATGGAGAGTTTTATAGCAACAACCTCAGAAGTGAAAAGACGCCTGTAACCATTGCTGTAATGGGACATTCTTATAATATTTACGATAAGTATGGGTCCATGGGTCTGATTGATAAATTACATGAGCAAGGTATCAAGGTAATAACACCTGAGATGATGGATTATAGCAGGATTAATGAATATGCTGACACCCTTGAGAAAAAAATGTTTTGGAGTTATGGAAGAAAATTATTGGGGACAGCGATGTATTTTGCTGATGTTAAAAATATAGATGGCATTGTTTACTTATCCTCCTTTGGCTGCGGCATTGATTCCATTATCGAGGAATTGGTGGAAAGAAAGACAAGGAAGGATGGAAAGATGCCTTTTTTATTGATTACTATAGATGAGCATACAGGAGAAGCCGGTGTCAATACACGTTTAGAAGCATTTATTGATATGATTGAATGGAGGAAAAGAAATGAAACTAACCTTTCCACACATGGGTAATCAATATGTTGCAGCAAAGATACTGTTAGAGGAATTGGGTTTAGATGTGATCATTCCTCCTCAATGCAGTCAAGAAACCTTAGAGATAGGAACAAAGTATTCTCCAGAGTCTATTTGTTTACCCCTTAAGGTAAATATAGGAAATCTTGTGGAGAGTGCTAAGGCAGGGGCGGATACTGTTGTTTTTTCTGGTAGCTGCGGTCCTTGTAGGTTTGGTTACTATTCTATTTTAGAAAAAGAAATATTGAAGGAATTGGGCTATGAAATGGAGTTCATCTTATTTGATCCTCCGCAAGGAGATTACAAAACCTTTATCAATAGGATTTTTAAATTGGCTCAGACATCGAATCCTTATAAGATTATGAGGGCTTTAAGAAAAGCTGTACAGATATTATATCAAGTAGATGCACTGGATGCAGCAGCCCATTACAAAAGACCTAGGCAGAAAGAAATGGGCAAAGTAGATGCTTATTATGATACATTTCACCAAGACATAAGAAATATTCACGGCTATAAAAAAGTATCACAGTTAATAGAAGGGACAAAACAGTCCATTATGGCAATAGAAGAAGAACCAGATAGGGAAATTTTAAAAATAGGGATCGTGGGAGAAATTTACACCATTATAGAACCTTTTGTAAATTTAAATATTGAAAGAAAATTAGGGGAGATGGGAATAGAAATTGAAAAATCTTTAAAAATAAGCAGTTGGCTTACAGAACATTTATTTTTAAGTCCCCTAAAATTGACCAGTGAAGGTAAAATTCATAAAGCAGCAAAACCCTATTTAAAAACCATGATAGGAGGGCATGCTAGAGAAACCATAGGATATACTGTTGAATATGCCAAAAGAAATTTTGACGGCGTAATACAGATCTATCCTTTAACCTGCATGCCGGAAATTGTTGCACAAAGTATTTTACCCACAGTAGAAAAAGATTACGACATCCCTTATTTATGTCTCATTGTAGATGAAATGACTGGAGAGGCAGGGTATAGCACTAGATTAGAGGCCTTTGTAGATCTTCTAAGACGAAGAAAGGAGAGACAGGAAAGTGGAGAACTGTTACTTAGGTATTGATGTTGGATCAGTTAGTACAAACATTGTATTGATGGATGAAAAAAAAGAAATTCTCGGTAAGGTATACACAAAAACCCAAGGGAAGCCTATAGATGCTATCCAGAGGGGTTTAAAAGAGATAAAGTCTAAAGTAAAAGAAGATATCAAAGTAAAGGGTGTGGGTGCTACCGGCAGTGGTAGGCACTTAGCCTCTATGATTGTAGGAGGAGATATTGTAAAAAACGAGATCACTGCCCACGGAATAGCAGCATTAAACTTTGTAGATGGTGTAAAAACCATTATAGAGATAGGTGGACAGGATTCCAAGATCATTTTGCTAAGAGACGGTATTATTAGCGATTTTGCTATGAATACCGTATGTGCGGCTGGAACCGGTTCTTTCCTGGATCGTCAAGCAGCTAGGATGGGGATTGAGATAGAAAACTTTGGGCAGTTAGCCCTCCAATCTAAAAATCCAGTAAGGATTGCTGGAAGATGTGCTGTTTTTGCGGAGTCTGATATGATTCATAAACAGCAGTTGGGTCACAATCAAGAAGATATTATTAAGGGACTTTGTGATGCATTGGTAAGAAATTTCTTAAACAATCTTGCTAAGGGCAAAGAAGTCATGGGACCAGTTGTTTTTCAAGGTGGCGTAGCTGCTAATGTAGGGATTAAAAAATCCTTCGAGGAGGCTATAGGTTTAGAGGTTTTTGTACCTCCACACCATGAAGTGATGGGAGCCATAGGCTGTTGCTTATTGGCAAAAGAAAATGCCGCAAAAAATCCAAAAACGAATTTCAAGGGTTTCGATATTATTCATTCAGGATACAATGTAAAGGGCATTGAATGTCAGGATTGTTCTAACTTATGTGAAGTGATAGAGATTTTGCGAGATGGTACAGTGATGGCCCGTTGGGGCGATAAATGTGGTAAGTGGAACAATGCATTAAAAAGTGATATAGAGAAATTAGCATAAAAAATATGCAGTATGTTAAGAAGCATAGTTATGATTTTTTATGTAAATATACAGGTGTATTGATTATTATCAATGCACCTGTCTTTAAGGTTTCCTATGATTTTTAAGGGACGATATCAACAAACTTTTTTTGCATATTCCATAAACTACATAGATTCAAAGAATATATCGTATAAAAAATGCTTCTATTGATCTATAAAAATACTGTAGCGATTACAGCGATTACTAAAAGCACGATTGTTGCGCCGCCAAGTAGTTTACCAATAGGATTACCTATATTTATGGTCCAACCTATGCCATAGCGCTTTTCTATCCATAGGCTTGGATCTTGAGGGTTATAATAAAGGGATCCAAGTAACCAATACTTATCGTCGTCTCGATAAATGAGTTTCTCATTAACTTCTTCTTCTAAATTTACTGAAATTTTACTTCCGCTTTGACCTGTAGTAACTGCAATGATCACTAGTGCAGCTAGGGGTGCGAAAACAACTAAAATATTCATAAGATAATAGGTTACACTTGTAACTTTTATTATTTGCAATAGAGTTAACTGAAGATAGGAAAAATGAATATTTATAATTGTTGAGGTAAATATCATAAAACCTATCCATCTTTTATTGGAAACAATATTTTGCTGCTCTGAAGTTTTAGGTTTTGATGGGTTAATTGTGATTTTACTTCTTCCTATTGCCTTCGAGAGGTAATAAAACATCACTAGCATTCCCAACTGTGTAAGGGGCATGCCGAAAACAGATAGAAAGCTTTTACTAGAATACTTTACAATATCACCGTTAAAATTTAGTTTGCTAGGAATTTCATTAGGAAGTTGAGGATACATTATCATAGTAAATATCCACGTAAAAGCAAAGATAAAAACGGGAATCAGGTACCATTTCATAGAAAGCAACTTTTGTGTCTTATTCCTTGAGGTACTTACCATGACCACTTGCTTTTTCTTCATCAACCAGCCTTCTTTTTCCTTTAACTTCTTTGTCTTCAAATGAATGTATATATAGTTAACAGAAAACAAAAGAATAAAAATTAAAATTCCCATATTAAGTAATCTGGTACTTTCATACTTAAAAGCAAAATAGATGATAACAAGTTTACTTATTGCAAAAGATACACTATGGATTATTCTATATTCTTGTTTTAATCTTATAACTTTCTCATCTTTTGCTACCTCTTCAGGTATATTCACGCCAAAAACTAAAGTATTTTTGCTGTAATTAGGCATGAATAAGCCCATCAAAAACAAAGGCAGATATACGGTAAAAAAGTTTAGTAGAAATATAAATAAAAACATATTATTTCCCCCTTTTTCCTATAAAGTTTGAAAACTTATTGTTGATAATTTTTTGAAAGTCCTTGCTTGAAAGTCCTCTAAGATATGCTTCAGCTGCTATGATTTCAAGATTTTCCTCTAAAGTTTCCATATATTCCTCCGTTAATTCAGTCTTGAACTCAGGATTAACCATGACACCACTTTTTCTATGAATCACCACCCAGCCCTCTTGTTTTAATAGGGTATATCCTTTATTTACTGTATGAAAATTTATGCCTATATCTGCTGCCAATTGTCTTACAGAAGGTAAATCTTCACCAGGGGATAATTCTCCAGTGGCTATTCCTTTAATTACTTGATTTTTAATTTGTTGATAAATTGGGATTTCTGATTCAAAGTCAATTTTTAAAAGCATAAGAACCTCCTTGTTATATCTGTTATACATATTATATAACAGATGACAAAAAAGTCAAGTAAGGTTTTATTAATATATTAAGATACTAATCTCTTATCTTTTATTTTTTGAAAAATTAACATAATGAAGAGGAATTTTCATGATAAGTTAGAAGTATATATTGATAAGGCTTTTTTGCAGAGAACTTGGAAGGATCAGCTGTTAATCTTTAGCTTGTGGGGAGCAGTCAGAAAGTAAAAAACAGCAGAAGGTTTTAAAAAGGAGGAGTACTAAATGATTTGTTCGAGATGTCAAGAACTAATCCTAAAGGGAGAGGAAATGGACTACTGGGGGGAGATTTTGTGCGAAGACTGTTATGTTGATGTTATCAGCGTTCCAAAGACTTGTGATGTTGCTGCAGTATACAGTGCTAAATCCGCAAGAAAGCAGGTGGGGCATACAGGTACTGAGGGGCTAACCGATTTGCAGAAAGAAGTATATGAATATGTAAAAGCTAATGATGGTAAAGTTCCTTTTGAGACGCTAATGAAAAAATTTCAATTATCAGATACCGAAATGCGCAGAATATTTGCTCCTATGCGTCATTGCGAATTATTAAAAGGCACTATGATTGATGGGGTTCCATATTGCTTAATTATGGAGGGAGGACCCGGATCTATTGGCATAGAATAATAGAGATATCTTTATTAGCCTTAATCAAGCTGCTGTTATTTATATTATGACAGCAGCTCTCTGCTCTTTTTCTTATCTAAAATATTTCACAGGATAGAACAGGTGCCGTTCTGAAGATATTTTAATTCTCCTCCCACAAAAGTAGCCAATACCGATATGTTTTTAATTTCATCAGGAGGAACCTTAAAAATATCATCAGATAATACAACAAGATCAGCTAGCTTTCCAACCTCTATTGATCCTTTCATCTTCTCATCAAAGGAAGCATAGGCAGCCCCCAGTGTGAAACCATGAATTGCTTCCATTAGACTTAATTTTTGATCGGGAAGCCAGCCGGAATCAGGGTATCCACTTAGGTCTTTTCTAGTAACTGCTGTATATATACCCAATAAAACATTAAATTGATCTACAGGTGAACCTGTAGCAAAAGGACAGTCAGAACCACAGGCCACTGATATGCCTTTGTTATAAATATTTTTCCAGTTATAGCTTGATTTTTCCCGAGTGTTTCCAAGCCTCTGCTCAACCATATGCAAGTCGGAGTCAATAAAGATGGGTTGGATATAGGCAATAATATCTAAGTCTTTACATTTATGCAACAAACCTTCATCTGTAACTTGACAGTGAACAATGCCATGTCTAGGATGATTTCGAGGATTTTGTTTTTGTGCTTTTTCGATGCTTTGTAGAGCCATATACATGGTTTTATCACCTATGCAGTGAACAGCAGTCTGCATATCACCATTATGGGCGGCTATAATTAAGGCATCCAGTTCTTCTTGCATGAAGACAGGTAATCCACTTGTCCAGGGTGCATCAGCATAAGGTTCACGTAAATAAGCAGTTCTTGCACCTAAGGAACCATCTGCCCGTAACTTCAAAGGACCAATTTTATACATAGAGTCTCCATAGCCAGTAGAATAGCCTAACTGTAGAAAGTGTTTCAACTTTTTTAGGGTGGGCAATAGGCACTGTTGGTAAACTCTTAGTGGAAGTTTCTTACTATCTTTTAAATCAGTATAAGCAGAGATGACTTTTTGGAAATTATGACCAGGAAGTGCATCAAAATCATCGGATTGTACGGAAGTAATGCCTTGTTTCACAATACGATTTGATGCTGATAAAATCATCTTCTTTATTTCATCTAGACTAGGTTCTGTTAGTTGGTTATATAATAAATTCATTGCGGTTTCTCTAAATATTCCTAAAGGATTACCTTCTTCATCTAAATCAAAAAAACCGCCTTCTACTTGTAGGGTACTCTTTGAAATACCTGCCAGTTTAAGGGCTTTACTGTTTCCAACCATAATATGACCACAAGCCCTAACAATACAAATGGGATGGTTCTTTGATATTTTGTCTAAATCATATCGAGTAGGAAACTTCTTTGTAGTAAAGTCATCTTGATTCCAGCCTCGTCCAATGATCCACTTGTCTTTTTGGATATACTGATCTTTTATAAATGAAATCATCTTTTCAATGACATCATCAATAGAGGTTAAACCATTTAAATCAACGTGTTGTAAGCTATAGCCATAATTTACAAGATGAATATGACTATCAATAAATCCTGGCAAAAGGGTTCTTCCTTTCAAATCAATGATTTCCGTAGAATTCTTTTTAAAAGAAAGAACGTCTTCTTTACTTCCTACAGTAGTAAATAGACCATCTTTTATGGCCAATGCTTCTGCCTTAGGATATGAAGGGTTCATTGTAATAATGTTACCGTTTATTAAGATTAAATCCATAAATAGCCCTCCTTATGAATGCGGAATTAAGTACAAAGATATATAAAGTTTTTGCTCACGGGCTATAGAATATTCCTACTATAAAAGCGAAAGACAGGTGTATTGATTATTATCAATGTACCTGTCTTTAAGGTTTCCTATGATTTTTAAGGGACGATATCAACAAACTTTATATAACAGATGATAAAAAAGTCAAGTAAGATTTTATTAATATATATTAGTATACTAAAGAATCATTTTGAATCTCTTGACACAGCATAAAAAAAAGAATAATATATGATTATAAATGAATATAGTAAATTATGAAGGTGATGCAATGAGTTTGGTAGAGGTTTTTAAGGCGCTAGGAGATGAGACCAGAGCTAGAATGGTTAATTTACTGCTTATGGGGGAGCTATGTGTTTGTGAAATCGAAGTAATATTAGAGATTACACAGTCCAATGCTTCAAGGCACCTGAATAAATTAAAAAGTGTAGGCATAATCACCTATGAAAAAAAAGCGCAGTGGGTATATTATAAAATACAAGAAACTTTTCTTCATGACCACCCGTTGCTTTGTCAGTTTTTGCAGCAAGCGCTAAAGGAACAATATCCTGAAGATCTTATAAGGTTGTCAACGCATAAAAAAGCTGCCTTAAGCTGTGAAACATTAAATAGAAATAAAGATGAATACCTTAAGAGAATTACATAGTTCATTTAAGTAATAAATAAGAGGAGGATATGATCAATGAAGGTAGAATTTTTTGACCCCCCAATGTGTTGTCCCACAGGAATATGCGGGCCCAGTGTAGATGAAAGATTGGTAAAGGTAAGCGAGAATATTGATAGCTTAAAGAAAAAAGGTATCCAAGTGGAAAGATATATGATTTCTCAGCAACCTTTAAAATTCAGAGAAAATGAAGAAGTATTTAGGTTAGTACAGGAAAAAGGCAAAGAAGCCCTTCCTATTACCGCAGTAAATGGTAAGGTGATAAAATATGGAGACTATCCAACTTTAGAGGAAATAGAACAAGTACTGGGAGCTGAATAAAATGGAAACAAAATTTATATTGTTTTCTGGAAAGGGTGGCGTAGGAAAGACCTCTATGGCATCTACTACAGCCGTATATTATGCGGATCAAGGAAAAAAGACCTTGATTGTAACGACTGATCCTGCTGCCAACCTCTCAGACGTATTTGAACAGGAAATAGGTCATAACATTACTAAAATTAACGGTATAGAAAACCTATATGCAATGGAAATTGATTCAGATAAGGCTACAATGGAATATAAGGAAAGATCTTTAGCACCCATGAGGGAATTATTTGGTGAAGAGCTTATTCAAGTAGCTGAAGAACAATTAAGCGGCCCTTGTACAGAAGAAATGGCGGCCTTTGATAAATTTATTGATTTCATGGATGCGGATGATTACGAAATCGTCATCTTTGATACAGCGCCAACAGGACACACGATTCGTCTTTTAGAATTACCAGTGGATTGGAGTAAGCATATCGAAGAAAGTGCTAAAGGTAGTGGACAAACCTGTATGGGACCTGTAGCTTTAATCCAAGATAGTAAGAAAAAGTATGATGATGCTATAGCAAAATTAAGGGATCTTCATAAAACTGATTTTATTTTTGTGATGCAGCCGGAGCAAACCTCTTTAGAAGAGACGATAAGATCTTCTGAGGACTTACAGGAAATTGGTATTAAAACCACCAGAATCATTATCAATGGCATTCTTCCAAAGGAGGAGGCCATCCATCCCTTCTTTAAAAAGAAATATGAAAGGCAACAGATGTATGTTGAAAAGGCGAGGGAGGTTTTTGAGAATATACCCATACAGACAATGACGTTGTTTGACTCAGAATTAAAGGGAATAGATATGTTTAGGAAAAGTGGCAGTAAATTATTCAAGGGAAGTGGTCACCATGAGTAAATTGCAAAGTAGCATTTATCCAAAGACAGGGGGAAGGAAAAACATTTTTTTCTCTGGCAAGGGTGGGGTAGGAAAAACCTCTATGGCTTGTATTACGGCTGTTGAGACTGCACAAAAAGGCTATAAAACCCTACTAATGACAACAGACCCGGCTTCTCATATCGGAAGCGTATTGGATAAACCAGTTACTGATGAAATTACACAAATTAATGATATAGAAAATTTGTATGCAGTACAAATCGATCAAAAAAAAGCTATAGAGGCTTATAAAAAACGTATACTTCAGGATGCAGAGGGTAAGTTTGATGCCAATACAATTATGGCCATGAAAGAAGAGTTGGATTCTCCTTGTACAGAGGAAATGGCAGCTTTTCAAAAATTCATTGAGTTTGCCAGCCGTGAAGATTTTGAAGTGATTGTATTTGATACGGCACCTACTGGACATACATTAAGATTACTAGAGCTACCTATGGATTGGAGCAAACAGATTCAGTTGAAGGCAGGTATATCTACTGAAATTAGTGAAGAGGATAAAAAACAAAAAGAAAGATTCGATAGGGTTTTTGATCGGATGAAGGATGAAAATATAACGACTTTTTCCTTTGTCATGTATCCCGAAAAAACTCCGATGGTGGAGGCCTATAGAGCTTCTAAGGAATTAGAGGCTTTGGGTATTAAGACGCAGCTGGTGATAGCCAATTTAATCATTCCAGAAGAACAGGCTATTACGCCCTTTTTTCAAAAACGAAGGGATATGCAATTAAAGTACATAAAAGAAATTCAAGAAACCTTCAAGGATGCAGAACTGTTAAAAGTACCTATGTTTGAAGATGAAATTAAAGGCTTAGCTATGTTAAAAACGATAGGAGAAAAAATATTCAATGGAGGATTACAGCATGAGTGATAAAATAAAGCTGGAGGTATCAATCATACAAAGATTTATCTAACTTTCAAAAAAATGATGGAATAGTAAACGCTTTCCAGCAAGCTGAAACATCGAGGAATCAGGTGGAGAGCCTACTCCACCTGATTTAAAAATCCTACCTAAATCAAATGATACTTTTTCATTTTTCTATACATAGTTGATCTGCTGATTTTCAGCATACTAGATGCTTTAGAAACATTTCCCTTCGTTTGTGTCAACGCCTGTATGATTGCGTTACGTTCTGGACTATTTTGCTGAAGATCAATGGGTCTAGGGGAGGGGCTTTCAATCTCTGGGAAAAATTTTTTAAATTCATGCGGCAGATGATCTTCTATAAGTAAATCTTCATTTGAAAGTGCTATCATACTTTCAATACAGTTTTCCAGTTGTCGAATATTTCCTGGCCAAGAGAATGATAGAAAATATTTATATATCTGTGAACTTATGTTGATAGGTGGTTTATTAAATAAATTGCAGTATTTTTTAATAAAAAATGGGACTAAATCCCACAGGTCTTCTAATCGCTCTCTTAAAGGAGGCACATTTATCATAATTACTTTTAACCGATAGTATAGATCAAGGCGGAATGTTTTTTGTTCTACAAGTTTTTCCAAGTTACTGTTTGTGGCTGCAATAATTCTTACGTTTATTTTTCTGCTTGTACTTTCACCAATACGATAGACTTCTTTGTCTTGAATTATTCTAAGGAGGGCAGCTTGAGCACTACGTGACATATCACCAATTTCGTCCAAAAATATGGTTCCATTGTTTGCCTCTTCGAATTTTCCCAACTGACCTCCTCTTTTTGCCCCCGTAAAAGCCCCAGCAGAGTAGCCAAAAAGTTCACTTTCAATGAGGTTGTCTGGTATGGCAGCACAATTCAGCGGTATAAAGGGTCCCTTTGAGTAAGGGCTATTGTCGTGAATAAACCTTGCTACCACTTCTTTTCCTGTACCGCTTTCACCCTCAATAAGTACATTAGAATTTATTAATGCGGCTTTTGAAGCGGTTTTAAATACCTCACTAATTTTCTGGCTTCGACCGCACCATTGATTTTGCTCACTTTTGCTTAAATTTTCTTGTTTCACTATCAAATCAGACTTATTAGATGTGAACCGGCTTTTATTCCAAGGAAGAAAATCTATTAATTGCACATTTTCATCTTCGCAAGTAGTTTTACTTTTCATTTTGGTAATATATTTATCACGGTAAAAGGTGGACTTGGTGGTAGAATGATCAATGGTGTTGGTAGAAGGATGTGATTTCTGTATTAATGCCTGAATTTTTATTTTATTAAAGTAAAAATCACGTTCTAACTCAATCATGCTTAAAATCTGTTCAATCATTGTTGCTCCTTCTTGAACAAGGCTAAACATTTCTATAGAATGGTTAAATATTCGTATGGAGTGAGATCCTGTCTCTTTTACGATATAGAGTAGACCTATAACACTTTTATCTGAACTAAGGATTGGGGAAGCCCAACAACTTAAAAAAGCACCTGGTTTTTTATAATAGTCCTTAAATATTGAATGGGCCCAATAGGTTGTATAACCCATGGGTCTTGCATATTGCTCAAAGCCTAAAATTAATGATGTGGCTTTATGGTTAGGAGATAATTTTTCTTTGAAGTTTTTATTCAAAAAAACAGGTTCACCAAGAATATCTAAAATATAGCCCTCTTTATCACTGATCATAATAATGCAATTCTCATTTTTTACAAGTTGATAAATATAAGGTAAAACATTTTTACTTACTCTTTCAAAAAGTTCATTTTTTTCTAGTTCTAACACTTCTTCTAATACATATTTTGAAGCATTCATCTCTTTGTTTTCTATAAAGCCTTTTAGAAAACCCATAACGATTTTCCTCCTATAGAAATAGTTTAAAATCAAAACATATGAAACACTTTTATTTAATTATGCTACAAGTGTATCAACACTGGCACATTATTCTCATTTTGGTGAGGTTTTTTGTTAGATATATGCATGTTGGATTATGTAGGTTTAAATTTTATTTTATAATAAGATACAGTTGGTGTAAGGAAAAAATTTACATTAGACTACTACTATTTTATCAAAAAAATGTTGAAATCTAAAGACTTTATTTAAATTTTATGAATAGATAAAGAATACACTGTTTTGTATGGATTGATAGAGCTATGCATCATAAAATTGCTTTGTTATGTTAAAAAGAGATTTTATTGGTATGAATTTTGCATTTAATATCAGTTGTGTCAAGAAGAAACAGCAGTAGATTATATGAAAGAAAGGCAGGGAAAAATGTTGGACTTAGTAATGAAACGAACAAAAAGGTATGTATGGATAGGCTTAATGGTATTAGCCTTAGTGAGTGCATTGGTAGGGTGCAATAGTACAGAGCCTGTAAATGTACAGGAAGATTTGGTATCTGTTAAAGTACAGAAGATTACAAGAGGAGATGTCAGAAAGATAGAAACCTATTCTGGAAAAATAAAACCTAAAAATCAAGTAAATGTAATGGCGAAATCTTTTGGTGAAGTAGGGGAAGTTTTTTTTGATGTAGGGGATCAGGTACAACAGGGAGATGTTTTGTTTATGGTGGATAAAAAGAATGCTGAAAATAATATTGCCCATCTAAACCATCAGATAAAATCAGCAGAAATTACCATTGATAATGCTTCTTTAGGATTAGCTATGGCAGAGGGGAGTCGGAAGGAAAATCAAAAAAATCAATCAGAAGATACAATCAATCTTTTGAAAATAGCCTATGATGATGCCAAAAAAAACTACGAGGATATAGGTAAACTCTATGATGCAGGAGCTGTTTCCAAACAACAGTATGATCAGGTGAAATTAATCTATGAACAGACAAAATTAAACTATGAAGCAGGCATGAGAAATCATGAGCTTTTAGTAGGAACAATGTTAAAAGAAGATATCGAAAGCACAAGAAATCAATTGCAACAAGCCATCACTGCCAGAGATGCATTATTGATTCAATTGAAAAATGCAAAAGAAGCGCTGGAGGATTTAACTGTCACCAGTCCCATAAAGGGTGTTGTGGCATCACGAAATGTTGAAAAGGGAGAACTTACAGGTACCACCACACCCTCATTTATCCTTGTAAATATGGATACGGTACTTTTAGATATCCATGTACCAGAAGGTCTTATCAATAAAATACAAGCAGGCAAGGAGATAGAAATACACATTGCAGCAGCAGGGGGTGAAGGATTTAAGGGTAATGTCACCCATATTAGCCCTGTAGCAGATTCCTCAACCTTTACCTATCCTGTCAGCATTGAAATAGAAAATAAAGACGGAAATATCAAGGCAGGCATGTTTGCAGAAGCTGTTATTGCTATAGAAGAAAGTGAAGATGTTGTGATTCTTCCGAGAAAACATTTAAAAATAGATAAGGGACAATATTTTGCTTATATCGTAGAAGAGAATATTGCCAGAATTGTTCCGGTAACGATTGGTATTGATAATGGGGAATATGTAGAGATCAAAGAGGGTTTAAAGGAAGGACAGCAGTTGATTATCAAAGGAAAAGAATACATAGTAGATAATGAAGAAGTAGGAATCGTGGAATAGAAAATCATAATAGAGGGGAGTGAAATTGATGGAGGATAAAAAAAATAGCGATATTCCAGAACTTCTGCAAAAAAGAAACTTTCTGGGAAGATGGTCTGCCTTTTTTATCAATAGACACAGGGTTACTTACTTATTGATTATTATCATTTTTTTTTGGGGAATAACGCAATATTCAGGCTTGCAGAGGGAAGCACAGCCAAAGGTAACAATTCCCTTTGCTATTGTACAAACCACCTATGTAGGAGCATCGCCAGAAGAAGTAGAAGCACTGGTAACAGATCCTATAGAGAAAAAACTTGAAGAACTAACGGATGTTAGAAGAATGACATCAGAGTCAATCTTTGGTCAATCAACGATATTTGTAGAGTTCGATTCAGGCAGTGATATACAGGAAAAGATCAGAGAAACAAGAGAAAAGATTTTAGATATCAGTGATATATTACCAGGGGACGTGGAAACACCAAGGGTAAAAGATATGAAAACAGGAGAGAGCCCGGTATTGGTATTTACCCTGGGGGGAAATCAGGAGATACTGGAAATACAAGAAAGTGCTAAGAAAATAAAAGATCTTATTGAATCAGTGGAGGGTGTTACTGAGGTGGCACTGATCGGGGATATAAAAAGAGAAATAAACGTGATTGCAGATCCACAAAAACTCTCAGTATATGCTATTTCGCTACAGGATATTAAAAATGCCCTGATACAATCCAATGTGAATCTTCCTGGCGGTGATATAAAACTAAATGAAATTCATTATAATGTTCGAACCATAGGAAGGTTTGAAAAGGTAGAAGAGTTAAATCATGTCATCATTAGAGATGAGGGAAATGGGAAAATTTATTTAAAAGATATTGCTACGATTGAGGATGGCTATGAGGACACAAAAAAATTTGTAAGAAAATCTGTAGAATCAGGAGAAAATCCTTCTGTTGAAAATGCGATTGCAATTTCTGTTCATAAAAAGGAGTCTGCTGATGATATTACGGTTAGAAATAATATATTAGAAAAGTTAGAGGCTCATCAAGAAGACTTATATCCTGATGATATGAAATTGGAAATCGTATCTGACAAGGCTCACTATGTGGAAAGTCAACTGGGTTCTGTCACTGATAATGCAAAGTCAGGACTGTTGCTGGTGATTGTAGTGCTATTTCTTTTCATAGGTTTTAAAGAAGCTTTGATTGTAGCCTTTGTTATTCCTCTTTCTATTTTTGCAGCTTTTGGCTTGATGAAGGGATGGGGACTAACTTTAAATGAAATCACGATGTTTTCCCTTGTTTTAGCAGTAGGTATGCTGGTGGACAATGCTATTGTGGTGATGGAAAATATAGATCGTTTGAGATTTAAAGGTTTATCTTCAAAGCTGGCGGCAGAAGCAGGCACCAATCAAGTAGCTCCTGCTATTATGGCATCTACCTTGACAACTTTAGCAGCCTTTTTTCCACTGGCATTAACACCAGGAATTACTGGTGATTATATACGTTCCATGCCACTAACGGTGATCTTTGCTTTGAGTGCCTCCTTCTTTATGGCAGTTACAATATCGCCTTCAATCTGTGCCGGTATGATAAAAAATCATAGGAGTAAGGAAAGAAAATTGGAGAATCCTCAAAAACAGAAATACATGAAAATGATTTCTGTAGTATTTGTTTTTATTCTATCTATGATTGCCTTTAAAGACTGGGGTCAAGAGGGTATAAAACAATACGGAATACTGTCGATAATCATGGCTGTATTATTTGCCTTTGTTATGTTCTTAAAGCAATTCAAGTTTAAAGGCAGTCATGAAGATAGTGTCGTGCTTCATTACTATCAAAAATGTTTAGGATGGATTGTTACATCTACCAAAAGAAAATGGCTGCTTATAGTACTGATCTTTCTACTATTCTTATCAAGTGTAGGTTTAATTCCACTAGGTATACTGAAGGTAGAGATGTTTGGCGATGAAGATATGCCTAGCTTCTATGTAGAAATTAATACGCCACAAGGAAGCAATTTAGAAGATACGCTGGAAATTGTAAAACAAGTGGAAACGCATTTGTTTCGTATAGATGAGATAAAGCATTTTGTATCCTATGTGGGGGATGAAGGTACAGATATGTGGTCCCTTTATACGGTAGAAAACCCTGATGTTCCCAACAAAGGAAGAATCATTGTAGAATTACAAGAAGAAATGGATAGAGAAAGAAGCAGTGTAGAAATTGCAAACGAAATTAGAAATCAAGCAAAAAAGATTCCAGGTGCTGAAATAAAGATAGTTGAATTAGCAATGGGAGCGCCAACTGGTTCGCCTATTCACTTAAGGGTAAAGGGTGAAAATTTAGAGGATTTAGAGAAGACAGCAAAGGATTTTGCTGAAATTTTAAAAGCAATGGAGGGAACCAGAGATGTGGAGACCAGTATAGGTGAAGGTGTACCAGAGCTACAGGTGCGGGTAGACAAGGTAAGAGCATCTATGCTGGGATTAGATAATATGTCTATAGCCCTTTCTATGAGGAATGTAATACATGGTATAGAAGCTACAACCTTTAGGGAAAACCAAGATGAAATAGACGTCATGATTCGAACTTCAAAAGATCGGCTTAGAACTGTTCATGATATAGAAAAAATCTTTTTCTATACCCCTAGAGGAGAAGCTATACCCTTTTTGCAGGTGGCAGAAGTTGTTGAAACGGAAAGTATCATGAATATAACCCATGAAGATAGTAAAAGGAGAGTCGCTGTTTTGGGAGAGATTGATGCTGAAAGAGTAACTGCTGTTGAAATAATCAATAAATTTAAGGAAGAAATCAAAGATTATGCCATGCCAGAGGGGGTTGTTTTAGAACTTGGGGGAGAAATGGAAGAAATGGAGGAATCCTTTGAGAATATGATGAATAACATGATCCTTGCAGCGATCTTGGTATACATTATCTTAGCGATTCAATTTAATTCCTTAACGCAGCCTTTGATTATTTTGTTTGCTGTACCTATGGCATTAATAGGTGTTATGCCGGGGCTGGTGATTACCGGCAATAAGTTTGGTTTTGTAGCCTTTGTAGGTGTGGTGGCGCTGGTGGGCATTGCAGTAAATGACGCGATTGTTTTGGTAGATTATATTAATTATCTTAGAGGTACTGGCCATAACCTAAAGGATGCTATTCTTGAAACAGGAAAAACAAGGTTTTTGCCAGTTTTGGCAACAACCATTACAACAGCAGGAGGTATTTTACCCATTACGTTAAAGGAAGCATTTTACGCGCCTTTAGGGATTGCTTTGATTTGTGGATTGTGTATGTCCACGCTGTTGACTTTGGTGATTGTCCCTACAATGTATTCGATTCTTGAGGAACATAAACAAAAGAGATTAAATAAAAAAATAAAAGAGATAGATAACGTCATTTAAAATAAACAAAACCAACTGTTTAGGATCAATAAAATTCAAAAATTTTTTCAAAAATCAACCTATTTACCTTCTGCTTATCCCTAGGATTTTATTTATCACTAGTGTATAATCAAGTTAATATAGGATTCATCGAAGGATAAAGGCGTATTGAAGGGGGAATTTTTGATGGGGATTTATTTAGATAATGCAGCTACTTCCTTTCCAAAACCACCGCAAGTAGCTAAGGCAATCTATGATTTTATAGAAAATATAGGAGCAACTGCCGGTAGAGGTGCTTATCAAAAAGCACTACAGGCAGATCGAATGATTTATGAAAGCAGAAAAATCGTAGCAAAGTTATTTGGCTATCCTGATGCTAGTCGTGTTGTTTTTACATCTAATGTTACCGAGTCTTTAAATCTTGCTATCAGCGGTATCGTAAAAGAAGGAGATCATATTATCACCAGTAGTTTAGAACATAATGCTGTGTGGCGATGTATAAAAACCTTAGAAAGAGATAGAGGAATCACCATTTCTACAGTTCCCTGTACAGAGGGAGGCTATACCAAACCTGAGGACGTAGAAAATCTAATTCAAGCCAATACCTCTTTAGTTATTTTTAACCATGCTTCTAATGTAATAGGAACCCTGCAGCCTATAAGAGAAATAGGGGCTATTGCAAGAAGGTACAACGTTCCTTTTTTAGTAGATGCTGCTCAAACAGCAGGGATATATCCTATAAACATAGAGCAGGATAACATTGATTTGTTGGCCTTTACAGGGCATAAAAGTCTTTTAGGACCTATGGGTACAGGAGGATTGATTGTTAATTGGGAGGGAAGGATTCTTCCTCTTAAATCTGGGGGTACTGGAGGAGATTCTGCTTATGAATATCAACCAGATTATTTTCCTAATTGCTTAGAGACGGGAACCCCCAATGTTGCTGGAATTATAGGATTAAAGGAGGGCATAAAATTTATTCTAGAAGAAGGCGTAGAGAGGATTTATCAAAAAGAAAAGAAAATCATAGCTTATGCCCTAGATAGATTGCAGGAGATAGAAGGTATTACCATCTATGGTCCAAAGGATGCTGACAAAATTATCGGGGTGATTTCCTTTAATTTAAAAAACATATCACCAGAAGAGGTTGCCTATGGGTTAGATCAAGGATACGGGATTATGGTAAGATCAGGGCTCCACTGTGCGCCTACGGCACATGAGATTATGGGAACAAAAGAAGGTGGTACCGTAAGAATTGGTATAGGCTACTACAATGAAAAAAAAGACATTGATGCACTCATAGAAGCTTTGAAGGAAATCAATTCCTTAAGCTAATGGAAGATTGTAATATGCCCATCTAAAAGCGAAGGTTTTAACCTCGTAAAGTATTTGATAAAAAATCCCCTGGAATTTTCAAAATACTGGAAAAGTATCATTCTTAGGATACTATTGCAGGCTTGAAGATTTTCCAGGGGATTTTTAACAATATAGGTTTGCTTAGATACCTAATTCCTTACGTTTCTTTTCAATATGATCTACATAAATTTGAATAGTTTTTTCAGCGTCTAATTCTACCATAAGCTTACCTAAACCAAGGGTTTCTGTTGTCTCTGTCAGGGTTTTTACCACCACATCACTGCCGGTGACAGAAGGAACTGGTGCTACATGGACTAACCATCCTAAAGCGATGGCTGTACAAGCATCCGCCACAGCTTTTTGTTCTAAATATTCAGGTGCTCCAATAACTAAAGGTAACTTATTGGTATCTACCCCAAGGGCATCTGCCAGCTCCATCGCTGTATGGGTCATTTTGCCGATGTCCACGCAAGCACCATAGGATAATACTGGAGGAATGCCTAATTGCTTGCACACTGCCTTTAAACCTTCGCCTGCTTCGTCAGCAGCGGAAGGATGAGCTAAACCTGTGTATTCCATTACTGCGGAGGTACATCCACCAGAAAGAACCAAGATGTTATTTTCGATTAAACCCTTTGTAATTTTGAAAATGTTGCTGCCACCTTGGCCGTATCTAGCGGTGGTACAGCCAACGATGGTAGCAATACCACGGATATTACCATTGGCAATTTGATCAATCAATGGTTTGAAGCTGCCGCCAAGGGCATCACGGACGGATTCAGTACTAAAGCCCACCATACATTCAGAAGTATAAGGAGGTATATACACCTTTCTATTTTCTCCTTTTCTCTTCTGGAAGGCTTCTAGGGCCATATTCAATACCTTTTCTGCCTGTTCCTGCATCTTCTCTGGTACAAAATCTAAGGTTTCTGTACCCTGTAGCTTAATTACCGGATGGGTACTTACAAGTTTGGTTCCAAAACGTTTAGCATAAACCGGCAGAGTAGGAACGGTGCAATTGTAATCAAACATAAATAAATCTACCACACCAGTAGCCAGCAAGTATTCTTCTGATAACCATTCTCCCTCTTGTCCACCATAGGCTCTCATGCTTTGGGTGCCGCTGTAGTTTAAGAGCTGTTGACCTTCACAAACGTGACCAAATATTTGGATACCATTGGCACCTACTTGTCTAGCTTTTTCCTGCCATTCATCGGTAGAAGCCATTTCTATTGCTACGTGGGCTAATAAAGGCATATGGCCATTGGTAATAATGTTAATCATATCAGGGCTTAAAAGTCCCATGTTTTGTTTTTGTGTAGTAATTTTCTGAGTACCCATTAAGATTTCCTGTAAGATATCTAGTGCAAATAACCCCTGATACTCATTGGCTACCCCTAATCGTACACAATTTAATAGGAAGTCTATAGGGTCAGAAGTAAAGTTGGTCATACACTTGGTTTGAGAATAGGCTACTTCGCTGTAACCTCCCCCAGGGTAAAGTCCAAGATTTTTCCATAATTCTTTGCGTTTTGTAGGAGCAAAAGCTTCTACAAGTTTAGAGGGTTCATGATAAGGACGGTGCATATCGTCCATCACCCACTGACCAAACTGTACTGCTAACTTCTCAACAGGATCATTAGGATTAAAACCTGCCATTTCTGCATATTTCTTTAACTTTTCAGCATCTCTTATTTTTAGACCGCTTTCTGGATGTTCTCCAGCAGCCTTTAAGGTGCGGGCTGCTTGATGCGCATGAAATATATTGGCAGAGGTGCCTATGGTTACATGACGATAAGTGAAATTGCGGGCTACCATGGTGTGGGCATCTACACCACAAACGCCGCGGGGTGCTTTTGGATGTATTCTGCAGGGGCCATTAGCACATAATTGACAGGATAAGCCCTCTACACAAAAACGACATTGGGGCTGTTGTTCTGAAAACCTGTCAAAAACATTGGTCAGAGTAGCATTATGTACGACTTGATACATTTCACGCATAGCTGGATCTACAATAACATTTAAAGGGTAGCCTTCAGGACTTTGATCATCTACTTTGATGTGATCCCTTTGCCATTGATAAACTTCTTCAGGTGTTGGAGATTTTGTTATATTTTCATAGTTAATTTCTACTTTACTATGAATGTCTTCATGATAGGTTGGATCATTGGTACCACTGATGCCAGTAGCATCTGCCTTCAATCCTACCTTGCCTTGCCCAATGGTATTGGTACTGTTTTCTAAATTTTCTTTGTTGTAGTCTGACATGATTTCACCCTCCATTTACAAGTTATTTCAATTACTATTTTTTCAATAAAATGAAAAACTATGTATTGAAAATAGAATCGGTTATAATATAATTAAAGATTTTTAAAAAGTAATAATAATTTTAAATAAAAATTGGGAATAAAGGGGTATAAAGATAAAAATACTATGAAAATAAATTAGGAGGGATAGCGTTGGGATTTTATGAAGAGTTTAGTAAGTATTATGATATCGTTTTTCCTACTGGACAAGCACAGTTGAAATTTATTCAAGAGGCCAGCAAGAATACTGATGATAAAGTACTAGATATTGCTTGCGGCACGGGGAATTACGCCATTGCTTTAGCGGAAAGAGGGTTTCAAGTATCCGCTATTGATTTAGATGAGGCAATGATGAAGACCGTGGAAGAAAAGGCGAGGGCAAAAGGGGTTCAACTGACGACTTATGTGGGAGATATGAGAGAATTAGGTACATATCTTCAGCAAAGAAGTTTTGATTTGGCATTTTGTATAGGAAACTCACTGGTACATCTAACGAAACTAGAAGAAATACAAAATGCTTTACATCAAATGCATAATATATTAGGAAATGAAGGAAAGCTTATATTACAGATTATTAATTATGATAGAATTATGAAATATAGCATAGATGGTCTTCCTACAATAGAAGACAGAGAAGCTGGTGTAAAGTTTGTTAGAAAATATAACTATGATGAAAGTAAACGTCTTATTTACTTTAATACAGAGTTAATTGTTACCAAGAATGGTGAAACAAGAACCTTTACCAATTCAGTTCCTCTTTATCCATTACTGAGCCATCAGCTAATAGCAATGCTTCAAATAGCAGGATTTAAAGATGTAAAGCTATATGGGAATTTTATGGAGGAGAATTATAAAGAGGAAAGTTACGCTACCGTTATCATAGCAGAAAAGTAAAGCTTAAAGGGGGAAAAAAATGAAAAATATTGCAATAGATGCTTTGAAAAAAATACCAGCTTTTTCTCAGTTAGAGGAAAAAAATATTGAAAGCATTAGTAAAATAACTATTGAAAGAAATTTTAAAAAGGGTGCAATTATATTTATGGAAGGAGATGACGGAGAGGCTTTTTATTTTATAAAATCCGGTAAGGTAAAAATTTATAAAACTACACCAGATGGAAGGGAACATATTTTTACCATACTATCAGAGGGGGGAGTCTTTGCTGAGGTGACACTGTTTAATGATATACCTTATCCTGCCTCTGCTGAAATACTGGAGGATGCTGAAATTGGCATGATCAAAAACAAGGATTTGGAGAAATTAATTCGTAACAACGCAGAGATTGCTCTTGAAATAATAAAGGTCTTAAGCAAAAAACTGTTCCATTCTCAGCAGAAGGTAAAGGAGCTGGCGCTTGGAGATACTTACATGAGAATTGCAAGAACTTTATTAACCTTTGCTAAGGAGCATGGCGTAAAAACACCTAATGGGGTTGAAATTAGATTAAATATTTCAAGGCAAGAACTAGCCAATATGATAGGCACTGCTAGAGAAACAGTCAGTCGTGCATTAAGCCAATTTAAAAAGGAGGGATCTGTTGGTATCGAGGGAAGGAAAATTACCATCAAGGATATAGAAAAATTAAAAGGGTGGATTCAGTAGCCTATTGACCTTTTACAAAAAAAGATGTATCATATACTTATACCACCCCTATAGGGAGGGGGTAAGAAAGGGGATATGTATATGAAAAAATCAATTATGTCATGGTCATGGATTTTTATGGTGATGTTTTTTACTTTAGCCATCGTAGATATACGATTTGGTATTTTAGGGCTATTATGTATGGGAACGCCTATTTATTTAGCAGTTCGCGGTGGTGGCAGAGTGCACTGTGCAAAATACTGTCCTAGAGGTTCTATGTTTGGTGTATTTATAGATAAAATAAGTTTCAAGAGAAATCTTCCAAAATCCTTCAAAACCAAAACGGTAAAAAATATTATGCTAATTTGGATGATTGGTATGTTTACGATTTCTCTAATTATGGCGGGAGGAGACTTCACCAAAACAGCCTTTGCTATTGTCAGGATGATGACGGTTTCTACGGTAGTAGGGGTTATGATGGGGGTAATCTTTCAGCCTAGAAGCTGGTGTGTGGTATGCCCTATGGGTTACGCTACTAGTTTGATTCAGGAAGGCCAAAAGAAACATAAGAAAGCAGCGTAGTATGGTTGATTATGAGAAAATAAAAACTCTCTATAATTAAATTTACAGAGATTGAATAGGAAGTGAAAAGTTGGAACAACAACAGATTAGAAAAGATATTTTGAATAGACTGAAGACAATTAAAGGACACATTCAAGGAATTGAAAAGATGATTGAAGAAGAAAAGTCTTGCGAAGATATTTTGCTGCAAATTGCTGCAGTAAAGTCTTCGGTGGAAAAGGTAGGCTCCATTATTATCGAAGGTCATGCTAAAGATTGTTTATTAAAAGAAAATATCACATCAGAAGAAGTGGAAAGAATCTTAAAAACTGTTATGAAATTTGCAAAGTAAAGCCTTATCTTAAAAAAGATAAGGTTTTTTCTGTAATTTTATTCTAAGTTCCTAAATCATAATAAACATATTGACATGAATCTATATATTTATTATGATAAACATATAACATATAGATGAATGCAAGTGTATTAATGCAATCTTTTAAGGAAAAATCCTTATTTTTATGGAGCATTGAAAGCATATCTCTTTTAAAATAAAGGATGAATTAAGTGAGGTGAAAGAGTGAAAGAGTATATAGATGTTTTTAAGGCTTTATCAGATGAAAACCGTTTAAAAATACTAAAAATTCTTACCTGTGGAGAACTATGTGCTTGCGATATACAGGATCATTTAGGGCTAACCCAGCCTACAATTTCCCACCATATGAAGGTGTTGCAACATGCAGATTTGGTGAATATAGATAAAAGGGGAAAATGGATGTTTTATTCTATAAATTCTATAAAAGCACAAGAACTTTGCAGTTTTGTAAAGGAAATCACTACCCATTGCGAAGGAAACCCCTATGGCATTACGCCACGCAAGTGTGATGATTAGAGGGCTGTGTTATAGAAAAAAATCAGCTCCTATAACCAAATACTTCTATAGCCAAATAAATTTTTCACCAAAGGAATTCTTCATATTATTCTTCACCTATAGAAGGTAATAGTTATAGATGGCTGACTTTATATAAATTATTAAAAACGAAGGGGTGTTTATGGATGTCAAAAAATCAAGAAAAGAAAGGCGGGGGCCTAGGTTTTTTTGAAACCTACCTTACTGTATGGGTTGCTCTATGTATTGTTATAGGAGTAGCTATTGGACAATTCTTGCCAATTGTTCCGGAGGTTTTAAGCCAATTTGAATATGCGCAGGTATCCATTCCTGTGGCGATATTGATTTGGTTGATGATTTATCCTATGATGTTAAAGATTGATTTTACCAGTATTGTAGAGGCTACTAAAAAGCCTAAAGGACTTATTGTAACTTGCGTAACCAATTGGTTAATCAAACCTTTTACCATGTATTTAATTGCAGCCTTCTTCTTAAAAGTTGTATTCCAAAATTTGATTCCTGAAGCTTTGGCAAATGATTATTTAGCTGGTGCAGTATTGCTAGGGGCAGCTCCTTGTACTGCTATGGTATTTGTATGGAGTCATTTGACGAAGGGAGATCCTGCCTATACACTGGTACAGGTGGCAGTGAATGATCTTATTCTATTAATTGCCTTCACTCCAATTGTTGCACTATTATTGGGAATTACCAATGTAACTGTACCTTATGATACTTTGCTTTTATCTGTTGTTTTATTTATTGTTATTCCTTTAGCAGGGGGATACTTTTCAAGAAAATACATTGTAAAAAATCACGGTATAGAATACTTTGAAAATGTATTTTTAAAGAAGTTTGATAATGTTACGATTATCGGCTTGTTATTAACGCTGATTATCATTTTTACCTTCCAGGGTGATGTTATCTTAAGGAATCCTTTACACATTTTACTGATTGCAATTCCCCTAACAATTCAAACCTTTTTTATTTTTACGCTGGCTTATGGTTGGGCAAAGGCTTGGAAATTGCCTCATAATGTAGCATCACCTGCTGCGATGATCGGCGCCAGTAACTTCTTTGAACTAGCGGTGGCGGTGGCAATATCTTTATTTGGGTTAGAGTCAGGAGCTACACTGGCAACTGTAGTAGGAGTATTGGTAGAAGTACCGGTTATGCTGGCTTTAGTTAGAATAGCTAATAATACAAGGCATTGGTTCAGCGAAACAAAATTGAGCAGATAGTATCGTTTAAAAAGTCACTGATAACCTTAAGCATATATATTTTAAAAATTAAAGGAGGAATTTTAATGGCTATCATAGAAATAACAGTGATCCCTTTAGGAACAGCTACTACCAGTGTTAGCAAATATGTTGCTGCTTGCCATAAGGTGCTAAAGGAAGAGAAGGATATCAAGTATCAATTAACTCCTATGTCTACAGTATTAGAGGGAGACTTAGATAGAGTGCTGGAAGTGGCAAAAAAGCTTCATCAGGTACCCTTCCAAGAAGGTGCTCAGAGGGTGGCTACTACCATGAAGATTGATGATCGTAGAGATAAAACCAACACCATGGAAGGGAAAATTGCTTCTGTAAAAAGCAAGCTTTAATAGAAGGGAAGTTTTAGTATTCAACAAGAACCCTCCCTATTGTCCACTATTGTCAAAAAAAATCACTGGTTATCAGTGATTTTTTTATGGGCATTTCACAGGTTGATACTTTTTACCAAGCATAGGGATATTTCGATAATAAAATTTGGTAAAAGGTATCAAAATTTTATTAAAAGAAGTTGTAAAACATTGAAATATTTATCGTAGTAAAGTTGGCATAAATTTTGCTAATATATTTTATATAAGGAGGCGAAAGCTTTGGGAAAAGAATTTTATAATAGTATTCAGGATAGTCCTATTGTGGCAGCGGTAAATGCTGTAAAGGACTTAGAGATGGCAATAAAATCTGACTGTGAAATAATTTTTTTACTGACTGGAAATATCTTCAATTTAAGGGATATGGTAGAAAAGATCAAGTGCAATAACAAATTAGTTTATTTACATATAGATTTGCTAGAAGGTTTCTCTAGAGATTTGATTGCGTTAAAATATATTTACGAAAACATGAAACCTGATGGTATTATCACCACCAAGAGTAGTTTGATTAAAAAAGCAAAAGAGATGAACATTTTTGCTATACAGAGGTTGTTTATATTAGATTCTCTATCCTTAGAAACTGGTATAAAATCTATCCAAAATATAAAACCCGATGCTATAGAAATTCTTCCTGGCATTATGCCGAAAATCATCAAGAAAATTAGTGATGAAACAAAGCTTCCTCTTATAGCTGGGGGATTGATTGAAGATAAAGAAGATGTTATTGAGAGCTTAAAGGCTGGAGCTATAGGGGTTTCTTCCAGCAATAAAAAAATTTGGCAGTTATAGGATGGCCATCCATTAACGAATAAAAAAATTTACTTGATTTAGGAAAACGTTACAAAAAGGAGGGAAGTCAATAGATAAGGTTTATGTAGGATATACAGTGGTTGTGATTTTATAAAAAAATTTATGTTGTAAAAATGGGGGGAGAAATTAATGATGAAAAAGAATCTAAAGGGAGAGCTTATATCAGAATTTATAGGAGCTTTTATCCTATTATTCTTTGGATCAGGATCTGTAGCAACGCTAGTATTGAAGGGGGCTGATTACAATCTGTGGGATATTTCTTTGCTTTGGGGACTTGGCGTAACGATGGCAATCTATGTTACAGGAGCAGTATCTGGTACCCATATCAACCCGGCGGTAACGATTGCTTTAGCTGTATTCAAAGGATTTCCATGGAAGAAAGTTGTACCTTATACAATAGCTCAAGTTGCAGGTACTTTTACGGGTGCTGCTATGGTATTTGGCTTATATAGTAGATCTTTTGCAGAATTTGAAGCATCTGCTGGTATAATTAGAGGTAGTATAGATAGTATGACGACAGCAGGAGTATTTTCAACCTATCCTCATTCCTATTTATCAAATATCCATGCCCTCATTGTTGAAATCGTTATTACTGCCATCTTGGTATTAGTTATCTTTGCACTAGGGGATGAAAAAAATATAAATGCACCTAAGGGCAAGTATGCTCCCTTTGCAGCAATTCTAATAGGAATTACTATTGCTATTATAGGAGGTACCTTTGGTTCATTAACAGGATTTGCGATGAACCCTGCAAGAGACTTTGGCCCAAAATTATTTACTTCCTTAGCAGGTTGGGGTAGAATTGGTTTACCAGCGCCGAATAATTATTTTTGGGTACCCATTCTAGGCCCTATTATAGGAGCACTGATAGGCGGTTATTTATATCAGCATGCTGTTAGTAAGTATATCTTAGTACAGAAGGAAATAGAGAAAGTAAAAGAAGTGCAAGAAAAAGCTGCATAAACTAGAGAGATAAAAAATAAGCAGTGAAGATGACAAAGGAGGGTTTATTTTGAAAAAATATATCATGGCGTTAGATCAGGGAACAACCAGCTCTAGAGCTATACTATTTGATCATAATGGAAAAATTATAGGGGTGTCACAAAAGGAATTTACACAATTTTATCCGAAGGCTGGATGGGTAGAGCATGATCCAATGGAAATATGGGGGACGCAAAGTGGTGTAGCGAGAGAGGTTTTGGAGAAAACAGGAATAGACCCTCATGAAATAGCAGCTATCGGTATTACCAATCAAAGAGAGACAACTATTGTATGGGATAAAGCTACAGGAAAACCTATTCATCATGCTATTGTATGGCAATGTAGGAGAACCGCAAACCTATGTGATGAATTAAAGAAAAAAGGCATGGAAGAATATATTAGAAATCATACAGGCCTAGTTGTAGATGCTTATTTTTCGGGAACGAAAATTAAATGGATTTTAGATCATGTAGAAGGGGCTAGAGAAAAAGCCGAAAAAGGCGAACTGTTATTTGGGACTGTTGATACTTGGTTGATATGGAATTTAACCAGGGGCAAAGTACATGTAACAGATTATTCCAATGCTTCTCGAACAATGCTATATAATATAAAAGAGCTGAAGTGGGATGAAAAAATATTAAAGGAATTAAACATTCCTGCATCTATGTTGCCAGAGGTAAAACCCTCCAGCATAGTATATGGTTATACTGATCACCAGACCTTTGGTGGTGCAGATATTCCAATTGCTGGCGCAGCAGGAGATCAGCAGGCAGCACTATTTGGGCAGGCATGTTTTCAACCTGGTATGGCAAAAAACACCTATGGTACAGGATGTTTTATGCTAATGAATACAGGAGAAAAATTTGTTCCCTCCAATAACGGGTTATTGACCACCTTAGCATGGGGGGTAGAGGGGAAAGTAGAATATGCTTTAGAAGGAAGTATATTTGTGGCAGGAGCATCCGTACAGTGGCTAAGGGATGAGTTAAGACTCATCCGAGATGCTGAAGATACTGAGTACCTGGCCACAAAAGTAAAAAATTCTAATGGAGTATATGTAGTACCAGCCTTTACAGGCATGGGTGCTCCCTATTGGGATATGTATGCCAGAGGGACAATTGTTGGGTTAACAAGGGGTGCTAAAGCAGAACATATTATAAGAGCTACATTAGAAGCTATTGCTTACCAAACAAGGGATGTTTTAGAGGCAATGCAGGAGGATTCAGGAATTCAGTTACAAACCTTAAAGGTGGATGGGGGTGCTGTTGGTAACAATTTCTTAATGCAGTTTCAGTCGGATCTATTGGGTGTAGAAGTAGAACGACCAGAAGTAACGGAAACAACAGCCTTGGGAGCAGCTTACCTTGCGGGTTTAGCGGTAGGGTTTTGGAAAGATAAAGAAGAAATTGCCTACAAGTGGAAGGTTAACAATACTTTTTGTCCTTCTATGGGGGAAATGGAAAAAGAAAAAATGTATAAAGGTTGGAAAAGAGCTGTAAATCGTGCTTTAAAGTGGGCTTTAGAAGAAGAGGAAGAAGCTGAAATAGAAGGAACAGTATAAAAAGTTATTATAAAATTCAGTAAACTAACTTTACTAGAGATGAAAATCATGATATGATAATGATAAAACAAATAATAAAAAAGGCCGAGAATTGGAGAGCCGTGTAAGTTAACCTATTTAGATGATATAGGTTGATTTTATGCGGCTTTTTTGCGTTTTTTATACGGAAGGAGAGAATAAAATGTATGATATAGCCATTATAGGGGCAGGGGTAATAGGAACATTTATTGCAAGAGAACTATCAAAATACGATTTGAAAATAATACTACTTGAAAAGGAAAATGATGTAGCAAACGGTACAACCAAGGCCAACAGTGCTATCGTGCATGGAGGCTATGATCCTGAACCAGGAACACTAAAGGCAAAGCTGAATGCAAGAGGAAATGCTATGTTTGATGAAGTTTGTAGAGATTTAAGTGTGCCCTTTAAAAGAATCGGTTCTTTGGTGGTAGCTTTTAATGAGGAAGAAATGGCAGTAGTTCATGGTTTATATGAGAGAGGCATTCAAAATGGTATTTCTCACATAGAGGTGATTGATAGGGAGAGACTTTTGGCGATGGAGCCAAATCTTAGGGATGAAGCTGTTGGAGCCCTCTACGCACCAACAGGTGGAATTATAGGACCTTGGGAATTAACAATTGCTTTAGCAGAAAATGCAGCAGAAAACGGGGTAGAAGTAAGCCTGAATAGCGAAGTAACTAGCATAGATAAAACTAAAGAGGGTTATAACATTGTTCTTGAAGATGAAAAAATTCAAGCGAAGCATATTATTAATGCAGCTGGCCTATTTGCTGATAAGATTCATAATATGGTAAGTGCTCCAACCTTTGAGATTATTCCCAATAGAGGACAATACTATCTTTTTGATAAAAGCATAGGAAAATATGCAAAAACTGTGCTGTTTCAATGTCCTACATCTGAGGGTAAGGGAGTTGTGGTCTTACCAACAGTTCATGGAAATCTGTTGGTTGGGCCAACTGCACAGACAGCTAAAACAAAAGAAGATTTACAGACAGATGCAAATGCATTCTCTTTGTTAAGGAAGCATGTAGAAAAAACAATAAAAGACCTACCTTTTCATCAAGTAATTACTGCTTTTGCAGGGCTAAGGGCAAAAACTGCTACAGGGGATTTTATTATTGAAGAATCTAAAGAAGCACCAGGTTTTATCAATGTGGCTGGAATTGACTCTCCAGGTTTATCGGCGGCCCCGGCTATTGCTGAATATGTGGTGGAAATAGTAAAAAGCATCAGGGGTATGCTAGAGAGGAAAAAGGACTTTAACCCTGTAAGGAAACCTTTTAAGCCCTTTATCGAATTATCTGATGAAGAAAAGAGAGAATTCATTTGTAAAGATGCTAGATATGGTAGAGTTATCTGTCGATGTGAAAATATAACGGAGGGAGAAATTGTAGATATTATTCATAGAAAGATAGGTGCCACTACTGTTGATGGCGTAAAGAAAAGGGCAAGAGCTGGAATGGGCAGATGTCAAGGCGGATTTTGTACCCCTAGAGTTATGGAGATCATAGCTAGAGAACTCAAAATCGATATGACAGAAGTTGTTAAGGATAAAAAAACAGCTTATCTATTAACAGGGGTAACAAAAGAAAAAAAGGTTTATGATATTACTGACAAACTGTCAGCCCAGTCTAAAACAACAGAAGCAGGGGGGGAATATTATGCTAAAATATGATATTGTCGTAATTGGTGGAGGCCCTGCGGGGCTGGCAGCGGCAATCGAGGCGAAGAAGAATAATGTAGAGAATATATTAGTGATTGAAAGGGATCGGGAGTTGGGTGGTATATTGCAACAATGTATTCATAATGGCTTTGGTCTACATGTCTTCAAAGAAGAACTGACAGGACCAGAATATGCTGAAAGATTCATTCAGGAGCTTAAAGCAATGGGTATCGAGTATAAACTGGATACAATGGTATTAACCATTGACAAAGATAAATCCTTATCAGCGATGAATACGGTGGATGGGTTGATGAGAATTGAGGCGAAGGCCATTATTATGGCTATGGGGTGTAGAGAGAGAACAAGAGGTGCTATTCAAATTCCTGGTGAAAGACCTGCCGGCATATTTACTGCTGGAACAGCTCAAAGGTTTGTAAATATGGAGGGTTATATGGTAGGGAAAAAGGTGGTTATTTTGGGTTCTGGAGATATAGGATTAATTATGGCAAGAAGGATGACCCTAGAGGGAGCTGAAGTAAAAGCAGTTATTGAGTTAATGCCCTATTCAGGAGGATTAAGTCGTAATATTGTTCAATGTTTAGAAGACTTTGGTATACCTCTTTTACTAAGCCATACAGTAGTTGATATAGCAGGGAAGGATAGATTGAAGGGGATTACTATTGCTAAAGTAGATGAAAACAGGAAAGTTATTGAAGGTACTCAAGAAGCTATAGACTGTGATACATTGTTATTATCAGTAGGCCTAATTCCTGAAAATGAATTGTCAAAAAACATAGGTATAGCTTTAAGTGATGTCACTGGGGGGCCTATTGTAAATGAATCAATGGAGACTTCTGTTGAGGGAATCTTTGCCTGTGGTAATGTTGTTCATGTTCATGATCTGGTAGACTGGGTAACGGAAGAAAGCAGAAGAGCAGGAAAAAGTGCTGCTAAATATGTGAAAAAACAACTAAAGCAGGATGGGAACTGTTTTAGAACCATACCTGCATCAGGCATTCGCTATATTGTGCCTCATCAGGTAAGGGTAGAAAATATTGAAGAATCGCTGGAATTATATATGAGGGTAGATAATGTATACAAAGACGTTAAAATGATTGTTAAAGCTGATGGAATTGAAATAAAAAAAGTGAAAAAAAACCACTTAACACCTGGAGAGATGGAGTCTATCAAGTTGTCACTAAAGGATCTAATAGAAAGAAGAATAAAAGAAATCACGGTGGAGTTGCAAAGGGAGGGAGCATAAGTGGAAATAAAAAATATGACTTGTATAGTTTGTCCTTTTGGCTGTAAATTACAAGTGAGACCTCTGGATGTTGATGGAATGGAATTTGATATAAAAGGAAATAAGTGTCCCAAAGGGTTAGATTATGCGGTGAAAGAATTAAGAAACCCCACAAGAGTTATCACTTCAACTGTAAAAATTAAATATGCCCATTTAAATAGATTGCCGGTAAGAACAAGTGAGGCTATAGCTAAAAACTTGATGTTTAAGTGTATGAAAAAATTAGATTTTGTAGAAGTAAAAAGCCCAGTGAAAGCAGGAGATGTGATTATACGAGATATACTAGGTACAGGCATAAATATTATAGCAACCAGAAGTATGTAAGGAGAATTGAAAAGGGGGGAGAATAAGGATGAAGACAGCAACTGTTACGAATATTCATAAAAATATAAAAAACAAAGGTACATTGCCTATAGACTTTCATTATGAGGATGTATTGGAGTATATGTCGGAGGGTGTTTTAGTTATTGATGCCTCAGGCAAGGTAGTTTATTCAAATTCTGCTTACTCAAAAATATTTGGCATTAACAACATTGCTATTTTAGGAAAAAGTATTTTCTGTGTTAAACACGATGACGCATTAATAAAATCTTTTAAAGAACAAAAGAGTATTGAAGGCAGCATCGTTTTTCCTAATGTAAAAATCTATACCTCCCCTCTATATTTTGATAATAAATACAAAGGCATTATGGCTATCTATAGAGAAGAAAAAACCACGAATGATAAAGAAAAAGTTGTTCAATTGGAAACCTCCAACACAAAAAAGATCGTCTTAAATGACTGTTTTAAAAGAATCATCGCTAAAAGTAATGGTATGAAGAAGGTGTTGTGGACTGCTCAGAAGGCATCCAAGGTTTCCTCAACTGTATTAATTAGAGGCGAAAGCGGTACGGGAAAGGAATTGGTAGCAAAGGCAATTCACGATTCCAGCAGTAGGAAAGACAAACCCTTTATTAAAGTAAATTGTGGTGCTATTCCCTCTAACCTTTTAGAATCAGAACTATTTGGCCATGAGCAGGGGGCTTTTACAGGAGCTATTAAGAGAAAAATAGGAAAGTTTGAACAGGCTGATGGTGGTACCATTTTTTTAGATGAAATAGGAGATATGCCTTTGGAAATGCAGGTGAAGCTGTTACGGGTCATTCAAGAAAAAGAGTTGGAGAGAGTAGGAGGAATAGAAACAATAAGCTGCGATGTGAGAATTCTTTCCGCTACCCATCACAATTTGGAAAGACGGATAGAACAGCAGCAGTTTAGAAAAGATCTATACTATAGATTAAACGTTATTTCTATAAACTTACCACCCTTAAGGGAACGTAGAGAAGATATAACGCTATTGTGCAGTTATTTAACTGATAAAATAAACAAAAAAAACGGTGGTCATATTGTCAAACTATCTAAAGATGTAGAAAAAGCCTTTTATCATTATGACTGGCCTGGCAATGTAAGAGAATTAGAGAATTTAATAGAAGGCTTGGTTGCATTAGCAGAAGAAGAAGTGATTGATTTAGAAGAAATTCCTTCGCATATCTCAAATGTTTATCAAAGAATATATTCTTGTGAGGAAAGTTCATTGATTCATATAACTGAAGAAAATAAAATCCCCACCTTAGAAGAATATGAGAGAGAAATCATAAAAATGGCACTTGAAAGGTTTGGCAGCTTTAACGCTGCGGGTAAAGCATTAGGCGTTACCCATAAGACTATTGCTGCTAAAGCTAGAAAATATAATATCATAGATTAACCTTTGAAGGATATTCGTCCTTCTTTTTTGTATAGATTATCAATAAGTGTATCAAAATAATAGGTAGTAAATATATACGCGAGGTGATGATATGGAAGAAAAGAGGGAGGTTGTTTCCTTTATACAAGAATTAGACCAACGAAAGGGATTTTTTAGTAATATAGGGGAAATTAACAAGTATAATATGACAGCAATTGTAGAACTAATACAGTATAACAATATGAAAGAATATGGAGACCCTTTATATACAAGAGAAGAAATTCGTAGAGGAATAAAAAAATATTTGACAAAATAAAGAAAGACGGGGAAAATATATAAATAGAAGTGTATTATTTTTTTCTATGAAACAACATAATCTACTAAGGAATCCTCATTAGTATCAGTATTTATTGTTTCACTGAAGGACTATTGGGTATTGACAAAGTATAAAGATAATTTTAAGGAGGCGTTAAAATGTCAAAAGAAGTAGTAGTTTTTACAAGTAATACATGACCTCATTGTGGTACAGTGAAGGAGTTTCTTTCACAAAAAGGTGTAAGTTATACAGAACGGAATGTTCAAAACGACCCAGAAGCCAGAAAAGAACTGATGAAGAAGGGTATTATGGCGGTGCCGGTTGTTATGATTGACGGAGAAACTGTCGTAGGTTTCGATCAAAATAAAATTGAAGAGTTGCTGGGTTAGATGAAAAGATAAGGCGAAGATAAAAATCTTCGCCTTTGGTTCTTTTATATACTATACTTTTGTAACTCTTTTCTAAAGTTTTGTGTCAGTGCTTCTAGTAAAGCAATATTTTCTGATAACTCCTTTACCTTTTCAGAATATTGGGTGACGTTGGCGCTCATTTCTTCCGAGGCAGCAGAATTTTCTTCAGAGATGGCTGCAAGGGAATGGATGTTTTGTATCACTTCTGTTAAATGATTGGTTTCTGTGGACATCTCATCAATTAATTTTACAATCACATTAGATACCCCAACAATTTGATGGGTAGAGGCTTGGTTATCAATGGTGACCTTCTCTAAGGTAGTGTTACTGGATTCCAATTGAGTGTATTGGGTTTCAATAGCTTGAACAAAGCCTTCAATTTGTTGAATGAAAAAAATCAAGTTGGCATTGATATCCTTCACGGCACTTTTGGAATTTTCCGCCAGTTTTCGTATTTCTTGAGCAACGACAGTAAATCCTCTTCCTGCTTCTCCTGCGCTGGCGGCTTCAATAGCAGCATTAAGAGCTAGGAGATTGGTTTGGTCTGCAATAGATTCAACGGTAGAGCTAATTTCCATAATTTTTGTAGCTTGTGAGGATAATTCTTTTCCTTGATGGTTGACGGTGGAAAAATTATCCTTTACTTCATTGATCATGGCGGTGACATTTTTTACATCATTAAAGGATAATTCTAAATGTTTTACTGCATCCTCCAGTTGATCTTTTCCTTCTGTTTCTTCTTCTACAATTCTGTTGAGTGTGGTAATATATTGATCTAAGACATTGACAGCTTCCTCTGTTTCTTCAGCTTGATTGGTAGCACTAAGGGCAACTTCATGAACCACCCCAGCAATGGAATCTGACAGGTCCTTCATATTTTCTGCTATGATAGAAAACTCATGAACAAAGTTATTCATGTCATCTGTACCCCCCTTAAGAAAGAGGAAATCCTTCTTTATGGTACTTTTAGCATTGTTAAAAAGATGAAAGGTATCTTCTAAAGAATCCTTGGTCTTCACAACAGTTTTGCTGGAAAAATCGTATTGTCCTATTTTATCTATTTCTTTGGTAAATAAATCCATAGGTTTCATTACGATAGAGGACACAATATAGCTTGTCCCTAAAGTGATCAATGAGATAATGCTATTAGCTAATAAACTGTCTATACCTTGTATTATCATAGAAGAAAAGAAGACGATGATACCAGTGAACAAACTGATTTTTAAAGGGATACTCTTTAAAAAACCTAGTCCTAAAACTTTTGATAAAGTAGCATCCACAATTTTATCTGGGGATTTTTCTAATCGAATATTTACCGTCATATATTTTTTACCATCTTCTGTGATGCCAGATTGGAGGATATCATATTCTAGTTTTTCGTTAAAATAAGCTGCACTACCCTCCAAAAGACCTAAAAAGTAATCAAACAATCCACGTTTTGACTGATAAGTAATTTCAATTTCTTTCTCGCTAATTTCTCTGGCAAGAAGCCGCGGAGGATTAGCGCCTTTAATCATTTTTGTTAGTTGCGCATGGACATCGTCCATCATCATAAGGAAACCTTTTAAACTATATCTTTCGAAGTAAGAAGGAAACCACCTTTGAAAAGCTTTAATGTTCTGTTTTCCTACTTCCCGCCAAATAACATCTACTGATTGATTCGTTTGCTGAGAAATATGTTGAAAGACAGAAAAAATTTCATCATCGGCAATATCCTCCAGTGGCGTAATAATTCGATTGTTTTCCCAGCCCACTGATTTTACTGCATGGCTGACAATATCCTCACCAAAAATACTTCGAAGACTGATTAACCAAGTGGAGACAACAGTACCCTTCATAAATTCACCCCTTTAAAAGTTATGTATAGATAGCATAGGCGTTAAGTTAACGCTAATGATATGAATATTTAAGTATAATAGCAAAAACTATGACTATATTTTAAAATGCGACCTAAGCTTATGTATAAAATAAGAAAAAACAAGTTATTACAATTATATCAAAAAATTACCTTATTAAACAGATAAGGTAAAAAAACAAGAAAATAATACAAAGAAAAATATAAATCTCTTTGGAGAATGTGCTATAATAGCTTTTATAAAGTAAAAGAGTTAGGGTGATATAAATGGGACTTCTGTTGTATCAGTTCTTTAGTTTAATTTTAATTATTGTATTGTTTACAGTACCTATTGTTGTGGCTGTTTTATTGATTAGACATGTGGGTAAGTCAAAGTCTTCTATTGAAGTAGACACAGAAACGTATCTTATTGAAAAGATTATAGATTTAGAAAGACGTATTCAGGAATTAGAAAGTCAACTGTCAACCAACATAGATGAAGAATGATTTGATGAGGAAGTTTTTATGATATAGTAAATATATTTATTCATATTGGATAAAATATACCTATTTATTTTACAAGAGAAAAATTTTTTATATAGAATAGGGAAGGTGAAAATAATGACAGATAAGAAAGAAAAAGTAATTTTTAGTGGAGCACAGCCTACTGGTAGTTTAACCTTAGGCAATTATATTGGTGCTATTCAAAATTGGAAGGCATTAGAAAATGATTATCAATGTGTGTATTCCATCGTAGATTTACATTCATTGACAATACGCCATGATCCAAAGGTTTTTAAAGCCTCTTGCTTATCCTTTTTAGCACAATATTTAGCATGTGGCTTAGATCCTGAAAAAAATATTATCTTTTTTCAATCTCATGTCATACAGCATGCAGAATTAAACTGGATTTTAAATTGTGTTACTTACATGGGTGAACTTAATAGAATGACACAATTTAAGGAAAAATCTGAAAGACATAAGGATAATATTAATGCTGGTCTATTTACTTATCCAGTACTGCAGGCAGCAGATATTTTATTATATCAAACTGATTTAGTGCCTGTAGGGGAAGACCAAAGGCAACATTTAGAATTAGCTAGAGATATTGCTATTCGATTTAATAACGCCTATGGGGAGACTTTTGCATTACCAGAGATACATCTATCAAAAGTAGGCGCTAGAATAATGAGTCTCCAAGAGCCGGAGAAAAAAATGTCAAAGTCAGATGATAATGTAAATGGAACCATCTTTCTACTGGACAGCAATGATGTTATTCTTAAAAAAATGAAAAGAGCTGTTACAGACAATGAAAACAGTGTTACATACCGAGATGAACAACCTGGTATAAAAAACCTTATAACCATTTACTCTAAGTTAGCCAATTGCAGTGTTCAAGAGGTAGAAGAAAAATATGCGGGGAAAGGTTATGGTGTCTTTAAATCAGATGCGGCAGAATTAGTGGTAGAAAGTTTAAAACCTTTTAAAGAAAAGTATGAAGAGTATATGAAGCATCCTGATTATATTACCAATGTTTATAAACAAGGGGCAGCTAGAGCCACTGAAATTGCAGAAAAAACCATGAAGGATGTAAAGGAAAAGATAGGATTAGTATAAAATCATATCAAAGTCTCTATACTAAGTATAGAGGTGATAGAGATGAAGAAAACAAAAAATCCAGTTATTCCTGAAGCTAGGCAAGCCTTAAATTCTTTTAAAGCAGAAGTTGCTAGGGAATTAGGACTTCAAAATAATACCTCTGCAGGGTACGTTGGAGGTAACATGGTCAAAAAAATGGTAGAAGAAGCAGAAAAGTCATTAACTCATTTAGGAAGGTCTTAAGACCTTCCTAAATTTATTGACTATTTCTATAGGAACAGGTATTATTTTAGTAAGAAGGATTATATAGACTTCTATTTAAAAGAACCGGACTTGTGTAATTTTTCAGCTGATTCTGAGGAAGAGATTGAAGGATTGCACAATTCAAGTAAAGGAAGTGAGATATTGAAGAAAAGCAATATTTCTTTTATTTTATTTTTAGCTTTTGCCATATCAGGAATCATTATAGGTATCCATATAGATGCTCTTGGCGATATCCAAAACGAAATTTCTTTGCCCTTTAGTGGTGAAATAGAAGTCCAGGAAGTAGTAGATCTAAGAAAAGCCAATGAGGATATGAAAATAAAAATTAAAGAGTTAAAAGCACAGGTGGAAGAATATGAAGAAGAAAAAGCTACAGAAAATATCGTGCTAAAAAATCTAAGATCTAGAATCAATGAATATAGAATTTTAGCAGGATATGAGGCGTTAGCAGGTCCTGGCATCAAAATCACATTAGAAAGCAATTTGGAAGAAAATATAGCGATGACTGTAGAACAAAAAAAATATCTCATCAACCTAGTAAACGAGTTAAAGGCAGCTGGAGCTGAGGTAATATCTATTAATAATCACAGAGTTGCTTCTAGAAGTGAAGTGACTTTGGCTGGAAATCATATAAATATTAATATGACAGCCATCGCGCCACCGTATGTTATTAGGGCTATAGGAGATGTGGAAGGTTTTCATCGATATGCTAGCTACAGAACTTTGTTATTTGAGCTTATGGAAGGAGACGGTATCAATACTACCATAGAGTTTGAGGAAGATATTAAAGTGCCTGCTCTATCTAAAGAAAAACCGATGGAATTTTATACAATTGTAGAAGAGGCGAATCCACAATAAAAAAACAACAGAATTTATTGAATTCTGTTGTTTTTTTATTGTGGATGTTTTTTGGCCTGTTAGCAAATTACTTTAAGGGTAATTTCAGGCTTAAAAGAATTAATGGTATCTTCTATTGTCAATACTTTTGTCCCCTCTGTCTTATAAGTATTGATTTCCTGGATATTTACTATCGTTAAGCTTAAAGCAATCAAAGCGACTACGAATACTTTTTTCATGACATTCCCTCCTAATTCAGTGAAATAAATCTATATACAAAAATGAATTATGGTTATATTATGTTTTGTATACTTTATTTTTTGCAAAAATACAGAAATTATATAGGAAGTTAAAGGAAAATTTTTCATAAATATACAGAAACCAATAAGCTTTATAGAATGATATTGCTGTATTGTATAATAATAAATACAATAGTTATTCTCTATAAGTACAGAGATGATGGCTGTTTGATAGAATGAGAGGAAGAAAAAATGAAGAGGAAGGAATACGAAAAAAATATTTTTTTAAATGAAATTTACCCATTGAATACTGCAACTGGCAATTTGATGATAGAAATTCATTTAGAACAATATATTTATCTATTTAACGAATGGGATAATGCTTCATTTAAAAGAAGGGACTTAGACCCTGATTTGATTTATTTCTTAGAGGAATGTTCCCAGGAAATACCTTTGAAATATGATATTGAGTTAAATATAAGTATTACAGAAGAAGAAAGAGATTTACAAAAAGAAAAAAATATTATAAAAGGGTTTAGAACGCAATATATCCATTACCTTCGTGTGGAAAGAAGAAATCTGAAAGAATTATCTATGCGGGCGGTGTTGTATGTAGTAACGGCTTTTGCTCTAATATTCACTGCATCTATGCTTGAAAGCACCTTATCTGCACATCCTATATCTACAACTTTGTTAGAGGGATTTTATGTAGGTGGCTGGGTTTTTGCTTGGGAGGCCATATCGAGTTTTTCTTTTCACAGAGGAGGTATCACCAGAAAAATAAAAGAATATCAAAGGTTTTTAAGGGCCCCTATTCAGTTCATCTATAGCAGCAAAGATCAGTGAAATAAAACAAGAAAAATTGGGCATTGTAAAAGCTATAAGACTATTATAAAATTTAAATTTAAGCAATCGAGAGGAGGAGTAGATGGATGAAATACCGACTACCTTGGGGAGAAATTTATACTGACAAAATAGATGAAGCTGATATCATTGTTTTAGGTATTCCTTTTGATAGTGCCGTCAGTAACAGGAAAGGTGCAGCGGAAGCCCCTGATAAGCTAAGGGAACTTTCAAGAATTTTACCTCCTGTTACAGAAGAAGGATTATTGCTAAGAAACTTTAAAGTATATGACCATGAAAATGTAGAAATCACCTTAGATTGGGAAAAATATTTTAAACAGGTGGAAGAGACAGCCTTTTCCCTAATGAAGACAGGAAAAACCTGTTTGTTTATTGGTGGAGACCATGCAGTTACCATACCGTTAGAAACAGCTTTTGCTAAAATACATAAAGAAGAAAAAATAGGAATTATACATTTTGATTCTCATCCAGATATTATTGATACCTATGATGGACATCCCTGGTCTCATGCCTGCACGCAGCGGAGAGCATTGGAAATAAAAAACATAGCGCCAGAAGATTTAACTTTTGTTGGGTTGCGGTCTTACATGGAGGAGGAACTAGCGTATTTCGAGAAACATCCGGAAATTAAGATTATTGGAGCTAGAGAGGTATATCGTAAAGGAATAGATTATGTAATAGAGGTTTTGAAGGAAAAGTACAAGGATTACACAAAATTATACATTACGCTAGATATTGATGTGTTAGATCCAGCCTTTGCTCCAGGAACTGGAACACCAGAGGCAGGAGGTCTTAGCACCCGTGAGCTTATGGAAGTGGTCAGAGAAATCATCTTGACTTTACCTGTAGCAGTGGTAGATGTTGTAGAAGTTGCTCCTCCCTTAGACACCTCAGACATTACCAGCTGGGCGGCGTTAAAGATTATTTATGAAATTTTTGGTGCTGTCTATAAAAAGAAGATGAACAAAGAATAATTTCCAAAAGTGAGAAGCATATTATATACATATTTCTATGAATATGATATAATTGACCTGTTTTGAAATACTTATGAAAACAATAGCAAAGGAGGAAAAAAATTGCCAATTATTTTAAATGAGAAACATTCCACAGGACTGTCTATGAATTGGACAGTAGACAAGGTTTTATATCATCAAAAGTCAGACTTCCAAGAGGTGGCTATACTAGAATTACAGGAATTGGGGAGGGCTTTGGCGTTAGATGGTGCGATTCAAGTAACTGTTAAGGATGAATTTGTTTATAATGAAATGATCACCCACGTACCTTTATTTACCCATCCTAATCCTGAAAAAGTATTAATTATTGGTGGTGGAGATGGTGGTGCGGCTAGAGAAGCTGCAAAGCATCCTAAAGTAAAGCAAGTGGACATGTGTGAGATTGATCCTGTAGTTATTGAAGCTTGTAGAGAATATCTACCTGAAATGAGTGTTTCTTATGATAATCCTAAAGTAAACGTCATTACTAAGGATGGTATTGCTTTCATAAAAAATAATCCTAATACCTATGATGTAATTATTATAGATTCCTCAGATCCAGTAGGACCTGCTGTAGAACTATTCCAGAAGCAGTTTTATACCGATGTCCGTGGGGCATTGAAGGAAGATGGATTATTTGTATGTCAAAGTGAATCCTTATTTTTACATATGCAATTAATCAAAGATGTTTATGCCAGCATAAGCAGTTTATTCCCTATTGCAAGGGTATACACATCTACCAATGCTACCTATCCAGGCTTCTTATGGAGCTATACAATGGGTTCAAAAAGATATGATCCATTAGCAAAAGAAGAACTCGAGCCACAAACTTTCCAAACAAAATACTATAATCATGATTTGTTTAAGGCTTCTTTTGCATTACCTAACTTTTTGAAGGAAGAATTAGGACAAAAATAATTCACAATAAAAAATAGAACTGAGGGCCTCAGTTCTATTTTAATGTAAAAAGAAAACCAATGGTTAGCTATTAATACAGTTAGAAGGTCAGGTTCATATGGTAATTAGTAGCATTCTTGTCGGTTGGGAAATTGCAACAGAATTTGATGCTTTAGACCAAGGACCAATAGGTTTTACAGTACTTATATTTCTAGTGAACTTGCCTCAGCAAGCTGCAAGCAGTTCACTCCGATCGTTCTAATGATATCTTTTAAATTTTCATTTTTTAACTACCGGTTAAGCCATTACATAAGATAAGGATTTTTTTGTGTCATTAGATCTAACTTGAGGGAATGTTTAAAAGTTATGGGGAAACTATAGTAAATTCTTTGACATTTTGATAAAATAGCGGTAAGATAATCGGGTAAAAAGCAGAATGATTAAACAGTATTTTGTTGAATATTTTATACATTGCAATATCGCACGACCTTTTGATAAAATGAATTAGCTATCTGCTGGCTAACTATGGAGGGAAGAGATTCTATGGATTTTCAAGATGTTCGTTGGATGCAAAGATTTAGCAATTATAAGAAAGCATTAAAGCAACTTGAAGAAGCAGTAGAATTAATGGAAAAAAGAGAACTTACAAACCTTGAGAAACAAGGGGTTATACAAGGGTTCGAATACACCCATGAATTGGCTTGGAAGACGATAAAAGATTTTTTTGAAAATCGAGGCAATACAAATATATATGGTTCAAAGGATGCTACAAAAGAAGCCTTTGCCCTGGGCTTAATAGAAAATGGAGAAGTTTGGATGCAGATGATAAAGAGTCGTAATCTCACAAGTCATACATATGATGAAGGTATAGCAGATGAGATTATCCGAATAGTAAAAGATTCATACTTTCAGGCTTTTGAAGGCTTAAGAAAGAAGATGGATCAATTTCAAAGAGAAGAGAGTAGAGAACAGTGAAATATGGTTTAAAAGAAAGTACATTGGAAAGAATTCTAGAGATTTTTTCTAGGTATGATAAAATTGAAAAAGTAGTGCTTTATGGTTCGCGGGCAAAAGGAAACTATAAAAACGGATCAGATATAGACTTAGCTTTGATTGGTAAAAATATAAATCTAGAAGATGTTAATAAGCTGCATTTAGAATTGGATGAGCTATATTTACCTTATGGTTTTGATTTATCCATATTCCAAAAGATAGAAAACACAGACTTAATCAATCATATAGATAGGGTAGGAATTGTAATATATGAAAAGACTTAAAAAAACTTAAACTTCGATGTCAGGGCACTTAAATTGTTGGTCCTTAAAAATTCATGAAAAAACCGATATCTAAGAGATCTGGATAATTATAGAAAATTATATTTTTTGTTAAAATTAAATTAGAGGTTAATTTTAACAAAGGTATTTGAAAGTGTTAATACTAAAAAATATTAAGCTAAAAACCATGAAGGTTGATGTAAGACTAAAGTCTTGAACCTGAGTGGTTTATTTTTTATTATCTTTTATAAAGGCAAACATGGACTTGTAATTTGGTGTCAATCTTCTTAATAGCCACATTACTTCTATATTTGTTTGAGTTACCTTTTCTAGTATTGTAGATGAATTACAGCATGTTATATCAAGATTAACTTAAGTAATTTTTGGACTTTTTACGTAGTTTGCCGTCCCTTTGCTTCGGAGTCATGGGGACGGTTCATCTGGCACGTGTCCCCGTGGCATAGCGGATGTAACATATTTACTACAACTTATATAGCTACATTACTTCTATATTTGTTTGAGTTACTTTTTCTATTATTATAGATGAATTACAGCATGTTATATCAAGATTGACTTAAGTAATTGTTGGATTTTTTACGTAGTTTGCCGTCCCTTTGCTTCTAACGATGACTTGTAGATTTGGATTTTTCAACAACCAGTTATGCCATTTTAACGACCACTTATGCCAGAAGGGTTGTTTAGGTAATAATGTTATGTTATTATTTAGGTAAATTATGGAAAATTATTTTGAAAAATTAAAGGCTTTATAAAAAAGTTCTTAAATAACGCAAAGGAGGTAAGTTTTTATGGATAAGATTTCTCGAGATTCTGCTAAAAGTAGTAACTAAAAAGATATTTATAACAGTCCTTGGAAAGTTTAAACAGATGGTGTTTTAAAGTGCCAAAATCTAAAGTTAAATGAAATATTAATTATGCATGAAATAATATAAAGAAAAAAGGAGGATTATTTATGAGAGTGAAAAAAAGTAGATTAGTGATAAGCGTTACTATGATGCTAGTAATGTCACTTGTCATGGTATATGCTAGCGATGTATATATAATATTTTCAGATGGATGGATTGAAGCTTACGGATATGGGGCTGATTTCTATGCAGATGCAGCGTCAGCTACTAGCGATACTACAGGTGTTAAAGTAAGATATAGAGTTTATAGAGATGGTATAAGAGTTCTAGATTCATCTGTATCAGACACTACTGCACCCTATGAGGCAGTGAAAGAAGGCACAGTTTCAAGCACAAAATACTCAAATAATTGGAAATTAGACGTTACACCCTATGGAAGATATTCGGGTAGTCCTGAGTGGATAGTATTTGGTACTGCGAGTTATACAGATCGCAATTAATGGAAGGAGGAAAACAAAAATGTTAAAAAAACAAAAAAGTATTATTCTTTTTGCTTTGTGCTTTATTTTAATGATAGGAAGTTTAGCTGTGATTAATGCTAATAGTGAGAAGGATGAGAATATAGGGCTTAAAACAGAAATGCTATTAGAACATGCTAGAAATGATATTATGATAAGCTTTGGCTTAGATAAAACATCAGAGACAAGAGAAATATCAGCAGCAGGAGCAAAGTCAGCAAATTATAAAGAAATAAGATTTGACGAGATCGGAGATTGGGGTTGGGAAATTGCAACAGAATTTGATGCTTTAGACCAAGGGCCAATAGGTTCTACAGTACCTATATTTTTAATAAAAGAAGATAGTTCTGAACTTGTAGTACTTTACAAGGAGGCAGATGGAACAAATGTTATGCAGTCCTCTAAAAAAATAAATGAAAAGTGGGAAAGAGAAAAATTAGAGGTGAAGGGAGAACCTATACTAGATATAGATACTATAGAAATTGAATAGCAAAAGCATCAGAAGCTAGAAAAGAGAGTAATCTTGAAGAAGGAGCCTCTCTTTTCATTATGTGTCCAATACGGGCGATGATTTGATGGTGAAGACAATCAATGTTTTAATCAAAAATATTCTTTATTTAACAAAGCTATTAGGTTTTATTCCTATCTTTCTAATGATGTTTTTTGAATTTTCTTTTCCAACTACCACTTATGTCAAAAACATTGTTAAAATAATAACATTATGATGCTTTTAACTTAAATTATAACAATAATAAATATGGAAAAATTAGGAATGAAATCCGAGTTGTTTATAAAATGTACAAGTTGCAATAAAACTTTTACAACTCAGTGTGAGGTAGCGGAGTCATGGGGACGGTTTCGTCTGGCACGTATGTTTTTTTATGTGCCTGAGGAACTGTCCCCGTGGCGTAGCGGGTGCAAGTACTAAGTAAAGGGAACGAGGTGAATAGATGTGAAACTAAATATAGCAATCTGTGATGATAATATTAATCATTTAAACGTGATTGTGGGATATTTGGAAGATTTTAATAAAGACTATGATATTCATCTTATTAAAGCAAGTAGTGGTGAAGAATTATTAGAAAAAATTGAAAATCAATATGTTGATATTGCTTTTCTTGATATAAAAATGCAAGGATTAAATGGAATTCAAGTGGGAAATGAGATAAGGGTCAAGTTTCCTAACACAATTATTGTATTTATCACTGGATTTAAAAATTATGCTTTGGAAGCCTTTGAAATACAAGCGTTTCAATATATAATCAAACCAATCACATCTAAAAAATTCTTTTCTTTAATGGAAAAAATATGTATGCGCTTAAAGGAAAGATCTGCTTATGAAGAAAAAATTAATCTCTTTTCAGTCAAAACCAAACAACAAGTTTTAAGAATTAAATATGATAAAATCTATTATTTTGAAAGACAAGGTAAAAAAATAGTAGTTGCGACTAATAGAGAATCCTTTGAATTTTTAGATGCATTACAAAACATTATGAAGGGTTTAAAAGGAGACACCTTTATACGTTGTCATCATGGCTTTATTGTGAATACTGACAAAATACTCAATATTGAAAATGATTTTATTGTATTTAGGAAAATTAGTAAAAAAATTCCAATAAGTAGAAGATATAAGAGGCAAGTAGCCAATGCTTTATCAAAAAATCCTTTCAAAGATTAGTACATTAAGTAATGTGGTTAATTTTATAACAAATACTATTAATGTATGTCTTTTGTATTATTATTTTATAATTAAAGTATTTTAAGGAAGAAACTATTTTAAAATATACCCCCAAAAGATAAAGAGCATTATAGTTTTGGTCTAAAAAGGATAAAAAGGGCTGTTGAAGAGTACGAGGGTATTTTAAATTTGCGGGATTGTGGAGATGTTTTTAAAGTAAATATGGCGTTACCAGTAAAAGGTGGTGTAAAATATGTTAGCTAAAAAGAGTATAAAAGCTACAACCGTGATTTTTGCTGTTATAACAATAATAGTCTTCGGTTTTATAAAAACAAACACATCTTTAGTACAGATCGGTGATAGGATAGCTTATAACGCATCTAAACAATTAAATGAATCTAAAATAGAATATATTAAAGTTAGCCGTAAGGAGGGTTACAGTGAAGAGTACTATCGTGATATGAAAAACCTCAAAGAAAGGTCCGATATAAAGGATGAAAATGGTAACTTGGTAAACAGAATTCTAGTACTAGAAGAAGGAAAAAGGATTATAAACATCGGAAATGAGAATGGAAAAGTCGAGGTACATACTTGGCTGCTTCCTGATGAAATTGCAAAGGCTAACAAAGAAATTCTTTCAAAATCAATACAAGAGAATATAAAAAATAGTCTAAAAAATCAAAAGTGGACATTAGAGGGCAATATTGAACTTAGCAATGGGAAAAAAGCAAAAAAAATATCTTCATTAATAGATGGCTTTTGTGAAGTGGTATATGTAGATGAAGAGACTGATTTTCCTATAAAGCGAGAAATATATGAAGTGCAGGAAGATGGGGGAAAAAAACTTAAACTTATAGAAGAAAGAGCCGAAGAATATAAAAAAATAGATGATGATTCCAATCAATTGTTTGAATATGAGCAGTATGAATTAGAAGAGATTCCAGCACCAGTGGAAGGTAACGAAGTCGGGAAGGGGTAGCGATGTCTAGGCTAAGTACCTACTATACTTAAGATTTCTTAGAAAGCTGATAATATCGAACCTGTCAAAAGAAAATAATTAAGGGATAAACGGATATAACTGAAGAATAAAGTGAAAATAAGATGAAATTAAAAGCAATATAGGCTATCAACCTGTATTGTTTTTAATTTCATCTTATTCTAAGCAGGACATTAGTAGCATAGAAAAGAAGTAAACAAAAAAACTATAAGTTATTTTAGATAAAAAACTGTAGTGTAAGGATGGAGATAAGGGGTGTGTGAAAAATTGTACTATATTGGCATTTAGGTGAAAGATTACATGAAATGACGGGTCTAAAGGTCTACGTAGAAAATGATGCCACAGTAGCTGCCGTAGGAGAATACACTAAAGGATTCACCAGAATCAAAGAACCGTCCTTGGAATTTTCTTTCCCTGGCCGTATATATTTGGTTATATTATTGGTAAATTTGTCTATAATACACATAAGGTAAATTTATTAAACTAAATATTCAAGGTATAGGGGAAAGTCCTTTAGTCGGGTGCTTTCCTCTATTCTTTTTTATACTCTAAGCCAATACCCCCATTAAAAGCGAAAATTATTCTATATCAAAAACAGTTTTCAAGTCAATTTCAAGGTCTTTGAAAATTGAAATTGTTATCGTATCTTCATCTGAGTATATTTCAGGTCTTCCATATCTGCTGTTTGGCTGTAATAAAAATACACTTACAAGTTTTTGGTCAGGTTCTACAATCCAGTATTCCTTTACCCCAGCTTTTTCATACTTATTAAACTTTATAAGTTTATCGGTTTTGCCTGTAGATGGAGACAATATTTCAACTATCATATCAGGAGAACCTTTGCAACCCCTATCATCAAGCTTAGATCCATCACAAACAATAGTTATATCAGGCTCTACTACATTTTTTATATCATTATCATTCTTTTCAATGTCGAGTCTTACGCAAAATGGTGCAGCAAAAACACGGCATGTTTTACCCTTGAGATAAGTATGAAACTGTGTAGCTAATTCCATTGATATTTCTTGATGTATTCTTGTGGGTGCTGCCTGCATATATGGAACACCGTCAAAAATTTCCCATCTTTCGTTTTCATTCCAGGTTAAGTAATCAGCATATGAATATTTCTGTTCTGGTTTTGGTAATGGCATTTTCAACACTCCCATTCATCACTTTTTATATTTAAGGATTTTAAAGAATCTAATGTGGTTATATTCTTTTTATCAAAACTATAATGCCCATATAAATTTATATGTTCCCAATTTAAAGGAGAAACATATGCTAAAAATTCGTCATTAAGTTCATTTCTTTCCCTCAAATAATCTACTGCCTTGCTTAAATAAACAGTAATACTTACCATCCCTATGGTATTTAGTGTCACAACCAATGCTTCTAAATTACAGCCGTATTGCATAGTGGATGTTATATTTTCAGGAAAGATCCCTGCAATAACTTTATTGTTTTGATTAGAGCATGAAAAAGCTAGCGTCTGATGTAAGATTACTTTGGTATCTACAACAATATCTACTTCGTATCTTTTACCAGCAATACCACAAGATGTACAGTTGCTAAAGTTAGCACATCCGTTGCACTTAGATGGTATATGATTAATTACTTCATCTGTTGTTTGAATAAAATCTGATGTAATATCATAACTCAAATCTGCCACATCCCTTCTAATCAATATACTTTAAGTATAAGGCTTATGGGAGAATAATGCCAGTTGATAACTAAATTTTTATGTGGAAATATGGCTACAAAAATAGCTGAAAAGCTAGATTATCCACAAGTAACATAATTTTTCAGCAGTATGACTGAACATTTACGCTAATTTATCGTAAATGAAACTAAAAACAATACAGGTTATCAATCTGTATTGTTTTTAGTTTTTTGTATAAAGAAGATCAAAAAGCATGATTCTTTTTGCTTTGAGTTTTATATTACACTATTTTTCAATTAAATTATATTTTTTCATTTTTCTGTACATAGTTACCCTGCTTATGCCTAATATATTAGAAGCTTTGGTAACGTTTCCTTTTGTTTGCGCCAATACCTGTGATAGGGTATTGTATTCTGCGTCATTATGCTGGAGGTTGAGAAGTGTGTTTGATTTTTTTTCGATTTCAGGAAAATATTCTTTAAACTCATCAGGAAAGTCATTTTCGGTAAGTAAATTTCCATCACAAAGAGCAATCATACTTTCAATATAGTTTTCTAATTGTCTTATATTTCCTGGCCAGTCATAAGATAAAAAATATTTGTATACCTGCTGGCTTATGTTTACAAATGGTTTATTAAGTAATTTACAATATTTTTCAACAAAGAAAGGGATCAAATCCCATAAATCTTCCAACCTTTCTCTTAAAGGAGGCACTTTTATGGAAATAACATTTAACCTGTAATATAAATCAAGTCTAAACTTTTTTTCTGCTACAAGTTCTTTTAAGTTACTATTGGTTGCTGCAATGATTCTTATGTTTATTTTCCTGTATTTGCTTTCACCAATCCTACAGATCTCTTTATTTTGGAGTATTCTAAGAAGCGTAGTTTGAGCATTGAGAGGCATATCTCCGATTTCATCTAAAAATATCGTTCCATTGTTAGCTTCTTCAAATTTCCCTAGCTGTCCTCCGCGTTTTGCTCCTGTAAAAGCTCCATCGGAATAGCCAAAGAGCTCACTTTCAATAAGATTATTGGGTATGGCGGCACAATTTAATGGAATAAAGGGTCCGTTTGAACAAGAACTTTTATTATGAATAAATCTTGCTACTATTTCTTTACCCGTACCACTTTCACCCTGTATAAGAATATTAGAATTTGTTAAAGCAGCTTTTGTAGCAGTTTTAAACACTTGATGAATTTTTTCACTTCTTCCGCACCATGTTTTTTCCTCACAGATATTTTTGTTTTCTTGTATATTTATTGAGTCTACTTTATTGAATATAAGCCATTTCCTGTTCCAAAGAAGGAAGTCTGTCAGTTGATTATACTCAATTTTAGACAGGTTTTCATTTTTAACAATAAGTTTATTAAGAAGAGAAATATTATCATTAGAATATGTATTAAGCTTGTTGGCAGAATCATGTAATTTCTGTGCTATGGCTTCAAATTTCAATCTATCAAAATAAAAATTACTTTCTAGTTCAATAATTTTTAAAATTTGTTCTATCATTTTTGCACCTTTTTGTGCAATGCTTATTAGGGTTTTGTTAGGTGCTTCTGCAACTCCAGAAATATTCAAGACGCCTGCAAAATTTCCATCTGCATTAAATATTGGTGCAGCCCAACAGTTTAAAAAGTGAACAGGTTTTGCATAATGTTCCCAACCCAATACTGTCAATGGCGTTTGTTCAACGATTATAGTACCTACTGTATTCGTTCCTCTAAATTCCTCACGCCAATTTGCACCGGGAGATAGAGAGATTTTTTGAACTTTATTCATGAAAGGGAGATCTCCAATCATATCTAAAATATAGCCATCTTTGTTACTAATTAAAACAATGTAATTCTTGTTATTTAAGTATTTGTAAATATAGTGCAAAACCTTTTTTCCAACAGTCACCATAATTTCTTCCTTTTCTTGCAATTCTTTTAGTTTATAGGCAGGAAGTATATCGTTGTTAGATACTTTTATGTGATTTACATTATTATGTTTACAGCGTTTCCATGAATTTAGAATAGCGGTAGGAACTTGACTTAAAGTTCTACTATCTTCATTTACCACAAAATCTTTCCAAACATTGCTCATTGCTCATCTTCCCCCTTAAGAAAGTATTTAAAATAAATACATGATATAGCAATAAAAGTAAGTTGAAGTTTTAGCGGTTTGTTATTATGTAGAGATATGTTACGCTTTCTAAGAAATATTACACACTGTAACAAATTTATTACAAAACTTTAGTTTCATTACCATTAAAAAGCAACCTTTTTATGTTCTTATTTAAATACGTATTTAAGATAAGGATAGCAGTGCATAGTATATTTACCCTCATTTTATCAGATTCTTCGTTAAATTCAAATAATAATACTTGATTTTTTTGATGGTTGGCACGTCATTTGCATTATATATTGATGCAGACAAAAGGTTTAAAAAATAAAAGGGGGAAAAATAATGATGAAATTATTTAGAACACCAAAAGACATCGTATTTGGTAGTGGAGCACTGGAATACTTGAAGCAAATTAAGGGAAAAAAAGCTTTTATCGTTTCTGACAAAACCATGGAAGATATAGGCTTTGTCAAGAAAATAGCAGATTATTTAAAGCTTGCAGGGCTTGAAACTCAAGCTTTCTGCGAAGTTACTCCCGATCCTACCCGAGAAATTTCAGAAAAAGGTGCTGCTCAAATGCAAGTATTTTCTCCTGATTGGATCGTGGCTTTGGGAGGAGGATCTTCTATAGATGCAGCAAAAGCAATGTGGGTATTATATGAATATCCTGATATTACATGGGAAACAGTTTTTACTGCTACTCCAGAACTGAGAAAAAAAGCTAAAATGATTGCAATTGCAACGACAAGTGGCACTGGCTCTGAAGCTACCTGTGCAGCGGTTATTACAAATAGCAACGTAGAGCCTCATTTCAAGGAGGTAATTGCAAGTCCAGAAGTTCTACCGGATATTGCCATTGCAGATCCTGATCTTGCAGCTAAAATGCCTCCAAAGGTGACGGCTGCAACTGGTATGGATGTTTTAACACATGCTATAGAGAGCTATACATCAATTGCGGCGACTGTAATAGATAAATCTCTTGCAATGAGTGCCATTAAGATGGTTTTTGAAAGCTTACCGAAGGCTTATGCTGATGGGCGTAATATTGCAGCCAGAGAAGAAATGCATACGGCTTCCTTAATGGCTGGAATGGCTTTTACAAATTCATTTTTGGGTATCGTGCATTCGTTGGCGCACCAACTAGGTTCAGTATTTGGAATACCCCATGGTGCAGCAAATTCACTGATGCTGCCCTATGTTATTAAATTTAACTCAATTGCAGTAAGTGATTTATATGCCGAAATAGCAAAGGCTATCGATATTAGTTTTACAGATAAAAAAGATGCTGTAAATAAACTTGTTGACGCTATTTTTGAGCTTCAAACAGATATAGAGTTAGCTAGTACGATTAAAGAATATGGTATTGATGAAAAACAATTTAATGATACATTAGATGCATTAGCAAAAAATGCCTATAATGATATTTGTGTTTATTGCAATCCTAGAGTTCCAAGTATACAAGATATGAAAAATCTTTATATTGAAGCGTTCTATGGCAATAAGTAGCCTAAGAATGGGAGATCAAGCACTATATCCTTGAAATAAATTCGGTTACAATTCAGGGAGAGTAAAAACTCTTCTGAATTGTAGCCGAATTTTATTCTAAGCAGGACTTTAGTAACATAAAGAAGAAGTAAATAAAAAAACTACAGGTTATTTTAGGTAAAAAATTTTACTGAATAAGGGCAGAGATAAGGGGTGTATGAAAAATTGTATTATATTGGTGTTGATCTAGGAGGAACTTCCATTAAGGTAGGTATCGTATCGGAAAAGGGGGATATCATTGCAAAGACCAGCAGTACTACACCAGTGGAGAAAGGTTTTGAAGGTGTTGCGGCAAAGATCAAGGAATTAATCAACAAGGTTATGGTAGAAAGTAAGATAGATAAGGAAAATATTGCAGCAATAGGAATTGGCATTCCAGGGGCTTGTAGCAAAGAGGGTTTTGTGTATTTTGCCACAAACCTATTTTGGAAAGATGTAGCTTTAGGGGAAAAGTTGCAAGTGCTGACAGGCTTAAAGGTCTATGTAGAAAATGATGCGACAGTAGCGGCGGTGGCGGAGTATATCAAAGGTGTCACCAAGGGAAAGAAGAATTCTATTTTTTTAACACTGGGTACCGGCTTAGGGGGCGGATTTATTATTAATCATGAAATCTACAGTGGAAGCCATGGTATAGGCACAGAGATAGGACATGTGGTGATTGGTGAAAATTTCTATGATTGTAACTGTGGTAATAATGGTTGCTTCGAAACCTTTGTATCTGCTACTGCTATTATAAAATATTGTAAAAAGCTATTAGCAGAGGAAAAGGATAAGGGTTTAATTTATAATCGGATCAATGGAAATTTAGATAATCTCAATGCCAAAATAATCTTTGATTGTGCTAAAGAAGGCGATCATTTAGCCCTAAAGGTTGTAGACAGGATGGTACATTATTTAGCTATTGGATTAGCAAATCTGATCAATCTCTTTGACCCAGATATTATTGCTATTGGTGGCGGGGTTGCTGAGGCAGGAGATGTTTTCCTGAAAAAATTAAAAGCAGAGGTAAAGAAGTATATCTATGTGAAGTGTATGAATGTTACTGAGATTGCATTGGCGACACTAAAAAATGATGCAGGAATGATAGGAAGTGGCATGTATGCCAAACTCAATCTAGAAAAGGAATAAATATAAGAAAGGAAGCAAGGGAAAGGAAGTAAAAAGAAGCAAGGGGACGGTAGGATGCGCTAAAAGTCCAATAATTGGATAAGGCAATCTTGATATTATATGCATAAAACCACCTATACTAGTAGTAAGGAGGAAGAATTTCAAGCAAAGCCAGAGGAGTCAAGAAATGTAACTCATGTGATTGAACTTACTTTGGAAAGCAGTAGCAAAAAAGGACACTTTCTTTTAAGTAGCATCATTGAAAAAACACTTGCATTGTATGATGTGACCCCAATAAGTTAGACTTTATTGCGTAGTAGTTTTTAACTGCTACGCAATTATTTTATGCAGCCAAGAGACTGAGCCTGTATTCTACGAGCCTGTAGAAAATTTTGTGTAAACAGATTAAGTATACTCTTTCTAGACAATAATTGAGGTAATGATAAAATACCAAAATTTTCTAGGAGGAGTATTTTTATGTCGAATATACCAAAGGAAGTATTGAAAAATTACATCAAGGAACAAAATTTTAGTAATCCAAATGAAGTATTAGCAGCCATGAAAGAAATGTTCAGGGATGTATTACAGGAAGCTTTAGAAGCAGAGATGGATGAGCAACTAGGATATGATCGATATGATATGTCCGATAAAGAAACCCCGAATAGACGAAATGGATATTCTAAGAAAACCATAAAATCAGAATTAGGACCTGTTGATCTAAATATACCAAGGGATAGACATGGGGATTATGATCCCAAAATAATACCTAAATATCAAAGGAATGTAACTGGTATAGAAGAAAAAGTAATGGCACTTTATGCTGCAGGCATGACCACTAGAGATATATCAGAGCAAATAAAAAACTTGTATGATGTGGATATTTCAGCTGATATGGTCTCTAACATAACCAACAGAATTTTACTCCTAGTCTCTGAATGGCAAAACAGACCATTAGAAAAGAGATATTCCTTCGTATTCATGGATGCAATACACTACAAAGTAAGAGAAGATAAACAAGTAGTAGTTAAAGCAGCCTACGTGGTGCTGGGTGTAAATATGGATGGAGTAAAAGAAGTCCTTGGTATTTGGATAGGAGCAAATGAGAGTAGCAAGTTCTGGCTCTCAGTCCTTAATGATCTCAAAAATAGAGGAGTACAAGAAGTCTTAATATTCTGTGTAGATGGTTTAAGTGGCTTTAAAGAAGCCATTGGAGCAGTGTATCCTTTTGCCCAAATACAGCGATGTATTATTCACCAGCTTAGGGCGAGTATGCGATATATACCCTACAAAGACAAGAAAGCATTCGTAGCAGATCTAAAGGCTGTTTATACCTCAGTGAATGAAGAAATGGCATTAGAAAATCTACTTCATGCTAAGGAAAAATGGTGCAATAAATACCCGAATGCGATTAAAAGCTGGGAAGATAATTGGGATAATATTTCAACCTTTCTAATGTTTCCAGACTATATAAGGAGGATTATGTACACTACCAATGCCATAGAAAGTCTAAACAGCCAGTTTAGAAAAGTAACTAAAACAAAACTGATATTCCCTACTGATGAAAGTCTTATGAAAATGCTATATCTAGCTACTGAAAGAGTTAGTAAGAAGTGGACTAGGGGCTATGGAGATTGGGATAGGGTACTAAGCCAACTAAATATATTATTCAAAAAAGAGGATGTTGTTTAACTTGGGGACGCTGTCCCCAAACCCCTGAGGTTTAACGCTTTTGTTCCCCCAGGAACGAAGAAAACGGGAAGTCCACTAGACTACCCGTTCCTGTAAAGAATCCTAATAACCCCTCAGGTTGCTCCTCAGCATAGCCCTACCCTGTTATTAGGAAAAACAATGTATATTCTTAGCTTTAAATGGGTAATTTATACAGCAGAACTAATTTGACAAATTACTCATCGACAAAAATCAGCATTTAAATCAAATCTTAAAGTTACTTAAGTTATTGTACTTAGAAAGAGAATACACAAAATTATTTACACTGCCTATTCTTTTCTACAGGACTCATCCATCCTAGTTTTTCTTTAATTCGTTTTTCGTTATAATACTTTATGTATTTATCTATTGTCTCTTTCAGTTCTTCATAGCTATAATAAACCACACCATAATACATCTCTTGTTTCATAATTCCAAAGAAGTTTTCCATTACTGAATTATCATGGCAGTTTCCTTTCCTGGACATACTTTGGAAGATTTTATTTTCTTTCAGTTTGTAACTATAAGCCTTCATCTGGTAAGCCCACCCTTGATCTGAATGAAATGTTCGCCTGTATTTACAATCGCTTGTAATTTTTATGGCTTCATTTAAAGCATTCATTATGTTTTCAGCAGATGGTCGTTGTGAAATACCATAACTAATTATTTCTCTATTGCACATATCCATAAATGGATCTAAATATAGTTTCTTGATGATCATTCGTCCTTTGTCATCTATATCATAATATTTAAATTCAGAGGTATCTGTTGTAATCTTTTGGTGTGGAATATGAGTTTCAAACCTCCTGTGAATTCTATTAGGAGCAACCTTACCCACCTTGCCTTTATAAGAACGGTATTTACGACTTTTTCTGGTAAACGAAGAAACTTGAAGACCAAGCTTCTGAACAATTCGTTGAACACGTTTCTTGTTTACAATGAGTCCCTGTTTTCTTAATTCTCCATAAATCCTACGATAGCCGAAATCTTTGTTTTCTTTTCTAATTTCCAGGATGCTTTGCTCAAGACCCTCATTTGGATTTTCTCTATCAAAGCGTTTTTGCCAGTACATATATGTTGCTTTAGGAAAACCTGTATATGCGAGAATATCTTTTAGTTTGAAGTCTCCTCGGAGGCTGTGGATGATTCTCGCGGTCTTTTCAGAAGAGTTTCCCCCTCTAAACGCAGCCTCCTCAGTTCTTTTAAATAGGCATTCTCTATTCTTAACTTGAGATTTTCATCTTCAAGTTGTTTTAAATACTCTGAATTATTGCTTGTAGTAGTTTCGATATTTGTAGATTTGCTTTCCTTTAGCTTAGACACTTTGGAACGTCGCCCCTTTCGTTTGGGTCGTAGAGCATCAGGACCAGCAATTCTAAAATCATTTACCCACTTAGTAATTAATGGTGGATTGTTTATGCCAACTGATAGAGCCAACTCCTGATAAGAGACCTCTGTTGATAAATATAACTCTACCACATGAAGTTTAAATTCGAAAGTATATGTTTCGTTTTTTCTGGAACGCATTAAGCCTTCATCACCAAACGATTTAAAAGCATTTACCCATTTCATGATATCTCGAGAAGATTTTACACCATACTTATTGGCTAAAAACTGTTTTCCTCCTTCACCATTCATGTATGCATTTACAACTTTTTTCTTAAATTCATAATCATATTTTGCCACAAAAAACCGACCTCCAATTGTTAGATTTTTAGGTCTAACTTTTGGGGGTCGGTTCAGTATGCAGATGTTTTTTGTTTTACAAAAGAAAAAATTACAAAATATATACAAAAAATGTAAAAAATAGAAGGATTTTTCATATTTACATCGAATCTAAAAATAAAGTTTGATAATGATAATTTAAAGTTGTTCTGAGTCCAACGGCCTAAAGTTTACGACAATGGTTTTTGGACCGATAGGGTGAAACTGGAAACGGTTTTGCCTCCCATTGTGGAAAGGAACCTCTCGAAAAAAGTTTTTGCCGGGAATGGTAAGTTACCACATCTCGGTTTTTTTTATTTCAAATTTAAGCTTGGAGGTGAAATAGTGAGTAGTAAGCTTGAAAACTATTAAAATTGAAAGAGGAGGATTATTTATGCAGCTAAAAAAATCTGTAAAAGTTTCATTGTCGCTATTCTTAACGGTTTGTTTTATAGTATCATTAAGCTGCCAGCCTGTAAAAGCTAGTAGCGAACATCTTGATTTAAATGAATTAACTTTAAATTTTCAAGCATCAAAAAATAAAAGTGTCCAAGAAGATGAATTAGAAAGTATAAAAAGGGAAAAGGTTACAGACAGTGTTTATTCAGATTACAGATTCTTGCAAGAAACAGACGACTTTATTACCGACAGATTCATTGTTAAGTATAAAGACAGTAAAGAAAGAAATCAATTTGTTGCTACATTAAAAAATGATATTCAGGAAATAAAGAAGACCAAAAACAAGAACTTTGAAGTCATTACTACGAAAGATAAATTAAAGACAAAAGACTTTTTAGAAATAATAAAAAAGAAAAAAGCTGACTTTTCTATAGAATATATCCAACCTGACTACCAGCTGACTACCGCCTCAGAAGGCACTCTTGAAAGTGAAGAAAATCCAACTTTCACAGAACCGTTGGATCAGATCGATGAAAACCCTCTACAAATACCGGAAGCTGACGGCACATCTCCTATTTTAGATTATCAAGCAGCTAATTACACAAGGACATATGAAATCAACGATCCATACCTTGATCGGCAATGGGGACTTTTTCAAAAACCAAAAACAGAAGTAGAACTACAAAGACTATCTATTAAAACCGGAAGGCCTTTTGAAGAGTTAAGCAATCAATTTGCAGATAATTATCCAGTTCATGCAAATGTTTTTGAAGCATGGAAACAGTCAAAAGGAGAGGAAATTATTGTAGCGGTATTGGATACAGGGATAGATATTACTCATGAAGATCTTGCAGACAACATTTGGATAAATATAGAGGAAACCGCTAGTAGAATGGATGATGACGAAAACGGATACATTGACGATATTTACGGATGGAACTTTAGTGATAATAATAATCAAGTACATAGCAAAGACTTAGCTTTTGATGAATGGCATGGAACTCATATTGCTGGCATTATCGCCGCTGTAGGAGGAAATGAAAATGGCATTGTTGGTGTAGCACCAAAAGCTAAAATTATGCCTCTGAAAGTATTCAAAAACGGCTCAGCATATACTAGTGATATTATTAATGCTATTGAGTATGCTGAAGCAATGGGGGCGAAAATAGTCAACTGCAGCTGGGGATCTACCAAGGAAAATATAGCCTTAAAAGAAGTAATGGAGAAGTCAAATATACTTTTTGTTGTTGCTGCTGGTAACAGTAGTATAGATTTAGATAATACCCCTGTATATCCTGCTTCTTTTCAAATGCCCAACATCATTACTGTAGCATCTATTAACAAGAATGGTCACCTTTCGCCTTTTTCAAATTATGGAAAGAATACCGTTCATGTAACTGCACCAGGGGAAGAAATTTTCAGTACCAAACCCAATAATGATTATGCTGATAGCAGCGGCACATCTATGGCAGCAGCATTTGTTTCTGGAAAAGCGGCACTTATTTATGCTAATAACAACAGCTTAAGTCCCATTGAAGTAAAAGAAACAATCATTCGTTCATCAGATAAAATAACTGGTCTGTATGAAAAAATCATTGGCGGAAATAAAATAAATTGTGGTTATGCGTTATTTGATAATAGGCATCATAATAGCACATTAATAGATATTATAGATATTCAAATGGATGAAGACATAACTTTCCTGCAAGAATCTCAAGGATATAGCTTGTTTGCTACAGACCAGTGGAAAAGAAAAACCAATATGCCTACAGCGAGGACAAACCTGGGAGTTGCAGCTGTAAATGGGAAAATTTATGCTATCGGTGGGCTAGGAGGAATAAACAAGGTTGAAGAATACGATCCAGAGACAGATCGATGGACAACAAAGGCAAATATGCCTACAGGCAGATATGGCTTAGACGTAGCGGTTGTTAATGGAAAGATTTATGCCATTGGTGGCTATAACGGAGGTTATATAAATAAAGTAGAAGAATATAACCCAGTCACTAACACCTGGACGACAAAAGCCAATATGCCTACTGCCAGAAGTCATCTGGGAGTAGCTGTTGTCAATGGTAAAATTTACGCCGTTGGAGGATCGAATAGTAGTGGCTATTTAAATAAAGTTGAAGAATACAACCCAGTCACAAATACATGGACCACTAAAGCTAGTATGCCTACAGCAAGAGATGGAATAGCTCTGGTAGCAGCAAATGAGTCAATTTATGCTGTCGGAGGTTATACTTATACAGGTCCAATTAAGACAGTGGAAGAATTCAATCCTAGAACCAACACATGGGCAACAAAAGCCAGTAAAAAAACAGCTGGAGGAAGTCCGGCAGGAACGGAAGTAAATGGAAAGATATATGTTGCAGGCGGATATTGGAACATAGACAATTCTAATTTAGTTGAAGAGTATGATCCTATTCTAAACAGCTGGGCATGGAAGCCAAGCTTATCACTTCCAAGAGCAGGGCTTGGATTAGCGACAGTAGGAAGCAAGATCTATGCAATGGGAGGAGATATAGATGGTGACCGATTTGGTATAGTAGAAGAACTAGATTTAGGATGGACAACCAAAACAGGCATGCCAACAGCACGGAATGGTCTAGGGGTCGCAGCGGTAAATGGAAAAATTTATGCTATTGGAGGAATGGATGAAAGTAATGGTTATACATTTTTAAACAAAGTAGAGGAATATGACCCTGTAACAGACACATGGACTACAAAAGCAAATATGCCAACGGCTCGGGGATTTTTTGGTATAGGGGTTGTAAATGAAAAAATATATGTTATTGGAGGAAGGAATAGTAGTGGGTATTTAAACATCGTAGAAGAATACAACCCTGCTAACAATAGTTGGACTAGTAAGCCTTCTATGCCGACAAGAAGAAGTTATCTAGCTGCTACTGTAGCAAACAATCGGATTTATGCCATGGGCGGTCAAAATAGCAGTGTCAATTATTTAAATGTAGTTGAAGAGTTCAATCCCCAAACGAATATCTGGACTACGAAAAAGCCCATGCCGACAGGAAGATATGGCCTGGGGGCAGCAGTATCAAATGGAAAAGTCTATGCTATTGGTGGATGTAACGGTGATGCTTTAAATATAGTCCAAGAATATAACCCACTTTCAGATTCTTGGATAAATAGAGCTAATATGCCTACGAGAAGATATTTGTTTGGGATAACTGAAGCCAACGGAAAAATCTATACAATTGGTGGAGATGGTCTTAATTTTGGCGATAACAAAATGGAAGAATATGATCCTTCAACAGATTCATGGACAGGAAAAGCCAATATGCCAACAAAAAGATTTAGCATTAGTGCGGTAACCGTTGATAACAAGATATATGCAATTGGAGGATGTAATGTAGATAATGACTATAATAAAGTCGAAGAATACAGTATTGCAACAAATCCATGGTCTTTTAAAGCCAGCATGCCTACTGGGCGGAGTCATTTAGGTGTTGCAGCAGCAGGTAATCTAATATATGCAATTGGAGGTCATAATCCTTACGATATGAATTATTACAATAAAGTTGAAGTATATGATACTAGAACAAATACCTGGTCAGTGAAAGCCAATATGCCAACTGCACGGGGACATCTTGGCGTTGCTCAGGCAAATGGAAAAATCTATGCTATTGGTGGATACAACAACAGCGGTTATTCTAACAAGGTGGAAGAGTATGATCCTATTACAAATCTATGGACGACCAAAGCCAGTATGCCAACTGCACGAAGGGACTTAGCTGTTATTCGGATAGATGGGAAAATCTATGCTATTGGTGGAAAAAATAGTTCAGGGGATCTTTCTACAGTAGAGGTGTATGATCCTGCAAAAAATTCATGGTCTCAAAAAGCCAGTATGCCAACTGCAAGATCAGCCTTGGGTGTTGAAGCAACAAACAACAAAATCTATGCAATTGGTGGAATGACTAGTAGTAGTCTCAGAAATACAGTTGAAGAATATGATCCTATAAGCGATACATGGAGACCTAGAACAAACATGATAAGACCAAGAGCTTATGCAGGAGCTGCTTCCAACGGGAAAATATATGTTGCAGGAGGTATACACTCTGGAGATATTTATTATGGCGAAGCGGATTCATTTGAAGAGTATGATCCTGTTCAAGATTTATGGATAAAGAAACCTAGCATGCAAATTGCCCGAATTGCACCAGGGGTAGCAATGGTGGACAATAAGATTTATGTTATAGGAGGACAACAAGGAGATAACTATAATTTTCTTGATACAGTGGAATGCTATACCCTTTACCAAAAGAATACTTTTATTAAATATGAATACAATGATTCAAGTCTTCTCAAGTATATAAGGTTTGAATCAGGTGAAGAAATTTATTTTGAGTATGATGATAAGGGGAATTTAATAAGACGTAATAAATACTAAAATTTTGCTAATGTATATAAGTTGCTTGCAAAGGAATAATTAGAACATTTAGATAGAGGGGGATTATTTTGAAAAACAAATATTTAGTGCTGACTTTAATTTTCACATTATTATTTAACACAGTAACTTTTTCTGTTTGCTCTACAAGAAGTTATGCGTTATCAGACAGCATAATTAATCAACATTTAACTAATGGAAAATTACAAGTTTTTTTAAACGAGGAAATAGATGAAAATAGTAATTCCAAAATAAAAAAATTTTTTAATGATATGATAGATGAAACTGTGAATCCATTGTATGAAGACCATAATTTTAGCTTTCCCAGTTTTGTAAATGAAAAAAGCAAACTGAAAATAGGTGTTACGGATACAGTCTACGGTTCATTCCATGAAGAATTTTCAAAACCAACCGTTATTGAAGCAGTTTATGGTATAGATAAAGGAGATATACAAAAATTACTTGATGAGATTGTTTATTTTACTGAAATCACAGAAGAAGAAAAGGCTAAGCTATGTGAAGTATTCAATATTGCAGAAGAAATATTTCTTAATTATGCTGGAAAGGGATATACCATATTTGAAACCATAATAATCCTAGATATTGCATCAAAATACAATTTTACAGAAGCAGAAATCCAAAACCTCTTTGTCCTTCATAACAAAGAGATTAATAAAGTGTATGGAGCGATAGCATTCTATATGCTTATAATTGAATTGGATAAACCTACGATTGAAGAACAAAGTAGTATTAAACATCTTATTTTACACGGATATGAAGGTGAGGTAATTAGACCAGCTTTTATAATAGCCAGCGCTCTAGGTACTAATATAGAATCCTTTATAAAAGAAATAAATAGCAAAAAGCTAGAGGATATGATATCACTATTATCTGAAGATTATACTCAAGAAGAAATAGAAATGCTTAAAAACATATTTCAAATATATGATATTGATGCAGAAAAGTTCTTAAATTACGTACAGAAAAACAATTTAGATTTAGCTCAAGTTTATGAAATTATCAGAAGTTATCTCATTAATAAAAATATTAAAAGTGATATAGAAGAAGATTTGGACAGTTTTGCAACTTTATCAATAGGAGAAACTTCAGAAGAAAGAGATTTCGACAAATATTTTAATAGTCCGTTTGATTTTTCAGTAAATGGTAACGAAAATATTCAAGAAAACACAGGAGCTTTAAAATACGAGAATTCTCTTTTAAGTATCCCTGGTAGAAATGGATTAGATTTAAATTTAATTCTACGTTATAATTCTTCAAAAGCAAGTTTAAATAAAGCAATTTATGAGGAAAAAAGTGAAGATGTCTATGTATATGCTGCTTATGCAAATAAATATGTATATCAGAGTTATGGAGATTGGGGATGTTATTTTTGGAATGGATCAGAATATATTGGTACCTTTAATACTTCTGACGATGCATATTGGGCGATTCGACGAAAAGAGTGGGATACCATGTTCAATGAATCTAAGAAACTCCCTTATTATAGCGGTGGATATGTTGTGCCACATTATGTAAATACAAACTATTACTATGTCAACAACCTACAAAGCAATACTTATTCAGAATTAAGAAATAATGTGGGCGCAGGTTGGAATTTTGGTTTTTCCTCTATTGAGATTGAAAGAAAAGGGGGAGAAACAATTCTCGTAAATGCTGATGATTTTAATGGTACAAAATATCTTCACCTAAGTAATGGAGAAACCTACAAAATTCAAATTACTACTAATAATACTGAAGATTCAAATCTAGAAAACTATAAGCTTAAGGATCTGAAGTTAGAAGAAGATAGTGGAAATTTTAATAATGGACAGAAAAGCTCTGCTTATGTTTTGATACATAAAGATGGGTTAAAAGAGTATTTTGCTGATGATGGAAGACTGCTAGGTATTGTTGACAGATATAATAATACTATCAAATTTCAACATACAATACTTAATAATTATCCTGTAATCACTAAAATCATAGACTCAGTAGGAAGAACCATAAATATTACTTATTCTGCTGATATAGGTGACAGTAGAACGGTAATTATAACAACACCTGATAGCAGTACTGTAGAATTACATTTAGAGAATTTACCAGGACACACAAATAAATATTTTTTAAAGAAAATAATAGATCAAGAGAAGAGAGAAACAGTATTTAATTATGAGATTGTTGAAGGAGACTTTACAATAAACAGTGACACCAGTAAAAGTACAAATTATCTGGCTAGTATGACATCCATAAAATATCCTACGGGTGCAGAAAGTAAATATACATATGAAAATGCAACTGGCAATTATGGGTATCGTGGATATTTTACCTATCGTAGAGTAAAAGAACGTATAAATATAGACAAAGGAAGAAGTTTTGATAAACAGGCCTATACCTACACTGGAAATTATACAGGCTATCCGACTCATCAAGAACCTAATAATTTACCATCGGAATTTACATACACTACAATGATACAAGACGAAAACAATTGTCAGAGGGTATTTACTTTCAATAATAAAGGATTGAAGATATCAGAAGAACTTAAAGAAATTGGAAAAAATACAATTAAGAAAGTAACTAATGAATATAATGCTAACAAACTAAAAATAAAAGAAAATACAATCTCCTATGATCCTTCAGGTACTTCATCTAGTCTTCAAATGAACTGGAATTACAATGACTATGGAGATGTATTAGAATTTTATGATTCAGCTGGAAACAGAAGTAGTTTTACTTATGAAAACAATCATCATCAATTGACAAGTGAAAGTAAAAAAATTAATGATAACTTGCAGCTTAAAAATGAATATCAAGTAGATTCCAGTACAGGAAATGTTCTCTGGAAAAAACAAGTTCATTACGAAAACGGTCAAAATAAATCTATAATGGCTTACTACAATTATGATCAATATGGAAATATCAAGGAAATAAAAACAAGCAACAATGATGGCAGCATGATAATAGAGAATTATGAATACAGTTCTCAGTATGGCAATGCCTACTTAACAAAATACTCAATAAATGTAACAGACTATGCAGGAAACAAGCAAGTTATTGAAGAAAAGTACACTTATGATTTTAGCACAGGTAGAAAGCTTTCAACAACAGATGGAAGAAATAATATCACAAGGAATAGATATGATGCTGTTGGAAGATTGATTGAATTTGTTAATCCAGATAACTCTAAAAAAACAATTAGCTACAATGATAATAACAACACCGTAACACTAACACTTGAAAACAATCATCAGATCAGAAACACCTATGATGGACTCGGAAGACTGACAAAACAAGAAGAACTGAAAAATGGTATTTGGATAACTGTTAAAGAAAATTATTACAACAAACTAGGGCAGCTTGAGCATTTTAAAGATGCAAATAATCATACAACTTATCAGGAATACGATAAGCTCAACAGAATAATTAAAATAACAAATCCAGATGGAGGCTATAAACAGATAAAGTATTTTGATGGACAGAGAATGAAAATAGAGATCAATGAAGATAATGATGAACATATTTTATATTACGATGCACTAGGCAATGTCATAAAAGAAGAAGTAAAGCCAAGGTCAGGTGTCGTCTACACTAAGACATATAGATTTGATTATCTTGGGAATACGGTATATGAAAAAGATCCCAAAGGAAATGAGACAAGGTATGATTATGACGACTTAGGTAGGCTAATACAAGTGACCAATGCAAAAAATGAAAAGACCAAATATGCTTATAACAATCGAGGGCAATTGATAAGAATCATGATGTATGAGTATGATGCAAGTGGTCGTCAAACAAAAGAAATCATATCAACAAAGGAGTATGATGAATTAGGAAGGATTATTAAAGCTACTGATCCACTAGGCAAATATGAAGTAATGCTTTATGATAAGTCTGGCAACATAATAAAGAAGATTGACAAAGAACAACAGGAATCAACATTTGTCTATGACAATATGAATCGAATGACTAGAAAACAGTCCAAGAATGCTGCTGGCATTATAGACATTAATGTTTCATATGATTATAGCAAATATTATTCACAAAATATTATTACAATAGCTGATAAAAGAGGTACAACAACTCTTGAATACTATCCAGACGGAAAATTAAAGCGTGATACTCAACCAAATGGCAAGTATACCCATTATGAGTATGACAGTAATGGAAATAAAAGAAAAGTCACTGATCCATTGGGACTAATGACTGAGTATACCTATGATTCTAATAATAGAATGCATAAAATTATCATAGGAGGCAGCAAAACATTTACTTATGAATATTATAATGATGGAACAATTAAATCCTTAAAATATCCAAATGCAAGTATTAAAACAGAATTTAGTTATGATAAGATGAATAGGTTAACAGCCATTGAAAATACAATTGGATCGACAGGTAAAAGCTTTAACTATGATTATGATGGAAATAGCAATGTTATTTCCATCATTGAGGGCAGTAAAAAAGATGTATATGGATATGATCAATTAAACAGGCTGACGTCTATAAGAAATAGTAATAATGGAGAAATAAACTATGAAAGGATATTTGAGTATGATGCTAGAGGCAATAGAACAAAAGTTGATGGAGATTTAACAAAATTATCCAATTTCATTCCTGGAGAATTTAAATACGACTCGTTGAATCAGCTCACTCAGTTTATAACAAATGGTCATTCTTATAACTACACCTATGATTATAGAGGACTAAGAGTAAAGAAAAACGGACCGCAAGTTTCAACAGAATATTATTACGATAATAACAAAAAGGTCATAGCAGAAGTAGATAGTATTGAAAATGCTTCTATTCACGTCATTTGGGGACACAAGCCGCTGGCTAGAAAAGTTAACAACAACTACTACTATTATATCTACAATGGGCATGGTGATGTAATCTATGTAGTAGATGATGGCGGCAATATCAAAAACAGCTATGAATACGATGAATGGGGGAATATAACTAATCAGCAGGAACAAATAAAGAATCCAATTAAATACTGTGGTGAATATTTTGACGAAGAAAGTGGTCTATATTACCTAAGAGCAAGATATTATGACCCTACCACGGGTAGATTTATTACAAAGGACAGCTACGAAGGAGAGATTACCAACCCCCTTAGTATGAACCAATACATCTATTGTATGAATAACCCCCTTATCTACGAGGACCCTAGTGGACATTTTATTGCTACAATAATTGGAGGCTTGAGTGGAGCTATTATAGGTGGAATTAGTGCAGTATTACAGAAAAAGGATATAGGAACTGGTATCATCTCAGGATTTGCTAGTGGTGCTATTGCAGGAGCAGGAATAGATCTCACTTATGTAACCTTTGGTGCCGCTGCCCCATTAGGTGCATTAATGGTAGGTGGTGCAGCTTTTGGGGGTTTTGGGGGATATGCAGGCAATACAATAGACCAAATAGGAAATAGATGGAAGTGGGGACAAGGTGAGAGTTTATCCACAATCAGTAGAACATTAGATACAAGAAGTATGTGGATTAGTGCTGGGGTAGGTGTGGCAGCAGGTGGCTTATCAGGGACTACCGGATACGGACTAACTCAAATTACAACAAAATATGCTGAAAATTCATTTGCGCTTTCTGCAACGAACTCACTTGTGTATGGGAATAACCAAGGTGTATACAACACTATGAACGGCATTTTCAATTCTTCTATGAGAATTGCAAATTCACAATTGAGAGCAGATACATTTTTTACTACATTTTATAACACAAGCTCTGCTATTGGCGATTACTATATAAATAGATCTTATAATAGTATAAGTAATTACTCTAATAATTATTTTAATAATACCTTTAACAATTATTATCAACCTTACTTTAGAAATCCTTACTCTTATTACTATTACTAAATCTATAGATGTTTGTATGGATTAAAGGAGGGAGAAATTGAAAAAATATAATAGTGTGACACCTGGTACGATAATAGCAGGAGTAGCTTATATGATTTTGACGTTAATTATACTGTTGTCATTTATATTTTTAGTAGGTATGGATATCTTAGCGGTACTAATATTATTACTCTGGTTGTATTGGTGTAGCATCATGATATTTAATGGTTTCTTAAGAAAAATCCACATAGACGATGAAGGGATTAAATCTATTACACCATTTAAGACTATATTCATATCCTGGAGTGATATAGAAGAAATAAATGTTTCAAGAGCCTACATGGGTTTAAGAGGCGGAGCAACCTTTATATATTTCTCTACAAAATATGGTGCTTCTCCTCGGGATAAAGATGCAACAATAATAAGTATGAGATATCGTAAAAGTGTCCTTGATGAGATTAAAAAATACTGGTCAGGTAGAATCAGTGAGCGGCGGATGTAGAACATAACCAAACATAAACAAGGACAAAATATCAGTGAAAAACTGATTTTTTGTCCTTGGGTTTTAGAAATTCTCAAAGAAAAAAGGGGTGTGCTGTGGTAATTTGGTTTTTATAATAATTAAGAACAATTCATTGCGAGGTTATTAAAGGAATAGAAGGAGTGACATAACGACAGTTAGCAAGGATTTTAGGAATTTCACCTAATTTGGTATTTAAAGCATAGAATAGAAAGGAAGCAAAAGAACCTTTCCTTTGATTCTATTTGCTTTTACCTTTTGTAATTCTAAGCTGCATTCACGAAACAGTGTTGGAAAAACCGAGAACTTCTCATATGAATGACTCCTGCTAAATCAGACATGAAAATAAACCCGGAGGTGTAAAATGATAAAAATTAAGAGTGTTAAACATATTGTAATATTCCTATTTATTTTCACCTATATGTCTTGATATAGTTTTGCAGCAACATACGTGTACGATGATGCAAACAGGTTAATAGAAGTAACTTACAATGAATATAAGATAAACTATATCTACGATGATAATGGGAATATGATTAGAACAACTAGTGCTGATTTAGATACAGAAGGACCTACAGCAGACAGCATAACCAACAGCGGAAGTCCAACTACAGGAAGTGCCTTTAAGGTATATGCAAACAACGTAGTAGATGCAGGAAGTGCGATAGATAAAGTTGTATTTCCGACATGGACAGTAAAAAATGGTCAAAATGATTTAATATGGCACGAAGGAACATACCTAGGAAATGGAAAATGGGGAGTAACTATCAATATAGGTGATCATAATAACGAAACAGGAGAATATATAGTTCATATATATGGATATGATAAAGCAGGGAATAACAGAGCTTTAGGAAGTACAAAAGTAGTAGTTCTATAATGAAAGATGGGGAAACTGAGGTATTCTCGGTTTTTCAAGGGAAGCAAAGGGAAGCAAAGGGACGTCAGACCTCGCAAAAATGGATCATTATTCCATAGCACTTTTTATGCTTTTCATACTAAATCAACTAATATTTTCAAGGAATATAGTATATTTGTAAAACCGGAGGCTAACAAATACTTTTTTGCCTGTTATCCTCTTGATTATTTCCTTTACTCCTAATATATTTATTGCTCGTTTCATATTATAGGCTAAAAAAGCAAAAGAAATCTCCGCTTTTACTGACTGTATACCTTTTGTCAGAAAATACGTCATACCTAATCCCCTCTTTATCGTTCCAAAGGGATGTTCTACGATCATTTGCCTTTGTCTATAAAGCTCTTTATTTTCTGCTGTTCTTTGGTCTACCCTATCTAAAAAGTCTTGACCTATAGGCCTCCTTACCCGTCTACCTCTTTTATCCTTTGTACATTTATCCTTAAAGTCACATTTCCCACATACCTCAAAGTTTCGGTATACTATTTCTTTTGTATTTTCATCAATAGGCTTTTGTTTTCTAGAATAAAGTTTTTCTCCTTTAGGACAAATATAAACATTCTCTTCTTTATCATATTGAAATTTGTCTGGATAAAAATCGGCTTCTCCTGCGGAGTTTGGAAAGACTTGTTTTGAAACATAAGCTATGATATCTTTTTCTTCGCATTTTTTCAAGTCCGTTGCATTGTAATAACCTTTATCAGCCAGAGCCTTCAGTTCTTCTACATCAAATATTTCTTTTGCATTGCCAGCCATTTTACTTAACATACCATGATCTGTTGGATTATTTATGACATTACAGTCTACCACTAACTTATGCTTGCTATCCACCACAGTTTGAACATTGTAACATACATCAATACCATTGTTGTTTACTGCCATTAATCTTGATTCAGGATCTGTTGTTGATATTTCTTTTATATCGCTTTTTTCTATTTCTTCTTTATATCCTTCATACTTCTTTTTTCGTTCTTTCAATTCTTTAATCTTTGCTTGAATTTCTTCCTTAGTTGGTTTATGGGTCTTCAATTGATTTTTATCATTTTCTTCCATTTCTTCCATATATTTTTGTATTTTTTCTTCTAGGTACTTGATCTTGCGATTTAAGGTTTTAGTATTAAAATTATTTTTCTTGGAGTTACAGGCCCTAAACTTAGAACCGTCTACAGCTACTACTTCCTTACCGAAAAGATCCCATTCATTTAATAAAGATACGAAGTGTTTAAACATTTGATTTATGGCATTTTTATTGTTTTTTCTAAACTCGCATATGGACCTGTCATCGGGTGTTAATCTTCTTAAGAGCCACATTAGCTCTATATTCGTTTGGGCCTGTTTTTCTAATTTTCTTGATGAAGTAATTTTGTTCATATAGCCATAAAGATACAGTTTCAGCAGGTCTTTGGGATTATATCCAGGTCTCCCTTTCTTTTTGGGCACTGCATTTTTAAATCCTATTTCACCTATATCTAATGTTTCAACGAAAGCATCTATGATCCTTACGGGGTTATCTTCTGTAATGTAGTCATCTATATATTCTGGAAAGGCAATTTTGCTTTTCCTATGAATACCTTCTATATATCTCATAATATCACCATCCTTACTACTATTATAGGCGATTTTATGCATACATTATCAAAATTGCCTTATCCAATTATTGGACTTTTAGCGCAGCCTGCCGTCCCTGTGCTTCTAAAAATCACTTTATTACTTATAAAAGGAATGTTTTGTTTTACAAATGAGAAAATTACAATATTATGAAAATAATAGAAAAAATAGAAGGATTTTACATATTAATATCGAATATAAAATATCGAATCTAAAATAAAGAGGGGAAATTTTTTGTTCAGAACAGAATCAGTTTTAAAATGCGTCCTAAATTGCATTGCACATAAGTAATAAACTTCAAAAATATTAAGGCTATACGAGGCGGATTATTTATGCAGCTAAAAAAATCTGTAAAAATTTTATTATCGCTATTTTTAGCGGACTGAGCTGTATCCATAATTTTATAATAAATAATATAGACAAGATGATAAATAAAATTTACTTCAATAACTAGGAGGAATGCTTAAGAGATATTTATAAGGTAGTATATAGTTTTAGAAATATTAAATTTAGGGAGGAATTAACTTGAAAGGAAAAAAAGTTATTATATTAAATGTACATGCATGTTCATATTAAGTTGGTTGCTGTTATTTTCATTCTTTAATACTTCTATTGTAAAAGCTGTGATATATCCTGGTTCAGGTTCAATAATTGCTACACCAGGACAACGGGATTGGGATAAAACAGACGTTACAGTTAATCTTATCTACCATGGAGATAAAATCGGCCATCTATTAACTCTTCAATATGCATGGAGTAAAAGTGCAGGTGAAGCAATTGAATGGGAACTCCAAACAGAGAGTAACAGTACAAGTGAATCAATTGTATGGCAACCCTATACAGGAGCGGTAACACAGAGCAATGATGGAATTTGGTATTTACACTATAAAGCAGTGAACACATTCAAAGGAGAAATAAAGGGCTATTATGGACCATATAAAATCAATGAAATAACCACCTATCTTTATGAATATAATGAACTAGGACAATTAGTCAAGATTAAACTCCCTACAGGAGAGACTTTGTATTCCTATGAATATGATAATAACGGAAACTTAATAACAAAGACAAAAAACTGAATAAAGTCCTGTATTATTAGTTCTTTAGAGCTTAATAAAATTTATTAATACGATTAAAATAATTGAAAATAAGAAAGCAACAAACGATGGGAAAACACTATTTAGAAGGGGGATTCAACTTGAAAAATAAATATAAACCCATATTAATACTGATATGTATTATAAACCTGTTTCTTTTAACAGCCTTTGGACAAAACATCACAAAAGCTATCGGCAAACAGTCAACTGTAACAGAATCTGTATATAATCAAGAAAAACCTAAATTACCTATAGGAAAAAATCAACACTTAACCGTAACACAATCAGTATATGGGATTCATGAAGAAACCATTCTTCACCTTATCACTACAGTAGACAAGTTCTCTTCCCTAACAGAAGAAGAACAGCTACTGATCCTAACCTATTACCAAGTAGAACAGGAAACCATGATTTTACTAGAAGAAAAAGGCTTCGGACTTCTTGAATCAATAGAAATCGTTGTTCTAGTAAAAGAACTGGATTTTACAATAGAACAAGCAACAAGGCTTATAACTAAATATCCTAAGAATCAAGAGATAGAACTAGTGAAACTGCTACAAGGCTTTAAAACATTTTTTGAAGAAGAACAATCAACAGAAGAAAAATTCCAAAATATAAAAGACCTTTTTACAAAGGGATACGGAGTAGGGGAAATAAGAAATGCCTATATTATGTCAGAAACAGTTGATGCCAATCCAAGTGAACTAGTTGAAGATATTGAAAATAGAAAAAGTGATATAGATAAGAAACTACTTTTTTATACGATAATAGAGGATTGTAACGAAATTGAGATGTATCTAGTAGAGGAAATGCAGCGCTGGTATCCAGTTGACCTTGAAAAACTGGTTGAAAATAAAGAAAAGAAAAACTTAACATGGCAGGAGATTTACGAAAAGTTTGAACAAGAAAAGAAGCAAAGAATAAAACCAGCGGAAACCATCTTATCTAGCACTAACCTGGAAGGCTCACTTAACCCTAATGAAGAAGGAAACCACATCCAAAGCATGATGACTACCTTTTCAACAGATTCACGGGGGCAGCAGTACTATCCAAAGTATATCAATCCAGCATACAATTATAGACAATATAACAACGAATTCATTAATACTTCCACAGGCAGTGTAGAATTTGAAACACAGCTTTTCAAATTACCAGGTAGAAACGGGCTGGATGTAAATATTAACTTAAATTATAATTCCAATACTGCTAGCATTTATGAAATGAATCAGTATATATCCATCTAGACACCTGAATGGCTTCAAAGGATGGGCTATAGACCTGAGCATCCAATCTATTATCAACTACTCAATAAATATGAGGGCTATAGAAATTATGTTTCTTCAGATACATACATAGAAAAACAGTTCAATCTTGGGGTTGGATGGTCACTTAATCTCCCCTCCATAGAACAATACATAACCACAAGGTACCTCCCCCACACAGATGAATATGGAGATATTATTATACATGAAGAATTAATGGACGTTATGCTTTTACACCTAGGAAATGGCAGGGTTTACCGAGCATTTGACTATAGTGAATATAACTTAGGTTATGATTACTACATCCCACGATATCTCTTAAAGGGCTTAGAACTAAGGAAAAACCCTGGAACCTTTTCAAATGGACAATCAAGCTCGACCCATGCGCTAATTTACAAAGATGGAAAAAAAGTGTATTTTAATTCAAGCGGCAAAGCCATTGGAGAAGAAGATAGATATGGAAATAGAATCTATTATTATTATACCAATAACCTTTTAACAAAGATTAAAGATACACTAGATAGAGAAATCAATATTACCTACTATCAAAATGGAGGTGAAAAAAAAGTAACCTTCAAAGGACCAGATAATTTAAATATAGAACTAACTTTTGAATACTTACCTCAGTATACCTTAAACGACGAAAATGAATTTGTCCTAAAGAAAATTAAAGATCAAATGAACAGAGAAACTATATTTGACTATACAATTGCTTCAGGTAAATTCAACTTTTCAACAGATCCTGATTTTCTTTGGTCAGAAAAAACCAATTACTTTGCAAACCTAACCAAGGTGACTTATCCTACAGGAGCCACCAGCAGCTATATTTATGAAAAGAATAGCAACGGCAAAATTGGTTCTGCAAGAACAAAGCTAGAATACTATCGAATTAAAACAAGGGAAGACAAACAAAATGGTCTTACCTACAACCAGGAAACCTATACTTATGAAGGAGATTATACACAGTATGAGGATTACCATACCACAGTGAAAAATACAGAAAACAAAGAAACAAGATACACCTTCAATAGTGAAAATTTAAATACACATCGGACTATAAGAAAAAATAATATCTTGCTAGAAGATGAAAGTTACAGTTACTTCAAAAATACTCTACTAAGCAGCCAAATCACAAAGCTTTACGATGCCGACGGCACATCCCTAACAAAACAGAAAACCTGGCAGTATAATGATCATGGAGACCTGCTGCGGCACACCAACGAAAGAGGACAAATAACCAATTATCAATATGAGAACAAATTCCATCAGCTAACGTCACAAGAGATCCAAATCGACAGTACTAGATGGAGAAAAACAGAATATAATATTAATTCCTCAAACGGAAATGTTAATTGGACTAAGCAGCATAATATAGATAATGGGGTTGATAAGTCAATTACCACCTACTTTACTTATGATCAGTATGGAAACCCTATTACTAAAAAAATCCAAAAACCCGATGGAACTTTTATTGAAGAAAGCTATGAATACAGCTCTATATACCGATCCGGCTATCTAACAAAAAAGACATCTAAATACAAGGACTATCAAGGAAATCAACAAACTGCTGTAGAAAATATGACTTATGACTTTAATACAGGAAGATTGTTGACACTGACAGACGGAAACTTAAACACAACAGCTTTTCAATATGACAATATTGGAAGGGTTACTCAGGTTAGTAATCCCGACAACAGTAAGATCCTAATAGCCTTTGATGACATTCAAAACATAGTTACAGCCACCTTGGAAAATAATCATCAAGTTCGAAATCTTTATGATGGATTAGGCAGACTTATAAAGAAACAGGAGACGAAAAACGGACAGTGGCTGACACTTGAAGAAAATCACTATGATACATTAAGTCGTATAGATTGGACAAAAGATGCCAAAGGGAATATGACAAAATTTGAATACGATCTTTTCAACCGAGTAACAAAAATCATCAATCCTGATATAAGCAAGAAACAGATACAGTACAAAGATAAAGAAAACAAGAGGATAGAGATCAATGAAGAAGGTGCCCAGCATTTATTTCAATACGACAATGTAGGCAATCTGATTATGGAAGAAGTAAAGCCCAATAGCAATACCATATATAGAAACCATTATGAATATGATTTAACAGGTAACCTGAAAAGTCGAAAGGACCCGAAGGGAAATGTAACCAGATTTACTTATGATACCTTAGGTAGGCTTATAAAAGTAACCAACCCTAAGAATGAAGAAGTAAGCTATCAATATGATAACCTTAATAATTTAATTAAGATCTTAGTCCTAGAATATGACAATACAGGACAATTAAATAGACAAATTATCACGCAAAAAGAGTATGATGATCTGGGAAGACTAATAAAAACAATAGATCCTTTAGGAAAGACGGAATATTATACCTATGATAAAGTTGGAAATCTTCTGCAAAAAATAGACAAAATGGGGCAAAAACTTGTCAACACCTATGATAAAAGAAACAGACCTCTAACACAAACATGTTATAAGAAAGATAGTAGTGTAGAAAGTCAAAAAACTTTTAATTACAGCCAACTTTATACACAGAACAAATTAACTGCTACTGACGCAAGAGGAACCACTGTATATGAATATTACCCCAACAGCGCTTTGAAGAAAGAAACACAACCAGACAATAAATATGTTACCTATGAATACGACAATAATGGAAATAGAAGCAAGCTCATTGATCCATATGGACTAACCATTACCTATACCTATGATTCCAGAAATCGATTGGATCTATTAACAATCAATGGCAGCAAGACTTTTGACTATGACTATTACCAAGATGGAATGATTAAGTCTTTAAAATATCCCAATGCCATAGGAAATAGCACCTTTACATACGATGATACAAACAGGTTAACATCCCTATCCAATGCAGCCGGAAGTGGGACAAATCATTACAGCTACCAATATGATGGCAATAGCAATATCCAGTCTGTTACAGCCAATGGTCAAACAAAACTTTATCAATACGATACATTAAATCGGCTGGAAATGGCAGGAACTGACCAAGTAACCCACTATGCATATGATGCCCGAGGGAATAGAACCCAACTAAGCGGTTATGTACCAGAATTTTATTATAATGATCTACAGGGAAATAACAAGCATGATTTTCAATACAATGTACTCAACCAACTGACTCAAATAAAGATTGACGGCACAACTATTTTAGGCACCTATAAATATAATCTGGATGGGCTAAGGGCAGAAAAAACAACATCTCAGGGAACAACCAAATATTATTATGATAATATGGGAAGAACCCTATCCGAAGCAAATAGCAGCAGCAGTGTAACAGCACAGGTTGTCTGGGGCCACAAACCACTTGCCAGAATAATCAATAACCAGTACTATTATTATATCTACAACGGTCATGGGGATGTAGTGCAGGTTATAAATCAAAATGGAGTAGTAGTAAATTCCTATGAATATGACGAGTGGGGTAATATCATCCAAAAACAGGAACAAATCAATAACCCTATAAGATATGCCGGAGAATACTACGATGATGAAAGTGGACTTTATTATCTAAGAGCAAGATACTACGACCCATTTATAGGCAGATTTATTACAAAGGATAGTTATGAGGGACAGCTGACGAATCCCATGAGTATGAATCAGTATGTTTATTGCTTGAATAATCCACTGATATTCATAGATAAAAGCGGGAATGAACCTATATCAATTATATTAGAATATGCACCAGAAGCCTTGGATTCATTACAAAATTTAGTATCTACCTATGGACCTGAACTAGCACAGGGATTACAAGAAGCAGGGAACTGGATTGTTCAGCATGGACCTCAAGTTGTTGAAGGAGTAAAGAATACTGCTAAAAATGTTACAGAAAAGCTTAAAGACTTAGTAGGTAGTGATGGAGGAGGAAGCTCTAATCTAGATCCTAATAAGTTTGATAAGGGGGGGAGTAATTCTAGATTACCAGATAACAGGAGCATAGATAGCAAAGTAACGAAAGAATTGAAAAGAATGGGGCTTGATAAAAAATTTCAAAATGCTATGGACAAAGGCTTAGCTCCAAGAAGAGAAGGAACTTCAGGTATAATTGAATTAACTAAAAATGAAATGATTACTAAAAACGGAATTGAGTATACTTATAAGATCAAAGTACCAACAGCAGGTGGTCATACTAGGGTTTATGGGTACATAAATGATGCTGGTGAGCTAATATTTGATCTATTAATGAAAAAGTAGGTGAGCATGAGTATGATGAGTATGAAAGATATACAAGATGCTTTTAATACAAACTATGGTTTTGATAACTTAAAAGAAAAATCTCGAGAGTATATTAAAAACATAGTGGCTGATAGTGAGAACAATTTTTTAGCAGAAGTTTTCGAAGATTCCTCAAAAAGACATGAGTTAAATAACTTTGTTATTGAATACAGTAAAACATATTTAATAATAAATAAATGCTTAGGAGAAAACCCATCATTTAGGATAGTATTTGATTTTATTAATCCTGATAGTGGTTATTCAGAGTATGCTTATGAGATAGAATACAATATATTAGGCGAATTTTTAGATGAGTTTTTTCTAAAAGTATAGCTATTAATTCTATACGTAATTGTAGAGAATGGACTTTTGATTTAGAAAAAAACATTGTACTTACGTCCAGTAAGGTCGCTAAAGCCTGCTAAAATTCTATTGCATAAAAATTTAACAAACAATTACCGCTATCGAAGTAACTTCTAAGAACCATAAAATATTATAACCTTTTAACGTGTTTAAAGCGCCGTATAACAAGCTTTTTACAGGTTAGTGGGGTAATAATATACTAAGGTAAGCTCTGCACAATATATGAAAAAATAATAAGCCCCATCAAGTCAACTCTATTTCTATGTTTGTATGTATATATAGCTATATAGTATATTTTAAAACTAAGAAGATTTGATTTTGATGGGGCGGTTTTTTACCTTCCTCAAGCATGGTTGAAGTCCTGTGTTCCAGTTACTTTGCAATCACTTCTTTAATTAATGGGAACAGTAAAAGTGTATATACTATATATTTTGCCACCCTTGGTATGGAATATTTTTCATACAGGGGTGGCTTTTTTTTGCGAATTCATTAATGATGCATCCAATAAGTCCTCTAGTATCCGATTTTATGTTAACTGGTTTTAAAAGCGAGGAAAAGTTTAGTATTCTAGTAGGAATAGTCTGATATAATTCTTTAAACTATGACTAAAAAATTTTAGGATAGTTAGCACATAAATACAGCTAAAAAATTCCTGTTTGCAAGCTGTTATATCTTTTTATCTTTAACTTTTTATTACTTCCTAATGCTTTATGCTTTAATCGTTTTAAAAAAATAAATGGTAAAAACTTCTTTAAATATTTTTATTGTTTACTATAGTTTTTGAACCACTTTTTTGTATATAAACCAGAAGGCAATCAATTAGTTCAAATTTGTGGAAAGGAAGTGATGAAATGTATAGCACAGGTTAAATAATTTTAGAAAGATTTTTGTAGCGGAGGTGTCTTGCTTTATAGTGATGAAAAGCTTTAGCAGTTTTTAGTTTTGATGAAAGATGGCCATCTTCATTTTTCTTAATTTTTTTCTTAATTTTTTTCTTAAGTATTTATTATTTGTGTACTAAAGTAAGCATTACCCTATAGCTAAGGATAGCACTAGCTATACATGAAAATAGCATTCCTATATGCAGAACTAAACAGTACGCACATGTAATTTTTTACATGTGACTAGTGTTTACTTGACCAGTATGCATATGTAGTTTTTTACATGTGACCAGTAACTATTAAAACAGTAGGTACATTTGTAAATTATATTAAGGGAGGATTCAAAAATGTCAGAGTGTAAAGAAAATAAAACAAGTTCAAGAAATTGGCAAAAAGCAATGAGACAGATTACGGAGTTAGGGGGGGCAGTGTTCAGCAACAAAGCACTAAGGAAATACTTCAGAGATAACTGCTGCAAAAGTCATACTAACAAAACCTATAGTGATATGGCAGATGTTTATGGACAAATTGTATCTTCAGGCTGCTACTATGAAAGCATCAATAAACTACAAAATGACGGCTCTTTTTATATTAGTTCAAAATGTATTGCTGAGGAAATTAGTCTGCCAGTAAGAAGGGTTAGAGACATCGTAACAATGCTATGTGAACATGAGTTGATAGAGAAAAAGAAAATAACAGGTGAGGCAAATAGGTACAAAGTAAATCCAGAGAAGTTCGAAGAACTTGTAAAGGACGTAAAATTCAAATGTAGAGGCAATGAGATACAAGATGAATAGGAGCAGGTGCACATAATTGTTTACCTTTATAAACGGCTGAAAATGCTATTGTTTTCGGGTATATAAAACCCTCAAATCAACTTTTCAAACGTTGGCATTTTCAGGTCGACCTTTGTAAGCGGTCAATCATATAATATACTTAAAGATCAGGTATAGGTAGGTGAATGATATGCAAACAAAGGCTTTTGGCTATGTCAGGGTAAGCAGTAAAGACCAGAACGTAGATAGACAGGTTAATGAAATGCTGGCTATAAGTATTAATGAACGAGACATATTTATAGACAAACAATCAGGCAAGGATTTTGAAAGACCTATGTATCAAGCCCTTAAAAGCTATTTAAGACAAGGAGACAAGCTCTATATCAAAGCTTTAGACCGCTTCGGCAGAAATAAAGAGCAGATATTAGAGGAATGGAGAAATATCACAAAAGAAATAGGTGCTGACATTATCGTAATGGATATGCCCCTACTAGACACTACCAAATATAAAAATGTCTCCGGCTTAGAAAATCTTATTACAGACATTGTATTACAGCTATTAAGCTACTTTGCAGAAGAAGAAAGGTCACGTATAAAAACAAGACAAGCAGAGGGAATATTGATAGCAAAAAGAAAAGGAGTAAAATTCGGTCGCCCTGCAATAGAATACCCACCAGAATGGGACTATTACTACAGCATATGGAAACAGGGAAAAGCAACAGCAGTAGAAACATTTAGAAAGCTTAATTTGAAAAAAGCCACCTTCTATAAGCTGGTAAAAAAGTACGAAGGTAGGGAGTAATAACAGAAAATATGGCAAAGAAAGATAGTATTTTTTAGAACTTAGATTACCCCACAAGGAGGAAAAATCCATGAAAGTAAGATTATTAACCGTATTTAGTGTAACCGCCAATGATAGTGAAGTACCCCAAATCAGATTACAAGGAAAATGGTTAGAAAAACTGGGGTTTCGGTACGGTAAAAAAATTATTGTAGAAGAAAAAGCAGGTCAGCTATTAATAAAGCTTGTTGCCATAGAAGGAGAGTAAAAAAATACTGATATTGCTAATGTTTAGCACACTATAACCTTTAGAATATTTTAAAATTATTAAATATATATGGACTAATAACCTACATACCATGAGAAGAATGAATTAGCTGTCGCCCCCTTGCAGAGTTTTCTAATAGAGAACTTATTGCTTGAAACTGAGGATGCTGTATTCTTACATTGGTTGTAGAAAGATAGGAGTGAAGTTTTTATGCATAAGAAACAAAATTATATTTATATAGGTGTAGATACACATAAACACAGCCATACAGCAGTTATTATTAATTGCTGGGAAGATATTTTAGAGGAAATAACCTTTGAAGCAAGACCTTCTATTTATCCTGATGTACTAAAAAAAGTAAAAAAGCATTGTAAAGGCTTGACTCCTGTTTTTGGCTTAGAAGATGTTAAAGGCTATGGTCGATCCTTAGCTGTCTACCTATTAGAAAACAAACAAATAGTAAAAGAAGTTAATTCCGCTTTATCTTATGCAGAAAGAAAGAGTGCCCCCACAACACAGAAAAATGATAACTATGATGCATTTTGCGTTGCCAGTGTACTATTAAGAAGATTAGATAGATTACCAGATGCAAACCCCCAAGACATTTATTGGACAATAGGACAGCTTGTAAACAGACGTTCAGCCTTAGTAAAAGCAATGACAAGTCTAGCCAATCAGTTACATGAACAATTAAGCTGTCATTACCCCAGCTACAAGAAATTATTTGCAGTAGTAGATGGAAAAACAGCATTAGAGTTCTGGGAGCAGTACCCAGCTCCATATTTATTAGATAATATTACACCAGAAGATTTAGCAGAATTTCTTAGAAAACATAGTCATAATGCCTGCTCCACCAATAAAGCACAAAAGATACTAGATACAGTAAAAGCAGACGGAGATACAAAGAGAGGTTATCAAGATTCTAGAAATGTAATTGTCAGAAGCATAGTAAGAGATATTAAGTTTAAAAAACAGGAAATACAGGCTATAGAAAAGGAACTAAAGGAAATATTAAAGGTGCTGGACTACAAGCTAGAGAGTATGCCAGGAATAAATACTGTAACAGCCTCCTCATTAATTGCACAAATAGGAGATATTCATAGATTCACCAGTCCCGACAAACTCGCCAGATATGCAGGCATAGCCCCTGTTAAATTTAGTTCAGCAGGAAAAGGTAAGGAACAAAGTAGCAAGCAAGGAGATAGGACATTATTTGGCTTGTTCTACGTTTTAGCATGGCAACATATACAAACAGCAAAAGGAAGTGGAAAACCTAGAAATCCTGTATCCTATGCATATTATCAAAAGAAGCTGAAAGAAGGAAAAACAAAGGTACAGGCATTGGTATGTTTAATGAGAGTATTAGTAGTTGTGATATATGGCATGATGAAGAACAAAACAGAATATAACCCTCCTGCACTTCCAGAAAATATTGCAGTATGATAAAATGGTGTTAATTGTTAACGGTTACCACCACTATTTTTATCCTTATTAGGTTTACACCTAAAGGGGGGGGAGTAATACATTTAAGAATCAAGAATTACTTGATTCGCATTTTGGAAAGCATGGTGCAGAAATACAAAAAGCGTTAGGTGAGAGTTCATACACAACTAGTAATTATTTAAATGATGCAAACTTTATCATTAAAAACGGTACTTATGTACCAGAGCTAAATGGCTATGTAAGATTTATAGATGGACAAAAATATGGATTTGTGGGATTAGACCGTGCTACTGGAGACATTACAACATTCCATATAAAAACAGTTTCAGAATTAATCAAAAAAGCTCCAAGTTTAGGTCTTGGTAAATAGGGAGGTAAGCAATGTTTATTAAATCTGTGAACTGGATTGACGAAGAATCACAAGAGGCAGAAGTAGTAGTATCTGACAATTCTTTTGAATTGCTGTGTTTTTCTCACCCTTTTAGAAATAAACTAGGTGAAGAATTAATTGAACCCATTTATTGCTTTGATGTTTCTAATGTTGTGTTAGCATTTGAACAAATTCCATATGCGAAGAAGAACAAAAATTCTTATGGATACTCAATAAGAGGTTTATTTATAAATAAAGACGATAAAATAGTGCTTATTGGTAACATTAAATTATGTTTAGAAGATGGAAAAATACCAAGTGACATATCTGAAGGGGAATACATTGAGTTTGATGTATCTAGATTAGATGTGTATTGATTTATATTTTTAAGAGTTAGAAAAGTCCGGTTTAATCGGGCTTTTCTGTTGGTGTGCCCAGCATGGCGATAACTTGGCGGTGAGAGTCAATACTCAGAAGCAGACTAGTGGAAATACTGAGGGGGGGAGTAAACCAGCACCAGAAGGAGATACGGTCACATCGAATAAAGGTAATACTTATGATAATAAGCCTTCTGATAATCATTCTACAACAACAGGTAATCCGATGAAGGGTGAGCCGAATTCTTCTGTTGACATATTGGATAAAAATGGAAATGTGGTAAGGCGACGCTGGTTTGGCCCAGATGGAAATCAGATTAGGGATTTAGATTATACTAATCATGGTAATTCTAAAACGCACCCTGAATGGCCACATGAACATGGTCCTAGAATACCTTAGTTTGAGAGGAGTAGCGAGGAAAATGAGCTGGAAAGTAATTGAGTCAAAATCCGACGTTGATTATTTAAATGACATATTTGGTAATTTTCATGACAGTTATTTGAAAGAAATGTGTTTTTCTTCGGGTAGTTATATCCGAGAAGATTTATCTATGTATGAGTGTAATAGTCCAGTAGCAAGATTTTTATTTCAACGACAATGGGAAAACCCTGCGGTTATTGAAATAGAATTTAGAGACGTTATTCAGATAAACATTAAACCAGAAGAAAAAGATCAATTCACAGATATAGTTACTGCTCATCTCTATTTTGATAATAATGTCTTTTTCTGGAGCACAAGAGACTATGAAATTCATGAAGATGGAAAAGATAATCACACATGGATTGCTGCAAAATTTGTACAATGGAGAGTTCGTGATGAGTTTTTAGGAAGTGGTATGGTTTATATGAAAGATTAAACTTTACAAAGGGAAGCAAAGAAGCAAGGGAAAGTAAGCAAGGGGACGGTTCTTTTGTTTCCAATTAATTTATTTGTGTGGTAAAATGTAAACAAAAAGAATGATGGTGATGAATATGCCAAGAGAAGCAAGAGAAAAAAGTGAGACTAGGATATATCATATCATAATAAGAGGTGCTAACAGGCAAGAGATCTTCCATGATGATGAAGATAGAATAAGATTTCTTGAGACATTTGAAAAATATAAGAACAACACCAAAATGAAGGTGCATGGGTGGTGCTTGATGGGCAACCATGCACATCTACTTTTAGAAGAAGGTAGTGAAGAATTATCAGTAACTATGAAGAGAATTGGAGTAAGTTATGTATGGTATTATAATTGGAAATATAAAACCACAGGACATTTATTTCAAGATAGATTTAAAAGTGAGAAAGTAGAGAAAGATGATTATTTATTAACAGTGATAAGATATATACATCAAAATCCTTTTCCTGCATTAAGTTCTTTTAGCTTCCTTAATAATCTAAGGAACATTTAATTTGACTTTTTTGGCCTAATTTAAACTGAAATAAAGTGCCGTATAACAATTAATGTAAGCGCGAGAACTTTCGATTAATAATAATTATGACTGGAGAAAACAAAAAAGTGTTATTCTTTACTGTAGTAAAGATATTTAAATGTATTCCTTTGGGGTATAAAATCCTTCGACTCCGCTTTGATGTATTCAGGGCGACAAATTATGAATTAAATTAACGCTAATGTATAAAGAAAACCAATAGATAAGCTATTGGTTTTCTTTATACATTAAAGGGATAAAAGGGCTACATTCTCGAAGCACCCCCTACAATTTAGGGAGAATAAAAACTCCCCTTGAACTAAGTTTCGTTTTTATGATATCTTTAGAATTTTCTTTTTCAACTACCAGTTATGCCATTTTAACAACCACTTATGCCAAAAGGGTTGTTTGGGTAATAATGTTATGTCTATAATAGTGCATTTTTGCTTCAAAAATTTTACAGTTAAATAAGCAAATAAATTCCTAGGCTATTTTTAGCTCCTCAAAAATTTTTTCAATAGGTTTACCTTGGGTTGCAGCAGAGTAAATCCAAATAACCTGAGATTTTTTCAAATCCTTTTGAGCTAGCTTTAGACCAGTATTAAAGTGAAAGATTTCTTTAGAGTAAAGTTTACAGTAAGTATACGCTAAGAGCATTACTACAAGATACCTATTAATACTTCTTTGGCTTCTAACTTGATAGCTATCTAGTCCTAAGTAATTTTTACAGTCTCTAAAAAACGGCTCAATGACCCATCTATCCGTATATTGAGTTAAAATATCCAAAGGCTTTAAAGATATGTCTAGGGATATAAATGCTTTCAAAGCACCTTCTTTATGAAGGGACTTTTCTGGATAACTTAATGTTATGGACACCTTTTTCATATCATTTAAGTTGCCAATATAGTTGTAAATATAGTATTTTTCACCTTTAACTGTGACGAGGTCAAAGGAATCTTTATCTAAGCCAGCAGCAAACTTATGTAGTTTAGCCCCTAATCTCTCATGACCTTTTGGGTAGATGACTCTGTTGGTTTTAAGTGCTCCAATGTAACTATATCCGACTTTAAGGGATGCTGTAAAAATAGCTTTACAGCTATACCAGCTATCACATAGCACATAGCCTTTGTTAATGGGTTTTGGTAAAGAGGAAATGAAGTCTATAGCAATATCTATTTTGCTCATTTTCTCCTTATCGTAAATTTTTATAGCATAGGGTAAGACTAAACCATCACAGGAAAGCAAAGCTACCACTAATTGATGTCCATATACAGTTTTTCTTTTTAAATGAGAATTATGAAAAGAGCATTTTTCAATAATATTTTTAGCCTTTGACGAGGGCTTAGTTTTTTCAGAAACTGTATCATCAATAATCATGTATACGGGTTTATTTGTTTCCTTTGACTTGCTCCAAATAAGCTCTATAACTGCCAATTTTAAAGAGTTCATTAATAGTTCCTCTTTCCATTTACTCTGAGAAAAAAACCTTGAAATACTAGTTCTATGCTTTGGAGAAGTAAGCATAGCTATATCAGATGTTTTCCCGTTGTATCCTTTTAAAACCATAGCATTCATGGTGTTTTCTAGGTGTTTGAGTTGAGGCTTAGTCAGGTATAAATCAAATTTTAATTTTTTAAAAAAATTGTATATGGATAGCTCATTTGATATAATTGAGTTCTGAAACATTTATGCATATCTCCTTGTTATGTTTTGTGTGAGAACTTAATTATAACAGGATTTTGCATAAATGTTTTTTCATTTTATTCAACTGTAAAATTTTTGAAGCTTTTTTGCACTATCATAGGTTATGTTATAATTTAGGTAAATTATGGAAAATGTTTTTAAAAACTAAGATTTTATAAAAAAGTTCTTAAATAACGCAAAGGAGGAGTTTTTATGAACAAGACTTCTCGAGATTCTCCTAAAAATGGTGACTAAAAAATATTTATAACAGCCCTTGGAAAGTTTAAAAAAGAAGCGAAGGGACGGCAGGTTGCGCTAAAAGTCCAATAATTGGATAAGGCAATTTTGATATTGTATGCATAAAATCGCCTATAATAGTAGTAAGGATGGTGATATTATGAGATATATAGAAGGTATTCATAGGAAAAGCAAAATTGCCTTTCCAGAATATATAGATGACTACATTACAGAAGATAACCCCGTAAGGATCATAGATGCTTTCGTTGAAACATTAGATATAGGTGAAATAGGATTTAAAAATGCAGTGCCCAAAAAGAAAGGGAGACCTGGATATAATCCCAAAGACCTGCTGAAACTGTATCTTTATGGCTATATGAACAAAATTACTTCATCAAGAAAATTAGAAAAACAGGCCCAAACGAATATAGAGTTAATGTGGCTCTTAAGAAGATTAACACCCGATGACAGGTCCATATGCGAGTTTAGAAAAAACAATAAAAATGCTATAAATCAAGTATTTAAACACTTCGTATCTTTATTAAATGAATGGGATCTTTTCGGTAAGGAAGTAGTAGCTGTAGACGGTTCTAAGTTTAGGGCCTGTAACTCCAAGAAAAATAATTTTAATACTAAAACCTTAAATCGTAAGATCAAGTACCTAGAAGAAAAAATACAAAAATATATGGAAGAAATGGAAGAAAATGATAGAAATGAATTGAAGACCCATAAACCAACTAAGGAAGAAATTCAAGCAAGGATTAAAGAATTGAAAGAACGAAAAAAGAAGTATGAAGAATATAAAGAAGAAATAGAAAAAAGCGATATAAAAGAAATATCAACAACAGATCCTGAATCAAGATTAATGGCAGTAAACAACAATGGTATTGATGTATGTTACAATGTTCAAACTGTGGTGGATAGCAAGCATAAGTTAGTAGTAGACTGTGATGTCATAAATAATCCAACAGATCATGGTATGTTAAGTAAAATGGCTGGCAATGCAAAAGAAATATTTGATGTAGAAGACTGAAGGCTCTGGCTGATAAAAGTTATTACAACGCAACGGACTTGAAAAAATGCGAAGAAAAAGATATCATAGCTTATGTTTCAAAACAAGTCTTTCCAAACTCCACAGGAGAAGTCGACTTTTATCTAGACAAATTTCAATATGATAAAGAAGAGAATGTTTATATTTGTCCTAAAGGAGAAAAACTTTATTCTAGAAGCCAAAAGCCTATTGATGAAAATACAAAAGCAATAGTATACCGAAACTTTAAGGTATGCAATCAGTAAGAGTGGAGATTTCTTTTGTTTTTTTAGCCTATAATATGAAACGAGCAATAAATATATTAGGAGTAAAGGAAATAATCAAGAGGCTAACAAGCAAAAAAGTATTTGTTAGTCTCCGGTTTTACAAATATACTATATTCCTTGAAAATATTAGTTAATTTAGTATGAAAAGCATAAAAAGCGCTATGGAATAATGATCCATTTTTGCGAGGTCTGGTGGCTCTGTGTGTCGCCGGCTGTAAATGATTTTAAATTTTTGTATCTATTTGTCCTCATTCTATCCTTTTAAGACATAAGTGAGATGAAACGATCTTTCTTGACACTTACTATAGCAGATTGAGAATGAGAGAGGGTGATTCCAATGGGCTAGGAAAAATAAAGCAATCATATGATTGCTAATTTCAATACAGCAACGAACAAACTTGAATTACGAAAGATGGAATGAGCATGATTGTAATGTAAGAACTGCAAAAGACAGCATAGGCAGTTAAAGCTTACAAAGGAAAGTGTTTTAGGCGAAACTGGTTTTAACTACTGCATTTCTGCCAGTAAAGCCATGAATCGATTCTTTTTGTTGAATGGTGGATGAGTAATCAGTACCATGAAGTAATCACGATTTTTTAACAATAAAATACTAAAGGAGCTGAAATTACATGAAAAGAAACAATCGTGTTTTGAACGTATTCTTAGCCCTGGTAATGGTGGTATCCCTCACTTCCGGCATGACAATGACCGCATTTGCTGAAGAGGATCAGGCTAGTTCAAACGTAAACACAGAAACCGTAACTCCAAGCACAGATACGCTTTTTAAAGTTGATAAGATTGTTGGTACAAGTGCATCATCAATCGATTCTTTGTTCGACGAAAATCAAATGGCAAGCCGAGAGGTTGGCCCCAGATTATCAAGTGTGACATTAGCATATAAGGATGGAAAACTTGTACTCCGGGGTATCTTAACATATGATAGTGAAGTTATTGACTTAGTGTCGTCTGGCGACCTTTATAAAAACGAAAAAACTGATAATGCGGCAACATATGGAAATTTGATTTTGGGTGACATGAGCGATTTCGACAACATTCACTTTGTCCAATTAAGAATCGACAAAGACAAATCATGCATCCGTATCATCCTGCAAACGAAAGATACTAAAGAGTTAATGCAATTCGAAGCGCCGATTGACAACAGTATATTTGATGCACTATACCACTCGCAAAAAAACAAGTTGAGAGGCACGGCTCTTGAGGAAAAGATAATTGAATTGTATAGTGTAGCCGGTAACTTAATTGACAAGGACTCTTCGACTGGCGAAGATGAGTCGATTTCGCCGGCTGTTTCAACAAGTGGTATTCAGCCTGTAGCGGCATCATACAATGGGTGGACTAAGCTTATTGCTGACCTAAATAAAAATGGTAGTGCCACTCTTGGCAATTATAGCAACATTGATACATCCATGTTTAAAGGTAACGGCTGGAAACACGACAATACATGGGGAAACACACCTTATTCTTTTGTATCGTATAGTAAACCTAACGGTACCGGCGAATACTTAACTCAATTTGCATTGGTAGACATCGTAACACAAAGTTATGCTGGAACTGGTGATAAGTGGAATGCAAGCATGTAAGCCTTATATAACGATGGAATGATCGTCTCATATGACTCGTATTCAGATACACTATCTGTATTGTATTATGGTTTTGGGATCGAATTTAAAAACTATGCTGTTGGTATTAATGGACTGACAGATAAGGCTATTTTTATTGACAGATCTGTCAATAGAGCCTACAAAGCCAGCGGAAGTATAGTTCGTGCGGCAATCTCGGTTTTTGGTCCAGCCGATACGATATATAGTGTTTTCGAGAATTTGTTTCCATACACAGATCAAAGTATAAACAATAAAGTATACTTTGATAGCACATATAATGCACAGTATGAAAGGTATGACGGCAAAATTATCCGAGGCGTTGTGGCAACTACTGAGAATAATTATCTCAGTAGTTCTGGACATTTTATTAATGTTGCTGGTACTATTCGTTACAGCACGAGCACAGGTACAAGCTGGTTTTTTGGATATCAATATGATTGCTACCATAACCTATAAATAGTACATACTAACTGACTTTTTTCTATGCAGTCGGCATCTGAAAACGCCGACTGCGTAGAAGAATATGCAAAATGAACGAGTTCAAGAAAACGGCTTAGAATAGCTATTTTTTTTGAAGTCCAGCGGCGGTTACCGTGAAATAAACCGCAAAGCACGCGGTTTGTTCAGCAGGCTATAAGATGGGTGGGGATTGTTATGAAAAAACGATTACCGTTTATTGCACTTGCAATCATATGCTTTACATCAATATCTATAAATGTTTTATCGGCTGTAAATTGTAATAATGCAAAAAAGTCATTTTTATTCGACACTTACAGTCATTTGGCGAATATTTCAAAGATTTTAGATAATATTGCATATTCTATATCAAATGATGATGTAATGATAAGTTATGACTTATCTACTTTGGAGAGAGTGTGTATTCAACTCGATAACTCAATTCGTGGATTAATTGCGCTTTCTCCATATAATCTAACATCTTATAAATTCGAGGACTTTAATGAAATGATCTCAAGTGCTATAACGGCAAATTATAATTATCCTGAAAAAGTAATAAATGATATTACTCAGCATAAAGAGACAATACAAGAACTGATTGGAAAATTATCTCCCAAAGGAGAACTTGGTGACAATGGATATGGTGATCTCTCATTAACTCCTAATTATTCGTTGAGTATTAAGCAGATTATCAATTCAATCAATGACACATTAGCAAATATGGCCCAAGCTAATTAGGGCTTAATTCAGGGCATGACTCCCCTTCCCCACTTAAGAGACTTTTTCATAATTAGTATTCAGTTGAAAAATGGTTATGGTAATGCCTCTGGTAATAAAGTACTCACTCCCAGCAGTTTGCCTTTTTTGCATAGGGGACATAGGGTTACATCCTTACCTACAAGAATGCAAAGGATATCAATCGTTTTAAGTCCTTCGAATTTGGGTTTGTATAAAGGACTATGAGCAAGCTTTCTACACAATGTAAGCTTTGTTTTTTTATTGCGGCTAACTAATATACCAAAGTATCTAATTTTAACAAATCCCTTTGGAAGGATATGCATTAGAAACCGACGGATGAATTCTACTCCTATTAAAGTTACTGTCTTTGTCTGATTGTTATTTTTGTAGTCTTTAATGACTATAGTAATAGTGTCTTGATCCATGCAAATAATCCTGTTGTTGGATATAGCTATACGATGGGTGTAGCGGCCTAAGTATTGAACCACAGCTAAAGGACTGGAAAAAGTGGGTTTTGTATAGGAGTACCAATCTTGAGAATAGCACTGGTTAAGTAACCATCAGTTCATAATGTCATTGGCAGCTTTGATTGACGCTTAATTCCCATTAATTTATTAGTGACTTGATAGAGAAACCCCGGATTCTTCCGGGGTTATCATTACATGCATCACTACTCTTCTTTTTTCTGATAACATATGCTACTATTTTATTCGCTTAAACGTTAATCCTTCATAAACCCTTATAGGATTGCCACGTTCCAATAATTCGTGTTGAATCCACATAACTTGTTTAGCTAGTATCTGGGCATCTAAATTTTGTTTGCTGATCATCTCACTTAGGCGGTTTAATGCTAGTTTTTTGTTTAAGTGCTGGGTGCGAGCTTCTGTGCAAACAACAGTGAGACCTGTAGGTGTATGAATTGCTCTAGCCCCTGTTTCAACTTTATTAACATTTTGTCCGCCGTTTCCTCCACATCGAAAGGTTTCAAAGCGAACAACCTTATCAGAAAAATCAATTTTCACCTGTTCTTTGAACATACTTACATCAATAAACCAGTTCTTGCGTTTATGCTTTGGTCTAAAAGGGCTTTGGGCAACCCATTTTATAGTACCCTCTAAATCACTAACATCCTCTTCAACGGATAACACTAGGGATTTATAACAATCCACATATTGTCCTTTTACTTCTTGGACTATTTTTATATCTTTCATTTCTTTCATGAGAATTTTTAAAAATTTCCCTACTGCCAACTCACATTCAGCTGGGCCTTTTCCTGAGCTAATTTGCATTAACATTCAATCACCCCTTATAGGTAAGTACTGGCTTAAGTGTTGCGATAACTTTAATTAATCCAAACTCCAAAAGACTATCAATAACAGTGTCAATATTTTTATATGCTTCTGGAGCCTCTTGAAAAAGCAAATCCGTATCGTGACAAACAATGCGGCTTTTCAGCTTTGTTTCTCTTATAGTATCTTTGTTATACTTTTCACGGATGCGAGATTTACACATGCTTCTGTTCCATTTCCTGCCAGCTCCATGAGATAGAGAGTATGCCGATTCCTCTATCTTGTTCGTCGGCCTAACAATATAAGTAAGAGATCCTCTAGAGCCTGGTATAACTACAGCTCCCACTTCTGCTGAAACTGTCCCCTTACGATGAATAAATAAAATGCCTTTTTGCTCTAGAAAATTATGTTTACAGTCAATCACAGCTTTAGCTTGAGGTGCATATCCTAGATAATCAATCAACTTGTTTGCCACTATGCTGCGGTTACGTTCTGCCCATAATAATGCATTTTCATGCTTTGTAATATAATTTCTTGCTTCAATGCTATTAGCCGAATATCCATGAGGATCACTATAATCCATGAGTATGCTCTGTCCATACCCTCTCGAACCACTATGGACTAACAGTAATAAATCATCCTTAGTAATATTAAGTTTTTCAAATTCACTCTTTTCAAAGACTTCCTCTAAAATCTGAAACTCCGCAAAATGGTTACCAGAGCCAATGGTACCTAGATCATATATAGGACTTGGCTCTTCATAGGGGTTAATTGCTTCAATATCAGCCAATTCCGAAATATGGTTAAGCTTTGTTACCCAACGCTCCATTCTAAACTTCTTCTTTTTAATACCTGTATTAAACAAACCCATGCCACAGCCAATATCATTTCCAATGATATATGGGTAAATTATTCCTTCTGTTATTATTGCAACACCAATTGGTGATTTGCCAGCATGTAGATCAGGCAACCCAACAGCTTTAATCACACCACTTAGATCTGCTAATGCATATAATTGTGTTATTGCAATATGTTCTATCCAATTTTTTGTATTTGTTATTAAAACCGTTTTACTCATTTTAGTCTCCTTTTCTTCTAAAAAAGTACATAAAAAGACCGTGGACCAACAACCCACGGATCATCTCACCCTAAAAATGGCAACAAAAAAACACGATAACCAAAATCGTGCCCTCCGAAACATATTAGGCTTATGGTTGTCTCAAAATTAAAAATTCAATTATTCTCCACCTCGAAATTAGTTACCAACATATGAAACACTCCCTTCACCTAATCATACTTATATTTTTACTACTATTTTATGAATTTCTTGAAGATTTGTCAATGAAATTAATTAAATTGTAATTATTATGTAATGTATTCAACTTCCCTCAAAGTATCAAAAGAGGAGCAAGAGAAAAAAGTAAGACTGGGCATCTAATTAAAGAATAAAAAGCAATTAACCATGTACCCTTGGAAAAAGAGCCCTATTCACATGCCTATCACTCCGTGTCTATACACGTTTAAAATAATTTGACTGAATAATTTGAAAAAAGGCATTGAATTTTATACTTTTACATGGTATAATCTTTCACAAGCAAGAAAAGAGGTGGTATAATGACCAAAGGCCAAGCTGAGGCGAAAATAAGCGAGGCTATAAGTAAATTTGAGATAGAATTTATGGGTAGAGGACCAAAGCAAATAAAGACATTGATTATTCAAGATCTAATCATCATTAGGCTCCAGGGCTTCCTAAGTCAATCTGAACATAAATTGGCAGAGAGCAGTCAAGGAGTTGAGCTGATTAAGAAGATGAGAACAACCCTTTTTGAAAGCGGAAGGTGCTATTTAGAAACTCTCATTAGAAAGGTTGTCGACATAAATATTATAAGTGTACACTCCGATGTTAGCACCAAAACTGGTGAAAAAATCATAGTGATAACGCTTGAAGATAACTTAGAAAAAAGATTTTAAAAACATTAAGTATATAAATAGGGAAGACCAAGCGAAGGGTTGAAAAACCAGGCGTAGTGTAATCCAATAATTATTAACTTTTTATAAGCTGATAATTATTGGATTTTTTTGTTGTATTTAATTTATAAATTAACAGCGGGATATGCTGAAAATATCTATGTTTTAACCATAACCTATGGAGTGATCATCGGTGCAGGGGTGGGAAGCGTTTATGGTCCTCCTATGACGGTAGTAGCTAAATGGTTCCCAGAAAAAAAGGTTTCATTGCAGGTTTTGTGCTGATAGGATTTGGTTTATCACCACTTATAACAGCATCAGCTGCAAGTTATTTAATAGAAAACTATGGATTTATGCCATCGTAATAAGAGGATCATATCAAGCACTTTCTAGGTTGTTTGTTTTGATAAAATTAGCATTCCTAGAGCTCAGATAGCTATTAAATACTAGGATAAAAGTGGAAGGAGGTTTCCGAGAAAGTAACAAAATTTTATCTAAGAACCATCTAATTTCAATGGATTTGTATAAAACAATAGGGGGAGTTACTTATGTCTATGAATTTATATCGTGTACAGGCGGGACCAGAAGGCTATCTTCCACCAGCAGCTGCCTGTATGGGGATAGAACTACCGGAAAAAGGAGAGGCCTTGGTAGAAGGAAACGTAGTTTTAGAAGAGGAAGCAATGCAGAAAATAGTTGAAAAAATCTTATCAGCTAAGAATCCTGTTTTTTTTCCTGGCCCCCTTATTTTGTGGGCTTGGAAGGAAGGTGTGATTGAGAAAGCTGAAGCGGTAAAGGAATTAGCAGAATCGGCAGGAGCAAGAATCATCCCGATGCCTGATTACCGTCCTAAATATCCTATGATCGATGCCGAAGTAGAAATTAATCCCAATCACCCCAACTTAACCATTTGGCACAATAAAATAGATCTTTGTGTTTTTGTAGGGGTTCACTGTCATTACGCTAATTTGGCTTTGAAGATCATTCGAGGAGGAACTGATTGCTATACGATTGCCCTATGTGGAGAGATGGGGCATGAGGATGCTATGATTTCACTGCGGGATGTAGATCTCTTAAAAATAAAAAAACTTAATGAAATCATTAAAATAGCTAAGGGGGGACTTAAATGAAGAACCAGAGGGTTGTCGAACCTGAATACCTATTTTTTAATACCGAAAGAAAGAAAAAGTTTATTACTGGCAGCGAGGCTGTTAAAGAAGCTATTAAGAGGGCCAATGTGGATATGGCTGTCTCTTATCCTATCACCCCACAATCAGAAAGTATGCATCTGGTAGGAGATATCTATGCAGAAGGATACCTTAAGGATTATTTCCGCGGCGAAAACGAATTTGCTGTAATGTCGTCAGTCACTGGTGCCGCCATGGGAGGTGTACGGGTTTTTACTGCCACAGGAGGACCAGGCACATTGCGGGCTTTTGAAATGTTTCCAACATGGGCTGGCGCTAGATTACCCGTGGTCTGTGCTTTTCTCACCAGGGGCGTGAATTCTCCCCTCACGATCCAGCCGGATACAATTGAAATGTCCTTCGTGCTAGATACAGGAATGATTATGCTGCATGCTGAAACAGCCCAGGATCTCTATGATATGGTTCTGAAGGCCTTTGTTATTGCTGAGAAAACCGATGTGCATATCCCTGTAGGAGTTTTTGCTGATGGTTTCTTTGTGACGCATACCAGAGACAGTGTAGAGATAGCACCTGAAGATATTAAACTTCCTCCTTATGATACCTACAGTGCACCAGTACCAGTAATGGACATGGAAAACGCCCCCATAAGACAGATGCGTGATCCCTTTGTGATGAAGAGTAACTTTATCAGCTATGCTGCCCATGCCTCTTGGCAGCAGGAAACAATGGCAGCTATGGAAAGGTCTCGAAAATATATTTATAACTATTTAGGTGGGCTTGTGGAAGTTGAAAATCAAGAGGCTGATATTCTTATTGTTACTTCTGGAACCGCTGTTTCCCAGAGTCGAGAAGCCATAGCCATAGCTCGTGAAGAAGGCTTAGATGTTGGCTTGATAAAAATAAAGAGTATCCGACCCTTTCCGACTGAAGAAATAAGACAATTAACACAAAAGGCAAAGGCCGTCATCGTTCCTGAATTTAACCGAATAGGTTGGTTATCTAGAGAAATCAAGTCTGTAGTCACTGATTCTAGTAAGGTACAAGGAGCTCCTAGAGTGTTCGGAGGAATGACTATGCCTATTGAACTAATTCTCGACGAAATTAGGAGGTGTTCACTATGAACAAAAATTTGATCAAGATTTCTCCCTGTTTTGAAGATATCATGCCCCAGGAATATAAGGAACTAGTGGAGCGAGGTCCCTTCGGTGAAAGCGTTGGCGTTTCTGATTTGGGAACTTTTAAAGAATTGATAGAAGAGCATCCACTTTGTGCCGGTTGCGGATTGGCCCTTTCCCTGCGACTCATTCTGGCTTCGCTGCCTAACCCTGAGGATACCATCATAGTAGGTTCTACTGGATGCAGCGCATTAGCATTTTCGCAGGTAGCAGTACACAATATTCATTCGGTATTTGGTAATCAGAATGCTGTAGCTTCTGGCTTAAAACGAGCATTAAAGCTTAGATTTCCTGATAAGATAAAGGATGTAGTTGTCATAGCTGGCGATGGAGCAACAGCTGATATTGGCTTAGATATGGTGATGCATTCCTGGTTCCGTAAAGAAAATATCACGACAATTATGCTGGATAATGAAGCTTATGCTAATACAGGAGGGCAGGAGAGCGGTATGTCTGTAGAAGGAGCTGTTTTAAACATGGCTCCCAAAGGGAAAAACTTTCCTAAAATAGCTTTAACAGAAATTGCTAAAAAGTCTGGTTGTGGCTATGTGGCTACTTGCTCCCCTGCCAAACCTAAACAATTTGAGAAGATGGTACGTCGAGCTATTTTAGCAGCTAGAGAAACGGCTCCTAGTTATATGCAAATTTTTTGTCCTTGTCCTACTAATTACAAGATTAAACCTCATGATGTTTTAGAAACAATTAAAGTTCGAGAAAAGGACGGAACCTATGTTACTAGTGAATTTTTATCGCCAGAGGTAGAGGAATTATTAAAAGGGTTGGAGGGGGAACAAAATAATGAGTAATAAAATTTCTATCAGAATGTCTGGTTTAGGTGGGCAAGGTGTAGTTACTGCTGCCCATATCCTAGGCTCAGCTGCAACCCAAGACGGAAAATATAGTACGGTTAACCCCTTCTTTGGTGCTGAAAAAAGACTGGCCCCAGCCGAAAGTTACGTACGTATATCCTCAAAACAGATTTATGAGAGGGGAGAAATTCTTTCTCCCAATATTATTATGATTTTTCACCCACATGTAATTACTATGGGTAAATCTTATACTATGCCCTTCTTTGATGGTCTACAGTCAGGAGGCAAAGTGCTGATCAATGCAGATACCCCACTGGAATTTAGTCAGGAAGAAGGAGAGAAACTGGCTGAACTAGATGCCCAGATCTTCTTTGTTCCTGCTACACAAATTGCTACGAACATAGGAGGAACTGAGCTTTCCACCAATATGGCTATGCTGGGTGGATTAATGGGCATTGCCGACTTGGTTACCTATGAATCCCTTAATGTATCTATACAAGAGAGATTCGGCGGCGGCAACTTTGTTGCCTCTGGAACTACCGCAGCCCTAGATGACGTATTAAAGAGCAAATATACAAAAACTGCTCAATTGGTAGAAAAAAATATGAAGGTAATGGAAAACGCTGCTGCTGCTGTTAAGCAATACGTCATTAAAAACGGTCTAAGTGCAAAAGGGGGAATATAATAATGTATGTTTCAGCTAAGGTAAGTAAAGAGAAATGCACTGGGTGTAAGCTATGCATATTTGCCTGCCCCGAACCAAATGTCTTTATATATGTTAAAGAAGATAAAAAAGTAAAAGTAAATGAAAGCCGCTGTAAAGGCTGTGGGTTGTGCGTAACTGTATGTCGTAAAGAGGCTTTGGAGATTCGTGCATAAAAAGGTTTAATTTAGAAAACAGCGTGACCCTAGAGGGTCACGCTGTTTTTATGATGCATGGATCATCAGCTTACCATTGCCTGAATTTTAAAGAATTCTTTCTCCAAAGAATAATTAAACTGTGCTAAAATAAAATAAATATATATTTAAAGAGATAATGAAGGTACTTATAAATTACGACGAAACTAAAAAAACAAAAAATGAAGAGGTGAAAGCATGAAGGCAGAAATTATAGCGGTAGGAACAGAGCTGTTATTGGGGGACATTGTAAATACCAATGCCCAATATATAGCAAGACGATTAGCGGACATAGGCATCTTTGTTTACCATCAAACGGTGGTTGGAGATAATCCTGATAGGGTAAAAAAGGCTTATGAAATTGCCTTTAATAGGGCAGATATTGTTATCACAACTGGCGGTTTAGGACCTACAAAAGATGATTTGACAAAGGAAATAGCAGCAGAATATTTTCAAAAAAAACTTCAATTAGATGAAGCTTCCTTAGAAGCCATGAAGGAATACCTTTTAAGGCGCAATCATCCAATTACAGAAGGCAATAAAAAGCAGGCCTATTTTCCAGAGGGAGCGATCATTGTGAAAAATGATAATGGCACTGCTCCTGGGTGTATTATAGAGGAAGATAAAAAAACAATGATTCTTTTACCAGGACCTCCTAGAGAGATGATTCCTATGCTAGAGAGTCAAGTATTGCCTTATTTGAGTCAATATCAAGAAGGTACGTTGGTATCAAAGGTTTTAAGAATTTGTGGTATTGGTGAAAGCGCTATGGAGGAACTGATTGAAGATATTATGGAAAAACAAAGTAATCCTACCATAGCCCCCTATGCAAAAGAGGGAGAAGTGATTTTAAGAATTACAGCCAAAGCGCAAGATGAGGATGAAGCTGAAAAACTGATTTTTCCAGTAGAAGAACAACTGCGCAGCAGGTTGCAAAATTATATTTATGGAGAAGGAGAAGTTTCTCTTGAGGAAGTGGTAGGAAAAATGCTTATTGATCACAAACTAACCATAGCTACTGCAGAATCCTGTAGTGGAGGGTTGTTAGCAGCAAAAATCATCAACTATCCAGGGATATCTTCTGTGTTTATGGAGGGTGTGATTACTTATAGCAATGAAGCCAAGATACAACGTTTGGGGGTAAAACCAGAGACATTACAGACCTATGGTGCTGTCAGCAGAGAAACTGCTGGTGAGATGGCAGCAGGGGTTGCTAAAATGGGAAATACGGACATAGGCATATCTATTACTGGTATTGCTGGACCAACAGGAGGAACAGCAGAAAAACCAGTAGGTTTGATTTATGCAGGATTATCTATCAAAGGCAAATTGCACACCAAAGAATTGTTTTTTAAAGGAGATCGACAAAAATTACGAAACTTTGCTGCTACGCAAACCTTGTGCTGGCTAAGACAGATGTTAATAGAAGAAGGATATGATAGGCAGATAAAATAGGAAAGTAGTGAAGAGTCAGTAAGATGAATAAACTTAGCGCTAGAAGGGTTGCGCAAAACATATGTTCCTATTATAATAATCATAGGCAACGGATAAAGGAGGGAGCGTATGTTAGGAAGAACCCACATAGCCCTAGGTTTAACCACAGCATTATTCACAGCAACCTTTATAGGCATTTCTGCCATTGGAGGTAGTTTGGACACTATGGCATTAGGAATGATTGTTATCGCGGCACTTTTGCCGGATTTAGATATGGGGACTTCTTCGCTGGGAGGAAAGTTTGGTATATTAAAGGCCCATCATATAAAGAAACTCTGGCTATTGGTTTTAATAGTATTAGGGGTTTTCACAGTTGTTTACTTGCAGGAAACACCTATTTTTTACGGTATTTTGTTTGTTCTTTTATTAGGCAGTATATTTGCTAAGGATTTTGCACAAAAAGGATATCATGTATTAAGAAATTTTACACAAGGAATGGTAGGAATAGGCTTTATAGCAGCAGCTTATTTCTATCAGCAGCCTCCTTTAGTGGGAATAGGAATCATTCTTTTGATACTACTTCTTAGTAAACACAGAGGATTGTCTCATTCTATCGTTTTTGTGCTACTGAATTATATCATTGTGAAAAGTATCACTACTTTTTATGATTATAAAGACTATAGCCTATTATTTACCATGAGTATGGCTTCTCACATTGTAGGAGACATGTTTACAAGGGCAGGGGTGATGTTATTTTATCCCTTCAGTCAAAAAAAAATAAAGTTTCCCTTTACGATAAAAACAGGGGGAAAACTAGAAAACCTATTGTTTTTTGCTACTTGTTTGTTAGCTTTTAAACTTATAAAGTCTTTATAGATATGTGACTATAAAATTTAACAAAACACACGTTCATGCGGTTTCGAACATGAAGAATGCTATAGCTTACTCTAAGAAAAAATACGATCCCCTGCAAGCTCGCTTTGCTCAGGACTTAACGTATTTTTTCTTTACTATAAGCTAAGAATCGTCCTTTAACACGATGAAAAATTGTTTTATCTACGTTTATTGTATATAATGAAAGCATATACGATAAATGTAAAACAAAGAAACAGAAGGGAGAATCCTATGTTAAAAACAATATTATTTGACTTAGATGGAACATTACTGCCATTTAAAATGGAGGATTTTATAAAAAAGTATTTTGAAGAATTGGGAAAAAAGTTTCAAAATTATTTTACCTTTAAGGAACTACAAAACCTTCTATGGGAATCAACAGAATACATGATAAGGAATATGGAAGTAGATAAGACCAACGCCGACGCTTTCTTTGAAGACTTCTATAGTAAGACAACCCATTCTCCTGATAGGTTAATGCCTTTATTTGAAGATTTTTATACCAATGATTTTCCTAAGATCAAAGAAGTTACAAAACAAAGTGAGTATATCGTTAAGGCTATCTCTTTGCTAAAAGAAAAAAAATATGAATTAATTGTAGCTACAAATCCATTGTTTCCCAAACAGGCGATATTACATAGAATTGAATGGGCGGGGCTAAATAAAGATGACTTTGCTTTTATTACAAACTTTGAAGAAATGCACTTCTGTAAACCTCATTTGCATTTTTATCAAGAACTTTTAGAAAAAATTAATAGACAGCCACAGGAATGTATGATGGTTGGAAACGATGTGGAAGAAGATATGATAGCAAAAAAATTGGGTTGTATAACTTATCTTATAGAGGATTATAAAATACAGCGATCAGAAAATGCAGATACAATAGACTATAGGGGAAAGTACGAGGATTTCTATGAATTTGTAAAAGCCCTACCGCTTATTAAATAAAATCGGACTCCATTCATGAGTATGTGGAAAAAATCTGCATTTTAGCTTTTGTGGCAGTTATTTAATTTGTTCACCTAGAAGTGGGGGTTTTAGCAACACACCGAAGGATAAATTCTATGAAAAAATAGTATAATAGAGAATAAGACAGCGCGTATAAAGGATGTGAAAGATGTATGGCGGCATGTGGCGGATGTAATAAGAAAAGCAACACACAAAAAAAGAAATGTCCTTTATGTAAAAAGCTCAGCGGCAGTATACATTATATGGCGATAAGACCAGTAGTAAAGGAGGATTTAGAAAAGTTCGTACAAAAAGATAATTATTATATCTGCAATAACGCAGATTGTGATGTGGTATTCTTTAATGAAGGGGAGGACATCATCTTCCTGACTAGAGATATCAATATGGCGGCAAATTTTCAAGAAGTATCAAAAAACCATACCAAATGTAACAAAGGATGTGAAGATTGTAAAGGGGGATGATGGGCTATGAAGGAGAAGGGAATATCAGCGGTGATATTGGCTGGTGGAGGAAGTACTAGAATGGGAAGAAATAAAGCTTTACTACAACTAGGGGAGAAGACCATGATTGAAATAGTCGTAGATACTTTGCGTCCGGTCTTTGATGAAATTATTTTGGTGACAAACCACCCTGAAGAATATTCTAAGTTAAAGGATATACTATTTGTAAAGGATAAGATGATTACCAAGGAAAAAAATTCTTTGGTAGGTATTTATACAGGGTTAGCTATAGCTAAAAATCCTTATACCTTTGTTGTACCCTGCGATATGCCCTTTATCGATCAAGACTTAATTGATTATATGACGAGACAATTAGAGGATGAAGATGTAATAATCCCTTTTGTAGAAGGCCATTATCAGCCGCTGCATGCAATCTATGGAAAACGATGCAAAGATCCTATAAAAAAAATGCTAGAGGCAGAACAATATAAAATCATCAACTTTTTTCACGAGGTTTCCGTAAAAACGATTGATGATGAGACCGTAAAAAAGTTTTCTAAAGACATGAAGTGTTTTTTGAATATCAATACCTATGATGCTTACTTAAAAGTGCGGCAACAGTGGAAATGAAATTATAAATGAGAGGTGAAGAATATGTCAAAGGATCCGATGGAAATTATAGGTCAACAGGGAAAAATCAAAATTGCCCATGATATTCTCATGACAATAGCACGACATACTGCTGAAGAGGTGGAAGGTATTGTATCAATAAAAGGAGGACTTCCGGGAGGCATTATTGAACTTTTCAGTAAGAAGAGCAGCACGAAAAAAGGCGTGAAAATACAAAATCAAGAAGCGCAAGTGGTGATTAATCTCTCGGTTGTGGTAAATTATGGGGCGGTTATTCCTGAAATTGTAAGAAAAGTTCAGGAAAAAGTAAAAAGTTCTGTAGAATCCATGACAGATATTCAAGTCTCCAAGGTAAATGTCTTTGTTCAAGATGTAAATATTCCATGATAGATAGAAGCAATAAAAAAAGATAAAATCAGGTGAAAGATTTACCCGATTTTATCTTTTTTTATTTCAATAAACTAACAATCGTGACGATCATGACGATCATGACGATCATGACGATCATCATAATGATGTTCATAATACATCATTTTATGTTTATAGGCCTCTGCTTTATGCATATAGGCCATGTGCATATGCATATAATACATTTTTTTCATATGTTCGTAATCGTGAGGATGCATAGGCATATCCGGCATCATTGGAGGACATATCGGCATGGGTAGAGGCATAGCCGGCATGTGTCCTGGCATGCCTGGCATAGGCATGGCTGGCATATGTCCGGGTATACCTGGCATAGGCATAGCTGGCATATGTCCTGGCGGCATAGGCATAGTAGGATAAGGCATACAATCATCCGTTGAAGGATAATTCATATTTTCTTTTATTGTTTCCACAAAAAAACCCCCTAGTATATAGATTTGTATGAGTTCTTTACTCCTTTAGTTATAGGATATGACACACTTAGCTTTTGGAAACTTGGCCAAGAAAAAAATGTTGTATAAAATGAATGAATGATAAAAAACCACCTGTTATTGTACAATAACAAGTGGTTTTTTATAAAAAGCCTTTATTTGTTTTTTTCAACGTATTCAACAATATCTCCAATGTTTTTAAAGCCTTCTGCTTCTTCATCGGGAATTTCTACTCCGAATTCATCTTCGATAGCCATAATAATTTCTACTGCATCTAATGAGTCAGCATCTAAATCGTTAATCAGCGAAGTAGCTGGTGTAATAGATTCAACATCACTAACCCCTAATTGTTCTGCAATAATTTCTTTGATTTTTTCAAATAACATAAGATCTCCTGATTTCGTATGTAAGATTACGTCTCAGGATTTCACCTCCTTAAATAGTTATTATTTTTAATGATTTACTATGGAATAAACCAATACCTATATATTATAGGCAAAAGTTTATAATTAGAATACCATAAAAACTAAAATTTGTGTATATTTTGTTTAGTAAAATTCATTGTAAAAATCACTTGCGAAGAGCAGCCATAAGTTAGTTTTTTAAAAAGCCTTAAAAGATAAGTATAGTAAATTTCAATTGATAATAAAATTTACTACAAATCTATAAAAAATATTATAAATTATGGGGTTTACAAATATAATTATAGTGAATATAATGATTGTATAATTTCATTTGATAATTAGGAGGCATGGTTGATGAAGTTAGATTCAAATAATTCTTTTTTTATGAACAAAGTTAATCATATTATATTTATTACGATTATTATGAATGTGTTTTTAGTTTTAATGAAATTGGGGGCTGGATATTTTTCAGGAAGCAAAGCTTTAATTGCAGATGGATTACATTCTGCTTCTGATATCGTTACTTCTATTGGTGTGATTATTGGTATAGCCATAGCAAAAAAACCTAGAGATGATCATCACCAATATGGGCATGAAAAAGTGGAGACGATAGCGGCTTTTCTCTTAGCGATAGCACTAATTTATACTGGTGTAAAAATTGGATTAGGTTCCGCCATGTCCATCCTTCATGAGGATATGACCGTACCAGGAAAATTTGCCATATATGCAGCACTTATTTCAATTTTTGTAAAGGAGTTACAGTACCAAATCACATTTAAAATAGGGAAAAAAGTGAACAGCAGTGCCTTGATGGCAGATGCATGGCATCATCGTTCAGATGCCCTTTCCTCGATAGCAGCATTTATTGGCGTAATGGGGGGGCGTTTAGGGTTTCCCATATTAGACCCTTTAGCGGGTGTGATTGTTTCAATCGTTGTGATGAAGGTAGGTGGTGAAATATTTATAGATTGTTTCCAGCAGTTGATAGATGTATCTATCCAGCTAAAAGAATTAGAAAGTGTAAAACAATCTATATTGAAAGAGAGTAGAGTGCAGTGCATTAATGACATTCGAACGAGGAAGCATGGCTCTAAAGTCTTTGTAGACATAAGGGTTTGTGTGGATGCTACAATGGACATCTATGATGGGCATTGCGTAGCTGAAGAAGTGGAACATATTATTAAAACAGAGGTAAATAATGTAAAAGATGTTATTGTTCATTTAGATCCATTTCCTGATTATGATGAAGAAAAAGAAGTTTTTTAACTTCTTTTTGTTTTTTTGTAGGAATTTGTAGCAATGTATAATGGTATTTGGTATAATAGCACACGGGAAATATGTTAAATTACTATTAAATCCCTGTTAAGAAACTTAACACAAATTTAACACTGATTTAACATTGATTTAATAGGAATAGTATATTATTTTATAATGTGCGTAAAACATAAGGTAAAGAATTTTCTTAACCAAAGAAAAAAAGGGAGGATCTTCATGGAAATCTTATTTGGCGTGTTGGGTGGACTGGGTTTATTCTTATATGGTATGAATGTTATGAGTAATGGCCTACAAAAAGCTGCTGGTGACAAATTAAAATCTATCATTGGCTTGCTGACCACCAACAGAATTATGGCGGTTACAGTGGGGGCGGTTGTTACCGCTATTGTGCAAAGTAGTAGTGCCTCTACTGTTATGGTGGTAGGTTTTGTAAATGCTGGTATGATGAAATTAACTCAGGCAGTGGGGGTAATTATGGGAGCCAATATTGGTACCACCATTACAGCTCAAATTATTACTTTTAAGATTGAAAAATATGCCCCTATCATTGTAGGGATTGCGGTAGCCGTATGGTTGTTTAGTAAGAACAGAAAAGTAAAGCAGCTGGCAGAAGCCTTTATTGGTTTTGGCATCCTCTTTATAGGTATGAAACTTATGGGAGATGCTTTAAGACCTTTAAGAGAATATGAGCCTTTTAGGGAGATGCTAATCAACTTTGGAGAACATCCTTTTTTAGCGATATTAGCAGGTTTTGCTATTACCGTTGCAGTACAGAGCAGTACCGCTTCTACCGGTATTTTGCTGGCTTTAGCTATGGAGGGACTGATTCCTATTAAGTCAGGGTTACCTATATTATTTGGGATCAATATGGGTACGACAATTACTGCTATTCTTTCTAGTATAGGTGCCAGCAACACAGCAAAACGAGCAGCAGCTTTTCACTTTTTATTTAATCTTATAGGTACCCTTATATTCATCTCTTTCCTACAGGGACCAACCTATAGGATTATCACCTATTTAACGCCGAATGATATACCAAGACAAATTGCCAATGCCCATACATTGTTTAATATAACCACTACTTTACTTTTACTTCCTTTCTCAGGCTTACTAGTAAGAGCGGCAAAGAAAATTGTTCCAGGAGAAGAGGAAACTACCCGTGGCATAAAATATATAGATAATCGTATTTTAGAAACCCCTTCAATTGCTACGGCAAGTGCTATTAAAGAAACCCTGCACATGGGAAATGTAGCAAAGGAATCCCTAGAAAATGCCTTGGATGCCTTCGCAAAAAATGACCAGAAGAAGCTTAATGAAACCTTAAGCTTGGAAAAGGTAGTGAATGAACTAGAACGAGAATTATCTGCTTACTTGGTAAAACTATCTAATACCAACATCTCTCAAGATAATCGTGAGACTGTCACCGGCTTATTTAATACCATCAATGATATTGAAAGAGTAGGGGACCATGCAGAAAATATAGCGGAATTAGCACAATATAAAATAGACAATCAGTTGATTTTTTCTGATAAGGCATTAGAAGAATTAGACAAAATTGCTGGATTAGCTTTAAGGGCATATGTCAATTCTTTAACTGCTATGAGAAACCTAGATGCTAGTTTAGCCATGAAGGTAATAGAAAATGAAGGACAAGTAGATTTCATGGAGAAAAACTTAAGAGCAAGTCATATTGAGAGATTAAATAAACAACAGTGTATGCCAACCTCTGGCGTGATTTATCTTGATGTATTAAGTAATTTAGAAAGAATTGCGGATCACTCTTCTAATATTGCTATGGCAGTATTAGATAAAGTAAAGGCACAAAAATAAAAAGCGTATTATTTATAAGGGAAGGAAGTTCAATACATTGAGCTTCCTTCCCTTTATTTATTGTGGAAAATATAGAAAAAATAATAAATTTGAATATTTAGAAGCTTAAGGGATAAAATAAAAATAGTTTAATTGGAAGGGGTTCACTATGGAAAAAGAAGAAAATATACGTTTAATTATTATCGGTGGTGGAGAAGATAAACGCACTGACAAAGAAATATTAAAAAAAGTTGTTGCTTTATCTGGTGGGGATCAAGCAAACATAGCAGTGATAACAACAGCTACCAACTATCCACTAGAGGTGGGAGAAGAATATAAAAGAATTTTTTATGACTTAGGTGTCAATAAAGTCGATACCATTAATATAGCCAGTAGAAAAGAAGCAAATCAAAGACAAGTCATTCGAAGTCTACAGAACACAAACTGTATTTTTTTTGTGGGTGGAGATCAATTAAGGATTTCTAGCATATTAGGAGGCACAGAGTTTCACAGCTTTATAAAGAGCAGATTAGAAGAAGGCTTAATTGTAGCTGGTACCAGTGCAGGGGCTTCGATGATGAGCGAGGTTATGGTGGTGGAGGGAGATGAAGAGGATGCTCCGAGAAAATGTACTGTGAAAATGGCTCCAGGCATGGGGTTTCTAAAAGGGGTTATTATAGATCAACACTTTAATCAGCGTGGAAGAATAGGAAGGTTACTGGGAGCAGTGGCCCAAAATCCCTATGCTCTTGGTATAGGAATCGATGAAGATACAGCCATCATCATTAATGATAAAAACGAATTAAAGGTAATAGGCTCAGGGGTGATCACCATTGTAGATGGAAAAAATATCAACTACACTAATATCTCTGAGCAGTATCCAGACGAACCTTTAGCCATTACAAATGTAAATGTTCATATTCTACCTACAAGGTATAAATATAGTTTAGTAAATAGAAGTGCTATTGTCTACGAACCGCAGACAAAGGAAGAGGAGGACAATAAATGAAGTTGTTGAGGACTAAGGTATATTATGGAAGAAATATCTACGCCCATTTTCCTGTGATCAGAGTAGATATAGACCTAAAAAATTATGTAAATATACCTACATGTGATATAGAAGGATTTAATGAAGGTCTTTTGGCTGTTTTACCTGGTTTAAAAGAACATAAATGTAGTATTGGTACCACTGGAGGATTTGTGAAAAGACTAAACCGAGGTACTTATTTAGCCCATGTTATGGAGCACATGACACTAGAAATTCAAAATCTATTGGGTTATGATCTGAAGTTTGGAAAAGCAAGATATCTAGAGAACGATTCTGTTTACTATATTGTTTTTTCCTATGAAAATCCAACTGCTGGCGAAGAAGCAGCCCTATTAGCTTTTGATATCATACAGTCTCTTTTGCACAAAAAAAGCATCAATTTTGAAAAGAGGTTGCAGCAAATCAAACAAAAAATTACTTCAAATACATTAGGACCTAGTACCGCTTCTATTGTAGAAGAAGCTAAAAAAAGAAATATACCTGTTATGAGAATTGGAGGAGAAAGTTTAATACAATTAGGTTATGGAAAATATGCTAAAAAGATTCAAGCAACCATCACAGAAAATACTAACTGTATAGCGGTTGATATTGCCTGCGATAAAGAACTTACCAAGAATATATTGCGTACCTATGGTATTCCGGTGCCAGATGGAGGGGTTGTGGAGAGTTATGAAGCCTCTAAAAGTATTATAAAGGAAATTGGCTTTCCTGTGGTTGTAAAGCCTTATAATGGCAACCAAGGCAAAGGCGTATCTTTGAATCTCAACTCCATGAAGGAAGTAAAAAAAGCTTTTAGTATAGCTAAAAAATATAGCAATAAAGTGTTAATAGAAAAGTATATCTTAGGAAGACATTATCGTGCAACGGTGGTAGGAGAAAAGGTAATCGCAGTTTCAGAACGGATTGCAGCCCATGTTATAGGCAATGGTATCAATACCATTAAAGAGTTAATTGAGATAGAAAACCTAAACCCATTAAGAGGAGAAGGACATGAAAAGCCATTAACAAAAATTACAATAGATGATGTTATGTTGTTACTACTAAAAAAAACAGGTAAAACTTTAGAGGAAATTCCTCAAAAAGGAGAAATCATCTACTTAAGAGAAAACGACAATTTGAGTACTGGAGGCATTGCTATAGATGTCACAGAAAACATTCATCCTGATAATGTTAAGCTAGCTATCAATGCCACTAGAGCTATCGGCTTAGATGTAGCCGGCATAGATATAACTGTTAAAGATATAGGTGCACCTATAGTAGAAGAGGGAGGAGCCGTTATTGAAGTCAATGCTTGTCCCGGCATAAGAATGCACCATTATCCATCTCAAGGCAAAAGTAGGAATGTAGCAAAGTCAATCCTAGATACTTTGTTTCCAGAAAAACAACCTTGTGCTATACCTATTGTGTCTGTAACTGGAACCAATGGTAAAACCACCACCACTAGAATGTTGGCGAAGATTTTTAAAGAAAGTGGCTTATTGGTGGGTATGACCAGCACTGGCGGGGTTTTTGTGCAGGAGAAACAAATCATCCAAGGAGATACAACTGGACCTAAAAGTGCTCAAGCAGTACTGATGGATAAAAGAGTAGAGTTGGCAGTTTTAGAAACTGCAAGAGGTGGTATTGTAAATAAGGGTCTTGGCTATGATTTAGCAGATATTGGTGTTATCACAAATATAGGTGATGATCATCTAGGGATAGATGGTATCAACACACTAGAAGAAATGGCTGATGTCAAGTCCCTCGTTGTAGAAGCTGTAAAAAAGGATGGTTATGCAGTATTAAATGCTGAAGATAACTATACAAATAGAGTGCTTGAAAGAGTAAAATGTAATATTATTTATTTTGCGAAAGATCCGTCAAATGAATGCCTTCAAACCCATATGAAAAATGGAGGAAAGGCAGTCTATTTAAAGGATAAGACAATCTATATTTTTGATGGGAAAAAAGAAATGGAAGTAATTGAGGTTGAAAAGATTCCTGCCACTTTTGGAGGTGTGTTAGAACACAATATAGAGAATGGTATGGCAGCTATAGCAGCAGCACATGCTTATAATATAGATATAAAAATTATCAATGTCGCTTTAAGTCAGTTTTATACAGATACGATTAATAATCCTGGTAGATTTAATGTATTTGATGTAAAGAATTTTAAAGTAATTATTGATTATGGTCATAATATAGATGGGTACAATAAAGTATTAGAGGCATTAAACAAAATAAAATCAACACGTTTAATAGGCGTAGTGGGTGTACCGGGAGATAGGACGGATATAAACATCTTAAAGGTAGGGGAAGTTTCAGGAAAATACTTTGATTATGCTTATATTAAAGAAGATAAAAACTTGAGAGGAAGAAAAGCTGGAGAAGTAGCGGGACTCTTGAAAAAAGGTTGTAATCTCGGAGGCCTTAATGAATATAGTATGGAAATTGAACTATGTGAAATCAAGGCCTTAGAAAAGGCAATGGAAAAGGCAGAAGCGGGAGATATGATCGTGGTGTTTTATGAAGAGTATGCGCCACTGGTGGAAGCCATTGAGCGGTTTGAAAATAAAATTGATACAATGAATCCAGCAGTTTCAGACTTAAAGATTGTAAAAGTCGGCCCCTAAACCTAGGGGCTTTACTTTTGTTTTTTAAAATACCAATATGGAATTCTATTTGTAATTATAGATAATATTGTATATTATAGAAGTAAAATCTATATAAATAATACTAAGTATGCTACAGTCCTAAACGAAGTAACGTGATAAAATAGTAAGATTAAAAGCTAGTTTTCAGTGTATATATCTATATATAAATCATCAGAGAGAAGGGATAACAATGAAAAGTATTGCTGCTTTTTTTGATGTAGACGGCACCCTCTATAGAGATTCTTTAATGGTAGAACATTTTAAGCGATTGATTCGATATGAAATTATTGATCCTTCCATTTGGCACAATGTAGCCAAGAAAACCTTTCATGACTGGGATAAACGACAGGGAAATTATGAAGATTATCTTTTAGAGGTAGCAGAAATTTATCTAAATTCCATGAAGGGACAAAATAGGCACCACATAGAGTTTATAACAAATCAGGTCATTAATACAAAGGGGGACCGCGTATACTGTTTTACAAGGGATCGAATTGTATGGCATAAGGAACAGGGACATAAAGTGATTTTTATTTCTGGCAGCCCTGACTATTTGGTAGAAAAGATGGCAGAAAAATATGATATTACTGATTATAGGGGAACACGCTATGAAGTGGATGAAAATCATCGTTTTACAGGAGAAATCATACAAATGTGGGACTCCGAGAATAAGCATAGTGCCATCTTGGAATTTGTTGATAAATACGATATTGACTTAAAGAAAAGCTATTCTTACGGAGATACAAATGGAGATTTTTCCATGTTAAAATTGGTGGGAAATCCTATAGCCATTAATCCAGCGAAAGAATTATTATTGAGAATTAAAGAAGATAAAGAATTAAGGGAAAAAATTACAATAATTATTGAGAGAAAAGATGTAATTTACAAATTAAATGCGGATGTAGAATTGCTTTAGATAAAAGAAAAGCCGTAGAGGAGAATTGTTTTCCTGCTACGGTTTTATAAATTGCTTAATTAGCTAATGTAAAAGATGTGTCTAATAATTCTATTTCATTACTTATACCAGAGGTAGTATAGACTTTTTTATCTTTCGTGACTAAGATTCCCTCCACATCAGGAAGGGTTTCTAAAGTTTCTAATCCTTCTTCCAGTCCCATAATGAAGATAGCAGTAGACCATACATCACCTTCTATAGAGGTATTAGATATAATAGTGACACTGGTTAATTCATTATCAGTGGGATAGCCAGTTTCAGGATCAAGGATGTGATGGTATCGTTGATTGGTTTCTTCGTCAATGAAATATCTTTGATAATCGCCAGAGGTTACAATAGAACGGTTGGCTAATTCAATTTTTATAATTACATTGGTTGCACCTAGCTCTGGGTTTTGTACCCCCATTTTCCAAAGGGTACCATCCGGCTTTGGTCCAAGGACATAAATGTCTCCCCCTAGATTTACAAAACCACTTTCGACCCCAGCTTCTTTTAAAACCCTGACAGCTTCATCTACAGCATAGCCTTTGGCAATGCCCCCTAAATCTATAGTCATACCCGAATCCTTAATAAAAACTTGTCCATTATTAATTTCTAACTGTTGCAGATCAATATGTGCTTTTGCTAATTGGATTTCTTCTTCCGAAGGGGGCTTCGTAGTAGGGGCGACAGCAGATTCTATACTAATGCCCCATAAGTCAATTAATCGACCAAGACCTATATTAAAAGCGCCTTCAGTCATTTGATAATACTCTAGTCCCTCCTGAATAACCCCCAGCGTTTCTTGAGAAATTTCAACAGGTTCAATGCCTGCTTTCTTATTAATACGATCTACATCGCTGCCTTCGATAGCAACGCTCATCTTATTTTCTATTTCGTGAATACGTTGGTAAGCCATTGTCAATGTTTCATTACCCTTTTTTGTAGAGGTACTATAGGCTTGAATTTGGCCGAAGGTACCTAAAACAAACTGGTTTTCTCTTACCAACTCTGGGGTTCTTTCTTTGCAGGAAGTGAGGAACAAAGACAAAATCAACAGTATCAGTAACAACTTAAATTTATTTATAGAAAACTTAGTGATGGAAAACACCTCCCTTATGGTATCAATATATTATAACAATTGAATTTTTAAAAGTAAAGGGTATAGAACTAGGAAAGTACTTATAGGTATGTCGTTATAAGTTTTGTAAATAAAAAACGTGTCGTAAAATGTTGTAATAATAAGAAAATAATGGTAATATTATAATGTTAGTATTATTATGAAAATTTTATAAATTTTTTATTTATCTTCCGACCTGTATTTGCTACGGCAGAGGCTATGCGGTGCAGGCGTCAGGGTATGATTGGAAACGATTATGCCTTCCAGTGTGAAAAGGAAGCGATAAGTGTGATAAAAGTAGACACTGCTTCTTTGTTTTGAAGCAGTGCTTTTTTTATCCACAAAACATAAGTTGATTTTAAAAATGATAGGGGGAATGCTATGGGGTTTTACTGAGATGTAAAAAGGACTAAGAAAATTTAGAAAGGGAAAAGGAGGTTGGAGGGATTGCAGTTTTTTTTAAAACCCTACAGAAAAAAATTTGCGTCATTGCTGGCTGTATTTTTAATGGTTTGCGTCATGTTCTTATCCTATCAACAGGAGATGGCTGCTTTTGCAGAGCAGAAAGATGGATTTATGGTGAGCATAGATAATGCATTAGAAGATGCAATGGAGGGATCACCTGTTGAGGGTAGCATCAGTAGCAAAAGTGTCCAAACAGTTGTTTATGAAACAAACCAAGGTATAGAAACTATAGATATTTCTGAAGAACAGCAGAATATAGCTATACCCACGATAAATAGTGAAGCAGATTATGTACCGGGTCAGTTGATCGTCAAGTATAAACCCGGTATGAAAAGTGTACAAGCAGCTGTTTATGAAGTAAAAGGAACCGTGATGAAATCCTTCACATCGGATGTGCAGCTGATTCAAGTTCCTACAACAGAAGATGTATTGCAGACAGCGGAAAGACTAACGGAAAATCCTGCTGTGGAATATGCAGAGCCCAACTACATTGTACGGGCCTTTGATGTTGCGGGTGAAGGTGGTGTAAATGATACTTACTTTTCACAACAATGGGGCTTAGGGGCCATTCATGTAGCGGATGCCTGGACCGAAATCAGTGACAGTGGCTCTGTAACTGTAGCGGTAATTGATACCGGTGTAGATAGGGAACATCCTGATTTAAAAGGTAGGGTGTTGAAGGGACGTAATTTTATTGCGCAAAATAGCAGTGGAAAACTATATAACAGTGAAGATGCTACGGATGATCATGGACATGGTACCCATGTATCAGGAATTATAGCTGCTGTTACCAACAATCAATTAGGTATAGCGGGGGTTGCGGGCCCAGGAAATGTACAAATACTTCCAGTCAAAATGCTTAATGATTCTGGTAGCGGCACATCCTTTGATTTAGCACAAGCCATTCGGTATGCAGGTGATCAAGGAGCAAAAATTATCAATCTTAGCTTAGGGTCTAGCTATCCAGCAAGCATAGAACGGGATGCTATTGCTTATGTTCAGGACTTAGGCTGCTTAGTGATCGCTGCTGCTGGAAATGAGAGCAGTCGCGTGGAATATACTTATCCTGCCTCTTATCCAGGGGTGATATCTGTAGCAGCTGTAGATAGCATGAAGGAAGCCGCTTGGTTTTCTAATTATGGCGCTGCATTAGATGTAGCGGCTCCTGGTGTAGATATTTTAAGTACGGTGCCTACTTGGCTAGGTGAACAAAATAAGAAAAAGGGTGAAGTAGTGTATGGTGATCTCCAAAACGGCTACTATCAAGCATGGAGTGGTACATCTATGGCAGCACCTCATGTGGCAGGAGTAGCTGCTCTTTATAAGTTACTTTATCCAGAAGCCAGTTCCTTGGAAATATCCGAGATGTTGGCAGCTACAGCAGAGGATATTGGGGAAATTGGTCGTGATATAAAAACAGGTTTTGGTTTGGTAGATGCTAAGGCTATGTTGAGCAGAGAACGTGAAGTACGCTCTCTAGCATTTATAAATCCAAAAGAAGGAGCACAGGTCTATGGAAATGTAAACATTAGTTTCCAACTTGGTATGCCCAGTGAGACGATAGCGGTGGATCTCTTTCTTGATGAAGTAACGGAAGACAATAAGTTGACAACCATTGCTTGTACTGGAGATAAAATGGGTTATTCCTGGAGCTGGGATACCCGCAAAGGACCTATGGGTGAGGAATTAGCTGATGGAGAGTATAGAATTTTGGGTATAGCGCGGGATGTAGATGGACAACCGGTGGGCAGCCCCAGCGAGGTTTCATTAAAGGTCATTGTGAAAAATCAAATTACCAATGGTTTAGGGTTAGAAATTAAAGCACCAGATGGTCAACCTGCCACCAGTGCCCAAGCTTATGTTTTTACAAAAGGAAGTGAAGGGGACGGAGGCTATACACTTTTAGGTCGTTACTATGCCAATGATAACGGCTACATACGTACACCACAGTATCATCAAGTAGAAGGTGGTTATGATGTTTTTGTTTTAGGAGAGTTCCAGCAGGAAGAAGCTATAGAAACCTTTTTATACCACCGTCATTATGATGCCCCTGGATCCTATATGATTGATGCTTCTAAGGCAGTGAAAACCACATTGAAAATGCAGGGACAAATGGGGGATTTGAAGGACCCGTTATTTTGTATTGTACCCTTAGACGTTATGGAAAATCATATCGGCGTGATAGGTCCGCTAAAGGGTGAAACATATACAGGAATATACTTAGATCAAGGGGAGTATAACTTTTATGGTTACTGGAACCCTGAAAACACTAAGATGTATACCGTCAATCACCAAGAAGAAGCTACTTATTTCCTTACGAAGCGACAAATCATCAATGATAGGACAGAAAGTATTACAATTACAACAGAAAATGCTGGGAAAATTTTAGCATTGCCTTATGACAATCAGGATCAGACGATACTTTATTTAAAAAATAACCATGCAGGAGAGGTTTGGGGAATTCCCTTTATAGAACGTTCTTTAACAGGCAATGTATTGATCGTAACAGCAGATCAATATGAGTTAAAGGCCTATGTTGAGAAAAAAGATGGAGAGAATATTTGGGGATACTATTTGAAGAAAGAAGATTTGGTAACGATTCCATCGGATTTAAATCAACCAGTGGAGGTTGCCTTTGGTGGCAGTTTGCATATTGCTAAGTTTGAACCTCAAGGTGGAGGAAGCTTAAGCAAAGGTGATACTTTAAGGACTGTAAATCAATTTGCAGATGCAGCAGGTAACAGCCTCACACAAATTTATGGACCTTCCTCTTACTCCTTAGTGGATAGTGCATCCTTGTTTATGCTACAACAGCAAGAAACAGGAGAAGAAGAGGTTTATAGCTGCCAGCAGGAAGATGGTTTTCAGAAGATAGAAGTTCAAAACAGTAGATATATTTATCCTACTTTCTCTGTTTATGATCATGATATGAAATTACTTTATGAATATGCAACCTGGTCTTATTTTACAGAGAGCCGCTGGAATTCCGCTAAGGATTATCCCGGTGAATTGCCACCTCAGGCGGGTACCTATAGGGCAAAGTTGTCGCTGAGAACAGGACCTCTAGCTGAAGATGGAGATATAACAGAGGAATTTTTCGACTTTGAATTGACTGTTCCAGGTGGACAGGAAACCGTGGATATTGTCGTCAAAGATCGCAATGGCAATCTTCCTGCAGCATATGCCAGAGTAGATATTTATAAATGGGGTGCAACAGAAGGCGGGTGGCAAATGGTACAATCCTATACTGCCGATAATAATGGGGTGGTACGTCTTTCACAGCATATGGATTTGAATCCAGAAGGCAAGAATTTTGTTGTTGTTAGGACCCAGCGATCCTGTACCTTTAAGGATTTTACAAATTTAGGTGAATTAAACAACCTTAGTTTCTCAGATACGGAAATGGTGGATTTACGTATCTATGATAAGGATGGCAATAAACAGGTAGAATCTGTAAAAATACCAATTTATCATATGGATACACTTGTGACGGAGGTTTCATTGCGTATCGATCAGTACAATTCTCATGTATATCTAAAAGCTGGTGTATATCCCTATATTTATACACAGTTTAACAAAGGGATGAGTGCTTATCTTATAGGGGAAAAAGATTTTGTTGTGAAAAATACTTCAATAGCAGATCCTTTAACACTTGTATTTGATGGTGGTAATACAGCCCATGTGCAGGCTGCAGCTACAGCGGAATTTACAGCACCAGTGATTAAGCTGGCGTTGACAAAAGGAGCACAGTTTGCGCTGCCAGAGGTAAATACCCAATATTTTAGCCAGCTTTACCTTACACCAGATGAATATGTGACGGATATCCAAATAAAGTGTATTTCTTCGGAGAAGCTATATGATTTTAGTGTAGGTACGGAGAATCATGTTCATTTAGAATCAGGGGAGAAATACCAATGGAAATTTGGAGAGCCAGCGACCATTGCTCTTGTCCTTGATAAAAATGATCTCGTTGAAAATGAACACTTAACAGGCAAAATTTATATGAAAGATGTGCAGGGTAACAGAATCAAAACAATTACCAAAGAAGCTACTGCCATCACACCTACTTTGCGGATTTATCAACAGCAGGATGATGGAGAAGAAATGCTTCTTAAAGAAAGCAGTCTTGAAACAGACTGGTGTTCATTAGATATTTCTTTGCCAGAGAATATAGCCTATGGTACTTATCGGGTGGAACTAAGCTATGATACGCTGCTAAAGACGCCTGAAGAAACCGGCTATTTATTCACTGTTAACTCCAAGAGCACTGGTACAAAATCCCCTTGCTATCAGTTAAATCCCATAGTGAATGCTGCTTATATAATAGGGACTACAGTAGATGGCATTCCCATGATGACAGTGAAGGAGGGGGTTGCAGGTCTTACACACTTTACTGTAGATATTACTGCTATTAAAGAGCATGAGGGAGAGGAGACACTGGTATTTGTGCATTTAAGAGAGGGTGTACAGATAGGAATAAACAGCATTTCTGCAGATTTTGATAAAAGGTCTGTGGAACAGTGGGGTTTTGATGTCCTTGCTGGAGATGTGGTGAAGGTTTATATGGTAGATCATTTAAGTAGTAGACTTGATGTAAATCCTATTATTCTTCACTAGGTTTTATGTGTAATAAGAGATAGAATCTCGATGTACAAGTTATACTTTTAGGCAGGAAAAGAGATATAAAGAGAAAAGTATAGGCTAAAAACTTGAAATAAGGGGGACGAAAGAAGATGAAACGCAGATTTTCTGGTTTGCTAATTCTGTGTTTGATTGTGCTGACACTCTATGGAGCATTACCATCTTGGGCACAGGATATGAAGCAGGAAGTTGTTTTAAATGATCTTCAAATGGAAGAAAAAATTCCAGAAGAGATAAAGGAGCAAATGGGGAGCTTACAAATGCCTTTCATCAAAAATGAAGGGCAGGTGAAGGACGAAAAGGTTCAATTTTATGCAGAAACATTTGCTGGCTTAGTGATGGTGAAGGAGGAAGGCATTGTCTATCTACTACCATCAGAAGAAGATAAAAAACCTCAGCTACTTGTAGAGAAGTTTGTTGATGGTGAATCCAAGATAATTGAAGGCCAGGATGAAGCTGTTACAAGAGTTAATTATTTTAAAGGGCAAGATCCAGACCAGTGGCAACAGAATTTGTCAACCTACAATCGTGTCAGTCTAGGAGAAGTATATGATAATATCGAGGTAAATTTAAAGGCCTATGGTGACAATGTGGAAAAGATTTTTATTGTAGCACCGGGGGCAGACCCCACACAAATTGCCATACAGCTTGATGGGGCAAAAAAGATAGCTGTTGATGAAGATGGGCAATTGGTCATCCAAACCCCTGGTGGTGCACTGGCGATGACTGCTCCCATAGCCTATCAGGAAAAAGAAGGACAACAGATAGATATATCTGTATCCTACTGGGTAGAGGACAACCAGTATGGCTTTCGTTTAGGAAAATATGATGTTACGAAGGAGCTCATTATTGATCCTATGCTGGCTTCTAGTCTTTTGGGAGGAAAAGATAAGGATTATTTAACCAGTATGGCGGTTGATGCCATGGGAAATGTTTATATAACGGGCTATACTTATTCAATGGATATGTTGCAAAATGCCAGTAGACCCTATACAGGAGGAAATTACTTTGAATGGGACCCATGGACATATATGCCACCAGACCCCAGTGATGTGGTGAATCCCCAAGATATCTTTGTTGCCAAGTTAGATGGAAATTTACAAAGTTTATTAGCTGCTACTTTTATCGGTGGAAGTGAAAGTGATGTAGCTGAGACGATGATGTTAGGGCCAGATGGTGCAGTTTATATTGCAGGAAGAACTTACTCGTCTGGTATTAGAACCTATAGAGATTATTTAGATTATGAGGACTTCGAGTATGATCCCTGGGAATGGTATGACGATGAAATTGTATTTGAGCTTAAACCACCTACAGCTTTTCCTACTACCAGTGGTACTTACCAAGAAAGGTTCCCAGGAACAAGTGAAACAACCACATATATTGACTCAAGACAAAATAGTTTTTTTATCACACGATTAAATAGTAATCTTAATCACATTGAAGCATCTACCTTTATTGGGAGGGGAACAAGCGGTACACAAGGGATTTATGGCATTGCATTTGATGGCGGTGGAAATATCTTTGTTACGGGAACAACCAATTCAGATGCATACCCTACAACTTCTGGAGCTTATGATACTACCTTTAATGATGATGGTGCGAATGCCTTTGTTTCTAAATTGAACAAAGACTTAACGACTTTACAAGCTTCTACCTTCTTAGGAGGTGGCGGTGGTTTATATAATGGTACTGCTTTAAGATTAGATGGTACAGAGGCAAAGGACATTGTGGTAGATACAGCAGGAAGCGTCTATATCACTGGTTCCACTACGGATAAAAACTTTCCTATTATAGGGGGATATCAAAGTCAATTTAACAATGGAAGAAGTGATACATCAAAGGACGCTTTTGTGGCTAAATTAAGCAACAACCTTCAGAACCTGCAGGCGTCTACCTATCTGGGAGGGCAAAGTTATGATGTAGGCGTTGCTTTAGCTGTGGATGCAGGGGGCAGGATATTTGTTACTGGACAAACAATGTCACAGGATTTTCCTGTTTCTCAAGATGCCTATCAAGACACAATTATTGGCCAGTATCATGACATATTTGTGACGAAATTAGATCAAAACCTCAACCAAATGTTAGCGTCAACATTACTGGGGGGTAGCATGAGGGAAGATGTTTATGCTATTGCTTTGGATACAGATAATGTTTATGTGGTAGGCTCCACATCATCATCGAACTATCCTACTACCGATGGTTCACAGGATGGTATGGGTGAAAACATCTTGATTAGTAAGTTAGACAAAGAGTTAAGAAATCTTCGAGCTTCAACCCTCATCGGTGGGGCAGGATTGTATGATAGTGGCAATGATACGGGAAAAGGCATCGTGGTGCAAAATGGTAAGGTTTATATTGCTGGACAAACCTCTTCCCGTAACTATCCAGTGACAGAAGGTGCTTATATTCGTTTGCCTCAGACCAGTAGAATGGGGGACACAGATGTTTTTGTTACTATATTAAAGGATACTTTAACACATGCCCGTGTTACTGAGGTGACAACGAATCTTTTTAATCAAACCTTTGGCATAGGTGAAGAGATCCCTATCAAAATTAAATTTAATGCAAATGTCTATGTTCAAGGAGAAGGTAAACCAGAACTAAAGCTTAATGCTGGCGATGAGGCTGTAGCCACCTACATCAGCGGCTCAGGAAGTAACACCTTGGAGTTCTTGTATACAGTACAGGCAGGAGATCAAGCAGAAGTATTAAACTATGTTGCTACAGATTCTCTGCAGCTGGAGGATTGTTTCCTCGAGGATGCCGGTGGAGATCTTATAGAAGCAGTTCTTCCAGATCCTAATTCTCGAGAAGCTTTAGCTTCTAGAAGCATAAAGATCAATACAGTTGCTCCTAGCATAGTAAAGGTTACTTCTCCTAAAGCAGATGGTACCTATGGTGCAGATAATGAGATTCCGATTGAAATTATCTTTAGCGAAGCTGTAAAAGTTACAGGCGTACCTGAGTTAATACTCAATACAGAACCTGAGAGGGTGGCTACTTATACAAGTGGCTCAGGCACCAGTACACTAACTTTTACTTATTTAGTTCAAGAAGAAGATAGTGTAGAAAACTTGAATTATAAAGCAACAGATTCTCTGCAGTTAGAAGAAGGAAGTATCACTGATTTAATGAACAATGCAGCTAATTTGACACTTCCAGATCCTCTTTCAGAGGAATCTTTAGGTGGTAATAAAAGTATTATGATCGACAATTATGCTCCTCGTGCTACAGTGGTAACATCTTCATTAGAGGATGGAAGCTATGGTGTGGGAGGGGTGATTCCTATTCAAATCACCTTTAGCGAAGCTGTAAATGTTGCGGGAACCCCTCGATTGGCTTTGAATACAGTACCACAGCGTTATGCCAATTATAGTAGTGGTTCTGGAACAACGGTGTTGACCTTTGAATATACGATTCAAAGTGGTGATAATACCATCATCGCCGAAAATAACCCTCAGAAAATAGCATTGAACTACAAGACAGTAGAAGATTTGATTTTGAACTATGGCACGGAAATAGGTACAATCACTGGCGTTGATAAAGACAATCATGTTATTTTAACGCTGCCAAAGCCTGATAGTGCTGCTGCATTAGCCGGTAGCAAAAGTATTATCGTCGATAACAAGGCACCACAATACAAAAGCTTGACCACAGATGAAAAAACATATACCACCTATGGTGCTGGTACAACCCTTCACATCAATATAACCTTTGATGAAGCGGTTTATGTGACAGGAACACCTTTCCTAGAACTGAATACAACCCCAGACCGCAGTGCAGTTTATGCATCTGGTAGTGGTACAGATACCTTGAAGTTTATCTATACCATTCAAGAGGGTGACGCAGCAGCAGGTGAGCTAGATTACCTTACTACAGATTCATTAAAGCTAGGGGTAGAAGGCAGTATTAAAGATGCTGTAGGACATGATGCTGATTTAAGACTTCCCTGGAGTAGTAGCTTGATATCTGGCGGAGACTTAAAAAGAAGATATATAAAAATAGATGCTATAGTACCTACTTGGGGTGAAGACAGCTGGTTGGAAGCAACCAACATCGGAGAGACCAGCCTCACATTAAACTGGAGTAAAACAGCAAGTGACAATATTAAGGTTGAAGCCTATAATCTTTACCAAGATACTAACTTGATCGCTACGATAAAAGGTACTGCATTTACCAGCCCTGCCACTACTTATAATGTAATGGATTTAACACCGGCAAAAGAATATACCTTCCATGTGGAGGCTGTAGATGCGGCAGGAAATGAAAGCAGCAATGGTCCTAGTACTGTTGCGGTCACAGATGGAGGGACATCGGGAGAAGACAAGGAAGCACCAATTTGGGTAGACAACAGTGGATTGACCGTTTCTGAAGTAGGTGTACGCAGTTTAACTTTACACTGGGATAAAGAGGATGTAACCGATAATGTGATGGTAACTGGATTTAATATTTACCAGGATGACCAACAGATACCGGTAGCCACAGTCGATTCCAACACAACGAGTTATAAAGTTATGGGCTTAAAGTCATATACAGAATATACTTTCCGTGTGGAAGCCATAGATGCGGCAGGAAATGAGAGTACTAACGGTCCACGTATAACACGGAAGACAGAGATTCCTGATCTGACTGTTAGAGGAGGCAAGGTAAAAACAGAGCAAGAGTATTTGCTGGCAGATTTATTGAAATTGGATATTGATGAAAACTTTCCATCTCAATCTGTATCAGCGCCTATTCTATGGCAAAAATATTCTACAGTAAATGATTTTGGCACCAGCAGACGCTATGCTGCTGAAGGGGTAAGAATATCTTATTTACTTGAAGCGGCAGGGGTTGAACCAGGTTATGGTAAGGTAACTTTCTATTCCACGGATGCTAGTCCATTATCATTGACAGAAGAACAGATTAACGCAGAAAAATATTATTTTCCTGCCTCAGGAGAAGCTATATTAGTAGAACCGATGCTGGCTTATCTATCTACAGATACATCAGGTGCAGTGGAGCCAAACTTTGCCAATATGATGCCCCATACATTGCGTTTGTTCTTCGGACAGAATAATGCTGGGGAAGTTCTAAACAGTTATTATAAGAAAAATATTTACCTTATCGTTGTTGGTGACGCAGAAGGAACAACAGAAGATGATGAGGCGCCAACTTGGCCTACAGGCAGCAAACTGACAGCTTCTAATATCACTGATACCAGTGTAGACTTGAGCTGGACACTTGCAGAAGATAATGTAGAGGTAACAGATTACAAGATATTCAAAGGCGCTGAATTAATGACAACTGTCACAGGTTCAGTGTATGCCTATAATGTAACTGGCCTAACTGCAGGCACTGATTATACCTTTAAGGTAGAAGCAGGGGATGCGGCAGGTAACTGGAGTAGTGATGGCCCTAGTATTTCAGTAAAAACAGCAGCAGCACCTCCAACAGCAGACAAAGAAGTACCAACTTGGCCTTCAGGCAACTTAACTGCTTCTAATGTAACACAAACTGGATTGACATTAACTTGGAGTGGAGCACAGGATAATGTAGGGGTGACAAATTACAAAATATTTAAAGGTGCTGAATTAATGGCAACTGTCACAGGTTCAGTATATGTCTATGATTTAACCGGTTTAACTGCAGGCACTGACTATACCTTTAAGGTAGAAGCAGGGGATGCGGCAGGTAACTGGAGCAGTGATGGTCCTAGTGTTACTGTTACCACAGTTCCTACAACTTCTAATGTTACTCTAGTCTTAAGTACAGATAGTGCGGTTGTAGGAGAAAACGTAACCGCCTCTGGCACAGCTGATCCAGATATCTGGATCACCATAAAAATAATTGACGCTGCTGAAAACATTCTCTATTTTGATGCAGTAAAATCCGACGCTAATGGAAACTACAGTAATACCTTTAAGGTACCCATTACTATACCGGGAAGATTGACAGTTGTGGCAGGTTATGGAAGCAATGTCGCCAATGCAAGCTTAATGATAAGGGAAACAACACCATCCGACCATGAAGCACCAACTTGGCCTTCAGGCAATTTAACCGTTTCTAATGTGACACAAACTGGATTGACATTAACTTGGAATGGCGCACAGGATAATGTAGACATAACAAATTACAGGATATTCAAAGATGCTGAATTAATTGCAACTGTTACAGGCTCAGTATACGCTTATAATGTAACTGGTTTAACAGCAGGCACAGATTATACCTTTAAGGTAGAAGCAGGGGATGCGGCAGGTAACTGGAGTAGTGATGGCCCTAGTATTTCAGTAAAAACAGCAGCAGCACCTCCAACAGCAGACAAAGAAGCACCGACTTGGCCTTTAGGCAACTTAACTGCTTCTAATGTAACACAAACTGGATTGACATTAACCTGGAATGCTGCAAATGATAATATAGATGTGATTGCTTATAAAATATATCAAAACGGTTCTTTTATAGCTACAGTAGATGGTATCACTACTACATACACCGTCAGTGGGCTTAGCAGTGGTACAAACTATACCTTTAAAGTAGAAGCAGGGGATGCAGCCGGCAATTGGAGTACCGATGGCCCTAGCGTTACTGTAAAAACAACAACTGCTTCCAGTGGTGGCAGTGGTGGAGGTGGCGGCGGTTCTAGCACGCCTAAAGAACCTATCTCCACATCTACTTCTACAAACACAGAAGTATCCGTAAATCCTGCCAAGGGAGCTACAATAAATTTAACAGAAAACATTCATATTGTGATACCTGCAAATGCTTTAAAGGAAACGAATCCTGTTAGCGTTAGCATCAAGAAGGTAGAAATACCTCCAAAGGCTTCTAGCGATGCTACATTAATCAGTGATGTATATGAGTTTACAGTGGGAGGCAAAAAATCCTATATTTTTGCCAGCAATGTGAAGATAACATTGACATTTGATCCAAGTGCTATAGGAACTGATGAAGAACCAGCTATGTTCTATTATGATGAAGCTCAACAAAAATGGATCAATATAGGTGGAGAGGTATCGGAGTCCACAATCACTGCAGAAGTAGACCATTTTACTAAGTTTGCTGTATTTGCAGTAGAAAAAGAAGGTAGCTTAGCGGTAGTAGCACCTCAGTTAGAGACACTAAAAGATATCACTGGACACTGGGGAGAGGATAATATCAAAAAGTTAGTTGATTTACAAGTAATCAACGGTTATCCAGATGGTAGCTTTAAACCTGATGGTACTATCACTAGGGCAGAATTTGCTACCATGTTGGTGAAAGCGTTTGAATTTGATAGTAATGATGAAAAAGTATTTAAAGATACAGCTAACCATTGGGCAAAAGACTATGTATCTAAAGCAGCCACATTTGGTATTGTCAGTGGTTATGATGCTGACAGTTTTGGGCCGGACGACTTGATTACCCGTGAGCAAATGACGGTAATGATTGTTAAGGCAGCTAAACTGGCCGTAGTAAAAGAAGAAAGTACTTTTGCAGACGAGAGAAATATTTCTCAGTGGGCGAAGGAGGCTGTTACTACAGCTGTAAAGCATGACATTATGAAGGGATATCCTGATCATACTGTCAAACCTCAAGGCAGTGCTACTAGAGCTGAAGCTGTTACAGTTATTATCAAGGCTCTAAAGTTGTAAAGTAATTGATTGTATGCATGAAGAGGAAGAAGACAAAATAATATCAAAGTCAACTGATTTTAGAAAGCGGATATCCTAAAAGTAAAAACATAATACATGTAAACTTAATCGTTTTAAAAAAGAACTTAGAACTCCTTCACTTTGTTGAAGGAGTTCTTTTATCTAAATAAAAGAATTATAAGATCTTTATAAACAATAAAATTTATCTTATAGTAAAAAATATTTACAAATAATATATAAAAAATAACATTGCAAATCGTTTTCGTTTGTTATATAATTAACTTGTAAAGACGAATGTCACATTTTAAAGGACAAATATCCTACATAAAAGGGGGAAAATTTTATGAAAAAAGTATTAATATTTCTGTTAGCTATGCTAATGGTAGTAAGTTTAATTGGATGTTCAAGTCAGACAGCTGCAGATCCAGACCCAGTTGAGGATCCAGTAGTAGGGGAAGGAACAACAAATAAGTATAATGATGGTACGTATGAAGCTTATGATGATGCTGCTGCAAAGAGCTTCTACAAGGCAGTTGTTACAGTAAAAGATGATAAAATTGTAGATTTAGATTTAATTGGTTTTAGAAACACAGGAGAGTTAAAGGATGCAGATTATCCATATGCGCCTTTTCATGAAGCACAAGCAACTTTAACAGAAGCGTTTTTAGCGGCGAATGGAACAGAAGGTGTAGAGATTGTTACTGGTGCCACAGGATCTTCTGAAGGTTGGGCAATTGCAATCAATAGAGCATTAGAAAAAGCTTTAGTTGAGCCTGTAAGTGATGCAGCTTACTTTGACGGTACTTTCCAAGGCGTTACTGAATTAGGTGAAAGAGGACGTAAAATGACTCGTGTAACTATTGAAAATGATAAAATTGTAGATGTTGTAGTAGAAGAAACAAGATTTGTAGATGGTGCAGAAGTTTTAAAAGATGAAGAGTATGAGTATGAAGCATTCCATCAAGCTGCAGAAGAAATGCCAGCTAGATTTATAGAAGCAAATGGTACTGATGTTGAAATCTTTACAGGAGCTACAAGCTCAAGTACTGGATGGATCGAAGCAGTTGAAGATGCTTTAGCAAAAGCAAAAAGATAATAACAAAAAAACTCCTAATTTCCAAATTAGGAGTTTTTTTGTGAAAGAAAAAGTTAAAGATATTACTGGTTTACCTAAAAATAGTCTTTTGAATAGACAAAGGATTTATGGCCGGTCTTTAGATGGTTTTTTACCTCTACAAGAAGATTAAAGCCGTGCTTTCTATAGACATTTCTTCCGGCTAGGTTTTCTTGATCGATAACGATAAAAGCTCTCCTTAAAGGGTAGTTTAGTTTTTTATAATAATTTTCAATATCCTCTACGCAATATTTTAACATAAGACTGCCGTAACCTTTTCCACGATTTTTTTCACTATGTATGAACATTTGGAAAATTTCTACTAAGCCTGAAGAAATCCCTTCTTTGATGGACCATGTGATAGCGCCAATTGTTTCATGATCATTATAAAACATTAAGCTTCTGTGGACCTCGATGCAAGCTATTGCATACTTTTCTGCTAATTCCTGAACATCACCATAGTGCTTTAAATAATTATCTACAAAATATTGCTGATCATTCTTAGAAGCGACGCGGCACTTCATTATACATCTTCCTTCCAATTAATTTTCTAATCCTATTCTATACTAGTTTTTAAAAATTTTATAGTATCTATTACAACATAAATTTACCGCTATTGTCAACTTCATAAAGGAATTACGTATTATAGAGTAAGGAGGTATGTGTATGAGAATAGCTAGTAGATATTTAAGATTGTTAGATCCTTATATGGAAGGCCCAGATGTGATGCATGTACAAGAAAGATTAACTACACTAGGTTTTTATGAAGGGGTCGTAGATGGAATTTATGATGATGAGGTTTTTGAAGCTGTCAGAAGCTTTCAAACTGACTATGGATTAAACCCTGACGGCATAGTGGGACCAGATACATGGAATGCAATAGGGCTAGATCCTGCAGTGCAGTTTCCAGTGCCACCGGAGGGGTACAGAATAGAGGTGGACCTGGAAAGAAAAATCCTGACGCTAAAACAGTTTAGTGAAATCATTAATACTTATCCAGTGGCAGTAGGAAAACCTTCTACTCCTACACCTACAGGTGATTGGCAGATTATTCAAAAAACTAGAAATCCTGGGGGCCCATTTGGTACCCGTTGGATGCGCATCAATGTTCCCTGGGGTGGGTATGGTATCCACGGTACAGATGCACCGGAATCCATAGGTACCGCTGCTAGTCATGGGTGTATAAGGATGTTTAATGAAGACGTCAATGCCCTTTATGATATTGTTCCTTTAGGTACACCTGTAAAAATAACAGGAGAAGTGTTTTCAGGTAGAGTGCTGGAGATTGGTGTAGAGCCAGGGCCTGATGTGTTTGAAGTAAAGGCTATTTTAACAGAATTAGGCTACTATAGAGACGAAATAGACGGCATCTACGATGAAGCAGCAGCAGAGGCAGTAAGAAGTTTTCAAAGAGATTTCAATATCATAGCAGATGGTATTGTAGGGGTAGATACCTATAATGAACTTCAACTGGCAAGAGATCAATATTTGGAGGATAGAGAACCATAGAATAGGTGCATTTATCCTTGGATGTATTGCTAAGATCCCCACTTTTGCAAGTGGGAGATCAAGCACTACATCCTCTGAATCGTAGCCGAATTTTATAGATAAAAGTTTTTATCTTCAGGGTTGAGACCTCTACTTCTAAGCATTAGCGTAGGTGGGGCTTTATAATCAGGTGGGGTAGACTCCCCATCTGATTCCCCAATGTTTCAGCTTGTTGAAACAAGTTCACTCAGGGAATCTTCATCAAGATTTTTCACGATATTCAGGGCGACCCAACTAAAAGGTACTTGATGATCTTAATTCCATAGAAGAATTATTGTAAAAATATAATGAAATTAGCGACAGAATATTGTATATTGGATAGAAAAAGATGTATAATGAGAAACTAAGAGGGAGTTACAATTTATAGTATAAATGAATTGTTTTCTCCCCAAAACTGTATTTTCAACCAAAATAGCAGCAAGCATGCTGCTATTACTATATATTACAATCAGAGGCAAAGAACAGCGTCATAGGCATGTTTGGAAAAATTTTCAATATTAGCAATTCAGTGAAGAAATAGAGCTGACCCTGTGGCGTAGTAATAAATAGATGATGTGGGAGGTAAAATTTTTGGAAAAATCACACTTAAAGAAAATGTTGAGGGAAAAGGTTTTGATGTTTGATGGAGCTATGGGAACAATGTTGCAGAAAATGGGGCTAAAGACCAGTCAATGTCCTGAGATATACAACTTAGAAAATAAAGAAGTTATTAAAAGTATACATAAAGGCTATATAGAAGCTGGATGCGATATTATTCAGACCAATACCTTTGGGGGTAATAGAATCAAACTTTCTCAATATGGTTTTGGTGATAAAGTAGAAGAAATTAATAGACAAGCCGTTGCTCTTGCTAAAGAAACAGCTAAAGAGGGAAATTTGGTGGCAGGAGATATTGGTCCCATAGGAAAACTACTATATCCTTTAGGGGAATTGACCTTTGAAGAGGCATATGAAATATTCTTTCAGCAGGCGAAGGCTTTAATAGAAGCAGGGGCAGACTTAATCAATATTGAAACCATGTCAGACATAAAAGAAGCCAAGGCGGCGGTTATGGCGGTAAAGGACATAGCAGATATTCCTATTGTTTGTTCTATGACCTTTCAAGAGAATATGCGAACTTTAACAGGCTCTGACCCTAAAACAGTTGTTACTGTCTTAGAGGCTCTAGGCGTAGATGTGATAGGTGCCAACTGTGGCTTTGGCCCGGATATGATGATAAAAATACTTAAAGAAATGTGTGACGTAAGCGATCGCCCATTGATTGTTCAACCTAATGCTGGGTTACCTAAATTGGTAGAAGGAACGTCTATTTATGACTTGTCTCCAGAAAAAATGGCCAACTATGTAGAGGATTTAGTTTTATCTGGTGCGAATATTGTTGGAGGATGCTGTGGTACCACTCCGGAACACTTGAAGCTTATGGTGGAGGCTGCAAGCTCTATAAAACCCTTACAAAAGAAAAAAATATCCTTTTCTAAATTAGCCAGTAGGACGACAACCTTCCTTATAGGAGAAGAATTTCCTACTGCTGTTATAGGAGGATATATTAACCCTACAGGGAAGAAACAGTTAATGAAGGCGATTAGAGAAGGAAATACATCAGTGCTTTGTGAAGAAGCTGTAAAGCAAGTAAATGCAGGAGCACATATTATAGATGTTAATCTAGGCTTGAGTGCAGAAGAAGAAAAAAATTTCATAACAAGGGCGCTTACATCAATACAGCGGGTGATTCATCAGCCTCTTTCCATAGATACTGTAAACTATGATGCTATGGAGGAGGGGCTAAAGGTTTATGATGGAAAACCCTTGCTGAATTCTACTAATGGGGAAGATGAGACTTTACAAAGAGTAATAAAGTTAGCTAAAAAATATGGTGCTGCAGTAGTAGGCTTAACATTGGAGGATAAGGGGATTCCTGAAAAGGCCGAAGATCGGTTTAAAATAGCTGAAAAAATTGTAACAACAGCTGTTAATGAAGGTATAAGAAGAGAAGATATATATATTGATACCTTAGTATTAACAGCAGGAGCACAACAATCTTTAGCTATGGAATGTTTAAAGGCCATAAGGCTTGTAAAAAAAGAATTAGGTGTAAAGACTTTGTTAGGTGTTGAAAATATTTCCCATGGTCTGCCGAATAGAAGGCACTTGAACGACACTTTTTTAGCTATGGCGCTAGAGGCAGGATTGGATATTCCTATCCTTAACCCTTACCATTCGAGTAATTGGCCGATTATTAGAAGTTCTGATGTTTTAATGAATAAAGATAAAAATGCTCAGTTTTTTATTCAATGGGCTGATAAAGTACCAGAAGCGAAGTCAGTGGCAAAAACTGAAGAAGCTAAAAGGGTAGATGAAGTAACGCAACTTATAGAAATTATTTTAGAAGGAGATCAAGAAACTGTCATTCCTCAAGTGGAAGTCCTTTTAACGAATAGCATCAGCCCAGAAGAAATCATAAACCGTTGTGTTACACCAGCCTTGGAAGAAGCGGGAGAAAACTATGAGAAACAGATTTACTTTTTACCGCAGCTGTTGATGGCAGCGGAAACAGCTCAAAAGGTTTTTCAGCACCTAAAGCCTTTATTGCAGCAAAAGGAAGTGGATCATATAGGCACCTTCGTTATTGCTACTGTAAAGGGAGATATCCATGATATAGGGAAGAACATTGTTTCTATTATGCTTCAAAATCACGGATATCGTGTGATTGATTTGGGCAAAGATGTTGAGGCTGAAGTGATTATCGAGACTGCTATAAAAGAGAAGGCAGATATTATAGGTCTAAGTGCTTTGATGACTACAACAATGCAGGAAATGAAAAGTGTTATGGAAATATTGAAGGCAAGAAATTTATCCATACCTGTCATGGTGGGAGGAGCAGTTGTAACGCAGCACTATGCAGAAATGATTGATGCACATTATGCAGAAGATGCTATTCAAGCAGTTCGTTTGGCAAGAAAGTTAACTAAAACTTTAAGTTAAAATACTGGGAATTAGGTGGGAGATCAAGCACTACATCCTCGAATTTTATAAAAAGGTGATAAAAGATAGTGTACTTCTAAAAGTAGAAGTACACTATCTTTGTATTTAAAGAATTATGACGAAAAGTTTTTACATATAAAGGGGAAATTTTTCCTTTTAATTTAAAATATAGAAGGATTTTCCTAAAAACAAGTGGAATAATATAAGAAGATATCAAATTGGTAACGTTTTATTTTATAATCAACATGCTCTTTACGAGAAAGCGAGGGTATCGGTAGTGGAGTATAAGCTATGGCATGATTTTACGCAAAAAGGTATTTTATCCTTAGAAGTTGAGGAAAATATTTCCAGGAGTTGGAAAACTTCAAGAATTTATAATGTTCCATGTGAAGCACTTTACAAAGAACAGGAACTGAGTGCTTTCTTACTGGAAAAATTACTTCATCGACATAAGCAGCATTTAACATTTACAAAAGAATACCTTAATGGAATTGCTCAAGGCTTCAGGGAAAATATTCAGAAAGCAGATTATGGTATATTTTTACTCAACAATGAAGGATATTTGCTTCAAACGATAAACAATTTTTCTGACAAAGAGGAAAAACTATTGGGATTAAGTGTGGGGGTAAATTGGGGAGTAAACATGAAGGGTACAACAGCCATAGGACTTACACTGGAACATAATAGACATGAGGTTGTAAAAAACTATCAACACTATCAACAGAGATATCATCCCTACATAACAGAGGCTATACCAATAAAAAATCCTCAAGGAGATATGATCTATATATTAGGACTATTAAGTTCTACACTTCAACATAGTAAATTGTTGAGTACTTTAGGTAGAATGACAGTAAGGGCAATAGAGAATGAAATGGTTGCTATAAGATATAAAAGTGAAGTAAAAGAGTTAACAGAGAAGGTTAGAAAACAAAATAAGCGATATGAAACCCAGACAAATTTATTAAACTACATATTGGATAATACCAGAGAAATGATTTTTATCATGAATGAAGAAGGAAAATATATTCTATTAAATAAAGCTTCTTGGAAATTTATGAAGGAAAATCAGGTGTATAACTTAAGAGATATTTATGAAAAGCTACAAGTATATAATTTAGAGGGAAAAAGAATGACAAAGGAAGAGGATACCAGCCTGTCGATTTTTACAGGAAAACCAATATATACGTGTAAAACCATGATAAGAAACCTTAAGGGAGAAGAAGCTTATTATCATATTCACGCAATACCTTATTGTGATGATCTTGACAGAAAACTGGCTATTGGCATTGTAGAAGATATTACCGATTATGTTAAGTTGCAGGAAGTGAAGAATAGTTTTAAAAGTAAGGCAGAACAGCTGGAGATGATTATCAATACTATTTCTGATGGGGTGGCTATTTTAAGTCCTGAAGGGGAGTATATTATGATGAACCCTGCATGTCTTAAAATACTGCCTTGTTTAGGGCGGAGTAAGAAAGGTCATTATAAGATTTATGATGAAGTAGTTGAAGAAAAAGCATGTAGCATCATAGATAAAAAATCTTTTGGAGTGGTACCTTGTTTAAAGATAAAAAAACAGAATGATGATAAGGTTTATACTGAAATGGCCAAAGAAAAGATATGCAATATTAGCATGATAGATAAAAAAGGTAATGTTATTGGGGTAGAAGACTATCCCCTATTAAAGGTACTGAAGGGTAAAAAGATAAAAAATCAAGTTTTTATTATAAATAGAAATAGAAAGATCACATACATCCAATTAAGTGGCAGCCCTGTATTTGATGTAGATGGTAAGGTGGCATATGCTGTAATTAGTGTAAATGATATTACAAAAATAAAAAAACAAGAGATGAAGATAAAGCAACAAAAAGAGTTTATCAACAATGTTATGAATGCGGTTGGAGCACCCATGGCAGTTATTACTTATCCCGATTATGTTCACAAGTATTTAAATCATGTTTATTTAGAAATTATCTCTAGGATTGCAGGCAAAAATCTAACCTATGAAGATATAATAGGCAAGACGATCTATGAAATTTTACCTCCAGCATATTCTCGATTTATGAAGCACAGGAAAGAAACGCTAATAAGTGAAGAAATAACAGAAAGAGCAAAGATGCTCTCTGTTAAAACACCTCAGGGGGATGGACAGTATTATCAAGTGGTATATACGATGCTCCCTAATGGAGGAGATGGACAAAAACAAATGGTGGTAGTGGGAATGGACGTAACACCGCAGGTAAAATTGCAAAAAGAAACAGAAAGATTAACAAAATCTAGAGAAGAATATTTTGCAACAATTTCTCATGAACTTCGTTCTCCTATTACCATCATACATTCTGTTGTACAAATGCTGAAAAGCGAGTATTATACAAGGCATCTTACAGATGGAACAAAAAGACTTGTGTCTAAAGTAGAAAAAAATACCCTTCGTTTACTGAGACTTGTTAACAACTTTTTAGATATTACTAGAGCAGAAGCGGGATTTATGAAACTAACCCTTACCAACACCAATTTAGTAACCTATACTGACTTTATCGTAGAATCTATTTTGCCCATAGGAGAGAAGAAAAATATTGAAATTGATTTTTCTTATGATTGTAGCACAGCTACGATTGCTTTAGATGTGGAAAAGTACGAACGGATTTTATTGAACTTATTATCTAATGCCTTTAAATTTACAGAAAGCAATGGCAAAATTCAAGTATATATTCAAGAAGATGAGGAGTATATGAAAGTGGGGGTAAAGGACAGTGGGATAGGAATAGCACAAGAGGAAGTAGATAAGATTTTTAACCGTTTTTATATTGCAGAGCATATCAATAAGGGAGAGCATCGGGGAACGGGCATTGGACTTTCTTTGGTAAAAAAACTTATGGAATTTATGGGGGGAAAAATAGAGGTTTATAGCCAAAAAGGCAACGGTAGTGAATTTATTTTGTTTTTTCCCAAGAAGCTAGAAGCCAATAGCCTGAATACAAAAATAGATAAACAGCAGTTAACAGAAAATGCTTACCTAGAACTAGAAAATATTCCCTAGCTTCTAAAAACGTCAAGGTAAAAAAGAGAATCTCTTTTGCAGAGATTCTCTTTTTTATAATAATTAGATATTAGACATATTAGGAATAGACTTTGGTTGAAAATCAGCGTAACTTTCGATACCGTGTTCTTCGATATCTAGGCCTTTTAATTCTTCCTCTGCTGGTACACGAAGTCCAATTGTCTTTTGTATTACCTTAAATAGAAGGAATGTAGTTGAACAAGTCCATAGAGCTACTGCTGCTACGCCAGTCAATTGGGTTAATAATAGGCTTATACCGCCTCCGTAAAATAAACCACCTTCTACAGCAAATAATCCTACAGCAATGGTTCCAATAGAACCACAAACGCCATGAACACCCACAGCTCCAACAGGGTCATCAATTTTTAATACTTTATCTACAAATTCAACCCCATAGACAATCGCTACACCAGCAATGATACCAATGGCAACAGCACCCATAGGGCTAACAACATCAGTACCGGCAGTGATTCCCACTAGACCTGCTAAAGACCCATTGAGCGTCATACTAACATCAGGTTTTCCATAACGAACCCAAGTGATTAGCATAGCTACAATTGTAGATGTCGCTGCAGCTAAATTGGTAGTAATAAAAATATGAGATATACCGTTGTAGTCCATGCCAGATAAACTAGAACCAGGATTGAAACCAAACCATCCTAACCATAGAATAAAGACACCTAAAGCTCCTAAAGTTAAACTATGACCGGGAATAGCTTGTGGTTGACCTTTACTATTATATTTGCCAATTCGAGGGCCAATTACCCAAGCCCCTACTAAAGCTGACCAACCGCCAACAGAGTGAACAACAGTAGATCCTGCGAAATCCATAAAACCTAATTCACTTAACCAGCCACCGCCCCAAATCCAATGACCTACCACAGGATAAACAATCAAGCTTATAAAGAAACTATAAACTAAATAGGAGCTAAACTTTGTTCTTTCTGCCATTGCCCCTGATACAATGGTTGCAGCAGTAGCACAAAAAACTGTTTGGAAAATCAAAAAAGCTTCTTTGGGAATGGTTAACTCCAAATGACCTATATTCATCGTAGAAAAAAAGCTAATTTCTCCGATAAAACCACCATGACTTAAGCCAAACATAATACTAAAACCAACACACCAATAAACGAGAGAACCTATACAAAAGTCCATAAGATTTTTCATAATAATATTTCCTGCATTTTTTGCTCTCGTAAAACCTGTCTCTACCATAGCAAAACCAGCTTGCATAAAAAACACTAGAGCAGAGGCAACTAACACCCATATCGTATCTATAGCAAAAATAAATTCATTATTCATATCTAATCAACCCCTTTGTCGTGATAATTTAATTGAATATTGCGAAAAATCTAAAAATGTTGTTTTACAATGCCTGATCTGCTTCTTCGCCTGTTCGAATACGTACTACTTTGTCGACAGGTAAAACAAAAATCTTACCATCTCCAATGTCACCAGTACTACAAACCTTTTTTGCCGACTCAATGACTAAATCTGCTAGCGCTTCACCAGCAACCACTTCAACTTTTACTTTAGGTAATAAGTCCACGCTATACTCTGTACCTCTATAAAATTCTGTTTTTCCTTTCTGCAAGCCAAATCCTAATACCTGTGTTACTGTCATACCTGAAATTCCGATATTGTTTAAAGCCTGTTTTAGTTCCTCAAATTTGCTTTGACGTGTAATGATCTCGATTTTTACAATTTTACTCATTCACTTCACCTCCCTATGAATTGTAGCAATAAAAAAAGCGCCCGCTACAAAAGAAATAGATTTTTATTGCCTTTGTAGAGGACGCCCTTGCCCCTAAAAAATATTAATTTGTTTATAATAATACATTATACAATATATTTTGAAAATAGCAATACTTTTTTCAAAAAAATTTTCAAAATTTTTAAAAAATATTAATTTCCTAGCATGATGCTGATATCTAAAAGCTCTCTTTGCAACTCCAGTAGTTTGTTTTTTAGCTGATCATAATCCTTTTTTAGCACATCATCATCAATAAAACGATTTGTTTTTGCCACAAGACTTTCAAATTGATCATAGACCAGTTGAAGTTCTTTCTTAATATTTTCTCTTCTTTGAATAGGTTCTAATATTTCTCCTGAATAGGTTTTTAATACATCATCTTCTATTTGGAAGCTATAACCCACATTGGGAATGGTGGTGGGAATAGCATACTTATTTTTGATTTTTTGGGAAAGGGCTGCTGAAGCCTCTTCCTCACCATGTATAAGGAAAATCCTTTTAGGTTTCTTTTTAAAAGCGCCAAGCCAGTTTAATAAATCGGCCTGATCTCCATGACCGGAAAACCCTTCTATACTATGAATTTCTGCTAAAACAGCGATTTCTTCTCCCAGTAGTTTTACTTTTTTCACGCCATCCTTTAGAATTCTTCCAAGTGTACCACTAGCTTGATAACCAACAAAAACAACACTATTTTTTTTCTTCCATAGATGATGTTTTAAATGATGGCGGACCCTACCAGCAGTACACATGCCACTGGCGGAAATAATCACTTTAGGATAATTGGCATCATTTAGTCGCATAGATTCATTGTGATCCCGCACAAAGTAAAGGTTATCAAAGTCTAAGGGATTATCACCACTTAATATTAATTTTTTTGCTTCCTCATCGAAACAATAGGCATTTTTTTTGAAAATTTCTGTAGCAGAAGTAGCCATGGGGCTATCAATATAAATAGGTACCCTGAGGAAGGTCTCTAAATCATTGGTATATTCATAGTATTTATTTAATTCATAGATAAGCTCCTGTGTTCTACCTACAGCAAAAGAAGGAATAATTACAGTGCCCCCCCGTAATACTGTAGTGTTAATGATATCCATAAGTTTTTCCATGCGCTTGTCGATATTCTCATGGAGACGATTACCATAGGTAGATTCTAAAATAAGATAATCCGCACTTTCGATGAAGTCAGGGTCACGAATCAAAGGTTTATTTTTCATACCAATATCTCCTGAATAAACAATTTTTACAGTATCATGCTTTTCAGTGATCCACAGTTCTATAATAGAGGAGCCTAAAATGTGACCAGCATCTTGAAATCGTACGGTAATACTGTCATTTAGCGTAATTTTTTGATGATAGAGTGCTGCTTCGAAATAACGAAGACTATTAGAGGCATCTTCTGCTGTATATAATGCTTCGACAGGAGGTTTTCCGGCTCGTTTTGCTTTTCTATTTTCCCATTCTACATCAGATTCTTGAATATGACCACTGTCTACCAGCATAATTTCTGCTAGGTCTTTTGTAGCTTTTGTACAAACAATTTTTCCACGGAAACCTTCTTTCACTAATTTGGGAATCCTGCCACTATGATCAATGTGAGCATGACTTAACAAAAGATAATCAATTTCAGCTGGATTAAATTGAAAGTTTTCATAATTTAATGCCTCCAAATCTTTTGTACCTTGAAATAAGCCACAATCCAACAAAATTTTATATTTTCCTGTAGAAATTAAAATATTGGAGCCTGTAACTACTTTAGCAGCACCTAAGAACTGTATTTCCATAAAAATCCTCCCCCAGTCAATTTTTTTAGTTTTAAAGTATATACCCAATTTTATAATATATTCTCAAATATTCTTGCGTAATGAAATGTATCCTCCAAGTAAATTCAGCTACAATTTAGTGAGGGTAAAAATTCCCTCTAGATAAACAAACTAAGCGACTGCCACAAAAGTTAAAATGCAAGCTTTTAGCCATCTACTTATGAATTAAGTCTCATTTTATTGATGAAATATGTGATAATATTTATTGAGGGTACTCATTTCTTGTTATTATGCTATAATTAGAGAAAAATATAGTAATATATCAAATAAGAAAAATATAAGATAGTTAAGTGAAGAAAAATATTTACTATAAAATGAAATAATGGTGGTGAATAAATGATTTCAAATATGGATTTAATTTTTAGGCTGCTTTTAGCTACGGTTTTAGGAGGATTTATAGGTTTTGAGAGAGAAGTAAACAATAGACCAGCAGGTTTCCGAACCCATATCCTTGTAACAGTAGGATCTTGTCTAATCATGGTACTATCTATTTATGCCTTTATGGGATTTGGACCTGAAGGCAGAGGTGGAGAACCAGCTAGATTAGCAGCGCAAGTAGTAAGTGGCATAGGATTTCTAGGTGCTGGAACAATTATGCGAGAGGGTACAAACGTAAGGGGACTTACTACCGCCGCCAGCATCTGGATCAGTGGAGGCATTGGATTAGCTGTGGGGACAGGGTTTTACTTAGGAGCCGTCGTAACAACTGCCATAGCTTTGTTCTCTTTAAGTAGTTTGAGAATTTTAGAAAGACGAATAGCTCAGATGAAACGATACTCGGAGGTGAAGATCAAAGGAATTGGGCGCCCAGGGTTTATAGGAGAAATTGGTACAGTTTTTGGGAGATTTCACATTAGTATAAAAAACATTGTGATAGAAAATGAATTTGTTCAAGAGGATCAGGACTATCAGGATTATGAATACAACATTCAACTTACTTTTTTTATCAAAATACCTGCAAAGTTAAATCGTATGGAGTTGTATTGTCACTTAAAACAAGTTCAGGGCATAGAAAGTGTTGTATGGGATAATATTCAGGTGATTTTTAATAATAAAATTCTATGAGATTATTTCACAAAAGAGGGGGATTGCCTGGAATGGAGAAGATATATTTATCGGAAATTGAGAATGGAACGCCTATAGCGTATGATTTGTGTAATGACAAAGGAACTGTTCTTGTAAAAAAGGGGACACAGATAACAGAAGCATTAAAAAAAAAGCTTCAAAAAAATAATATCATTTTTTTAATGAAAGATACTTCTCCTTTTGATAATTTAGAGAATAGTATGGAGCATTTAGATGAAACTGTTATAAACCAGATACAAGAAACGAAGAAAGTATATAAGCAGACCTTTGCTCAGTTAAGTAGAGAGTTTGAAACTTTTAAAAGCAGCGATAGACTAGATAAAAAAATGGTTGCAGATATTGCTAAAAACTTAGTGGTGAGTATATCAAATAATCAACAGGTTTATATGAGTATTCAAGGTATTAGGAATAAGGATGTTTATACCTATCTACACTCTATAGATGTATCTATTTTTATGATATTATTCGGAAAAAGTTTGCAGCTAGAAGCTTCAGAAATGGTAGATGCCGCCATAGCTGGAATGTTGCACGATATAGGAAAAATGAAAATTCCAGATCGTATTTTATTAAAACCAAAAAAATTATTACCTGAAGAAATGGAAATCATGAAGAAACATACGATTTATGGCTATGACATTCTAAAAAACCATCTAGGTTATAGTGAAATCATTGCTAGAGTAGCGAAGGAGCATCATGAAAGAATGGATAAAGGGGGATATCCTAATGCAGTGGGATGGGAGAAGTTGCATTTGTTTTCAAAAATGGTGGCAATATGTGATATCTATGATGCAATAACAGCACAAAGAATTTATAAAAAACCAATGTTACCTCATAAAGCTATTGAATATTTAATGACAGTTGCAGGAATACATTTGGAGCGGGAATTGGTCAGGAAATTTATCTATAACATAGCCGTTTATCCGTTGGGAACAAAAGTTTTATTAAATACAGGAGAAAAAGGGATCGTGATTAATATCAATAAAGGCTTTCCATTGCGTCCAATGGTTAAAACTACCGATACCAATAAAATTAGGAATTTACTAATAGAGTTAACCGTATTTATTAAAGAAGTATTAGAGTAAACCGATTTCAACAAAGGAAAATATAAGGGCATCAACGGCTACCCCATCTGATTGAAAAGCCCACCTAACTCATGCTAGAGGTGGAGTTTTATACCCTAAAATTATGACAAAAACTTCACAGCTTAAGAGATAAAAGTTAAACGATAATAAAATATATAAAGCATAATAAGGTTGGGATATAAATGAGTCTTGGAAAAGCATTGATAATACATACAAAGAAAGATAATCGTTGTGATATAAAAAAAATACTAAGAAGACATGGACATGAAGTGATAGAAGAAGAAATAAGTTCTAATACCATCCTACAGGTGTTAAATCTTATGCCACATATCATACTTATTGATATGGATGGCGAGGAAAGTGTATATTTAGAGCTGTGTCAAAGGTTAAAAAAAGAAGAAAGAAGCTGTCACATTCCTCTTATTGCTGTTTGGGGAGAAGAGGATTCAAGCAAAAAATTTCAATGGATTGAATTTGGTATTGATGATTATATACAAAAACCTTTTGATGAAAGAGAACTTATGTTAAGGGTAAAAAATAGCTTAAAGTTAGCAAAACTACAACAAAATTACAGCAAGACGAAAAAGGCATTAAAAGAAAGTTTAATCACCATAAACAAGCAAAAAATTGAGTTGGAAAACAATCTAAATATGGCCTCAAAAATTCAGGAAGCCCTTATTCCAAAGTCTCTTGGCAACATCCCGAACTGTTCTTTTTTCTGGCAGTTTCAGCCTTCCGGCAAGGTAGGAGGAGATATATTTGATGTCTTTATGTTGGATGAAGATCATATGGGATTATATGCTATAGATGTAATGGGGCATGGTGTAGCTTCCTCTATGTTGGCGGTAGCTTTATCAGAATTTCTTATTTTAGATGTAGATAGGGGATCGCCTTTAAAGAAAAAAATTAGCCGATCTCCTTACTATGAAATTATTTCACCCCTGGAGGTTATAAACTATTTGAACAAAAGATTCCCTTTTACCAAATACAACCATTACTTTACAATTTTCTACATGGTTTTAAATGTAAAAACCGGGGTATTAAAATATGTTAGGGCAGCCCATCCCTCTCCTATTTTAATTAGGGATAATGGTGATATCATGGAATTAGATGGATATGGGACACCAGTAGGATTTGAGTTTACAGAGGGTTATGAAGAAAAAACTGTTTACCTAGAGTCAGGAGATCATTTAATTATCTATACAGATGGATTATTGGAACTGAAAACAGAAACTGGAACTGCATTAGAATATGATGGCCTGGTGGAATATTTAGAAAAAGAGATACAATCTAGTTACCACAATCATTACTTAACCTATAACTTAAATAAATTAGCAAAAACGCAAGAAAAATTAAAGGACGATTTATCTGTGTTAGAGATGAAATGGGTAAAATTTCTATAAATATTTGAAGGGAAGGTAAGGAAGAATGTTAGAAAAAAAGATAACAATAAAAAATGAAACAGGATTAAGTCCTCGTGCTGCTAGTTTTCTAGTAAGAGAAGCTACAAAGTTTAAGGCTGAAAGCTATATTATAAAAAACGGTAATGAATATAACTGCAAGAGTATTATGAATATCATGAGTATGTTGGTACGACAGGATGAGGAAATCCTGCTAAAAGTAGAAGGTTCTGATGAAGAAAAAGCATTTGATGCTTTAGTTGATTTAATAGAAAACTTGAAAGAACAGTAAGACTGTCTACGATACCAATGAAATATTCGTTCAACATGAGAAAGTAGGAAAGGGAAGTGTAGAAATGAAGGAAACAGTACAATCCGTAGATAGGGCGCTATCTATTTTAGAAGTATTATCGGATTATGAAGAAGGCGTAGGAATTACAGAAATCAGTTCAAAAATAGACCTCCATAAAAGTACTGTCCATAGACTTTTAGTAACTTTGATTTGTAAAGGATATGTAGAGCAAAATCCAAGTACAAATAAATATAAATTAACACTGAAGCTTTTGGAATTAGGCAATAAACTAATAGATAAAATGGATATTTTGTCTGTAGCAAAACCTTATTTGCAGCAGTTAACGGAGATTACCAACGAAGTTGTACATTTAGTTGTAAGGGAAGGTATAGAAATCGTCTATATAGATAAAGTAGAATCAGATAATAAGATAAGGATGCACTCTCGTATAGGAAGCAGAAGTCCCATGTACTGCACATCTGTAGGAAAAGCAATGATGGCCTATCTACCGGAGGAAGAAGTGGAAAAAATTTGGGAGGCTAGTGAAATTAAAAAGTTTACACAATATACGATTACAGAGCTGCAGGAAATGAAGGAAACTTTGAAGAAGGTGCGAGAAGTAGGCTATGCTTTAGATGAAGAAGAAAATGAACTGGGTATTCGGTGCATTGGTAGTCCTATTTTTAATCATAATGGAGAAGTATGTGGTGCTATAAGTGTATCAGGGCCTACGATGCGGGTAACAAAGGAAACGATAGAAAACTTTAAAAATTATATATTGGAATATAGCAGTAAAATTTCTAAAGAACTGGGTTACAAAGTATCAATGTAGCCCAGTTTCTTTTAATCATGAAAAAAGATACTGCTTTAGTAAAATTTTAGGATTTCTATATAAAAAAAAGGAAGAATGAAATAAAAGAAGATAATCCATAATAAATAAGAGAAATGGCAGTTCATGTGTTTTGATAGCATAAGATGAATTTCGTATAATGAAACTATAGTTTGCATTATGAAACATGATAAAGCGTAAGGAGGGTAATAGATGATACCTAAAATAGAAACATTAAACAGGATTACAGAGGCAGGTATTGTTGCTGTTGTTAGAGCAGAAACCGGTGAAATAGCAGAGAAAATTGCTAAGGCTTGTATAGAAGGAGGTATTCCTGCTATAGAAGTTACTTTCACTGTGCCATCAGCAGAAAAGGTAATAGCAGCCTTGAAGGAAAAGTTTACAAAAGATGAATTGATCGTAGGTGCAGGGACAGTATTAGATAGTGAGACCGCTAGAGTTGCTATCTTGGCTGGAGCGGAGTATATCGTTAGCCCGGCTTTTGATCTAGAAACAGCAAAACTTTGCAATCGCTATCAAGTACCCTATATGCCAGGTTGTATGACCATTACAGAGATTATCAAGGCTATGGAGGCAGGAGCTGATGTAATTAAGGTGTTCCCTGGAAGTGTATACGGTCCTAGCGTAATTAAAGCAATCAAAGGGCCACTACCACAGTCAGTGTTGATGCCTACTGGTGGCGTAAGTTTAGACAATGTAGCTGAATGGATCAAAAATGGTTGTGTAGCAGTAGGCGTAGGTGGAGAGTTGACAGGTGGCGCTAAAACTGGAGATTTTCAACAAATCACTGAGGTTGCTAAACAATTTGTAGAAAAAATAAAAGAAGCTAGAGGAAAATAGGAGGAATCATGATGAAAAAAGTAGTGACGCTTGGAGAAATCATGTTAAGACTATCTACCCCAGGCTATGAAAGATTTGTACAATCTGATAGTTTTGATGTAAATTATGGCGGTGGAGAAGCAAATGTTTGTGTATCTTTAGCGAATTATGGTTTAGATGCTAAATTTGTAACAAAAGTACCTAAGCATGAAATCGGACAAAGTGCTATCAATGCATTGAGAAGATATGGTGTGGATACCAGCTATATTGCAAGAGGTGGAGATCGACTGGGCATTTATTTCTTAGAAACTGGTGCTTCTCAAAGACCTTCTAAGGTAATCTATGACCGAGCACATGCTGCTATAGCTGAAGCGGATGTATCTGATTTTAATTGGAAAGAAATTTTTAATGGTGTAGATTGGTTCCACTTTACAGGTATAACACCTGCTTTAAGTGATAAGGCTGCTGCAATTACATTAGAAGCTTGCAAGGCAGCGAAAGAAATGGGCGTAACTGTTTCTGTTGACTTAAACTTTAGAAAAAAACTCTGGACACCGGCAAAAGCAAATGAAGTAATGTCTGGTTTAATGCAATATGTTGATGTATGTATTGGTAACGAAGAAGATGCAGAAATGGTATTTGGTATAAAAGCTGCCCATACAGATATTACAAAGGGCGAGATTAATCATACAGCTTATGAAGAAGTGGCAAAACAGTTAATCGAAAGATTTGGTTTTAAATATGTTGCTTCTACCTTAAGAGAGAGTTATTCTGCTTCTGATAATGGTTGGTCTGCATTATTATATGATGGCGAAAAATCTTACTTATCTAGAAAATACGATGTAAGAATTGTAGATAGAGTTGGAGGAGGAGACTCCTTTGCAAGTGGGTTAATCTATGGATTAATTACAGAAATGCCATTGCAAGAAGCATTGGAATTTGCGGTTGCTGCATCCGCATTAAAACATACAATTCCTGGAGATTTCAACCTGGTTGCTAAAGATGAAGTAGAAACATTAGCAAAAGGTGATGCATCAGGAAGGGTTCAAAGATAGTATGGAAATTGTAACCTTTGGAGAATCCATGGTTCTATTTAACCCTGATACGACTGGACCTTTAAGATATGTACATCATTTCAATAAGTCTATAGCAGGAGCAGAGTCTAATGTGGCTATTGCCCTTGCTAGACTTGGTCATGATGTAGGATGGTTTTCTAAGATAGGCGATGATGAGTTTGGAAGATATATAAAAGCCATCATTCGTGGTGAAGGTGTAGATGTTTCTAGAGTTGTTACTGATCCCCATAACAATACAGGACTGCTCTTTAAAGAGAGATTTGCTCATGTTAACCCGAATGTCTATTATTATAGAAAAAACTCAGCTGCCAGTAATATAACGGTAGAAGACTTGGACTTCGACTATATTAAATCCTCTAAAATTCTGCATGTTACAGGTATTACCTTGGCATTATCCCCAAGTGCTAGGGAAACAGTTTTTAAAGCAGTAGAATTTGCTAAGGCGAATAATGTGTTGGTGTCCTTTGATCCAAATATTCGATTAAAGTTATGGCGTATAGAAGAGGCCAGACCTACTCTACTAGAAGTGGCAAAAAAAGCAGACATCCTTTTTCCAGGACAAGATGAAGGAAAGTTACTGTTAGGGACAGAAGATCCTAAAGAAATTGCCAAAGGATTTTTAGGGATGGGCTGCAAAATTGTAGCTGTCAAACTAGGAAAAGAAGGCTGCTATATTGCAAAAAAAGAAGAAGATGAATTTGTTACAGGCTATATTGTTGAAAAACCTGAAGATACCGTAGGGGCAGGAGATGGTTTTGCTGCCGGCTTTTTATCAGGCATATTACAGAATTTTAGCTTAAGGGAATGTGGACAATTAGCCAATGCTGTGGGTGCCATGGCAACCCTGGTTAGAGGGGATATGGAAGGATTTCCAACGCTTCAGCAGGTACAGAGATTTATGGGCACCGAAGAACATATAGATAGGTAAAAAAACTAAAACAAATAAACCCAAAACAAATAAACCCTATATTTACCCTCCCCTTTTAAATATAGAGGAAGCACAACAGCTTATTTACAATACTTGTAAATAAGCTGTTGTAGTATGTATATTCATTAAAAAACAAAAAAAGGAGAAGGATACTATGTTAACATTAGAGCATGTTGGAATTTGTGCAGAGAATACAGAAGCTTTGAAGGATTGGTATATCGAGCTATTTGGTTTTAAGATCGTTTATGATAACAAAAAAGAAAGACCCACTTACTTTTTATTGATGGAAGATAAAAGTATGTTAGAGATTTATCCAGCAGACCATACTACTGAAGCAGCAAGCAATAAAAATCAAGGAATTAGACATTTATCTTTTGGAACAGATAACATAGAGAAGGAATATGAAAATCTTCTAAAGCACAATGTAGAAATTATTGAAGAGCTAAAAGTAAGCCCAAAGGGAATTAAGACAGCGTTTTTTAAAGATATTGAAGGAAACATCATCCACTTTATTCAAAGACCTGAAAGTCTATACTAATATAGATAAATCTATTTTGCCAAAGAATCAATTTGATTACTTTGGCAAAAAATATATTATCATTGTTAACGTGTGCATAATATGTTATTATAGTATTAAGATAATATTATAAATATTTAGGAAAACATGTGCTAAGTATTACCTCAGTTTGTTTGACTAGAATTTTACTGTTTTAGCTTTTATCAATTATAGAGATATATACTTAGAAATTTCAATATACAAAAGTTTGAGTTAAAATCTTTTACTATACTTTTTAATTAAAAGTAAAACCATAGGTGGTGTATAGTAGCATTCAAATTTAAAAGTATATATCTATAAACAGCGAAGAGGAGGAAAATATTATGCAATTAAACAAAACAACTTATAAGGAGTACAAAGAATATCCAGAAAAAATACTACAATTCGGAGAGGGAAACTTTTTAAGAGCCTTTGTTGACTGGAAGATTGACAAAATGAACAAGGAAGCAAATTTTAATAGTGGTGTAGTGGTTGTTCAACCGATAGACAAAGGCTTGGTGGATATGCTCAATGCACAGGATGGGCTGTATACCCTATATTTAAATGGAATAAAAGAAGAAAAAGTGGTAAGTGAGCACACAGTAGTTAACTGTATCACTAGGGGAATCAATACCTACACGAATTATGATGAATATCTAAAAGTAGGGGAAAATCCAGACCTAAGATTTGTGATTTCCAATACTACAGAAGCAGGAATTGCTTTTGATGAAGGGGATCAGTTACAGGATACGCCACAAAAAAGTTTTCCTGGTAAATTAACGGCATTGCTTTATCATAGGTATAAAACCTTTGATGGCGATAAAAATAAAGGGCTTATTTTTATTCCATGTGAATTAATTGATAGAAACGGCGATAAGCTGAAAGAAACGATACTAAGATTGATTGAACTTTGGAAGCTGGAAGAAGGGTTTAAGCAGTGGATTGAAGAGGCAAATACCTTTTGTAACAGTTTGGTAGATAGAATTGTACCAGGTTATCCTAGAGAAAGAATACAGGAAATTTACCAAGAGTTAGGTTATGAAGATCAGTTAGTAGTAGAAGCAGAACATTTTCATCTTTGGGTTATCGAAGGACCTGCTTGGGTACAAAAAGAGTTTCCAGCAAATGAAATAGGACTAAATGTATTATTTGTTGAGGATATGACCCCCTATAGAACGAGAAAAGTAAGAATATTAAATGGTGCCCATACAAGTATGGTGCCAGTGGCGTATCTATATGGTATAGATACAGTAAAAGAGTCGGTAGAAGATGAGGTTGTTGGAAGGTTTGTAAAAGAAACAATCTTTCAAGAAATTATTCCAACCCTTGATTTACCTAAAGAAGAATTAGAGAGCTTTGCTGATGCAGTATTAGATCGTTTTAGAAATCCTTTTATTAAACATGAATTAATAAGCATAGCCCTAAATTCGATGTCAAAATTTGAAACAAGAGTACTTCTCTCCATTTTAGAATACAAAGCTAGAAAAGAAATTTTACCACAAAAGTTAATCTTCTCATTAGCAGCATTGATTGTCTTCTATAAAGGAGAGAGAGATGGGCAAGCTATTCCTTTAGCTGATGATGCAGATATTTTAAACCAATCCAGGGAACTTTGGAAGGGTTATGACGGTTCAGAAGGTTATTTGGAGCATATTGTAACCACAATTTTAGCCAATGAAAAAATTTGGAAAAAGGATTTAAATCAGGTAGAGGGTTTAACAAAATTAGTAACCAAGTATGCATTTGCAATCGAGAAGCAAGGAATGAAGGCGGCTCTACAAGAGGTGATGAAATAACATGAAACGGTTTATTAAAATCAATGTTATAGATAATGTGATGGTTGCTTTAACAGACTTAGTGAAGGGTGAGAGGATCTCTGTTGGAGATTTGGAAATTCAGTTAAAAGAAGATATAAAAAGAGGACATAAAGTTGCTATAAAAGATATACAAGAAGGAGAAAATATCTTTAAATATGGTGCGCCAATAGGGCATGCTACTAGGGCAATTGCAACTGGAGAATGGATTCATTCCCACAATGTGAAAACCAACTTATCTGGAGTTAGTGAATATGCGTTTCATCAGGCATTAAATGAAATCATAAAAGAAAATAGAGATTTAACTTTTGATGGTTATATTAGAAAAAATGGCGATGTAGGAATTCGAAACGAGCTATGGATTGTACCTACCGTTGGCTGTGTTAATGGTATCGCTGAAATGATGATTAAAAAGTTTAAAGAGGAAGTAGATGTTGAAGGTATAGATGTCATTGAAGTCTTTAAGCATAATTATGGATGTTCTCAATTAGGAGACGACCATGAGAATACTAGAACCATACTATCCAATGTTGTGAAGCATCCCAATGCTGGTGGGGTCTTAGTATTAGGGTTAGGTTGTGAGAACAATTATGTGTCTGCCTTTAAAGAAACTTTAGGAGACTATGATGAAGAAAGAGTAAAATTTCTTATTACCCAAGAAATTTCTGATGAAGTGCAAGAGGGAGTAAAACTGCTGAAGGAACTTTATGATGGTATAAAAAAGGACAGAAGAGAAGCCGTTTCTATTTCTGAATTGAAAATTGGCTTGAAATGTGGAGGATCTGATGGATTATCGGGGATTACAGCTAATCCATTGGTGGGGGTTTTCTCTGATTTTCTAATTTCTCAGGGAGGAACAACCATATTGACAGAGGTACCAGAAATGTTTGGGGCAGAAACCATACTGATGAATCGTGCAGAAAGTGAAGAGGTCTTCAATAAAACGGTGAAGCTTGTAAATGATTTTAAACAATATTTCATAGAGCATAAACAACCTATTTATGAAAATCCTTCTCCAGGCAATAAGGAGGGTGGTATTACAACGCTTGAAGAAAAGTCCCTTGGATGTACACAAAAAGGTGGTAAAGCTACTGTGGTAGATGTTCTTAAATATGGTGAAATTCTAAAGAAAAAGGGACTAAACCTGCTAAATGCCCCGGGAAATGACTTAGTGGCAGCAACAGCTTTAGCTTCATCTGGATGTCAGATGGTGTTGTTTACAACCGGTAGAGGAACCCCTTTTGGAAGCTTTGTTCCAACCATGAAGATTTCTACCAATACTGCACTCTATCAGTTAAAGCCCCATTGGATTGATTTCAATGCAGGAACATTGGTGGAGGATGAAACCATGGAGGAAGTACTGGAAAGATTTATCCAATATATTATTGAAGTAGCCAGTGGAAAATTAGTGAATAATGAGAAAAATGATTTTAGGGAAATTGCTATTTTTAAGACAGGGGTTACGCTATAGTTATACCCGATATTAAAGATTAGATTTGCAGCCCTTGGCTATGTCTTTTAGCCAAGGGTAAAACCCTAAAGGTTAGCGTTGGTTATTTATGCAAGTTATATAAAAAAATATAAGAAAAATAAGGTGATGAAAAATGAAAAAGTTTATGGATGAAAATTTTTTATTAAACAATTCAGTGGCAGAGGAATTGTATCACAATTATGCTAAAGAAATGCCTATTTATGATTACCATTGTCACTTAAGCCCAGAAGAGATTTATCATAATAAGAGCTATAAGAATATCACAGAAGTTTGGCTAGGTGGAGATCACTATAAATGGAGGGCAATGAGAAGTAATGGTATTGAAGAAAAATATATTACAGGGGATGCTGATGATTTTGAAAAGTTTATGGCTTGGGCAAAAACAGTTTCTATATGTATTGGCAACCCCCTGTACCATTGGACGCATTTAGAACTTCAAAGATATTTTGGCATTTATGATGTATTAAATGAATCTACAGCTGAAGTTATATGGAATAAATGTAATGAACTTTTAGCAAAAGAAGATTTTACTGCAAAAGAATTGATAAAAAGATCAAATGTAAAAGTGGTATGCACAACAGATGATCCAACCGATAGTTTAGAATATCATATAAAAATAAAAGAAGATAAAGACTTTCATGTGAAGGTACTTCCAACCTTTAGACCTGACAAGGCATTAAACATAGAAAAAGAAGGTTTTTTCGACTGGCTAGAAAATCTTATGACGATATCTAATATAAAAGTGGAAAGCTATACTTCTTATTTAGAGGCATTAAATAATAGGGTTGATCATTTCCACAAGGTTGGCTGTAGGGTATCTGATCACGCATTAGATAGAGTATTTTATGCCGAGACAAACCTCCAAGAAGTGGAAACTATCTTTAGAAAGGTTTTAGCAAAGGAAAGTTTAACCTTAGAAGAAATACATAAGTTTAAAACCTATACTTTACAGCACTTTGCTAAAAAATACAATGAGCATGGGTGGGCAATGCAGCTTCACATTGGAGCATTAAGAAACAATAATACAAGAATGTTCCATAGATTAGGACCAGACACAGGTTATGATTCTATCAATGATGAAACAATTGCTATCCCTCTATCAAGATTTTTAGATGGTCTTTCCAAAGAAGATGAACTTCCAAAAACAATATTATATTGTTTGAATCCTAATGATAATTATATTTTAGCAACCATGATTGGAAATTTCCAGGGGGGAGGAATCGCTGGGAAAATTCAATTTGGCTCTGGATGGTGGTTTAATGACCAAAAAGAGGGTATGCTTAGTCAAATGACTGCATTAGCAAACCTAGGATTATTAAGTAGATTTGTTGGTATGCTTACGGATTCAAGAAGTTTTCTATCTTATCCAAGACATGAGTATTTTAGAAGGATTCTATGTAACCTAATAGGACAATGGGTAGAAGAAGGAGAGTTTCCTTATGATATGGAGAACTTAGGATCAATTGTTAAAGATATTTGTTATAATAATGCAAAAAAATATTTTGATATTGTATTAGAAGATTAATTTTAAAATGCTCTTTTTAGAGGGAAAAAATAATAGGAAAAAATCTTGTCCTAAAGGGCAAGTTTTTTTCTATAAAAGTATAGAAAAAAGTGTATATATCATTATATAGCCCAATTATATTGAGAGAATGAGAGGATATTGCATGAGACAATTAAGATTGAGAAATAAAAAGTCTATTAAAACAAGAGTGATAAGTATTTTTTTGCTCATCAATTTCATCATGTTAATGTCCTTTTTGATATCCTTTTCTATGCAAAATACAATAACAAAAGAATATGATAGAACAATGAAAATCAATATACAATTAAGTCAACTAGCTATAGAAATAAATAAAAGCATGAATTCCTTCGATCAGTATATAAAAAATAGAGATTCGGAAGACCTTCAGCATCATTACACTTCAGTAGAGAAGATAGGAAATATATTGAAGACCATAGAAACTGAAGTAAGGAGAGACAAGGACAGCGGTATCTTTTTTAGAAACCTAGAAAATATGTTTGATTATCAAAAACAATTAACAGATACGATTCTTGTTGATGGAGGTTTAAATGTTTATAGTTATCGTAAGTTTAATGAACTCAGGACTTTATCAGCATACATGAATAATCATGCTCAAATGCTAATTACTTCTTATTTAGACTATACGAATCAGCATTATTCAAATACTTTGCAGAGTTATAAGGAAACAGAAAGAAGTATTGCTGTTACGATTCTATTTTTTAGTTTTATTAGCTTTGTTTTTGCCATATTTCTATCAAATAATACACTAGAAATGATTACTGCTTTGGCAGCATCTGCTGAACAATTGGCAAAGGGCAACTGGGAAGTAGAAGATATTAAAGAAAATGCGTATCAAGAATTTAGCATGATGGCTCAAGCCTTTAATCACATGAAAAATAATATAAAATATTTTGTAGAAGAACTTAGAAGGAAAAGTGAGGTAGAAATTAATTTAAACAAAGAAAAACTGATTAGCTTGGAAAAGGATAAGCTACTGAAGGAATCTCAGTTAATGACACTGCAAAATCAAATGGATCCGCACTTTTTATTTAACACGCTAAATATTATTGCTAGGATAGCTATGTTTGAAGGAGGAAATAATACAGTAAGATTAATACAAGCTACAGCAAAAATATTAAGATATAACTTAAGCAATAAAAACAAATTGGTGAAGCTAGAAGAAGAAATTAGCACGCTAAAAGCTTATATTTTTATACAAGAAACTAGATTTCAGGACCAAATAACTTTTGAACTACAGATTAAGGGAAATATAGATGATGTAGAGATACTTCCCATGACACTTCAACCGATTGTAGAAAATGCAATTATTCATGGTTTACAGGATCAAGAGGAGGGCAAGATAGAGATATTGATTCTAAGGGAAAAAAACTATGTAAAGGTGCAAATAAAGGACAATGGCAGAGGGATCTCGGAGGAGAAGCTAAAACATATTTTTAAAGAAAATAGTGAAAAAAATAAAAAAGGACACACTACCGGATTGGGTTTATCGAATGTAAAGAAAAGACTAGAACTGCACTTTGGTATGGAAAACTTAATTTTTATTGATAGTCAGGTAGATCAAGGAACTAGCATAGACATTTTTATTCCTTTAAAGGATGGTGAACCCCATGCTACAACTGATGATTATTGAAGATGAAGCAATAGAAAGAAAGGCCTTGAAATTTCTCATTGATAAATATTATAAGAATAAAATTTGTGTTTGTGGAGAAGCCAGTAATGGTAGCCAGGCAATAGAAAAAGCTGTAGCATTACATCCTGACATTATTATAGCTGACATAAGAATGCCAGGAACCAATGGTTTAGAGGCTTGCCAATTAATAAAAAAACGTTTGCCTCATACAGAAATTGTCGTTTTGACAGCTTATGATGATTTTCCCTATGCTAAAAAAGCTATTCATATAGGTGTTCATGATTATTTATTGAAGCCTGTTTCTGATGAAGAATTTTGTAATGCCATGGATAAAGTACTAGAAAAGATCAATAACTTGAAAAAAAACATAGAAAAAGAGAAAACCCTCAGAAAACAAATGAATGAATTTATGCCTTTATTGGAAAAAGAAATGATCTTGAAACTCATTTTAGGAGAAGATTTATTACAAAGCCAATTAGAAGAATATAAAAATGTTTTTAATATAAAAAGCAACACATTTGTCTGCATTACTTTTCTCAGCAGTGAAGAAGATGAAGGTGAAGAAAAAATCCTTAAAACGATAAAAAACAAACTTAAGTTTGTAAGTAGAGAGACCTTAGGAAGTATTTATTTGAAAAATATGGTTTTTTTATTATTTCACCGTGAACTTGATAGATTAATAAATAATAAAGATCTGATAGCCTCTATAAAGGAAATTCGCTATCAAGTGGAAGAAAAATTCCACACAAAGTTGTATTTTGGTATAGGGGGGATTTGCCGGGAAGCTTCACAACTATATCATTCCTATAGGGCAGCAAAGTCTGCTATGGAAAAACAAGTACAGAAATTACAACATGATAAAAATCAAGAGTTGCATAAGGATCTTCTTAATGCTGTTTATGAAAAGGAAATGATTGTTTTTGAAAAACTTCTTAATGAAGATTTAACAGGAGCTACGAGAGCTTTTGAAGATATATTAAGTTATGTATTAAGGGATAGGGAAAATCACCAGCATTTATCCATTGAGAAGTATATGCAACAATTTTGTTTGGTGATTAATCGGAATATTATTCAATTTTTCGGTAATGCACTGATTACTTCGAGAATACAAAAGATGGAGGAAGAAGTACAAACTTTAAAGGAAACAAGAGAAATAAAAGAGTACATGGAGAATCTATTTAAAGAAGTGGTTTTTGCCATAGCTCAGTACAAGAAGGATAGTAACATACGAGCTATAGAATCAGTGAAGGCGTATGTCCGTGAAAATTATAAAAATGATATTTCTTTGAACGATGTGGCAGATTATATTGCTTTGAGTCCATATTATCTAAGTAGACTTTTCAAGAAAGTGGAAGGTGAAAACTTTAAAGATTATTTAATAAAAATAAGAATGGAAAAAGCAAAGCAATTGTTAAGAGAAGAAAAAAAATCTATCAAAGAAACGGCATTGGAGGTAGGATATTATGACCCCAATTATTTCAGCAGAGCCTTTAAAAAGTACGCAGGTGTACCGGCTACAGAGTATACAAAACTATAATTTTATAAGCTCTTTCTAGGGCTTTATTTTTTTTAAAAGTGTAAGAAATAGGTAGAAAATAATGCATAGGACAATAAATGTAAGGTAAAGACAAATTAGTCCATGGAAAAACGTTTTCCATAATAGTACACTTTATATAAAGAAAAAAACGATTATATCATAAAGTTAAGGAGGAGTAAAAAATGAGAAAAAGAAAATTAGCCACAATGCTTATGTGTACAGTTCTAGTCATTGGATTGTTATCAGGATGTACATCGAATAATCAAAGTAACACAGGAAATTCAACTGACAATGCTGGAGGACAAGCAGGCAGCACAGATCAAATTGTTTTAAGATTAGCTGATACCCACAATGAGGGTTATGTAACAGTAAGAGCTGACAGAGAATTTGCTAGACTGGTAGAAGAAAAGACAAATGGTAGAGTAAAGGTTGAAGTATATCCAGGCGCACAATTAGGAGATGAAAAAGCTACTATTGAACAAGCGCAATTTGGCGCTATAGACTTTGTGCGTACAAGTATTTCACCATTAAGTGAATTTAATAAAGATTTAGGGATACTTATGCTTCCTTACCTATATAGAGATGTAGACCATATGTTTAGTGTGCTGGATGGTGAGATAGGAGAAAACTTCCTTGCGTCTTTACAGGAAAACAATCTTCTTGGTTTAACTTGGTTTGATGGAGGAGCAAGGAACTTTTATAATACAAAACAAGAAATAAAAACAGTGGATGACTTAAAAGGAATGAAAATCAGGGTACAAGAAAGTAAGTTAATGATGGACTTAGTGACTGCTCTAGGCGCAATACCTACCCCAATGCCATTTGGTGATGTATATAGTGGATTACAAACTGGTGTTATTGATGGTGCAGAAAACAACTGGCCAAGTTACTTTTCAACAAGTCACTATGAGGTTGCTAAGTATTATACAGTAGATGAGCATACAAGAGCACCTGAGGTGATTTTAATAAGCAAAATGACTTTTGATAAATTATCCTCTGAAGATCAAGAAGCTATCAAAGAAGCTGCTAAGGAAGCCTCCTTATTCCAGAGAGAAGAATGGGCTAAAGAAGAAGCAGCGGCAGAAGCAGAAGTAGTTGCTAAAGGTAGTGTTATTACAAGGTTAGAAAGTAATCAAGAATTCCAAGATGCTGTACAATCAATTTATGCAGAATTTGGTGCAGGCTACGAAGAGTTGATTCAAAGAATTATAGACACAAAATAGTATTTATAAGCAGACCTAGAGGGTGAAGAATAAGAGAAAGGTGTATTCTTCACCTTTTATAAAGGAGATGAAGAAAAATGAAGGCTATCAAAAAGATATTAAACTTATCTAGTAAAGTTTTAGAATATGTGGGAATAACTTTTTTGGTGGCGATGACTTTGATTGTATCCTATCAAGTATTTTCCCGACAGCTTTTAAACACCTCACCGCCATGGGTGGAGGAAGTTTCTCTTATTCTTATGGTATGGTTTGGGTTTATAGGAATTGCCCTAGGGGTGAAGAAGGGAATTCATCTTAGTATAGAATACTTTGTAAGTTTATTGCCACCATCACTACAAAAAAATATTATAAAAATAGATCAACTATTTGTTTGTGGTTTTGGACTTTTTTGTGCTGTTTATGGTACAAGGCTTGTAAAGGCTACAGGAGGTTCCACCTTGCCAGCTACACAGTGGCCGGCCTCCATTAGTTATATGATGGTACCGGTTTGTGGTGTGATGATGATCTGCTATTCACTGGCGCAACTATTTGGAATAGAAGAAGATACTGATGAAACAACGATGAAAGAGGAGGTAGAACTATGATAAATGCACCTGCTATAACGCTATTACTGGTATCATTTTTAGTCTTATTAATTATAAAAGTTCCTATTGCCTTCTCATTAGGATTATCAACGATGGCTACAGCTTTGTATCTAGGAATACCTCCTATGGTGATAGGACAACAGATGGTAAAAGGATTGAATTCTTTTTCTCTAATAGCGATCCCCTTCTTTATTATTGCTGGAGAAATTATGGGTGAAGGTGGGATATCAGAGCGGTTAATTAAGTTTTCAAATGTTATTATTGGGAGGCTGCGGGGAGGATTGGCCATGGTAAATGTTTTGGCCAGCATGTTTTTTGGTGGGATATCTGGATCTTCTGTTGCAGATACCTCTTCTATTGGTGCCATCCTGATTCCTATGATGGAGAAACAAGGATATGACAAAGATTATTCTGTAAATGTAACGATTACCTCCTCTACGCAAGGGGTTATTATTCCCCCTAGCCATAATGTTATTATTTATTCATTAGCGGCAGGAGGTCTTTCAGTAGGCAGGCTGTTCTTAGGAGGTTTTCTTCCTGGGGTATTATTAGGAATAGCATTGATGGTGCTAAGTTATATTATCGCCGTTAAAAGAAACTACCCAAAGGGAGAAAAGTTTTCCTTCAAAGAAGGTTTAAAGATTACGTTGGAAAGTATCCTCGGACTATTAACAGCTGTTATTGTTATTGGTGGGGTTACAACAGGTATATTCACAGCTACTGAGTCAGCAGCGATAGCAGCGGTATACGCCTTTATTATAACCTTTTTTGTTTATAAAGATATTCCTATAAAAAGAATGGTAAAAATTTTAAACAATTCTTTAAAAACATTGGCGATGGTTTTAGCAGTTATTGCCACCTCCAGTGCCTTTGGCTACATGATGGCTTACCTAAGAATCCCATCATTGGTAACAGAAACATTAATATCTATTTCTGATAATAAATACGTTATTCTTTTAATTGTAAATATGATTTTATTAGCATTAGGTATGATTATGGATATGGCGCCGCTGATTCTAATTACTACACCAATTTTGCTGCCTGTAGTAACAAGCGTAGGTATGGATCCTGTACAATTTGGTATTGTAATGATGCTAAACCTGGGTATCGGGCTAATAACACCACCAGTAGGCTCTACGTTGTTTGTAGGTTGTTCCATTGCAGGTTGTAAGATTGAAGATGTGCTTAAATCCTTGATGCCTTTTTATGCCGTTATGTTTATTATGCTGTTACTTTTAACCTTTGTGCCACAATTAACTTTATTTATACCAAATCTTATCATGGGACAATAATAACTGAATAGTTTGAAGAAGAGGATTCTTTAAATGAAATACTCCCTTTATGGTAGACAAACAATATAAACTGTTACCATGAAGGGAGTATTTCTTATGATCTTAAAAGAGATAGCACTTTTCATATCTTAAAAAACAAACTATAATAAAATAAAAAAACTTGTAACAATGAAAACTTGCGAAAAAAATTTAAATTGACTTAAAAAATTTTACAAAATTGTTATAAAGTATTGTTAACGTGTGCGTGATATGGTATTATAAATGTATTGAGGTGATGAAATGGGTGTCACAATAAAAGATATAGCAAAACTTGCTAATGTGTCTCACACAACTGTGTCGAGAGCCTTGAATAATAGTACATTAATTAATTCAGAAACAAAAGAAAAAATTAAAAAATTAGCTATGGAGTTAAACTATATCCCAAACTATAGCGCTAAAAGTTTGGTATTGCACAAGTCGTATCATATTGGTTTGTTTTTCTCCACAATAGATAAAGATCGAGGAACTTCTTCTAGCTTTTTCTATGAGGTGGTAAGAGGTGTAAATAGTATTATAAAAGATCAGTACAATTTAGTTGTTAAAGGCATAAGTGATTATAAAAGTTTGAGTTTGATTGATACAAATAATTTTGATGGTATTATATTAATGAGTCAAAGTGCTGAAGATGGTGCTTTTATTTACCATGTATTGGATAAGAAAATTCCGCTTGTTGTATTAAACAGGGAAATAGAGCATAGGGGACTGATTAACATTTTGTCTGATGACAAAAAAGGTGCCTATAATGCAACAAAGTATTTGGTAAAGTGTGGACATGAAAAAATTGCAATTATTGAAGGAAAAGCAGGGTTTAAATCTGCTCAAGAAAGAAAAGAAGGATTTTTGGATGCTTTAATTGATCATAACGTTCCTGTAAATAAAAATTATATGATCAAGGGGAATTACGACTTTGAAAGTGGTTATGAAGGTATGAAGCAATTATTAGAAAATGAAAACAAGCCCACCGCTGTATTTTGTTCTAATGATGATATGGCCATAGGTGCAATGAAGGCTATATTTGAAAACAAGATGAAAATACCAGAGGATATTTCCATTGTTGGATTTGATAATAACACTTTTACACCATTTTTAACGCCAGCTTTAACAACTGTAAAAAGGCCTATCATGGAAATTAGTCAAGATGGTGCTAAAAAACTTATAAGTTTAATTGAAAAAGAGGAAGTTGAAAAAGAAAGAGTCTACGTTAATACTGAATTAATTATTAGAGATTCTGTAAAAAACTTAAAGTAGGTTTATTCTTCAGTGTATTGTTAAAACTTCCACTGCTAATTGAAATTTTTTTAAAAAACGACGCACACGTTAACACATAGCTTTATGGAAAGTCAATATTACTTTAACTAGGGATGCATTAAAAAAACAGCTTTTCCATAGGAATTCTTAGGAAGTAGGCAAAACAAAAGGTTGACATAATGTAAAAACCTACTACAATCTAACCTATGAAAACGTTGCATATCGATAGATCATTTGTTATGATTGAAAATTTTTAAATAAACTTATGAATTATTTATCCTTCGGTGTATTGCTAAGATTCCCGCTTCTAGGTGAAGAAACTAAGTGTGAGGTCAAGCACTACATCCTCGAAGTAAATTCTAAGTCTCATTTTATAAAACAGAATTTGCTACAAAAAGTTGTTGTGATCAAATGTAGAGGAAGGAGAGAGGATATGGCTGAGGTAGTATTAAAAAAGGTTGAAAAAGTATATCCTAATGGGTTTAAGGCGGTGCATGGCATTGATTTACACATCAAAGATGGAGAGTTCATGGTTTTTGTAGGTCCTTCTGGATGTGCTAAGTCTACTACCCTTAGGATGGTTGCTGGGCTTGAAGAGATTACTGGTGGGGAAATATGGATTGGAGATAAGTGTGTAAATGAACTTCCTCCGAAGGATAGAGGTATTGCTATGGTGTTTCAAAACTATGCTTTATATCCACATATGACTGTCTATGATAACATGGCTTTTGGTTTGAAACTACAAAAAACGCCAAAAGATGAGATAGACAGAAGAGTAAGAGATGCTGCTGAAAAATTAGAAATAACAGACCTCTTAGATAGAAAGCCAAAGGAAATGTCAGGTGGACAAAGACAGAGGGTTGCGGTTGGACGAGCCATTGTTAGGGATCCAGATGTATTTTTATTCGATGAGCCTTTATCCAATCTAGATGCTAAATTAAGGGTTTCTATGAGGGTGAGGATTTCTCAACTGCATCAACAGTTAAAAAAGGAAGGTAAAAACCCAACAACCATTTATGTAACCCATGACCAGGTAGAAGCTATGACAATGGGTGATAGAATATGCGTTTTAAACTATGGAAAGATTATGCAGGTAGATACACCGATTAATCTTTACGCAAAACCTGCGAATAAATTCGTAGCTGGATTTATAGGAGCTCCTGCTATGAATATTCATGAAGCGGAATTAATCATGGATAAAGATAAGATTGCTGTTAAAGTAGCAGGACTAGTTCTCCACCTGCCTGAAGCTAAAGCACAAAAAGTAAAAAGATATGTTGGGAAAAAAGTATGGTTTGGTATAAGACCAGAACATATTAAATCTAGTGAAACGAATCCAAATAAAGAAGAATATGTAACAGGAAAAATCACTGTAGTAGAACAATTGGGTAATGAAGAATTTGTTTACTTTCATGTAAGCGGAACTGAATATATTTCAAGACTAGACCCTATGAAGGTTCAAGGGGTAGCTAGAGAGAAAAAATATGATTTTTGGTTTGACTTAGATAAATGTCATCTATTTGATTTTGAAAGTGAGGAAAACATTTCCTTATAAAAAAGCTTCGAAAATGGGAGGTTGTCATGAAAATAGTAGAGTTTATTGATTTCCATATAAATCATTTTAAAAAGTATAAAGAAAAATGGAATTATGAAGATGGATGTGTTTTGAAGGGTGCTCTAGATTTATATCATAGTACAGGAGAAAAAAAATATCTAGATTTTGTTCAAAGGTATTTAACAGAGACAATCACAGAGGATGGTAAAATAGCAGTTTACGAAATGGAAGAATTTAATATCGACAATATCAATTCTGGTAAGGTGTTATTTGACTTCTACGAGATTACAAAAGAAGAGAAATATAGGAAGGCTATAGAGGTTCTTTACCAGCAATTAGAAAATCATCCAAGGACCCAAGAGGGCAGCTTCTGGCATAAAAAGATTTATCCAAATCAAGTATGGTTAGATGGTTTATATATGGCGATGCCTTTTTATGCTAAATATGAAAAGCTTTTCAACGCTTCAAAAGGTTTTGGAGATATCTATCAGCAATTTATGACTGTAGAAAGAAGAATAAAGGACGCTGAAACAGGACTTTACTACCATGGGTATGATGAGAGCAGGAAAGAAAGATGGAGTAACCCTGATACCGGTTTATCACTGCACTTTTGGGGACGCGCTATGGGATGGTTTGTGATGGCATTAGTGGACACCCTAGAAATAATTGAAGCAGATTTTTCTAATGCTGAAGAAATAAAAAAGATTTTTGTAGAAACAATAGATGCTCTTTTGAAGTACCAAGACAAGGCGTCATCTATGTGGTACCAAGTAGTTGATCAAGGCACTAGAGAAGGCAATTATTTAGAAACATCAGGAACACTTATGATTGCCTACGGTATTTTGAAGGGTGTTAGATTAGGATATCTTCCAGAAAACTACAGGACCTTTGGGCAAAAAGCATTTGATGGAACGGTAGAAAAATATCTAGATACAGAAAACCAGCAATTGAAGGGAATTTGCGGTGTAGCTGGTCTGGGAAATGTTCCTTATAGAGATGGAAGTTATGAATATTATATCAGTGAAGCAATCACGCCTAATGATTATAAGGGTTTAGGTGCTTTCTTAATGGCCTATAGCGAAACGCTGGCATACAATAAAGATAATGACAATTCTGCAGACGTTAGCAAATAGGTAGGCACTATACCTTTTAAAAGCATAAAACACCTATAATTTCAAATATAGGAAATAAATTGCTCGAAACGCACACGTTAACAAAACTAATGGTTTCTAATGTGCAATAAAGTTTGCCGTTAAATAAAGATATAACAAGGGAGGATGTAAAATGAAAAAAATATCAAAGGTTCTAGCGATCATGCTTGTATTATCCATGTTTCTTACAGCATGTGCTGGTAGTACTGGTAGCTCAAGCAATGATTCAGGAGATATCATACTAAGATTTTCTTGGTGGGGTGGAGATGAAAGACACGAAAAAACATTAGAAGCAATAGCTTTATTTGAAGAGCAAAATCCAGGAATCAAAATTGAACCAGAGTATTCAGGTTGGCAGGGACATTTAGAGAAAATTACTACTCAAATTGTTGGAAATACTGCAGCAGATATCATGCAAATCAACTGGAACTGGATTTACTCCTTCTCTAGAGATGGAAACGGTTTCTATGATCTAAGCACTTTAGATGCCATTGATCTTAGCAATTATGAAGACTTTTTATTAGAACAAACAACAGTAGATGGTAAAGTAAATGCACTTCCTGTAGGAATTGGAGGAAAAGTATTCTACTACAACCAAACCACTTACGATAAAGCAGGTGTTGAGATTCCTCAAACCTTTGAAGATTTATTTGTAGCAGCACCGATATTTAAAGAAAAACTTGGTAACGATTACTATCCAATCGATTTAGATCAATATGGTGCCTTCTTAATGGTACTTTACTATCTAGAACAAAAAACAGGAAAACCTTTCATTGTTGACAATGAAGTTGCTTATACACAAGCAGAGTTAGAAGATGGCTATAACTTCTATATGGAAATGGTTGACAAGGGTGTAACACCTTCAATGCAAGTAAGAGCAGGGGCTGGTGATGTTGCTGTAGACCAAACACCTAGCTGGATTCAAGGTAAATACGGTGGAACTTATGAGTGGGATAGTGCAGTAAATAAATTCTTAGCAGCACTAGAAGGAGATCAAACGATGGTTACTGGTGAGTTTTTAAATGATATTGGACCTCACCAATCTGCTTTAAATAAGGTTTCAATGACTTTTGCTATCAATAAGAATACAAAATACCCAGAGGCAGCTGCAAAGTTCTTAAACTTCTTAGTATCAGATCCAGAAGCAACAAGAATCCTGGGAACTTCAAGAGGTATCCCAGCCAATAAAGCAGCAGAAGAAGTACTTCTAGAAGAAGGATTACTTTCAGGTCTTAATTATGAAGGAAATGTAAAAGTACAAGAATTTGCTGGTAAAGGTATTAGCCCATACTTTGAAGCAGATGAGCTTAACAGTTTCTTTAGAGCTGTTGTAGAAGAATTAGGATTTGGAATCATTGATGCATCAACAGCAGCAGCGAAAACCATTAGTGAAACAAATAGATTATTAGCAGAATTAGCACAATAGACTTGAGGGGGCTTGCCCCCTCAAACTATAATTGAAGGAGGCAATTATGAAGCTATTAAAAAAGTATGAAGGATTATTATATATATTGCCATGGATGATAGGAATTATAGTATTTACCGCGTTTCCTTTTATTACTTCACTTGTATTAAGTTTTACAAACTATAACCTTATATCTTCCCCACAATTTGTTGGGTTTGAAAATTATATAAGAATGTTTCAAAATGATGATTTTTGGAAGGCTTTATGGATTACCTTTAGGTATGTTTTTGTAACAGTACCTTTAAAATTAGCCTTTGCATTGTTTATTGCTTACATTTTGAATTTTAAGCTTAAGGGAGTAAACTTTTTTAGAACAGCTTACTATCTGCCTTCTATCCTTGGGGGAAGTGTAGCCATCGCTGTATTGTGGCGATTTATTTTTGCAGATACAGGATTGATTAATATTTTCATGGGTTTTGTGGGTTTAGATCCTATCAGTTGGTTAGGGGATCCTAGGTATGCTCTTTTTACTTTGAGCCTTTTAAGGGTGTGGCAGTTTGGATCTCCAATGGTTATCTTCTTAGCAGCATTGAAAAACATACCAGAGTCTTTATATGAGGCAGCAAAAATTGATGGAGCAAGTAAAGTAAGTATGTTTTTCAAAATCACTCTTCCGATGATAACACCTGTTGTGTTTTTTAACTTTATTATGCAGCTAATTCAAGCATTCCAGGAGTTTAATGCTCCTTATATTATCACCGGTGGAGGACCACTAAAATCTACCTATCTACTTCCGCTTATGATTTACGATAACTCTTTTAAGTATTTTAGAATGGGTTACGGAAGTGCTATGTCATGGTTCTTGTTTATCGTTATTATGATATTTACTGCAATTGCCTTCAGATCCGAAAAGTATTGGGTACACTACTCTGATGGAGGGGATGAATAATGGGAGCAAAAACAATTGTTAGAGAAGAAGAACTCATTAAAAAAGATGAGGCCCGTAGAATTAGAAGAAAAAGAAAAGAGCAAATGGGAAAAGTCCTTAGATATACTGTGCTTTGTATTGTAGGTTTGTTCATGCTATATCCGCTGATTTGGTTAGTAGGAGCTTCTTTTAAAACCAATGCAGAAATATTTACTTCTATTGGATTTTTACCAAGTGAATTTGATTTTTCAGGTTATGCTAGAGGTTGGAATACGTCTACTCAGTATACTTTCGCAACTTATTTTGCAAATACATTTAAAATCGTCATACCCAAAATGATTTTAACTGTAATATCAACGGTATTAACTGCCTATGGCTTTGCAAGATTTAAGATACCAGGAAAAAAATATCTGTTTTCAATTTTAATAGCAACGCTTTTACTGCCAAATGTAGTTTTAAGAATCCCTCAATACCTTATGTTTAGAGAGTTTAACTGGTTAAATAGCTATAAACCTTTGGTAGTACCAGCTGCCTTTGCGGTGGATGCTTTCTTTGTATTCATGTTGATTCAGTTTATTCGAGGGTTACCGAAGGATTTAGAGGAGGCGGCAGTAATTGATGGTTGTAACTCATTCCAAGTACTGATTTATGTACTAATACCAATGTTAAAGCCAGCGATTATTTCTGTAGCACTGTTCCAGTTCATGTGGACAATGAATGACTTCCTAGGACCATTGATTTATCTTTCAAGTGTAGAAAAATATCCGGTCTCTATTGCTCTGAAGATGTCTATGGATGCCAGTGCTTTAGTGCAGTGGAATCAGATTATTGCTATGTCAGTAATTGCATTACTTCCTTCATTGATTGTATTCTTCCTTGCGCAAAAACACTTTGTGGATGGTATATCTACTTCTGGTTTAAAAGGGTAAAAATTAGGAATACTATAATGAGATTGCTACAAGAAAAAATTCTGTTTACAGCAGTGTGTATTGAGGAGGCAATATGAAGTTTGAAATTATATCAATCACAGCACGGACAATTACCATAGAAATAGTAAATAAAGAATGCGTTTTTTCAAAAAATGAATTTGAAATTTATATCAATGGAGACTTAAAAACCTTATCCAATAGAAATGTTACAACGTTATTGGGATTAGAACCCAATAAAGAGTATGAAATTTATTTGAAGGATACTAAAACCCTTGAAAATAGTAATATTAAGCTTTTCAAAACCTTAAATGAATATGTAACCTTAAATGTAAGAGATTTTGGTGCATCGGGGACAGGGGACCAGTACGATACTGCTGCATTGCAGGCAGCAATTATGGTTTGTCCCTCTAATGGAAGAGTGGTGGTGCCAGAAGGAATTTATCTAACTGCACCACTTTTTTTGAAAAGCAATATTACTTTGGAAATTCAAAGAGGGGCTGTGCTTTTAGGAAGTGATATTAGAGAAGACTATCCTATCTTACCGGGACTAACAAAGACCACCGATGAGAGAGATGAGTTTTATCTAGGATCATGGGAGGGAGATCCTTTCGATTGTTTTGCCAGTTTAATTACTGGCATAGGTGTAAATAATGTAAAAATTATCGGGGAAGGTATTCTTGATGGCAATGCATCCTTTGATAATTGGTGGAAGGATGCTAAAAAGAAAAGAACCGCCTGGAGGCCTCGAACAATATTTTTCAAGGATTGCAAAGATATTTTAGTAGAGGGGATCACTGTTCAAAATTCTCCTTCATGGACGATTCACCCAATGTTCTCGGAAAACTTAAGTTTTATTAACTTAAAGGTCATCAACCCTAAAGACTCTCCAAATACAGACGGCATTAACCCTGAATCTTGTAAAGATGTAAGATTAGTAGGTGTTGATTTTTCTGTAGGCGATGACTGCATTGCCATCAAGTCTGGAAAATTATATATGGGAAAAAGGTTGAAAACTTCTTCAGAAAATATCGTCATTAGAAACTGTCATATGAAGTTTGGTCATGGTGGTATTGTCATTGGCAGTGAAATGGCAGGAGGTGTAAAAAACATCTATGCCATTCGATGCATCTTTGAAGAAACCGACCGGGGTATTAGAATTAAGACCCGAAGAGGAAGAGGGGAAGACGGTGTAATAAATGGCATCAATGCAGAAAATATTATCATGAAAAAAGTATTGACACCTTTTGTTATCAATTGCTTTTATTTCTGTGATCCCGATGGGAAAACAGAATATGTATGGAGTAAAGAAAAACTTCCGGTTGATGAAAGAACACCTTCTGTAAGAAATATCTATCTGAAGAATATTATTTGCGAAGATTGTGAGGTTGCAGCAGGCTTTATTTATGGACTACCTGAAAGAAAGATAGAAAACATTTTCTTAGAAAATATAAAGATTAGTTTTTTAGAAGATGCTAGGCCAGGATATCCTGCGATGATGAGCTTTTTGGAAGAACAGGTACGGGCAGGATTTTTTATTGGCAATGCTAGGAATGTTCAGATCAAGAATTTAACAACTGAAAATGTGATAGGAGAATCTTTTGTTCTATCTGAAGTAGAAAATTTATTTCATAATCAATAGGAGGGCGTTATCTTCTATTGATTATGAAAATCTATTGTACTTTATAGCTTAATGAAAAATATATAAAAAAATAGGAGGAAGAATAATGTTAGAAGTAAGATATGCTTCAAGTAATAAAGACGCTAAGGGTTATGATACACAAAGACTGAGAGAAGAGTTTCATATTGGAGGTCTTTTTCAAAGGGATGAAATAAAACTGGTTTATTCTCATATTGATAGAATTATTGCTGGTTCTGTAGCTCCTGTGGAAAAAGAACTAAAGCTAGAGGCAGGAAAAGAAATTGGTGCAGAATATTTCTTAGAAAGAAGAGAATTAGGGATTATTAATATAGGTGAAAAAGGGATTGTCATCCTTGATGGAGAAGAATTTGAACTTGACAAAAGAGATGGACTTTATGTAGGGATGGGCATCAAAGATGTGGTGTTTAAGTCAGTGGATAAAGAAAATCCTGCTAAATTTTACATAAACTCAGCACCAGCCCATACTTCTTATCCAACAGTGAAAATTAATATTAAAGATGCTAATCCAGTAAATTTGGGTTCTGAAAAAGAGTTGAATAAAAGAACGATTTATCAATATGTACACCCAAATGTATGTAAATCCTGTCAATTGTTAATGGGAATGACTTTGTTAGAGGAAGGGTCTGTATGGAATACAATGCCTGCCCACACCCATGACAGAAGAATGGAAGTATACTTTTATTTTGATATGGATGAAGACGCAATGGTTTTCCACATGATGGGAGAACCTAAAGAGACAAGACATATTATTATGAGAAATGAAGAAGCGGTGATTTCTCCATCATGGTCTATTCATTCAGGGGTAGGAACGAAAAAATATACCTTTATTTGGGGAATGGTTGGGGAAAATCAAACATTTACTGATATGGATCACATTGATAACAAAGATTTGTTATAAGTTCGTAGAACAATTAGCTTTATAGGAGGGATGACTATGGATTATCTATTAGAAAACTTTGGTTTATCTGGTAAAGTAGCTATGGTAACTGGAGGGAACAGTGGCATAGGATGGGCAATTGCTCAAGGGTTAGCAAAGGCGGGGGCAGATCTTTTTCTTTATACACATTCAGCGAGAAATATTGAAGAGGTTACAAAGGAAATCGAAGCTATCGGTAGAAAAGTAAAGTTTGCCCATGGCGATCTTGATAGAGAAGATGATGCCATGGCAGCGGTTGAAAAGTGCATAGAAGCCTATGGGAAAATTGATATTTTAGTAAATAATGCAGGCATGATTCATAGAGCCCCTTTACTAGAAGGTGACAATGAGGGATGGAAGAAGGTTATTGACTTAAATCTTAGTGCTGTATATTATTTATCTAAAGTAGCAGGAAGACATATGACCCAGCAGGGAAGTGGCAAAATTATCAATATTGCATCGATGTTATCCTTCCAAGGTGGAAAATTTGTACCTTCCTACACTGCTTCAAAGCACGGTGTAGCAGGACTGACCAAAGCATTTGCCAATGAATTAGCTGAAAGCAATGTACAAATTAATGCAATAGCACCGGGCTATATTGAAACTGCTAATACAGCACCAATTAGAGCTGATGAAAAAAGAAATGCTGAGATTTTAGGAAGAATCCCTGCAGGTAGATGGGGAAAAACAGAGGATTTAGCAGCAGCAGCGGTGTTTTTAGCTTCAAAAGCCTCTGACTACATGAATGGCCATGTTTTATGCGTAGATGGTGGATGGCTGGTAAGATAGCATAAAAATTGATACAAAAAACAAAGCAACTTATTTTGGAAAAATCTACAGGATAAGTTGCTTTGTTTTTGTATTAATGTACATTTTTTCAAGAACTTTACTTTTAAATATGCATGTGTTTTCAAAATAATTGATTTGTATAATGCTTAAAGTGGGATACGGAAATTAGATTTTTTATAAAAAAAGTCTTTTAAAAGATAATTTAATATGCTATATTAAATTATTAAATAAGGTTTTAGAAAGGATATAAACAATTGAGTACTATAAGTGATGAAATCTATACAAATATAAAAAACCAAATCATAGAGGGAAAATTAAAACCAGGTGATAAACTTCCTACTGAAAATGAAATGTGTAGGATATGGAGTACCAGTAGAGTATCGGTAAGAGAGGCAATGGAAAGGTTAGTAGCTTTAGGTATTCTGAAAAAGGTACAAGGAGGGGGAACCTATGTAAATGAACCTGATTCATCTATTTTTCTGGATCCTCTTTTACCTTTTGTGATATTTCGAGAAGAAAAGATTGTAGATATTCTTAAATTTAGAAGTATCATCGAAATTGGTAGTGCTAAACTTTGCGCTAAAAATAGAGATGAAGAAAATTTGAAGAATTTAAGAAAATATCTTGATAGCATGGAGGAAAATACAGATTCTAAGAGTAAGTTTGTTGAAGCTGATCTGGAATTTCATATGGAAATTGCACGAGGTAGTAAGAATCCTATTAATGTAAAAATTAATGAGATGTTGCGTCATGTTATGAGGAAACATCAGATAACTTTGAACAATATCTTAGGTGTATCCACCAGTATTAAGGAACATAAAAGTATTTATATAGCAATTGAGGAACAAAATAGTGAGCTTGCTGAACATTTTATCGAAAAACATATTTTAAGAGCAATTGATGATATAGGAAGGCTGGACTGCTAAAGTTTTATCAATAATATATAGAAATTAAGAGTGGTTTGCTATGAATATAGTTGCAAACCACTTTTTTATTTTTTAATATTTGTATTACAAATATTAAAGAGTGTTGAAAACAATAATAACAAATTAACGAAAAAACAATGAATATCCGCTATAAAAATCTGTTGACATAAAAAAAAGCATGCCTTATAATAAAAACAACAAATATTTGTATTACAAATTTTGAAAATCAATTTATTTTCATACTAATCTATGCATAGAATGCGTAGTATCGATTATACAACTTTTAGTAGAATTCTATTTTCATCACAAAACAAAACGAAGAAAACGTTAACCATTTTGTTGAATCTAAAAAAACCAACAATATACAAAGGGGGAGTTTCGAAATGAAAGCAGCTAAAGTAATTTCGCCAAGAAACTTAGAAATATGTGATGTGCCCGTTCCTAAAATTACAAATGAAAATGAAGTTTTAATAAGAGTTAAGGCTGCTGGAATATGTGGCTCAGACATTCATATTTATCACGGAACCTCTCCGGTAGCAACCTATCCAAGGGTTATAGGGCATGAGGTTGTAGGGGAAGTGGTAGAAGTTGGAACAAAAGTAACAAAAGTCTGTGTAGAGGATCATGTTATTATGGATCCTGTAGTTGGATGTGGAGAGTGTTACCCATGCTCTATTGGAAGACCAAATGTATGCTCTTACCTGAAGGTACGAGGTGTCCATGTAGATGGAGGATACCAGGAATATATTGTATTACCTGAAAGTGGCGTTCATAAGATTTCAAAGGAGTTGAGTTGGGAAGAGGCTATTCTTATTGAGCCTTTTACGATTGCAGCTCAAATTGCTTCCCGTGGAGAAATCACTAAAAGAGATACTGTGTTTATCATGGGAGCAGGTCCTGCTGGACTTTGTGCAGCACAGGTTATAAAAAGAATAGGTGCAAAATGTATTATTTCGGATTTGGTTGATGCTAGGCTTGAACTGGCGCAAAAAATGGGCGTAGATATGACAATTAATCCGTCTAAACAAGATGTGGATAAAGTTATCATGGATGAAACCAATGGCTTAGGGGTACCTGTTATTATCGATGCTGTATGTATTCCACAAACCTTTGAACAAGCAGTAAAACTTGCAGCCTCAGCTGGAAGAGTCATTCTTCTAGGCTTTACAGACACACCGTCTCAAATAGCTCAACTAGAAATAACAAAAAAGGAATTAGATGTAAAGGGGTCGAGACTTCACAGTAATAAGTTTCCAGAAGTAATTGAGTGGTTCAATAAAAAAGAAATCGATCCTAAAATACTTATATCCAATGTCTATAATTTCTCAGACATTATGAAGGCGATTGAGCAAGTAGAGAATAATCCTATTGAGACCTACAAAGTTATTTTGAAATTTGATTAATATTTATTATAAATAGAAAATCCAAATATATAGCAGATAAAAACATAATGTATAGAAAAAATTAAAAGCTGTTAACAGACTGAATAAATTTTTCTCTGGATAATCATTACAATGTTAACAACAGAATGGAGGTTAAAATGGGTGTTGTAAGTGAATTGTTGAAGGATGTTAAACTACCTAAAATGGTAAAAATAAGACAAGTTTTTCCTAGAGAAAAAATTGAGAATATACCGGAAGTTTTAAAATCTGAACTTTTAAAAGAGCAAATTAAAAGCAGCATAAAGCCTGGTATGCAAATTGCTATAACTGGAGGTAGTAGAGGGGTTGCGAATATCGCTCTTATCTTGAAGGAGATAGCTGCATTTGTAAAAGAACAGGGAGCGCATCCCTTTATCATACCAGCTATGGGAAGTCACGGTGGTGCTACTGCTGAAGGACAGGTAGAGGTTCTTGAAAGTTTTGGCATTACAGAAGAATTTTGTGGTTGTCCTATTAAAGCGACTATGGAAACGAAGCAAATAGGATTTACCGATGAAACACAATTTCCACAGCAATATCCAGTATTTATTGATAAATATGCTGCAGAAGCAGATGGAATTATTGTTGTAAATCGTATTAAGACACATCCTGCTTTCCGTGGTACCTATGAATCTGGTTTAATGAAAATGATGACCATCGGTCTTGGTAAGCAAAAAGGAGCAGAAACTTGCCACGAAGTGGGAGTCAAACACTTAGCTGCATTGGTACCGCTTTTTGGAAATGCCATTTTAAAAAATTCAAATATTCTCTTTGGTGTAGGTATGATAGAAAATCCTTTTGACGAAACATGTAAAATTATTGCTTTAACAAAGGAAGAAATACCTGAAAAAGAACCAGCTCTATTATTAGAGTCTAAAGCTTTAATGCCCAAAATATTGATAGAGGAAACCGATATATTAATTGTTGATAAAATCGGTAAGAACTTCTCTGGTGATGGTATGGATCCTAATATTACAGGAAAATTTCCTACGCCTTATGCTTCTGGTGGTATTAAATCGCAACGCGTTGTTTTGCTGGACTTAAGTGATGAGACTCATGGCAATGCTAATGGACTAGGGATGGCACATATGGTTACACGTCGACTTTTTGAAAAGGCAGACTTAGAAAAAACTTATCCGAACTCTTTGACAGCTAAAATTGTAGAAAATATCAAAATACCAATGATATTAGAAAATGATAAAGAAGCGATTAAAGCGGCTATCAAAACATGTGTAGAGATTGACAAGGATGCTCCAGCAATTATTCGAATCCCAAATTCCTTGCACATAGAATATATCCATATTTCTGAATCTTTATTAGAAAAAGCAAAGACTATACCAGGTATTGAAATCCTTGAAGAACCAAAAGAATTTCTATTTGATGAAAACGGTAACTTGTGGTAGTCACAAATAACCACTTGAGTTTAAGGTAGTTCTATGGTTAAATAGACAGACGAATATAAGAGAAAAGGGGGAATCGGAATGAGTGTTAATGTAATTTGGCTTACAGTCGCACTACTTCTAACAGTAATATTGATAGTATTCATGCTCAAAACAGATTTTGCTGGAAAACTACAATTGTTTTCTCTGGTAGGCTGGATTACCTTTTTATGTTATTATATGGCTATAGGATTGCCTCGATGGACGCTACATCTTTATGCTTTAATTTGTGTATCAACTGCAATGTTGTATCGACTTAAATATATAAGAAAAAGAAAATTGGTAAGCAAGACAGCAAAACAATTATAAATTATTAAAAATTTTTAATATCTGAAGAAGTTTTGTTATTTGTGGTTTGAAAATTTAGCGTACAAAATGAGTATTAAAATAAGCATTTAAGCTTTTAATTTAAAAAAATCAATGAAAAAATGAGGAGGTATTTAAAATGAAAAAAAAGATTACGATTTTATTATCCATTTTATTGCTTATGAGTTTAACGCTTGCAGCTTGTAGTTCTAGTCCGGCAGGGACATCTGCTGGAGGTTCCGTTGAGTTTAATGTAGGTCATTCAGCTTCTGAGACTAGTCCTGTTGGACAAGGGTTAGTTAAATTTAAAGAACTTGTTGAAGAAAAAACCGATGGGCGTTATCAAATACAGATTTTCCATAACGGACAACTTGGAGCTGAACGTGACTTGGTTGAAGGTGCTCAACTTGGGTCAATTGATATGGCAATTGCTAATCAAGGGCCAATGACGAACTTTGCACCAAGCCTTGCTGCGGTAGACTTGCCATATCTAATCAGAAGCTATGAGCACGCGGATAATATATTCTTAGGGGAAATAGGTAAGGCTTTTATGGAAGAAATAGATGCTGCTGGACTTAAGACACTTGGATTTTGGGAATCAGGCTTCCGTAACTTAACAAACAGCAAACAGCCAGTTAATAGCGTTGCAGATGTAAAGGGACTTAAAATCAGAACTATGGAAAATCAGGCACATCAAGGACTATGGAGAGCATTAGGTGCTGACCCTGTTCCAATGTCATGGGGTGAGGCGTATACTGGAATGCAGCAAGGAGCTCTTGATGGACAAGAGAACCCATTATCTGTAATATTACAAATGAATGTAGCTGAAGTTAATAAGCATCTTGCCATGACTGAACACGTATACGCATCTGTTGTATTCATCATGAGCCCTAATGCATGGAACAGTTTATCAGCAGAAGATCAAGCGATATTTGGAGAAGCGGCTTATGAAGCTGGGCTATACCAACGTCAAGTACAACGTGATATGAATAATTCTGCCTTAGAAGAACTTGAAAAACTAGGTATGCAGGTTACCTATCCAGACAAGCAAGAATTTATCGATGCTTCAGAGAACTTCAAAAGAGAGTTTGGTCAAAGATATGAGGATATTATTAATAAAATCAATGAACTTGAAGACTAAAACTTGATAGGAAAGAAAAAGAAATAGCCAAAAGGGTAAAAAGCTTCCACTTACAACGAATGTTTAGAAGTGGAAGCTTATACTTAAAGAGAAAATCTAGATAAAGATACAAACATGTTAGCGAGATTTCTAAGAAATGGGTGAAAAAGATGAAAAAAAATGCATTGCTTGGGTTTTATGAAAAGATTCAAAATGGGATACACACACTCATAACGATAATCTTAGGACTGATGATGGTTGTTATTCTATTGCAAACAGTGACAAGGTATGTTTTCTTCTACAGTCTGCCGTGGTCAGAGGAACTTTCAAGATACTTATTTGTATGGATGATTATGCTTGGGATTAATATAGGAATACGGGATGACATGCAGGTTAGAATTGATATTATAGATAAAGTATTCAAAGGTCGAGGAAAAATAGTTCTAGCTGTTTTCCAACAGCTTGTGTCGTTAATCGTTAGTGCGGTGTTCTTCTATAGTTCCTTTAACTTTATAGCCATAGGTGCAAGGCAGCTTAGTCCTGCTATGCAAATTCCAATGAGATATATTTATTTATGTCTTCCAGTTGGTCTTGGAATCGCCATGTTAGAAATATTGAGAAAACTTGTTTCTGCTGCAAAAGGTGAACTAGATGAGGTATAAAGCCCTGCGTTGTAGCAGAAGGCAGGAGAAGTATATAAAATTATATTTTGATGATGGAGGTGCTATATACTAATGGGTACTGCAGAAACCGTATTAATTGTTACGTTGCTTATTACAATGCTTGCTGGTGTACCAATCACATGGTCACTTGGATTGGCTAGTATGCTATCCATTGCTGTGAATAGTAGATTGCCAATCACAGTTATTTCGCAACGTCTCTTTACAGGAAGTGATTCATTTTCAATGTTAGCTATTCCGGCCTTTATCCTTGCTGGCGATATTATGTCAAAGGGTGGTCTGTCTAAACGGCTTGTTAACTTTGCAAATTCGCTGGTGGGATGGATTGCTGGAGGTGTGTCATTGGTATCGCTTGTAGCTTGTACCTTCTTTGCAGCTATTTCGGGTTCATCCGTTGCTACAACAGCCGCAATTGGTGGGTTGATGTATCCAGAAATGGTAGATAGAGGTTATCCGAAAGATTATTCCTCTGCAGTTCAGGCTATAGGAGGAACCTTAGGTATCGTTATTCCACCCAGTATTGTTTTGGTTATTTATGGAAACATAACAGGTGTATCAGTAGCTGATTTATTGATGGCCGGAATTATTCCAGGTATTATTTGTGGTATAGCCTTATGTGTAATGGCTTACTTTATTGCAAAAAAACAAAATTTTCCAAAAGAGGCAAAGTTCGTTCCAAAGAATTTAGCTGTTACCTTTAAGGATGCTATATGGGCATTGATCATGCCAGTTATTATTTTAGGAGGTATTTATTCTGGGGTTTTTACACCTACAGAATCCGCAGCAGTAGCTGTATTTTACGGTATTATAGTATGCGTTTTTATTTACAAGGAGTTAACCTTTAAAGATTTATGGCCAATTATGAAGGAAACCGCAAAATCCAGTGCTAATTTGATGATGTTGGTGGTTACAGCACAGTTGTTTGGTTGGTTGATAACCTACTATAAAATACCTATTTATGTAACTGAGGTATTTATGACGGTTGCAAGTAATAAGTATATATTTTTAATTCTTGTAAATTTACTGCTTATTATAGCGGGTATGTTTATGGAGGTAGGTGCAACAAATCTTATTCTAGCACCGATTTTAGCACCGATTGCTGTTGCTTTTGGCGTAGATCCTGTACAGTTTGGGATGGTATTTGTATTTCTTCTAGCTATGGGTCAGGCAACCCCACCTTTTGGTACCACGATGTTTGTAGCTTCTGGTATAAGTAAAGAACCGGTGAGTCGTGTAGCAAAGCAAATTCTACCTTTCACTGCAGTTCAAATCGCTTGCGCATTGTTGTTCTCCTTTGTACCAATTCTTTCTACACTTTTACCTTCGCTTCTTAACAAATAATAGGATTTATTATAGGCATACGTCTTTAAACTTAAATTTTAATATCTAGGGCCTATGGTTTCGCTAGTTAAAAAACCGTAACCCTTAGCATATTAAAATTCATAGGTGCATGTCTATCGTAAGTAGACAAGCAAAGGTAAGAAAATACCGCATGTATTAAACTTTACAGGTAAAGGTTTTGTATGTTTAAAAATTTGCGGATTTATAAAGTTGAATTTTCATACGATTTTCCGACAAAACAATTTGTTTATGTTAGTAAAATATATTAATTTGAAAGTGGTGAAATAAATTATGAAAATGACATTAAGATGGTTCGGCAGCAAACATGATAGTATAACTTTAAAACAAATTAGACAAATACCAGGCTGTGTAGGTGTAATAACAACGCTTTATGATACGAAGCCTGGAGAAGTTTGGCCTCCTGAAGCAATAAGAGCTATGAAGGAAGAAATAGAGGCAGCGGGACTTGAACTTAGTGGTATTGAAAGTGTTAATATCCATGATGATATTAAAATTGGCCTACCAACAAGAGACAAGTATATCAACAACTATATCCAAACCCTTGAAAATTTAGGTAAGGAAGGAATCGACCTTGTATGCTATAACTTCATGCCTGTATTTGACTGGACAAGATCTGATCTTGCTAAGGTAAGACCTGATGGCGCGACAGTTCTTTCCTATGATCAAGCCTTGATTGATCAAATTGATCCAGCTAAGATGTTTGATCAGATGGAGTCCAGTTCCAATGGTTTTGCGTTGCCAGGATGGGAACCAGAAAGACTTGCAAGGGTTAAGGAACTGTTTGAAATGTATGAAGATGTGAATGAAGAAAAGTTATTTGAAAATCTTGTATATTTTTTAAAGGCAATTATGCCTACTTGCCAAAAATATGGCATTAAGATGGCGATTCATCAAGATGATCCAGCTTGGCCTGTATTTGGATTACCGAGAATCGTTAATAACAAAGAAAGTATCCAAAGGATTCTTGATGCGGTTCCTGTTATGAATAACGGATTAACATTATGTACGGGATCTCTCGGTTCTAACCCTGACAATGATATTCCAGATATGATAAGAAGTTTCAAGGGGAGAGTTCATTTCGGTCATGTTAGAAATGTGATCCATCTTGCTCCTGGTAAATTTGACGAAGCAGCTCACCTTTCTTCCGACGGTTCATTGGATATGTATGAAATCATGAAAGCCTTTTATGAAATTGGCATGGAAGGGCCTATAAGACCAGACCATGGAAGAGCGATTTGGGATGAAGTTTCAATGCCTGGCTATGGACTGTATGATAGGGCTTTAGGAGCAACTTATTTAAATGGTATTTGGGAAGCTCTTGAGAAATCATCTAAATAAGTTAGGGAAGGATGATGAAGATGAAGTTGAATATAAATAGCTTAAAAAATACGAAGGTTTGGGAAGATAAAGGATATAGACTTCCTAAGTTCAACTATGAAGAGGTAAAAGCAAATACAATGAAAAATCCCAACTGGATTCATTTTGGTGCTGGAAACATCTTTAAGGCATTTTTAGCGAATGTACAGCAAAATATTTTAGATGCAGGAAAAAGTGACAGAGGAATTGTTGTTGCAGAGGGTTTTGATTATGAAATTATCGAGAAAATGAACAAACCTCATGATGATTTAACGCTTCTTGTTACGCTAAAGTCAAATGGGAGCATCGAAAAAACTGTAGTTTCAAGCATAGTAGAGTCACTTATAGTAGATGCGGAAAACGAAGGAAATTGGAATAGACTGAAAGAGATTTTTGCAAATCCAAGTTTGCAAATGGTGAGTTTCACAATAACTGAAAAGGGATACAGCTTAAAAGATGCTAAAGGTGAAGTTCTTCCTGCGGTTTCAGAAGATTTTAAAAGAGGGCCGAAGGCACCAGTTAGTTATATAGGAAAAGTAGCATCTCTTGTATATGAGAGATATATAAACGGGAAAACACCTCTTGCTCTTGTAAGTATGGACAATTGCTCTCATAATGGTACGAAACTTCATAATGCAGTTAGGGCTTTTGCAAAGGCTTGGGTAACAAATGGACTGGTAGCGGATGGATTTGAAAAATATGTGAATGATCCTAATTTTATTTCCTTCCCATGGTCCATGATTGATAAAATAACCCCTAGACCTGATGCAAGCGTAAAAGAAATGCTAAAAAGTGATGGGTTTGAAGATATTGAAGATGTTATTACAGCAAAGAATACTTATGTAGCTCCTTTTGTAAATGCAGAAGAGCCTGAGTATCTTGTGATTGAGGACGTTTTTCCAAATGGAAGACCGAATCTTGAAGAGGGTGGCGTGATTTTTTCACAGAGAGAGACGGTTGATAAAGTGGAAAAGATGAAGGTGTGTACTTGTCTTAATCCACTACATACCGCCCTTGCTATATACGGCTGTCTTTTAGATTATACTTTAATTTCCAAAGAAATGGAGGACCCTGAACTTAAAGCATTGGTGGAGAAAATTGGCTATGTAGAAGGTTTGCCTGTAGTTGTAAACCCTGGAATCATTGATCCAAAAGAATTTATTGATGAAGTGCTTAATGTAAGGTTCCCAAATCCATTTATGCCTGATGCTCCTCAAAGGATTGCCACAGATACTTCTCAAAAACTTGGAATAAGATTTGGAGAGACCATCAAAGCCTATATGGAAAGAGAAAATCTTAATGTGAAAGATTTAAAATATATTCCTCTAGTTTTAGCAGGATGGTGCAGATATCTCATGGGAATTGATGATAAGGGAAATAAAATGCAGTTAAGTCCTGATCCAATGTTGGAAGAATTAACGCCTTATGTTTCAGAGATTAAGCTTGGCGATCAAGGACCTTTTACTGAAAATTTAAAACTGATTTTATCAAATGCATCGATTTTTGGTGTAGATCTATATGAGATTGGGTTAGGTAAAATCATAGAAGACTATTTTGGTGAATTAGTAGCATCTGAAGGTGCAGTAAGAGAAACATTGAAGAAGTATTTGGGTTAAATGATTAAAATAAACATAGGTAAACAAGTTCACCTAAAAGTAGGATGCTAAAATCTTAAAAAATGTGTTTGGAAGAAATAAAAAGTTTTTTTACGTAAGCGATGAATGATGTGTCATATCGATAGTCATTTATCGCTTTTTTATTTTTTACTTCCTGGGACACCCTATATTCTATAAAATATAAGTTAAATAAAATGGCAGAAAAGGTATGACAAGTAAACGCTAAAATATATAGAAAACTATAGAAAAAGAATATTGTATACAACTTATAATACAAGTTGAAGATTCAAAAAAATAAAAAAATACCTAAAAACCTTAAAATTCAAGGGTTGTAAAGGGAAATATCATAAAAAAAGTACAAAAAAAGTTATTGACAAGGGTAAAGGTCTTATATATAATCAAATTAAATTATATGTTGTCTGACAAGTGATGGAGGAAGTGAAGAAGTTGGAAAAGAAAAAAGTAAATACCAGCGAAATCGTTTACAGAGCTATTGAAGAAAAGCTATTTAATAAAGAATGGACCAGCGGCATGAAAATCGCCTCAGAGAACCAACTCTCTCAAGAATTAGGGGTTAGTAGAATGTCTGTACGGGAAGCAATTGAAAAAATGGTGGCTCTAAATGTTCTCACCAAGAGACAAGGGGAAGGAACCTTTGTCAATGAATTATCGCCTTCCATTTATCTAAACAGTCTTGTGCCAATGCTTCTTCTTGATAAGGATAACTTATTAGATGTATTGGAGTTTAGAGAAGTGATAGAAGCAGACAGTGCTAGATTTTGTGCAGAAAGATGTGACGATAGCACGATTAAAATATTGGAAGAATGTTACCAAGTTATGTATGACAACAATGATACATCCGAAGCTTTTGCAAACGCTGACTACCAGTTTCATATGGAGATTGCAAAAGCCAGCAAAAACTCTTTAATTATAAAAGTAAATAGTATTTTAACCGATATTTGGAAGTTTCAGCAAAATGAAATTAATCGATATCTAGGTCCGGAACGAGGTGTAAAAGAGCATAAAAAAATATTGGATGCTATTAAAGAAAGAGATCCTGAGCTAGCTGCACTTTTTATGAAACGTCACGTAGCAAGAACGAAAAACGACATCTTAAGTATTAAAGAGAAAGAAAAAAAATAAAGACATTAAATATATTATTTAAGAGGTGAGGATATGAAAAGTGTAACAGTGAAGTTTCCAAACTATGCCATTCAGGAAAACGTTCTATTTTCAGTAGGAAATGTATTAAAAGATTACGGAAAGCGTGTATTGGTGGTAGGAGGAAAAACAGCATTACAAAAAACCACAGAGCAGTTAAGGAAATCCTTTGCAAATAGCAATATACATGTTATCGATTTCCTGTGGTATGGTGGGGAATGTACCTTTCATAACATTGACAGTATTGCTGAAAGGGCAAAGGCAGAAAAAGCAGATATGATTGTGGGCGTAGGTGGAGGAAAAGCAATTGATACAGCAAAAGGTGCTGCAGAAAAAGCAGGCCTTTTATCCTTCACCATACCAACGATTGCTGCAACTTGTGCTGCCACCACGCCTTTATCGATTGTATATACAGAGAAAGGTGACTTTGAAGCTTTGTTTCATCTAAGCCAACCGCCAGTACATATTTTTATGGATAGTGGGGTAATTGCAGATGCCCCTGCTAAGTATCTATGGGCCGGTATTGGGGATACAATAGCAAAATATTATGAAGTAGGTATTACTACAAGAGGGAAAACCTTGTCCCATAGTGCAATGATGGGAAAAGAAATCAGTATTATGTGTGTAGAACCATTGATTCAGTATGGAAAAAAAGCATTGTTGGATAGTGAAAATAAAGTAGCATCCTATGAACTAGAACAAATTATTCTAAATAATATTATCAGCACAGGAATTGTAGCCATGCTGGTGGGGGATGAGAATAATGGTGCTATTGCCCATGGTTTGTTTTATGGACTCACCTTATTAGAGGAGATAGAAAAACATCATCTTCATGGAGAGGTTGTGGCTTATGGAGTTTTAGTGTTGTTGGCAGTAGATCATCAGGAAGAGGAATTAGATAAGCTGATTTCCTTCTATAAAGAAGTAAAATTACCTACCTCTTTAGGAGATATTGATGTGAAAAATGATAGAAACTATCTAGAGGCTGTCTTGGAAAAGGCGATAGATGCTCCTGACATGAAAAAAACGCCTTATCCAGTAAGCAAAGATATGTTGTTTGAGGCCATACAAAGATTAGAAGGAAAAAAAGCTTAAAGGTTCAGTATGAATGATTCTTTATACTATAGCGCTAAAAATAGTATAAAGTCATTATAAAACAAACAAATAAGGGGGAAAATTTCATGAAAAAAATGAAAAAGTTAGTTGTAGTGATGCTGGTCTTATCATTGATAGTAGCCATGGTAGGATGCAGCAGTGCTCCATCAAATGGTGAGCAAGGAGAAGCTGGCAGTGTAGAACAAGAAAAGTATGTCATCCGCGCAGGAATTGGTCTTAACGATCAGCATCCACAGTACAAGGGCTTAGAAATATTTAAAGAGTACATTGAAAGAGAAAGTGATGGAAGAGTTGAAGTTCAATTATTCCACAGTAGTCAATTAGGGGACGATATTCAAATGATGGAGGCATTACAGCTAGGAAGCCAAGAAGTTACATGTCCTTCCTCTGCACCTATTACTTCTATCGATAAAAGATTTATGATCTTCGATCTACCATTCTTATTCCCAACAGAAGAAGTAGCTTCAGATTTTGTTGATGGACCTCTTGGACAAGAATTATTAGATGGATTAGAAGAACATGGATTAGTAGGTTTAGCTTATTGGGAAAATGGATACCGTCATTTAACCAATAACGTAAGAGAAGTAAAAACACCTGAAGATATGAAGGGCTTGAAAATTAGAACAATGGAAAATCAAGTACATTTAGACTTCTTTAGAGCGCTAGGTGCAAACCCAACACCAATGCCTTTTGGTGAATTATTTACAGCAATGCAGCAAGGTGTTGTAGATGGACAAGAGAATCCAGTACCAACAATTTATCTACAAAATTATCCTGAAGTACAAAAATATACAACATTAACAGGTCATGTTTATAGTCCCTTCGTATTATTGATGAGTAAAGTATTCTGGGATGGTCTTCCAGCAGATTTACAAGAGATTGTACAAGAAGCTGCCTTCATAGCTAGAGACGAAGAAAGAAGAATCAGCCGTGAGTACACAGAAGAATTAGCTGATGGATTAAGGGAAGCAGGAATGACTGTAACAGAATTGACACCAGAACAACAACAAATGTTCCAAGAAGCTACAAGTTCTACTGTTGAAAAGTTTAAAAATGAAATTGGAGCAGATTATGTAGAGCAAGTATTAGCAGAAATTGAACGTTTATCAAATAGATAATCTAAAGAATCACGGTGATATAGGCGCAACAACTGTATAGAAAACTAAAAAGGAGTTTAAATAAATTATTTAAGCTCCTTTTTCATAGAAAAAAAAGGACAATTCCCTAGGGAAATCATAAAAATGATTGTTTAAAGTACAAAGGAGGCAAAGAGTAATGGAAATATTAAAGCATATTCCAAAGGGCTTATCGACAGTGAATAGATACATCAGTTATTTGTTTAAAATAATGATTGCCCTAGGACTAACTGTAATGGTGGGGATCGTTTTTTACTCTGTCATTAGTCGTAACTATCTCAACGCATCTATTGCATGGTCAGAGGAATTATCTAGAATTATGTTTGTTTGGATGGTTTTTAATGGTGCAGTTTTAGGTTTATATTATAAAGAACATTTAGGATTAGATATTGTTATTAATAAGTTGAAGCCTCATCAACAACTGATCTTTGAAATTGTTTCATGGATTTTAATTATATTTGTAACCAGAGCCATGATTTTAGGGGGGCACAGAATTGTAGCCACCATCAAAAATGCTCGAACACCTGCGTTGGGTTTGCCAACCTACATCAAATATCTACCGGTAGTGGTGGCAGGATATGCCATGATTTTAATTGCTATAGAAAACTTATTTAACAGTATCATCGGGTTAATAGAGCATTTTACTAAGAAAAAAGTAGGGGAGGAATAAACAATGGATATGCTCATTATCTTTTTAGCAGCACTTTTTGGTTTTTTATTGATTGGTGTTCCTGTGGCTTTTTGTTTAGGCTTAGCAGCATTGGTCATGATGGGAATCCAAAATTTTGGCTATGATATTTTGGTGCAAAAAATGGTAGGTGGTATAGACAGTTTTCCTCTACTGGCGGTGCCTTTTTTCATGCTTGCCGGAGAGATTATGAACTCTGGTGGCATTGCAAAACGAATTATTAATTTATCAAATTCTTTAGTGGGTCACATAACAGGTGGTCTAGGATTAGTAAACATTGTAGCCAGCATGTTTTTTGGAGGTATTTCTGGTTCTTCTGTAGCGGATACAGCTGCTATCGGTGGTCTTTTGATTCCAGCTATGAAGGAAGACGGTTATGATGCAGATTTTTCTGCTGCTGTAACAGCTTCTTCAGCTACGATGGGCATTGTTATTCCTCCTAGCATTCCTATGATTTTATTTGGTCTAATTGGCGGCACCTCTGTAGTAAGAATGTTTTTGGGGGGAATTATTCCTGGTATTTTGATAGGGTTTTCTCTATTGGCTTTGACCTATATCATATCAAAAAAGAGAAACTATCCTAAAGGGGATAAATTCTCCATTACAAGAGTATTTAAAGCGTTAAAAGAGTCGATTTGGGCAGTTTTTTTGCCAGTAATTATTATAGGTGGTATCATTTCTGGATACTTTACCCCTACTGAAGCGGCTGTTGTATCGGTAGTATATGCACTTATTGTTTCTCTTTTTATCTACAAGGAGATGTGTATCAAAGATCTGCCGAGGATTTTAATTGATACGGGAAAAACAACTGGGATTGTTATGTTGGTAGCAGGAACAGCCATGGTGGTTGCTTGGTTATTAACGGTTGTAAGAATACCACAAAGTATTGCCGCCACAATTCTATCTATTTCAGACAATCCATTGATTGTGCTATTGATTATCAACTTCTTCTTGCTTTTGGTAGGAAGTGTTATGGACTTAACACCGGCCTTATTGATTTTAACACCAGTTTTACTGCCGGTAGCTACTGCGGTAGGCATCGATCCAGTATTCTTTGGCGTAATGATGGTTATTAACCTAGGAATCGGATTAGTAACACCACCAGTAGGTACGATATTATATATTTCCTGTGGTATTGCTAAGATTTCATTAGAAAGGATTACGAAGGCGATGCTTCCTTTTCTAGCAACACAAGTAGCGATTTTATTACTGATTATCCTATTCCCTCAGTTGGTTTTATGGATACCAAATGCACTAAGGTAATAGGCTGATTTTGAAAAATACCGATGCATAGAAGTGTTTAATCTATGTGATAGGAGGATTATAGATGCTAAAAAGTCAGAAGATGAGAAGTATTGCAGTAGAAATGGATGCCCTCAAAATGGGAATGGGTTGGACTGCTGATGACTTGGAAAAGCCACAGGTTTTTCTTCAAAGCACTTGGGGAGACAGCCATCCAGGGAGCGTCCATTTAAATAAGTTGATTTTTGCTGCAGAGAAAAAGTTAAATTTATTGGGGGCAAAGGCTGCGAAATATACAACAACAGATATTTGTGACGGCATTGCTCAAGGTCACGATGGCATGAATTATTCATTGCTTTCGAGAGAAGTGATCGCTAATATGATCGAAGTACAGGCTACTGCCACCCCTTTTGACGGAGGACTATTTATATGTAGTTGTGATAAAGGGGTACCTGCCCACTTAAAGGCAGTGGCACGTATTAATATGCCTTCAATCGTTGTACCTGGTGGGGTAATGAAGGCAGGCCCGAACATGCTGACACTAGAGCAAATAGGAACCTATAGCGCTTTATTGAAACGGGGAGAAATCACAGAAGAGGATTTCAAAGAAAAGCAGCATACAGCTTGTCCCACCTGTGGTGCATGTGCCTTCATGGGAACCGCTGCCACGATGCAAGTAATGGCTGAAGCATTAGGTTTGGCTTTACCTGGTAGTGCTTTGATGCCGGCTACAGTGGAAGAAATGCAGGAAGTTGCTAAGGAGGCAGCTGCCCAGTTACTGGAGATTATAAAGCAGGATATAAAACCATCTGATATTTTAACCACCAAAGCCTTTGAGAATGCTATCATGGTGCATGCAGCTATTGCTGGATCTACAAATACCCTGCTTCATCTGCCAACAGTAGCGCATGAGGTAAATATGGATTTGGATCCAATGTTATTTGATGCTATTCATAGAAAAATTCCTTATCTAGTGAATATTCGTCCCAGTGGTACTTTCCCAGCGGAATATTTCTGGTATGCGGGAGGATTACCTGCAGTGATGGAGGAAATTAAAGAATTTTTACACTTAGATGTGATGACGATAACAGGCAAAACATTAGGAGAAAATCTACAGAATTTAAGGAAAAGCGGCTTCTTTGAAAGAAGTGAAAAGTACTTAGAGGGTCTCGGTTTAAAAAGGCAAGAGATTATTAGATCTATAGATAATCCAATCCAAAAAGAGGGTGCTGTGGCAGTATTAAAAGGAAACTTAGCCCCTGAAGGAGCAGTAGTAAAGCATTCAGCCGTAGCAAAGGAAATGCTAGAGGCGACATTGATTGCTAGGCCCTTTGATTGCGAGGAGAAGGCCTTTGAAGCGGTGGTAAACAAGACGATTAAACCTGGTGATGCAGTTTTTATTCGATATGAAGGGCCTAAGGGTTCTGGCATGCCAGAAATGTTTTATACTACGGAAGCTATTGCATCAGATCCTGAGTTGGTTTCTTCTGTTGCCTTGATCACCGATGGTAGATATTCTGGCGCTACCAGAGGGCCTGCTATTGGACATGTTTCTCCAGAAGCTGTTGAAGGAGGACCTATAGCATTTGTGGAGGAGGGGGATTTAATAAAAATTGATATTCCTAATAGAGTATTAGAAATTGTTGGGGTGCAGGGAGAAGAAAAAAGCAAAGAAGAGATAAAAGCAATACTGGCTGAAAGAAAAAAACATTGGAAAAAGCCAATGATGAAGAAAAAAACCGGAATATTAGGAATTTATAGTAAGTTAGCTGTTTCTCCAATGAAGGGAGCATATATGGAATAACCGATGAGTAGTTTAACTTGTATGACTACTCTCTATATAGATTAAGGAGGATTTATAATGAAGATAACAAAGTTTGAGTTGTTTCAAGTCCCACCAAGATGGCTGTTTCTAAAAATAGAAACAGATGAAGGGATCATCGGTTGGGGTGAGCCTGTTGTAGAAGGTAGAGCCCATACAGTAAAGGCTGCGGTGGAGGAACTAAGTGAGTACCTTATAGGTAAGGACCCTCTAAAAATAGAGGACCATTGGCAGGTTTTATATAGAGCCGGTTTTTATAGAGGCGGTCCTATCTTGATGAGTGCCATCTCTGGTATTGATCAAGCCCTATGGGATATAAAAGGAAAATTTTATAATGCCCCTGTTTACGATTTGCTGGGAGGCGCTTGTAGGGATAAGATTAAAGTTTATTCTTGGATCGGTGGAGATCGACCTAGCGATGTGGCTCAAGCTGCTCTTGAAAAAAAACAGCAAGGTTTTACTGCTATTAAAATGAATGGCACGGAAGAACTCCAGTATATTGATTCTTACGATAAAATAGATGCCGTTGTGGAGAGAGTGGCTGCCATTAGAAAAGTAGTAGGTAAAAATTTTGGTATTGGTGTAGATTTTCATGGGAGGGTTCATAAACCGATGGCAAAGGTATTGGCTAAGGCATTAGAGCCTTATCAACTGATGTTTATTGAAGAGCCAGTACTATCGGAAAACCTGGAGGCATTAAAAGAAATAGCCATGCATACTTCTACCCCTATCGCTACTGGAGAGAGGATGTTTAGTCGTTGGGACTTTAAACATATCTTATCCGAAGGGTATGTAGATATTATACAGCCGGATCTTTCTCATGCAGGTGGTATTACGGAATGTAGAAAAATAGCTACAATGGCAGAGGCCTATGATGTTGCTTTAGCGCCCCATTGTCCATTAGGGCCTATCGCCTTAGCTTCATGTCTTCAAGTAGATGCCTGCAGTTATAATGCTTTTATTCAAGAACAGAGTTTAGGTATTCATTATAATCAAGGAAATGATATACTAGACTACTTGAAGGATAAAACTGTATTTAAATATGAGAAGGGTTATGTAGAGATGCCAAAGGGGCCGGGGTTAGGTATAGAAATTGATGAAGCAAAGGTGAGGCAAGCAGCTAAGGAAGGCCATAACTGGAAAAATCCTGTTTGGAGACACGAAGACGGCAGTGTTGCCGAGTGGTAATCCAATCAAGTTACTAGGAGGAGGAATATGGGTAATTTAATACAACAAAAACTAACCCAAGGGCAGTCTGTAGTGGGACCCTTTATGAAGCTGCCAAGTACAGCGGTGGTGGAAATCATGGGACTAGCTGGTTTTGACTATATTATAATCGATTGTGAGCATGGACCTTTAAATATTCTTCAGGCGGAGGAAATGGTTAGAGCTGCCGAGCTGACGGGCATATCATCAGTGATCAGGGTTGCTGATAAAGATCCAGTGATGATCTCAAGAGCTTTAGATATAGGGGCAACAGCTGTACAGGTTCCTCAAATATGCTGCAAAAAGGATGCAGAGGATGTAGTAAAGGCGGCAAAGTTTGCCCCCTTAGGAGAAAGAGGGGTTTGTCGATATGTAAGGGCAGCAAAATATACCGCTATAGATAAACAAGAATACTTTAAAAAGGCAAATAAAGAGACAATGGTAATTATTCATATTGAGGGGGAAGAAGGGGTAAATAATATCGATGAAATTTTAAGTGTAGAAGGCATCGATGTTATCTTTTTGGGACCCTACGATTTATCACAATCTCTAGGGGTGCCAGGTGAAGTAGAAAATCTTAAAGTAATTGAAAAAATGAAGGAAGTAGCTAAAAAGGCCAAGGAAAAAAATGTAGCTGTGGGAACTTTTGTTGATCATGCAGATGCGGCGGCTAAATGGATGGCATTAGGGGTTCAGTATATCTCTTATTCTGTAGATGTAGGTATTCTTTATGAAAAGTGCAGAGAGGTAGTAAAGCAGATTAAGATAGAATAAAACAGTAAAAAACCTAACTTATGTTAGGTTTTTTTATTTATTAAAAAAAAATAATAAAGACTAATAAATTTTTGTATTGATGATTATCCTTTACAGGTGTATAATTCTTGTATGTTAAATACTTTTAATAAAAAGGAGATGCATGATTAATCGTGAAAGCTCATGATTTTAAGAAGTACCTTACAAAAAGCGTTATGAATTTAGAAGTGATTTTAGCACTAGGTTTAACAATTGGTATTGTTATTGGCTTGGTAGATATCGTGAAGTATATAGCCTATATAATGCACACGGATATTGGTCATACTTACGAAGTCTTTAAAAAGTTTCTTGGTTTTACACTACTGTTGGTGGTAGGTATAGAACTGGTACTCATGTTATTATCCCATTCTACAAGCGCTATTCTAGAACTGATTTTATTTGCTATCGCAAGAAAAATGTTAATCTATAGTGAAACGATGTTGGATTTAGTCTTAGGAACAGTTGCTATAGCAGGGGTATTTGCGATACGAAAGTACTTGATGACAAACAAACAATTTGTGAATGAAGAAGGACGAGTGATTTCAGCTGGTGAATACATTCATGATATTAACTTTGATACAGGCCTTCGTATACCTGAAAACAAAGGAAATACCATCGGTGGCTTAGTATGCAACCTATCGGAGGAAAGCGCAACACCGGTTGAAGAGGGAGCAGAATATGAAACCGGCAATATTAAAATAAAGATTGTAAAGATGAAGGATGGCCTAATAGAAAAAGTGCTATTAAAAGAAACCAAGAAGGACAAGGAAGACAAGGAATTAGAAAAACATCGAGGATAAAACCAGCAAGGACTTAGTTTACTAAGTCCTTTTTCAATTGCAGATAAGATGATACAATATAGATATCTATCTTTAGATAAGCTATTTTGTATTTCAGGCTAGAGTAATTTATAGAGAAAAAGGCAACGATATATACAGAGTATCCTGTAAAGATTTTTTAAAGTGCAGCAGCACTAAAGGGTGCCTTTGGAAGACATATACATAAAAATGCATAAATATAGAAAGCATCGCTAAGCTTAAACGTTAACATACAGGGTCTATGGTTTTGTTTTTGAAAAAACAGCTAAGTACGATAAATGTAGTCTCTAGTATATATGGATTTATAGATAAGTATCTATATATAGATGTGCGCCCTTAACTTTAGAAGCGTGCATCTATATTGATGGGGCTGGTGAAATTTTTATTTACAAATTCACCCCTATAATGTATACTAAAATTTAAATATTGTTTTTAGAATTCGCTACGGAACGAACTAAAGTACAAATTCTATCAAAAATATTCGACTAAAAGGAGGAGATATGATGATGCAGAAGAAAGTAGAAGAACTACTAGAACAAACAATCATTTATTCATTACCTAGCTGGACACATAATAAAGAAGTTCTAACAAAGGTTTTAGAGGCTCATCCTAATATTCAGTTTGTATCTGTGGTGGCAGTAGACCTGGGAGGAAATGATACTGATGAAAAAATTCCCGTTTCTTTGTTCTTAGAAGATATGGAAGAGTTTTTGAGTGTAGGTGTTCAAACAGATGGTTCCAGTGTTATGCTTCAAGGAATTGCTACCCTAAATAATGCTAAAGTTGATTTGATTCCTGACCTGGATGTAAATTGGTTTGTAGATTACAACTACGATCACTTATATGAAGGTAATGGGCTGCCTATTGGTACTTTAAGAATACCAGCATTTTTAGAACATGATGATAAGCGAGTAGATTCTAGATCTGTGTTAAAGAGAACTGCAGACTATTTTACCCTACAAATACAGGAACTCTTAAAGAAACATCCTCATTTATTGGAGGAGTTAAATATTGCTTCCTATGATGAAGTAGCGGAGGTGGTTTTAACCACAGCGACAGAGTTAGAGTTTTGGGTAAAAACCCCTGAAGACTATGCAGATGAAGAAAAGCTTTCTACTTCTCAAATGCTAAAGGAACAGTACTGGAAAAGAACTAAAGGGAGTGTAAGAACAGCTTTGGAAGAAACCATTATGTTGATGGACAAGTATGGTTTTGCACCAGAGATGGGTCATAAAGAAGTAGGCGGGATTACAGCAAAGATCGGTGTTACTGGAAAATTAAATCACGTTATGGAACAGCTAGAGATAGATTGGAAGTATAGTACAGCGCTGCAATGTGCTGACAATGAGCTTTTTATTAGAGAATTGATTGAGGAAATATTTGAAAATCATGGTTTAGAAGTAACCTTTTTAGCCAAGCCTATCGAAGGGGTGGCGGGAAGTGGCAAACATACCCATATGGGAGCAGGATTGAAACTGAAGAATGGTAAATATATTAACTTATTTGCACCTAAAAATATGCAGCATAGTTATGTTAACACAGTAGGCTGGGGAGCCTTAATGGGATTATTAAAAAATTATGAAGTAGTGAACCCATTTGTAACCTCTACCAATGATGCTTTCAACCGATTAAAGCCTGGCTTTGAAGCACCTGTATGTATTGTAGGTTCTGTAGGACATACCCCAGAGGTACCATCTAGAAATCGTACGGTATTAGTAGGTTTGGTAAGAGATATCAATAACCCTCTGGCTACGCGATTTGAATTAAGAGCACCTAATCCAACAACCAATGCATACTTATGTATAGCAGCTTCCTATCAAGTGATGTTAGATGGGATTCGGGCTGCGGTAGAAAGTAAAATGGATGATAAACAGTTAGAAGCAGAGTTTTCTAAAAAGGCTGGAGAGGAAAAGTTGTATTTAGAAAAGGATAGAGCTTATCGTAGCGAAGAAGATGTTTTTGAAGATTTTACAGAGGAAGAAAGAAATCACTTGTTTGCTAAGCCACCAGCTACTGTATGGGAAAACCTAAAGGGGCTTGAAAATTATCCAGATAAAAAGAAAGTGTTGTTTTATGGAGAAGTATTTAGCGAAGCTATTGTTAATTCCTATAAAATATCTATGTTAGACCAATGGGTGAAGGAGTTAACAGGAAGAATTATTGTTGATAATATGGCTTTAGTAAGAAATTGTAAAAAACTTCATGGTGCTGATAATGTTACCGATCTAGATGTGGTAAATTGGGAGAAGATGAATGCTATTAGAAATTACCTGATGAAGGACAGTCTAGAAAAAAAATCCCTGTTTACTCAAATTAGAGAGGCAGTTGAAGCTAAAGATTTTGATCTGGTATCAACATTGCAGTTGGAGATGATGGAAAAAGTCAGCTGTCTAAAACAACTATATGTTATCTATAGAAGAAATCTTTTAGAAGAAGTAAATGGATATCACGAGCAGTACAGAATATAATAAAAAAGTCTTGTCTTAGGACAAGACTTTTTTATTACTAAAAACACTGTTTTTCAATGTTCTTTTAGGGTATAATGAAAATAATATCCAAATTTATGTAATTTAACTATATAAAGGAGTGAATAATATGAACTTAAAAAATGCACAAAAGAAAGTAAAAGAGTTAAGATTACTTCTAGATCCTAAAGCAGCAGCTAAGGCAAAAAAAGAAGAAAGAAAAAGAGTGATGAAAAAGGGGCTGGCATTGGGGACATTTTTTGGAGGACTAGCTGGCATATTCTTGGCACCAGATAGTGGAGAAAATACTAGAAGAAAGACCAAGGAAGAACTAGAAAAAATAAAGGAAAACCTGCAGACCAATATTACAGAAGGAAAAGAAAAGCTAGGAGTGAACTTTGAGGAGGGCAAAGAAAAAATCGTTGAACTTTATGAAGATAAAAAAGAAGTAATTAGTCAAACATTTTCCACATTGAAGGAAAAAATAAAACCTCATATTGAACCTAATATAGTGGAGGAAGAAGAACTAGACATAGAGGAAGAAGATGAGCTAGCAAAAGAAGAAGCATAATAGCTATAGAGAAAATACAAAAACAAGGTGGGAAGTAAAATGGATTCAGCCATTACGATTACTTTAGGGCAGCTATTTAACTTTTTGTTTGCTTTACTGGGCATTGCATTATTTGTTATTCTTTTTGTTTTGCTTTATAAGGTGTATGAAACCCTAAAGCAAGTAAAAGAAATTTTAACAAAAAACGAAGAAAATATTGAAGAAACCTTAGAACGGATACCAAAGGTTCTGTATCATATAGAAGAAATCAGTGGTGTTGTGAACGAAGAGGTAAAGAATGTTCAGGGAGTTGTGAGAAACATAGAAGAAACAGTGGAGTATACAGCTTCTGCAGCACAAGGTATTCATGAAGATATATTAGAGCCCATTCGAGATATTTTTCATATTATCTCTTTTATAGCAGAAATATTTCCTAAAAAAAAGAAAAAAAGCTGGTTTAAATAACAGCATGAAAACGTAGGTCAAAAATGACTTGCGTTTTTTTCGAAAAAATCTAAAAAACGATTGAATATTTATAAAAAGTTATGTATAATTAATGAAATGAATAAATATTCCTTGATTATTATAAATATAATTATATAAATACAAAGATAAGAGGGTGACAGTATGATTAAGGTTGGAATTTTAGGGGCAACTGGATACGTTGGAGCTGAATTGACTAGGTTGCTTTCACAACATTCAGAGGTAGAGGTCATGTTTCTAGATTCTAGAAGCTATGCTTCTATGGCCTATAGTAAGGTTTATAGTAATTTCAAGAATATCGTAGAAGACCAGTGTACTTCTGTCAATTTAGAAGAGGATTTAGAGAATATAGATGTATTATTTTGTGCATTACCTCACGGATTGAGTCAAAAAGCAGTAAAAAAAATTATGGAGAAGGGAAAAAAGGTTGTAGATCTTTCAGCAGATTTTCGAATAAAAAGCGTTGCAACCTATGAAAAGTGGTACGGGGTAGAACATGAAGCAGTAGAGGCGCTGGAAAAAGCGGTATACGGATTAAGTGAAGTATATGGTCATGAAATTGCTGAAGCCGATTTGGTGGCAAACCCAGGATGTTATCCTACCAGTGTTTTACTTCCTTTATATCCTCTGCTAAAGGAAAAAATAATTTCTCCAGATGCTGTCATCATCGACGCAAAGTCTGGTGTTTCAGGAGCAGGTCGGACGCCTGGAGATGGGAATCTGTTTGCACAATGCAACGAAAACTTAAAGGCTTATGGTATAGGTACCCATCGTCATACTCCTGAAATAGAACAAGAGTTATCTATAGCGGCGGGTGAAGAGATTACAGTACAATTTACACCTCATCTGATTCCTATGACCAGGGGAATTTTAAGTACGATTTATGCACCAAATAAAAAGGCAGTGAACCAACAAGAAATAAAAGAGGTCTACAAAGCTTATTATCATCACCAGCCTTTTATAAGGTTACTAGAGGATAATGAATATCCTCAAACAAAAGGTGTTTATGCTTCTAACTATTGTGATATTGGTTTGAAAATAGATCCTAGAACCAATAATATCATTATTGTAAGCGCAATAGATAATTTAGTAAAAGGAGCTGCCGGGCAAGCGGTTCAAAATATGAATCTCATGTTTGGATTACCGCAGGAAAAAGGATTGCAACAGCCGCCTATATGGCCATAAGAGAAATGGAGGAGATGACAGTGAAAAAATTTGAAGTATTCAATGGAGATATTACTTCACCGAAGGGCTTTCAAGCTAGTGGAGTGCATATAGGGATTAAGAAGAAAAAAAAGGATATGACACTAATTGCTAGTGATGTTTTAGCAGAAGCAGCAGGTGTTTTTACCACCAATAAAGTTTGTGCAGCACCAGTATTGGTTTCAAAGGAAAATATAAAATCGGGAAAAATACAAGCAATTATTGTAAACAGCGGTAATGCCAACGCTTGTACCGGGGAAGAAGGCTATCAAAATGCCTTGAAAATCACAAAGGTTACAGCAGAAGCACTGCATATAGACCCTGCGGATGTTGTAGTCGCTTCTACTGGAATTATTGGTGTTCCTTTGCCAATGGATATAGTAGTATCAGGGATTAAGAAGGCAGCAAAAGCTTTAAGTCCTAAGGGAGGAGAAGCAGCGGCAGAGGCAATCCTTACTACGGATACGATAGAAAAGAAGATCGCAGTAGAGGTGGAAATAGACAGTAAAAAAGTGACAATAGGTGGTATTGCTAAGGGCTCAGGCATGATTCATCCTAATATGGCGACCATGCTATCCTTTATAACCACAGATGCAAAAATAAAAGGAGACTTTTTACAACAGCTTCTGAAAACAACATCAGACAAGACCTATAATATGATTACAGTAGATGGTGATACCAGCACAAATGATATGGTTTGTGTCATGGCTAATGGGATGGCAAACAATGAAGCATTAAGTCAGGAGCATCCTGAGGTAGAAAAGTTTATAGAAGCTTTTCATTATGTAAATGAGTACTTAGCAAAAAAGATTGTGCAGGATGGAGAAGGTGCTACAAAGTTTATAGAAGTGGAAGTTATTAACAGTAGATCCTTTAAGGAAGCTCAGACAGTGGCAAAGAGCATTTTAAGCTCCAACCTAGTAAAAACCGCTTTCTTCGGTGAAGATGGTAACTGGGGAAGAATTTTATGCAGTATAGGTTACTCAGGTGTAGAATTTGAAGTAGATGAGATAGAGGTTTTCCTAGGGAATAAAGAAAAAATGATAAAAATTGTAGAAAACGGACAAGGAACCGGCTTTAGTGAAGAAGCAATGGAAAAGCTTTTAAAGAGCAAAAAGTTAAAAATTATGGTTGATCTAAAAACAGGAAAAGAAAATGCAAAGGGCTGGGGCTGTGATTTATCCTACGACTATGTAAAGATCAACGGAGCTTATAGAACTTAGGGGGAAAAGGAAATGAAGTTATCGCCATGTCAGAAAGCAGATATTTTAATAGAGAGCTTACCATATATTAAAGCCTTTCATAATCAAACAGTTGTTATAAAATACGGTGGCAATGCCATGATTAACAATGAATTAAAACAAACAGTAATAAAGGATATAGTACTAATGAAATATGTAGGTATGAATCCGGTAGTTGTTCACGGGGGCGGTCCTGAAATTACTGAGATGATGCAAAAACTTGGAAAAGAACCTCAGTTTATAGAGGGTCTTAGGGTAACAGACCAAGAGACGATGGATATTACGGAAATGATCCTATTAGGAAAGATTAATCGCCAGATTGTCTCTTTAATTAATGGTCATGGTGTAAAGGCCATAGGTATCAGTGGAAAAGATGGAAACATGATTTTATCTAAACAAAAAGATCCTAAACTAGGTTTGGTGGGAGAAATAGAAGAAATTGATACCAGTTTAATACACACAATAACAGATAATGGTTACGTCCCTGTAATTTCCCCGATAGGCTGTGGAAGTCAAGGAGAAACCTATAATATTAATGCTGATGAGGTGGCGGGGAGGTTAGCAGCGGCCCTAGGGGCAAAAAAGCTAATACTAATTACGGATGTAAAAGGGGTAATGAGAGATCAGAATGATTCCTCCTCCATCATATCCCATATCAAAACAAAGGAAATAAGAAGATACATTGAAAGTGAAATTATAAGCGGCGGCATGATACCAAAGGTGCAATGTTGTTTTGATGCAGTAACCCATGGTGTAGAAAGAGCACATATCATCGATGGAAGAAAACCTCATTCTATTTTATTGGAGATATTTACAAACGAGGGAATTGGAACGATGATTACAAACTAAAGGGAGGAATAATGATGATAGAAACAATTGTTCAAGAGGGAAATCAATATATAATGAATACCTATAAGCGTGTACCAGTAGCCTTTGTGGAGGGAAAGGATTGTTATTTAACAGATACACAAGGACAAAAATATTTAGATATGATCGGTGGACTAGGCGCCTGCGGCCTAGGCCACAACCACCCTGTAGTGACAAAGGCAATTCAGAAACAGGCAGAAAAACTGATCCATGTATCGAATATTTACTGGATTGAGGAACAAGTAGAACTAGCAAAGCTTCTAGTAGAAAATTCCTTTGGCGATAAGGCATTTTTCTGCAACAGTGGTGCAGAGGCCAATGAAGCTGCTATTAAACTAGCTAGAAAATATGCCTATAAGAAATATGGAGAAAATAGAAACGAGATTATCGCCATGACATCTTCTTTTCATGGAAGAACCCTTGGAACATTAAGTGTTACCCATAATAAAAAATACCAAGAGGGTTATGGACCGATACCAACGGGTTTTAAATTTGCAAACTTTAACGATATAAATTCTCTGAAAAGTATGATTAATGAAAATACTTGTGGCGTTATCATGGAACCTATTCAGGGTGAGGGTGGTGTTACTGCTGCTGAGATGGCTTTTATCAAGGAAGTAAAGGCATTATGCCAGGAAAAAGACATTGTATTAATCTTTGATGAAGTGCAGTGTGGCATAGCAAGAACCGGAAAATTATTTGCCCATGAAAACTATGGGGTTGAACCGGACATTATGACTTTAGCAAAAGCTTTAGGCAGCGGTGTTCCTATTGGAGCAATCATAGCAAAGGATAAGCTGGCAGAAGCCTTTAGCCCAGGAGATCATGGTACTACTTTTGGAGGAAATCCTTTGGCCAGTGCAGTTGCTTTAGCAACCATGAAGTTCATGATAGAAGAAAAACTTTGGGAAAAGGTAGAAGCTAAAGGAAAGTATTTTGCTGAAAAACTAGAGGAATTTGTAGCAAAATACCCTTGGGCAAAGAAAGTAAAAGGTAAGGGCCTTATGGTAGGATTAGAATTAGAAATAGAAGGGGCGCCTATTGTAGAGAAGGCTTTTAAAGAAGGGCTTTTAATGAACTGTACTGCCGGCAAGGTTTTACGTTTCCTTCCGCCGCTTATTGTAGGAGAGCAGGAGATTCAAAAAACTGTAGATATATTAGGTAAGATTTTCCATGAAGTGGGGGAAGAGCAATGAAAGGATATTTGGTCTTAGAAGACGGCATGGTATTTGAAGGTGAAGTTTTCGGAAGTACTCAAGAAGAAACAGGAGAAGTGGTTTTTAATACTTCGATGGCGGGCTACCAAGAAATTTTCACTGATAATTCCTACAATGGACAAATACTGGTGATGACTTATCCTATGATTGGCAATTATGGCATCAATAGTGAAGATATAGAGTCAAGCAAGCCGACCATCAAAGGCCTGGTTGTTAGAGAATTGTGTAAAAACCCTAGCAATTGGAAGAGTGAGAATTGCCTAGATGACTACTTAAAATACCATAATATTATGGGCATTGAAGGGGTAGATACACGAAAATTAGTAAAGCATTTAAGGGAAAAAGGGACGATGAAGGGGATTATTACAATAAGTTTAGATCATGAGCAAGAGCTAATAGAAAAGATGCAGGAAGTGGATATTACAACTAAGAATTATACGATAGATGTATCCACTGAAAAGCCCTATGTGTTGGCGGGTAAAGGTCCTAAAATAGCTTTATTGGATTTTGGTGTAAAACTAAATATTCTTAGAATCTTAAAGTCCTATGACTGCCATATTACTGTATTGCCTTATCAAACAAAGGCAGAGGAGATTATGAAACTAGGAGCAGATGGTATCTTTTTATCTAATGGCCCGGGAAATCCTCAAACTTTGATGCCGGTAGTAGAGAATATTAAAAAGCTTCTTCACCATAAGCCGATATTTGGTATATGTATGGGACATCAGCTGCTATCACTGGCTTTTGGAGCAGACACGTATAAATTAAAATACGGTCATAGGGGAGGTAATCATCCTGTTAAGGATTTGATGACGAATAAGGTTTATATCACTTCTCAAAACCATGGCTATGTTGTAGATGAAAAAACTGTGAATCAAAAAGAATTAATCATTACCCATAGAAATCTAAATGATGGTACGGTAGAGGGCATTCAGCATAAATACTTGCCAGTATTCAGTGTGCAATATCACCCTGAGGCTTCACCAGGGCCTATGGAATCTAAATATTTATTTCAACAGTTTGTATACAATGTCCAACATAGCAAGAAAGCAGTATAGGAGGGTTGACGATGACAAAGCACAAGAACATTAGCAAGGTAATGGTGATTGGATCTGGCCCTATCATTATTGGGCAGGCAGCAGAATTTGATTATGCCGGAACACAGGCTTGTAAGTCTTTGAAGGAAGAGGGCATAGAGGTTGTATTGGTCAATAGTAATCCAGCCACCATCATGACAGATGAGAATATAGCGGATATCGTCTATATAGAGCCTCTAAATGTAAAGGCATTAGAACGAATCATCGATCAAGAAAGACCGGATGGCATACTGCCTACACTGGGGGGACAGACGGGGCTTAATCTAGCGGTGGAGCTTTATGAGCAAGGTGTGCTTTATAAGTATAATGTCAAGCTCTTAGGCACCTCCATAGAAGCCATAAGAAGAGCAGAGGATAGACAACTCTTTAAGGAGACCATGGAGAAACTAGGGCAGCCCATTCCTGCCAGCACGATTGCTAAAACCATTGAAGAAGTTTTGGCCTTTGGTGAAGCAGTGGGCTATCCACTGATTATTCGACCTGCTTATACATTGGGAGGAACCGGCGGAGGTATAGCAAATAATCGTGAGGAGTTATTGGAAATTGGCACAAAGGGATTACGCCTTAGTCTGGTAGGGCAAGTCTTGATTGAAAGAAGTGTCGCCAACTGGAAGGAAATTGAGTATGAGGTTATCCGAGATAAAAATGATAATTGTATCACTGTTTGTAATATGGAAAACTTTGATCCAGTGGGCATTCATACAGGGGACAGTATTGTAGTGGCACCATCCCAAACCTTAAGAAACGAAGAATATCAGCTGCTTAGAACTGCATCAATAGATATTATAAGAGAGCTGAAGATTGAAGGAGGCTGTAATATTCAATTTGCTCTAAATCCAGACAGCACAGAATATGTGGTAATTGAAGTAAATCCAAGGGTAAGCCGATCCAGTGCTTTAGCTTCAAAGGCAACAGGCTATGCTATCGCTAAAATTGCTGCTAAGATTGCTGTTGGTCTAACTTTAGATGAAATCAAGAATCCTGTAACAGGGAAAACCACAGCATGTTTCGAACCAGCACTAGACTATGTAGTAGTAAAAATTCCCCAATGGCCTTTTGACAAGTTTCATACCGCTAACCGCCAGCTGGGTACCCAAATGAAGGCTACCGGAGAGGTAATGGCTATCGATAGAACTTTTGAAGCGGCTCTTTTAAAAGCAATTCGTAGCTTAGAGGGTAGTTACAAAAAACTGTTTTATCTAGGCATTGAGGAATTATTAGCGCCAAATTCTAGCAGAAAAGATTTTACAGAAAAACTTCGAATTCCCAATGATCAAAGGCTATTTACCATCTTTCATGCCTTTAGAAACGGGTATACTGTAGAAGAAATTCATGTACTAACAAAAATTGATGTATGGTTTCTGACAAAAATACAAAATATTATAACCATGGAAAAAACATTAAAACAAGCAGGTATGCAGAATGAGATGATAAAAAAGGCAAAACAAATGGGTATGAGTGATGCGCATATTGCAAAAGTGTTGGAAACAACAGAAGAAGCTGTTATGCAGTACCGAAAAGGGAAAGGCCTGATCCCAGTATATAAACTGGTAGATACTTGTGCAGGAGAATTTGAGTCCTCAACCCCCTATTATTATTCTACTTATGAAGAAGAATGTGAAGCGATAATAAATGATAAAAAGAAGGTCATGGTACTAGGATCTGGGCCAATTAGAATTGGGCAAGGCATTGAATTTGACTACTGCTGTGTACATGGCGCTTGGGCTTTGAGGGATTTAGGGTTGGAAACCATCATTGTCAATAATAATCCTGAAACGGTTAGTACAGATTTTGATACATCGGATAAGCTATATTTTGAGCCATTGACGACAGAAGATATCCTGCACATAGCAGAAAAAGAAGGTATAGAAGGGGTGGTTGTGCAGTTTGGCGGTCAGACGGCTATCAATTTAGTAGAACCTTTATATAAAAGAGGAATAAAAATTATCGGCACCAATCCAGAAGCGATAGATATAGCAGAGGATCGTGAAAAGTTCTCTCGTCTTTTGCAGCAGTTAAATATTCCACAGGCCAAGGGTTATACAGCTAAGAACTTAGAAGCGGCATTAAGCATTGGTGAAGATTTAGGGTTTCCTCTTATGGTTAGACCTTCTTATGTCATCGGAGGCCAATCAATGAAAATTGTTAGAAACCAAGAAGAGTTGATAAACTATGTTACTATGATCAAGGGCATAGAAAAGGAGCTTGCAATTTTTATTGATCAGTATATCGAAGGCAAGGAAGTAGAAATTGATGGTATTAGTGATGGTGAGGAGATCTTTATCCCTGCTATTATGGAGCATATAGAGAAGGCAGGGGTACATTCAGGAGACAGTATGAGTGTATATCCAGCACAAAATTTAAGTGATAAAGTAATCAAAGATATCGTAGATTATACGATGGCTATTGCTAAAGCTTTAAAGGTGAAGGGATTAATCAACATTCAGTATGTAGTCAAAGACGAGAAAGTATTGGTATTAGAAGCCAATCCAAGGGCCTCTAGAACGATACCTATTGTATCCAAAGTAACCAAAGTTCCTATGGTGGCCCTTGCTGTTGGAACGATGATGGGAAAAACCTTAAAGGAATTGGGCTACAGTTCCGGCGTAGGAGAAAATCCTCCCTATGTTGTGGTAAAGGCACCAGTGTTTTGTTTAGAAAAATTAGCCGATGTAGATATATCTTTAGGACCAGAAATGAAATCTACTGGTGAAGTTATGGGAATAGGTAAAACCTATGAAGAAGCCATACTAAAAGCTTTTGAAGCAACTGGAATGAACCTTGCTATGGAGGGAAATGTATTACTATCTGTAGCAGACCGTGATAAAGAAGCATCCTTACCTTTAGTAGGAAAACTGGCAGCAATGGGTTTTGGTATCTTTGCTACAGAAAAAACTGCAGTCTTCTATCAAGAAAATAAGATTCCAGTACTCAAAGTTTTGAAATCTTATGAGGAAATGATGCAATCCTTTAAATCAGGTGAAATTGTGATGACGATTAATACGCCTACAGAAGGAACGGATATGGAGGGAGAGGGTTTTAAACTAAGAAGAAGATCCATAGAACATAATCTTCCTTCCTTTACTTCTTTAGATACTGCACAACAGTTTGTTGATGCTTTGGCATATTATAAGAAATATTTGTACAATGTTATAAGAATTGCTTAGTGAACTCGTACAGCTAAAGCTGAACATCGGGGAATCCGATGGAGACTCTATTCCACCTGATTCAAAGCCCACTTATATAAGTGGGGGTCTTAACGCAGTAAAGTATTTGATAATAAGATAAAAAAGTTATCCATATTGTTAATCATAGTGAATCCTTTTTTAGGGATGCTTCCTTGGGATTGGATTGAATAATTAAGAGAAGAGATGAAAAAAGAGCACTAGTACATAAATTGATACTAGTGTTCTTTTAAAATTTTTTGGAAGCATTATGGCTATTATCACTATAGATATTTCTGAGGATTTTTAGGTTGGTGTTTTAGAAACAGAAGTCGTTTCACATCCTCTAGGATAGAAGCTTTATCGACTTGAATCATTAACCAAAGTGTGCCATTGAAGGGTTTAGCAGCTTTTATCACGCCCAAAACATCAGGCTCAAATTCCTTTGTCATGGCTTCAATTACGGGTAGTAATTCCAATGTTATCACTACTAAAGCAACAAAACCTTCTTTTTCAGGATATAGTGTACAAAGGGATTTACCTAATTTTTTATATTTTATATTCCAACCTGGCTTGCCAGAGCATTTGCTATAGCTTATTCTAGGCGAAGATTTGTAGTTAAGTTGAATAAATGAATTCATATCCTGCCACAAAAGTCTTGCAGACTTATTCATGTAAGCAGATATTTCATCATAGGTGGGGGTGTGCAGGCCATCTAAAATCAAATCCTTTGTCATACTATAAAACATCCTTTCTATATAAGCATACCTTCAACGTACCTTATTGAATGAAGCCATTGATACTAAACTATAAATTTTAGCTGTATGCTTCTTATTTTAATGGAAGCACAATTTTAGTCAGAAGTTCGCTTTCTGCCACATCCATAGGAGAATTATAATAGAATTCATAGGCTGTACCTGTAGGGGTATAGCTATTCTTGCTGATCCACGCCATCATGGCAGTGTAAACTGGTTCCATCTGATGATAGGGGCCTTTATATAAATAAGACACCTGCTTCCCTGCAGGAATTTCGCTAGCTTGGATTTCTCCTTTTCCTGCAAGTGGCTTTGCAACAGAGAAACCCATCTCTACATCCAAATCCTGCATATCCATATTGTAGTACGCAGCAAAGGCAACTTCTTCTGATGGTTTTTCTCCTATTTCATTAAGATACTGAATGATAATACCATAGGCCTTTCCTAGTTCCTGTGGTAGGTTTTCAACAGCGGTTTTAGTCCGCATAGAAAGTACAGGCTGCGCTGGTTTTTCTGCTAATTCAAACTTATAATCCATAAAAGCATCCTCCTTTGTTTTTTTTTAATTCTACCACCCTAAACATGACAGCTGTAGGTCATGTTTAGGAATATTTTTTATGAATTCTCGCTGCTGTTTCGGCAAGGATTTTTCGAATATGAGGAGGGTTTATAACTTCTACAGCTGTTCCAAAGCTTAGCAAAAAACCATAAAGCCATTGATTTTCAGGTAAGCACACCTTTACCATCAACCCATGATCACTATATTCTATCGTTTCTCCATCAAACCATTCTTGGAGAATACTCTTCAAGCTTTCATCAAAAACCAATTCCAGCGCTATGCTATGATCTGGCTGATGCCAATCCCTATCCCAGGGGAGTTCATCTAAGGATATTTCTTTAGGTACAAAAACCCTAGTGGATATTTTTATGTTTTTCATTCTTAAAAGCTTAAAAAGACGAAATGCTTCTCTTTTAAGACACCATCCATACAAATACCATCTCTGTCCTTTGAAAATAAGGGAATAAGGTTCCACCTTACGGTTTGTTTTTATTCCCTTAGCATCAATATAGGTAAAAGTAATTTCGCTGCACTGCTCTATTGCCTGATGGAGAATATAGTTTTTTTGTTTTAATTCTTCGTTATCTCCCCAAGGAGACATATCAATAAAAATTTGGTTTGTTTTATGATTTAAAAGTTTTTGTTGAGAAGCTGACAAGGTATTTTTAAATTTTTCTACCAATACTTCATGCTTTGTACTGGAAAAAGAAGTGGCCAAGCCTTTTAAAGCTGTAACAATAGTAATCATCTCATCACCAGTAAGGATATTTTTATCTAAACGATACCCTTCTGCAATCCCTATGCCACCATTTATACCCTGATAAGTAACAATAGGTATTCCTGCTAGGTTTAATGCGTTTATATCTCTCAGGATTGTTCTAACAGAAACCTCAAACATTTCAGCCAATTCTTTTGCCTGAACTCGTTCTTTTCTAAGCAGTAGGATCAAAATGGCCATGAGCCTGTCGATTTTCAAGTCAATCACCACCATTAAATTTAGATAAGTTAGGATGAACTGCATTTATCCATATTATACCATATTTCTCAAGTAGTTAAAGAAAATATCTTTCTTGTAAAAGCATGCCAAACACCCTCAGCATTCTATAAAAAGGAGAAAGCACCTATTTAAGGTGGAAGAGAATCGTTAACTCAAAATTAATGAAAAAGCAACCAAAAGTTAATGAGGAAATAACCGAAGCTTAATGGGCTAATAACTAAATTCTAACAATGTTTCTTTAAAATGGTAACTGCAAATAAGAAAAAAACATCATCTTTGAGTATTTCATTATTGCATGTATTGGCAGAAAGGAGGGTTGAAGCTTCATTAGTAGTAAGGGAAATTTATAAATATTTTGGGGGTGTAAAACATGTATACAATGAAAAACAAAAAAAGGTCAATTTTTTCAGTGGTTGCCATTTTGCTGGTTTTATCAGTAGTTCTATCTGGTTTCTTACCAACAGATATTTTCTCACAGTCTTTTGCCGAAACAAACAACACTTTTAACGGTGAAGCTCCTAAGTATATATTCTTATTTATTGGTGATGGTATGAGTTTTCCACAGATCAGTGCTGCTGAAATGTATCTAGGGGCACAAAAACATACAGCAACGCCAGAAATCAAAGCCTTAGATTTTACTAATTTTCCCGCTACAGGTGTGGCGGCTACCTATGATAGTGATTCCTTCATTCCAGATTCTGCTTCAACAGGTACCTCCATAGCCTCTGGAATTAAGACTGGAAATGGTATTATCAACATGGACCCGCAAAAGAAAGCAAATGTTGATCCAATCACAAGAGATTTAAAGGATATGGGTTATAAAATTGGTGTTGTATCTAATGTACCTATCAACCATGCTACACCGGCTGTTTTCTATGCGAATCAAGAAAGTAGAAACAACTACTATGAAATTGCTTTACAGTTGGCAGAAAGCGACTTTGATTACTTTGCTGGTGGAGGAATCAATGATGCTGAAGGTAAAAATTCAAAAATAACAAATTCTGAAAATGTTATTGATATAGCTAAGAAAAATGGATTTAAGGTGGTAAGTACAAAGGAAGAAATTTTAGCCCTTAATAATACCTCTGGCAAAGTTCTTGCGACAAGCCCAAGGCTGCAAGATTCCAATGCCATGCCTTATGAAATGGATCGTAAAGCAGGGGAACTTAGTCTTTCTGATTTTGTAAGAAAAGGGATTGATGTATTAGATAACCCAAAGGGTTATTTTATGATGGTGGAGTCTGGAAAAATTGACTGGGCCAATCACGCAAATGATGCTGCTGCTTCTATTCATGATACCATAGAGTTCAATAACGCCATTATGGAGGCCTACAAAGTATATGAAAAGTATCCAAACGATACATTGATTATCGTAACTGGAGATCATGAATGTGGAGGACTAACCATTGGTTTTGCTGGTACTGCCTATGATACCTTCTTTAATAAGCTAGAAAAACAAACAATGTCTTATGTAGAGTTTGACAATATTTTAAGTGAATATAAAAAAGTAACAGCTCCAGAAAAAGAAACTTTAGAAGATATTCTTCCTAAAATCAAAAGTGCTTTTGGATTAATGACTGCAACAGATGAAGATGCTAAAAAAATGCCGGAATTGGTTTTAACTGCAGCAGAAGAAGCTCGCTTAAGAGATGCTCTAAAACGTAGTATGCAAAAGAAAGAGGATAGAGATTTCTCTGATCAAGAAAAAATTCTCTATGGTACCTATGAACCCTTAAGCGTTACATTAACACATATACTAAACAATAAAGCAGGACTGGCATTTACTACTTATTCTCATACAGGCTTACCAGTACCCGTATATGCAGTAGGCGTAGGCCAAGAATTATTTATTGGTTCTTATGATAACACAGATATTTATAAAAAAATGGCTTCTATCATGAATATCCAATAGTGTTGAGGAATCACTTCTACTTAGAAATTCATAGTAAAGAATATAATTTGCGGTAAAGATTTTACATGGTAGAGGTTGGTCTCTGTGCCAACCCTGTCAGGTATGGAAACTTGGCCCTACAGAAAACATGTAACCTATATAAAACAATATATAAATATTGTTTTATATGATGCTGGATAGAGGTCAATCTTTCCTTTAGACCTCTATCTATTCTCTTTTTTAGAAAGGAAGAATATGCTATGGGTAAATTTACCTTAAGTCCCGATACAATTTCTGTTATTATTGTTGTTTGCATCATAGTTGTATTAGTCCTCATACCAACAGGTTTTCCCACAAACCAATATTCAGATAGCGTTAGAGCTGCTGCGTTGGTTGTGGATACAGAGGATGCTGGTTTGTATAGTACAGGGATCATTCGTCAAGGGGATCAGGTATGTAGACTTAAAATTTTGAATGGACCCTTTAAAGGTAAAGAAGTGAAGGGTATCAATCGTATGATGGGTAAGCTGGAGTTTGATAAAATATTTGTTAAAGGAGATAAAGCTTTTGTAGTTATGGATATAGATGGTGATGAGATTCGGTTTGTAAATATAATCGATCATTATCGTATTAACCTTGAAGCCATTCTTTTTGGAGGTTTTGTGATTTTATTAATTGCATATGCTGGCTGGACGGGAGCAAAGGCACTTCTCTCTTTTTTATTAACAATTTTTGTGATTTGGAAAATTTTAGTTACCTCCTTATTAAAGGGATGGCATCCAATACCTGTTTCTTTGGGTGTGGTTATCTTGTTGACATTTATCACAATTTTACTTGTGGGAGGATTGAATCGCAAATCCTTTGTAGCAATTACAGGTTCCCTTACAGGTAGTATACTTACCTGTGTTTTGGCTATAATTTTTGGTGGTAAATTTAAAATTCATGGAGCTATTATGCCTTTTTCAGAAAGCTTACTATATTCAGGCTATGATTATTTAAATTTAACAGATATTTTTATCTCAGCAATTTTTATTGCTTCCTCTGGTGCCTTGATGGATTTGGCTATGGATATTTCTGCTGCTGTCCATGAAATTGTTCAAAATAATCCTAAAATTTCTACCAAAGAAGCCATTAAGTCAGGATTTAACATCGGCAGAGCTGTAATCGGAACCATGACAACAACACTGCTACTGGCCTATTCTGGTGGTTATATAGCCCTTTTAATGGTATTCATGGCACAGGGAACACCAGTAATGAATATTGTTAATCTAAAATATGTTTCTGCTGAAATTCTTCATACCCTTGTGGGAAGCTTAGGCCTAGTAACTGTGGCCCCACTCACTGCATTTATTGCAGGTTTTGTATTTACCCAACCTTCTTTTGTAAAACAGTTTAGTCTACATAAAACAACGCAAAGTACAGCACCAGAATCCCAAGTATAGCTGGGATTCTGGTATTTTTATTTGGCTCCACTCGAACATACGTTTGACAATTCTCACTTCTTAAGATAAAATAAAATTAGAAAATATTTGAAATGTTTCTAGCTCAAACATTCATTGATAATGGAGTGTGGAAAGAAGTGGATTTATTAGAAAAGTTAGAAATTCTAGCGGATGCAGCAAAATATGATGTCTCCTGTTCCTCCAGCGGCAGCAATAGAAAAAATACAGGGAAGGGACTAGGAAACGGACATATGGCTGGAATTTGTCATAGTTGGGCTGATGATGGACGATGTATATCGCTATTGAAGATACTTTTAACCAATGAATGTATCTACAATTGTGCGTATTGTGTTAATAGAAGCAGCAATGATGTTCCAAGAGCCACCTTTACTGCTGAAGAGGTGGCAGAACTTACGGTTAATTTTTATCGAAGAAATTACATAGAAGGCTTGTTCTTATCGGCAGCAGTACACAAAAGTCCTGATTATACGATGGAACTGATGGTAAAGACTGCTAGACTGCTTCGCAAAGAACATCGCTTTTATGGATATATTCATATGAAGGCCATACCTGGGGCAGATATGGCTTTAATCCATGAAGCGGGGCAACTGGTGGATAGAATGAGTGTCAATATAGAACTCCCTTCTAATGAGGGCTTAAAACTACTGGCCCCACAGAAGAAGAAGGAGGCCATCATCAAACCAATGGGGTTTATTTCCTCAAAAATCACTCAAAAAGTGGAGGAAAAGAAGTTTTATAAAAAGGCGGGGTCGTTTGTGCCAGCAGGGCAAAGCACCCAGTTGATTATAGGAGCTACACCGGATGCAGACTTAAATATCTTAAGACTGTCAGAGGGATTATACAATACCTTTGGATTAAAGAGGGTCTATTATTCCGCTTATGTGCCAGTATCCAGTGACCCCAAGCTACCGGTGATTGCTAATCCCCCATTATTACGGGAGCACCGATTATATCAAGCCGACTGGCTTTTACGATTTTATGGATTTACTTCAAAGGAATTGTTGCAGGAGGAGGCGCCCAATTTTGATGTATTTTTAGATCCAAAATGCAATTGGGCTTTGAAAAATCTTCATTTGTTCCCTATGGAAATTAATCGAGCTCCCTATGAAATGCTGCTAAGAATACCTGGTATAGGGGTAAAATCTGCTATGCGTATTGCTGCTGCCAGAAGAATGCATTCTCTTAGCTACGATCATTTAAAGAAAATAGGTGTAGTATTGAAAAGAGCTAAGTATTTTATCACCTGCAATGGAAAGTATCATGGAGCGTTTGACTTCAAGGAAAATCTATTGCGACAAGCACTTATAGGAGATTTACCAAAAAATCTTCAACATACAAAGGAGGAAGGGCAACAATTATCTCTATTTTCTATACTGCCAGAGATAAAGCCTGAGAAAATAGTAACGGAGGTTAACAACAGTTAAGTATAAGTTATAAGAAATTATAAAATTTGTTGTATTTTTACAATACTATATGCGATGATTTTCTTAGAGGTGATGTAATTGAAATATTATACCATACATGAATTTTCAAAACTAATTGGAAGAACTACACAAACACTAAGAAATTGGGATAAGCGTGGGAAATTAAAATCTCACCATACTAGCTCAAATGGATACAGATATTATTCAAATGAACAATTAAAACAAGTTTTAAATATAAGTGATGATAAAAACAGAAAAGTTATAGGTTATTGCAGGGTTTCTTCAAATAAGCAAAAAGATGATTTAGAAAGACAAGTAGAAAACATGCAAACATATCTTATTGCTGGGGGAGAGCCATTTGAAATAATAACTGATATAGGCAGTGGAATGAATGATAATAAAAAAGGATTAAAGCAGTTAGTGCAAAAAATAATTAATAATGAAGTTAGAAAGATTGTAGTGTTATATAAAGACCGACTATTAAGATTTGGATTTGAATTGGTGGAATATATAGCCTACTTAAATAACTGCGAAATAGAAATAATTGATTCTACTGAAAAAACAGAGCAACAAGAACTTATGGAAGATTTGGTTCAGATAATAACTGCATTTAGTTGTAGGTTACAGGGAAAAAGAGCCAATAAGGCAAGAAAAATGGTGAAGGAGTTAATAGAAGAAGATGATTAAAGGAATTAAAGTAATGCTTATCCCAAACAACAAGCAAAATACTAAATTATTTCAATATGCAGGTGCTAGCAGATTTGCTTATAACTGGACATTAGAAAAACAACAACAAAATTATAAAAGTGGTGGCAAATTTATAGATGATGGCGAATTAAGAAAAGAATTTACACAATTAAAGAAGCAGGAAGGCTATGAATGGTTAAATAGCATAAGCAACAATGTGACAAAACAAGCTATTAAAGACGCATGTAATGCCTATAAAAGATTTTTTAAAGGAGAAAGTAAATTTCCTAGATTCAAAAACAAAAAGAAAGCAGCTCTTAAGTTTTATCAAGATGTTGAGAAAATACAATTCAATGGTACGCATGTAAAATTTGAGGGTTTTAGTGCTAGTAAAAAGAAAAATAAACAAAAGTTAAATTGGGTTCGATTAGCTGAACATAACAGGATTCCTTTTGGTGAAAATGTGAAATACGCTAATCCTAGAGTGTCTTTTGATGGCTTGAACTGGTGGATTAGCGTAGGTATTGAAGATGAAGATGAAGTTAAACAACCAGCAAATGAGGGAATAGGGATTGATTTAGGTATCAAAGATTTAGCAATATGTTCAGACATAGATAAACCATACAAAAACATAAACAAGACCTCAAAAGTAAAGAAAATCAAAAAGAAATTGCGTAGATTGCAACGCAAAATATCGAAAAAATATGAAATGAACAAGGAGGGGAGTTGTTATAAGAAAACCTGCAATATTATAAAATTAGAAAATAAACTTAAAAGAGTACATCATCAATTAAAAGGTATTCGTCATAATTACTTGCATCAAACAACTTCTGAAATAGTAAGCAGAGAACCAATGTTTATTGTTTTAGAGGATTTAGCAGTAAGTAACATGATGAAAAATAAACACTTAGCAAAATCTATTCAAGAACAATGTTTTTGTGAATTTTATAGACAGTTAGAGTACAAATCGTTATGGAACAATGTAAAATTCATCCTTGCAGATAGATTTTATCCATCATCTAAAATGTGTTCAGTATGTGGGACTATAGATAAAAATTTAAAACTATCTGATAGGACTTATATATGTGAATGTGGCAATAAGATGGATAGAGACAAAAATGCTAGTGTTAATCTTAAAAAAGTTGGTGAATTAGCAATTTAATCACTTTAAAGATATTGCTAATATGTACTCATACGTTAGTGAGGAATTTAAGCCTTTGGAAAAGCAGAGAACCAAAAGCTTTGCTTTTGAGTGAATCGCTTTGTTGGTTCACCCAGTGTTATATCAAACGAAAGTAGCTTTGGCAAAATCGGACACGATGAACAAGGAAAGAAACGCAAAAGTTTATTTTATAACTTTTTATAAGTTTTCTGTAACGGAATTCTAAGATGCATTATTTTGTTTATGATGGAAGTTTTGAAGGTATGCTGACGGCCATCTACGAGGCTTATTATCGATCTGAAAAACCTGAAAGAATTGTGAGGGAGGATACACTACAAGAGAATCTTTTTGTTTCTTTAATACCTATTGTTACTGATGAAGAAAAGGCAGGAAAGGTTTACAATGCTATTAAAGATAAGATATCTTCTAGGGCTTTAAGAAACGTATTTTATGCTTTTTTATCGGAGGAAGCGGAAACCGCTACAACGGTATATCAGTATTTAAGGTTAGGGTGGAGGATCGGTGCGAGAATAGATGATTGCCATGGGGATGACCGTGTTTTAAGTCTCCATAAGCTAAGCCAGAAGGTCAGCAAGGAAGCCCATCGAATGACAGGACTCTTAAGATTCCAAAAGTTAGAAACAGATATCTATTATGCTGAGATAGAACCGGATCATAACATCACCGCCCTATTAGCACCTCATTTTGCAAGAAGGATGGCGGATCAAAATTGGATCATCCATGATGTTAAGAGGGATTTAGCAGCTCTATACGACAAGGAAAAATGGGTGATGACGGAGGGAAAGCTACAGGGGGAGATCGTTTTAGATGAGGAAGAAATGCAGTATCAGGGTTTATGGAGGAAGTATTTTAAAGCTATAGCCATTAAAAACAGAAAAAATCCTAGACTGCAAAAAGCCTATATGCCAAAGCGTTACTGGAAACACTTAATAGAATTAAAAGAAAAATAAAATTCGGCTACAATTCAGGGAGAGTTTTTACTCCCCCTGAATTGTAGCCGAATTTATTTCAAGATAACATATATTATTTTGAGATAAAAAATTATTGTTTATCGATAAAAATATATTGAATTATGGGAAACAACATGCTATTATAGGATTGTGATGATATTATAGATATATGCACATGGATTTTCATATAGGAAGGACTGCATTTGTAGTACTGAGTTACATCTCTTAGTCAAGCGGTACACCGTAGAGGCTGGAGGTTAAAATGCAGCTATAAAAGTGTATATCTATAAACCAGCGTATAAGGAGGTTAAATCATGGAGTATTATGGAAAAAAATCTTTATCAAGTTTTCTTAAAATAGTATTAGATGTTTTGCTATTAATAGGAATCCTTTTATTTGTATCTATTTCTAAAAATACATTGTTTACAGGTGCATTTAAAGAAGCCACATCAATCATGACTTTCGTCTATGTCCTATTTCTCATTGGCAGTACATCATTGATTGCTATTGTCTACAATTTGAGGAAAATAACAAAGACACTTGTAACCCGAGATCCTTTTGTTTGGGAGAATGTGAAGAGTTTAAAGAATATATGGATAGGAAGCTTCATTATAGCTGTCTGTTACTTTATAAATTTCTTTATTAATCCTAATTACAAAGAGCTTCAGATTATCTACATAGATGCAAAGGGGATTCATACAGATTTTGAGTTTTTTATATTCTTTTTTGCGGGATTGTTTATTTTAGTATTGGAAAAAGTTTTTAAAATGGCGGTTCAATATAAGGAAGAAAACGACTTAACAATATAAGGGTGAATGCTATGGGTATAATTGTAAATTTAGATGTTATGATGGCAAAGAGAAAAATTTCATTGCAGGAACTAGCAGAGAGGGTTGGTATAACAAATGCAAATCTTTCAATATTGAAAAATAATAAGGCAAAGGCCATACGATTTAATACCTTAGAAGCGATATGTAGGGAATTAAATTGTCAGCCGGGAGACATATTGGAATATGTCTCCGATGAAGATTAATTTTGTTTAAAGGAGTAAGGGTGATGGCTAAAAAAGTTCAGGGAATTATTGTGAAAAATGATAAGATTCTAACAGTAGAGGGAATGAATCAAGCTGGTAGGATAGAACACTTTTTTATTTGGGGGGAGGTTAAAGATGGCGAGAGTGAAGCAGAGGCTATGCAAAGGGTTTTGGAGGAACAATTAGACCTAAAGCAGGAGATCACTTTTCAATTTGAAGAAGAAATAGATAAAAGGGTTAAAACATTTTTCGTTGATCTGCAGGGGGAAGAAGTAGACATAGAAAATTCTCTAGAAAAGGTAGATTGTTTTAGAAATTATTTTAAAGCGATGTCTTTAAAATGGATTCAGCTAAATGATATATGGTCTTTTAGAGAACTTGAAACAAACTATATAAAACTGCTACTAAAAGAAGCGATTAAAAAGGAATATCAAGCCCCATGGATAGAGGTGATTAAACAGACTTATTTTAATCATCCAAGGGAGAAAGCATATCTAAAAAAACTGCATGTAGAAAATAAAAGAAATAAGGTTGATGCTGAAGAAAGCATCCGTAATAAAGGAATGATTATGTTGATGGCACTGGGACTAGGTGTTCTATTTGATTATTTCTTTGTAGGTGTTCCTATAGGAATATCAGGATTTATTTTTAATATGATCATCCTTATTGCCTCAGTATATGGAATGCACCATCGTGTTCAGTTAAATAAAAAACTAGGGTTTATCTTTTTAGTACCCACGATTCTTTTATCCTTAAGCTTTAGTATATATAATAATTATGTGCTTAAAAGCATCAATGTAATATTTATTCCTTTTTTAATAGCAAGCTACTTAATAACCATAAGATATGAAAATATAAAAAAAATAGATATCTATTTTGTGGGAAGTGTTTTGAAGAGAGTTTTTGTTAAAGCATACAGTATTCTTCCAAGATTCTTCACTTTTAGTAAAGAGATAAAAAGAGATAGAAAAAAATTAAAGGAAAACCCGACTCAGAAAAATATCATAACAGGACTTTTGATTTCTATACCACTATTGGTGATTATTCTCTTATTATTAACATCTGCTGATATGATGTTTAAATACTATGTTGACAACATCGGCAGTCTGTTCAGGAAACTGAATACCATGCGTATATTAGGACACACTTTTGTGATAATTGCTAGCACACTATATCTATTTGGATTTTTATGGAGCTTTAAATATGATGAAATAGCCTATGAAGGCAAAAATGCAGATTTAATAAAGACTTCATGGGAGCCGGTAACTATAATAACAATCATATTTGTTATCAATATTGCTTATCTACTGTTTACAATCATACAATTTTCCTATTTATATGGAGGAGGATTACATGCTTTACCAGAGGGTTTTTCTTATGCTGAATATGCTAGAAAGGGATTTTTCGAGCTTGTTTTAGTTACGCTTATCAACTTTAGCATATTGTTATTAAGTATAAATCTAACAAAGAAGAGTCATAAAAAGGTAAACACAATAGCTAACTTGTCCTATAGTCTTTTAATTTTATTTACCGTAAATATGGTAGTCTCTGCAAACTACAAAATGTATTTATATGAAAGGGCCTTTGGTTTTACTAGGCTAAGAATATTTGTTCAGGCATTTATGCTTTTAATTGGTACTTTACTGATTATTCTATTGCTGGGAATATGGATCAATAAAATCCCTATCTTTCAATATGCAGTTATCGCTACATTGGTAGTCTATATAGGATTAAATTTTATTAACGTAGATGGACTTATAGCAAAGGGAAATATATTGAGATATCAGGAAACCGGAATAATAGATATGAATTATATGAAACAATTGTCCTATGATGCGATACCACAGATGACAAGACTTCTAGAGGCAAAAGACCCAAATATTAGAAACGCCATGAAAGAACATATACAATATCAAAAAGAAATACTAGATAAAGAGGATGATCGTTGGTATGGACTCAATTATTATAAAAGCAAGTTATTAAACAGTCATTTCTAATCAAATTTTAATCTTTTCCTAAGGATCCTCTAATCTTGATCTTCTATAATAAAGGTAGAAAAAGAATAATGGAGGGATAAAATATGAGTATTGATTTAGAAACCATTGATTTATTAAGAAAAAGGGCAAATGTTAGCTATGAGGAAGCAAAAAAAGCATTAGAGGAAAGTAATAATGATTTAGTGGAAGCTTTGATTTTTTTAGAGAGGGCAAACAAAACGAAACCTGAAAAAAACCACGAAGCGGAAACCATGCTTAAAGGTATCAGTAACTTTGCAAAAAATACGATAAAAAAAGGTAACAATACAAGACTGATTATTTGTAAGGAGGATAACAATATTTTAAACCTGTCTATGACAGTAACAGTAATTGCCAGCGTTATTGCTCCTGTCATTCCGCTGGCGGGTATACCTTTAGCATTTCTTACAAATCATAAAATAAGGATAAAGAAGAAAGATGGAGAAGATATGAAAGTCAATGTGGTTCTTGACAAAGTATCCTCCACTGTAAACGCTATGGTAAATCAGACAACGAAGGAAGCTGTAGAAAAGGAAAAAATTTAGCATATAGCCTACATCTTAGCATGTAGGCTATATTTTATCTTATCAATATCATATATAATGAAGAGAGAAGGGAAAGTAAAAACTCCCCCTAGACAAAGAAACTAAGTCTCATTTTATTTCTTTAAAGAGTAGGTGAAGGCAAATGCAAAAGATATTGATTATTGAAGACGAAGTGAAAATCGCACGTTTTCTTGAGTTAGAATTAAAGCACGAGGGGTATGAGGTGCTGCAAGCCCATGACGGAAGGAAAGGGTTAGAAAAAGCCTTAGAGGAAAAAGTAGATTTAATTTTATTGGATATTATGCTGCCGGGTTTGAATGGCATGGAGGTTTGCCGCAGAATACGCATGACATCAGATGTTCCTGTGATCATGTTAACAGCGAAGGACCAAGTCATGGATAAGGTCATGGGACTTGATTTTGGAGCAGATGATTACATCACAAAACCCTTTGCCATTGAAGAATTATTGGCACGTATTCGGGCTGTGTTAAAAAGAAATAGGATAACTACCGAGTCTTTTGAGCATTTAAAGGCAGGTAAGCTTCAACTGGATAGAGAACAGCATTTAGTTACCTATGATGGTCATATTATTGAACTAACCAAGAGGGAGTTTGACTTGTTGCTTTATCTAATGGAAAATCAAACCATCGTATTAACCAGGGAAAAAATATTACAGAAGGTTTGGGGATATGATTATCTAGGCGATACAAATATCGTAGACGTCTATATACGGTATCTAAGGGGAAAAATCGATGAGAAATATCATAGCAAACTTATTCACACCATAAGAGGGGTGGGATATCTTTTAAAAAATGAATAAACTTCAACGGACTTTAACAATCATAAAGAAAATTTTCTCACTGATTTTTCAAATGATAAAGTTATTGTTTAAAGGAATTGGCTATGGTTTTAAAAGGATTAAAAAATTATTTCACTTTTCAATTACCTTTAAGATCACTGTGGTATATGCCTTTATTTTTTCCTTATTACTTTTCTTTATTAGTGCAAGTGTTTTAGGAATTTCCAGTTATTTTCTAAGACAACAAGCAAACAGGGAATTGGAAAGGCGTCTAGAAAACATTCTGCAAATTTTGGAAAACCAAGGCACTTTTTATGAGAAGGATTTACAGAAGATAGGTGAAAGAGAAGACATCAGTATCATAGTCTTCGATAACAAAGGGAAACAGACATTTTCTACTGGTGAGACTATCATGCTAGAAAATATGGCTTTTTTTTCACGACCCTTGGTGGCAAATGGGTCAGTCATCGTGGCAAATGAAGAATACCTTATAAGGATGATAAAATATTTAAAAACAGAAGATATGTATATGAAGGTCCTATTCATTACGCTTTTTATTATGCAGGGAATTGCTATTCTTATCACCCTTGTTTTTGGTTCCAAGGCTAGCAGAAGAATGCTAAAACCTATTGAAAAAATGACGAAAACAGTAAAGCATATCTCCATCCACCAACTAGATACGAGATTGGATGTTGGTGACTCCCAGGATGAGCTAAAGGATTTAGCAGAAACTTTTAATGAGATGTTGGATCGTATTGAAGCCTCCTATCAGCAGCAAAATCAATTTGTCTCTGACGCTTCTCATGAACTGAGAACCCCTATTTCTGTGCTTCAAGGCTATGCAAATTTGTTAGATAGATGGGGCAAGGAGGATAAGGAGGTACTACAAGAATCTATCGAAGCGATAAAAAGTGAATCGGAAAATATGAAGGATTTGATTGAAAAATTACTATTTTTAGCCAGAACGGACAAAAATCTTCAAGCGTTGGAAAAAGTGGAGTTTCAGATAAAGGCGTTAATTCTTGAGGTAGTGAAGGATGCGAAATTGATTGATGCAAAGCATGCGTTTCAGTTGGATGTAAAGGAAGATTGTGTTTTTTTTGGAGATAGAAAGTCCATCAAGCAGTTACTGAGAATATTAATAGATAACAGTATAAAATTTACGCCAGAGGGAGGAAGGATTTTTATTCGTCAAAGAAGATGGAAAAAATTTATTGTTATCGAGGTGGAGGATACTGGTATAGGTATAGCTAAAGAGGATCTTCCCCACATATTTGAACGATTTTACTGCGGAGATAAGTCTAGAACGAGATCCCATGGAGGGCAGGGCTTAGGTCTATCCATTGCAAAGTGGATTGTAGACAGCCATGATGGAAAAATCCAGGTGAAAAGCAGCCTGGGGGTTGGTACAAAATTTGTGATTATGCTACCCTGTGCAGGGTAGCATAGACCATATTATAGAATATTAGGAAAGAAACTTCTTAAAAAAATGGACGTTTAATAAAGTTTCAAACTATTAAAAAAATATTGCATATATATAGAAAACGTGATAAAATACATTTTAAAAATATTTTAAATATTTTTAAATAAAAAATGTTTTAAGATCTTCTTTGGGAGAAGCTTTCTTAAAAGAGTCTTAATCACTTATGAAAAATAGTTATATATTAATGATTGCAAAATTTTCAAAATATTTTTAAAATAACAATATGGTGTAATTGAAGGTGTAGTATCAGAAGGAGAGGAGAATATAATGAAGGAATATGGATTTCCTATAAAGCAGGGTTTATACGATCCTGCAATGGAAAAAGATAGTTGTGGTGTGGGATTTATTGCTAATGCTAAAGGAAAAAAGAGCAATGATATTTTAGTAAAGGGTTTAGAGATTTTAAAGAAGCTAAAGCACCGGGGGGCAGTAGGAGCAGATCCCAGTACTGGGGATGGAGCAGGCATATTAATACAGATACCCCATGCCTTCTTGAAGAAAGAAACGGATCAATTAGGGATACAGCTGCCTAAACCTGGGGATTATGCAGTAGGTATGGTATTTTTGCCAAGGGAACCCAATGCTAGGCTTTTTTGTGAAGGTCTTTGCGAAAAGATTTTAAGAGAAGAAGGTCAAAAACTTATCGGATGGCGAGAGGTACCCGTTAACGAAAAAGAGTGTGGAGAGTCTGCCAGAGCAACACGTCCTGTGGTAAGTCAGATTATGATTGCCAGGGGGGAACAAACCCTAGAGGTGTTTAAAAGAAAGTTATTAGTTGTCCGTAAATGTATACAGAATACAATAAACGCAATGAAACGACCCTATACGGATGCTTTTTATATTTGTAGTCTTTCACCTGAAACGATTGTGTATAAGGGACAAATTCTAGGATATAAACTAGAGGATTTTTATATTGATTTACAAAGCAAACTAGTAGAAACAGCGATTGCTGTGGTACATGAACGTTATAGTACAAATACTTTTCCTTCCTGGAAACTTGCACATCCCTATAGATATATTGCCCACAATGGCGAGATCAACACGATACGGGGGAATATCAATTGGATGCATGCAAGAGAAGGTGTTATGCGTTCTCAGGTATTTGGAGAAGATTTTAAAAAGATTCTGCCAGTCATTGAAGCTGAAGGCAGTGATTCATCAAGTTTGGATAATACTGTTGAGATGTTTGTTGCCAATGGACACCCTATAGAGCATGTAATGATGATGCTAATACCAGAGGCGTGGCAGAGAGATGCCAAAATGGATAAAGACAAAAGAGGATTTTATGAATATCATGCTAGAATTATGGAATCTTGGGATGGACCAGCAGCCCTTGTTTTTACAGATGGCCATAAAATAGGTGCAACGGTAGATAGAAATGGGTTACGACCTATCCGTTACACCATTACAAAGAATGATTTGGTCATTATGGCTTCAGAAACTGGGGTAATAGAAATAGAAGCTGATAATGTTGTAAAAAAAGGCAGTCTGCAGCCTAGTGAAATGATTGTGATTGATACCAAGAAAAGATGCATTCTTTTAGATGAGGAAATTAAAAGGGAAATATCTACACAAAAGAACTATTGTAAATGGATAGAGAAAAACAAATTAACATTAGAAGATTTCGAACCTTCTAATGAAGTAAGAAAAATGAATAAGGAAGTACTATTACAAAATCAAAAAATATTTGGCTATACGGAAGAGGAGCTTAAAGATGTCATTCGTTCTATGGCTAGAAACAAGGAGGAACCAATAAGTGCTATGGGTGTAGATATGCCTTTAGCAATTTTATCGAAGCGTCCACAGCTTTTATTTAACTATTTTAAACAAAAATTTGCTCAAGTTACGAATCCACCTATTGATCCAATTAGAGAGAAAATGGTGATGTCTCTTCTTCAATATATTGGGCAACATGGACAGTTAATAGACGAAATAGAGGTGGAAAAGAAACAACCTTTCATAGAACTAAAACAACCAATTTTAACAAATGAGGAATTAGAAAAACTGCGCCACGTATATACAGAAGATTTTAAAGCGATTACCTTACCTATGACCTTCCCGATAGACGGTGGAGAACTAGGCTTAAAAACAGCATTAGATAACTTATGTAAAAGAGCTGTTGAAAATATAAAACGGGGATATAATATTTTAATTTTAAGCGATACCAATTTAGATTTATACAATGCACCGATCCCTAGTTTATTGGCACTAGGAGCGGTACATCATCATTTAATACGAGAAAAATTACGGACACAGGCAGATATTATTATTGAGTGTGGCGATGCAAGGGATGTAATGCATATGGCGTTATTAGTAGGTTATGGAGCGAAAGCCATTAATCCTTATTTAGTCTTTGAATCTATACGAGATATGATCAAAAACAAGCAGAGCTTGAAGGATATTGAAGTGGAAGAGGGCTATGAGAATTATCGTTATGCTGTTGCTCAAGGACTGTTAAAAGTTATTTCTAAAATGGGCATCTCAACTTTGCAGAGTTATCATGGTGCACAAATTTTTGAGGTGCTAGGCCTGCATCAAGATGTAGTAGAGGAATACTTTACAGGAACCCCTTCAAAGCTTTCAGGTTTAAATTTAGAGGGGATAGCACAGGAAGTTATCACACGGCATACAGCCGCAAATGATATGTTTCAAACAGGAGATAGAAAGTTGGATGAGGGTGGAGAATTTGTGTGGAGACCTGAAGGGGAATACCATATGTTTACCCCAAAAAGGGTGAAACAATTGCAAATGGCCTGTAAAAATAACAATTATGAGATGTATAAAGAATATGCTGAGAGTATCAACAATAGCAAAGAAGCTACCGCCACTTTAAGAGGACTATTAAAGTTCAAAAAGAGAAAAAGCATAGGCATTGAAGAGGTGGAGCCTATTGAGAGTATTGTAAAGCGTTTTACCACTGGCGCTATATCCTTTGGGTCCATCAGTAAGGAGTGCCATGAAACTTTAGCCATCGCTATGAATGCAATCGGAGCAAAAAGTAATAGTGGTGAGGGAGGAGAAGATGCAAAGCGTTATTTTTCTGACATCAACGGAAATATTAGAAAAAGTGCAGTAAAGCAAATTGCATCTGGAAGATTTGGTGTAACCATAGATTACCTAGTAAACTGCGATGAAATTCAAATTAAAATGGCTCAGGGTGCAAAACCTGGAGAAGGAGGACATCTACCTGGTAATAAAGTGACGGATGAAATTGCCAAAGTACGACATTCCCTTCCAGGCATTGATTTGATTTCTCCGCCACCTCATCATGATATTTACTCAATAGAGGACTTGGCACAGTTAATTTATGACTTAAAAAATGCTAACCCAAAGGCTCGTATTAATATAAAATTAGCGGCTAGTACAGGAATTGGAACTGTTGCGGCAGGAGTAGCTAAAGGACACGGAGAAATCATTACCATCAGCGGGCATGATGGAGGCACAGGAGCAGCACCTATTAGTTCTATGAAATATGTAGGACTTCCTTGGGAATTAGGTCTAGCAGAAACACAGCAAACTTTACTTTTAAATAATCTTAGGAGTCGTGTTAGTCTGCAGGTAGATGGAAAAATGAGTACTGGAAGAGATGTGGTAGTTGCAGTCTTGTTAGGGGCAGAAGAATATGGGTTTTCAACAGCAGCGTTAATTGTAAATGGCTGTATTATGTGTAGGCGTTGTAATCTTAATCAATGCCCTGTAGGTATTGCTACGCAAGAAGAAAAATTAAGAGAGAAATTTAAAGGAAATCCTCAATTTATTATCAACTACTTTACTTTTATTGCGCAGGAAATAAGAGAGATTATGGCAGAGCTAGGCTTTAAAACCATTGATGATATGGTGGGTAGGGTGGACATATTAGAAGCAAAGGAACTTAAAGACAGCAAAATAAAAAATCTAGACCTTGCATCTATTTTGTATAAACCAGAATTACCCTCTAGAATTATTGGAAGATGTACAGTACCTCAAGAGCATAAAATAGAAGATGTGCTGGACCGACAACTTATAAAGATAGCCACACAAGCCTTGGATCATCAGAAAAAGGTACAAAAAAACTTCAAGATTACAAATACAGATCGAACTGTTGGTGCTATGTTAAGTGGTGTTGTTGCGAAGCAATTTGGTGAAAAAGGATTACCAGAAGATACGATACAATATACCTTTAAGGGTTCGGCTGGCCAAAGCTTTGGTGCTTTTTGTGCAAAGGGGTTAACCCTGCGGTTGGAAGGAGATGCAAATGATTATCTTGGCAAAGGATTATCAGGAGGAAAAATCATTGTAACACCGCCTAAAGAAACTACCTTTGATACTAGTGAAAATATCATAGCTGGTAACACACTGCTTTACGGGGCCACATCTGGAGAAGTATATATTAATGGTACTGTTGGCGGACGATTTGCTGTTAGAAATAGTGGTGCTATAGCAGTTGTAGAGGGGATTGGAAATCACGGATGTCAGTACATGACGGGGGGCGTAGTTATTGTATTAGGCAACATTGGAAGGAATTTTGGTGCAGGAATGAGCGGAGGCATTGCCTATATATGGGATCATGATCTTGAGGAAAAAGTAAATCAAGAAATTGTTGATATAGAGCCATTGAAAGCTGTTGAAGATATAGCTTTTGTTAAAAGGATGATAGAGAACCATTTGAATTATACCAATAGCTTTAGAGCAAAAGAAATATTGGATAACTGGGATGCATCTATTGAAAAAATTGTAAAAGTAAGTGCACCTCTGTATAGAAATATTTTAGAAAAAGAAGAGCATACTTTTCTAAAAGCAACCGTAGTATAATTAAAACGAAAAGCTGAAGGCAGCCTTCTTTGTAGTGAATGAAGGCTGCTTTTATGCAAAAAAATGTTTTATATAAAACAGTAGGGGTATATAGATAACCGTAAATAGTATGAAACTTTTTATAGGTATAAATTCTTTTTCCAGGCTTAAAAACTAGCTTGGGGTTGCAAATATAGCTGTTAGCACATTAAAATTCATAGGTATATATCTATAGTGAAAGTGAACTGGTCAGGCTACAGCTGAACATCGGAAAATAAGGTAGAGACGCTTTTTGACTGCTTCAAAGCTCACTTATAAAAGCGGAAGAGGTCTTAACCGGTGAAATATCTGATAAAGTCATAAGTGCTGTGTTAACTCTATTAATCAGAGGTAGGTTTATCTTTGAATAAGACAGCTTAATGTATGCTTTAATGTATGATTGAAGCGTTTTGTTGTAGTAAATTATAGGCTATGGAGGGAAAAGTATGGGAATGGATATTAATTTTGAGAGTCTAGTCAAAGAAATTGCAAAATGTTGCTTAGGGGAAGAACAATGCGGAACCTGCGAAAAAGAAAGCTGTTTAATTGGTTATTGTAAAAGAAGCCTCACAACTTCTTTAAAACAGCAAAGCGAATTTATAGATGGTGGCATGGAGGAAATACCCTATAACGATACAAAAATCTATGATGATGAGATGATTGTAGAGACCATTGGTTTTCTTCTAAATCAGTGTAAGAATTGTAACCTTTATCATGACGAGGAGTGCATTATCAATATCGTAAGAAGTGCTTTAGAAATTATATTACTAGGGGAGGCGCAGGATTATAAGGGAAGTACATTATTTTATCTAGGAGATATTAAAGCTGTTAACGAAGGAGTAGCAGATAGAATTTTTCAGGCTTTTCAGTCTAAAAAAAACGCTTCATAAATTTTTTATATAATTAAAATAAATAACGCGATTTGTGTAATTTTCTTAGCACTACACTGAAGGATAAATTATATTTCTAAGCATATGCTTTTGATACGGTTTGTTTATTGTATACTGTATATTATAAAATATAAAAATATAGGAGGAGAAAACATGGATAAAAAAGATTTAGTAGTGGAAAGTGTAATTGGTGAGACAAAAGGAACAGAGCTAGAAAGAATTGTAAAGCAAAACTTTACCGGTGAAACCAGTGAAGTAGGGATTTATCTTGCTATGGCCAGGTTAGCGCAGCGTCAAGGATATCCTGAAATTGCAGAGGTTTTGAAGACAATTGCTTGGGAAGAAGCAGAACATGCAGCAAGATTTGCTGAATTTAATGGTATGATTCAGGAGGATTTATTTGATAATATCAGACAGATGTTGGAAGGAGAAACCTTTGCTAATGAGGGTAAAAAGCAAGCTGCTGATAAGGCTGCTGCATTAGGATTAGATACAGCAAGAGATTATTTCAATGAGTCTGCAAAGGACGAAGGACGACATGCTAGAATGCTGGAGGGAATTTTAAATCGTTACAATAAATAGATTACCAATGTACTGTGAATAAAAAAGACTTCCTTTGTAAAAAAAGGAGTCTTTTTTATTCTTTGCTAATTAGTTATATGCCGCTTATAAAAATATTTTCACTGTAGATGTTGTGTATTATATAAAGTTATAACTAATTGCTTAATATCTTTTTTATGTCCTCTACGGATAATACTTTACCAGCGGATACTGCTTTTTCATTAAGTACTAGACCTGGCGTTCTCATAACGCCATATCCAAGAATAAGTTCCATATCGGTAACCTTTTCTACACTCGCTTGTAAGCCTAGTTCTTTGACAGCAGCCTTTACGTTTTCCTCTAGCTTTATACAGTTCTTGCATCCTGAACCTAAAATCTTAATAGTCATCGCATCATCCCCTAGATATGAAATATAATAAAAACATTATTATATATTTATAATAAAAATTTATAATTAGTTTGTCAAGGAGTTTTTGGAAAATGCTTTTGTTTAATTTATTATCAAATACTTTACTGGGTTAAGACCCCCACTTCTATAAGTGGGCTTTGAATTAGGTGGAGTAGAGTCGCCATCTGATTCCCCGATGTTCAGCTTTAGCTGGACGAGTTCACTGAATCTTTTGTCAAAATAGTAAAACAGTTGAACAAGTTTAGCACGCTACTTAAAGGGAATAATATAGAAAAAGCTAACGACTTATTGAATTATCCCTTTACCTAGATAGAACTTCTGTGATAGAATAGTAGCAATATACTTATATAAGAGAGAGGGAACATACTATGTCACTAATCGAAAAATTTGAAAAAAAAGGAACTTGGATAACCTATCGACCTGATATTAAGGTTTTGGACTGTACCATTAGAGATGGGGGGCTGATTAATAATTATAAATTTGAAGAAGACTTTGTACGTGCTGTTTATGATACATGTGTAGAAATTGGTGTAGACTACATGGAAATAGGAAAAATTGCATCACCAAAAGTGATGTCTACGGAAGAATTTGGTCCTTGGAACTTTTGTAAAGAGGAAGATATTCGAAAGGTTGTAGGAAATAATGAAACATCACTTAAACTAGCAGTAATGGCAGACATAGGAAGAACCTTTAAAGAAAATATTCGCCCTAAAGAAGATAGTGTGATAGATATGATCCGTGTTGCTGCCTATATACATCAGATACCTGCTGCTATTGAATTGATAGAAGATGCACATAGTAAAGGATATGAGACTACCATCAATTTAATGGCTATTTCTAAAGTGTCAGAAACAGATTTAGATGAAGCCCTCAATATTTTTGCAAACACTAATGTAGATGTAATCTATTTGGTAGACAGTTTTGGTACCTACTATTCAGAACAAATCCATAGATTAGCACGGAAATATTTGAATATAGCTGAACAGGTAGGCAAAAAGGTAGGAATCCATGCCCATAACAATCAGCAATTAGCCTATGCAAATACTATTGAATCTTTGATTATGGGGACAAGCTATCTGGATGCTACAGTGTATGGCTTAGGTAGAGGGGCTGGAAATTGTCCGCTGGAATTATTAATGGGATTTTTAAAAAATCCAAAGTATAACATTGTACCGTTGCTGAAGTTAATCGAAGAATACGTAAAACCCCTTCACTCAGAGATTAACTGGGGATATGATATTCCCTATATGCTTGTAGGCCAATTAAATGAACATCCTAGAACAGCAATAGAGTTTATAAAAAATGATGAAAAAGATTTTGTAAAATTACACAATACTTTATTAGACATGCAGGCTTGAAGAGCATTAAGAGAAAAGTATGATAGAAGGTTATCGATAGGTATTTCTACACTAAAAAGTCCAACAAGAAACACGCCATCTTAGTGTTTCTTGTTGGATTTTTTTAGTATAGGAAAAGGGGTCACTGTCGTCCTTTTAAAAATTTGCTCTCCAACCATACGATTAGTTGGTACATCAAAGCTGTGGCAATAGCTAAGACAATTACCCCTGCCATGACAATGTCTAATCGAAACACTTGACCACCGTAAACAATTAAGTAACCTAATCCAGCCTTAGAAACCAAAAATTCTCCCACGATGACCCCTACCCAAGACATACCAATATTGATTTTCATTGTGTTAATCATGGTAGGAATGCTGGCGGGGAAAATGACCTTTTGCAATATTTGCAGCTTTGTGGCACCAAAGGTCATTAACATTCTAATTTTTTCTTCATCTACTTCTTTAAAGCCATTATAAGTAGCTAAAATTGTTACAACAAGAGAAATAGCTAAGGCAGTTACAATAATCCCTCGCATTCCAGCGCCAGCCCATATGATGATAATAGGTCCTAGAGCAATTTTAGGCAGGGCATTTAAAACCACAAGATAAGGGTCCAATACCTTTGCTATAAAATCTGACCACCAAAGCAAGATAGCAGCAATGGTTCCTAAAATTGTGCCTATAATAAACCCTATAAGGGCTTCAAAAACAGAGATAGCCGTATGTTTAAAAAGAGAACCATCCCGAAGTAAAGTAACAATTAATTTAAAAACCTCCGAAGGTTTACTGGTAAAGAAAGGATCTATCCACTTTAGGGTAGCTGCGATTTCCCATAACAATAAAAAACTTATTAGCACACACACTTGAGATAATTTGATTTTTAACTGATGTCGCTGAAGACTTTTAAGGTATGCTATATGGCTGGAGGAGTGCAAGGTATTTTCAGGAGATTTATTATTTAACATAGATATCTAACTCCTTCCATATTTGATTAAAATAATGTCTAAACTCAGGGGCTTCGCGACATTTTAAAGGTGTACGTTCATTACTGCAGGTTAATTTGATTTCGTGTACATTTTTTATACTAGCAGGCCGGTTGGAAAGTACTAGGACCCTATTAGCCATAGAAATGGCTTCGGCTATGTCATGCGTAACCATAATAGCAGTTTTTTGTTCTCGTTTTAAAATTCCTGCTATATCATCGCTGACTGCTAGACGACTTTGATAATCTAAAGCAGAAAACGGTTCGTCTAACAGGAGCAGCTCTGGTTCAATAGCAAGGGTGCGGATAAGAGCAACCCTTTGACGCATTCCTCCGGACAATTGATTGGGGTAATGGTTTTTGAAGTCTTTTAAACCATAGGTATCTAGTAACCTAGTTACTCTCTCAATGCTTTCTTGATTTACCTTATTCTGTACTTCTAGTCCAATCAATACGTTTTCCATAATCGTGCGCCATTGAAATAAATGATCACCTTGAAACATGTATCCGATACTTCTGTTGGGACCCTCTGTTTGTTGACCATTAATAAAAACTTTCCCGGAACTGGGTTTAACTAATCCTGCAATAATGGATAGTATAGTGGATTTGCCACAGCCGCTAGGCCCTACAATTGTAACAATTTCCCCTCTATGCACGTCAAAAGAAAGGTTTTCTAGAGCTGTTGTTTCTCCATCCAACGTATGATAAGTCTTAGAAATATTTTTTATTTCCACGAATTTCGTCTCTTCCACAACCATCCCCCCTCTGAAAACAAATGATGATAATAAACTATATGTTATATACTATGAAAAAGAGAAAATTATGTTACTAGAGAGGAAACAAACCACTCTTTTCCTTAGTAGGGAGATATTTTACAAAAAATGTTGAAAAAATAGTATATGATAAAAAACGTTGCTATTTTATTTAACCTAAGTCTTTAGCTAATTTTGTAAAGCTTGGACCTTCTTTAGAAAAATACACACTAAGTGGAGTTTATAGGACCGTATGTAAAATTTTTCTTGAAGGAAATAAAATTATTTGATACAATAATTATGATAGAGGAAAATAGATTCACAAAAAAATAAAATACTGAATAATATTTTAGGTGTTTTAGAAGAAGCTTAAATGGGAAAGCGGTGTAAATCCGCTACAGCCCCCGCTACTGTAAGTGAGGATGAAATCGGCAACGGCCACTGAAAAATTTTCGGGAAGGTGTCGAGAGTAAGGTGATTCACAAGTCAGGAGACCAGCCTAAAGAATACAACAACCTTCGGAGGGAAGGAATGTTTGTATTGTTATGATGATAGTGAGAAACTATTTAGTACTTACAAATTCCACTCCTGAGGAGTGGAATTTTTGTGGTTTTAGGCGTTGGTCAGTTTTATATTACTCAGTTGCCAAAAGTGCAAGGGCAGCTGTAAATCATATAAGCTTTAATTTTAATATTCCATTTATGAGGAGGTAGGAAAATGAAAAAAGAGAATGTATTTTCTGCAATGACTTTAGCAGGTCTGTTTACACTTATACCAACACCTGTATTTGCAATGCACATTATGGAGGGGTTTCTTCCTGTAAAGTGGACAGTGATATGGTGGCTTGTGTCTCTTCCCTTTTTAGTGCTAAGCTATAAGAAAATGAAGGAAGTTTTGAATGAAAGATCAGATGGAAAAATGATGCTGGCTCTTTGTGGTGCCTTTATATTTGTATTATCCGCCTTAAAGTTACCATCTGTAACGGGAAGTTCTTCTCATCCAACTGGGGTGGGTTTGGGGGCTATATTGTTTGGTCCCTATGCAATGGTGTTGCTTTCCTTTGTTGTATTGGTATTCCAATCACTTTTGTTGGCACATGGTGGTATCACCACCTTGGGGGCAAATACTTTTTCGATGGGTATTGTAGGCCCTATTGTAGCCTATGGAAGCTATAAATTATTAAAAATGATGAAAGCTCCTGTATGGCTGGCAGTAATGGTGGCGGCTGCACTAGGCAATCTTGCTACCTATATCGTCACAGCATTACAATTAGCCATTGTATATCAAGACCCTGTAGGAGGGTTTTCTGCAGCTTTAATGAAATTTATGGGAATTTTTGCGGTTACACAAATTCCTTTAGCGATTACAGAGGGATTATTAACTGTTGCAATCCTAAATCTTGTTTGGAAGTACAACAAAGAAGGATTACAGGAGCTAGATTTTATGAGGGGAGAGATATAATATGAATAACAATAGAAAAAATCCTTTTCCCAGTATAATAGTAATGCTGCTATTGGTAGGAATATTAGTTGTAACACCTTTATTACTTCATAAAGGCGGAGAATTTGAAGGGGCCGATGATTTAGCTGGAGAAGCGATTGAAGAATTAGCTCCTGAATATGAAGCATGGTTTGAACCTATTTTTGAACCCTCTACGGATGTAATGGAGAAGATATTATTTACTCTTCAAGCAGTCTGTGGAGGCGGAGTCATCCTATATACACTACAAAGCATGAAAAAAACGCCTAAAAGGGAAGGGATTTAATGTATTTCATTGATCATCTTGCTTATAGTAGTTCTTTGCGAAAAGTAGAACCAAATCAAAAATTTATATTTTCTCTAAGCACAATGTTAGTCGTATTATTGGCAAAAAATTATATAGTACCTATTGCTGTTATCCTGTTTATGGGGATAATCATTATGAAAAAAGGGGGAACTTCTGCCCAGAATTTCGTGAAGGCCCTTTTTCTTCCTTTTTTCTTTCTGGTGATGGGGGTTTTGCCTGTTATGCTTCAAGTAGAAATACAGGAAGGCTTTAAAATATATGGTACTTGGAAGGGTTTTTATGATGCGTTGTTTTTGGTCGTAAGAGCTTTGGCTGCAGTCACTTGTTTATACTTTTTTATTTTAACAACCCCGATGGTAGATACATTGCAACTATTAAAAAAGTATAAGTGCCCTATATTAATCAGAGAATTGATGTTTTTGATGTATAGGTTCATTATGCTTCTAACAGAAATAACAACTAAAATCTTTTTTGCACAGAAATCTAGAGGTGGTTATTATAATACTACCAATAGTCGTCAAGCACTATCTCAATTAGTAGCTAGTTTGTTCTTGGGTTTACATCAAAGAAGTAAGGAAAGTTATCAAGGACTAATCGCTAGAGGCTATCAAGGGGAAATAGATCTTCTTATTGTTGAATACGAAAATTCCCCCAAAAACTGGTGCTTTATCATGATAACACAAGTGGTCTTAGTTTTTTTATTAATGATTTAAGAAGGGTGATTTATGGAACAACAATGGATACTTCACTTAAAAGATATAACCTATACCTATCCTGACGGTACACTGGCGCTAGACAAGCTTCATGTAAAAATACCAAAGGGGAAGAAAACGGTATTTTTAGGACCTAATGGTTCAGGAAAATCTACTACTTTTCTCCACATGAACGGTTTGTTAAAACCGCAAAAAGGAGAGATTTATTATGAAGGGCAAAACCTCTCTCACAAAGCGCGTAAAAATCTGTGGAAAAAAGTTGGAATTGTTTTTCAAGATGCTGATACCCAATTATTTTCCACCAACGTATATCAAGAAATATCCTTTGGCCCCAAAAATTTAGGTTTTTCCAATGAAGAAACAAAAAAGAGGGTAGAGGAGGCCATGAAAGCTACCAATGTTTTCAACCTACAGCATAAACCAGTACATTTTTTAAGTGGTGGAGAAAAAAAGAGAGTATCTATTGCTGATATTCTAGCTATGGATACAGAGGTAGTTCTGCTAGATGAACCTACTATGTCCTTAGATCCCAAACATACGGCAGAATTAATGGAGATACTGGAGAAGCTGCACCAAAAAGGTAAAACGCTAGTTCTTTCCACCCATGATGTAAATTTAGCCTATAGTTGGGGAGATTATTTTTATATTATGAAAAAAGAAAGGGTTTTATTAGAGGGGACGCATGAAGATGTATTTAGCCAAAGGGAACTTTTAGAAGAAGCGAATCTAGAGGTGCCATTAATTTTAGAGATTTATCAGCATTTATTAGAGCGGGGAAAAGTCAAAGCTTTACATCCCCCTAGAAATAAAGAGGAATTATTGAAATATTTATAATGTTTTAGAAAAACAGCCCTGTGGTATAGAGGGCTGTTTATATCCTTTTTTCAATGTGATAGTGAATATAATGTTATATAGTATTATTTTTACAATATGTATAGGTTTCAATTTTCTTACTTAGTTCGATATCAAAAATTTGTAGTAACAAGCTGCTTTCTTCACAAATTCTAGCTTGTTTAACTTCGTTTATTTTTCTTTTTAGCTCTTGTATCTCTCTTATTTCTTTTAAGACTTCTTTTTCTAGGTTATTTTGTACTAGACTCAGCACCATTTTAATTCCCCCTCATAACAAATTAAAAAGAAAATATTAAAAAAGCAGTATAGTACTTAAGTACTATGTTTTTACATTATACCTCTTTTTTTGACAAATTTGTACATTTTTTTGAAGATTCTTTTATAATTAAATAAGATATTCCTTTTTCGTTTTTTTAAAAATCTACACTATATCCAATTTTAAAAGTAGGAGCTTTATTGAAGAAAGTAGTGATTCATGATATCATTTTAAATAGTAGCTAGTTTATGGATGGTCAACTTCATAGGCATATAGCTATAATAATTTTAGGAATACAGCTATTGGTTTAAGGAAGATAAAATTATAAATAAGGTAGGTTATATGAATGGGTAGTAGCTATATTCAGGAGTTTGATATTCACGAAATATTTAGTGTTACTGACATGCAAAAAATTCTCATTGGTGCCTCAAAAAAAAACAAAGATGAATTTGTTGTAATTAATATAATGAATGATAAAAGGTTTCTAGGGGAGGAAACGAAAAGACAATTACAATGTTTAGATAATTTGGTTTTCTTTGAGGAACTTGATGAAGCTATTGTTCTTGTTACTAAATTTAATAAAGCATCCTATTTAACAGAGTATATAGAGCAAAATATGCTGAACACACAAGAGCGATTAAGTTTGGCTCATCAATATTTAGAAAAGATAGTTGCTTATGATAATTTCTCAGATGATATTAAAAGAATATTGGTAGAAGAATCCCAAGTCATTGTGAAAGATGGCAGTATCCTGCTTAATGATTTATTAATTGTGGGAAAAAATGTAATAGATAAAGACGATAGTTTTAAGCGGGTAAGTAGGGGTGTAGGAAGTGTGCTTAACACAATTCTTTTCTCAAATATATCTTTGGGTGATAAGAAGCTGAGTGAATTAAATAAATTACTGGAACTGGTAAATAATTTGCAGTATGGTACCCATCAATACACAAGTTTAAATGAAATATTGAAGGCTTACAACCAGTTGTACCCTGATGTAGCTAACCATAATGATGGAAAAACGGAGGAGATTTTACAGGAAGAGCATAAGCAGCTTCGTCATACTACCTTTAAGAAAGCAATTATAGGTATCGTACTGACTGGAGTCATTGCTGCTTTATTGGTGATGGGAATAGGTGGTAGGTTTAAAAATACTGATGGTGTAATCGAAATACAGTATAGCTGGGAGGAGAGTAATGAAGCTACTGTAGCGGATGGAGATCAAGAAAACGATAGGTATGGAAATGAAACTGATAAAACTGCGTCAGAGGGACTTGAAAAGTATGAAATTTCTAATTTAAATCCCGATTTTATCAAAAAAGATAGAAGTATATTTCGAAATGGAGAATATGCATTGAAGTTTATGGGTACTACAGATAACGCATCCAATAGTATTTATTTGAATAATGTTACTACATATAAAAATTCTACGCTTTCTTTATGGGTTAGGACAGATGCTATAGAAGAAATTCCAATGAATTTTAAAGGATATAACCATGACCATCTAGTATGGGAAAATTTTATTTATTATAAACCTAAAGTAGCAGGAACATGGGAAATGATACACTTTGATTTGCCTAATAAGGAAAGCAATAGGATAAAGTTATCTTTATTTAATGCTAATACTACAGTTTGGATTGATGATATAAAAATCAGTTCTTATAAATAAATTTGAAAAACTTCTTGACAGGGCATCATTTTCTTATTATGATATTAATAATTAATAAAAGTAAAACGTTGAGTAAGAGGAGTAGTTGTGCTAGAGAATCACAGAGAGTCGGCGTTGGTGAGAGTTCGGCATTGGAAAGCATAATGAATGGGCTTACGAGTGGGATCTGAAGATTTAGTAGGTGACCCGGGTTTCTCCCGTTATAGAGATAGGATATCGGTGATTGTACCTGTATCTGAAAAAGTGGGTTAGATTTATGACCAATTGAGGTGGCACCGCGATCATTCGTCCTCTATACATTTTATAAAATGTATAGAGGACTTTTAATTTGCAACGATTTCTATAAAATACAAATAATGATGAAAAATAAAAGGAGGAAATTTAAAATGGAAAAGACAAATGGATATTTCGGTGAATTTGGTGGAGCATTTGTTCCTGAAGCACTACAAAATGTTTTAGCAGAGGTAGCAGAAAATTTTTATCAATATATTGAAGATCCAGAATTTCTTCAGGAACTACAATACTATCAAAAACAATATATAGGGAGAGAAAATCCTCTTTATTATGCGGAGGGCCTAACACAAAGGATAGGTGGCGCTAAGATATACTTAAAGCGAGAAGATTTAAACCATACAGGCGCACATAAAATTAATAATGCCATCGGACAGGCATTATTGGCAAAAAAAATGAACAAAAAAAGAATTATTGCAGAGACAGGAGCTGGGCAGCATGGTGTAGCCACAGCTACAGTATGTGCTTTGATGGGATTGGATTGTACCATATATATGGGGGAAATTGACACAAAAAGACAGGAGTTAAATGTTTTTAGAATGGAGATGTTAGGTGCAAAAGTTGTGCCAGTAACCAGTGGTACAGCTACTTTGAAGGATGCTGTTGATGCAGCTTTAGAAGATTTTGTCACTAATGCTGAGGATACTTTCTATTTATTGGGATCAGCGGTAGGCCCTCATCCTTATCCTACTATGGTGCGAGAATTCCAAAGTATTATTGGCATAGAAGCCAGGAGGCAAATACTGGAGGCAGAGGGAAGACTTCCAGATTATTTAGTAGCTTGTGTTGGGGGAGGCAGTAACGCTATAGGTTTATTTCATCCATTTGTAAAGGATGAAGAAGTAAAAATCATTGGTGTAGAGCCTGCCGGTAAAGGGTTAGAGACAGAAGAGCATGCTGCTTCTATTTCAAAAGGAACAGTTGGTGTAATTCACGGATTTAAGTGCTATACATTACAGGATGAAAATGGTGAGCCTCTACCAGTTCACTCTATAGCAGCAGGTTTAGATTATCCAGGTGTTGGCCCTGAACACAGCTATTATAAATCAGTGGGCAGAGGGGAATATGTTGCTGTTACAGATGACGAGGCTTTAGATGCCTTTTTCCTGTTATCTAAGACTGAGGGAATTATTCCAGCTATTGAAAGCGCTCATGCTGTCGCTTATGCAACGAAGCTGGCAAAGGAATTATCATCAGATCAAATTATTATTGTCAACTTATCAGGAAGAGGAGATAAGGATGTTAAGCAGGTAAAAGAAATGATAGAAGACAAATAAGCTTAGCTCATAGATGAAAAAGAAACCTAAATTGAAGTGCCCTCCAAATATTAGGTAGGAATCTAATACTTGGAGGTGCAGCTTATTAACTTTAACGAGCCTGTAGAAAATTTTGTGTAAACAGATTAAGTATACTCTTTCTAGACAATAATTGAGGTAATGATAAAATACCAAAATTTTCTAGGAGGAGTATTTTTATGTCGAATATACCAAAGGAAGTATTGAAAAATTACATCAAGGAACAAAATTTTAGTAATCCAAATGAAGTATTAGCAGCCATGAAAGAAATGTTCAGGGATGTATTACAGGAAGCTTTAGAAGCAGAGATGGATGAGCAACTAGGATATGATCGATATGATATGTCCGATAAAGAAACCCCGAATAGACGAAATGGATATTCTAAGAAAACCATAAAATCAGAATTAGGACCTGTTGATCTAAATATACCAAGGGATAGACATGGGGATTATGATCCCAAAATAATACCTAAATATCAAAGGAATGTAACTGGTATAGAAGAAAAAGTAATGGCACTTTATGCTGCAGGCATGACCACTAGAGATATATCAGAGCAAATAAAAAACTTGTATGATGTGGATATTTCAGCTGATATGGTCTCTAACATAACCAACAGAATTTTACCCCTAGTCTCTGAATGGCAAAACAGACCATTAGAAAAGAGATATTCCTTCGTATTCATGGATGCAATACACTACAAAGTAAGAGAAGATAAACAAGTAGTAGTTAAAGCAGCCTACGTGGTGCTGGGTGTAAATATGGATGGAGTAAAAGAAGTCCTTGGTATTTGGATAGGAGCAAATGAGAGTAGCAAGTTCTGGCTCTCAGTCCTTAATGATCTCAAAAATAGAGGAGTACAAGAAGTCTTAATATTCTGTGTAGATGGTTTAAGTGGCTTTAAAGAAGCCATTGGAGCAGTGTATCCTTTTGCCCAAATACAGCGATGTATTATTCACCAGCTTAGGGCGAGTATGCGATATATACCCTACAAAGACAAGAAAGCATTCGTAGCAGATCTAAAGGCTGTTTATACCTCAGTGAATGAAGAAATGGCATTAGAAAATCTACTTCATGCTAAGGAAAAATGGTGCAATAAATACCCGAATGCGATTAAAAGCTGGGAAGATAATTGGGATAATATTTCAACCTTTCTAATGTTTCCAGACTATATAAGGAGGATTATGTACACTACCAATGCCATAGAAAGTCTAAACAGCCAGTTTAGAAAAGTAACTAAAACAAAACTGATATTCCCTACTGATGAAAGTCTTATGAAAATGCTATATCTAGCTACTGAAAGAGTTAGTAAGAAGTGGACTAGGGGCTATGGAGATTGGGATAGGGTACTAAGCCAACTAAATATATTATTCAAAAAAGAGGATGTTGTTTAACTTGGGGACGCTGTCCCCAAACCCCTGAGGTTTAACGCTTTTGTTCCCCCAGGAACGAAGAAAACGGGAAGTCCACTAGACTACCCGTTCCTGTAAAGAATCCTAATAACCCCTCAGGTTGCTCCTCAGCATAGCCCTACCCTGTTATTAGGAAAAACAATGTATATTCTTAGCTTTAAATGGGTAATTTATACAGCAGAACTAATTTGACAAATTACTCATCGACAAAAATCAGCATTTAAATCAAATCTTAAAGTTACTTAAGTTATTGTACTTAGAAAGAGAATACACAAAATTATTTACACTGCCACTTTAACTCTCGGCTTCAGCCTCCTGAGGCTTTAAATCATCTTCTTCAACATCCACATAGTTTTCTTTTTTCTCTTTAGAAATAAAATCTGCTTGGGGTGTAGTTTGCTTTTTTAATAGATATTCCGGCAATTGAAGTCCTGCACTGTTAAATACATCCTCAAGAGGTGGAAGGGATTGCATCATACCGGATAAAAAATTGGCGGTGGCGGTTTTTCCGCCTTCTTTTCCTCCAGTGTTATCCCACACAGTAACTTTGTCGATGTTGATGCCTTTGATGGCTTCTACTTGAATTTTAATTAGTTCTGGTAGTTTATCGGCAATCATCAACATCACTGCTTTATCTGTATCTCCTCCTGCCGCTTCCACGATTTTACTGAAACCTTCCGCTTGTTTTACAAGCATTTCCTTAGTACCTCTAGCCTCTGCATCCATTTTGGCAAAGATAGCATCAGCTTCGCCTTTAGCTTTTCTTCTAAATTCCTCTGCTTGGGCTTCTGCTTCGATCTCAAGCTTTTGTTTTTCAATCTCTGCACGAACAATAACATCCGCTTCTTTTGTAGCCTTTTCTCTTTTTGCCCTGGCTTTTTCAGCCTCTTCCTCTGCAAAATAAGCCTCTTCTAAGGCTCTTGCAGATTGAATTTTCTCGGCAGCTGTAGCTTTTCTTTCTGCCTCCGCTGCTTTTTCCCTTCTTTCCGCTTCAGAGTTGGCAATGGTAATTTTAGATCGGTTTTCTCCCTCTACAGCAGTAGCATTGGCCTCAGCAACCTGTACTCTCTGATCTCTATGGGCTTTAGCTTCACCAATAGCACCATCTCTATCCTTCTCAGCAACACTCTTTTTAGCATCATTGACAGCCTTTGCAGCCGCCTCTTTACCTAATGCATCGATATAGCCAGACTCATCATTAATATCTGTGACATTTACGTTGATTAGTCTTAAACCAATCTTTTTTAATTCAGTTTCTACATTACTGGATACAGCTTCTAAAAACTTATCTCTATCGGTATTAATTTCTTCGATGTCCATTGTAGCTATAACCAGCCTTAACTGGCCAAATATAATATCTTTGGCCAATTCCTGTATCTCTGCTAACTTTAATCCCAACAATCTTTCTGCTGCATTCTGCATAACCCCTGGTTCTGTAGAAACACCAACGGTAAACCTTGAAGGAACATCTACCCTGATGTTTTGTTTACTAAGGGCTTTTTGAAGGTTGACCTCTATTGATATGGGTGTGAGGTCTAGAAACTCATAATGCTGGATGACGGGCCATATAAAAGCGGCGCCTCCATGAATACACTTGGAAGAATTATTTCCAACTTCTCCTTGACCTACTTTACCGTATACAACTAAAACTTTATCTGATGGACATTTTTTGTATCGAGCAAACAAGGCTGCAACAGTACCAAAAATAATAACAACAATAACAGTTACAAGTATTACACCATAAGGCTGACCCATTTGTTAATCCCCTCCAGTTATTTTTTCAACCAATAAAATTCTATTGCTTAATATATCCTTCACTTGAACGACAGTACCTGTTGGAATAGCATTCTCATCATCTGTCATAGCTTCCAATTCTCTAAAAGCGTCTTGAAAAGTAATATTTACCTTTCCTATACCACTTCTTTTAGCAGGAATACGTATATATACCTGACAAGTAGCTCCTTTAGCATATTCTATTTGCATATTTCCATTATGTGTTAATTTCATTGTGAAGTAAAAAAGAACCGATACGATCAACATCATGATGATGCCTAGTAGCGTAGAGAGTAGTAAAGTAGCAGATGTGCCCATTCCTGCATTTAAAAAAGTAATTCCTGCCCATCCAAAAACAGTAAAAAAGGTGATGAAATTTCTAAGCGTGAATAAATTCAATGATGATTCAAATTCAAAGTCATTATCCAAATCTAACCCTTCTTCAATACCCTCCATCCCATCCCCATCACCTAGACCTAAAAAGGTAGCTATTAACTGTATAATAAATAAGACTGTAAAAGGAATGGCTAGATACCAGTAAATTCGTTCCAAAACAAGTGCTTCTGAAAGCCAAGCTATCAACTGGTTTACCCCCTTTCTTAAATATTTTTTTCCTAACCAACTTCGACATCCTCTACTAAAAACCTTTTTAAATTAACATATTTATTGTAAATTTTTTTAAAAGGATAGAAAATACTACTGTCAAAGCTCAGTATTAGGTAATTTTGAATTATATTTTTATCCTTCGGTGTATTGCTAAGGCTTCCCTGAATTAAGTCTCGCTTTATTTTTATGCAGCGAAACAAGGATAGTTGCTAAATATAAAGAAAAAAGTAGAAACGCCAACAACCAGAAAAGACTGAGTGGTGCATAAGAAGGAATATAAATTTCACAATTTCCCATAATTCTTTGATACTGATGCCATACTTTTAGTTCATAATATTAATGGAAAGGTACTTAAATAAAAAACAAATGGGAAGGAGAATTTTTATGGATTGGAAAAAGAAAATCATACCTGCTACATTAGCTCTAACACTTTTGGTACCAGTAGGGGTGTTTGCCAACAATAGTGCAAATACTGAAGAAAACACAAAGGATAGGGGCAAATTTCCAACAGCTATTACGAAATCAATAGGGCTTGGAGAAGAAGGTTTTGGCAAAAACATAGAGCTTTCAGAGGAAATCAGGGAAAAATGTCAAGAACTTAGGGAAAAGTTTGAAAAGGGGGAAATTACCAAAGAAGCATTGCAAGAAGAAATGAAGGAACTGATGCCAGAAGGATTTCAAATGAAAGTAAGAGGTCTTGGGAATCAAGAGGAGCTTTCAGAAGAAGTAAAGGAAAAGTTGCAAGAGCTTAGAGAAAAATTACAAAGTGGAGAAATTACCAAAGAAGCATTGCAAGAAGAAATGAAGGAACTGATACCAGAAGGATTTCAAATGAAAGTAAGGGGTTTTGGGAATCAAGAGGAGCTTTCAGAAGAAGTAAAGGAAAAGTTGCAAGAGCTTAGAGAAAAATTACAAAGTGGAGAAATTACCAAAGAAGCATTGCAAGAAGAAATGAAGGAACTGATGCCAAAAGAGCTTCAGCTTAGAAGAGAAAAACTTGGCAATGAAGAAGCCAAACAGTTAAAGCTAGAGAGTTTTTCATTATAGAAATTAAATAAGCTAACTATTTAGCTTTCTGCAAACATGAAAATACAGTTCTAAAGACGTGTTAAGGCACGTCTTTTTTGATATACTTAAGAGGAGGAGGTATAGCATATGTCATTTCGAATCTATTTAGTAGAGGATGATCCAAATTTAAACTTGGTTTTAACCTCTTACCTGCAGAAGGAAGGTTGGCAGATTTCTTCCTTTTTGGCAGGGGTGGAAGCAAGGCAGGCTATTCATAATACGCCTGATTTATGGATATTGGATATTATGCTTCCTGATATAGATGGTTATCAACTTATTAGAGAAATTAAGGCAAATAGCTTGCAAACACCTGTTATCTTTATCTCTGCAAGAGATGCTGATATAGATAGAGTGGTTGGTTTAGAATTGGGGAGTGATGATTATCTACCTAAGCCATTTCTTCCCAGAGAGTTAGTAATCCGTACTAGAAGGCTACTGGAGAGAGTATATCATACTAATACTACATTTCAAACAATTCCTCCCTATAGTATATATGAAGCAAGTAGAACGGTTAAGTTACAGGAAACCATCATTGACTTAACCTCTAAGGAATTTGATCTTCTTATTCTTTTTACAAAAAATCAAGGACGCGCTCTTTCAAGAGAGCAAATTCTTATGCATATTTGGGGGGATAACTATTTTGGAAGTGATCGTGTAGTAGATGATCTCGTTAGACGATTAAGAAAAAAGATGTCGTTTTTATCTATAGAGACGATGTATGGTTATGGATATAGGATGGTAAGGTCATGAAAAATCTTCCTTTATCCTTACAAATTTGGTTGGTTTTTGCTGCTATTATGTTAGCTATTTCTATTTTATTAACAGGATTATTTCCTTGGACACTGAGGGACTTTTTTACCAGAGAAATTTATGCAACCATTGAAAGTGGCCAAAATTTGATATTGAATCGCTTTCATAACGAATCTCCTGAAGAAGCCTGGGAAGATAACCTTTTGCCTAGAGAACGACATGCCTTACAAGATATACGTACTGTTAATCACTTTATTATATTAAGTGAAACGCAAGAAATCATTGCCCAAAGGCTTCCTATAGAATTTCTAAATAAGGTAAGATTAGAGGCGAGTCAACAAGTGGAAGATAGTCAACGCTATAGCGGACAAGTTGATGATAGAAAGGTTTTTTATGTGATTAATAAAGGTGAGATGCGGGGCCATGAATTTTTTCTTGTATCTTATATGTGGGATGCTTATCGTGAAGATTTGGTTCAAACTCTTTTTAGAAGATTGCTATTGATTATGAGCTTGGTTTTTTTACTTAGTTGGATACCCTCTCTTTTGCTGGCAAGATACTTGTCGAATCCATTGGTAGCCTTGGAAAAACGTGTTAAAAAGCTTACAAATCGAGACTGGAATGAAACGATTCAGTTGCAACGGAAGGATGAGATTGGCAAATTGGGAGAGTCTATAGAGCAGCTAAGGACCCAATTAGTTCGTCAGGACGAGGCACAACAGTCTTTTTTACAGCATACGTCCCATGAGTTGAAGACACCAGTAATGATTATCCGTAGTTATGTCCAAGCAATTGGAGATGGGATTTACCCTAAAGGAGATCTAACAAACAGCTTACAAGTTATCGAGGAAGAAGCTGAGCGCTTAGAAAAGCGCATATATAGTCTTCTCTATCTGACAAAACTCGACTATTTAGCTACCCACAAACCTTTTTGGGAAACTGTAAACATGCATAACTTAATTATCGATGTGGTAGAAAGATTCCGTTGGAATCAGAGGCAATTAGATTGGTCCCTTGATTTATCGGATATAGAAATTAAGGGGGATATTGAACAATGGTGTGTTGTGCTAGAAAATTTGCTAGATAACCAAATACGGTATGCTCAGCACCAAATTCTTATTTCACTGAAGAAGTCAGAGGAGTCTACGGAAAAGACAGCGCTTCTTCGTATTTGGAATGATGGACCCAATATTGAAGAAGAAACAATAGATATTCTTTTTAATAAATTCCGCAAAGGGAGTAAGGGGGAATTCGGCCTTGGTTTAGCCATTAGTCATCGCATTGTTTCCTTGCATGGTGGAAGAATTTGGGTAAAAAATGAAGAAGAAGGGGTATCCTTTTATCTAGCGTTTCCTTTTGTATAAATATGAAATGGTCGCACCTCAAAATCTTCTGTTTTTAAAAATAAGAAGATTTTGAGATTTTATAAATCTTTAAATTTCTTAACTTTTTCTTCCTCCAAGCTGCAGGTTTTATGAAAATCTCTCCAATTAATGTGACTTCTTCTATGACCTTGCCATTTATAGAGGTCTATATAATCCTTAATGAAGTGAATACAGCCTCCAGTATAGTATCTAGATATAAAAACCAACTCCCCAGCCTCTACATCGGTGCCTATAACTGAAATTCTTATTAAAATACTTTCTTTTTTAAGAAGGGCTGCCTTCAAGTAGCTTAGAAGCTGGCGATTTTTTTCTTCTTGCAAATCAATATCCCAATATAAGAGCTTCTCAAAATAATAATACTCTTGAGATAAATGGAGTTTTCTTTTTCTAACATTATTTTCATAAATAAAGACTTCTAGTACTCTATTGACATTTACTAAAGCTCTACCTTTATTACCCACTCTTACAGATAAATAAAATTTATCCTCATCCTCTTGATATTTTAGATAAACTCTATTGGTAATAATAATATTTTTGGGTCTTTTGACTAAATAAAACAAAAACATACCGGTAAAAATAGAATTGATTAGAACGCCTGAAAACCCTTGAAGTACTGTAAGAAATTTCCCCATTTGATCGACAGCTGTAATATCTCCATAGCCAATAGTTAAGTAGGTAATGCCGCTGAAATAAATAGCATCACTAAAAGGCGATTTTTTGTAATCTGAAGAATGAGTAATCATACCATTTGTATCAATAAGGGAATCATGTTTTATATACAGATAAGCAAAGGACAATATATTTAAAGTAACAATCATTACATAGATGATTAACAGAACAAGCACTCTTTTTAATATATCCATTTTCCTACTCCTCAATTGCAATACAAAGATTATGCTAAGTTTTGAATGAAAACTAGTATTAGAATTCCCAAACCTATAAATTTTATTGCCGCAGGGAAGAACTTCTACAAAAGATTTCATTATAAAATGTAGAAGATTCCATAAAATAAGCATGATAAGCAAAGTATCGTCAAAGATATAAAGGATGTGAGGGTATTTGGATATGCATAATATAGGGCAAGCATTGATACTATTGATACTATTGATTTTATCTGCTTTTTTTTCAACCTCTGAAACAGCATTAATGGCACTAAGTAGAATTAGAGTCCGACATATGGTAGAGGAAAAAGTTAAAGGGGCGGATCTAATCGATAAATATATAGGGGAGCCGAATAAGCTTTTAGGTACAATTTTGGTAGGAAACAACATCGTAAATATAGGTGCTTCTGCCTTGGCAACGGCGCTGGCTATTGATTTTTATGGGGATCAAGGCGTGGTGATTGCTACAATCGTCATGACAATTCTAGTGTTGGTATTTGCAGAAATAACTCCTAAGTCTTTTGCTGCCCAAAATGCTGAAAAAATATCCTTAAAAATCATAAAACCTATAGCTCTTGTTATTGTTTTACTTTATCCTATCGTAACAATATTTACTTTTATTACAAGTGGATTTATGAGAATATTAGGGAGTAATACAAACAAAGTACGTCCCTTCATTACTGAGGATGAACTGAGAACAGTTGTCAATGTTAGTCAAGAGGAAGGTGTTTTAGAAGTCCATGAGAAGGAAATGATTTATAATGTTTTTGAATTTGGCGATCAACAGATCAGAGATGTGATGATTCAAAGAACAGATATTATTGCTATAGACATAGAAGATACTTACGAAGAAATTATTGAAGTCATAAGAACTGAGAAGTATTCTCGGTATCCTATTTATGCAGAAGGAATTGACAACATTGTAGGGATATTAAATGTAAGAGACTTATTTTTTATAGATAATTTACAGGAAAACTTTAATATCAATGAGTACGTCAGAAAGCCTTATTACACCTTTGAGTATAAAAAAATTGCTGATTTGTTTAAAGAAATGAAAAAAAACAAAGTGCATATTGCTATTGTATTGGACGAATACGGAGGAACTGCTGGCATTGTTACCTTAGAGGATTTAATTGAAGAAATTGTTGGCGATATTCAGGATGAGTATGATGAATATGAAAAAGAAATAGAGGTTATTCGGCAAAATGAGTATCGTGTCAAAGGAAATACCAAGATTGAACTGGTGAATGAAATGATTGGTACCAATATAGAATCTGAAGATTTTGACTCAATAGGAGGGTTTATTATAGGTGAATTAGGAAGATTTCCTAAACTAGGAGAAACCATTAATCACAATCATATGAAGTTTGTAGTGGAGGATATCGAAGGAAATAAAATTAAAAAAATAAGGATTTTCACTTGAAAATCCTTAAGTTTATAGTGCTTCCTCTAACCGTTTCATCAGTATGCTTTTTCTTTCTCTAATCATATTCATATAAAATGCCTCTGTTTCTTGTACCACAGATGTAGACAATTGGTTATCTTGAAGCTCAGTTTCCATCTCTTTTAAAAGTTCTTGTAATGTAGCCTTCATAGATTCCTCTAACATATTAGCCGCTTGAAGATATTTCCTAACCACCAGTGCTTGACTTAGTTGACCTTGTGATTTTTCTGCCATATATTCTTCATAGGCTTTTTTATAAAGGCTATTGGCTCTTTCTACTACTAAAGCTTCTAGTTTTTCAAATTTAGTATGATACTTATTTAATATCGTTTCTACTGTAGGAGTTTGTGTTGTTTCGGATTGCAGCGTATCATTATTCTTGCTTTTATCGACCAACGAACCCTGCTCTAAGTCCTTTTTCAGGTCATTTTCTAAAACATTTGATGAGCCACTTTCTGCATGATCTTCTAAAACATAAAAGTCTAAATCTCCAAAATCAAAAAAATTTTCACTAAACTCCTCCTGCAATTGTGATCTTAGTGTATTATCTACACCAAAGAAATAACGATAACCCCAAAAACTAATTCCTGCAAGAATTACTAGGAAAGAAATGAAAAAAATCAATAAATTTTTTTTCATAGAAGTCACTCCTTGTCTAAATACCTAGCAAGCTTCATTTATACTATATCATTATCTTCCATTATATCATTATCTTCCTTAGTTCAATAGTAATTTTTCCTTGCCAAATTATGCAATAATCTTTCTTCAATAGCGTAAGTCCTTCAAGTCATTATCAAAAAAAGAAAACCACCAAAAGGTGGTTTATCCTCGAAATAAGTTGGGCTGCAATTCAGAGGAGTAAAAACTCCCCCTGAATTAAGTCTCGTTTTATCTATAAATACGATTGATTTCAGCTTCATCGAGAGCGCTAGGGGGACCGTCAAAAACAATATTTCCTCCATTCAACCCTATAATTCTCTTGGAAAAAACTTTAGCTAACTCTACTGAATGAAGATTAATGATCATAGTGATTTTTTCCTTTTCGTTAATTTCTTTTAACAATAGCATGACTTCCTTAGCAGTAACAGGATCTAAGCTAGATACTGGTTCATCTCCTAAAATAATTTTAGGCTCTTGAATAAGTGCTCTAGCAATCCCTACCCTCTGTTGCTGGCCGCCGCTTAAAGTTTTTATGGGCCTTTCAACGAAGGAGGATAAGCCGACCTTCTTTAAAGCTTCCTTAGCTTTTAATAAATCTTCTTGAGGAAATTTCTTAAAAAGAATTTGTAAGGGAGATAAATAACCAAATCTACCCACCAACACATTTGTTAACACTTTCATTCTAGGGATAAGATTGTAATGCTGAAAAATCATCGCTAGATTTCGCCTATAAAGTCTTAAAGCTTCTCCCTTTAACTTTGTTATCTCCTGTCCTTCAAAATATATTTTCCCTTCTGTAGGATCGATTAATCTATTGATACAACGAATAAAAGTAGACTTACCAGAACCACTTAGTCCTAATATACTGATAAACTCCCCTTGATGAATGTCAAGGTTTATATTATTTAAAGCAAAGGTTTCTTTTTTATCATAGTGCTTTTTAAGATTTTCGATTATAAGCTGCATATTTATATCACCTTTCTTCTGAGAAGACCACCAACATAATCAATGATGATTACCATAGTCATAATAACGAGACAGTCTACTGCAACTTTATTGTATTGAAACATTTTAAAGTGGATACTTAAAAGTTGGCCTACGCCGCCAGCTCCTACTAAACCCAACACAAGAGATGCCCGAACACTTACTTCTAAACGGTAAAAAGCATTGGATAATATATGGGGGATAACCTGAGGAACAATGCCGTATAATACCATTATCTGTTTTTTAGCTCCTGTTGCTGTTACAGCCTCCTGCGGACCTATATCGGCGGACTCGATAATTTCTGAGAAAAGCTTTCCCATTACCCCTATATTGTGAAGGGCCAAAGCCAGTACCCCTGCAAAAGCTCCAAGGCTTACGGTAGGGACAAAAATCAATGCAAATACGATTTCAGGAATAGAGCGTAAAAAGCTTAAAAAGCTCCTTATCAGGCTATAAATAGTCCAATGAGGTGAAGTATTCTTTGCACCTAAGAAACCAACGGGAACAGCAAAGAGAAATGCTATTGCAGTCCCAATAATAGCTATTTGGATGGTAATAACAGACTCCTTCATAGCCAAAGGTAAAACACTCCAGTCGGGATTAAGAAAGCTGCGATTAATAAAATCTAAGGTATTATTAAAATCTTTAAATAATAGCGGGTTAAATTTCGTACCGTGGGCACTCCAAAGAAACAGCGCAAGAAGGCCTATCCATAGATAGACCTTCTTTGTTTGTGGGGTAGGAGGAAATTTTAGGTTTTTATTACTTTTTACTGTGATTTCCTTTAACATAATATATTACAACCTTCCGTCAGCTTTTGCCGCTTGTCTTACCGGCTCATAGTCTTTATCGTCGGCTAATGCAAATCCACTGGCTCCGAATACATCTAATATTTCTTGATCTTTTACGGTTAAGAAGGCATTTCTTAAAGCTTCTTTTAGAGAATCAGGCGTTCCCTTCTTTACTGCCCACGGATATTGAAATAATGGTTCTGATTGCCATATGATTTTAAATTGTTCGCCATCAATTATACCGTTTTTCTTCATTACTTCAAAGATAGCGCTATCAACAGCCCCTACTTCTACTTTTTTTTCCTGTACTGCTAAAGCAGCTGCATCATGTCCTCCTGTGTAGAAAATTTCTTTAAAGTCTGTATCCATCTGATCTCTAAAAATTCCTTTTTCCTTTAGAGCTAAGGTAGGAATAAGAGAACCTGATGTAGAGTTAACATCCCCAAAAGCAAATTGTAGATTTGCTGCATTCTCTACAACATCTTCTAAGTTATTAAGAGGAGAATCGATATGAGCAATCATATAGGAATAATAATAAGGCTCTCCATTTACTAATAAAGTCATGATGGCTTCTGCTCCACCAGTTTCATTAGCGATAATATAGGTTAAAGGACCAAAATAAGCCATATCCACTTGACCATAATTCATAGCCTCTACTACGCCGTTATAATCAGGGTAAACCTCTATTTCAACTTCTGTCTCCAATTCTGCAGATAAGTGCTCACCTAATTTATCCATAGCTTTCTTCATGTCTCCTTGGTTTTGCGTAGGGATAGCGCCGATAATTATTTTTTCTGGAATAAAATTCTCTGTTTGATTATTAGGATCAATAGGTGCATCACCTTCAGTACTACCACTACAACCTACTAAGGAAAATATAAGTAATCCTGCTAGAATAAGTAAAAATATTTTTTTCATTTTGTGGCTCCTCTCTAAATCGTATTTATTCGTTATAAGATTATTAAATAAATAAGAGATATTTTTACTAGAAATATCTCTTAAATACAAAACTTATTTTATAGAATTATAATGAAAAAAACAACTAAATTATGCTTATATTTCAATGTTTAATGAGAATGCTTAAACCTATAGAAATCTTAAATATGAAATATTATGAGGTATTGAAAGTCATACATTGAATTAAATCATTTTTTTCTTGTGAAGAATATAGATAAGTATGAGTCCAATAATAACGAAAACAAATGTAAAAACTGCCTGTATCCATAATTTCATTTCATTTACCTCCTTGCATCATTCTATGTGATACGTTTCATACTATTAGTATAAATACGAAAACTCAATTTATACTGGGAGGTTTAAATATGAAGGTTGTTGTCGAAATTGTACTACAAACAGTTTTAGCTTTTTTCTCTATACTATTTATTACTCGCATCTTAGGTAGACAACAGGTATCTCAATTAACAATGCAGGAGTATGTCAATGGTATTACCTTTGGCTCTATTGCGGCTACCTTAGCTACCGATATTAATCAGAGAACATGGCATCATTTAATTGGTTTATTTTTGTTTGGTATCTTAACCTTTCTTGTTTCCTATATTAGCGTTAAAAGTATTGCTATAGCTAGGATGATCCAGGGAGAGCCAGTGATTGTTATAAAAGAAGGAAAGATATTAGAGAAAAACTTAGCTAAGTTTCACTATACAGTAGATGATTTAAACCATTTATTGCGAAAAAAAGATATATTTAATATTAATGAAGTAAAGTTTGGTATTCTAGAAAATACAGGAGAAATTAGTGTGATAAAAACAGCACAAAATGAAAATGTCAAGGTGCAGGACTTAGGTATTTTAGGAAAGCAAGAAGAGCTTCTTATAGAAGTGATTGTAACAGGAAATGTGATTTATGAAAATTTAAAGCAGCAAAACTTAACAATGAAATGGCTTATTGACCAGTTAAAGATGCAAGGAATCAAAGACTTAAAGGAGATCGTTTATGCAACGATTGATCAAAACAATCAACTCTACATAGATAGAATAGAAGATCATTTACAGCTAAAATAAAAAAGCACTTATTTGTAAAAAACAAGTGCTCCTTAAACAAGGGCATTTTATTCTTTTATACCTAATTTACTATTTAAGACCCCTTGTTTTTCTAAAGCATATAAATCATCACAGCCTCCAATAAATTCTCCATGAATAAAAATCTGAGGTACAGTGTCCCAACCAGTTTTTGCTTGAATTTCTTTAAATGTTGTTTCATCATGTGTGACATCAATTTCGTTAAAGGCTACATTCTTACTCTGTAAAAGTGCTACAGCTCTTTTGCAATAAGGGCAGTAGTCTTTTGTATAAAGTGTAACATCCATCCTTGTAAACCACCTTTCTTTTTTATATAACTATCTTACCCAATTTATGTAGAAATAAAAAGAAAGCCATTAATGAAGTGCAATGGCTTTCTTTATTAATTACACAAACGCGTGATAGATTGCTTCTACAGACTTTTCAAAATCATCATTTTCAACACCAACGATAATATTAATTTCGCTGGAGCCTTGATCAATCATACGAACATTAATGCCTTCATTTGACAGGGCAGTAAAAAGTTTAGCAGAAATACCAGGGGTGTAGGCCATACCATGACCCACAGTTGCAATAAGCGCCATATTGGGATAAACCTCTATCAAATCAGGGTCACACTGCTGTTGAATTTCGTTTAATAGTTTATCTAATTTATTTTCTAGTTGACAGTCGGTAACCACTACAGACACTGTATCAATACCGCTAGGTAGGTGTTCAAAAGAAATATTATTATTTTCAAATACAGTAAGGAGTTTTCTAACAAAGCCCACTTCTGCATTCATACGGTTTTTTTCTAAAGCAATAACAGTAAAATCTTTTTTCCCTGCGATTCCTGTAATTTCACCGATATGCGTTATAGGATCTGCATAGCTGACAATCATTGTACCGGGACATTCAGGTGCATTCGTGTTTCTAATATTGATAGGAATGCCAGCATCCAATACTGGAAAGATGGTTTCCTCGTGTAAAACCGAAGCCCCCATATAAGAAAGCTCTCTTAATTCACGATAAGTAATCTCTTGAATGGGTTTTGGGTCCCTTACGATGTTAGGATCTGTCATGAGTAATCCTGATACATCTGTCCAGTTTTCATAAACACAGGCATTAACAGCTCTTGCCACCAAGGCTCCAGTGATATCTGAACCACCCCTAGAGAAAATTTTGACTTCTCCATTAGGAAGAGCACCATAAAAACCTGGAATAACAGCTCTTTCAATACTAGATAAATATTCTTGCATCTTTTTTTCTGTTAACTCTAAGTTTAAAGTGTGATCTTTATCGAAAAAAATAACTTCCTTAGCATCAATGAATACATAACCCAGCAGATTCGATAAGATAATACCATTGAGATATTCCCCACGACTAGCTATATAATCTAAAGAAGCACCTTTTTCAATTGTATTTTTTATGTCTATAAGATAAGGCATCAAATCCAACGAAAGGTCTAGATCTTTAACAATTTCTAAGTAACGATCACATATCTTATGGAAAGTATCATCAAAACTTACCTTATGCTGAAGTTGTGTATGACACAAGTAAAGAAGATCTGTGACTTTTGTATCCTCCTTATACCGTTTTCCAGGTGCTGAAGGTATCACATATCTCCTGTGTTCATCACTCTCAATGATACTTTGTACTTTTCGAAATTGGCCAGCATCCGCCAGTGAAGTTCCTCCGAACTTAGCTACTTTTATATCCATATTCTTTACCCCCTTAAAAACTATGAAGTTTTTTAATTTTGAACTTTTGTCGTTCACTGACATTTTATGTCATATTCGTAATATTTTTAAAAGCTATTTTATCATTATAAGCATATGGTGGACAAATGTCAATCATAGAAAGACAAAAATAACATAGAATGGGTGGAAGATCAAGCACTACATCCTGGAATAAAATTGTACGTTAAAAAAGTAGCTCTTAGTATATGAAAATTTAGGGGTGTATGTCTATAAAACGTCTAATGAACTATAGCAAAACATATAATTTACTGTATATAATTTTCTATTAAGGAGGTTGAGAAATTGAAGGAAGTAAAATTTGAAGAAGTAGCCTTGTTTGAGCACCGATTCTGGCTACAGGTGCTAGGAGATCACGCACGATTTATATTTGATAATTTGTCTCCAAAGGAAACGAAGGAAATAGAGCAGGCAAATCGCTTTATTTGTATTTTTGATAAACTATTGGAAGAAGCTAAAAAACCCTTAAAGGATACAGAATTAATGACGCTTACAAATCAAGCCTATCACTATGCCCACGAAATTCGACTGTTTAAGTTAGATTTAATACGTCAACATTTAGTTGGCAACATAGAAATAGGTTTACCCCCTACTTTTATTAATCATATGGTGAATGAAGTAGAAGAATATTTGAGAGTATTGGCCTATCTAATGATAAATCAAATACCTATTTCTACCGCTATTCATAATCATCTTATATGGCTTTTGGATGCGGCTGGTCATGCTGCCGGTATTGCTGGTGATTTAGATATGGTAGAAAAAAGGTTGACGGAACAAAGTCAACTCTTTACCCAACGTTTTGAAGAATTTTACATAAAAGCTGTAGAAATGGCAGGATATATGCGGACTTGCCTTGAGATATTTCCTGCTTTAGATCGATTTAATCTACAGGTAGAAGGAGAAATACAACTATTTAAAGTATTTTTAAGGGAACTAGAGGAGCTGGAATTAAACAATAAACTGTTAGGCACTTTAGCTCCCTTGATGTTGGACCATATGGCTAGAGAGGAATGCTACTACCTTATAAAATTGGCTGAAGTATCTAATGTGAAGATGCCTGACTGCGATCCTACTAAGCCAAGGACAGAAGGATAAAGCCTCTGGGAGGCTTCAAAAATCAATTTCTTTTAGAAACTCCCCTAATAATGTATTATATTCCTGTCGATTGTGCCAATAGGCTTTGACATGACCAGCATTAGGAGCTAAATAAAGTTTTTTAGCTCCTTTTTTTATGTTATACATAGTCACTGTCATGCTACTGGGAATGTAGCTGTCTTCAAGACCGTGAATGAAAAAAATAGGTGTAACCACTTTTTTTAGAGCACTTCTAGGAGAAACATCATAAAAAGAACTTTTTGTTTTTAACTTATAAAAAAAGTTAGCAATTTGTAAAAAAGGAAAAGATGGTAAATGGTATTCTTTTTTTAGGCGATATTTTAAAATATCAAAGAGGGTATCATAGGGACAATCTGCAACATAAAAAGATGCTCTAGCATCAATTTCAGCATGTTGCAATGCTATCGCTGCACCCATAGACTCACCATGAATACCTATTTTACACTGATGATTATGTTTTTGAAAAATCCAATCAGTCCATGCCTTTAAATCATATTTTTCATAAAAACCATAAGTAGTGGTATTTCCTCCGCTTTTTCCATGATTTCTGTGATCGTAGAGTAAGATATTAAAGCCTCTTTTTAAATAAAGATCCATATACTTAACACATCCAAAAAGAGTATAGGTAATGCCGTGGCATAGGATGATGGTGTTTTTAGCTTCTTTTGTGGGAAAATAGAGACCATGAAGGCTATAACCATAGGGAGATTTTATCGTTATTTCTTCCTTATATAAATTCTCAAATAAAGTCTTGTTTATTCTAGCTGCCTCTATCTCTAAGTGATAGGTTTCTTCACGGGAGAGGGTTTTTGGATAGATGACGATATTTGATAAATAAAAACCAATAGCAACAATAAGTAGTAAAAGTATGCTTAAAATAAATAGTAAAAGCATCAATAATAAAACCTCCTTAGTATATTGATAAATATAGATAAGCAACTGCAAAGCTTGACAAAATGCAGACCTTGATGTATTAACCATAGGTCTATAGTTATGCTAGATTTCTATAAATAAAATGTTATAATAAAAAGATAAAAATAACAACTGATAATGATAGATTTCTGTTAGGAGTGAGAGCAATGCCCTATACTTATATACTACAATGCGTTGATGAAACCTTTTATATAGGATGGACTACAGATTTACATAATCGATTGAAGGTTCACAATGAAGGAAAAGGTGCTCGTTATACTAGAGGAAGGCTTCCAGTAAAATTAGTATACTGGGAGCTGCACAGCAACCGTAGCGATGCACAGAAAAGAGAAGTTGACTTGAGACGTCTTAAGCGAAGGGAGAAAGAAGATTTAGTGAAATCTTTTCAACAGGTTAAAACATTGGATTTACCTTAATAGGATAAAATTTTCAAAAAAACTTTTAGGAATTTATTCCCAAAAACCTATAAATATGTTACAATGAAAATACGAACATACGTTTTGTACGTAATTATAGAATTGAAGGGAATAGGTGCATGAATAACAATAAAATTGAGTTAGAGGTATTAAGAAAACAATTAAATGATGCTCTTGCAGAAAATGGCGGAAAGGTTACAAAGGACATTATAAAAACAAGTCAACAATTGGATAGGATAATTGAGACCTATTTATGTAGTCAGAAAGAAAGTGACACGTAAAAACCACTAGGTATCCTTAGAAAAAAATCCTCATTTTGAGGATTTTTTTCTAAGGAACTTTTAGTTTCTATTGTTCACCAGCTGGGGGCGTAAAGGTTCTTTGTGCTAGCTCGGTATCCAACATATAGATGGCATGGCTGTTTTCACCAATTCTTTTAAGTTTATTAATGATAGCAGTCATGGTGGCTTCCTCTTCAACTTGTTCATCAATAAACCAATTTAAAAAGCTAACACAAGCATAATTTTTTTCCTGTACAGCTAAATCCATTAAATGATTAATTCTACTGGTGACAAATTTTTCGTGTTTTAAAGCATCAGTAAATACCTCTTCTAGAGAAGTAAAGTCATTTTTAGGATCTTCGAAACCATAAACTAAAGTACGTCCTCCTAACTCATTGATGAAATTAAAGAACTTCATAGCGTGAAATCTTTCTTCTTCAGCCTGCACAATAAAGAAATTAGCAAATCCATCTAAATCTAGGTCTTTGCAATAGGCCGCCATAGCTAAATAATAGCTGGCTGAAGCAAATTCATATTTTAGCTGTAGATTAAATTCTTTTACTAAGTTTTCTGAAATCATAAATCACCCTCCTAAATTTTAAAAAATTTATTATCCTTAAAAATATTATTTTAAGTGCAACGTTATTTATAATATATACCATTTTTGTCGCAAGGACACTATAAAGGACCTATTTATTATTTACACCAAATTACATAAACTAAACACTAATTTTATTTTTTATTTAGTTTTTTAAATTGTACTTATGCTTAATACATCAGGTGGTATATAAAGATGACGGTTTTTTTCCCAGTTCAAAAAAGATATAATAAGGACAAGAACTTTTAAGGGGGTTAAAATAATGACTTATAAATTATTGGCAACAGACATGGACGGTACCTTACTGATGGATAACAAAGTTTTATCCAAGGAGAATATAGAAGCTTTAAAAAAGGCAAAGGAAATAGGGATAGAAATAGTGATTTGTACTGGAAGGCCCTATGTTACGGTCAAACCCTATTTAGAAAAATTGGGCTTTGATTGCTGGGTTGTTACAAACAATGGAGCTGTAATTAGAAATAAAGAAGGTAAGATTATTTCTGTAATTTATATGAGGTCAGAGGCTTTAGAGGAAACCATTAAGCTATTAGAAGAGGAAACCGTATACTATCATGTATCAGACGAAAAATATACTTTTATAAAAAGTATTAGAGAACGAATCCGATTTATTAAACAATTTATATTACAAACAGAGGTTTCCTATTGGAGGGCAATTTTATTAGCACCATGGATTGTTCTGTGTCGAGGAAACCATAAAAAAGTTGATTTTTCCTCCTTCGTACGCCAGGGTGGTAGAGCTGCCAGTATTTTTATTCTTTCTGAAGAAAAGGAACAGCTTCAAAAAATAAAAAAGAAAATAGAAAAAGTTAGAAATATAGATATCACCAGCTCTGGTTTCAATAATATAGAAGTATTAGATGCAGAAGCTACAAAAGGAAAGGCTTTGGAAAAAATTTCTAATTTAATCAATGTAAAAAAAGAGGAAATCATAGCAGTAGGAGATAACTTGAACGACCTTTCTATGATTCAATATGCTGGTTTAGGCGTAGCGATGAAAAACGGAGAAAAAGAGGTAATAGAAGCTGCAAATTGGGTTACAACAACCAACCAAGAACATGGTATAGCCCATCTAATAGAGTATATTATGGCGCAGGAAAAAGAGGACATAATAGTATCATGATAAAAAAATTTCCTTTCCTACAAACTTTATAGATACAATTATTTAAAACACACCTAAAGTTAGATAATTGTATCTATAAAAAACAAATTGTATCTATAATGATTTTATTGTATAATGATGATAAGGTTATTATGATCATTACTTTTATCTTTATTGTAGGAGGGAAATTGTGGTGGAAGAAAAAGTGTTTGCAGACAAAAAGAAGAAAAACATAGTAAGGGAAAACAGTAAAACCAAGGATTTGGTGCTTACGGGATTATTAGTGGCATTAGTATTTGTAGCAACAAGATTTATCAATATTAGATTACCTATTCAAAGCAACGGAGGCTTAATTCATTTAGGTAATACCATGCTGTTTATGATTGCTATTGTTTTTGGCAGCAAGAAGGCTGCTGTTGCAGGGGCTTTTGGCATGGGACTATTCGATGTTTTGTCAGGATGGGCAGTTTGGGCTCCCTTTACCTTTATTATTAGAGGTGTGATGGGTTACTTAATAGGTACAATTTCTCAAGCAGGTGGGAAAAAAGGGAACAGCTTTACAAGGAACTTAATTGCCATCACTGTGGGTGGAATTTGGATGCTGCTAGGTTACTATATAGCGGAAGTAATCCTTTATGGCAACTGGATTGTACCCTTTGGCTCAATACCAGGAGATATTGTTCAAGTTGTGCTAGGGGCGATGATTGGATTACCAATGGCAGCTGCTTTGAAAAAGTCTAAAGTAGTATAAATTTAACATGGATAGAGAGGATGGAAGAATATGAAGGTGCCTTTGATCATGACACCAGGGCCTACTTACATAAGTGAGAGGGTGAGGAGGGCATTATCTAGAGAAATAACAAATCCTGATTTAGACGCAGCTTTTTATGAATTTTATCAAGAAACCTGTAATCAATTTAAAAAATTGTTGCATACAAAAAATGATGTGCTGATATTAAGTGGGGAAGGGATATTGGGATTAGAAGCCGCATGCGCCTCTCTCATTGAACCAGGGGATAAGGTATTGGTGATAGACAATGGTATTTTTGGTAAGGGATTTGGAGATTTTGCAAGCATGTATGGCGGGGAAGTACAATTTTTTCAATCGGATTATGAGAGCGCTGTGGAGGTTGATAAGTTACAAAAGTTTTTAGAGACAAATCATGACTTTAAGCTAGCAACCTTGGTACATTGTGAGACGCCCTCAGGTATTACAAATCCGATAGATATCATCTGCCCTATGTTGAAAAAGTATGGTATCCTTACTGTGGTGGATGCAGTTTCTTCTATTGGTGGAGAAGTGTTAAATACAGATGCATGGAAGATAGATATCGTGTTAGGGGGATCACAAAAGGTTTTATCAGCACCTCCAGGACTAACTTTTCTAAGTATCAGCGAAGAAGCTTGGAAAACAATATTAAACCGAAAAACTCCTATTATAGGCTATTACTGTAATCTTTCTATTTGGAAAAACTGGTATGAAGATCAATGGTTTCCATATACGCAGCCTATTAGTGATATCTATGCTCTAAGAGCAGCAGTAGATATACTGCTGGAGGATAAAAAGGCATTAGAAAGACATGCAAAAATTGCCCAAGCCCTTAGAAGAAGCTTAATAGAGGCAGGCATACAATTGTATCCCAAAGATGGTTTTTCTAATACTGTGACTACCTTTATGGTGCCAGAGGGGGTGTCATTTCGACGTATTTATGAAGATATGATGAAAGAGCATGGTATTATGATTGCCGGAGCCTTTGATTTTTTAAAGGATAAGGTAATCAGAATCGGTCATATGGGAGAAAATTGTTATGAAGAAAAAATATATAGTACATTAAAGGCACTGGACCAAGTCTTGAAGAGTCACGGCATTTTATTAAAGGGAGAACTACATAAGTTATTTGTAGCGTACGTATAGTTGCTAAATATACTTATGGGATTTTTTGTTGTTCTCACCACTACATTAAACAATTGTACTATACAGTTAATGAATGCACTATTTTTTAAAACCCAGTAGGCTTTTGTATCTTTGTATACTTTGCCTTGACTGGGTTTTCTTGACTTTTTATAATATTTCGGTTATTTTGTATAATAGGACCCAAGAAGAAGAGGAGGGGTTTAGCGGTGGTAAATTTTCGGGATATCTTAGGGGCGAGGGAACGTATTAAGAAGCACATATGGAAAACACCACTGGATTTTTCCATGAATTTAAGCACAAAAGAGAGAAATGTTTTTCTAAAACTAGAGTGTCAACAAAAACTAAAGAGCTTTAAAATAAGAGGTGCTTTAAGCAAACTAACTAGTTTAACAGAGGAAGAAAAGCAAAGGGGCGTTATGACGGTTTCCTCTGGGAACCATGGAGCAGGGATAAGCTATGGCACCAGTTTGTTAAAGGGTATAAAGGCTACAGTATTTGTACCTGCCAACACACCAGAAGCTAAAGTAGAAAAAATTAAATATTATGGTGCAGCGATTCAGCTACAGGGAAAAAATTATGATGAAACCTATAAAATTGCTATGAATTATGCAAAAGAAAGGCAGCTAAACTTTATTGATTCTTCTTCTGATGCAGAGGTGATTGCAGGACAAGGTACAATTGCTATGGAAATTTTAGAGGTAAATCCAAGTATAGATACGATACTTGTCCCCATAGGAGGAGGAGGGATGATTACTGGTATAGGTGTAGCTGCTAAAGCCATCAAGCCTTCTATTAAAGTGATTGGGGTGCAAACCGCTGCTTGTCCTGCTATGGTACAATCCCTAAAACATAAGGTATGTTATACGGAATTTCCTACGGAAAACTCTATATGCGAAGCATTGGTAGGCGGTGTTGGAGAAGTTCCTTATCATATGGCCGGTAAGTGTATTGATGATATTCTCCTAGTAGAGGAAGTGTGGATTAAAAAAGCAGTATTAGATTTACTATATAAAGAAAGAGTGGTGGCGGAACCTTCAGGAGCCATTGGCTATGCTGCCTATATGATGAAACAGCATCTATTTAAAAGTAAAAATACCGCTATTATCATATCAGGTGGAAATTTGAATTTTCAATTAGTAGAAGATGCATTTACAGAGTCTTGGATGAAGGTATTGTAAACTTCAGCAAAGAAAGAATTTTTCAAAAGATGTTGACATAATAAGCAATATACATTATAATTAATAAAAATCGAAAGCACATAAATTTGAAAAAGGCAATGAAGAGAAGAGTAGGTAGAGGAAGTAATGATAGCGAGTTGATGATGGTGGAAGATCAACATGAAGCCTGTATTGAAGAACATCTCTGAGTCCCTAATCGAAATACATTTGTAGAGTAGGCTTAGGCGGAACCAAACCGTTATCTATTGGGCAGTATCGAATTTTTTATTCCGTACTGAGAAGAGAGCTATGCTATTTAGCTAATTAAGGTGGTACCGCGGAGACAATTATGTCCTTCGTCCTTTATATGAGGATGAAGGACTTTTTATTTTGAAAAAATTAATTTTTTAGGGGGGGTTTTTATGAAGGATTTACAGGAGTTATTAATCATACCTAGAGGATATAAGTCTAGTTTAAGTATTCGTGAGACAGCGGTTGCTATTAAAAAAATTAAAGATTATTTTGAAACGAGGTTAGCAGAAGAATTAAACCTGACAAGGGTATCAGCACCTCTATTTGTTCGACCTGAAACTGGTTTAAACGATAATCTAAATGGCGTTGAACGCCCTGTTGCTTTTGATGTAAAGGGTATTGATGGTAAAGCAGTAGAAATTGTTCACTCCTTAGCAAAGTGGAAGCGAATGGCTTTATATAAGTATGATTTTAGTGCAGGAGAAGGTTTATATACTGATATGAATGCTATTCGTCGTGATGAGGATCTAGATAATCTACACTCTGTTTATGTAGATCAGTGGGATTGGGAAAAAATCATTGCTAAAGAAGATAGAAATATTGATATACTGAAGGCGGTTGTGAAAAGTATTTATAGGGTATTTAAGGATACAGAAAAATATTTAGCTACTTGTTACCCAGATTTTGAAACTTTTCTTCCAGAAGAAATTACTTTTATTACAACACAGCAACTAGAAGATATGTATCCAGATTTTACTGCAAAGGAAAGAGAAAATGCTATTGCAAAAGAAAAGGGAGCAGTTTTTATCATGGAAATTGGTGATACTTTAAAGTCAGGCATGAAGCATGACGGACGTTCTCCTGACTATGATGATTGGCATTTAAACGGAGATATTCTATTTTGGTATCCTGTATTAGAAATGGCTTTAGAGTTGTCTTCAATGGGTATTCGTGTGGATGAGGAGGCTTTAGAAAGACAGTTGAAGCTAGCAGGGTGTGAAGAGCGAAAACAATTGAATTATCATCAGTTAATTTTAAATAAAGAGCTTCCCTACACGATTGGTGGAGGCATAGGACAATCAAGAATATGCATGTTTTTCCTAAGAAAAGCACATATTGGAGAAGTACAGGCAGCGATATGGGCTGAAGATATGATAGCAGCTTGCGAAGCTGCAAATATTCATCTATTATAAAATAAAAAAATCTCATTCTTTTGAATGGGATTTTTTTATTTTATAGGAAAAATATCTTAACATATTTTCCTATAAATAAGGGATAATATTAAAGGATAAAGTTAAAAACATTCCAAATAAAAATTAGGAAGGAGAAAATTTAATGGCTCAATTAACACAAATGGAACTGCAGGATTTAAGACATCTTATCAGCAATCACCAAATGATGGTATCAAAACTTAATACATATGCACAACAATGCCAAGATCAACAGGTGAAACAAATGTTTCAGCAGGGAGCACAGTCAGCTCAAAGTAATGCACAAAAATTAATGACATTCCTATAAAAATAATTATTTAAAAGGAGGTATAGTGATGCAAGAAAAAGATATGGTAAATGATATACTAAGCATGACGAAGGCTGGTATGACAGAATATACAAGAGCTATAGGGGAAGCATCTGATCAAGGTTTAAGACAAACTTTACAACAAATGAGAAATGGCGATGAGCAATTTCAATATAGCTTATATCAAATAGCTGAGCAAAAAGGTTATTATCAATCAGCTCAATCAGCAAGTCAGCAGGAGTTACAACAAGTAAAATCACAGTTAACTCAAGGGATGAATAATATGCAGTAAAAAATAGGACCTAGTTTTAGGTCCTATTTCTATAGACAATTGAAAGTCTCTCCTCTTCTTTGTCGCTTGAAAAACGCAGCATCCTTATAAATGTTTGTTTCAATCATCTTAAAGTGCTATTGGTTTTGATTTCTACGTTGTGTTCTTTCACGGATTAACTTATCTAAAATTCTCTTGCGTAGACGTATGCTTTTTGGTGTTACTTCTACTAACTCATCATCTGCAATAAACTCCAATGCCTGTTCAAGAGAAAAAATTACTGGAGGCACAAGTTTAAGAGCATCATCAGCGCCAGAAGATCGAATATTAGTTAACTGCTTTCTTTTACAAACATTTACTGCAATATCCTCTAAACGGGAGCTTTCTCCTACAATCATACCTTCATAAACCTCTGTACCAGGATGAATGAAGATTTTTCCTCTTTCTTGAGCATGATAAATGCCATAAGAAACCGCAGTACCGCTTTCAAAAGCAATAAGAGAACCTCTGGTTCGTACTCGGATATCTCCCCTATGATGATCATAACCATCAAATAAATGATGAAAAGTACCATAACCCTTCGTATCTGTTAAAAACTCTGAACGATAACCAATCAAGCCACGGGCAGGAACTCTAAACTCTAGCTTCATCATGCCTGTTCCTGTTGGAACCATATTTAACATTTCTCCTTTTCTCTGCCCAATTTTTTCAATTACTGCGCTGGCACTTTCTTCAGGTGTTTCTACATAAAGTATTTCCATGGGTTCCATAAGGCCTTCTTCAGTTTTTTTGATGATAACCTGAGGCTTAGAAACAGCAAACTCATAACCTTCTCGACGCATGGTTTCAATAAGAATGGAAAGATGTAGCTCTCCTCTTCCCAATACTTTAAAAGATTCTGCTGATATTTCCTCCATACGCATAGCTACATTCGATAGCATCTCTCTTTCAAGACGGTCTTTAAGATGTCTACTGGTTACAAAGTTTCCTTCACGGCCAGCAAAGGGGCTATCACTCACCATAAAATTCATAGAAATGGTAGGATCGTCGATTTTCATAAAGGGTAGAGGCTCTACTTCATCTACAGAACAAATCGTATCACCAATATTGATATCAGCTATTCCTGATACCGCTACAAGTTCCCCTACAGTTGCAGTTTCAAGCTCTACACGTTTCAACCCCTGGAAGTCATAGAGATTGCTGATCTTAACATTCACAAGGTTTCCATCTGTGGCTGCAAGAACAGCAGTTTGACCTTTGGCAATTTTACCACGGACAATTTTTCCAATACCGATCCTGCCTATATATTTATCATAGTCAATAGAAGAAATCAGCAGCTGAAGACCCTCCTCAGCATCACCTTCGGGACAGGGAATATATTCTAGTATGGCTTCAAATAAAGGCGCTAAATTAACCCCTTTTTCATCTAAAGATACATGGGCATAGCCGTCTCTAGCAGAAGCATAAATAACAGGAAAGTCTAGTTGATCATCATTAGCCCCTAAATCAATAAATAAATCTAAAACTTCGTCAATAACTTCTTCAGCTCTAGCCTCAGGACGATCAATTTTATTAACAACAACGATGGGCGTCAAACCTTCTTTTAAAGCTTTTTGAAGAACAAAACGAGTTTGTGGCATGGGTCCTTCAAAGGCATCCACCAATAATAATACACCATCTACCATTTTCATGATTCGTTCTACTTCTCCACCAAAATCTGCATGTCCAGGGGTATCAATGATGTTAATTTTTACTGAATTATAAGAAACTGCAGTGTTTTTAGATAGAATAGTGATGCCTCTTTCTCTTTCTAAAGAGTTGGAATCCATCACTCTTTCCTCTACGACTTCATTTGACCGAAAAGTACCACTTTGTTTTAACATTTGATCTACCAAAGTTGTTTTTCCATGGTCAACGTGGGCGATTATTGCAACATTTCTAATATCTTGTCTTTGCATGTGTTTTTCTCATCTTCTTTCCTTGAAATTTGTTTATAAACTATAGATGTGCACTTCTAAAGTTAAATTTTAATATACACGGTCTACGGTTTCGCCCCAAAACCGTGGGCTGCAAATGTAGTCCTTAGTATATTAAAATTTAGGGGCGCACATCTATATAGAAAAGTTATCTATATAAATTAAAATAAATAAATTACGTAATCTGTCTGGCGTTATGAAAGGATATTTGATCTTTCCTTTAGAATAAAAAAGTCCTTGAATACCAGTTAAAGAAAGGTTAGGCTTTATTTATCAAATAATTTTGCTGCAATTTATTTATTATATTATACATTATCCATTTTAGGGCTGGACATAAAGCCACAAAGAAAATTTTATCATAAACAACGGGTTCCTACAATTGTTATATGTTAAATACATGATTTTTTTATAACATTTAGGCTTTATCCTTCAATATATTGCTAAGACGTCCATTTCTAGGTGAAGCAACTAAGTGGCGAACACCAAATCAAAGATTTGGGTTATTTACTTATTTATAGCTATACTATGTTTTTTGACAAAATTAACGGTCATTATTACAGTGGATGAAAAAAGTTTTTTCAAGCTAAAACATCATATAGAAAAGATGGTCTATGTTTACTATAATTTACCGTTAAATAAATATCAATCATAAACATGTTTTAAAATTAAACAAATTAAATAAAATGTATTATTTGTAATTTATGTAATATTTTGAAAAATCAAACGATGAATTTTTCGAAATTCTTCATTAAGTCTAAAAAAAAACAAAAAAATTTAAGTGAATATAAAATAAATTCTTGAATTTAAAGAAAAACATGATATAATAGTAACAATTGAAAAAAACGCCGAAAAATTTAAGCTTTTGCAAGAAATAGGAAAACGTTAAAATTTTAACAATCCAATTTTAAGAGATTTACTTCATGTCGTAAATGTTGTAAAATTTGTAGAGGGGTTAGTTTTATTAAAGACAAAAGAGTAGTTATTCTAATCAGATAGAAAGGAGTGTAGGTAAATGGGATGTTGTGGAGGTAGTCAACCTATTGAAACAAGCTTTGAAAATACCCAATTTGACTTTCAAGATCTTCAGTCAATCGTTAAAAAATATAAAGGGGTGGAGGGTAGTTTAATTAGTATACTTCAGGAAGTACAGGAGGTGTACAACTACCTACCAGTGGAGGCGTTAAACTATATTGCCCAGGAAACTGGTATTAAACCTACTAAAATTCATGGCGTAGCTACATTCTATACCCAGTTTCGATTAAAACCGATAGGGAAATACCTGATTATGCTGTGTCAGGGTACTGCCTGTCATGTAAATGGCTCAAAATTAATAGAGCAGGCTATTTGTGAAGAATTAAACATTAAAGAAGGAGAAACAACTGAGGATAATCTATTTACATTAAACAATGTGGCATGTCTTGGCTGTTGTAGTTTATCTCCTGTAATGATGATTAATGGAGAAACTTATGGGAAGCTTACACCTGAAATGACAAAAAACATTTTGAGAGACATCAAGAATAACGCAGAGAAAGGAGCTTAGTGAATGAAAATTATTGTGGGACAAGGGAGCTGTGGTATTGCTGCTGGGGCAAACAAGGTTTATGCAGCAATAGAAGGCGAACTTAAAAAAAGAAATTTAGAAGTACAGCTAACACTAACCGGTTGTATAGGTATGTGTTATTTAGAGCCTATCATTGATGTAATCGATGATGGGGGAAAAAAGACCACCTATGTTATGGTAACACCAGAAATGGTAGAAGAAATTATTGAAGCTGCTACAACGAATAGTACAGTAGAAAAATATAGTATTTCAGAAAATGATCAGCGTATTTTGGAAAAACAGCACAGAATTGCTCTGAGAAACTGCGGGATGATGAATCCGGAAAACATAGATGAGTATATTGATAGAGGTGGTTATAAGGCTGCAGAGGTATGTATTACAAGTAAAACCCCTCAGGAGGTTATTGAAGAAATAAAGATTTCAGGGCTTAGAGGTAGAGGTGGTGCAGGATTCCCCACATGGTTTAAATGGAACGCTGCACAGCAATCACCAGGAAACACGAAGTACATTATTTGTAATGCAGATGAGGGAGATCCTGGTGCATTTATGGATAGAAGTATTCTTGAGGGAGATCCACATAGTGTCATCGAGGGGATGTTAATAGGTGGTTATGCAATAGGAGCTACTGAAGGGGTTATCTATGTAAGAGCTGAGTACCCACTTGCCATCGTACGTCTTAAAAAAGCGATAGAGCAGGCAAGAGAAAGAGGTTATTTAGGTAAAAATCTCTTTGGTGAAAAACGTTTTCAGTTTGATATGAGAATTAAAGCAGGGGCGGGTGCCTTTGTATGCGGTGAAGAAACAGCTTTAATTGCTTCCCTAGAAGGTGAAAGAGGAATGCCAAGATTAAAACCACCCTTCCCTGCGCAAAAAGGTTACTGGCAAAAACCGTCTAATATCAATAATGTAGAAACTTTGGCCAATGTACCTTGGATCTTAGCCAATGGAGGAAAAGCCTTTGCTGCTATGGGAACAGAACAAAGTAAAGGAACAAAGGTTTTTGCTTTAACAGGTAAAATCAATAAAGGTGGCTTAGTAGAGGTACCAATGGGTATTCCCTTAAAGGAAGTTATCTTTGATATAGGTGGAGGGATTGCTAACGATAAAACTTTTAAGGCAGTACAAATGGGAGGACCTTCCGGAGGATGTATTCCTCATTACCTTTTAGATACACCGGTAGATTATGATTCTATCATGAAAACAGGAGCAATCATGGGTTCTGGTGGTATGGTAGTTATGGATGAAACTACCTGTATGGTAGACATGGCACGATTCTTTTTAGACTTTACCCGTAAAGAATCCTGTGGAAAATGTATTCATTGTAGAATTGGAACAAAGAGGATGCTAGAAATACTAACCCGTCTTTGTGAAGGAGAAGGAAAAGACGGAGATATAGAACTTTTAGAGGAGTTAGGTACAAAGATTAAAGAGGGCTCCTTATGTGGATTAGGTCAGACGGCGCCAAATCCTGTTTTAAGTACGATTCAATACTTTAGAGATGAATATGAGAAACACATTTATGATAAAAAGTGTCCTGCGAAGCAATGTTCTAACCTACTGACTTTTACGATATTAGAAAATTGTATTGGATGTGGACTTTGTGCAAGAAACTGTCCTGCTGATGCAATTGTTGGAGAAAGAAAAGAAGTGCATAGTATTCTTCAAGAGAAGTGTGTTAAGTGCGGTAAGTGTGAAGAAGTCTGCAAATTTGGTGCAGTAGAAATACAGTAGCAGGATAGGGGGGAAAATATATGACAAAATTAAGACTTAACATAAATGGAAAAGAAGTGATTGGATACAAAGGTCAAACAGTTTTAGAAATAGCTAAGGCAAATGGAATTGACATTCCTACCCTTTGTCATGATGAAAGAGTAAAGGCCTATGGTTCCTGTGGACTTTGTGTTGTTGAAGTAGCAGGTGTTCCAAAATTACTAAGATCTTGCGCTACTGAAGCTAGTGATGGTATGGTGGTTCAGACCAACACACCAAAAATAAAAGGTTCTAGAAAAATGGCGCTAGAGCTTCTATTATCTGACCATGTAGGGGATTGTCGTCCTCCTTGTGTGACAGCCTGTCCAGCTAAAACCGATTGTCAAGGTTATGTAGGTTTAATCGCCAATGGTCAATATAAGGAAGCAGTAAAATTAATCAAAGAACAATTACCATTACCAGCCAGTGTTGGTAGAGTATGCCCTCATCCTTGTGAGGACGCATGTAGAAGAAAATTGGTGGATGAACCTGTATCGATTATGTGGTTAAAGAGATTTGTAGCAGATATTGATCTTAGAGATGAAGAAGAGTTTATACCAGAAATCAAGCCAGCTACCGGGAAAAGAATTGCTGTAGTAGGAGGCGGTCCTAGTGGTCTTACTGCCGCTTATTATCTAGCTAAGGAAGGACACAAAGTTGTTATTTATGAGGCTATGCCAGAACTAGGGGGGATGTTGCGTTATGGAATCCCTCAATATCGCCTTCCAAAAGAAGTGCTAAACAAAGAAATTGCTATTATTGAAAAAATGGGCGTAAAAATGCTGACAGGTATAAAGATTGGTACTGATGTAAAATTAGACCATCTTAGAGAAACCTTTGATGCAGTATACCTTTCCATAGGCGCATGGCAAAGTACGAAGCTAAACTGTCCTGGAGAAGATTTAGAAGGTGTTATTGGAGGTATTGAATTTTTAACGAAGTTTGCCATCAATGAGCCTATTAAAACAGGAAATAGAATTGCCGTAGTAGGTGGAGGAAATACCGCTATGGATGCTTGTAGAACAGCTATGAGGTTAGGTGCTAAAGAGGTATATGCTATCTACCGTAGAACAAAAGTAGAAATGCCAGCAGAGGATGTAGAGGTAGAAGAAGCAGAAGAAGAAGGCATCACCTTCAAGTTTCTTGTGAATCCAATTGAAATTATTGGAGAAAACGGAAAGGTATCGAAAATAAGGCTTCAAAAGATGCAATTAGGAGAGCCCGATGCAAAGGGCAGAAGAAGACCTGTACCTATTGAAGGGGAAGAAGAAATCATTGAGGTAGATTCTGTTATTGCTTCCATAGGACAGGCAGTAGATATTCAAGGATTTGAAGATGTACAACTGACAAATTGGGGTACCATTTATGCTGATGAAAACAGCTTCCTTACAAACTTACCAGGAGTATTTGCTGGGGGAGATGGAACAAACAATGGACCATCCATAGCCATAGAAGCAATCGCTGACGGTAAAAAGGCTGCAGGCGTAATATGTAGATATTTAGAGGGTGAAATCGTACCTTATAAAGAGCCTTACTATGTAACTAATGAAGGATTAACAGAAGTTGATTTTGAAGATAGAGTGAAAGAGCATAGACCTTTTATGCCACATCTTTCTCCAGAGTTTAGAAAAACAAACTTTGAGGAGATTGTAGCGGGATATACGGAAGAAGATGCTAAGAGAGATGCAAACCGTTGTCTTGAGTGTGGATGTCATGATGTATTTGAATGTAAATTGATTCAATACGCAAACCAATATGAGGTAGCGCCAGACAGAGTAGCTGGTGAAGTACACCATCGACAAGAAGAGGATGACCATCCATTCATCCTAAGAAACCCTGATAAGTGTATTTTATGTGGACTTTGTGCTAGGGTTTGTGATGAAGTGATAGGGGTTTCTGCTATAGGCTTGATGAACAGAGGCTTTGATACCATTGTTGAACCAGCCTTTGAATTGCCTCTAAAGAAAACCGGCTGTATATCCTGTGGCCAGTGTGTCAGTGTATGCCCAACCGGGGCGTTACAGGAGAGATTAAGTATTGAGAAATCTGTGCCAGTTCAAACACAGACTACCCATACAATTTGTTCTCATTGTAGTGTGGGATGTAATATTGACCTTAACATCAAGGGAGATATGTTGGTTAGATCTTTACCAAATAGGGAAAATGATGTTACTGATGGCTTATTGTGTGTGAAGGGTAGATTTGGTTTTGACATTGCACAAAAAGGCAAGCGATTAACAAAGCCACTGATCAGAAAAGAAGGAGAGCTGCAAGAAGTATCTTGGGAAGAGGCCTTTATTTTCACTGCTAAAAAAGCACAGGCACTAACGCTATTACACGGTAGTCATTCTTTAGCACTTTCTGTTTCTGATCGATACACCAATGAAGAAATTTATTTAATTTCTAAGTTTGGAAAAGAAGTATTAAAAACAGATCATTTATTTAGTTTCAATAAAGTCCACGGTGGTATCGAAAATGTACTGGGTTATGATGCTTCTACCAATGCCTTTGATGAACTGCTTTCAACAGAAACCATTTTATTGATAGGTTCAGACATTATGAAAAACCACACAATTGCTGGACTTAAAGTGAAAAAGGCAGTTGAAAATGGAGCAAAGCTAGTTGTAATCAATCCTTTTGAATCTCAGGCAGATGAATGGGCACAGATGAAAGTAAATCCTTCCAACACCCTTGGATTCTTAAAGGAAATCATAAAAGCCTTAATTGAAAAGGGAAGTGTGACAAAAGAGCAACAAGTAGCAGGCTTTGAAGAATTAAAGAAGGATTTAGAAGACATCGTGGTTAGCGAAGCCGCAAGAGAAATAGCAGATGTATATGGAAATGCTAAACAAGCTATGATTGTATTTGAACAAAATCAAATCACGGCAGATGCAGCAAAACTTCTAGCAAATATGGCAGTTGTTTCAGGACACATTGGTAAAGCTAGAAGCGGAATCATTCAGCTTAAACCAAACAGTAATAGCCAAGGCCTTAGTGATATGGGTATTCATAAGAATGCTGCGGAGATTGTAAAAGGTATTGAAGCTAAAGAAATCAAAGGGCTACTGGTATTTGGAGAAGATGTACCTCATGTAGATCTGAAAGAACTGGACTTCTTAATGGTACAGGACACACATCTAACAGAAACCGCTAAAAAAGCGGATGTGGTATTACCAGGAGTAAGTTTTGTAGAATCAAAAGGAACCTTTACAAATTCTGAAAGAAGAATACAAAGATTAAATCAAGGGATTCCTTCCATTGCAGGGTATGAAAACTGGGAGATTATTATTAAATTAGCTAATACCTTAAGCCAAAACCTTGAATACAGTCATCCTAATGAAATTTTACAAGAAATTTCTAAAAATAAAGCAGAGTACTTTGGTATCCATAAAGCATTAGAAAAAACCAGTAGCTTGTGGCCCGTAAATCAAAGTCCTATTCTTTACACTGATGGATTTAACTTTGAAGATAAAAAGGCTAAATTGCAAGTTGTTGGAGATGGATTATTGTTTGAAGAAAGTGTCAATACAAATAATCTCACCAATGCATTTATCGCTTTACTGGAAGAACAAGAAGTTCTTTAAGAATCTAAAAAAAGATGAAGTTTCTTTGAAAAAAACAAACTATTCATACGGAAAACACCATGCTTATATGCATGGTGTTTTTTTATCGAATAGGACATGATAATGACCGAATATGCAAAATGGATTGTTTTGGAAAAAGGAAGATGATACATTTAATTTAAGAAATACAAACCAAATTTAATTCTAAATCATATATATGATTATTAAATAAAGAGAATCAAATGGCACCTAAACTTTTTTGTTCCCATAAACTCCCTTTTCGTTCCCATAAACTCCCATTTTGTTCCATATATATTTAAAAATGGAAATCATCTGATATAATAAGGATGTACTTACTAATACAAGATAGATTTTTAAATTGAAAAAGGCAGAAATTAAAAATTAGATGCAAGGAGATGAGATGTTATAAAACTGAAACAAGTACAAAAAGCATAAAAGGGGTTGATAGAAATATATTTAAAAAAATAAAACAAGTCGAACATCTTGAATTAATTAGCACTTATGTATTTGAATTTTCCAGTGTTGATGAGGTAGATAAAGAAGTAGATGTATTTAACGCTTATGTAGAAGTTGTTTATGCTGAAGCAAATTATTTGAAAAGTCAAAATTAGATTAAATTTCATTCTGGGTTTTTAGTTTAATCTATTATTGGTTATAAATTTAACTCTAAATCATACAAAATAATACAAATGAAAGGGTGATTCTATGCTTGATGTGGGTCCACCAATTTAGATAGGCTTTTGTGTCGCCTAATACTTGCTTAGCATTAGGATGTACAAAAGCCAATAGGAAGAAGATTTACTGATCAAAGTGTAGTATTAATTGTAAGATAATAAATAAGATGAGAAGGTGACGAGAATTGAAAAAATTTAATCTCTTTATAGTAACTTTTCTTATAGCCCTTATTTTTTCAGCAAGTATCACAGCAGTTTTTGCAACTGTGGCAGAAGGGGAAAAAAAGGATTTAACAGTGAATGGTACATCTTATTGGAACCAATCGTACATTCAACTTTGGGGATCTAAAATAGTTGCACGGTCTAAAGTGTCGTTAAAGAGTGGATCTAGCTTGCCTGTAGGTTATTTAGGGGTTTTATCACGAATGTATAAAGACGATGGTGTTCTTAAAACTGCTAATGCAGAGTGGGAATATAATAGTTCTCCTGCTTTCAGTTATGATGTGCCGACTACCTATATTTCTGATTCAGGTACTTATTATAGTTATGGACTAACTAGGATTTTTAACGGAAGTGGTTATACTCAACATACTACGAACAGAAGTCCAAGTTTAAAACTTGATTAAGGATAGGAGGTGTAAATATTCTATGAAAAAATTACAAATTACTATTATAGTTGCTGTTGCTCTCATTATTGGCACTATGGTCGGTTCTTTTAGCATTAATTATGCTATGACTAATAATTTGTTTTATCAAAAGAATTATGATATAAATGAAGAAGGTCAACTTTATTCTGTCCACAATAATGAAATAATAACTGAAGAAAACTTTGATTCTTCCTTAGTTTACAAGGTTAATGAAAATGGGCAGACATACGGATCCTCTCTTTATGCAGTTTCTTTTGAAACCGAGCCTGACTTAATTCTTGCGGAAGGTATTGATGGTACTACAGGGTATGTCTATGCTGCCGACTTATATGGAAAAGCACCAAAAAATCCTCAGGAAGCTATTGCAATGCAAAAAGCAAACACTGATCAAGAGCGGTTTATTCCACTTTACGCATCCGATGGAAAAACAGTAATAGGAGAGTTTAGAATGTCTTCTGTAATAGAAGAAGATATTACTATAACCACAGTAGAAGACGTTAATTTAAATGATACTCCTTAAATACATTTAAATAACATTGTGATGAAGATAATGAATCACCAGTAGTGTACTGCCCTCCAGATGTTAAACAATAAAATCAGTTCAACCACAAATTTTGTGAAACAATAATATTTCCATAAATTTCATTACCATGGTGTTTATTAAATCAAGCAAGTAGCAAGTATGTTGAATTAATTAGCCTTCAATGGTAGAATGTAGTTATTCTATCATTGAAGGTTTTGTTTTGACCAAGATAAGAAGGTATAGCTTTGACGATAAGCAAGATAGATTACAAGTTGTTGGAGATGGATTATTGTTTGAAGAAAGTGTCAATACAAATAATCTCACCAATGCATTTATCGCTTTACTGGAAGAACAAGAAGTTCTTTAAGAATCTAAAAAAAGATGAAGTTTCTTTGAAAAAAACAAACTATTCATACGGAAAACACCATGCTTATATGCATGGTGTTTTTTTCACTTCGTAGTAAATGATACATATTAACTTAGTCCAATTATTTCTAAAATTCTCTTGAAGTGTCATTTTGAACAGTGTTTAAGAATCTTAGACCCCAAAATAATACATTTAAAACTACTCCTACAATTTAGTTTAGTGGCAACTTAAGAAAAGTTTTGAAAATTATTAACCTATTAAAATATTGAATAAGATTATATAATAAACATGTTTACAAATTTAAAGAGCTATGATAGAATATTAACAAAGGCAATCATAGTTCCTCGGAATCATAGTAAAGTATGAAATTTTAGCCGTAGAAGATGAAACACTACATACCGAGGTAATTTTTTATTGAATAGTAAGGAAAACGATGTAAAAGGGGGTGAAAAAATGTTAGCAGTAGATAAAGATACTTTTCAAACAGAAGTGTTAGAGGCGCAAGGGTATGTTCTTGTAGATTATTGGAGTGAGAGCTGCGAACCTTGTAAAGCATTAATGCCGTCTGTGATGGAACTGTCTGAAAAATATAATAATAGTATAAAATTTTGCAAATTAGACACTACTAAAGCGAGAAGGTTAGCGATTAAAGAAAAAGTATTGGGCCTTCCTACAATAGCTGTTTATAAAGATGGTAAAAAAATAGATGAGGTTACAAAAGAAGATGCTACAATAGAAAACATTGAGACGATGATCAAAAAGTATGCATAATACTATTTACATAAGGTGATGCTTCCCCTATAATAATCACACTTTGTAGAACACATAAATCGTAAATATATTATGTATAAACTTAGGTCAAGTAATCAGTGGTGAAATCTGTTGCATAGTATTTTTCCATAAAAAGCATGAATATAATTAAGAAAAGAAAGGATGTTGAAAATGGGTTTTTATGATGGTAAAAAAGTTATCATTGTTGGCGACCGTGATGGTATTCCTGGTCCAGCCATCGAAGAGTGCCTAAAGGGTACAGGCGCAGAAGTAGTATTCTCATCTACTGAATGCTTTGTCTGAACCGCTGCAGGAGCAATGGACTTAGAAAATCAACAAAGAGTAAAGGATTTAACTGAAAAGCACGGTGCAGAAAATATGGTAGTGCTTTTAGGAGCTGCGGAAGCAGAAGCAGCAGGTCTTGCTGCTGAAACTGTAACAGCAGGTGATCCAACCTTTGCGGGTCCATTGGCAGGAGTCCAGTTAGGGCTTAGAGTATTTCATGTAGTTGAGCCACAATTCAAAGACGAAGTAGATGCTGGTGTCTATGATGAGCAAGTTGGTATGATGGAAATGGTATTAAATGTTGATGAAATCATAGAAGAAATGTCGTCTATTAGAGAACAATTTTGTAAATTTAACTAAAAGTCAAAATATAAAACTATAGATGGGTGTATAGATTACACCCATCTATTTGAATATATTCGCTCTAAAAAATACCACGGAGGTGCAAACAAATGTCCTATGCAGTAGTAAAAGGATCATCCTATGTTTTAATGCATACACCAGATATGATTATGCACAATGGAACAACCCAAACAACAGAAAAACAATCTAACCCTAATTCCGAGTACCTACAAAAACTACCTAATCATCTAAGAAGCTATGAAGCGGTAGTAAGCTACCCACCAAACCAAGTATATATTGGAAAACTAAAACCAGAAGAGCTAAGAAATTATGATATGCCATGGTATGACAAGGAAGTAGAAGGGGCAGATCGTTACGGGAAGTTCGGTGAAATTATGCCACAGGCAGAATTTATTGGCTTATTAAAAATCGTAGATGCCTTTGACTTAGTCATGCTAGAAAAAAGCTTTACATCCAAAGTAAAAGAAGAACTAAAAAAACACCCCCTTATGAAGGAAAGCCTAGTAGCGAAGCTAAAAGAAGGGGATGACATAGAAGAAATCAACAAAGCTATTAAAGAATTTCATGCAGAAGCCATCTACCATGACAATGAATTAGTAGGCTGCGTAAAAAGAGCCCATGAAATAGACAGCAACTTAAACGCCCACATTATGTATGAAAACCTAGTAGTAAAGGCATCCGGAGTACTAGCCTTCCTACATCTATTAGACAAAAACAACATCGAAGCAAGTGCAATTGATTATGTCATAGAGTGTTCAGAAGAAGCCTGCGGTGACATGAACCAAAGAGGCGGCGGAAACTTTGCAAAATCCATAGCAGAAATGGCAGAAGCAGTAAACGCTACAGGATCAGATACAAGAGGTTTCTGTGCAGCACCAACACATGCTCTCATCGAAGCAGCAGCCTTAGTAAAGGCAGGCGTATATGAAAATGTCGTGATCGTAGCCGGTGGAGCAACAGCAAAACTAGGCATGAACGGAAAAGACCATGTAAAAAAAGACATGCCGATCCTAGAGGATATCATAGGAGGCTTTGCCGTACTAGTAAGTAAAAACGATGGCATCAACCCAGTTTTAAGAACAGACCTATTAGGAAGACATACGGTAGGCACAGGCTCATCACCACAAGCTGTAATTACCTCATTAATCACAGCACCATTAGATCGTGGGGGCTTAAAAATTACAGATATCGATAAATACTCCGTAGAAATGCAAAACCCAGACGTCACCAAACCAGCAGGAGCAGGGGACGTACCAGAAGCCAACTACAAAATGATTGCAGCTTTAGGAGTAAAACGTGGGGATTTAGACAGAAAAGACGTAGCAACCTTTGGAGAAAAACACGGTATGCCAGGTTGGGCACCAACCCAAGGGCATATTCCAAGCGGTGTACCTTATATCGGTCATGCTAGAGAAGCCTTTTTAAACAAAGAAATCAATCGAGCCATGATCGTAGGAAAAGGCAGCTTATTCCTAGGAAGAATGACCAACCAATTTGACGGTGTTTCCATTGTGATGGAACAAAACAACGGACAAGGTGAGGCGACAGTAGGTATATCAGAAGGCGATGTAAAAAATATGATAGCAGAAGCCATGAGAAACTTTGCCACACACTTATTAGAAGAATAAGGAGTGAATACAATGTCAGAAAACAAAGCAGTAAAACAAATGATCGGCAAAGTATTCAACAACATAGCCGATGCCATAGAAACCGGCGAATTTGGTAAAAAAACAAGAATAGGCCTAACCACCTTAGGCAGCGAGCATGGGGTAGAAAACCTCGTAAAAGCAGCACAAATGGCAGCAAAGTCCTCAGCAGGTTATCAGATAGTTTTAATAGGCCCTAAAGTAGAAAGCGATCTAGTACAATATGAAGCCAATACAGAAGAAGAAGCCCACAAAAAAATGGAAGAACTACTGGACAGTGGAGAAATAGACGGATGCGTTACCATGCACTACAGCTTCCCTATTGGTGTATCTACCGTAGGAAAAGTCATCACTCCTGGTAAAGGAAAAGAAATGTTTATTGCCACCACCACCGGTACATCTTCACCCCATAGAACAGAAGCGATGGTAAAAAATGCCCTTTACGGCATCATAGCAGCCAAAGCCAATGGTATTAAAAATCCAACCGTAGGAATCTTAAACGTAGACGGGGCAAGACAAGTAGAAAAGGCCTTAAAAGAACTAAAAGCTAACGGTTATGCTATCAACCTGACAGAATCTATGCGAAGTGACGGCGGCTGTATCATGAGGGGAAATGACCTTTTGGCAGGAACACCAGACATTATGGTACAGGACACCTTAAGCGGTAACGTATTAATGAAGGTATTCTCTGCCTTTACAACAGGAGGAGATTACGAATCCATCGGTTATGGCTATGGCCCAGGGATAGGAGAAGGACAAGAAAGAACCATCTTGATTTTATCAAGAGCCTCCGGTGTCCCAGTGGTAGCCAATGCCCTTCAATATGCAGCAGAACTAGTAAAGGGTAACCTGAAGGAAGTAGCCAAAGAAGAATTCCAGGCCGCAAAAAAAGCAAACCTGGATGAAATATTAAAGAGCCTAACAAAAGACAACAAAAAAGCAAAAGAAGCTGATGAAGAGATAACAGCACCACCAAAGGAAGTGGTGACAGGCTCTATATCAGGGATTGATATTATGGATCTAGAGGATGCTGTAAAAGCCCTATGGAAAAAGGGTATTTATGCAGAAAGCGGTATGGGTTGTACAGGACCGATCCTGATGGTGAATGAAGCAAAGGTAAAGGATGCACTAATGCTGCTACAGGAAGCAGGATTTGTGGCAGGAGAGAAAAGCGATTGCTAATTCTAACAAAACATCATACTCAGGAGTATGGTGTTTTGCGTTTATTTAATAGGGAAAGTTTCATATCTGATGGGCTTTTTAGAGGAAGAATATAATTAATAAAAAGCATTAAAAAATAAATAGAATTATAGAATAAACATGATTGTAAAATATACTCATTAATGATATAATGATTATAGTTAGTAAATTAACAAAGAAAAACGTTTTCGATGTTATAGCTAGCCGCATAAATATAGAAGTTTTTTTAAACAATATATAATAACCTGAAGGGAGTGTGTAAATTTATGAAATTAGAGATTGGGAATTTTTATGTAAAAGATGTCATCTTTGGTGATCAAACAGCTTATGCTAATGGAACACTAACCATTAATAAGGAAGAGGCATTAGCAGTTGTTAGAGAAGATGAGCATATTACAGAAGCAGATATCATCATTACAAAGCCTGGAGACAAAGTAAGAATCGTACCAGTAAAAGAAGCCATTGAGCCAAGACACAGAGTAGGTGGAGGTCCAGTATTCCCTGGAGTAACAGGGGACTTAATGCAGTCAGGAGATGGAAAAACCCTTGCATTAAAAAATTGTAGTGTATTAGTAGTAGGAAAGCATTGGGGTGGATTCCAAGATGGACTCATTGATATGAGTGGAGAAGGAGCAAAATATACACTTTTTTCTCAATTACAAAACATCTGTCTTGTAGCTGATACTGACGAAGAGTTCGAAAAACGTGAACAGCAGAAGAAAAACCGTGCTTTAAGATGGGCAGGTATGAGATTAGCAGAATATATAGGCAGCTGTGTTGCTGAATTACAACCAGAAGAAGTGGAAACCTATGAATTAGCACCAATCACAAAGCGTTCTGAAGAAGTACAGGCCTTACCAAGTGTTGCATTAGTATTACAACCTCAATCTCAAATGGAGGAAATGGGTTACAATGACTTAGTATATGGATGGGACTGCAACCATATGGTGCCAACCTTTATGCATCCTAATGAAGTATTAGACGGTGCTATGATTTCAGGATCTTTTATGCCTTGTTCTTCAAAATGGTCTACTTATGATTTTCAAAACTATCCAATGATTAAGCGTTTATATCAAGAACATGGAAAAACCATTAACTTCTTAGGTGTGATTATGTCTAACTTAAATGTTGCCCTAGAGCAAAAAGAAAGAGCAGCGCAATTTGTAGCACAAATGGCGAAATCTTTAGGTGCTGATGCAGCAGTTGTGGCAGAAGAAGGTTATGGCAATCCAGATGCAGACTTTATTGCATGTATCGTAGCATTAGAAAATGCAGGAGTTAAGACAATTGGTCTTACAAATGAATGTACTGGTAGAGATGGAGCTTCTCAACCACTAGTAACCTTAGATGAAAAAGCAGATGCTATTGTTTCTTGTGGAAACGTTTCAGAGTTAATAGAGCTTCCTCCAATGGAAACAGTTATTGGTGAACTACAAGCATTAGCTAGAGATGGTTTATCTGGAGGCTGGGCAGACGATGAAATCTTAGGATCATCTGTTAGAGAAGATGGATCAATTATTATGGAAAACAATGCAATGTTCTGTGGAGACCGTGTAGCAGGATGGTCTACAAAAACAATGGTAGAATATTAAGGAGGTGCTAAAGATGAAAAAGAAAGCAATCTTATATTTAAATCAATTCTTTGGACAAATTGGTGGAGAAGAACTAGCGGATCATGCTCCTGAGATAAGGGAAGGATTAGTAGGACCTGCAATGGAACTAGATAAACAATTAGGTGATGTTGCAGAAGTAACCCATACTATCATCTGTGGAGACAACTTTATGGGTTCTAGACAGGAAGAGGCGGTTGAAACCATATTAGGGTTTTTAGCAGACAAGGAATTCGATATATTCTTTTCAGGACCAGCTTTTAGAGCAGGAAGATATGGAAGTGCATGCGGCCACATTTCTAAAGCTGTTAAGGAAAAATTCGGCGTACCAGTAGTTAGCTCTATGAATGATGAGAACCCTGGTGTGGAAATGTTTAAAAAAGAAATGTATATCTTTAAGGGTGGTGCCAGTGCGGCAGCCATGAGAAAAGATGTAAAAGCAATGGCTGATTTTGGTAAGAAGATTTTAACTGGAGAAGAACTTTTATCTGCTGAAGAAGAAGGTTATTATGGCAGAGAAAAAAGACACCAAAAATGGTTAAATCCTGCAGTGCCAGCTACTGAAAGAGTTATAGATATGTTGCTTAAAAAGATTAAGGGAGAAGCTTTCCAAACAGAGCTGCCAATTCCTCCATCTGATTTAGTAGCTATTGCAGAACCTATTAAAGACCTAAAAAATGCTAAAATCGCTTTAGCTACAACCGGTGGTATTGTACCAGTAGAGAACCCTGATAGAATTCAATCAGCTTCTGCTACAAGATGGGGTAAATATGATGTCACTGGTATGGACAGATTAGAAGCAGGGGTATTTAAAACTATCCATGCTGGATTTGACCCTGCAGCAGCAGATGCAGATCCTAATGTAATCGTTCCATTAGATGCATTAAGAGCTTATGAAAAAGAAGGAAAAATTGGTTCTGTTCATAACTATTTCTATACAACCGTTGGAACAGGAACAACCCAAGGGGAAGCAGCAAGAATGGGTAGAGAAATTGTAGAGGATCTTAAGGCAGCTGGCGTGGACGCTGTTATCATGACCTCCACATGAGGTACCTGTACACGTTGCGGTGCAACGATGGTAAAAGAAATTGAAAAAGCAGGTATCACCATTGTACAAATGGCAAATCTAATTCCAGTTGCTAAAACTGTTGGATCTAATAGAATGGTGCCAACCATCTCTATTCCATATCCTTTAGGTCACCCAGAAACAACAAAAGAAGAGCAATGGAAACTACGTTATCATAGAGTAGGGGTTGCTTTAGAATCACTAGAAACCGATATTCAAGAACAAACAGTATTTAAAGTAAAAATCTAAAAAACTATCTAAAAAACTATGTAAAAAACTAAATATATTCTATAACAAAAGGGGCTAAACCATATGCAAGAAATGAAAAAAAATAATAAGGTGTTTCATATCTCGCTGGTGGTTGTGTTTGCTATTGTTTTCTGGGGAATATTTTCCCCAGAAAACTTTGAAAACACAGCAAATGGATTTTATGAGTTTGTTGTTGGAAACTTTAGCTGGATGTACTTGTTATCAATGTTATCATTCGTAGCCTTTGCTGGATTTTTAGCATTCAGTAAGTATGGAAAAATTAAGCTAGGTTCAGATGATTCTGTACCAGAATACAGCAACACCTCATGGTTTGCCATGTTATTTGGAGCAGGTATGGGAATTGGTCTGGTATTCTGGGGTGTGGCGGAGCCATTAAATCACTTTGTCAACCCACCCTTCGGTTTAGAGGGAGGAACAGCTGGAGCAGCAAATTTCGCCATGAAGACTTCCTTCTTACATTGGGGTTTTCATCCATGGGCTAACTATAGTATCTTTGGTCTTGCACTAGCTTATTTTCAATTTAGAAAAAACAAACCGGGTTTAATTAGTAGTGTATTTATTCCACTATTAGGAGAAGAAAGAATCAATGGACCAATAGGGAAAACGATTGATATTTTAGCTATATTTGCAACCATTGCAGGAGTAGCTACGTCACTGGGCTTAGGGACGCTGCAAATTAATGGTGGTTTAAACTTCTTATTCGGCATACCAAATACTACCTTAGTGAATATTATCATTATTGCTGTTGTGACATTTATCTATATATGGACAGCGGTAACAGGAATTGAAAAAGGAATTAAGCTCTTATCAGATATTAATTTAATCGCAGCCATTGCTATATTAGGTCTATCTATTATCGTAGGGCCCACTGTTAAAATGATCAATATATTCCTTAACGGAACAGGGTTGTATCTTACAGATTTTATCCGAGATAGTTTTCGTATCGAAGCCTTCGGAGACAACAGCTGGACTGGAGGCTGGACGGTATTCTATTGGGCTTGGTGGATTGCCTGGGCACCATTTGTAGGGACATTTATAGCCCGTATTTCAAAGGGAAGAAGCATTAGAGAGTTCGTTATAGGTGTAATTGTAGCACCATCCTTAGCTTCCTTTGTATGGTTTGCTACCTTTGGAACCTTAGGCATGAACTTGGGAATGGATGTAGCAACAGAAGCAATACAAACCACAGAGACAGCTCTGTTTCTAGTGATGAGGAATTATCCACTTGGAAGCATTATTTCTTTTGTTGCGGTATTCCTGCTATGTACCTTCTTTATTACATCAGCAAACTCAGCAACCTTTGTATTAGGCATGATGTCTTCTAATGGAGATTTGAATCCAAGTAATTCAAAGAAAATTATTTGGGGATTGGTACAGTCCTTATTAGCGGTATCTTTACTGCTTGCTGGGGGTCTTACGACATTACAGATAGGTTCTATTGCAGCGGCATTCCCCTTTGTGATCGTAATGATTCTTTCTATGGTTTCTTTGATGAAGGCATTGAAAAGTGATGAAAAGTTTGATTAATTAGGTTTTAAAACATAAAATAAGCATCCTGTCTAAAAGACAGGATGCTTATTTTATGGGTCCTTCATAGGCTTCAATTGTTTTCTTAATATACAGCAGCGTTCTATCCACGGCTTCATCAACACTATAGTCTACTTGGTTTTTAAGAACTCTAGTAAACATACCTTGATAAATAACTAAAGTCATTTCATTCACCTCGTCTAAGTACTCATCTTGAAGGAAACCATCTTTAGCACAAGTTTTTAGTAAGGGCAAATTTCTCTCAGGGATATTCTGCTTTAGGAGCATAGGAAGGAGCTCTTCAGGTTGTTCTCCTAGCTCTTCAGGAAAAATATTGTAGTATTCCCTAATGGAATCTTTTAAAGAATCACAAAACTTTTCAAAGAAAATCAATTGATAGATTTTAGGATTACCGTAAGAGTGGGTGCAGAAACATTTCCAAATACGTAGGTACTTATCCAGTGAATCCTCAGCACCCCTAAGATATTCAGGTAACGCAACAGCATATTCCTTTAAATACTTCATAGAAGTAAAAAAAATCAAATGATCTAGATTTTCAAAGTAATTATACATCGTAGCACTATTATACCCTGCTAGATCTGCTACTTTTCTAACCGTAATAGCTTCTATACCTTCCTCTTCTATAATCTTATTGGTTGCTTCAATAAAATAACTCATAATTCGTCTTTTTTGTATTTCTTTTTTATCCATCATTTATCATCTACCCCATATCTTTTAGTCTCTATATAACTTCCCCCTGTAAAACTATTATAACACAAAAAAAGGAAAAGTGTTAAATTTTAAACGTGTATAGAAAAATACAATAGAAAATAGGTTATCAATAAAATTCTATATAGAGGATAGCAAATAAAATAAAAAATAAAGGAATTTAGAAAATTTTGGAGAATATTAAATGCATACTCAACATTATATAAATGAAGGTGAAAAAATAATGAAGACAAAAATAAGAAATTTAATGGAGATGCCCCCGGAAATAAAATACAATTACTTAAAGACTTTGCTTACGATGGCCAATATAGATGAAAAAATAAATTCGTTAGAAGCAGCACAGTTTTATAGGTTTATGGCTAAGGTACAGCTGGGAAAGGAAGAAAGAAAGTTATTTTTAAAACAAATGGATAAGTTAGAGATTGATATGGATTCTTTATGCAAAAGGCTATACAGGGAGCTTAATGAACAAGAGAAAAATATTGTTCGTTTTTCTTTAATAAAAGATTTAATGATAATGATGAAGTGTGATTATTATGAGGCACCAGAAGAAGTAGAACTTTTTAACGAAATCAAGATAATTTTAGGTATAACAGAGGAACATATGGTTTTCTTTATTGAGGAAGATGAAAGAGAAAAAAACTTTTTTAGGGATATCCCTAGTGGTTATTTAAGATATGAAGGTTTAGAGGAAGTTGCTTTAACAACTACTGCAATAGGTGCATCTTTAACTACCTTCTTTTTTAGTGATAGTTTCAAGAAAAGTCGTTATTCACTTAAGAAATCTTCTCATAAAGAAAAGTTCATTTTTGATTTGTTAAGGGCGATGGTAATGGGAGCAACTTCTTATACGTCCTTAAAATGGTTGCTGAAAAGAAGAAAAAACAAAGCTCTAATTTTGGAAAAGCATCTCATTCAGGAATGTGAAAAGCTTCAGGAGCGGACGAAACGTTACTTAACTTTTGATATCCAATATCTTCAAGAGAGTCTTAAGTGGGCGGAGGAAAACTTTATAGAAATGGAGTCTCAAAGAGAGATGATTGACTTACTTAAAAAAAGCCTAGCTGTTCTTAATAATACAAAACCTCAATTACTATAACAATTGGACTCCTACTTGGTTGGAGTCTTTTTATGCATCTTATACAAAGACATACGCCTGTGAATTTTAATGTACTAAGGGCTGCATTTGCAGTCCTTGGCTACGTTTTTTAGCTAAGGCGAAACCGTAGACCGTGTATATTAAAATTTAACTTTAGAAGTGCGCATCTATAAGAAAAGATTTTTATAAAATTCATAGTAATCGGGAGAGGAAAAAAGGTTTTTGTGTGGAATATAACGTATATAAAAAAATTACCTATTCTAACTTACCTCAGCGAAAGCAAAGATGTAAGTGGATTGATGACATAATCTTACTTTTTTAAATGTATATTGTGTATATAGATGTTACTAGGATTGTTTTGATAAAAATTTAACAGCGAAGTAAATCAATAGAAAATGACTGGAGGTAAAAGCTGTGAAAATAGGAATTCCCCAGAGTCTGCTTTATGCTTATTACTATCCTTTTTGGAAGACTTATTTTGAAGAACTAGGTTTAGAAGTGGTGACGACTTCTCCCACGACAAAGGATATTATTGATCAAGGTGTAAAGGCCTCTGTACCAGAAATCTGTGTACCTATCAAGGTATATATTGGGCATGTGTTAATGTTGCTGGAGAAAGAAGTGGATTACATTTTTATACCAAGATTTGTTTCTATAAAAAAGGGTCAATTTTTCTGTCCCAAATTTATGGGACTACCAGATATGATTAGACATTCTATAGAGGGTATAGAAGAAAAGCTCATCATGCCCTCGATTGATACGAAAAATGATAATATAGCCAGTGCTTTTAAGCATAGTATCTTTGGAAATAAGCTTGCTATAAGTCCTACGCAAAATAAACATGCATTAGAAAAGGCAGAAAAAGTATGGATTAATTTTAGGGAATATAGCAAAAAAGGTTATTCTGCTATGGAGGCTTGTGATTTTGTGCTGGAAAAAAGGCATGGAGAACAGGTGAACCTAATAAGCAAAGAGAAAACTGATGTAACAATAGGGTTATTAGGTTATGTATACAACATATATGATCCTTTTATTAGCATGGATATATTAGGGAAGTTGAGAGAAATGGGGGTTAGGGTTAGGACCTTTGAGATGTTAGAGGAGAAGGAGATAGAAGCGCAACTGAAGTCCATGTCAAAAACTCTGTTTTGGACCTTTAGTGATAAACTTTTAGCAGCAGGCTATCATTTCTATAAGGATGAAGAAGTAGATGGATTAATTCATGTAACTGCCTTCGGCTGTGGTCCAGATTCTTTGCTGGGCAAATTATTGGAGCTTGATTCTTCTCTTTATAAAAAGCCCTTTATGACAGTAAGGGTTGATGAACATTCAGGTGAGAATCATCTTCAAACAAGAATAGAAGCTTTTGTAGATATGATCAAACGGAAAAAATTCAAAGTACAAAGAGGTGCGTGAAGATGAAGGTATCTTTTCCCTATATGGGAACAACAGTGGTATATAAAAAACTCTTAGAGCTATTAGGCCACGAAGTAATCATGCCTCCAAAACCCAGTCAAAAAACCATTAATTTAGGCGTAAAATACAGTCCAGAGTTTGCATGTTTCCCTTTAAAGGTTATCATGGGCAGTTACATGGAGGCGATAGAAAAGGGAGCAGAGGTGATTATTACCTCAGGAGGACATGGCCCTTGTAGAGCTGGATTTTATGAAAAGGTACATAGCCGTATTTTGGAAGAAGAAAATTATCCGGTAGAGTTTATTGTGTTTGACTCTATGTTTAGAGACTATAAAATGTTTTTTCGAAATCTTATAAGAGTAAAGGGAAAAAGCTCATGGTATAGACTAAGTCGATCTCTTTTACTGGTCTATGACATGATTAAGAAACTAGATATATTAGAAAAAAAGGTACAACAAATTAGAGCCTATGAATTAAAAAAAGGAGAAACTACTAAAGTATGGGAAAATATTCAACAGCTCTTCGATCAAGCCTATACGAAGAAAGCAATAAAAGAAGCTTTTGAAAAAGGGAAGCTGATGCTGGAAGAAATAAAGCAAGTGCCGGTAAAGGAAGAAAATAAAATAAGAATAGGAATTGTAGGAGAGATTTATGTGGTGATGGAGGCTTCGATTAATATGAAGCTTGAGGAATTATTAGGCTCATTAGGAGCAGAAGTAGAACGTTCTCAATATTTATCCCAATGGATTAATTACAATGCTTTACCTCAATTTATAAATCACACACATGAAACTGAAATTTTAAAAAAGGGAGAACAATATATTCCTATTGCAATAGGAGGACATGCACAACAAACCGTAGGACATATTGTAGACTATAGTGAGAGAGGTTTTGATGGTGTTGTTCATTTGATGCCCTTTGGTTGTTTACCAGAATTAGTTTCACAAAGTATTATTCCTAAAATTACAGCGGAACGAAATATTCCAGTATTAACCCTTTCTATTGATGAACAAACTGGCACAGCCAATAATTTAACAAGAATTGAAGCATTTCTTGATCTAATAAAGGGAAAAAGAAGAAAAAAAATATCATAGGGAGATGAATGGTGTGCAGGAAATATACTTAGGAATAGATGTAGGCTCAGTTAGTACAAATATCGTTGTTATTAATAAAGATTATGAAGTATTATATAGTCAATATGTTCGAACAAATGGACAGCCTTTAGATTCTGTACAGAAGGGAATGGTAGAATTAAGAAAAAGCCTACCTCAAAACATTCAAGTATGTGGTGTTGGAACAACTGGTAGTGGACGGCAGTTGGTAGGGGTAATGCTGGGGGCAGATGTTGTGAAGAACGAAATAACTGCCCATGCTACTGCTACAGCACAAGTAGTGCCTGATGTAAAAACAATTTTTGAAATAGGTGGGCAGGATTCTAAAATTATTATTATAGAAAATCAAATGGTTGTGGATTTTGCTATGAACACGGTTTGTGCAGCTGGAACAGGTTCTTTTTTAGATCATCAGGCAGAAAGACTGGGAATTCCTATAGAGCAGTTTGGCGATATGGCTTTGGCGGCAGAAAGAGATGTAAGAATTGCTGGAAGGTGCACAGTTTTTGCGGAGTCTGATATGATTGCAAAACAACAGTTTGGATTTTCAAAAGCAGAAATTATAAAAGGTCTTTGTGAAGCCTTAGTAAGAAATTATATCAATAATTTAGGCAGAGGTAAGAAGTTAGAACCTCCCTATGTATTCCAAGGGGGAGTAGCAGCAAATAAAGGTATTAAAACAGCCTTTGAAAAAGAAATTGGTCATGAGGTAATTATCCCTAAATACTTTAATATTATGGGGGCCTTAGGATCAGCTATTTTAGCTAAGGAATATATTCAGGAAACAGAAGGACCTAGTAACTTTAGAGGATTTGAAGCAGCAGAATTAGATTTCAAACCTTCTACCTTCGAATGTGGAGATTGTTCAAATCATTGTGAAGTCATTAAAGTAGAATTAGATAGAAAAGTGGTGGCTATGTGGGGAGACCGATGTGGCAAATGGACTAATAGTCTATAATATTATAAAAAAGCCACTTTTGGTGGCCAGGGAAAAAGCGTGATTTTGTTTAGCGTAGGTGGGACTTTCAATCAGGTGGAGTAGGCTCTCCACCTGATTTCCCGATGTTCAGCTTTAGCTGGAGGAGTTCACTGTTTGTTACAAACTGCTAACATAGGCTTCTAAATCCTCTAGTAAAGTGATATATTTTTTTTCAGTATTTACACTATCTAATCTTTCTTTGGCATTCTCAAATAATGTATCTATTTCTTGATGCATAGCATCATCAAAACTCTTTTCAGCAAAAGTAAAGATGGCAGTATCTTCTTTGTCAATATGACGATACAATAAATCCATATAAGCTGTAGCATTGGCTACGATGTCTAATTTTGCTTCTTCAGACTCTTCTTGTGCCTTTTTTAAGGCCTCCTCTAAGTTTTGTACAAATAATCTTCCTAAATCATGTTCTGCCAACATACCATAAATGGGACCTTGTTTGATAGCTGTACCTAATTCTGAGGACATTTTTTCAAACAAAATATCTTCCTCTTTACCATGATGGAATTTATCAGCATAATTTCTGATAAAATCAATAGCATCATAATAACCTTTATAGTAGACTTCTTTTGTATCAAAGGTCTGTAAACATAATTTTCTTATTACCTTTAACATTCTAAGAATATTTTGATGTTCATCCATCAATGTTTTTACTGCCTTCATTGATTTTCCCTCCTCTAAGTATAAGTTGAAACAATATTTATCCTATTGAAATATGAAGTGTTTAAATGTATCTTTAAAGAGATAAAAGACTACTTCTATATTTAGTATAACCATATATCTCTATTAAGACTGTGAGTTGCATCAAAATTTACGAAAATCTTTTGAAAAAAATATTTCTAGGCTATAATATAGGTAGGTATTTTATTTGTGTAGTTTTTTTGTTATTTCCGACACGTCATTAAATAATTATACAACGCAAATTTGTTGTAGAGGTTGATTTAGATTGGAGAAAAAAGATGAAAATAGGTGGATACGCCCATAGTAATGGAATTACTTTTTTTTGTGATGTATTAAAGATCCAAACAATAAAAGTAAAAGAAGAGATCAAATATGAAATTGCTTGGATATTACCCCCCAAGTGGCTAAGAAAATTGGAAGGAAAGTTTTTGTTCACTAGTTTTTTGGTAGTTTATTACCAATGGAGGATAATGAGCAGGAAGTATAAGGGGTTACTGATAGGTTTCTTACTACTTACTATTTTAGAGGAAATTTTCAAAATCCCTGTTTTAGACAAGCTGCCTTACTTATCTATAAATAAATGGCGAATTTATGGTGTTTTAATCCTTTGTCTTTTATGGCATCTTAAAAAAATCATTAGGCTTTTTCAGTACCATGGAGCAGAACATAAGGTGATTAATTGCTATATTAAATATGGTTATGTAAATCATTACTTAGTAAAAAATTCTTCTCGATTTAATAAGAGGTGTGGTTCTAATTTAGTTTTAATTATGATCATATTATACGGTGTTTTATGGATATTTTCTATAGAATCCCTAATAGCTTTTTTTCTACTCTTTTTAGTTTCTATTCAAATACTAAAAAAAGTTGTTTCCAAGAATAGAAGGTGGGATAAGTACATGAACTTATTACAGTGGCTTACAGTTTTAGAACCAAAAGAAGAAGATATTGACTTAGCTATTTACGGTTTTAAAGCTTTACAGCAAGCTTATCATGTCTATTGTAGAGAAGCATCAGCTTGACTTAAATAATATTGAAGGGAGAGGTAGTTACCTCTCCCTTCAATATTATTTAAGTTTATTTTGATTGGTTTTATTTAGTTGTTGATTTAGTTGCTGCTGATTTTTTTGCTGTTGCTGCATGCCCAAAGATTGTTGTAAATATTGAGGCTCTTCACTATTTACAAAATCTACTCTTCCTTGAAGCATTTGAATCGTAGTATCAAGATTTGTTGACAATTGATTGAACATTTGCTGAGCTTGTTGATCCTCTGTATCCATAGAGAAAGTTTTTAAATCAGTTTGTAAACTTTTTGCACTGTTTAAAGCTTGCTGAAGCTTATTAATAGTTGTCATAAGTGTAATACCTCCATATAAGTTTTTTTAGTTTACGAATAAAATATTGTCAAGAGAAAAACTGTTTTGCAAGAAAATTTTCTCTTTCCTTCTTATATTATTAACAAAAGTTCTGCTAACTTGCATTGTAAAAACAGGCAAAAAACCAAAGAACTACAAAAGTTCTTTGGTTTAAAAGTGAATTAAGTCTTATTTTAATACGATACGATGTATAGGCGCCTGTGAAGGATTTCCTCCATCGACAATATAAGTGTAATTAGGATTGGCGTGTTCTATAAATGATTGAATCCAAGTGAAACGCAAATCATACATAATAGATGTATCCATAGATACATGCTCCCAATAGGGTTTATGCAGACAATTGGTTATTTGCCACTGCACTTCCTTCTCCTGTGCATCGAGAATGTTGTTTGCATTATCGCAAGGCATGCCTTCTAATAAGTAATTATTTAGTTCCTTGTATAGAGAAGTTGCGTCGGAGGGTTTTGCTAGTTTAGATACTTCTAAACCAAGCTGTTTACCCTGTTCTCTATAAACATTTTTTATAGTTTTTAAAGCCTCTTTCCCAAATTCATCGGATAAAGCTTTAATCACAGCCGCATGTCGTGTTTCAACAATAGAAATTTGTTTTTGCAACCAACCATGAATATTATCAGTATCAATTAACGCTTCTAAGGGTTTTTGTGGAATAAAGTGACCATATTTTTCTTGCAATGTATTGCTTAACTGATCTATAAATTTTTTGGAATCTTCACCTGACAAAGCTGTTAGGATATTTTTTTCTAGTTCTTCAAATAACACAATTTTTTTAAATAGCCAATGATGAATGGGGCCTAAAAAAGCACTCATAAAATTGCCTCCTTTAAGAATAATAATATTTAGTTGCTATCTATAGCATATCCATATAGGGAAATTTTTAAAATGATCTATGTCACAAGTAAAATAAAATTTTTAAAAATCCTCTAGTAACTATCACATCTTTTTATACATTACATAATATAGAATAAGAACATGATTTATTATAATTATAATATGAAGGAGTGAATAGAATGAGTGAACTTAATCAAAATGATGTATTTAGCAATTTTTTTGGAGGAATTTTTAAAGGGAAATCTAACATATTGATTATACTAGTGCTATGTTTATTGTTAACTCAAAGCAAATGTGGATTTTGGGGAAAATTTGATGAAAACTTAATTTTAGTATTTGTAGTAATCATATGTTTATTTGGTGGATCTTTTAGATTCTAAGGAAGGTTTACAGAACATATTCGAAAATAGGTACTTACATAGTGCCTATTTTTTGATCCAAGTTGTTCCAGTACATTAAAATTTTAGGATGTATGTTATATATTACAATGATTAAAACCTTTTATAATACAGATAATAGTATTGTAGTTATACACTACAAATTACATTCAAGGAAGGAGGAAGACATAATGGCAACTAATAACCAAACAGGTAGAAACCAAATCGTAGTTCCAGAAGCACGTCAAGCGTTAAATCAAATGAAAACAGAAATAGCTAGTGAATTAGGTCTAACAAACTATGAAGCAACTGATAAGGGTAATTTAACAGCTAGACAAAATGGTTATGTTGGTGGATATATGGTTAAAAGATTAATCGAGCAAGCTGAAAGAACAATGAGTGGTAGATAGTAAATTTCATATTTACTGTATAATAGAATAAAAAAACAAAAGCGAAGCAGAAGCTTCGCTTTTGTTTTTTTAAAAAGATAAAAATAAGGTTGAAAAAAAATAAGCCTTAGAGTAAACTAATTATGTAATACAATATGTAAACTTATAGAATTAGGGGGCAAGGCATTCTTGAAACTAGAAAATAAATTAATCAAAAAAATTAATTTTAGCTTAATTATTGTTGTCTTAATGATATGTATTATAGGTATTATTATGATTGCCAGTGCCACCCATAGTTTAGGATATGAGAGATATATTCGAACACAAATATCCTCTGTTGCTATGGGCTTCGTAGCAATTATTATTATTTTATTTGTTGACTATAGTGTATTGGCTAGATTATATATGCCAATATATGTTTTTTCTAACTTATTATTAATGTCAGTATTGTTATTTGGAGCAGGTGCGGATAGTTGGGGAGCGAATAGGTGGATTCGAATAGGAGGCTTTCAATTTCAGCCGTCAGACTTTGCTAAAATTGGTATTATTATTTGTCTTGCTAAGATGATAGATGATCATAAGGATTCCATTTACAAATTATCTACAATAGCAAAAATACTTTTATTTGCAGGTTTGCCGATGGGTTTGATTGCTCGTCAGCCAGATTTGGGGACAACGATGGCTTTTGGTTTCTTTACTTTGGGGATGATTTTTATAGCAGGACTAAAATACAAGCATATTTTTATTACAGCCATAATTGGTATGTTTAGCGTTCCTCTTGCATGGCTTACCTTTTTGAAGCCTTATCAGAAGGATAGAATATTGACCTTTTTAAATCCTGATTTAGACCCTATGGGTAAGGGATATCATGCGATACAATCTAGAATGGCAGTAGGAAATGGTATGATTTTTGGTAAGGGCTTATTTCGTGGTACGCAAAGTCAGTTTGGCTTTCTCCCGGAAAAACATACGGACTTTATTTTTTCTGTACTGGCAGAAGAGTTAGGATTTTTAGGGGTATCGGTGCTAATCATACTATATATCATTATGTTGATAAAATGTGTTAATATAGCAAGAGATGCCAAAGATGACTTTGGTGCATATATTGTTACTGGGGTTACTTTTATGTTGGCATTTCATATTTTTTCTAATATAGGGATGACGATAGGTCTTATGCCGGTTACGGGTAAGCCACTGCCCTTTGTCAGCTATGGTGGAACCTTTATGCTTTCTAATATGATGGCGTTGGGACTGGTATTAAATGTAAATATGCGAAGGGATAAAATTAATTTTTAAACATATATTTTTATATATAATTTAAGGAATAATAGATAAGGAGGTGGTGGAAATGGATTCTATTCCCGATGGGAGTCAGAAACCTTTAGCAAGGAGTAAAAAGACAGAGATTAGAGAAGGGTTTTCCACCACCTTAGGTGCAAAAACTTCTCTAAAATAGGAGAGGTGAAAAAATGCATGAAAAAATTTTAGAATTAATTGAACGAAAAAAGTTTGCTGTACTTAAAGAAGAGTTAAAAGAGATGAGGGCTGTTGATGTAGCAGAAATTTTTGATGAAATAGATAAAAAAAATAGTGTAATTTTGTTCCGTTTATTAACAAAAGATGATGCTGCAGAAATTTTTTCCTATTTATCCACACAGCAGAGGAAAGATATTGTCAGTGCTATTCATGAAACACAGTTGAAAGAAATCATTGAGGAACTATACTTCGACGATATGATTGACTTCTTAGAAGAAATGCCTGCAAACTTTATAAAAAGGATTTTAACTTCTGCTACAGAGGAAGAGAGAAAGTTAATCAATCAGTTTTTAAGGTATCCTGAAAATTCTGCAGGTAGCTTAATGACGATTGAATATGTTGATTTAAAAAAAGAAATGACAGTAAAGGAAGCTTTAGGACATATTAAAAAAACAGGTGTAGATAAGGAAACAATTTATACTTGTTATGTGCTTAATGAAAAAAGAAAGCTAGAGGGAATTGTATCCTTAAGAAAACTAGTGCTTTTAGAAGATGATTTATTGATTGCTGATGTGATGAATGAAGATTTTATTTCTACAAAAACCTTAGACGATCAAGAAGAGATTGCTGTTCTTTTTAAGAAATATGATTTATTAACTTTACCAGTTGTGGATAAAGAAAACAGGCTAGTAGGAATTATAACCATAGATGATATTATGGATGTTATTGATCAGGAAAATACAGAAGACTTTCAAAAAATGGCGGCGATGGAACCCACTGAAGAAGAATATCTAGATGCGGGGGTTTTTTCCTTAGCCCGTAGAAGAATTTTTTGGCTGCTTTTATTAATGGTTTCAGCCACCTTTACAGAAGGAATTATCGGCCGTTTTGAAGATGTATTGCAGGCAGTAGCCATTTTGGCAGCTTCCATTCCAATGTTAATGGATACAGCAGGTAATGCTGGTTCTCAGTCTTCTACCTTAATTATTAGGGGAATGGCCCTAGGAGAAATAGAGCTAGGAGATTATCTCAAGGTCTTTTGGAGAGAATTTCGAGTAAGTTTAGTGGTAGGCGTGTTTTTGGGAACCTTCAATTTTGTAAGGATGTTACTGCTTGTAAAAGCAGGTTTAAATATTGCTATTACTGTATCAAGTACATTGGTATTAACGATTATGATGGCTAAAATTGTTGGAGGAACGCTACCTATATTAGCAAAGAAAATGAAGCTAGACCCTGCTATTATGGCTGGCCCTATGATTACCACGATTGTAGATGCTCTAGCATTGATTGTATACTTTAATATAGCTACGCTATTGTTAGGTTTATAAATACGGTCTTTAGACTGTTGAAAATCTTATATCTTCTTTATAGTTAAAGAAACCAGCACCCTTACGTATTTTTCTATACGCTACGGTGACTGGTTTTTTTGCGTCTTGAATTTAGAAGCCTCTAAGCGGCTTTTATTTTTTTTGGATAATTTAAGATACTTCAGATAAAAATAATAGTACTTTAATGAAAATAGTAAAGGAGGTAAAAAATGAAAAGGAAAATAGTAATTCCTTTATTGCTTACGTTGTCTATTCTATGCATGATTACATTGTTATTTGAAGAAACTTATGCACAAAACTTATACTGGGGTTCGAGTGGAAATGAAGTTACAGAACTACAAAATCGGTTAACAAGGTGGGGATATTATGATGGTCCTATCAGCGGTACCTATGGACCTCAGACCTATGAAGCAGTTCGCTTGTTTCAACAGCGTAATGGATTGGTGGTTGATGGGGTTGTAGGGCCTCAAACAAGGGCGGCGCTTGGTATGCCTACTCAAGCCGCGGCACCCACCACACCAGTCAGTAGGGGTGTATCTAGAAGTGATGATGTACATCTACTAGCTAGAACCATTCATGCAGAATCTAAAGGAGAGCCCTATGAAGGACAGGTAGCCGTAGGAGCAGTTATACTAAATCGCGTGAGAAGTGCTGATTTTCCGAATACACTTGCTGGCGTTGTTTATCAACCCTGCGCTTTTGAGCCGGTAAAACGAGGAACCATTAATGAGGCACCAAATGATTCAGCTTATAGGGCAGCAAGAGATGCCTTAAATGGTTGGGACCCAACAGGAGGGGCATTATACTTTTGGAATCCAGGTACAGCCACTAGCCCATGGATATGGACAAGAACCATTACCTTAAGGATTGGAAGACATGTATTTGGCAATTAAAAAGGAGTGATAGAATGAGAAGATATATACTTCCCAGCATATTGGCAGTAGCTTTAGTAGCCACTGGAATTTGGGGCTATTATCAATATAATGAAAGAAATGATTATCATACATACTTAGATATACAGTTTCAAAGACAGTTTTATGATTTAATAGGCCATGTAGAAAATGCTCAAGTAGACTTAGCAAAGGCTATGGTATCAGGAGGAAGCAAAGATATTGTTAAACACTTAAATGATACTGTTTTTCAATCCTACATGGCGCAAGAAAAACTAACGCAATTGCCTTTGGACCATGGAGCGATTCGTAGAACAGAAAATTTTTTAAATCAACTAGGAGATTATTGTACTGCAATGGTCAACAAAAGCTTAGAGGGGATTATTCTAGATGAAGAAGAAGTAAATACCCTTACAGAACTTCATAGCTATGCCAATTTGTTGTCGCAGCAATTGATAGAATTACAGCAGAATATCGCAGCAGGTGGTATAAACTTTGGCGATTTAAGAAGAGAAGGAAATCGAGATTTAGCTCAATTAAGCGATAGAATGGAAAAATTTCAGTTAATTAATTTTGAAGAAAGAATGCAGGATTATCCAGAACTTATTTATGATGGACCCTTCTCAGAACACTTGAAGGATGTACAGCCTCGTATGAAGGGTGAAACCATTGATGAAAATCAAGCCATACAAGTTGTACAGGAGAGTTTTAGAGAAGAGAGTGTAAGAGATATAGAAGTAACAGGAGAAATTGAAAACACCTCTATTCCAGCTTATTACTTAAGGGGTACGAGAAACGGCAATAATGGTCAAGATGTTTCAGTAGCTGTAAGTAAAACAGGAGGAAAAGTGCTTTGGTACTTAAATCCTAGAGAAATTGGAGAAAGTACCTTAGATAGAGAAGAGGCAATGAAAAGGGCAGAAGAGTTTTTAGTCAATAAAGGCTATGAAAATATGGTAGCTACTTATACTACAAACTATGAAGGTCAAAGTGTTATGAATTTTGCCTACAAGCAGGATGATGTAATTGTTTATACAGATTTAATCAAGGTAAAAGTTGCACTAGATGATGGAGAGATTATAGGCTTAGAAACCGAAGGTTTCCTAATCAATCATCATGAGAGAGACATAGAAGAGCCTGAGATATCAGAGGAAGAAGCAAGGGAAAGACTATCCAGTGGTGTTGAAATAGAAAATACAAGATTAGCCATTATTCCTACTGCTGGAAAAAAAGAAATTTTATGCTATGAATTTAAAGTAAGATTTGGCGAAGATCACTATCTAGTGTATATTGATGCGAATAAAGGTGAACAAAGGCAGGTACTATTAATGATTGAACAAGAGGATGGTACATTAGTCATGTAAAAAGTTTTGCTAGATTGCACTTGAATTTTAAATATAACTTGTGTAAAATAAAATAAATTAATTTAAACTTAAAGTTAAACTTAAAGTTAAACTTTAATAAAATAGTGACTTCAAGTAGAATTCAATTAAGGGGGAAAAAAATGCATTTTATAACTTATGTAAGAGAAGGTATTGAAGAAATAGGATTATTTAGTGAGGATAGAAATAAAGTTATTGCCTTAAGGGATGTTTTAGGAAAAGATATTCCTGCCAATATGATAGACTTTATTAGCTATTGCAATGAGAATATTATAGGAGAAATAAAAGGGAACTTAGAAAACAAAAATAACAAAGAAGAACTTTTTGTAGATGTAAAAGATGTAAAAATTTGTGCGCCAATTCCCTATCCAAGAAGAAATGTAATATGTCTTGGACTGAATTATAAAGACCATGCAGATGAATTAAAGGATAGTATGGCAGCAAAAATACCAGAAGTTCCTGTTTATTTTGGGAAAATGGCTTCTTACATTATTGGTCCAGAGGATGAAGTAAATAGTCATCCTGGTGTTACAGAGGCAATTGACTATGAAGTGGAGTTAGCGGTGATTATAGGCAAAGAAGGTAGTAATATATCTCCCGAAGATGTAGAGGAATATATATTTGGTTATAGCATTTTAAATGACTTTTCTGCAAGAGATTTGCAACAAAAGCATACGCAATGGATAAAAGGCAAGAGCTTAGATACTTTTACAGCTATGGGACCTTGTATTTTACATAAAAGTTTAGCGCCATTGCCTATTGAACTAAATCTTTCCTGCAAGGTAAATGGTGAACTAAGACAGAATTCTAATACACGTAACCTAATATTCGATATTCCTTATATTATTAGTGATTTATCTAAGGGGATGACCTTAAAACCTGGAGATATTATTGCTACAGGAACGCCTGCTGGTGTAGGAATGGGTTTTCAGCCTCCTAAACTTATAAAATCTGGAGATGTTGTAACTTGTAGTATTGAAAAAATAGGGGAATTAACCAATAGATTAAAGTAAAAAGGCGGCCTAGGCCGCTTTTTTTGTGCAATTTAAATTTCAAATAAAATAAAAAAATGACGCCTAATTTGCGTTTTTTTGTTCAAAAAGTTATACTAATATATAAGGTGTATAAAAAATTGTAAAAATCACACTATTATATAATAGAATAAGAGGAGGTTTGAGAATGGACAATGAAAAAAGACAGATTTCTTTGCAAAGAGCAGCTGAACTAAAAAGCAGGATTGATGATTACTTAGAAGAAAGAAAAAAAATTCCTAAGGGATTAGAACTGGCGGATACATTAGAAGCCAGAAAGAAAAAAATACTTCAAGTTTTAGGTGGCAGTGAAGAAGAATGGCAGGATTATCAGTGGCAGTTGAAAAATAGAATTTCTGACGTAGATACTTTAAATAAAATTATCGATTTAACGGAAGAAGAGAGGGAACAAATCCAAGAGGTGGCTACGAAGTTTAGATGGGCTATTTCTCCTTACTATCTAAGCTTGATTAATCCACAGGATAAGTTTGATCCTATCAGATTAATGGCTATTCCTGCTTATAAAGAATTAGAAGATAATTGCAATGAATTTGACCCTATGGGAGAGGAATATACAAACCCTGCAGGTAGTATAACAAGACGATACCCCGATAGATTGATTATTAATGTTACCAATGAGTGTGCAATGTATTGCAGACATTGTCAAAGAAGGAGAAATATTGGAGAAGAGGATATCGGCACGCCTAGATCTGTGATTCAAGAATCCATAGAGTATATAAGAGCAAATGAAGAAATAAGAGATGTTTTGGTAACAGGGGGGGACGCCTTATGCCTTACTGATGAAACCTTAGAATGGATTTTACGCCAGCTAAAGGAAATTCCCCATGTAGAATATATAAGACTAGGCAGTAGAACGATGGTGACCATGCCTCAGAGGGTAACAGATAAGTTTTGTGAAATGATTAAGAAATATCATCCAATTTATATCAATACTCATTTTAATCACCCAATCGAAATTACCCATGAATCAAAAGCAGCTTGCGAAAAATTAGCAAATGCTGGCGTGCCACTTGGTAATCAAGCAGTTTTATTAAATGGTGTAAACAACAATAAATATATCATGAGAGTTCTAAATCATGAGTTATTAAAATGTCGGGTAAGACCCTATTATATTTTTCACGCTAAACATGTAGCAGGAACAACTCATTTCAATACCTCTGTTGATGACGGTCTTGAAATTATGGAGTATCTAAGAGGATACACTTCAGGTATGGCAATTCCCACCTTCATTCTAAATGCCCCTAAGGGCCTAGGAAAAACACCTTTATTCCCAAATTATATGATTTCAAGAGGCAAAGATTATGTAACCATCAGAACCTGGGAAGGTGAAGTCATAGAGTATGAAAATCACCAGACACAAGATATTAGAGAATTACTAGACTAATTGACTAAAGTAATGTAGAGACTACAGTTGCTTTATTTATCATATCGTTTGCAAAAGTGCAAACTAAAAAAATCCTCCATTAGGAGGATTTTTTTAGCAAATAAATAAAAGTAAAACTTTAACATAAGGGAAAAAAGGTAGGAAAGAAGCTAAAAATAACTTAAAGTAAAAGCTTTACTTTAAGTGACCATTATGAGATTTCTGAATAAAAATATATAAAGGAGAATAGAAAGGAGAGGTGATGATTTTGATAGATAAGTTATCGGAAGCCGTTTACCAATCTATGCATCAGATAGGAAAAAAAACATCAGAGATTTTAGAGGTAAATAAGTTAAACTTAAGCGTTAATAAAAGAAAAAGAGAAATTGAGGAACTTTATGAAGAATTGGGAGCATATGTCTATCAATATTTGAGGCAGTATGAGCGCCTGACAAGAGAAGATGTCGATCAGTATGTGAATAAGATAGCATATTTACAAAAAGATATTGAAAGTTTAGAAAAACTGATACTAAGTGTACAAAATATCCAGCATTGTGCAAACTGTAAAGTTGAATTTGATGAAGAAATTTCCTACTGCCCTCTCTGCGGAAGATATATTAAGAAATAGTCAACTTTTAGCTTATTTAAACATTGTATTCATTTCCTGCAAATGTAATCCCTTAGTCTTTTTATCTTATTATCAAATACTTTACTGGGTTAAGACCCCCACTTCTATAAGTGGGCTTTGAATCAGGTGGAGTAGAGTCTCCATCTGATTCCCCGATGTTCAGCTTTAGCTGGACGAGTTCACTTAGTGTGTATCTATGATGTGATACAATTCACTAGATTTTGTGAGAAGTGTCACATATTATTCCCCCAGCCTATAGTAAAATAAACTTAAGAAAAAAAGCAAAGGAGAGGATTAGCATGGCAGTTAGAAAAATTATCGAAATCAATGAAGAAAAATGTGATGGCTGTGGATTATGCGTACCAAATTGTGCTGAAGGTGCGATTCAAATTATAGATGGTAAGGCGAAGTTGGTAAGTGATATTTATTGTGACGGGTTAGGGGCTTGTTTAGGCCATTGTCCACAAGATGCTTTAAAAATCATTGAAAGAGAAGCACCGGATTTTGACGAAGAAGCAGTGGAGGAATTATTGAAGCAACAAGGAAAAAGTTTACCGCAACCACAACCACATCATCATCATCATGGTGGAGGATGTCCTGGAAGTAGAGCAATGAAGTTTGATGAAGAAAATGCTGATGCTGAAGCAGTGGTAAGTAGTGGAGATATTGAAATAAAAATTAAATCACAATTAAAACAGTGGCCAGTACAGCTAAAACTAGTACCGGTAAATGCTCCTTATTTTGAGAATGCAGACTTATTAGTAACAGCTGATTGTGTACCATTTGCCTATCCAAACTATCATTTAGATTTATTAAAAGGAAAAGCAGTAGTAGTAGGCTGTCCTAAACTAGATGACATTGAATTCTACACAGAAAAATTAACACAGATTATTGCATTGAATCATATAAAATCCATCACAGTAGCTTATATGGAGGTTCCTTGTTGTCAGGGAATTGTTAGGGCGGTGGATGTGGCCGTGGCTCAAGCCAACAAAAATATAAAGGTAAATAAAGTTCAAATAGGTCTACAAGGGAAAAAATTATAACATTTTTAAAATCCTACATTTATGTAGGATTTTTTTGACTTTTTGTTATAATAATATTAAGATATGAATTAATTAACATTTTTTAGGAGGTCTTTTGGTGGAAAAAATTAGGTTTGATTATTCAAAGGCATTGGACTATATTGGCAGACATGAATTAGCTTCACTAGAACCCATGATTAATGTTGCACACAAAATGTTACATGAAAAAACTGGTGCAGGAAGTGAATTTGTAGGCTGGGTAGATTTACCTATAACATATGATAAAGAAGAATTTAGTAAGATAAAAGTTGTAGCAAAAAACATTCAGGAAAGTTCTGACGTATTAATTGTGATAGGAATTGGTGGGTCTTATTTAGGTGCTAGAGCTGCAATAGAAATGTTAAACCATAGTTTTCATAATATGTTATCAAAAAATAAAAGAAAAACCCCGGAAATATATTTTGTTGGTCATAATATGAGCAGTAAGTACTTAAAAGACCTATTAGATGTTATTGAAGGGAAAGATGTTGCTTTAAACGTTATTTCTAAGTCTGGTACGACAACAGAACCAGCCATTGCTTTTAGAATACTAAAAGAATATCTAGAAAAAAAGTATGGTAAAGATGCTGCAAAAAATAGAATTTACGCCACGACAGATCAAGAAAAGGGAGCACTAAAAACAATGGCCGATAACGAAGGTTACGAAACCTTTGTTATTCCTGATGATGTAGGAGGTAGATATTCTGTTCTGACAGCAGTAGGTTTATTACCTATCGCAGTTGCTGGAATAGATATTGATGAAATGATGAAGGGGGCTGCAAAAGCTTATAAAGATTTAGAAGAGCCCCTTTTCCTAGGAAATGATTGTTATCAATATGCTGCAGTAAGAAATATTTTGTATAATAAGGGAAAAGATGTAGAGATCCTAGTGAATTACGAGCCAGCACTCTTTTTTATAGGAGAGTGGTGGAAACAATTGTTTGGAGAAAGCGAGGGAAAGGACTATAAAGGTATTTTTCCAGCTGCTGTAAATTTCTCAACAGATTTACATTCTATGGGGCAGTATATTCAGGAAGGTAGAAGGAATATTTTTGAAACAGTTTTATATATTGAAAATACAAAGCAAGAAGTTGTTATTCAGTCACAGGAAAAAGATTTAGATGGATTAAACTACTTAGCAGATAAAACAGTAGAAGATATAAACAAAAGTATTTTTCAGGCCACCTTATTAGCACATAATGATGGTGGCGTGCCTAACCTAATTATCAGTATTCCAGAAATGTCCCCCTACTATTTTGGTTACTTAGTTTATTTCTTTGAAAAGGCCTGTGGTATAAGCGGGTATTTACTAGGCGTAAATCCTTTTAATCAACCAGGCGTGGAGACCTATAAAAAGAATATGTTTGCGCTGCTAGGCAAGGAAGGCTATGAAGAAGAGAGAGAAAAAATGCTACAAAGACTAGAAAAATAAATTTTATTCTTCGCTGTATTGCTAAGACCCTCACTTTCGAAAGTGGGGGATCAAGTACTGTATTCTTGAAATAAATTTGGCTATAGTTCAGGGGGAGCGAAAACTCCCCTGAAGGAAGGCTCATTTTATTCTACATATTTATTGAAAGGAAATGAGGTAGGTGATGACAATCGTGGAATCTAAAGAGGATTTGGCTATAGGTGTGTTTGACTCAGGTGTTGGAGGTATTAGTGTTTTAGCTCAGTTAATTTGTTGCTTGCCGAAAGAAAAGTATGTCTATTATGGTGATTCTAAAAATGCTCCTTATGGCGTAAGGTCTACAGAAGAAGTAAAAGAGCTGTCTTTTCAGGTAGTGAATCAGCTGCTGAAAAAGGGAATTAAGGGTCTCGTAGTTGCCTGTAATACCGCCACCAGTGGAGCCATTGAAGATTTGAGGAGTAAACTAAATATGCCAATTGTGGGGATGGAACCAGCTTTGAAACCCGCTATGGCTTTAAATAAAAGAGGAAAAATTGTTGTAATGGCTACTTCTGTTACGTTAAGGGAAAAAAAATTTAATCGTTTAATCGAAGCGTTACATAATGAAGAGGAGGTTATCAAGCTGCCTTGTCCAGGATTAGTAGAAATCATTGAAAGGACAGGCGGGAAGGGAAAAGAAATTCAGCAATATCTAAAGGAACTTTACGCGCCTCTCAATATGAAAGAAATAGCTGCTATTGTTTTAGGTTGTACACACTATATTTTTATAAAAGAAGAGATCGCTAAGCTTATAGAAGAGCCAATAAGTATTATTGATGGCAATAAGGGAACTGCTAATCAGCTAAAAAGGCTATTGATGGAACATCAGCTGCTAAAGAAAGAGGAGATGAATGACTTTACTGAAGTTGTACTAATGAATTCCAATCATGCCGGTGAAATAAATACTTTAAGCAAGAAATTATTAGAGGAACAATTGAGTTACTTAGGATGGGAAGGCCAGTTAAAATATGGTAATTGGTAGATGCAAATAAAAAAAGTATGCTATAATAGGATATAGAATAACTATAGATATACGTTTTGACACTTGAATTTTAATGTACAATTTTTTCTAGTATATTAAAATTCATAAACGTATATCCATATGTAAAGGTAGGTGAAATAAATGATTTTCGTAATAGCTGAAATGGTGTTGGCACTATTCAATAAACTAGGTGTTATTATTATTTTAGCTTTTATCCTGTCCAAAATAGAAGGATTTAGAAAACTAATCATTAAGAAAAAGATGACCTTTATAGACAAAGTTATTTTATCTATGTTATTTGGATGTATTGGCATTATGGGAACGTATTCAAATATACCTATTCATGGTTCATTTGCTAATTTAACAACGATTGGGGTTGTAGTGGGAGCAATATTAGGGGGGCCAGTGGTAGGTTTATTTGCAGGCTCCATTGCCGCGATGCATCGTTATTTGATTGATATGAATGGATTTACAGCAGTGGCCAGCAGTATTTCTATTATAATAGGGGCGGTTGCAGCGGCTTATGTATATTATTTTATTAAAAATAAATTATCTCATTGGAAAACTGTCTTTATTACTGTTGTTATTACGGAAATTGCTCAAACCCTTCTGCTATTAGCTTTATCACGTCCTTCTTTTGAAGGTTTAGAATTAGCAAAAGTCACTTTATTGCCTATGATGTTTGTTAATGCCTTAGGCATAACTATATTTATAGGAATCATCGAAAATATTTATTCTGAATATGACTGTATAGCTGCGGGACAAGCTCAAAAAGCTTTAAAAATTGCTAATTTAACCCTGCCTTATTTTAGGCAAGGACTAAACTATGATGTAGCGCAAAAAGTTGTAGATATTATCTACGATGCTGTAGATGTGGAAGCAGTAACCATCACTAACTGTAAAGAAATATTGGCCCATAAAGGTATTGGAGAGGACCATCATATAGCTGGACACAGCTTTCAAACCCAAACTACAAGGGAAGTAATAGAAACCGGTAAGTACAAGGTAATCAACACGAAGGAAAGTATTCGATGTAATCAACATTATTGTCAATTGAAGTCTGGGATCGTGGTTCCTTTAAAAGAGCGAGACCGGATTGTAGGCACTTTAAAGCTTTATAAAACAGAGGAAAATAGTATTACTTCTATGGATATAGAGCTAGGACTAGGATTGGCGCAGCTATTTTCTACGCAAATAGAATTGAGCAAATTAGATCATCAAAAGAAGCTTATTACCGAGGCGGAGCTTAAGTCACTACAAGCTCAAATTAATCCTCATTTTTTATTTAACGCAATTAATACAATCGTTTCCTTTATACAGTTTGATACGATAAAGGCCAGACATTTACTCATTTCTTTGGCAAATCTTTTTAGAAAAAGTTTAAGTCACCATCAAGATATGGTGGATATAGAGGTTGAATTAGAACATGTGGCTTCTTATCTAGAAATTGAAAAAGCTAGATTTGGTGATAAATTACAGGTAAAGTATGATTTACAGACCAATATATTTTGCAAACTCCCACCTTTAATTTTACAGCCTATTGTAGAAAATGCTATTTTGCATGGTATTCTTCCTAAAAAACAGGGGGGCTGTATTACCATAAAATCAAAAAAAGATAAGAAGGATATTTTGCTAGAGGTCATTGATGATGGTGTTGGCATAAAACCAGATAAGCTAATGATTCTGTTAAAAGAGGAAAGCTATACAAGATCAGTAGGGTTAAGCAATGTAAATAAGCGTTTAATCAATTTGTATGGGGAAGACCACAAGCTGCAAATTACCAGCAGATTCAACGAAGGAACCTGTGTCTTAATAAGAATCCCCTATATAGAAGAACAACATACTTCTGAAATGGAGGGAGTAGTAGCATGATTTATACAGTGGTTGTTGTAGATGATGAGTTACCTGCTAGACGAAATATTACAAGCTTATTAAACCCATATTCTGATTTTCAGGTTATTGGTGAAGCCTGTGACGGCGAGGATGGCATTCAATTAATAAAGGAAAAAATGCCTGATATTGTTTTTTTAGATATACAGCTACAGGATATGACGGGTTTTGATATTGCTGCTGAACTGATAAATTCGGTAAAAGTACCCAAAATTGTTTTTGCGACTGCCTTTAATCACTATGCAATCGATGCCTTTGAATATGCGGCTATTGATTATTTATTAAAACCAGTGGATGAAGAACGATTTTTTAAAACAATACAAAAGCTTAGAAATGATCTGAAAAATTCAACAGAAATTGCTTTAAAGCAGGTACAGTGTTTGATCGAGCGACATTTGTCGATGGAGGCGAAAAGTCAAAAGATAACTTTGGAAAAAGATGATAAGCTCTATGTTTTATCTTTAAATGATATTATATTTGTTGAAACGGAAGAAAGGAATACAAAGGTAGTAAGTAAAAGGGGGGAGTTTACTACTACTTTTTCCATGGCAGAATGGGAAGATCGTTTAAGTAAGCATGGGTTCTTTAGGCCTCATAGGAGTTTTTTGATTAATCTTGATGAAATTGATCAAGTGGTTTTATGGTTTAACAATAGCTTCCAAGTAAAAATGCGGGGTTCTAGAGATAAAACCATACCTATTAGCAGAAATAAAGTAAAAGAATTTAAAGAATTGGTTGGTCTTGAGGCTTAATTAAAAATTTTTCGCTAAAAAAGTGGATAAAGAAAGTTAGAACTTTCCATACTATTATTGTTGAAAAAATCATAACAAGGAGTGTTAAGGATGATTCATGCAGAAGTTTCTCTATATCCACTTAAAACACAAAATGCAGGAGATGTAATTAATAATTCTATCAACGCATTAAGACAAGAAGGTGTAGCATATAATGTAGGCTCTATGGCTACACATCTTCATGGTAACGAAGAACAAGTGTGGAGCAGTCTAAAAAAGTTATTTGATGAAGCACAACATTCTGGAGAAGTGAGCATGGTAGTCACCATCACCAATGCAGCAGATCATTAAAAAAAGGAATGTGGATATTTTTCCACATTCCTTTTTTATGAGCTTTATAACAGATTGACATAAAAAACAATAAAAGATACAATAGCATCATAGGAAGAAAGAAAGCAGGTGGTGACCATTGTAAGTGTGCTGTTTTTATTTATAGTTTTGGCCGGTATTGTACTAGTTGTCCTATTAGGGGGAGGGGTTGTGGTGACAAAAAATTTCAACTTAAAAAGTCTTTATCTTTATTTAGTATGCCTTGTTACATTAGTTATATTTATTACTGGTACAATTTTTACGATTCATAGAACAGTAGACTTAGTGGTAAAGGATGCCTATTATTATCAAACCCTAGAAGATTTTCAACAAAGGTATTTTGTATATGGCCCTGAAGGTAAAAGAGAAGAGTCACAGCTATCTCAAGAGGAAATCACTCAACGCTATGAAACCTATCTGGAACAAGAAAATACAAGGAGACAAGCACAAAATATAAGAAATCTAGCTTATAGTTTTTCCGCCATGCTGGTAGGTGGAATATTTTGGTTCTATCATTGGCAAAAAATTAAAGAAGATTAAATTCCTTCACATAATGTTACTCCCCACTGGAATATACTTAAAATAAAATGAGGCTTAATTCAGTGGAAGTTTTTACTCCCACTGAATTGTAGCCGAATTTACTTCGAAGATGTATTGCTTGATCTCCTGCTTTAGGAAGCGGGAGATCAAGCAATACACTGAAGGATAAAATATTTCGTTGTAGGGGAGTATATTTATGTCCAATAGCAAATTTATTAAGGGGGCATTCATACTGGGTATAGCAGGATTAACTGCAAAGTTTTTAGGGATATTTTTTAAAATTCCGCTGCAAAGGTTAATTCACGATGAAGGTATGGGGTTATTTGGTTTGCCCTATCCTATTTATACCATGATGTTGTCTGTATCTATCATAGGTTTGCCAGCTGCTGTATCTAAGTTAATATCTGAGAAAATCGCCGTTAAAGATTATGCAGGTGTTAGGAAAGTGTTTCATGTTTCTTTTTTTATGATTTTTTTTATAGGTATTTTTTCATCATGTTTTTTATATTTTGGTGCTCCTTTTATGATCACAATATTAGAATGGCCCCAAGAAACCTATTACGCAATTATAGGGCTATCTCTCGCTCCTTTTTTTGTATCTATTATGTCTTCTTTTAGGGGATATTTCCAAGGTATGCAAATAATGATACCAACAGCTTTATCACAAATTATTGAACAAATTGGCAGGGTAGTGATTGGCGTTGGTTTAGCCTATATGTATATCGATAAAGGAATAGGCTATGCTGCAGGGGCGGCTTCCTTTGGAGCTACAGCAGGGGCATTTTTTGGTGCACTATTGTTATTGTTTTATTATCTAAAAAAAAGAAAAAGCTTAATTAACTATAACCTTCATGCAACGGAAAGCAGCAAAGAGAAAACAATCGTTATTGTTAAACGGCTGGTTTGGTTGGCTATTCCTATCACCATAGGAGCAGTATTAAGTTCTGTTATGGGTTTAATGGACTCCATTATTGTACCAGGAAGGCTGTTACAGGGGGGATACACATCAGAAGGAGCCACTATTCTCTACGGAAGACTAACGGGGAAGGCAGTAACCCTGATGAATGTTCCTTTAACTTTTAGTATGGCAATGGCAGCTAGTTTAGTACCAGCAATTTCTGAAGCCAATAGTAAAAAAAATAGGGTAGAATTAAAGGAAAAGACCGAGACTGGTATTAAAGTTACTTTAATGATTGCTCTACCAGCTACTATTGGTTTGGCTTTGCTGGCGTCTCCTATTATTCATCTGCTTTGGGGAAGGTCAGAAGCTGGTGGAGATATACTGAAGGTACTATCTTTAAATGTTTTATTCATTTCTATAGCACAAACGCTAACAAGTATTTTACAAGGCATGAATAAGGTATTTATTCCTGTAAGAAATTTGTTCATCGGAGTGATTATAAAGGTTATTGTTAGTTATATTCTTTTAGTAGGTCACTTAAATATTATAGGGGCGGTGATTGGTTCTCTTTGTGGCTATGGGACCTTGATGATTTTAAACTATTATGAGATTAAAAAAACTATATCCTTCAAGTTATCCATCAAAGAAGTGATCATTAAGCCACTGCTTTGTACTACCTTCATGGCAATTGTAGTCATCATTGTTTTTGATTATAGCTACTTATTATTTCAAAATGAAGCTATTGCAACTTTGGTAGCTATATTTTGGGGCATAATTTTTTATGGACTTATGATGCTGTTAACAAATACAGTAGGGCCCAATAAAAAAGATTTCTCTTTGAACAAATGATTAAAGTTAACCCTCTATTTGTGAAAATTTGCGAATAGAGGGTTAATTTTTGCACAAACTACTTATAAATACTTGTAATAAAAAATTTTTAAAAGAGGTGATTTTGATGAAGAATAAAATTTTTATTTTATTTATTGTGATTGCTATGGTTATTTTCACAGCTGTAGCTTGTACTCGGGAAGAAGCTCCACCTGCTCCAACTGAGATACCGGAAGAAACACCTGTCCCAGAGGAAACACCACAAGAAACACCAGAGGCAAGAGAAATCGAGTACGAAGATGGTACCTATACGGGAGAGCTAGAAGTCAATGAAAAAGGTTGGACAAGCGTCGTAGAAATTGTTGTAGAGGATGGAAAAATTACAGAAGTAGATTATGATGAGCTTGATGAAGATGGCAATAGAAAGTCAGAGGATGAAGAGTACAACGAAAGATGGGAAGCTGCAGCTGGTATAAGTGCACCAGAAGCTTATCCACAGTTGGAACAATCACTCATAGAAACACAAGATATTGATGCTGTAGATGCGGTATCTGGTGCAACGGCAACAACAAGAGACTTCAAAGACGTAGTACAACAAGCACTGGACCAGCAAAACCAATAAAAGTCATGGAATAAGAGAAAAAACCCATTAACCTTGAGTAAATAATAGGTAAATGGTTTTTTTTCTACTAGGGCTACAATATAGGATTTGAGGAATACTACAATTAAGTATATAATAGAGGAGGCTTATGAATGAGACATAAATATATGATATATACTGAAGAAGGTGTTTTAGAGAATAGTATAACAAGAGATGAAGCTATTGAAAAAGTAAAACAGTATCATGAACAAGGCATAGATGCTTATATCGTATCTCAAACAGAAGGAGAGCGGATGAAGCAAAAGGGAGAAACCTTCTACCCACCTAAGTGGGAGTAAAAGAAAGGGTGTGCTACACACCCTTTCTTGATGCGCAAGTAAAGTACAATAAAAAACACTAAAATTTGTGAGACTACAGATAAAGAAGAATAATGAGGTATTATGTAGAAATCTTGATGAAAAACCTATATTTGTGTCTAGAGGTCTATTGAAAAAAGTAGGCATAATCATGTAATATATACAATATGTAGTATAAGAAGAAAAAATTTAATACAATAGGAGGTAACCATGGGAGTTACAAAAGTTCAAAAAAGAAATAGTGAAATTGTTGATTTTGATTATAATAAAATAAAAAATGCTATTTTTGCAGCTGCGAAATCTGTAGGAGGAAAGGACGAAATGAAGGCCGCTAAATTAACAAAAATGGTGGTTGAAATTTTGAACGAAACCTATAGAGCTAGTATTCCTTCTGTAGAAGATATACAGGACATTGTAGAAAAAGTATTGATTGAGGAAGGACACGCTAAAACTGCTAAAGCATATATATTATATAGAAAAAAACATGAAGAAATACGAGAAGTAAAAAATCTATTTATGGATGCAGAGGAAATGATTGAAGAATATGTAAACCTAGAGGATTGGCGGGTAAATGAAAATGCCAATATGGGTTTTTCTCTACAGGGTTTAAATAATCACATTGTTGAAAGTATTACAACAAAATATTGGTTAAATAAGATCTATCATAAAGAATTAAGGGATGCCCACATTCGAGGAGATTTACATATACATGATTTAGGATTGTTAGCTCCTTATTGCTGTGGATGGGATCTAGAGGCATTTTTAAGAAAAGGCTTTAAAGGAGCTAAAGGAAAAATCGAGTCAAAACCTCCTAAGCACTTTGAATCTGCTTTAGGTCAGTTGGTAAATTTACTATACACGCTTCAAGGAGAGGCGGCTGGAGCCCAAGCAGTTTCCAGTCTTGATACTTACTTAGCTCCATTTATTTATTATGATGGATTAGATTATGAGCAGATTAAAAAAGCCCTACAGAGGTTTGTGTTTAATCTAAATGTACCAACGAGAGTTGGATTTCAAACGCCCTTTACCAATGTAACCTTAGATATAACGCCTCATCCATTATTGAGAAAGCAGCCAGTAATTGTTGGGGGCAAAAATATGGATAAGACTTATGGAGAATTTCAAGAAGAGATGAACTTATTCAATAAGGCTTTCTGTGAAGTAATGATGGAGGGAGATGGAGCAGGCCGAGCTTTTAGTTTTCCAATTCCTACAATAAATATTACAGAAGACTTCCCTTGGGATACTGAAGTAGTGAACTGCATTATGGAAATGACAAGAAAGTTTGGCACCCCTTATTTTGCCAACTTTTTAAATTCTGATTTATCACCAGAGGATGTTCGATCTATGTGTTGTAGATTACGTTTGGACAATAGGGAGCTTAGAAAACGTGGGGGAGGACTTTTTGGTGCGAATCCGCTAACAGGCTCCATCAATGTTGTTACGTTAAACATGGCTAGAATAGGCTATACAGCTGAGACGATGGAAGCCTTTAAAAAGAGAGTAAGAGAGCTGATGGAGTTGGCAAAGGAAATATGCGAGTCCAAGCGACTTGTATTAGAAAAATATATGGATGCTGGATTATACCCTTACTCTAGACACTATTTGCAAGGGGTAAAGGATGCTACTGGTGAATATTTTAAGAATCATTTTTCAACAATAGGCTTGAACGGCATGAATGAAGCTTGTAAGAATCTTTTAGGCCAAGATATTACTACAGAAGAAGGAAATGAATTTGCAGTAGAAATCATGGAATTTATGAACCGTGTTATTCAGATATTTCAAGAAGAAACAGGAAGTCTGTGGAACTTAGAAGCTTCTCCTGCAGAAGGTGCTACCTATAGATTTGCTAGGCTAGATAAAAAGATTTATCCAAAGATTTATACGCAAGGAGAGGAAGAACCTTATTATACAAACTCAACACAATTGCCTGTAGGCTATACAGAAGATATTTTTGAAGCGCTTGAGCTACAAGAAAAACTACAGACCTTATATACTGGTGGAACTGTATTTCATGGGTTTATAGGGGAAGCGATTGAAGATGTAGAAACCTGTAAAACCCTAATTAAAAAAGTAATGGAAAATAGCAGTATTCCCTATATTACCATTACACCTACATTTTCTATATGTGCTGACCATGGCTATTTAACAGGGGAGCAAGTTGAATGCCCAGAATGTGGAAGGGAAACCGAGATTTGGACGAGGGTTGTTGGATTCCACAGGCCAGTACAAGCGTGGAATAAAGGAAAGCAGGAAGAGTATAAGGAGCGTCAAGAATATTCCTGTGAAGCTTCATTAAAGTTGGATACTGAAAAAGAGGTTAAATACTGTGAGGCAGTAATTTCCTAAAAAGCGTGAAAGAGAATATATGTATAAAATAGAAGGAATACTTTATATAGATATATAGATTTTAGTAAAATTTAATAACAATGCATCTTTTGAGCTAGCTAGATAATTTTTTATTAAGCTAGCTCTTTATAATATGTTTGCAAGCATACGAAATCGGTAATATATTTATAGAAGGGGCGTTGATAGAATGCTTACGGATAGCTCTTTAGAAGCGTATAACTTGAATATACAATAAAGGCCACATATAATAAGTAATAAAGCCTTGCAGAAGAAATAATAATTTTATCCTTTTATAATGATCAGAAAATGTGGCCTAAAATAGAACAGGGGGTGTTTAATGGAAGCTTCAGTCAAGAATTTTATTGAAAATTTAGGTTTGTTCGAAGATTTAAGTCAAGAATGTATTGAAATTTTATCATCATCCTCTTTTAAAACGAAGCTTAAAAAAGGTGAAATGCTCTTCTATGAAAAAGATATAGTCAATAATATATATATAGTGCTTAAGGGAAAGCTAACGATATTTAGACATTCTGAAATAGGTCAAAAAAGAGTTATATATATATTGGATAAGGGGCAAATATTAAACGAAGTGATATTAGATAATATTCCAGCATCTGCAAGCTGTGAAGCCTTCGAAGATAGTTGGGTTTTAGGAATTCATAAAGAAGCTTTTCTTAAGACGATGTCTATGGATTTCAGACTTGTTCAAAGAGTGATGAATTCTATGAATAAGAAAATTAGAAGGCTTTATAGACAGCTTAAAAATACGATTCCTATAAAGATTGATAAAAAATTGGCAGCAAAACTTTGGAAATTAAGTAAAGATTATGGTATAGAAATAGAAGAAGGGGTACTAATAGACTTAGATATAAGTGTTACTTATTTAGCAGATATGTTGGGTAGCACTAGGGAAACTGTTTCCAGATGTCTTAAAACTTTAAAGCGAGAGGGATTTATCAAATATAAAAATAAAAGAATCGTGGTAACAGATAGAAAACAATTATCTGTATACTTTAAAGGGCTGTGATGATCATCACGGTCATTTTTCTTTTTTCGTGTTAGTTTATAAACAAAGTATTATAAGGGGGCATATTCGTATGTACGGTCAAGAAATTAACAAAATAGCTTCAGGAGCTGCAAAAAAGAAAGCGTTGTTTCAGGATAGCAAAGGAAAATATTTATTATCCTCCATGTTAGGAGGAATCTATGTAGGATTTGGGATACTTTTAATTTTCACTATTGGAGGTCAGTTGCAAGAAACGAATCCATCGATAATAAAACTTGTCATGGGCGTATCATTTGGTGTGGCATTAAGTTTAGTTCTTTTAGCAGGTTCAGATTTGTTTACAGGAAATACTTTAATTATGACAATAGGCGCACTGGAGAAAAAAGTATCATGGAAAGATAGTTTAAATATATGGTTATTTAGCTTTATTGGTAACTTCTTAGGAAGTATACTTCTCTCTATATTATATGTATATTCCGGCCTCTCTACAGGGAGCATAGGAGAATTTATAATTACTAGTTCTCAAGCTAAAACATCTGCTGCATTTGTAGAACTTTTTATAAGAGGAATACTTTGCAATATGCTAGTCTGTCTAGCAGTCTGGTGTTTCTTTAAATTGAAGGAGGAAACAGCAAAATTAATCATGATATTTTGGTGTTTATTTGCTTTTATTACTATGGGCTTGGAACATAGTGTTGCAAACATGACGCTACTTACTACTGCATTCATGCTACCTCAAGAGGGAACTATTTCTCTAGTAAACCTTTTAAGTAATTTAATTCCTGTAACCTTAGGAAATTTTATAGGAGGTGGGTTTTTAATAGCATGGGTTTATTGGCATATAGCTAGTATAAAAGCAAAAAATAAAGAGGAAATAAAGAATGAGGTTTTTTCTAGAACTGTATTAACTCAAGGCGCGGAAAAATAATGTGTTGGAGATGATATGATGAAAATCTCTTTGAAAATGCTCGTGGGTATAGGATTTGTTACCCTTTTTCTGATACTGAGTACAGTAGGAAGCTATAACAGCTTGGTAGCAAAAACAGAGCTTATGGAAATGACCCTAAACCAAATTGACAATCAACTGGAAAAACGAAAAAGTCTGATTTTTGATTTAGTTGAAATCATAGAAGAGTATACAACACATGAAGAAGAAATCTCAGTGGACCTAGAAGAAATCTCTGAAAAATTAATGAAAGAAGAAACGACTGAGGAGCAGGTGAAAGGGGACACAATTGTCAGCATTGTACTGCCTAGGGTTTGGGCTATTGTCGAGGATTATCCTAACTTAAAAATCAACGAAAATTTTATTCAACTTCAAGAGGAATTAGCAAGTATTGAAAATAGGATTTTAACAACAAAAAGAGCTTATAATGAAGCATCAAGGGAGTATAATATATCGGTTAGACGCTTTCCAACCAATATTTACGCAAGTATCCTTGGTTTTAAAGAAGTAGATTATTTTGGGACAATAGATGAAGTGGGCAATCGTCTTAAAATTAAGGAAAAATTTTGGGATGGGCAGGAATTTACTGCAGAAAACTCTAAAATAGGTGTTTTGCGAGAGAATCTTTTAACAGCAGATATCATTATAGTAGAGGTGGGAAAGCAGCATTCTGTTGCTGAGATTATTGCTTTTATGGTATTAATATTTGTTTTGGTTGTTGTGGTTTTTGCGTTTACTAAACAGGGTTCAAAACAGGCTTCAAAAGAATATGATAGAATGTTCTTTGTAGAATTTTCAACGCAAAAAGAGTCAACAATTACCTTTGATAATATTGCAGGAAATGAAGAAGCGAAGGAAAATGTCATGGAACTAGTAGATTTTTTGAAAACGCCTGAAAAGTATCAACGTTATGGTGCTAGGATACCTAAGGGTGTGATTTTATATGGTCCTCCTGGCACAGGTAAGACTTTGATGGCAAAGGCCTTAGCAAGTGAAGCTGGTGTTGATTTTTTAGCTGTTTCAGGTTCTGACTTTGTGCAGGTTTATGCAGGTCTTGGGGCTGGAAGAATTAGAAATCTTTTTAAAAGTGCTAGAGAAAAGGAAAAGTGTGTTATCTTCATTGATGAGATAGATGCTATAGGAAGAAAACGAGATCGTGGTGGTCTAGGGGGAAGCGATGAATCTGATAGAACTTTGAATGCTTTGCTAACAGAAATGTCGGGCTTTAAAGGAAGTGAAGGGATTATTATTATGGCTGCTACTAACCGATTAGATATTTTAGACGAGGCGCTTCTAAGGCCCGGGCGTTTTGACAGACAAATAGAAGTAGGATTACCGGATTTAAAGGCAAGACAGGATATTCTAAAGCTATATATGCAAAACAGACCTATAGCAAATACGATTAATTTTGAAAGCATTGCACAGCAAACTGTTTACTTTAGTGGAGCAAAGCTGGAGAATTTAGTGAATGAGGCAGCGATTTATGCAGCTAGAGAAAATGCAAGCTTTATCTCAGAAAAGCATATTGATAAGGCTTTTTATGCAGTGATTGCTGGCGAGGAGAAAAAAGATAGAAGTAATATCAAAGACGGAGAACGAAGGATCACAGCCTATCATGAAGCAGGTCATACGATTGCTACAAAATTGTTGTGTCCTGAAAATAAGGTAACAAAGGTAACCATTATACCAAGCACCAAGGGGGCAGGGGGATTTAGCATGAATGTTCCCCCTGACAGCATGTATCATAGGAAAAAAGATATGCTTCACAACATTAAAGTTGCTCTTGCTGGTCGTGTGGTAGAAGAAATTGTCTTTGGAGAAGAAAATATAACTACAGGGGCAAGTAATGATATTCAAAAAGCTACGGAGATATTAGTAGCTATGATAAAGCAATTTGGTATGAACGAAGAAGTAGGTATGATTAATTATGATATTCTGCTGGGACAATCCGGAGGGGTTGACCAAAGGTTAGCAAAGATATGCAATAAAGAAATGAAAAAATTATATGTAGAAACAAAAGGGCTTATAAAAGAAAATATCCATTTGGTGCATGCCATTGCAGGAGCACTGATGGAAAGAGAGACATTGAAGGAGGATGAAATCAATAAGATCATCAATAGTCTTTTGAGGTAGCTTAGGCTACCTTTTTTATTCTGGTGGGTCCAGCAAAGCTGGGTCATTGAGGTAAAGGATAAAAAGAATGCTGAAGGTGATTTAAAATATGCGATAAATATTATCATTCAAGGGCGTTTAACAATTGACAATGGAAGTATATAGGAATATAATATAATTGAGAATAATAATTATTGATTTTTATATTAATGATAATGATTCTTGATATTAATACACATTAAAGGAGGAGCATGCAATGACATTAGATAAAATTGTGAGGGGACAAAAACTAGAAATTGTTAAAATTCCTGATGCAAACATTCGGGCTCAAGCTATACGTTTGGGGATATGTGAGGGAGCAAAGCTAATCTGTTCGGAAAAGTTACCTGCTGGGCCCATCGTTCTTCAAAACAGGATGCAAGAAATTGCTATTGGACGTAATTTAGCTGAGACGATAGAGGTAAGAGCAATATAAGTAATTAAAAGTAATATAATCGGTAGGAGGATAAATATGGATTGTCATGGTGTAGCTTCCGTTATTGAGATTCCAGAAGGAAGTAAGAAAATTGTTTTAGTAGGGAACCCTAATGTAGGGAAATCAGTTTTTTTTAATGCTTTTACAGGAATGTATGTGGATGTATCAAACTTTCCCGGGACAACTGTAGATATTAGTCATGGGAAGTATAAGGATGATGTTGTAATAGATACGCCAGGTGTATACGGAGTATCTTCCTTTAACGACGAGGAACGGGTTGCAAGAGATGTAATTCTTTATGGAGATATAATAGTAAATGTAGTAGATGCGGTGCATCTAGAGAGGGACTTGTTTTTAACGCAACAAATCATTGACATGGGAAAGCCTGTAGTAGTTGCCCTAAATATGATGGATGATGTGAAACGAAATGGTCTGAAAATAGATGTTAAAAAGTTGTCTAAACAGTTAGGAGTAGAGGTTATTTCTACCACTGCTACGAAAGGGGAGGGAATCCAAGAAGTAAAAGAAGCGATTCACCGCGCCAAAAAAGGCAATAGATTACAAGTTGTTGAGGACAATATTCTAAAAGTTTTAGGAGATGTGGATGAAGAGTCTGAAGCTGTTTTATTGTTAGAAGAAGATGAACATATGTTAGAAAGGCATAAACTAGTATTAAAATATCCCTTAAGAGAAAGTATTTACATGGAACGAAGAAGAAGGGTGGATGAAATTGTAAACCAAGTAGTCGCAGAAAGTAATCAAGGAGCCTCCTTTAAGACGAAGCTGGGTAGGTGGATGATTCAACCTTTAACTGGAATTCCAATTCTACTGTTTACTTTATATCTAATGTATCAAGCTATCGGTGTGTTTGTAGCTCAAACTGTGGTAGAGATTACAGAAGAAATCATTATGGGAACCTATTATAATGACTTTATTGTGGGCATTTTCACTAGGTTCGTTGAAGAAGGAAATTTTGTAGGGGATCTGCTCATAGGAGAGTTTGGCTTGTTTACGATGGCTCCGATTTATTTATTGGGTCTTCTACTACCTTTGGTAGTTGGATTTTATTTGTGCTTATCAGTATTAGAGGATTCAGGATATTTGCCTAGAATAGCTACTTTGGTCGACAGATTATTGACCTATTTAGGGTTAAATGGTAGAGCAGTTATACCAATGATATTAGGTTTTGGTTGTGTTACCATGGCTACTATTACCACAAGATTATTAGGTTCTAAAAGGGAACGGTTTATTGCTACAATGTTATTAGGACTGGCTATTCCTTGCTCTGCACAGTTGGGGGTGATTGCAGGTCTCATTGCTCCTTTAGGGTTTAAGTACTTATTAATTTACTTAGTAACGATTTTTACAGTATTTGTATTGACAGGAACTGCTCTGAATAAGGTAATGCCAGGAAAATCTACAGATTTATTAATTGATCTTCCACCTCTTCGGTTGCCTCAATTTAATAATGTATTGCGTAAAACCTATATAAAGACCTTAATGTTTATGAAGGAAGCAGGACCTTTATTTGCTGTTGGTGCAGTGACGATTACAATCATGCAGTATACTGGAATTTTAGAAGGCGTTACAGCTTTCTTTGCGCCTATTACCCAAGGGTTCTTAAAATTACCTCCTCAAGTAGCACAAGCCTTCATCATGGGAATTATAAGAAGGGATTTCGGTGCCGCTGGATTAGATTCTTTAGCTAGTGCTGGTATTTTATCTGGGGCTCAAGTGGTAGTATCTTTGGTGGCGATTACATTATTTGTACCTTGTATTGCAGCAATTATGGTGATTTTTAAAGAAAGAAGCTGGCAAGAGTCTGCTGCTATTTGGATCGGAAGTTTTATATTATCTTTCTTGACAGCAGGCGTACTAGCTCAATTAATTTTATAAAGAAGGTGTGGATATGGCTGTGGTTTGTCCTAAATGCAAGATGACCATAGAAGATTCTAGTTTACAGAGATGTCCAAGGTGTTATACAATTATTGTTCTTCCGGCAAAGTGCGAGGATTGTAAAGGATGCTCTTTGTTAAAATCCTGTAAGAAATAAAAAAACGCTATGCTGATCAAAAATTATCAGCATGGCATTTTTTTATGCTCTTCTAGTAAATAATTGTCGTAGGCATAATAACGGTTTTCTACATTTGTATTATGGGAGGTAAAGAGAGATGATTTAAACGAAGTTTCAAAATTAATATTAATAATGCACACGGACCAGTCGAAATTTTATCCCTTTATTACTCCAGCCTAAATCCCAGGGAACTCTATAGCGATCTGAATTATGAGAGTTTACTAAAGCATAGCCTTTAGAATCTATACCTGTCACAACAGATATATGGGTAACTTTTCCTTTTTTTTCATAAGCTACATAGTCCCCAGGCAAGAGTTTGTGGGAGGCGGCTAGAACTTTTTCGTAGGTACCACTGGCAATGAGCGAGGCTCTTCCGCTGTATAGCATATAATTATTGAAGGCATTCGCATTAATCCAGGCTTTACTTCCTGCGCCTCGCTCATAGTTCCATGTAGAATTTTTTCTAAAATTTCCTCCTTCATAAAGCATTTGGGAAGCAAAGTTAGCACAATCTCCCCCCTGGGGGTTATAGTTCCTGTATTTAGGGTTATATTGAAAGCTATACTCAGGAAGGCTGGCTGCTCCACAGTATTGGTCAGCATAGGCTACTGCTTTTACTCTTCTTTCATTTAGGTCGGATAAATTCTTAGGTTCTCCCGATAAAATTTGCTGTTGGATCTCTTGGCTTTTGAGTTCGTCTAGATCCAAAGAATCAGCAAAAGGATCTGTATACCATTCCCTAGTAATGCACCATCTTTTGTCATCCGGCATTAAGTCTAATACATGATAAGTGCCAAGCCTAAAGGAATTGTATGTTTTAACAGCATCTTCATAGACATACTGATATTCAGTGGAAACCAAAAGGCTTAGGGAAAATCCCTCTTGCTTATTTTTGGCGCTTCTTACGATAACCTGCGAATTAATTTCTTTAAATACTATAGATTGTTTATCTGACCAATTATGTAAATAGTTCATCTTTTTAAGCTCATGTTCATAGGCCCATAAGCCATATCTTACTTCTGTAGCATACAGATTTGCCAACATATCGGTATCTTTTTCTAGTAAAGCTTGGTTTCTAAGATCAAATAGCTGTTGTACTTCTATCGTTAACATTCCTTTTAAATCCTCATCGATGAATGCAGCAGAAGTTTTTGTAGATAGATGCAAAAAATAGATGCCCAATCCGCCAAATGATAAAAAGACCATTGCCAGCAGAAAAACTGTTACTCTCTTGAATCGAATAAAAATAACCATCTTTTCCCCTCCAAAATCTATTCATAGGAGTATATGTATAAAGTTTAAGCCCTATTCCATAAGACGTGCCTATCTGAATAGTTTCTCCGAAGGGGTTTTATATCAGCTATATGTCTACCAATTTTAATGCACTAAAGATGATAAATACAAACTTTGCATGCTGAAATTCACGATTAAAGCCTATATCTATATTACTTTTTACAGACTGCTACCATCAAATAATACTTTTGATCTTCTTTGGGAAGCTCAATTGTTGAATCAATTTGATGATACATGGCTATCTGTTGAAAGGGTTTTAACACTTCTAAAAACTCTTCTTCCGTATACTGAAAAACATGGAAAGGACAACTACAGGGGTGATCTTTACCACGACCAAAAGGTGTAGAAATAATAAGTGTACCATTAGGTTTTAATAGGTTATAGAGATTTTGAACAAAAATTTCATCTCCTTCAAAGTGTTCAATGGTCTCAAAGCTTATAATGGTATCAAAGGTACCATAGATCGTATGAAGGTCCTTATTTAAAGCATTATCTGTATAGTAAGAAGTTTGTGGAAAGGAGTAATGTTGCTTGGCATAGGCAATGGACTCCGTGGAGATATCTATACCAACCAACTTTGTAATTTTATCGTTATCAGTTAATAAAATTTCACTACCATAACCACTGCCACAGGCTATGTCCAATACACGCCCTTTACAAAATTCATTAGCAAATGCATAGCGAGCTATATGTTCAATCACCAATCCGTTTTTAGGATTCATTAATTTAGGTATGATTCTTTCACCAGTATATTCCATAATATTCCTCCTGTTTCTCATTGCTTTTTCAAGTATAGACACTTATATATTATGTTATTATATCAAACAAAAGAAACAAAAGAAATTTACATAGAATTTGATAAAACCCCTTCTACTGTAGGGTTGATGCTACAGCAGAAGGGGTTTGCTATTGACAATATATCTTTGTAACACCTGTGTCATCTACTTGTTCTACACAATGGGAAGATCCATAAGAATGAAATACCGATTGATAGGTTTTAAGACCACCGTCTAAATTTTTAACTTGATAACCATGTTGTTTTAAAATTCTGGCTGCTATATAACCTCTTAGCCCTACTTGGCAGTAAAGATAGATGGTTTTATCTTTGGGAAGCTCAGAGAGGCGATTTCTAAGCTCTCCTAAGGGAATATGAATAGACCCATGAATAAATCCAACTTTACGTTCTGCCTTTTCTCTGATGTCTACCAGTAAGCCATGATTTTTAAGGATATCATCCACGTCATACCACTGGATAGTATCTACTAGGTCTTCCATTAAGTTGCTGGCCACAAACCCCAGCATATTCACTGGATCCTTCGCTGAAGAGAAGGGGGGAGCATAGGATAACTCTAAATTCTTTAAATCTGGAGCTTTAAGTCCTGCCATGATGGCAGTAGCCAGTACATCCATGCGTTTTTCAACTCCCTTATAGCCTACAGCTTGAGCACCAAATATTTGTCCTGTATTTAAATCAAATAACAGCTTCATAGCAATAGGGGAAGCACCAGGGTAATATCCTGCATGAGAGCCTGGATGAATATGAAGAGCCTTATACGCAATACCAAGTTTCTTTAAAACCTTCTCATTACTTCCTGTGGAGGCTACTATTATATCGAATACTTTAGCAACGGCAGTTCCTAGTGTACCTTGATATTTTTCTTTTTTGCCGCAAATGTTATTCGCTACAATTCTACCTTGTTTATTAGCAGGTCCAGCTAGGGGAATAATCGTTGATGTGCCATGAATAAAATCAGCGACTTCTATAGCATCTCCTATGGCGTAGATGTGGGGGTCGGAGGTTTGAAGATACTGGTTCACTTGAATCCCCCCCCTAGTACCTAGTTGCAATCCTGCTGTTTTTGCTAGATGATTTTCAGGAGAAACCCCAATAGAGAAAATGATTAGATCCGTTTTAATTTCTCTACCGCTTTGCAATATAATCTTTTGCCCTTGCTCCTCAAAGGACTTTACCCCGTCCTTTAGGATTAGGTCAACGCCTTGACTGATAATATGACTGTGTAAAATACAAGCCATTTCATAATCAATAGGTCCCATCACTTGATCAGCTGCTTCAATAAGAGTAACGCTTATGCCTTTTTCATGAAGGTTTTCCGCCATCTCCACACCAATAAATCCCCCACCGATAACAACAGCCGATTGAGGTTGTTGTTTTTCAATAAAAGACTTGATTGCATCTGTATCTGGAATATTTCTTAAGGTAAAGAGATTTTTTGCACCTTCTATCCCGGTGATGGGGGGCTTGATTGGATTAGCTCCTGGTGAGAGCACAAGAAAATCATAGGATTCATCATAAGTATCATCGGTTGTTAGGTTTCTTATAGTAACAAATTTTTTATCAGTATCAATCTTTATTACCTCGCTCAGGTTACGAATATCCATATTGAATCTTTTGGACATTCCTGCTACCGTTTGTACCAATAAAGCACTTCTTTCCTCGATAACCCCGCTGATATGATAAGGAAGACCGCAATTTGCAAAGGAAATGTGTTCTCCTCTTTCAATCATAATAATTTCTGCATTTTCATCCAATCTTCTCAACCTTGCAGCAGCAGAAGCACCCCCAGCAACGCCACCCACAATAATCACTTTCTTTTTCATGCTATTGACCCTCCTAATTCTTTTTACACCCCCTCCCATAGGGGGTGTGTATATATCTATATAATACATTTCTTTTTGTCAAAAGTCAATAGGTTTTGGCATGATCACTGTTTCTTTATCTATTAAATAAGCTTCAAAGGAGCTTCATTAATAAGAAAAAGTAATAGCAGGGTATTTATTAGATGACTAATAAAAGGTTATACTTATCTTTTGAAAGAAATGGTTAATAATTATATACCAATATTTTCATATAGTTAACATATTATTGAAGTACCTTTTTTTGAAGGCTGCAGTTAGGAGAAAAAACTGATACAATAAAAGGATGAAAAAAATCAAGGAACAAGAATCAACTATAGATCATCAACTACAAAGTTTAACAAAATGCATACCGTGTGCATTTTGTTAAGTTATAAAATTGGTTATCTGTAATAAAAAATATAAAATAAGTAAGGTGAAAGAATGATGAAAATATTAGGCATGGAAAAATCCTCTTTTATTGATTATCCTAATAAAGTTTCTACTGTATGCTTTACTGCAGGATGTAATTTTAGATGTGGATACTGTCACAATAGCCACATGGTAAAAGAGGAGGGCAAAGAGATTAACCAAGAAGAAATTTTTGCTTTCTTACGAAAAAGAAAAAAATTTATTGATGCAGTGTGTATTTCAGGCGGAGAACCCACCCTGCAAAAAGGATTATATGATTTTATTTTTAAGATAAAACAAGAAGGGTTTTTTATAAAATTAGATACCAATGGCACAAACCCTGATATGCTGGAGCTGTTGTTGAAGAATACGTTATTAGATTATATTGCTATGGATATAAAAGCTCCTTTTGATCGATATGAGTTTGTTGCAGGAAAAAAAGTAGAGATAGAAATGATTAAAAGAAGTGTTGATATTATAAAAAACTCAAATGTAGATTATGAATTTAGAACAACTGTATGTAAGGAGCTGCATAGTAAAGAAGATATTTTAGAAATTGCAGCGTATTTAAAGGGAAGTAGAGCCTACGTTATACAGAATTTTAGGGATGGAGAGACGGTTTTAATAGGAAAAAAACAACTTCATCCACAAGAAACAGAAATTTTGGAAGAAGTTAAAAAAGAAGTAGCGAGTTATTTTGAAAGTTTTAAAATTCGAAAGTAATTTTTTAAAGATTTTTTGTAATAATATATTTATGCATCTATTATTGAGGTGAGCATAGTGACCAACTTTCTAATTATGTCCTATAGTACCATTGCTATTCTTGTGGGTTTTATAGTTTTCAGTTATTTACTATGGAGAATAGTTAAGGAAAAAAGATGATAAAAACAAAAGTATCCACCTAATAAAATTTAGGTGGATACAATGAATTTTTTTACTTGATATTTTTCATTGCTTCCTCAGCAAAATTGGTGACAACAATCTCATCATAGTTTACCTTTGTATTTAATTCTTCAGCTTCCATCATAACATCTTGAAGTCGGTTTAACCCTTCTTCAGTCAGGACTGGGTTAGGTGCCCATGCCCCAATGGAACGATATCTTTCTACTACATTAACCAGAATGTCTAAGTCTGCGTCAACGAAATGGGGTTGTAAAGATTTTGCTACTTCTTCAGCGCTATGATTCTCCACCCATAACATTCCCCTATAAACAGCATTTGTAAATTTTTGGATAATTTCAGGATTTTCTTCTAAATAGCTTTTTTTAGCACAGTAAGCAGTATAAGGGATATAACCACTTTCCGCTCCCACAGAGGCTACAACAAAGCCTTTTCCTTCTTTTTCAATGAGAGATGCAGTAGGTTCAAATAGTGTTGTATAGTCTCCTTCACCACCGGCAAAGGCTCCTGCCATAACACCAAACTGAATATCAGTTCGTACATTTAAATCCACACCTGGCACAAGACCATTGCCCTTAAGTACGTATTCAAGTGTCATATTAGGCATCCCGCCTTTACGACCGCCTAGAAGTTCTTTTCCACGTAGTTCCTCAAAAGTGAAATTTGGATTAGGCTCCCGTGCAACAATAAAGGAACCATCTCTTTGGGTTAATTGAGCAAAATTGACGGCATAATCATCTTTGCCTTGGTTGAATACATAAATAGAAGCCTCCGGACCCATAAAGCCAATTTGTACTTGGTCACTTAGCAGGGATGCCATAACCTTATCAGCACCTTTACCGTCAATCAATTCCACTTCTAGTCCTTCCTCTTCAAAGAAGCCTTCTGTAATGGCGATATATTGGGGAGCATAAAATACAGAATGGGTTACCTCCATGACAGAAATCTTTGTTAATTCTGGTGACTTTGTACTGCTACAACCTGATAGACTCACAGCAGTTATCATAAGAATAATAAGAAATACACTGGTGATTTTTAAATATTTCACTTAAAATCCCTCCATTTATATTTAAAACTACTATCTATACCCAGTATATTCTGTAGGCGTAAAAGTGTGTTACTGTTAACAAAATAAGTATAGGATACCAAAAGTTCACATAAAATTTAGATATAGGGATAATGGAGGGATGAGTATGTCTTTAAATATCAAAATTTGTACTAGTAAAAACAGATATGGATACGTTCGGGGAGAAATTGATCATTTTTATTGGTATGCTCTAGTACATCGTGATGAAGTAGATTTTGGTATTAACCCTGGCAACTTGACAGCAGGTAATGGTAGAGTGTCCAGGTTATGTGTTTATAAAGATATTCCAATGTATAACTATACCAAACGACTCATTTATGCAAATTATAAAAGGGAATGGGAAGTGTTTAATAGCAGTTATGAAGAAATGATAAGAATTTTGGTAGAATATTTGGACAGGAGATATTCTATTAGACTAGTGAAGTAAGTGGAAGAAAGTTTTCGGCGATAAAATCTAGAACAGAGGGCATACATAATGATTGATAATAAAAAAGTCCCTTGACAAATCTGATGAATTGGTTATAATAAAACTGAATTTCTAAATAATTTGTTAGATATTGTTAAATTAAATAGAGAAAATGCTGTGACAAAGAGGAGTAAATAGTTAACTCTAAAGAGAGAAAAACCCTTAGGCTGCAAGGTTTTTTAGAGCGATAATTATTGAAGGTAGCTTTGGAGCTTCTGCATCGAAATCATAGTAGGTGCAGACGGTTGAATACCGTTATACGAAAGAGAGCGTCTATTTTCCTATGGTAAAATAGAAATTAAGGTGGTACCGCGAAAGAAAACCTTCGTCCTTATTTTCAGGATGAAGGCTTTTTTATTTGCTCCACATTGGAGGAATGAGGATGTTTCAGCTGGGTTTGTTTTTATTATTAATAGGAACTGTTTTGGTGTATGCTACAGGTATGATTTGTAAAGTTTTAAAAATTACTACGATAAAAGGCATTTTGTTTGTAAAGGTTGGTGGACTGGTTCTTGCTGCGCTAGGAGCAATTTTATTGTTTTTAGACGAAATTCCTGATAAGCTACAATTTTTACAGATCATCAGATTCTAAGGAGGAAATACAAATGATAAACAATTTACCTAAAAACTACGATCCCAAGGAATTCGAGGATCGCATTTATCAGTATTGGATGGAAAAAGACTATTTTAAAGCACAGGCAAATCCTGAAAAAGATCCCTATTGCATTGTACTGCCGCCACCAAATATTACAGGACAACTGCATTTAGGGCATGCACTAGACCATACCCTTCAAGATGTATTGATTCGATTTAAAAGAATGCAGGGTTTTGAAACCCTATGGCAGCCAGGTACGGATCACGCCAGTATTGCAACAGAAGTAAAGGTAGTAGAAAAAATTAAAGCAGAAGAAGGTTTAACAAAGCAAGAGCTGGGCAGAGAAGAATTTCTTAAAAGAGCATGGCAGTGGAGAGATGAATATGGCAGAGTAATTGTAGAACAAATGAAAAGATTAGGTAACTCTTGTGATTGGTCTAGAGAAAGATTTACTATGGATCAAGGCTGCAGCGATGCTGTCACAGAGGTCTTTATTCAATTATACGAAAAAGGTTTGATTTATCGTGGCAATAGGATTATTAACTGGTGCCCGGAATGTAAAACCTCTCTTTCAGATGCAGAAGTTGAACATGAGGACAAGGAAGGACATTTTTGGCATATCAAGTATCCTATCAAAGATAGCGATGAATTTTTAGAAATTGCCACCACAAGACCAGAAACAATGCTAGGAGATACTGCTATAGCTGTAAATCCAGAAGACGACCGTTATAAGCATTTAATCGGAAAAACTGCCATACTACCATTGGTGAATAGGGAGCTACCTATTATAGCAGATGATTATGTAGATCCTGAATTTGGAACTGGCGCTGTAAAAATCACCCCTGCACATGACCCTAATGATTTTGAGATTGGGTTAAGACATGATCTTCCTCAAATTGTTGTGATGAAGGAAGATGCTACCATCAACGCTAAGGGTGGTAAATACGAGGGAATGGGCAGATATGAAGCAAGAAAGCAGATTGTAAAGGACTTAGAAGATTTAGGTTTGCTTGTCCATGTCAAAGAGAGAAGCCATAGTGTTGGGCAATGCTATCGTTGTGATACTGTGGTGGAGCCCATGACTTCAGACCAATGGTTTGTAAAGATGGGACCTTTAGCAGCACCCGCTATTGAAGCAGTAAAGAATAGCAAAATTAAGTTTATTCCGCAACGTTTTGATAAAATCTATCTCCACTGGTTAGAAAATATTAAAGATTGGTGTATTTCAAGACAATTGTGGTGGGGACATCGTATACCTGCTTATTATTGTGAAGATTGTGGAGAAATGATGGTATCAAAAGAAGTACCAACAAGCTGTAAAAAATGTGAGGGTAGCAGCATAAAACAGGATGAAGATGTACTAGATACATGGTTTAGTTCAGCCCTATGGCCTTTTTCTACCTTGGGATGGCCGGAAAAAACAAAAGAGCTGGAATACTTCTATCCAACAGACGTATTAGTAACTGGCTACGATATTATTTTCTTCTGGGTTGTGCGTATGGCCTTCTCAGGCATTGAATTTATGAAGGAAGTGCCTTTTAAGCATGTATTTGTGCATGGTTTGGTAAGAGATGCTCAGGGAAGAAAAATGAGCAAATCATTGGGAAATGGCGTAGACCCACTGGAGATTATAGATCAGTATGGAGCAGATGCCCTTAGATATACCTTGGTTACCGGTAATTCCCCAGGAAATGACATTCGTTTTCATATGGAAAGATTAGAGGCCAGTAGAAACTTTGCTAATAAACTATGGAATGCTACAAGATTTGTATTGATGAACTTAGATGAAGAAGAAATATCCCTTCAGCAAGTAGAAGATCATTTAAATATAGCAGATCAATGGATTATGTCTCGATTAAATGAAGTTACTAGAGAAGTAACAGAGAACATGGAGAAATTTGAGCTAGGATTGGCCCTGCAAAAAACCTATGATTTTATTTGGAGTGAATATTGTGATTGGTATATTGAGCTAGCAAAAAATAGATTATATGGTGATGAGGCTAATAAAAAGAAGGCTGCACAGTATACCCTTACCTATGTATTAGAAAGTATATTAAAGTTGTTACATCCATTTATGCCTTTTATCACAGAAGAAATATGGCAAAGTATACCTAACTTTAAAGATAGTGTCATTGTAGCCCCTTGGCCAAAATATAAAGAAGAGGCAAAAAATTATCAAGCAGAAGAAAAAATGAATTTAATCATGGAGGCCATTAAAAACATTAGAAACTTAAGGGCAGAGATGAATGTAGTTCCTTCAAGAAAAGCAAAGCTGATGGTGTGGACGTCGAAAGAAGAAGTAAAAACTGTCATTCAAGAGGGAGAACAATACTTTGTAGCATTGGCAGGAATATCAGAAATCCAATTTGTAAGCAACAAAGAAGAAGTTCCTTCCGATGCTGTTTCGACTGTAGTACAGGGGGGAGAACTATTTTTACCTTTAGAAGACTTAATTGATGTTGCAAAAGAAATAGAAAGGCTTCAAAAAGAGAAGACGAAGTTAGAGGGAGAAATCAAAAGGGTTAAGGGGAAACTTTCAAATGAAGGCTTTACTAAAAAAGCCCCTGCCCACTTAATTGAAGAAGAACGGCAAAAAGGAGCAAAGTACGAAGAAATGCTGCATACAGTATTGGAAAGAATAGAAACATTAAGCAAAAAGAAGTAAAGATAAAGCAATAAATGTAAAAGTGAAAGTCCCGCCTACACTAACCTTAGGGGTGGGGCCTTCCTATCCTAAAAATAAAAGCGTGATAAAAATTAGAATAATTATGTTAAAATAATAACTAAGTTGTTGACACCAATGGTTTTTCTGCTATGATGAAATTATGTAGGTTCGCATAAGAAATATACTTTAAAGAATGGAGTGGGGAGATGAATTATCAAGAGGCAATAGAGTATATCCATGGCACGTATAAATTTGGCAGCAAATTAGGATTAGAGAATATCAAGTATCTATTAAATTTATTAGGAAACCCTCAGAAGGAGTTAAAGGTGATTCATGTGGCAGGAACCAATGGCAAAGGTTCAACTTCCTCTTTTATCAATGGTGTCCTAAAGACTTCAGGCTATAAGGTAGGGTTATATACCTCTCCCTACATAGAAGAGTTTACAGAGAGAATGCAAATTAATGGGGAGAAGATTGACAAACAGCGCTTAGCAGAGGTTACTACAATTGTTAAAGCAAAAATAGAGCAGATGCTGTCAGAGGGAAAAAACCATCCTACAGAGTTTGAAGTTGGGACAGCCATTGCATTAGTTTATTTTGCAGAAGAAAAGGTGGATTTTACCATATTAGAAGTAGGTATGGGAGGGCGTCTAGATGCTACAAATATTATAGAAAATCCTCTGCTTTCCATCATAACCCCTATAGACTATGATCATATGGAGCATTTAGGAGATACGCTTGAAAAAATAGCTTTTGAAAAGGCAGGAATTATCAAAGAAAACAATTTTGTTGTTTCTTATCCTCAACGAGAAGAGGCAAAGGAGGTTGTAAAAAAAGTCTCTAGAGAAAAAAATAGCCAACTATTTGTTGTGAATTATGATCATCTTAAAGTACATCGCAGTACCATTGAAGAACAACAGTTTTCTGTAGAAGTATTAGGAAAAAAATATGAAGATGTTATCATCACATTGGCAGGACCACATCAGGTGTATAATTGCTGTACAGCGCTAACAGCGATAGAGGTGTTAAAAAACCATAGAAATATTCTGATTAGCGATGAAGCAATTTATCAAGGATTAAAAACGACGAAATGGATAGGAAGATTAGAGGTATTAGCTAAGAATCCTTTAACCATCATAGATGGTGCCCACAATCTTCAGGGAGCTACAGCTTTAAAGCATAGTGTTGAAACCTTGCTACAAGGAAAAAAAGTTACTTTAGTGGTGGCAATGTTAGGAGATAAAGATGTCCAAGGGGTATTAAGCAATCTAATTCCTCTTATGGATAAAATCGTCGTGACTAAACCAAACAACCCTAGAGCAATGGCAGCAGATGATTTAGCTAAGGAATTAGTCTGTTATGGAAAAGATATGTATATATGTAACACCATTAAAGAGGCAGTAAAAAAAGCCTATGAAGTGACAGAGGCTTCAGATGTCATTCTTTTTGCCGGATCTTTATATATGATCGGGGAAGCTAGAACGATATTAACAAATAAATAATATGAAAAATTCACAAAAGATCTATTGACAATTGAATGAATAATATGATATTATTTATTTAGACACAGGTCAAAAACACTTCCAAAATAAATCATGAAGGTTTATTACACAATCATGAAACCTATGTAAATCAACTAAATTTTGAAATATAAATACGTTAAGAAGACAAGGTCATGAAGGTCTATATTTGGAAGGAACCAAATATTCCTTATGACCTTTTTCATCGTCAGCATATCCCCTTAATTCAACATATTTTTTTTAAAAAAAGTTGTTATCCCCTAATAAAAATAGGATTAAGGGGCTTTTTTTATTTACAAGGAAAGTAATTTTATAATTTCATTGTAAAGGGCCTTAGGATTTCTTTTCCAATTGATACATATGTTTTTTGCCTCTTCTTCTTCTGATAGATTTAGTTTTAGGTCAATAACAGGGGTGTTGTCTTCTGTCATTGTGAGCCTAATAACATACTTTTTTTCTTCTCCAAGTTGGTGATAATCCCCTCGAATCTCTATATTTGCCTGTAGGTTTTCTTTTTGCATATGGATAAAAGTGTTGATTTCCTCTTTTTGATTTTTAGGAATTCGATTAACAAAGTAATTCAGCGTATTTTTTCCTTTATGGGTGATGGAAAATAACTGACTATGATTTTTCTCTTCTTCAGCGATAAAGTCTGCTTCTTTGAGTTCTGATAAAAATTGCTGCAACATAAAGTAATTCATAATATCGTTTTCTAAAATGAACTGAGTAATTTGAGAATTCGTTAAAGAGCCTTCTGCTTGATCTAATATATAAAGTAAAAGCAGTTTTTTTTCTGCCAATTGTTCTGGTGTATTCACAAACATTTCTATTTACCTCCTTAAAAAGTTTCCTAATATTATATTACTGCATTTATCAAAATTTTAAAAGAAGAAATCCAAAGCAAAAAAATATTTTTCAGATGTATGAAGAGAGACTTTTTAGAAGAAAATAGATATATAACAGATATTCACAGGAGGTTATTGCCATGACAGTTGGTTCACAAGTAAAGCAGACTTTGGCTACACTAAAGGGGACACAAGGCACGTTGAGGACTTATTCACTACAGTGCCACCATGAAGAAGAAAAAAAAGTTTATGAAGAAGCGCTAAAGACAAGCAATGAGATTATAAAGGATTTAGAAAATAGACTAAAAACATTAGAGTTTGAAGAATCTCAATTTAAAGGTTATTAGATGGGGTGGATCATATGAGAGATTGGGTGGAAATACTATTAAGATCACTAGGATTATTTTTTTTGACTTTTTTATTTATAAGAATTATGGGAAAACGGCATCCAGGAAAAATGACAGCATTTCAACTTGTAAATTACATAATCATTGCCACAATAGCTGCGCTTACTTCCGCAAAAGTAATTACAAATATCAGATTAGGATTGGTTGCACTGGGGGTTTGGATTGTATTGCCCATCTTACTTGACTTCATGGCGGTAAAGAGCAAAGTAATACATGATTTTATTTATGGTAAGCAAACCATCCTTATAAAAAAGGGAAAAGTCATGGAGGAGAATTTAAAAAAAGCAAAATTGACAGGAGAAGAATTAATAAGAGAGCTGCGAGCAAAAAATGCCTTTAGTTTAGCAGATGTTGAGTTTGCGGTTTTAGAAACAACCGGTGAGGTAAATGTTGTAATGAAGTCTGATAAAAAGCCCATTACTGCTCATGATTTAGAGAGAAAAGTAGCACCACAAACCGAACCACAAACTATTATCTTAGATGGAAACATTTTATATGATGCTCTAAATGAGTTTGGGTTAAATGAGGGTTGGCTTAAAACGCAACTAAAGGGCATGGGTGTAGATTTGACCAATGTATTTATTGGTCAAGTAGATAGTAGTGGTGATTTATATGTAGATTTATTTGATGATATGATTCAATTACCTCAGCCAAGCGTTAAAGAGATGCTGTATGCTGGTATAGAAAAGAGTCAGGCAGATTTTACGAAATATGCTTTAGAAACAAAAGACGAAAAAGCCAAGCAAATGTATAGTGAACATGCAAAAAATTTACAAGAGCTGATGAAAAAATTGCAGCCCTATTTATTACGTTAGAAGGTGATGAAAAGTGTCTAGACAAAAATATAAGAAGTTAACACCTACCCAGCAACAGTACCAGATCTTTGCTAAAGATCGAGAGCCAAAGCGTCCTGCTTTCATAAATTCTATAAAAGCATTTTTTGTGGGTGGGATCATATGCACCATAGGTCAAGCTCTTCAAATGATGTTTATAAAGTATTTTAATTTTACAGAAATTACTGCGGGTAATCCTACAGTAGCCACGTTAATTATTATTTCTGTTTTGTTGACAGGCTTAGGCGTATATGATCATATGGCTCAATGGGCTGGGGCAGGAACAGCAGTACCTGTTACAGGTTTTGCTAACACTGTAACTTCTGCCGCTATTGAACATCGCAGCGAAGGTTTTGTACTGGGTGTAGGCGGAAATATGTTTAAGATTGCAGGGCCAGTTATCACATATGGTGTATTTTCCGCATTTGTAGTGGCTCTGATAAAAATTATTATAAAGGAATTAGGTGGGATATAAATGCTTAAAGGACACCAATCTTGGGTTTTTGAATCAAAACCTTTTATTAAGGCATCAGCCGCCGTGGGAGGTCCCTTTGAAGCACAGGGAGCTATGCCAGAGGATTTTGACACCCTGCATGCTGATATATGGCTGGGGCAGGATAGTTTTGAGAAGGCAGAAAAAAAGTTGCTGGAGGAAGCTTGTCAAAAAGCCATCGATAAGGCAGGGATGAAAAAAGAAGATATTCAGTTTTTTTTAAGTGGCGACTTAATGAATCAAATTATTTCTAGTAGTTTTGCTGCTAGAACCTTAGGTGTGCCTTATTTAGGGGTTTTTGGTGCTTGTTCAAGTTCTATGGAGGGATTAGCTCTTGCCAGCATGATAGTAGATAGTAGATTTGCTAAAAATGCCCTGGCTGCTGCTTCCAGTCATAATGCAGCGGCAGAAAAGCAATTTCGGTATCCAACAGAATACGGTGCGCAAAAACCACCAACTGCCCAATGGACTGTTACAGGAGCAGGAGCTGCAGTTGTAGCATCAGAGGGGGAAGAAGGACCTAGGGTTGTGGCGGCTACTATAGGAAGGGTGATTGATATGGGAATATCCGATCCTTTTAATATGGGGGCAGCTATGGCACCAGCAGCAGTAGATACCATTGAAGCACATTTTAGAGATTTAAACATCGATCCTTCTCACTATGATCTTATTGCTACTGGTGACCTGGGAGCAGTAGGACATCGTATAGCAGGAGATTTACTTATTGAACATGGGATGAAAATACCAAAAGAGATTTTTACTGATTGCGGGTTATTAATTTATAGACAGGAACAACCTATTTTTGCAGGAGGCAGCGGATGTGGCTGTTCTGCTACTGTAACTTACGGACATTTTATGAATCGTATGAGAAAAGGAGAGTTAAGAAAAATTTTGGTTGTTGCTACCGGTGCTTTGATGTCACCTATGTCCTATCAGCAAAAAGAAAGTATTCCTTGTATAGCTCATGCGGTAGCTATTGAAATATAAGGAGGTGAAGTTTTTTGGAAAAGTTTATTTGGGCTTTTGTCGTAGGTGGAGGAATCTGTGTCATAGGACAAATTGCCATGGATGTTTTTAAGCTAACTCCAGCCCATACCATGAGTGGTTTGGTGGTGACAGGAGCTATACTGGGAGGCTTAGGATTGTATGAACCTTTGATAAAATTTGCTGGCGCTGGAGCCACAATACCTATTAGTAGTTTTGGGAACTCTCTTTTTAAGGGTGCCATGATGGAGTATGAAAGAAATGGCATTGTAGGGGTATTGACAGGAATTTTTGAAGTCACCAGTGCCGGAATCTCCGCAGCTATTATTTTTGGATTTATTGCAGCATTAATTTTTAAACCAAAAGGTTGATAGAAGTATATTTATAAATTTTAATATGCAGGAACTATGTTTTTGTATTTCGGGCTAAAAGGCCAGTAGCAGCTTGTAAATGTGGTGCTTGCGATATTAAAACTTCGGTATAAAGAATAAGGCTTATCCTCCATGCCTTCATTAAAATACTGAAGGGAGGTGAAAATGATGACAGTAGGTACACAAATGCAACAAGCAATTGCAGGTATTCAAAGTGCAGCTGCTACAATGAAGACATTTTCTTTAGAAACACAAGACCAAAATGCAAAAAAAGAGTTTCAACAAATAGCACAAGATCTTGAGAATGCGTTACAAACCTTAGAAAATAGAAGAAAATATATTGAAAAGCAAGAACCACAGTTTAAACAACAATAATTTATATAGACCTCACCTTATTTTAGGATTGGTGGGGTTTATTTAAAATAAAAAAGGAAAGACCAAACAAAGTTTGGTCTTTCCTTTTTTATTTTTTTACTATTTTCCACTCATGTTTCTTTCAGCTTGCTCGATTAATCTTTTCACCATATATCCGCCAACATAACCATTTTGTCGAGAAGTTAAATTACCTTTATCTGTTGCTTCATAGTTTGCTAATCCTAATTCACTAGCAATCTCAGTTTTCATCTGATTTAGAGCTTGACGTGCTTCTGGTACAACAATTCTGTTATTATTTCTTGAAGCCATAAATTTCTCCTCCTCATATGATTTTATTTTACAACATCTTTTGATGTTGTATTTATAATTTAACCAATTCTCTTTAGGAATATGTTAGTAGGTTTTTGAAGGGATATATAATTATGGAAGGAATTTTTTTGTGTTTTTAAAAGTTTATTTTGTTATAATGATTGAAAGGAGAGGATAATTTGGATAAGCAACAGCAACTAACAACAATGATTTTCAATCTGGGAGCTGCAAAAGTGGGTTATGGACAACTGGAAGATGTATTACCAGAAGAATTTAAACATCTTATAAGTGGCATTTCTATAGCGATTCGATTGTCAGATCAAGTAATCAGTGATATCGATCCACAAAACGGTCCTACCCACACTTATTTTCATCACTATAGAACGGTAAATGCATTTATCGATCAAATGACCTTCAAAATCACAAATCAACTACAGCAGTGGGGATACTTGGCTATGGCTATTCCTGCTTCTCAATCTATTAATCTTGAGGGTTGGAACTATAGAGGATTATTTCAACATAGGACTGCTGCTACTAAAGCTGGGATAGGATGGATTGGAAAGAACAATTGTCTTGTAACAGAAGAATTTGGTCCTCGTGTTCGTTTAGGTACAGTTTTAACCAATATGGTATTTGATTATAATGAAGCAATAACCATGTCTCAGTGTGGGGAATGCAATCTTTGTGTAAAGCTCTGTCCTGCTAATGCTCTAAAGGGCAAAACTTGGAAGCCAGAAGTATTGCGGGAAGAAATGATGTGTCCTGACACTTGTAGCAATCATATGAAAAATAAGTATAAACACATAGGCAGAGGAGCGGTTTGCGGTATTTGTATAAAAGCATGTAAAAAAGGAAAGCAAATATTGAAGACATAGGGTAGAAGAAACTACCCTATGTCAACTTCCTTTTCATGGGTGTTTTTACATCTTTTCTGAAACCATGATCATGCATGCTTTGCAGCTGTGCTTTTTGAGACTTTGCTTCTCTATGAAAGTGACGTTCTTCATATTTGTAAGTCCTTGCACTATACTCCTGCATATCACCTTTAATATTGGTCCATTGGCTTTTTCTTATTGACATAAAATCACCTCATAGTTAGTTTGAGTTTTTTCTTAAAAATAATGAGGAAAATTATTTTCCAATATATGAAAAAATTGATAAACTATTGACAATGTTATCCAGATTTTATATACTTTAAGTAATAAAGACAATAAATGTATAAGGATATAAAAATATAAGAAAATAGCTGAATAAATTAGTCATGAAGACTTTTTTTGGCCATGAAGGCTAGTGCGTATCTCACTAGTTTTCGTGGCTTTATTTTACTGGATATAAGAAATAAACATAAATTATTTATTTTTTTAAGGAGATGAAAAAAATGGATGAAGCACTATGGAAAAAATGTGTAGAATTTCATGGACATGAGTGTCCAGGACTGGCCATTGGATACAAGGCCAGTGAAGCCGCTATGAAGAAGTTAGGTGTTGATTTTTCTAAGGATGAAGATGTAGTTTGTGTTACAGAGAATGATGCCTGTGGCGTGGATGCTATACAACTGCTTTTAGGCTGCAGCTTTGGCAAGGGAAATTTAATCTATAGAGGAACAGGGAAGCAAGCCTTTAGCTTTTTTAATCGTACCACCAACCAAAGTATCCGTATGGTTTTAAAACCTTTTCAAGAAAAAATGGAACGAGATGAAAGACAAGCCTACTTATTAAATGCACCGATAGAAGAAATCTTTGAATTTAAAATCCCTAATTTTGAACTGCCAGAAAGGGCTAGAATTTTTACAACCATTGTTTGTGAAAGCTGTGGAGAAGGAGCTCCTGAACATAAAATTCGTTTGATGGAAGGGCAGAAGGTTTGCTTAGATTGTTTTAAAGATTATTCTAGAGAATTATAGAATTCGTAAAAGAATCTAATGATACAATTGGAAAACTAAAGTTTTTTTATATCAACCATGAAGGTAAAGAAAAGAATAAAGCATTCTTAGTTTTCCTTCATGGTTTTTATTTTAACTGAAAATGGATAAAAAGGAGCGAACCGTATGGCACAACTAGAATTAAAGGATTGGATAGAAGCTTGGCAGCCTAGTGAGCAAAATGCATCAGCCTGTACTTCCTTTTGGGATAATAGGGCAAAAACCTATAATGAAGGTGTATCTCTTGGAGAGGCAAATCATGTGATGGATTTGTTAAGAAGCAAAGGAATACTACAAAAAAATAATACAGTATTGGATATAGGCTGTGGTCCTGGAAGGTATACCATACCTATGGCAAAGGAATGCAAAGAAGTTTTTGCTATAGATATTTCACAGGAAATGCTGCAGTATGCAAAAGATCATGCTACAGGTGCAGGGTTAAACAATATTATCTATGATCAAAAGAACTGGGAAGATATTCATATAAAGGAATATGGCTGGGAAAAGAAGTTTGATCTTGTTCTGGCATCTATGACACCAGGGGTCTATAATTTTTCTACCTTCAAAAAGATGCTGGAGGTCAGCAAAGGCTATTGTTATTTAAGTGGTTTTATTCAACGCAGTAATCAACTTTGGGACCCATTACAGAAAGAAATCCTAGGAGAAAATAGTAAAAAGAAACAAAAGGAAGATAAGATTTATTATGCCTTTAATATATTATGGAAATTAGGGTATCACCCAGAGATTTTTTATCAGGAAAAAATATGGGAGCAGGAATGGGATTTAGAAGAAATTCAACAATTGTACAGACAAAGATTTGAAATTAATCATCATATTCAGCAGGAGGATATAGAAAAGATAGAAAAATTCCTTGATGTCCATCAAAAAAATGGAAAAGTCATAGAAAAAACAGAAGCTAAAACAGCTGCATTGATTTGGAGGGTTTAAAACTAGGGGGGATTATTTTGAGGACAAGAGATAAAAAAATAAAATTGGGAATTATTTTTATTTGGATAGTAATGTTTTTGGTGACAGCCTGTAGTTCATCCAACTTAAGTGCTGGTGAAGAAAATCAAGAAGTTTCAGTGGAAGTAGAGGAAGAAAAAAGTGATGAAATAGCGTTGATTCGTTTAGAAGGTGGAGATTGGGGTTATCCCTCTCCTTATCTGCACTACTCCAGAGGGCCTGGAGGTTACAAAATGCAATTGGTTTTTGATGGTTTGCTTGAGAGGGATGAGAAGGGACTGATTCCTTGGATTGCTAAGGAATGGGAGGTTTCAGAGGATGGTCTGAACTATATTTTTACAATCCATGAAGGGATTCAATGGCATGATGGTGAGCCCCTCAAACTTGAAGATATTCAATTTTCCTTTGAATATTTAAAAAAACATCCTCCAGTTTGGAATCCAGTTGCAATAGAGGGAAAACCTTTTGTGAAGGATATTGAAGTTTTAGAGGACAATAAAATCAAGTTTACCTTAGCAGAAGAAAATGCAACGATTCTTGAAAAAATAGGTGATGTGCGGATTATTCCAAAGCATATTTGGGAGAATGTAGAGGACCCTGAGAAGTTTGAAGACGAAAAGGCTGTGATAGGATGCGGACCTTATACATTAACAGGCTATAGTAAAGAGCATGGCACCTATGAGTTTACAGCCTTTGAAGACTATTGGGGACCAAAGCAAAGGGTAGAAAAAATTCAATTTGTGCCTGTAAGTGATGGTGTTTTGGCCTTTGAAAATAACGAAATTGATTTAGTTGGTGTAGGTACTGACTTGTTGGATCGTTATCAAAATGATCCTGAATTTAAGGTATCAGAAGCTCCAGGCTTTTGGGGATATCGTTTGCTTTTCAATATGGAGAAAAATCCTATCTTTAAAGAAAAGGAAATACGACAGGCCATTGCTTATGGTATTGATCAGGAGGAGATGGTAGCGAAGGTAGCAAGAGGGGCTGCCATTCCAGGAAGTGCTGGTTATTTACCAGAACATCATATTTGGTACAATCCAAAGGTAAGAAAATATCCCTTTGATGAAGAAAAGGCTAAGGAATTACTAGGAGATAAAAAAGTATCCCTTCAATTGTTAACAGCAAACAGCAATGCAGAAATAAGAATTGCAGAATTGATGAAAATTAGCTTAAATAAAATAGGTATAGAAGTGAATATAGAAAGTGTGGATTCCAAAGCAAGAGATCATGCTGTAACAACTGGTGATTATGAAGTAGTATTGACTGGTCATGGAGGATGGGGCGGCGATGCCGATGGTTTACGGGAAAGATATGCCTCAGAGGTCAGGGTCAGTGGCTCCCCCTCTGCTAATATTATTCGCGGTTATGAAAATCAACAAATTAAAGCATTGGCAGAGGAACAGTTAAGAGAAATGGATACCAACAAGCGAAAAGAAATCATCTTTGCTCTACAGGAGGTTATTGCAGAAGAGATTCCTATGATTCCTATTTATAATACTACTGGTTATAGTGTTTATCGGCCAGCTACCTATGATGGATGGATGTATATGTATGACCATCATAGTCTTGAACACAGCAAATTATCTTATTTAACAAGAAAGTAGATGTTTTTTATGATGCAGGTAAAAACTATAAAATTTAAACAATATATGATTACCTTTCTATGTATTATCACCCTAAATTTTTTTATCCCCAGACTGATGCCTGGGGACCCTTTTACATTTTTATCGGCGGAGGAAGGGCAGGTGAATACAATCTTTTCTTATGAAGAGATTGAAAGGTATAAGGCTTATTATGGTTTAGATCAACCTTTAAGTAGACAATATATCAGCTATATGAGGAATATGTTGAAGGGAGATTTAGGCTATAGTATTTTTTACAAGGAAAAAGTGTTAACCATTATTATGAATCGTATTTTGTGGACTTTATCTTTAGTGATGGTAGCTATTTTTTTAAGTTCCTTAATAGGGATAATCTTGGGTAGTTTATCCGCTTATTTAAAAAATAGTTTTCTCGATAAATCCTTGTATTTTTTCTTTGTTACTTTATCAGAAATTCCTTCTTTTTTAATAGCATTATTGCTCTTATTTTGTTTTTCAGCTCATTTTAAACTTTTTCCCCTATCAGGAGGCATCAGTCATTTTACTGAGTTTTCTACTGTGAGGGAAAAAGCTTATGATATGATTCATCATGCTGTATTACCAATCCTTTCTTTAACCGTCACAAGAACAGGGGTCTTTTACCTGCTAACGCGAAACAGTATGATTTATATCTTAGAGAAGGATTATATACGAACTGCTAAGGGGAAAGGTTTAAAAAAAGCAAGAATTCTTTTTTTGCATGGGTTAAAAAATGCTATACCCCCCGTGATTACTAGAATTTTTTTAAGCTTGGGTTCTATCCTGGGAGGAGCAGTTTTGGTGGAGAATGTATTTAAATATCCTGGAATTGGAAGTCTTATGAGACAAGCGGTGTTTTTTCGGGATTATACTTTGATACAAGGGATATTTTTAGTAATGACAGTACTGGTTTTAACCATGAACTATATAGCGGAAGTTGTTTATAAAAAGCTAGATCCTAGGGTGAATTAAATGAAAAAGATAGTTAAGAAAATAAAATGTTTTTCCTTTATAGGAAAAGTATCTGTAGGCATTATTGTATTTTTTATAGCTTTGGCTATTTTGGGATCATTACTATCTCCTCATCCTTATAATATTCCCTCTGGTGGACCCTTAGAGCCTCCTTCTAAAACCCACTGGATGGGTACGGATGATTTAGGTATAGATCTTTGGGCACAAATTTGCTTTGGTGCTAGGATTAGTTTGATTGTAGGTTTTTCAACAGCTTTTCTTGCGGTGGGTGCAGGTGGACTACTGGGAGTTTTGGCAGGCTACTATGGAGGCAAAGTAGATGGATGGATTATGGGAATAACAGATCTGATGATTGTTATTCCTGAACTACCGATGATGATTGTCTTAGGAGCTTTCTTTGGACCAAGTCTCAGAAATATCATTCTTGTCCTTAGTGTATTTTCTTGGACCACACCTGCTAGAATTGTAAGGTCTAAAATTCTAACGATTAAAGAGGAAAAATATATAAAAATAGCAGAAGGCTATGGGGCAGGATTTTTTTATATAACGATAAAACATTTTTTGCCTCAAATTTTGTCATTAATGACGGTAAGTTTTATTAAGCTAGTCAGTAGAGCTATTGTAGCAGAAGCAGGTCTTGCTTTTTTAGGTCTTGGCGATCCAACTTCTAAAAGTTGGGGATTGATGCTAAACCATGCCATGGCTTTTCGGGGGATTTACTTCACGGATTTTTGGAAATGGTGGGTACTGTTTCCTCTTATTTGTACTATGACAGTGGTATTGGCAGTCTCCTTTATAGGCAAAGAAATAGAAAGAAAAAGGGTGGATGATTATGGAAAAGAAACTACTGCAGGTTGAAGATTTATCTATTTGTTATCGGCAGGGAGGGATTCCTGCTGTAAAAAAGGTTTCGTTTTCTGTTGAACAGGGGAGTACATTAGGGATTATCGGAGAATCTGGCAGTGGTAAGACAACGATAGCGATGGGAATTATGGGACTATTGGAAAAAAACACAGTTATTGAAGGAAAAGTTTATTATAATGAGATAGATCTTCATGCCTTATCAGAAAAAGAAAGAAATAAGTACCGTTGGAAAAACATTTCCATTGTCTATCAAAATCATCTGGATATATTAAATCCTGTCTTAAATATTTATGAACAAATTGCTGAGGGTCTTAGGCAGCATACCGTTTTTATTGAAAAGGAAATAGAAAAAAAGATAAAGGATTTGTGTTTAATGGTGGGCTTGGAGGAGAGATGGTTAACACATTATCCTCATCAGCTTTCCGGGGGTATGCGGCAGAAGGTTTTAATAGTTATGGCACTATGCTGCGATCCAGACTTATTGATTGTAGATGAACCAACAACTGCTTTGGATGCCGCTGCTAGAGAAGAAATCATAGATCTGCTCTATAAGCTACAAAAACAAAAAAAAATTACCATGATCGTCATATCCCATGACATGTATGTGATGAAAAGATTAAGTCATAAAGCTTTGGTAATGTACAGCGGTAAAGTTTTGGAGGAGGGTCTTACAAAGGATATATTAGAAAATCCTATGCATACCTATACAAGAGGATTATTAAATGCTTCATTAGATATCAATCCCTATCAGGATTTATGGGGAATACCAGGAGAGGATGTCAATGATAAGATAGAAGGATGCGTTTTCTATCATAGATGCATACAAAAATCCGACAGCTGTCAATTTACTTCTCCAATCTTAGAATATACTTCTTTAGAAAGAAAAGTAGCTTGCAATCGTGGTGGAATCATCACCCTTCTAGAGGGGAAAAATATCAGCAAAACCTATGTCTATAAAAAGCAAGTTACGGCTGCTTGTAAAAGCTGTCATATTAAAATTCGCTCTGGAGAAATTGTAACTTTGATTGGGCAATCGGGATCTGGAAAAACTACACTAGCTTCCATCCTAAGTGGATTGTTAAAGGGCGATACAGGTGAAATCTATTTTGAAGGAAAGGCTGTAAAAGGAAATAATTTTACAAAAATAACAAATGGTGTACAGATGGTCTTTCAAGACCCATTTTCAGCTACCAATGAAAGTTTTACCATAGAAGAAATTGTCAGAGAACCTTTGGATATTTTAAAGCTAGGCAAAAAGGAAGAAAGGAAAGCAAAGGTAAAAAAAGCTTTAGAGGAAGTACAATTACCTACATCAGAAGAGTTCTTGCAAAGGCAGTGCAGTACCTTAAGCGGAGGACAAAGACAACGCCTGGCTATTGCTCGAAGTTTGATCATGGAGCCTAAACTATTAATTGCTGATGAAATCAGTTCTATGCTAGACCCCTCCACAAAGGCCAATGTACTAAGGCTTCTAAAAGGCTTACAAAATACTAAAGGTTTTGCTATGCTTTACATTACCCATGATTTAATGTTAGCTAGAAAAATTGCCGATGAAGTTTATATTATGTGGCAAGGGGAAATTATTGAAAAAGGCAATGCATTAAAAGTCTTTCATCAGCCTGAAAGTAGTTATGGAAAAATGTTGATTGAAAAAGAATTACATACAAATGTAGCTTTTCTATAAGCTTTTTTAGAACGCTTCTTGAATTATCATACTGAGCATAGGGAAGGATCTTAAATCAATAGGGTGTAATATATTACACCCTATTGATTAAAATCTATACTACAAAAAAATCCTATAGATGCGCGCTTCTAAAGTTAAATTTTAATATACACGGTCTACGGTTTCGCCCCAAAACCGTGGGCTGCAAATGTAGCCTTTAGTATATTAAAATTTAGGGGCGCACATCTATATAGTTTAGAGATAACTAAAAATTATAAAAAGCATCTAACTCTTCTGCACCGATATCAAAATGAATATCATGAGGTGCTAATTTTTCCTTCATCATAAAATCTGGTAAACGGTCATGCTCTTTTGTAAATCCAGCCTGTATATTAAAATCTCTTTCTACCTTTAACGTCCTTTGACCCAGCATAAGCGCATCTTCTACACTTAAGTTCCAGCCAAAGCGAGTGTTTAGCAATTCAACAATCGTTGGCATAGCATCTTCATTGTCTAAGATAGCAAAGGCGATAAACAAGCAAAAACCAGTTGAGTCTATCAAGGTGCTGGCTATTTGTAGATTTCTAGAAAGATCCACCTGCCCCTCGCGTTTTAGAGGATCTACTACGCCTCCTACTTTTAATATATTTGCTGTAATACAATAACCAGCAGTATGGTCAGCTCCCATAGGGGTGGTGGCATAAGTAACACCGATTCCCTTGATGCTCCTTGGATCGTATGCCGGCATATGTTGTCCTTTAACTGCTGCTATTTTTGTGACGCCAAAGGCCTGTCCAGCAAAAACGGAACCCTGACCGATAATTCTTCCCAGTGGACTACCTTTGCCTACTTCTGCCAATGCCTCTAAGGCTTTTTTGCCATCCCCCCAAGGAATGACACCCGCCTCCATGAGGACCCCTAAAGTACCCCCTGCTTCTATGGTATCCAGGCCTAGATCGTTGGCTAACCAGTTTAATTCACCAATGTCATCTAAACTAGAAATTTCACAATGGGCTCCAAAGGCCCAAGCAGTTTCATATTCTATTGGAGAAATGGTTTTTCCTGAAGGTAAAGGATATTCATTGGAGCAGCCTATAACACACCCTGGCATGCACCTGTGGGTAGCTGAACCACCACGTTGTTCTGCTATCTCAGCTAATGTTTCTCCACCAATAGCGTTAGCGTGTTCAAATCTTCCTTTAGCGAAGTTTTTGGTAGGCAATCCCCCTGCTTCATTGATGATGTTCATCAAAATATTGGTTCCATACTTTGTTAAACCTTCTCCTGTTACAGGATGATTTTGCAGCATTGTTGTCAATTTTTTAGCTGCTTTTTTAAAGTTTTCTTCATCGTGGATTTCAGTGGAACGTTTTTTACTTGTTTCAATTACAACTGCTTTCAAACCCTTTGAACCCATGACTGCACCTAATCCACCACGGGCTGCAAAACGACTAGCATTTCCTTCTGCATCAGAAGTAGCAATACCAGCATTTGTCATGAGCATTTCTCCCGCTGGACCGATACAACAGACAGCTGCCTTTTCACCATACTGTTGTCGTAAAATATCTGTGGTTTCGTAACAACCTTTTCCCTTTAGTTCAGGGCTAGCTTGTAATTTTATACCTTCATCATTTACGATTAAAACATGCAGGTCTGCTTCTAAAGGTAGTCCCTCTAGAACGATTGCTCGGATACCTAAATTGGCCATTTTTTGCCCGGCTATTCCTCCAGCATTCGCCTCCTTTATTCCTTTTGTTAAAGGACTTTTGCCGCCGATAGAAAGTCTACCAGAAGAGGGGGCCATTGTTCCTGTTAACAGGCCTGGAGAAAATATCAACTTATTTTCTTCACCTAAGGGATTGCAAGTAGGCCGTACTTCCTCGTAGACAATTTGCGAGGTAAGACCTCTCCCGCCTAAATGGGTAAATCTTTCGTCAAGGTCTTTGACGGTAATTTCTTTTGTTTCCATATTTACACGAATAATTTTATCTGCCATAACTTCACCACCTATTTTTACTTTAATCTATTTTATTTTTTGTAAAGATTAGAAATATATGTATCTTATTCTTTGATAATTTTATTAGATAATTTTACAAAAATTGAAATGAATGGAATGAAAATGATGGTAGAAAAAATATTAAATAGGCTGTGGGCATGGGCAATTTGTCTAGCGGCATTGGCAGGTGCCATGATCTGAGAAATAGCACATAAAATCTCCATAAAAGGGAAGACCATTAAGACGCCTAGAACATTGAAGAGAAGGTGAATAAAGGCAGCTCTTTTTCCTACAGCACTAAGGTGGATGCTAGATAGCAGTGTAGTGACACAAGTGCCTATATTTTGTCCAAGTAAAATAGCAACAGCAGCTGATAAGGGAAGTAGTTTATTAGAAGCTAAAGACTGTAATATAGCCACACCAGTACTGCTACTTTGAAGAATAGCCGTTGTACAAAATCCTATAACTACTCCTAAAGTTGGACGTTTTCCAAATTCCAAGAGAATTTCTTGAAACCTTATAAGGTGTTGGAGGGGGCTAATAGCTTTACTCAGTAAATCCATTCCTATAAAAATTAGACTAAAGCCTAATAAAGTTTCTCCCCAAAAAAGCAAATTTTTATTGGTTTTATGAAAAGAAAGAATTAGACCTATTAATAAAGGCAGAAAAATGTATTTGTTTGGATGAAAAGCAATAAGTTGTGCTGTAACAGTAGTGCCGATATTGGCCCCCATAATGATGGAGGCAGCCTGATGAAGTGTTAGTAGCTGAGCCTCTACTAGTCCCACTACAATAATGGTAGTGCCACTACTAGACTGCAAAAGGGCTGTAGCAATTATACCAACCAAAACCCCTAGAATAGGATGAAATCCTAGGTTTTTTATGGTGTTTTTTAAACGACTGGAGGTAATCTGACGAAGACCCTTCGTTAAAAACCTCATCCCTAACAAGAATAAGCCAAAACCAGTAGAAACACCTGATAAAACCGTAAACAAATAAATCACCTCCAGCTTTGTATACCTTTTTCATAGAGGATAACTTAAATCAATTATTTTCAGAATTCCTCTTAAGTCCTAGTCTCTAAATCAGACTGTAAAAGGGCTGCTAAATGAAAAATAATGGATTTAGTTATTACGAATAATATCTTATTAAAAAGTATATAAAGCTGGCAGGTTTTTAGAAGACAAAATTGTACTTTCTTAGTTAAAAGATTTACTGCACTGCTATAATTTTGCCAATACGTTGGTTTAGTTTGACTGCCAATGGTGTAGCGATAAGCACCTTAAGCAAATCCCCAGGAATAAAGAGTAGAGCACCTACATGAAAGGCTTGTATCAACCCTGTACCGGTAACAATACTTAGCCAAGTTATACCAAATCCATAAATGACAATAATTCCACCTAAAAGATTAGCGGCTGCTAAACGTAACCAATGGGTGCCACTTCCTTTTACTAGTGTAATCACGGCAATAGCAAAGGGATAGCTGATAATATAACCACCAGTAGCACCTACTAAAACATTTATACCAGCTCTGCCGCCAGCAAAAACAGGAGCACCTGCAGCACCTATAAGCATATAAACAATCCCACTTAAAAATCCTTGCTTTGTAGTGAGGATGCTACCCGCCAGCATTACCACTAGTGTTTGTGCTGTAATAGGTACTTCAGAAAAAGGCGTAGGAATAGAAATATAACTGGATATACCAATGAGGGCTGCAAAAAGAGCAGCGTAAGTGAGATCCTTAATTGTAATTTTTTGTTTTAGCATAGAAAGCCTCCTAAAAGATAATTTTTATATTAAGTAATAAATATGAAACTATTATAATAACCTACAGAACAAAAGTCAACTAAAATTTAGTAAATGGTTAACTATAAATGCATAATATTTCAGCATAAATGCATTTATAAAGAATAAACTTTAAATAGAATACTTTATCATAGGGGGATTGGGATGAAGATCTATATTTTAAGGAAAAAATCTATTGCCATCATTTTAGTAGGCATACTCGTTGTATTAGTGGTTATTGGAATGATAACCAGTTTTTGGGGAGGTACAATTGGAGGAATAGCAGCAGTATTTTCCCCTCAAAAAAAGCTGCCCATCTATAGCGTAGAGACGGAAGAAAAAAAGATTGCTATTAGCTTTGATGCTGCTTGGGGGGATGAATTCACCGATGATATTTTAGATACATTAGATAAATATAATGTAAAAACTACCTTCTTTTTGGTTGGCTTCTGGGTAGACAAATATCCAGATATGGTTAAACAAATTCACGAAAGAGGGCATGAAATAGGAAATCATTCTTCTACACATCCACATATGTCTAAGTTGACAAAAGAACAAATTATCAAGGAATTAAAGACGACAGAGGAGAAGATAGAAGCTATTACTGGTGTAAAGTCTACTGTTTTTAGACCTCCTTTTGGAGATTATAACGATTTATTGATTGAAACAGCAAGGGAAATAGGCTATCATACCATTCAATGGGATGTTGACTCTCTAGATTGGAAGGAAATGGGTGTAAATCCTGTGGTAGACAGAGTTACTAGAAATGTAAAAAAAGGCTCGATTGTACTATTTCATAATAACGCTAAATACGTAGCAGAATATCTGCCATTGGTATTGGAAAAACTACAAGAACAGGGTTATACAATTGTTCCTATATCAGAATTAATCATAAAAGATAACTATATGATGGATTCTACTGGCAGACAAAAGAGGGTGAACTAACCACCATTGTCTAATACATAATTTGCTCATCAACTACAAAATATATGACTAGTATAAACAAATGCAGCAGAGGAGATGAGTGAATGATTATTGACAACATTGAGGTGAAGGGCGTTACTTGTGATTCACGAAAAGTAAAAAAAGGATATGCATTTGTAGCTATAAAGGGAGAAACAAAAGATGGGAATGATTTTATTGATAAGGCTATAGAAAAAGGAGCATCTATTATTTTTACTGAAAAAGATCTCAATATACAGGGTGTAATCGTAAAAAAAGTTGAAAATGCAAGAAAAACCCTAGGTGATTTGTGTAACGCTTTTTATGACTATCCTACAGAAAAACTAAAAGTTATTGGGGTAACGGGAACGAATGGCAAAACGACAACAACTCATTTGATCTATCATATGTTAAAAGAACAGGGTATTGCCGCTGGCCTTATAGGCACTTTAGATGTAAGAATTAAAGATAAACAGTATAAAACAAAGTTGACAACGCCAGATGCGGAGGTTACATATGCTTATCTTCATAAAATGGTAAAAGAAAAAGTAGAAGTGGTAGTGATGGAGGTATCTTCCCACGGATTAAAAAATGAACGGGTGCAGGGGATCAAATTTGATATTGCAGTACACACCAATATTGAAAGAGATCACCTGAATTTTCATAAGACGGTGGAGGATTATATTGCATCTAAAAAAAAGTTGTTTGATCAACTACCTCAGGGGAAATTTGCTGTCATTAATTTAGATGATCACAATGCCTTAAAACTTTTAGAGAATAATCGCCATATTCTTGTCGTTACCTATGGATTAAACGCCAAAGCCACCATTACTGCCTCTACCATTGATACAGATTTTAGCACCTCCTTTAACTATTGCCTTCAAAGGGGATTGACTACTTTGTCTGGAATAGAAGTTGAAGCTTTTGAATACCCAATTACTATTAACCTATTAGGAAAACATAATATTTATAATACGCTGGCTGCAGTAACCTGTGGTTTGTTATTGGACATCCCTATAAATCATATGGCTAAGGCCTTAAAGAAAATAACTTTTATACCTAGAAGGATGGAGATTATCTATAGGGGTGAGTATATGGTTATTGACGATTTCTGCCACAACCCTGCCAGCTATGAGACGGTATTTGAAAGCCTACAGGGCATGCAGTATAAAAATTTGCATATTATTAATGCCATTAGAGGAAGCAGAGGATTAGAGATAAATTATGAAATAGCAGAAGTACTGAAGCAATGGTACACGATTTTAAAAGTTAAAAACATGATGATTACCTCCAGTAGTGATTATACGCAATCATTGGATGTAGTGACTAAACTAGAAAGAGATATTTATATAGAAACTTTAAGCAGAGGAAATATTTCTTTTCAGTACGAAGAGAAACTGAGAACCAGTATAAGCAAAGCTCTATGTATGCTAGAAAAAGGTGACATATTGCTGCTATTAGGTGCTCAAGGAATGGAGGAAGGAGCTAAAATTTTTATCAATATGCTTCAGACAAAACACAAATGGGATGAGACAGAGAACTTCAAGTATCAACAAAGGGATATTACACCGAGGCATTAGCAAAGAAAAAATATTGAAAATTTAGATAAAAATATTTTGATATAAGACATAATTCATTCTCCTTTTGAATAATAATGTTTATAGATTCGTCCAAAAATAAACATAAGAATAGAAGGGGGAGTTAGGTTTTATGTCAGAGCATTTAATAAACAGTAACATGGTTACATTAGTGGGTAAAATTTTGGGAGAGAAAGAATTTAGTCATGAAATTTATGGAGAAGGTTTTTATTTATACACAATAGAAATTCCTCGTCTTAGTGACTCCTGCGACTATTTGCCTTTAACTGTTTCAGAAAGACTATTAGTAGATATAGATTTACAAGCAGGAGCTGTAATCAAGGTTGAGGGACAATTAAGGTCTTATAACAAGTTTGTAAGTGGCAATAACAAGTTAATTTTAACAATATTTGCTCGAGATATTGTTATGACAGATAATGAAGAAGAAATAAAAAATCCCAATCAGATCTATTTAGATGGATACATTTGTAAACAACCAATCTATAGGGAAACACCCTTTGGCAGAGAAATCACGGATTTACTTGTAGCTGTCAACAGATCATACAATAAGTCCGATTACATCCCCTGTATTGCTTGGGGAAGAAACGCTAGATTTTCATCTAAATTAGAGGTGGGAGACCGCGTTAGGACTTGGGGACGAATCCAAAGCCGGCAGTATCAAAAAAAATTACAGGACGGAGCAGTTTTAAACAAGGTTGCTTATGAGGTTTCTATCTCCAAAATGGAAAGTGTGGAGGAGGAATAAAGTTTAAAGAAAAAAGAAAAAGAATCATACTTTTCCTGTTAAGCGCCTACGTCAGAGAAAGTATGATTCTTTTTCTAATACTTTTTGATTCAATCATTTTTTAAAAGTAGATATGTATTAAGGGTCAAGTGAAAAATTAACTAGAAGATACAGCAAGAGAATGCATAACTTCTGCAAATTTTTTATCTGATTGACTAATATGATTTGCTAACCATTCCACTACCAATATTTTCAAGTTATCTAGCGTTTCCTCTTCTATTTTTTCTTGTTTTATTTCAGTTGCAAGCTTAAAAAATTCAGTAAGAAAATAAGTATGCTGTTGACTATGACTTTCAAAATCTTCATAGTTCATTTTCACCATTGCACTTTCTTCGTCACGGAAATGTTCTATAACATAATTGCTTAAAAAATCAAAGGTTTCATGAATGGTCTTAGTATCACTGGTGGCATTTAGAGAAAGAATTTCACCAGTTTTTTCAAATATTTTTTTATGCTGTTCATCAACCGTCAAAATACCTGTAGCTAACGTTTCTGTCCACCATAGCATGGATAGCAGCCTCCTTTTTAAAATAAAGTTTAAAATTTCTTTCTATACTACAAATATAGATGTGCGCCCCTAAATTTTAATATACTAAGGGCTACATTTGCAGCCCACGGTTTTGGGGCGAAACCGTAGACCGTGTATATTAAAATTTAACTTTAGAAGCGTGCATCTATATTATACTATAATCATAAAATCATAGAAAGAAAAGAAAGAACTTTAAAAGGATTTAGATAACTTCTGAATCTATTCTCTGGGCTTCGTCTGTGCTATAATAGATTTGGAAGCAAATGCAGTGATCATCAAAAACTGCATAAACATTTCAGCATCAGGACAAGGAAGGATGAAGAAGGATGTTTGTAAACGCTATAAAGACAGGCTGCAAAAAAGGAATAGAAACTACATGGATGCTGGCAAAGGTTATTATACCTGTGTATTTTGTTGTAACCTTTCTACAGCATACACCTGTCATTGAATGGATTGCTCATGTGTTTAAACCGCTTATGTCAATTTTCAACTTATCGGGGGAAGCGGCAGTTGTGTTGGTTTTAGGAAATTTTTTGAATTTATACGCTGCTATTGGTGCTATCAAAGCTATTGCTTTAGAACCCATGGAAATCACTGTTATTGCAGTGATGCTTTCTTTTTCTCATTCACTTTTGATAGAGACAGCTGTTACTAAAAAAATGGGTATAAGTGTTGGAAAAGTCATTGCTATTAGAGTAGGATTAGCAGTGGTTTCTGGAATCATTATAGGAAGGATTGGTATGATACTATGATACAAATTTTAAAAGAAGCTTTTTTAGGCAGTATAAATTCGGTATATTCAATAGCTATTATTGTAATTCCTATTATGGTTGTTTTACAGCTACTACGTGATTATAAAATATTAGATAAGATGATAAAGCCCTTTGAGTTTTTAGCTAATGTTTTCAAAGTTTCTAAGGAATCAGTGCTACCTTTGCTGGTAGGTATTATTTTTGGTCTTTCCTATGGAGCAGGAGTGATTATTCAAACCTCTAAAGAAGGCAATGTCTCCAAAAGGGATCTATTTCTGATTACGGTGTTTTTGGCATCCTGTCACGCTGTTTTTGAAGATACCCTTATTTTTATGGCGGTAGGAGCTAGTGGATGGCTTCTATTGGGAACTAGACTGGTAGCTGCTTTTATACTAACCTTTATTTTATCTAGGCGTATTTCTCTAGAGAATGTGCAAACTTTGGAAGAACTTAAGGCTAGAAGGGTATAAAATACTAAAATCTTAAAAAATCTTAAAGCCCTTGTTTTGAAGGACGCACATGGGAGAAATAGGGAGTAAACCTACATAAGTGATAAACGATTGTAAATCTAATGGATTTAATCTTATGAGAGGGATGTTCACAAGGAATGAGGAGGAATGGAGCAGACATATGGAAATTGCAGCATAAGTAAATATATGGTAAACTCTTACAAAAGGACTGGAACCCTCCAGTCTTTTTTCAATAAAAAATAGGAGTTGGTTTTGTTTTGAGTAATTTAAACAGTGATGATGTCAAACGGATAGTAAGAGAGGAAAATGTGCGCTTCATTAGACTACAATTTACTGATGTTTTTGGCAAACTAAAAAATGTGGCCATCACACCTAATCAATTGGATACTGCATTAAACAATGAAATTATGTTTGATGGTTCCTCTATTGATGGGTTTGTAAGAATAGAGGAGTCGGATATGTATTTAGCGCCAGATCCTTCAACGTTCACCATATTTCCGTGGAAATCAAATGGTTATGGGAAGATAGCGAGAATGATTTGTGATGTCTACAACCCTGATGGAACGCCATTTGAAGGATGCCCTCGTAATGTTTTGAAGAAAAAAATTAACCAATTAAGAGAGTATGGATTCGAATTTTATGTAGGTCCAGAAGTAGAGTTTTTTTTATTTGAAGCTGACGAAAAGGGAAGACCTACCACGGAGGTTCAGGATTATGCTGGATACTTTGACTTAGGTCCTACAGATTTAGGAGAAGAGGCAAGACGAGATATATGCCTGACATTAGAAGAGATGGGCTTTGAAATAGAAGCTTCTCATCACGAAGTAGCCCCAGGACAGCACGAAATTGATTTTAAATATGATGACGCCCTTAAAACTGCTGATAACGTTTCGACATTTAAACTGGTAGTAAAAAGCATTGCAAAAAAACATGGCTTGCATGCTACTTTTATGCCTAAACCAATTACTGGCAAGCATGGAACCTGTATGCATCTTAATCAATCCCTCTATAAAAATGGAGAGAATGCTTTTTATTGTAGTGATGATTCATTAGGCTTAAGTAAAGAAGCTTATTATTATATAGGAGGACTTATAAAGCATGCTAGAGAGTTTGCTGCTATTACCAATGCTACAGTGAATTCATATAAGCGATTTGTACCTGGTTTTGAAGCTCCTACGGACATCGCATGGGCCACTGCTAATCGAAGTCCTCTAATAAGAATTCCAGCAAAGAGGGGAGCAGCTACTAGAGTTGAATTAAGAAACCCAGATCCTACAGCAAATCACTACCTAGCTTTTGCTGCTGTACTTGCTGCAGGTTTTGAAGGAATAAAAAACAAGGTTGAGCCACCCTCTTGCTGTAATGAAAATATTTATGATATTGATAGTAAAGATAAAAAAAGCCGAGGGATACAACAGTTCCCAGAGAGTTTGAAGGAAGCTGTATTAGAGCTGGAAACCAGCCAGCTAATGAAGGAAACCTTAGGTGAACATATACATGCAACTTATATAGAAGCTAAGAAGAAGGAGTGGTTGGAATATAGTCAGGAAGTGCATAATTGGGAGCTCCAAAAGTATTTAGCTGAGTACTAAAAAAAATCAAATTATTTAATTTACTGTGGAATAATTATGTAATATTACATGTATTTTCTTTGAAATTATGTTTTGCTAGTATTTTTAACAATACAAGCAATTATTTACTAACTATATTAAGGAGAATTCTGCAGATAATATATGTGTAAGCTTAGCTTATAAATATATATCTGGAGGGATTTATAATGAATAATTCTACAGGAAAAACTCCTAATTTAAAGAATACAAAAAATATTAGTCAACAAGAAATCCAAAATGCTCGCCAAGAAATGAATGGTATGCAAAGTGGTATGCAAAACGGAACACAAGGAACAACAGGAAATACAATGACCAGCAATATCCCAAATTTAGAGAATTCTACTTCTATTAGTCAACAAGAAGTACAAAATACAAAACAAAAAGCTAATCAAAGTGGGAGTAAAAACGCAAAAAGTAATAAATTAATGTAATAATTAAAAACTTCTGAGGGTTTTAAAACCCTCAGAAGTTTTTAATTATTACATTAAGCTACGTCGGAAGATAGAGCACTAAACTGTGCCTTATATAACCGTGTATAAATACCATTCTTTTCTAATAAGGTTTTGTGGTTTCCTTCCTCCACAATGCCTTCATCAGTTAATACCATAATTCTATTTGCTTCTTTAATCGTAGCTAAACGATGAGCTATAATAAGGGTTGTTCTGTTCTCTGAAAGCTGGTGTAAAGATTCTTGAATGACTTTCTCTGTTTCATTATCTAAAGCAGATGTAGCTTCATCTAGGATAAGGATAGGTGGATTTTTTAGAAAAATCCTAGCGATAGATAACCTTTGTTTTTGGCCTCCAGATAATTTAACGCCTCTTTCACCAATATAGGTATCATATCCTTTTTCTAGATTCATAATGAAGTCATGAGCATTTGCTTTTTTAGCAGCTTCTATAATTTCTTTATCTGTAGCATCGATTTTGCCATAAACAATATTTTCTCTTACTGTACCAGAAAAAAGAAAAACATCCTGTTGAACAATGCCAATATTTTGACGTAGAGATTTTTGTGTTATACTTTGAATATTTTTATCGTCAACTTCAATGACCCCTTCATCGGCTTCATAGAATCTGGGAATGAGGCTGCAAAGGGTTGTTTTACCCCCCCCAGAAGGTCCCACAATAGCCACTGTTTCCCCTGGTTGTACGGTAAAGCTAATATCTTTTAGCACATTAGCCTTATTGTTATAACTAAAGGTTACATGTCTAAAGGCAATTTTTCCTTGAACTTTATTGATATCTTCTGCATTAGGCATATCAACAATTTCAGGTTCTAACTGTAGCGTTTCATAAAAACGATGAAAACCCGCCATGCCTTTTTGATAATTCTCCACTAAAATGGTAAGTTTTCGCATAGGTTGTAAAAACATAGATACATACAATAAAAATCCCATAAGCTGTCCCGTAGTCATAGTTTCTTGATAAATAAACATACCTCCAAAGATTAGTACTACTAAATGAATAAAGTTAGAAAAGAAGGTGATACCAGAAAAAAACTCTGCCATTACTTTGAAGGCAACTTCCTTAGAATCTTTAAAATTTTTATTTCCTACAGCAAATTTTGTTTCTTCATAGACTTCATTCGTAAAAGATTTTACTACCCGAACCCCGGAGATGCTATCTTCTACTTGGGCATTAATATCAGCCAATTTTAATCGCATATTCCTAAAGGCTTGCTGCATCTTTTTATTTTTAACAATTGCAAAGAATAGGACAATTGGAATGATAGAAAAGGTAATGAGTGTTAAATGAACATGGATAGAGATCATAATAAAAAAGGATCCTATCAGTGTCACTGCCGCAATAAAAAGGTCTTCTGGTCCGTGATGAGCCAATTCGGATATTTCATTTAAGTCATTTACCAATCTAGACATAATGTGGCCTGTTTTTGTGTTGTCGAAATAATTAAAAGAAAGTTTATGTAAGTGATGGAATAAGTCCTTACGCATATCCTGTTCCATCCTTACGCCTAGTACATGTCCCCAATAGTCTACGATATATTGTAAAATACTTCTGAGGATATAGAGAGCCAGCATACCAATTCCTATCCACAAAACAGTTTGTAGGTTTCTACTGGGGAAGACATCATCAACCATTTTTCCTACAACAAAAGGAAATACTAAGTCCATCCCTGCCATTATAAAGGCACAGCTAAAGTCCATAAAAAAAAGAGGCAAGTGAGGCCTATAGTATTGGATAAATTTTTTTAACATAATACATCATCCTTTACTTGATATTAAAGTTTTATTCTTGGATGTATTGCTAAGACGCCCACTCCTAGGTGAACAAACTAAGTGACTAACACCAAATCAAAGATTTGAGTTATCTGCTTATGTAAGTGGGAGATCAAGCACTACATCCTCGAAATAAATTCGGTTGTAATTCAGTGGGCGTAAAAACTCCCCTTAAATTAAGTCTTATTTTATCAATGCCTCATAAGGGCTAGATAAGCAATTAAGTATTTGCAAAATCATACTTTATATGGGATCATGAGAATGTATGATAAACTACTTTAACTATTATAACACAATTCTCAGGGTTTGCATCCATCCACTGGCGTATTCTTAATGCTATGGTGTCAAGCTACAGGTAAAGAGGTCTCTTTAAAAAAGGTATAGAGTATCAATTTTTTTGTCTCTCTCATAAAATAGTACCAAAAAGTTAAGATATCTAATAAGAGGGCTTGGTACTTGGAGGGAGTGTAGAGATGAATGAAAATATGGCTGTATGTAAAATAGAAGATTTAATAAATAGGTTTAGAAATGTTCCATTTATCCACAATGGACGTTCTTTAGAGAAGGGTATAGATTGTTTAGGACTTGTGATTCTTGTTTATAGAGAATTTGGAATAAACCTTCCCAGTGATGATGGAATGGTTATAGAAAAGAATTGGTATAAAAAAGATCCAGAGAGACTTATAAGAGGAATAAGGGGATTAGGAGGAATAGATGTTGATATAAATGAGCTACAGCTACTGGACCTAGTCTATTTTGCAATCAATCGTGATGTTATAACGCACACTGGTGTGATGATAAATCGTAAAGAATTTATTCATATACGTCCTATCATAGGATTTTCAAAAGACAATTTAGAAGGGAGATGGAAAAGGCGTTTTAAGGGAGCTATAAGATTAAGACAATAAAAAAATGCAACCCCTAGTTCTTCCTAGAAATCACATTTTCAAACAGATATAATGGAGCTGATGATGGGACTTGAACCCACGAACCTCTTCCTTACCAAGGAAGTGCTCTACCTGCTGAGCTACATCAGCATATATAATTTTAAGAACTTGATTAGAACCACGAATTACATTATATAGGATATTTTCATAAATGTAAAGGGTAATTTATAAATTTTTTTCAAAAAGATAAAAAAAGTTTTCCCCTGATCTAATAAAAAATTTCAAGATATTCTATTAGATCAGGGGAAAACAGAGAGAAGTTTAAAGAAGGTTTTAATTCAAATGAAATATTAACGTGAATATATTTCATCATTTTAAAGAATAATTAAAATATTACAAAAACAAAATGCACATAAAAATACATCATACCTCGGTATGTTAGTGGAATCAAGACTATGTTTAAAGAAAAAACAATGTATATTCTGTTAGATTTAAATTTATGAATTGTATATTATATACAATTCATAAATTTAAAATTTCAATTATTGTCAATGAATTAACGAAAATTAGTAGTAAAATTGCAAAACCTATGCTATAATCATTACAAGAAGTAAAAATTTTTTAATAAAGAATAGTAAATTTTAAGGTAGAAGGGGGGGATTCTGGCTTAAAGTGAATGTAAAGATGCTATGAAACCATCGATCCAGTAGTTTGAAACCTGTAGAGATTGGTACCCTTTACATACTTTGTGTAGTTTAAAAAGCCAGAGGATAAAAATGATAAGACAATTAATAAGAAGTAATAAAGAGCTAAAGAAAGAAAAAAAGAAAATGATGTATTTTATTGTAGAAGATAGGAAAACAGGTGCTATTTGGACAGATACAAGATGCTTCAATGAGATGATGTCTATGTATAATCCTGCTGGATGGACCTATGAAGACGTAAAGGGAGTCAACGGTCTGATTCTATTTGAAACGATATCGAAGTCAGAATTTAATGTAAAATTACAAGAATTAACGAAGTGCCCTCTTGGATGTAATGTTAAAAGAAATGTTAAAAATGCTTTGGAAATGGTTGCTAAGGCAAAAAATAAAACTCTTATGGACATAGCAACGGAAGCTCTAGAAGAATACATAGAAAAAAATCAGCAATAACATATAAAAACAACGACGCTCTATCTAAATAAAAGTTAAAGTTTGTTTTTTAAAAAATCTATAAAAGCAAATGCTACTTCGATTGAAATTTTAAGTAGCATTTGCTTTTTAGTATAGGTTATACTTAAAGGTATAAGAGGATAAAGATATTTTGTTATTTCTTTTGGCATACTAGTTTATAGAAATTTTTATCCTTCGCTGTATTGCTAAGGCGACCGTTTCTAGCTGAAGAAGCTAAGTGACTGGCACCAGATCAAAGATTTGGGTTATCTACTTATGCAAGTGGGAGATCAAGCACTACATCCTGGAAGTAAATTCGACTACAATTCAGTAGGGGTAAAAACTCCTCCTGAATTATGCCTTATTTTATTTAGGAGATGGAGAATATATTTATGGGTAAATATGAATACGTAATTTTATTTTTTATTTATGGTTTAGCTTTTTTCTCGATGGGTATATCTGCTCTTCAGCAAAAAGAGATGAAGATCAGCAATTTTCAGTTACTAAAATCAATTAGATATTTAGGGATTTTCGGAGTAACTCATGGTATCACTGAGTGGGTGATTATGCTAAGGATTATTGGAATTTATGCTGAATTTGATTTTAGACTATTTCTCATACAGATATCTTTAAATACACTTTCTTTTGCATTTTTACTAATTTTTGGAATGAGGCTGCTTAAGGGTACAAATCAGCTAACAAAAACCAGTTATATACCGATGGTCTTATTTTTGATATGGACCGCTGCGGTTGTCTACTCTATGTACTTGCATGATGATTATAAGTTTTGGTTTCCTTTCTATAGTGCCTTAGGCAGATATTTCTTAGGATTCCCTGCCACATTGATTACTGCCTTCGCTCTTTTGAAAGAGTCTAAAACAATGAATTCATTAAAATTAAAAAAGATAGCTTTAAACTATAAAGGAATGGCTTTTTGTTTTATTATTTATGGTGTTTTAGCGGGAATATTAGTAGGAGAAAAAAATTTTTTTCCAGCGAATGTTATTAATAAAGAGCTGTTCTACAGAATTTTTGGATTTCCTGTTGAATTAGGTAGAGGCATTACAGCTGTGATCGTCACCCTTTTATTTATACAAGCAATTGATATTTTTAGATGGGAGGCGAATGAAAAGATCATACAACTCACTAAAATGCAACTTATTAATAATGAAAGAAGAAAACTAGCTAGGGAGATACATGATGGTATTATACAAAATCTTTTTGCTACAGGTCTTCAGGTAGAAAACTTACTGGAAATAGAAAGTAATCTAGAACATGAAAAAAAATTAGTAGAAATCAAATCTAACCTTAATGATACGATCGATCAAATTCGTAATTTTATGGCTAAAATGGTGACAAAAAGAATAGAGATAGAAGATTTAAAGGCAAGTTTATTAGAATTGATTCATCAGTTTAGGAAGATTAGCGATTTGGATATTACCTTTCACTATAATATTCCGGCCGTTGTACTAGGCTATCTTTCTCCCGATAAATCAACGCATATTTATTACATTGTTCAAGAGGCTCTTTATAATGTATGTAAACATGCAGAAGCTACGAAAGTAAAAGTTAAACTGGCCTCTGATTTAAATACAGTTATCGTTTCCGTACAAGATAATGGAAAAGGATTTAAAACAGATGCGGTTTACAATGGAAAAAATTATGGTATTATATCTATGAAGGAAAGGGCTGCGATGATTCATGGTAGCGTAACTATTGACAGCACTAGTAGAGGTGTTAAGGTTTTGTTAACAGTACCTTGGGAGGAGGAAGATAATGAAAAAGAAAATTAATGTGCTATTGGTGGATGACCATTCAATTGTTAGATGTGGCATTCGGTCTCTTATAGAAAGAAGTGAGAAGTTGACGGTTTGTGGTGAAGCCGAAACGCTTGCTGAAGCTATTGAACTAGTTGAAGCCTTTGTTCCTGATGTAGTGCTGTTGGATGTAAGGTTACCAGATGGAGATGGTGTAATCGGATGCAAGCGCATCAAAAACCTTTCTCCAAAATGTAAGGTCTTAATATTAACAGCTTATGCTGAAGATCAGATTGTTATAGAGGCAATCAAGGCTGGTGCAGATGGCTATATATTAAAAAACATTGAGAGTAAAAAAATTCTCCAAGCTATTTTTAGTGTTTATGAAGGGTCTGGCTTTCTAGATCCTTGTCTTACGGAGAGTGTATTGAATCAAATAAAAAGTAACAAGCAAAGGAATAATCTGCTCCTAACTACGAGGGAAGAGGAAATTTTAGATTTGCTTTGTTTGGGGAAAAGTAATAAAGAAATTGCACATGAGTTAGAGATTGCTGAAAAAACCGTTAGAAATTATGTCAGTAAAATTATGGATAAAATTAATGTCTCCAATCGCACCGAAGCTGCCCTGTTTTGGTCAAGGTTCAAGTCTCACCGAAGTTAGGCCTCTCGTTAAAGATGCGTTCCTCAAAGCGCAGCTATAAGCTAATTCTAGTATACTGAGTTCAAGGATATACTTTTTTCTATTGAAAACCTCCATTTATGTTAAGATACTTACAGATAAAATTCTATATTAAGAAATGCCATAGAATAAAAAGTCATGCTTCAAGGGACATATGCCCCTAAAGGTGGGACGTTTTATATATTTCCATTATTTTTATTTATGGTATTCTTTTAGTAAGTACTTAATAAAAAGTTATTTATTTAACAAAATTTAAGGGGGAATGAAAATGTGGAAAAATAAGAGGTTGTTAATGCTAGGTATATTTATCCTATCAGTTACTTTGTTAGTTGGTTGCGCTAAGGAACCGGTAACAAGCAGTGAACCAGCACCAGGGACAACAGAAGTCAGTGACATTGAAACGGATGTATTGGTTATTGGCGGCGGTGGTGCGGGTCTAGTATCAGCTATTACAGCAGCGGAAAACGGTGCCAAAGTTGTCTTGGTAGAAAAAATGCCAATGGTAGGTGGAAATACTATGATTTCTGCAACAGGATTCACAGCTTCAGATACAGTCTTACACGAAGAAGCAGGAATTCCTTTTACTGTTGAAGATCATATCAACAGAACCATGGAGATGGGAAAAGACTTACCTGATGAAGAATTAGTAACACTTTTAGCAGAAGAAAGTAATAGCGTTTATGAATGGCTAACTTCTCTAGGATTAAGCTATAAGCTTAATGAAGATGAACCTTGGTGGATTATTCCTACTGAAGGACACTATGGATCACAGTTAGTTGCAGCTTTTCAACAAGAAGCAGCAAAGCACAGTGATTTAGAAATTAAGTTAAACAATAAAGCTACTGAGTTAATTGTAGAAGATGGCAGCGTTGTAGGAGCTAGCGTTGAAGATAAGGATGGAAACGTTTATACAATCAAAGCAAATGCTGTAATACTAGCTACAGGTGGTTTTGGTAATGCACCAGACCTAATCGGCGAATACAATCCTAAATTTGCAGGTGCCCATAGTGTAATGAGTACTGCAGGCCCTACTGGAGATGGCTTTAGAATGGCTACTGCTATTGGCGCGGCAACAAGAGATATGGAATATCATCAAATGAGACCATTAGCAACACCTGGATACTGGATTAGAGAGTCAGTTATCAGTCAAGAAGGTTTAGGTGGTATTTTAGTAAATAAAGATGGTGTAAGATTTGCAAACGAGACTTTAAAGCCACTGGACCTAGTACCAGAAGTACTTGCACAAAAAGATGCAGTAGCTTATGTGATCTTTGATGCTGATATCTATGAAACAAGTAATGGTAAAAATGCAGTAGAGAAGGGTAAGATGATTGAAGCAGATACAATCGAGGAATTAGTTGAAAAATTTGGCTTAGATGCTGAAGTTGTAGCAGCTACAGTAGCAACATACAATGAAGGTCAAGATGAATTTGGCAGAGAAACAATGGGTAAAGTAACGGTTGCTCCTTTCTACGGAGTAGAAGTGGCACCATCTTCTCACTATACAATGGCTGGATTGGCTTTTAATAAAAATGCTGAAATTCTTGACGAAAACGGTAACCCAATCCCAGGTTTATATGGTGCAGGAGAAATCCTTGGTGGACTCTATGGCTCTGGCCGTCTAGCTGGAAACAACACATTAGACGATGTTGTATTTGGTAAAATTGCTGGAAAAGCTGCTGCAGGTTTAAAATAGTAAAACTATAGTCAGAGGTATTTTGCTGGATGAGGTATCCTTTAAAACAGATGGGGTTGCTTGAGCACGCCAACTGTTTTAAAGGTTTTTAAGAAAAGTAACATTCGCTAGTAAAAATTTTTATAAATAGGAGGAAGAACATTGAAAAAATTATCTATTTTATTGATAATAGTGACGATCTTTGCCTTGGTTGGATGTAGCAGTTCCCCCGCTGTTACCGAAACTGAGAGCAAATGGAATGATGGAAGTTATGTAGGAACTGGAAAAGGCTATCAGTCTGATATTGAAGTAGAAGTAGTAATAGAAGATGGAAAAATAACCAAAGTGGAAATTATTTCTGCAGGCGATACCCCAGGTATTTCTGATGCTGCCATCAATGCACTTCCAGAGGCTGTATTGGAAGCTCAATCTTTAGAAATAGATGCAGTTAGTAATGCAACAAGAACAAGTGAAGGCATTATTCAAGCGGTAAAAGCGGCTTTAAAAAATGCTGAAAAATAAAAAAACAAACTGGTTTTAGTTTTGCTGAAACCAGTTTGTTTTTTTATTTTTCTGTGTATTTAAGATTTTCACTTCTGTACTAGGACATAAGTCCTACACTTTGAAATGAATTGAGTCTCGCTTTATTTATATAGTTCCATAAAGGTAGGGGCAACTTTACAAGGTGTAACTTCAATTTTTTGCCACACATTTCCTACCACATAGGGCTCTATCTTTAAATATGCATCAAGCTCATCTCTTGAGGGAAAATCCACTACAAGGAATGAACCAATCATTTTCTCATTTTCATCAAGCAAAGCAGCACCATATAGATGTTTTTTTTCATAAGCCATTTTTTTAACAAGTGCCAAATGATCCTCGCGGACAGCCAATCTTCTCTCAAGAGCCTTTTCATCAGTTCCATCATATCCTGTAATCAAAAATTGCATAAAAATTCCTCCTTGATATGTAAAAGTTTGTTGCCTTTATAGTATACCTATTATTATTTCCACAAATGAACAGAATTTCCTTCATAAAGTTTAGTGAATTTATATTGCTTTTTTAAAAGTTAACTTTTTATAGATGCGTGCTTCTAAAGTTAAATTTTAATATACATGGGCTACGGTTTCGCCCCAAAACCATGGGCTGCAAATGTAGCCCTTAGTATATTAAAATTTAAGGACGCACATCTATATGCAAGTTGAATTCACAAATAGGAAATAAGCTTAAAAATAATATTTTGCAAAATGCAATATATATGCAGGATATTGTCTAAAAAGATAGAAATATGTCTATAAAATACAAAATAATAAGGATGCATTGTTTAACAATTCAAAAAATTAAAAATATATTTTAGAATAATGGTAAATGATCAAATATTTTATGCTGAAACAGTTTTAGGGGTTGTTGATTTATCCAACTTGTGGTAACGTTTTTAATGAATAGGAGATTGTATGTTTTTAAAAATAGCAGATAAGTCATAAATTCTGCTATTGGTTTTAAAAAGGTCGACCTTAAAATCTTTCAAAGGAAGACTTTTTCGTTGTGTTGAAAACCAAAATAGGGGGTGTTTATGAAACATAATTCCTGTACAAAGTCTAAAAAAATGAAAATCATAATTAAAGTTTTATTAAAATCTACTATAGGGGGAAGAACACATGAAGCTTAGAAGCAAATTATCTATTACCTTCACTGCAGTATTTGTAATCATTCTTATAGCTAACTCCTTTATTGGTTATTATGATGCTAAAAAAAATGTAGAGGATCATATATCTACTTATTTAAATGCTGAAGTTGAAACGACTTCTCTATATATTGATCAGTGGTTAGAGAAAAAACTTTTATCAGTAGAAACGGTAGCAAAGATTGTTGAAAAGGAAGATATGTGGGAAGCTTTATTTTCCTTTCAAAATAACAATCCTTTTTTAATGCCTACAGGATTTGATGGAAATATGAATCACTTTTATCTAGCACTGGAGGATAGTCGGTTTACAACGGGAAGCAGCTTTGTGCCTACGTCAGATTATATTGCAAAAGAAAGAGATTGGTATCGTGTAGGAATAAAGGCACAACAAGCAACTTTTACAGAAACCTATGTAGATGCAAATACTGGGAATATTTCTGTGGGAGCCACCGCTCCTTTAAAAAACATAAAGGGAGAAGCGGTAGGTGTTGTAGCAACAGATATATATTTAGAAGCTTTAACAGAATTGGTTAAAACCATGACCTTTGAGGGATTGGGTTATGCTTTTTTATTAGGTGAAGATGGCACGGTGTTGGCACATCCTCAAGATGAAATAGTAAATACAAAGCTGCAAGAACATGAAAACTATCAAGAGGTTTTTCGTATCATGCAGGGGCAACAGGATCGTTTTGAAGAATATTTAATGGATGGTGCAGAAAAGCTTATGATGTATAATAGGATTCCCACCACCAATTGGATCTTCGGCATTGTTTTTGATAAATCTCTAGCCTATGCACCCTTAAATAGTTTAGTGCAGAAGTATATTATAATGATATTGATAGGAACACTACTTATCACAATTATTTCAGTAATGGTTTCTACAAAAGTAGTGAACCCAATTATTGCTTTAGCGAAGGTAATCAACAGACTATCACATTATGATTTGACCTTTGATGAAGAGCATGAAGTGGTAAAATATATAAATAGAAAAGATGAAATAGGAAGCATTACCAATGAATTGATGAGGATGCAAAACAACTTTGTGGATTTAATAAAGAGTACTGCGGATATATCTCAAAAAGTAGCCTCATCTTCTCAACAATTAACCGCCACTAGCCAGCAATCTGCTATGGCCGCGGATGAAGTAGCTAGGACTATTGAAGAAATTGCTAAAAGTGCTAATCAGCAGGCAAAGGATACAGAGGATGGTGTATTAAAAACAGATGAATTAAGTAAAATCATAGAAGAAGATTTGAAGGATATAGATCATATGAGTCAAGTGATGAAGCAACTGACAGACTTAAAAGATGAAGGTATGGCAATAATAAAGGCGCTTACGGATAAAACAAATGATAGTGATAGTGCAATAAAAACTATCTATAAAAGCACGATAGATACTAATGAAAGTGCAACAAAGATTAGTGAAGCCAGTAAAATTATCGAAGGTATTGCAGAACAGACGAATTTATTAGCACTGAATGCAGCTATTGAAGCTGCAAGGGCAGGAGAAGCTGGTAAGGGATTCGCTGTAGTGGCTGAAGAAGTTCGGAAGTTGGCGGAGCAATCTACATATTCAGTAAAGGAAATAGATGGGATGTTAAAAACTTTACAGGGAGATTCTCAAAAAGCTGTTCATCTTATGCAAGAGGTTCTATCCATCATTAAAGAACAGGTGGAAAGTGTGGAGATGACAGAAAGTAAATTTACCGGTATTGCTGAGCAGGTGGAAGCCGTCAAGGTCATTATAAATAAATCGATGACTTCTGTAAAAATAATGGGTAAAAGAAAGAATGAAATGGGAGATATTATGCAAAGCTTAGCAGGGATAGCTGAAGAAAATGCAGCTGGCACTGAAGAAGCCTCTGCTTCTGTAGAAGAACAGACTGCTGCTATGGAGGAAATAGCTAGCAGCAGTGAATCCTTAGCACAATTAGCAGGAGATATGCAGGAGAGTATTGGTAAGTTTAAGTATTAATTAAGATGTGTTCTCTTTTTCAGATCTAGCAAAACTATATTCTTTACCCTTTGGTGTATCGCTAAGACGCCCACCTCTTTATACAGGGAGATTTAGAAAAAAAGAGGGGCATAGATAAAAAACACAACTTTTAAAAGTTGTGTTTTTTATCTATATAAATGGAGCTGATGATGGGACTTGAACCCACGAACCTCTTCCTTACCAAGGAAGTGCTCTACCTACTGAGCTACATCAGCATATGCAATTGATTGAATCCCGTAAAAAATATTATACCTGAAACTTAGTATTATGTAAAGGGAAATATTAAAAATTATTTTTTAATAGTCTTTCTTAATACCTATAGAATATTAAGGAAAAATGTCCATATATTTATTGATTTTGGTTTTATCTTATGCTATAATAATAAAAAATCAAATATTGCATTTAACAAGTTTTCTTTATAAGTTTTTATGTTTTATAAGGAAATCGAAAGGGAAGTTTGGTGAAAATCCAACGCGGTCCCGCCACTGTAAGGGTGAGTTTTTTTATATTGATGCCACTGGATAAAATAATTTGGGAAGGCGTAAAAAGACGATGAGCCTGAGCCAGGATACCTGCTTGTTTGATGCTAATAAATTTCGAATTCACGGTGTATGGATTTGGGAAATGAATAGATCGCTATCTAGAAATAGGTAATAGATTATTTTATTCTTGTTTGCCAAAACCTCCATGTGAAAGTGTAGGTTTTTTTTAATGAAAAATTAGTGCCCCTTTTCAGCAAAGCTAAGTCAAGTCTAGCCATTTGACTCCCCCTTAGCGAAGCTGGATAATATATAAACTTTGAGTGTTTGGATTGCACTTAAAGTTTTTTCTTTTTTACTTTTTTTATAATTAATTTGGATTGTGATATAATAAAATATGTACCTATTTAAAGTTGTATATCTATATAAATTTAAAGAAACATTTCGATAGCTTACTTAGGTTAAAGCTTATAGAGGGGGCTAACACGAAAGAAGAATCAGGATCAAGAAGAATAGAGGTTTTTTATGGACATGATACAACGAGTAAGACGTTGGACAGGACTTATGTTCAACCGACCTTATATACCAGTGGGGTTAAAAGAGGCTACAGGCCCTTTATTGTTACATATCAGTGATACACCACAGGAAATTTACAGCTATATTTTTAGATTAGTAAAACTATTGCAGCCTTCTTATATCATACACACAGGGGATTTGGTAGATGATATAAAACTGCAGTTGCACCCAAATGAAATAGAAATCTACAAGATTTCCTTAAGAAAGTTTATTCTGAATCTAGAAGCTTTTACAGATGCATTTATTTACTATGTGGTGGGAAACCATGATAAGTATGAAGAAATAGAAAAAATTACTTCTAAAGCTATTGTTATGGAAGAGGGATACATAGTAATAGAAGAAAAAAGTTTTTATGCAAATCACTATCCTTCAAGAAATGTCCATAATACGGATTATTACTTATATGGCCATAGTTTTCACCCATCTAGCTATAAAGATCAACAGCATATAGGCTTAAATGGACTTGAAAAAATTCACATTATTGATTTAGCTACAGAAAAAATTTATCACTTACCTTATCCTTTTGGCACCAATCAGTTTAGAAAAATGGAGCAGAGGAGAATTAGTCTGTAGAGGGGGAAAAATCATGCTGTTTTTGAGAATGGGACCAAGATTACTTTTTGTTCGAACAGATGCTATTGAAGCTGTAAAAAACTTTTTACTTGAGGATTTGATGGGGAAAGAGACAGAGTTTTTGCTAGGAATGGAGGAGGCAACAGAAGATAGTTGTCTCATCTTTCTAACAGATATATACTCAACAAAAACTGCTGTAACAGATGCAAAGACAACTGTTCTTGTCAATGAACCTGCCTCCATATGCCTTGCTACTATGATTAATAGCCATATTGCCCACTTAGTGGAGAAGGTGGATATGGGACCTTCTTCTATCGTCATGAGAACTGCTGGAGATAAGCAACGGGCAATAGAGGGAATTTTACGGCAATATGGTGGGAAAGCATTACCTTTGGAAGAGGCAGTAGATGAAGGGGAGATGGGAGATACAATTTTATTTTTAACCCATAAGCAAATCTCTCGAAGGCTTTTAAGGGCTGATATGTTTGAAACACCTCTCCTTTTGCCTCATCCTGCCTCTCAAATTTTTAAAAAGCTACGATGTGAAGGTATCTTATTTATCACACAAAGTCTGCAGGATAAAAAATGGTATGAATTAAGAATCAATATCTATGATGCTCAAGGGAAGTACCAGGAGCACTATAATCGATTGAACTATATCTTAACGCAGCTAGAGATAGGAATGGTATTAGAAGAGGGATGGACTAGAGATCATGCTTTAATGCTATTTTCTGTATTAGCCTATCAAATAAGATTGTTTACGCTTTACAAGCCAGAGGAAATGAAGCGAATTTTATTGGGTCTAGAATATGATGCTAGAGGAAATCGATGGGTGGATTTAGACTTATACTATAGAAATAAAAAAATTTCTTGGGTAGACATTGACAAGAAAAAAGGAAAGCGCAACAAAATACAGGAATGTTTAGTGCGTAGGGAGAATATTTTAGAAAAATTGTCTGAGCAAGAAAAAAATCATTTGTTTTATTTAGAAAGTAAGGTTCTTGAATAATAGAGGAAGAATAAATTTTGCTAAATAAATTTTAAGTGAAAACATACGGGATAACTTAGCGGTGAAAGTCTGCTGTGGTCTCAGTAGTGGGAAACACTAAAGCGTACTATGCTTAGAAGAAACAAATTTGATTTACTTCGTTGGAAGATATTATTACTAAAAGTGTTCGAATGAAAAAATAGATTTAAGTAGCAATGATTTATGAAGATCAGGTAGTGTAAAATAATCGTAAGTGCCAAAAAATTGACGTATAGAAATCCAATTGAATAGCTGATACAATAAATCCAGTAGAAGTTAGGTATGTTACTAACTCTACTGGATTTTATATTTTTACTTAGCTTGAACTTTTAAATCTTCAGGTAGATCCTTTGAAAAAGGTAGTAGTTTTAATAAGCTTTCCTTGTCTTGAGGGTCTACATTTGAGAAGTGGTTCATTAAGTAAAGTAAATATTTTTCAACAACTAAATTATTATTCCTAGCCGTTTCAATGATGCTATAGATTAATGCACTGGACTCTGCACCTTTGGTAGAAGCCGAGAAAAGCCAATTGCTACGACCCACCACAAATGGCCTTATAGATCGTTCTGCAGCGTTATTGTCTATTTCTAAAGAACCATCTTCTAAAAGCACCTTAAGACTTGGAAGAAGAGGTTTTGCATAAGCCAAAGCTTTACCAAGGGCACTTTTAGGAACAGCTTCCTCTATTTCTCTATCTACATAAGCTATAAATTCTTCTATTATTGGCTTGGATGCCTCAAGTCGCTTTTTATAACGTCTCTCATAGAAATCTTCTTTTCCACTATGCTGTTCTTTTAGGTCTTTTTCAATCTTATAAAGCTGAGCACAATAATTAAACCCTATTAATGCTCTTGAAGACTTTAGGGCTTCTTCATCTAGGTTTACTATTATTTCGTGGAACTTTCTTCTTATATGGGCTAGGCAATAAAGTCTTTTGACATTTTCAACTTTATTATACCCAGCATATCCATCTGTTTGAATATATTTTGAAAATCCACTTAAAAAACCCTTAGGACAAGAACCAGATCTTGTCTTTTGGTAGTCGTAGATGATAATAGGTTGATCTTTATCTGGGGATTTATAGAGCCACATATACTTTTGTTTATTGGACTCCTTGCCCCTATCATCTAAAACTTTAAGTACTGTTTCATCAGCCTGGATATAGTCTCTTTTAAGGAGTTTTTCCTTCATAAGCTGATAGATTGGCTCTAGTTCATGGGCTGCACCAATAACCCAGTTGGCAAGGGTTTGCCTAGAAAGATTTGCCCCCATCATCTTGAAGTAGGATTCTTGTCTATTTAAAGGCAGTGCATGCTGGTATTTTAAATTTATGACATGACTAAGAAGCTCGTTAGATGCCATACTCTTATGTAGCAAGGTCTTTGGAGCCTTTGTTGTAGTAATATTTGCTTTATCATTACTTTCTTCACATGATCTGCAGGCGTAGCTGTAGGTTACATGTTCTTCTACATATAACTTTGCAGGTATGTACTTAAGGATTTCTTTAGATTTCTTACCGATAACCACTAAATCACTGGAACAGTCACTGCAGGACTGCTGATTTTCATCTAGTTTATGCTCAATTACTACTTTTTCTAGGTTTGCTAAGTTATCTTTTTTTCCAGTGTTTTTAGAAGATTTACTTCTTGTATAAGTAATCTCCTCGATAGTAGGATCTGCTACTTTTAAGTTGCTCTCTTTTTCAGCTTCATCAAAAAAGGATACTTGCATAGAACTAGTCTGTTCACTGGAGGAACCAAATATTTTTCTATTTTTATTGAGAACTTGGCCTTTGAGATATGCTAACTCATTTTTCAAATCTGCTATTTCTTTATCCTTAGATTTTATTTCATTATCTCTAGCTTCAAGTTCTTCTTCCATTTTTAAAATCAGTTCTTTCGTCTTTTCGTCCAGTTGGTTTTGTAAATTTACCTTCGTCATTTTCATCCCCGTTTTCATTTTATTTACAAAACAATTATACCATAAAATCCTTGTAATTTGAATGCATACAAAGGTTTTATGGTATCTTTTTCAGAAGTGATTTCTTTCTTTAACGGGCTTGAATTTTGATATAGTTCTTACTTCATACCCCTTAAGCAGCCATCGTAGTTCTTCAATGGAAACCTTTAAAGCTTCTTCCTTTGACATAGGCCATTTAAATTTATTTCTCTCTAGTCGATGATAGTATAGCCAAAACCCATCATCAAAATGGAGTATTTTTAGTTTATTCATCTGCCTATTACAAAAGACAAATAGTGCCTTTTCAAAAGGATCCAGATTAAACTGCGTTTGTACAATCATACTTAATCCATCTATATTTTTTCTAAGATCCGTTACCCCGCAAGCTAAATATACCTTATCCACTTTATCTATATTTAGCATGATGCTATAATTTCCTTAAAAACATTAGATAGAGATACCTTGTCATTGCTTGGTATATATATCTTAGCTTTGCCTATTTCGATTTTTATAGTTGCCGTTGGGGAAGGATTAGATGGGGTATTTTCTTGATTTACAGCCTCATCAGCTTCCGTATCTTTAAAGCTAACAGCATGAAATACAGGAGTATTATTGTTTTCTAGCTTTTTTCTCCGATAATACAGCTGATGAATACCTATATTATTCTCTTCACAAAAGGCTTTGATGGTCCCTTCACGAGAAGAGAATTTATCTAAAATATCTTCCCAATCAATGTCTAGTGCTTCATTCGTCATAACAGATACCTCCTATTGCTTATTATCTGTTATTCTAGCAAAACTTCTTGGTACAATACTAGGCGGAAATTCTTTGGCGCTTACAAATAATCTGTGCTTAAGTGAAAAAAAAGAAGCTCCTTTCTGGCAATAATTAGAAAACAATTCCAAGTCAGAAAGGAGTATTTTTATGAGTATGTTACCAAGAGAAGTATTAAAAGTATTAATCGCTTACATATCACCCTATTATTTTGGCAACTATAGAAGTAAATTTATACATATAGTTAATTCTTCTTAGCAATATTTCTTGTCAGAATGGAATCATTCTTTTCCTTAAAGCACCAAGTTATTTACACCCTCGAAGATCATTGCTACCTTTAAGCATCTTACTCCAATAACTTTGGAAAGAACCTCTTTGACGGTTACAATTATTACTTGAATTTATGGTAATTATTTGAAAAGTGCAAAACTATAGTAAATCAGGTGGAGCTGAATACATATTTTGATTTTATTCAAAAAGACTATTTGTATTTATTTTCACTTGCATAGTTACATTTTTGTAATTGGAGGGACAGCAATGTCAGTCTTTTTATTCTTTCCTATTCCTACAATCGACAGCACTATTAGAATAATTTCACTTGTAATATAACTTAAAATAAAGGTTCCTATCAATGCTCCAAAGAATTTTGTATGTATTGATACTGATAGATTAACCATATAATACTGTATTAGAACTGTATATACCATATGCACCATGTAAATGGTGTAGGAGTTTGCGGCCAGTCTTCCCCAAGTTTTTGAAGGCTTGTTCAGATATCTTTTAAAAACAGTCAGTAGTGTTATAAACATGATAAAGCAGAAAAAAGAATATATGATTGCATTAAAGAATTGTACATCTATTCTTGCAGTATTTTCATAGTAAAATGGAATTTTAAAAGCTAAAAATCCCAGAATTGAAATTATACTAGCCAGTATGAGAAGTGGGAGTTTTTGTGTCAAATTTTTTGGAATCTCAACTTTTTTTACAAAGCAAATAATTCCAAAAATAAAATATAAAATATAATTGGTCCATCTTGTAGGCTGGAAAATAATAAACTTTCCGAAAGCAACCCAATTTAAATCGGAAATGAAAAGTCCTGTAGCAAAGAATACTACAATTCCTATTATAAAAAATCTCAGTAAAAACAAAATCATGGTTTTAGGGCTTACTGATTTATTTGACGACTCATTATATACTCTTTTAAATTTTTCCTTGCTCATGCTGTAAATCATTACAAATACCATATAGAAAAAGAATAGAGAGGATAGAAACCAAAAATGTTTTGTATCTATAAAACTACTAAAATATTCATAGAGCCAGTAACTAGTATAAGAAGAACTGGTTGTGCCATATGTTAAAGCCTCTATATAGCAAATTATAGGCACTAGCATGGTTATACCTATGAAAAATGGGATGGCAATCCGGGTAATTTTATTTACAACAAAGGACCTTATGCTGTTTTTTCTTATGGAAGGAAATGAAAAATAACCTGCAATAAAAAACAGTGTTGGCATCATAAAAACGTCAAGAACTATGCACCACATTGTATAAAAAAGTGTTTTTGCCTCATCATTGATGATCCAATCGTAGCCAATAACATAAGGTAATAAGGAATGAAACACGATAACTTGAACAACAATAAATGCTCGTAAATAATCCAGATAATATATTCTTTTTGAGGAAATTAAAGTTGCATTGCTCATTTTTTTTACCTCCTTAAATAATAGTCAGACATTAATCAAACATTAATTTTAATATTTTATATAGTTTGTTGAATAATTAAGTTTTGTCAACTCAAAGATTTTATGACTTAGGTTTTTATATTGGCAATTTTAACCATTTAACAATTTATTATAATATTATTATTCATTGGTTCTTTTGTCAATATTAAAAAAACTATAATTTATCGAAAAATTATTCATAAAATTATAGTTTAATTTCTAATATTCACTAATTTTAATGAAAAAATAGAGACTGTAGACTATTGTAATTAGAAAAAATTTTTTAAAATAACAAAACAGTTCAATAGTAAAAAAGAATTTTTCTTGTGATAGTGCCAAATATAGCTAGTGGAAAAAAATTATCATAAAGAGGTTATGAAGGATGATATGTATCAAAAGAAAAAATGAGAACTAACTCACTATGTTCTAAGATCAATTGAAAAATATATTAAAGGTGAAAACTCAGTAGGCGTATATATAAAGAATAGGTTGAAGGATTTGATTGATAATAATTAAAAGATTGCCAAACTTACAAAAGACAAAATACCACAAAATACCACAAAATTCCACAAAATACCACAAAATCAAATTATTGACATACTCATCTGCATTAAGTTATACTATATATTAACTATTAAAAGGCTGGTCATAATATTAACAAACTACATTAAGATAAGTTTTAAAAGAAATTAAAAAAGATTTATTCATTTAAGATGTTAAAAAGTAAAACCCCATAAATCATTCAACTTCTTGGCGGAAACAGATGATTTATGGGGAGGCAACATAACAATACAGTAGTATGCTATTGCTATACTATATTATATTATTTTTGTGCTATTTATTATTATATCACAAAATATTTATAGTAAACATACTTTAATAAATACTAGTTTTTTTAATCTTTGGGAAACCAATCGAAGCTGCGGCACGTTGGTGGAAAGGAGATAATATACGGCAAAGTATCATGTAGTGCATAAAAATTTATGCGTGAAAGGGCGAAGCTGTGTTAAATCGTAATTGTATTTTATTAATAAAAATAGCCTAAATACCTAAGTTTTGCGCAAACAACTAAAGCTATGTTTAGAAAATCATAAAGACTTGGAAGACTTAATTGAACATACTTATGCTGTAATTGCTTGAATGAGCTGATTTGTTAGTTCTGGTAAATTAGGTAAAACAATTTCACTAGGATTTTTCAGTTAATTGCTTTCAATACGTTGAAAGTAATTATTTGTTTTCAGGTCAAGTTAAACGAAAAAAATGAGGCTCCATAGCACTGGAGTACCTAAGAAAGTAATAGCAAGAAGTTTAAAGATGTCAAAGAATACAGTAAAGCATTTGATAAAGCAAAAAAAATCTCCAAAGTATAAAAGGGAGCATTATTCAACTAAGATAGATCATTACAAAGACAAGATAAGGGAGTGGTATCTAAGTCCTCAATATGATTTTATCGGCACTAGAATATATAGAGAGTTAAGACAAATAGGCTATGAAGGAAGCATCAATCCCATATAAGGAAGTTATTAAGGAAAAATATCTAGAAATCATTTCACATAATCATCAAGTAGATTCCCCTGAAAACGCAGTAGTAGATAGTATTGCTAAAGCTACGGAAATGGAAGGATTAATAAGAGATATAGCATATTATGAAGAGGGTCAAAATTGAATGTATTTAAAGAAGGGATTCTCATAGACAATAATCATATTGAGAGTCTCCTAAAGAAATTTAAACTGCTGGATATGCGAGAAAAATTTGAAGAAGAAATTCAGTTGGCTATTGATAAAAAACTAAGCTACAGATTTTTTCAACTTATCCGTCAAAGATATGAAAAAAGCTCCCTTACCATCACAACAAATCTCCCATTAGGTTTATGGGATGAAATATTTACAAGCAAACTAGCAGCTACTGCAATATTAGATAGGCTAGTTCACCATTGTCACATCATTAGTATAACAGGTGATAGTTATCGATCGAGTAAAGGAAAAAAATTAAAGGGGCACGACCTTGGAAAAAACAGTGAAAGTATCGATGTTGATTTTGATTAACTAGTGAAGATATTTAATGAAGAAAGTACAAACCAGGTAATTATTAACCTTAAAAAACTAGAAGCTAACGGCTATAAGGTGGTGATAAACTAATCTGAATTTCCATTTTTGATATGGAAAAGGGGTCAGCTTTAGGCAGCTTTACTTGATAATCTACAACAGAACTTTTTTAAAAACTTCTATAAAAGGTGGTATTTATGGAGAATACATTAGTATTTATGTTTTCAGGTCAAGGATCACAATATTATCAAATGGGAAAAGCGTTATTTGTACAACATCCAGTTTTTCAGAAATGGATGCTTAAACTAGATAAAACTATGCAAGAGATTAGCGGCAACTCAATAATAGATCAATTGTATAATGAGAAAAACTCAGTCGCTGAAGAATTTAATGATATCTTATATACTTATCCTGCGACTTTTATGGTTGAGTATGCATTAGCTCAGGTTATGTTAGAAAGTGGAATAGAACCAGATTATGTTCTGGGTACGAGTATGGGAGAGTTTGCATCAGCAGCTGTAGCCGGTGTTATAGAGGTTGAAGAAATAATGGAATTAGTTATTAAACAAGCACAATCTATTGAGTACCACTGTTCACAGGGGGGGATGCTTGCTATTATTCACGATTATAGTTTATTTCAGGAAAATTCCTTAATTTATAATAATAGTGAATTAGCCTCGGTTAATTTTGATACACATTTTGTTGTTTCAGGAAGAATGGATAAACTAAAGATGATAGAAGGATTTCTAAAAAACTCAGGTATAATCTATCAGATGTTATCTGTATCTTATGGTTTTCATTCATCTTTAATTGATCCTGCTGCAAGTAGTTATCTAAGTTATTTGAAGAATAAATTTTATCAAAAACCTCAAATTCCTTTGGTTTCCTGCGCGAATGGAACCATATTGACACAACTTCCAAATGAATATTTTTGGGAAATTGTTAGAAAACCCATCAAGTTTCCAGAAGCTATTAGAGAACTTGAAAAAGAAAAGGGAGAGAAGCTTATTTATTTAGACCTTGGCCCTGGAGGTACTCTTGCTAATTTTGCTAAACGTAACATAGATATTAATTCACAGTCAAAACCTTATACAATTATGACACCTTTTGGCAAGGATATCAAAAACTTTGAGGTCATATTAAAAACGGTAAAAAACAAAGCTTATAATTCAAAGCTTTGAGATTTTTAATATATTAGAAAATTAGCTGGGGTGTTTTATCGTTATTTAGATGATACATGAAATAAATGATAGAAATCTGCTATAAAAAAAGGAATATTGCTGTAATAAAGTAAAATAATCTTTAAAAATGAAGAATATTATATAAAAATGTGAAATATGAGTTGTCAGTAGAGTAAGCACAAATCGAATTTTACAGGAGATTGAACTACTTATGAAGACTACATATCAAATTTATCCACTGAAAGTGGGTTTTTTTAATTTCAAGAATTATACTTATATTATTGTGGATAAAGAAACCAGAAGCGCTGCAATAGTTGATCCATCGTGGGAAGTAGAAATCATTGTGAATGTATTGAGTAAATTAGAAGTTGAATTATCAACTATTTTGCTTACCCATTCACACTATGATCATGTAAATATGGTAGACGCTTTGATAATGAAGTATAACCCTATGGTGTATATGTCATATATTGAAGCAAATTATTATAGATTCAAATGTAAGAATCTTATTACTATTGATGATATGGATTTGGTAAGTGTTGGACAAACGGAAATTCGTTGTCTTGCAACACCTGGGCATACGGCTGGAGGAAGTTGTTACCTTTTAAAAGGTAGTTTATTTACTGGGGATACAATATTCATAGAAGGCTGTGGTATCTGTACAGGGAAAGGTGCAAGTGCTGAAGATATGTTTGAAAGCATACAGAAGATAAAATCAATTGTACGTCCTGATGTACGTATATATCCCGGACACTCGTACGGAAAGAAGCCGGGATATTCTATGGAGTATTTGATGAAAGAGAATATATATTTACATATAAATGATAAAAAACACTTCATTGAATTCAGGAATAGGAAAAATCAGAAAAATTTATTTATCTTCAAATAAGAGAAGTGTTCAAATAAACAATAATATATAAGGCTACTTATAATCAAGATTTAAAGAATTTGGAACAAGTAAAAAAAGCATTATATTGAGAATGTTAATTTTATGTAAGAAAGGGTGGAGAGAAAATGATAGCATATGTGTTTCCCGGCCAAGGATCGCAGTATAAAGGAATGGGGGGGAATATTTTCAATGAATTTAATGATTTAACTGCAAAAGCGGATGAAATTCTTGGGTTTTCCATAAAAGAACTTTGTATGGAAGACTCTGGAGATAAATTAGGGTTAACTCAATATACGCAGCCAGCTTTATATATTGTAAATGCTTTAAGCTATCTGAAAAGAATAAAAGACACAGGTGTGAAACCTGATTATGTTGCTGGACACAGTCTGGGAGAATACAACGCATTGTTTGCCGCTGGCGCGTATGATTTTGAGACAGGTTTGAAGCTTGTCAAGAAAAGAGGAGAGTTAATGAGTCAGGCAACCAAAGGAGGAATGGCTGCGGTTATAGGACTTAGTGAGGAAAAGGTAAAGGAAGTTCTTGAAAAGAACAATTTGCAGAGTATAGATATAGCAAACTACAACACACCTTCACAAATCGTAATTTCAGGTCATAAGGAAGATATAGAAAAGGCAAGATTATTTTTCGAAGCTGCTGAAGCGATGAGTTATGTTGTATTGAAAGTGAGTGGAGCATTCCATTCCCGTTACATGGCAGAAGCCAGTAAAAAGTTCGAAGAATATCTTGACAGTTTTACCTTCTCAGACTTAAAAATCCCTGTAATTTCAAATGTATATGCAAGACCATACAAGAATAACCAAATAAAGAAGAACTTAGTTGAACAGATCAAAAATTCAGTAAAATGGACAGATACCATTAGGTATTTAATGGGTAAAGGGGAGATTGAACAGATAGGACCGGGCATGGTTTTAACCAGTATGATTAAAAGCATAGAAAGAGAAGCACATCCGCTCATAGTATCAGATGAGGACTGGGATAAGGAAGAAGAAGGTGTAAGTTCTTTTTATTTTAATGCTGAGACGAGTAACTGTATAAAAGATGAAAAAAACTGATTATGAAACTAATAAATTAGAAGATGCATTGAAATTCACTCCTGAAAAGCTGGGATGTTCGGAATTTAAAAAGGACTATAACCTGAAATTTGCCTATCTCACAGGTGGCATGTATAAAGGTATTGCCTCCAAAGAAATGGTAGTAAAGATGGGAAAAGCGGGTATGATGGGTTTTTTTGGGACAGGTGGTTTGGAACTGTCGCAAATTAAAGAGGCAATTGAGTATTTTCAAAAGGAACTTTCGCCAGAACAAACTTACGGATTAAATTTTCTACATAACATGAATAATCCCGAAGGTGAAGAAAAAATGATTGATTTATTTTTGTCATATGGAGTTAAAAATATTGAAGCAGCCGCATTTATAAGTATTACGCCTGCTTTGGTAAAATATCGTGCTAAAGGTTTAAAAAGGGATTCTCAGGGAAATGTTATTGGCGTAAACAGAATTATAGCTAAGGTATCTCGAGGGGAGGTAGCAGAAGTATTTTTAAATTCGGCTCCAGAAAGGATTCTCAATAAACTATTGGCTGAAAAAAAGATTACATGGGAAGAAGCTGATTTGTTGAAGGTAATCCCTATGGCGGATGATATTTGTGTAGAAGCGGATTCGGCTGGTCATACGGATGGTGGAGTGGCGTACACTTTGATGTCATCTATAATTAAATTACGAGATGAAATAATGGAAAAGTATAAGTACCATAAAAAAGTTCGAATTGGAGCAGCTGGTGGGATTGGAACTCCAGCGGCGGTGGCAGCATCTTTTGTAATGGGTGCTGATTTTATTACTACTGGCTCCATCAACCAGTGCACGGTGGAAGCTGCTACCAGCAATTCAGTAAAAAACTTATTGCAAAAAATTAATGTGCAGGATACTGAATATGCACCAGCAGGTGATATGTTTGAAATCGGTGCTAAGGTTCAAGTTGTTAAAAAAGGAATATTCTTTCCAGCCAGAGCTAATAAATTATATGAATTATATCGCAAACATAACTCTTTAGATGAAATTGATGAAAAGATAAAAGATCAAATTCAAGAAAAATTCTTTAAAAGAAGTTTTGAAGAAGTCTATGAAGAAATCAAATCCTTTTATCCTCTTCAAGAGATTGAAAAGGCAGAACGAAACCCGAAACATAAAATGGCATTAATCTTTAGATGGTATTTTGGATATACTACTGGGCTTGCTCTAAATGGAACTGAGGAATGTAAAGTTGATTATCAGGTTCATTGTGGACCAGCTTTAGGGGCGTTTAACCAGTGGGTAAAAGGAACAAGCTTAGAAAACTGGCAAGAACGACATGTTGACGAGATTGCTGTGAAATTGATGAATGGAGCGGCGACGTTATTAAATCAATATTATAAGGATTACATATAGACTTACCATTAATCTACTGAAATGGAGGAAAGATTTGTGAGTGAAGGAAAGTATTTGAAAAGAACAGCTGAGGGGATTATGCCCATTAAAGATTTTATAATAAAATCTTTAACTTCTATTCTTGGTAAAACAGTAGTTGATGATCTTACTTTAGAGCGACCATTAATGGAAATTGGCTTAAATTCAGCAAATTTATTAGAACTGAATGAACTAATTTATTCTGAATATAAAATCCAATTTGAACCTACTTTCTTCTTAGAGTGCAATACAGGAGCACGTATTATCTCTTGCTTACAGGAACAAATAGATTTACGTGAAGAGAATAGCTCAGTAAAAACTGAAAAAATTATTGATTCAAAACAAAATGTTCATAAAGAAAATGATAAAAAACATGTTGCTGAATCTGTGATTAATAATGCTCCCATATATCAGGAGGACATAGCAATTATCGGAATGGCCTGTCGCTTTCCTGGATCTCAAAATTATGAAGAGTTTTGGGAGAATCTTAAGCTGGGACGTTCAAACATTCAGGAAATTCCTCCAGAGCGTTGGGATTGGAAAGCGTACTGGGGGGATCCTCAAAATGAAATAAATAAAAGTAATAGTAAGTGGGGGGGGTTTATTAAGGATATTGATGCTTTTGACTCAGGTTTTTTTAGTATTTCTCCAAGGGAAGCAGAAGCAATGGATCCTCAGCAACGAATTATGCTGGAACTCTCTTGGTCTTGTTTTGAAGATGCTGGTATTTGCCCTTCTCATTTGTCAGGAGAAAAAATTGGCGTTTTTACAGGAGTTTTTAACTTTGATTATAAAGAATTGCAAGAAAAAGCGTTTCGTACAATTGAAACTTATCATTCTACAGGAACTGCTTCTGCAGTAATAGCTAACCGTATTTCTCATTTTTTCAACTTTAAGGGACCGAGTTTTCCCATAGATACTGCTTGCTCAAGCTCTCTTAATGCCATTCATTTAGCCATTCAGTCTTTACATCTAGGGGAAAGCAGCATGGCATTAGCGGGTGGAATTTGCCTCTTACTGACTCCTACGCGACATATTTCCTTTTCTAAAACTGGTATGTTATCTCCTACGGGTTCTTGTAAAACCTTTGATGAAAGTGCAGACGGCTATGTACGCAGTGAAGGCGCAGGTCTGGTTTTACTTAAACCTTTGAGAAAAGCCATAGAGGATGGAGATTCTATTTACGGTATTCTAAAGGGAAGTGCTGTTAATCATAATGGCAAGACCCATACTTTAACTTATCCCAATCTTGAAACACAGGCAGAGGTAATTATTGATGCCTGCAAGAAAGCAGGTGTAGCACCTGAAAGTATCAGCTGTATTGAGGCTCATGGAACTGGAACGCCAAAAGGAGACCCTATGGAATTTCAAGGACTTCTTAAGGCATTTCAATTTTTAGCTTTGCAAGCCGACCAAGCGTTAAAGAAAAACTATTGTGCTTTAGGATCTGTTAAAACTAACATTGGTCATTTAGAATCTGCAGCTGGAATCGCAGGCGTGATTAAAGTATTATTGTCCATGAAATATAAACAGTTACCAGGACTGCAAAATTTTAAACAGTTAAATCATCGTATTTCCATCCAGGATAGTCCCTTTTACATTGTTAATCAGCTGCAAGAATGGAAGCCTCTGGAAGGAGAGAATAACCAAGCTCTTCCCAGACGAGCAGGAGTAAGTTCTTTTGGATTTGGAGGTACCAATGCACATGTAGTGCTTGAAGAAGCTCCGATTATTACAAGACAAGTTAACAAAAAACTACCATGCTACTTAATTTGTCTATCCGCCAAAACAGAAGAAGCACTGCGGCAAAAAGAACAGGATTTAAGGCTTTGGCTGGAAAAAGAGGGGCAAAAAAATAATCTTGCTGATATTAGTGCCACTTTGCTTTTGGGCAGGGAACACTTCGATATAAGAGCAGCATATGTAGTCGGAAATCTTCAGGAATTTCAGGAAAAACTTAAGGAAGCTATGGATAAGGGACAGACAGAAGGCTACTTTAGAGAAAATAATACAAAAAAAGAAAAACAAGAACAGCACCTTTTTCAACAGTTGAGTCAGATGATTCTCAATGAGATGCGATTAAAAAAGAAAATGGATAAAAGTGAATACGTTAATAAGTTAATGACTTTGGCAGCACTGTATGTAAAGGGATATGATCTGGATTGGAAGGTGCTTTTTCCAGATAGAAAATTTCAACGCATTAGTCTACCCACTTATCCTTTTGCCAGAGAACGTTATTGGGTAACTGAGATTGATACTAAATCTGACTGTGGTACAAAAGCAACCTCAATAATTACAGCATCCATTCACCCACTGTTGCATCAAAACACTTCTGATTTTTACCAGCAGCGTTTCACCTCTAACTTTACGGGACAGGAGTTTTTCCTGGCGGATCATATGGTAAAGGGTCAGCGGGTTTTACCGGGAGTTGCCTATCTTGAAATGGTTCGGGTTGCAGTGGAACAGTCAATGGGAGCTTTGGATGAAGAGCAAATCAGAATACTGTTAAAAAATATAGTTTGGATCCAGCCCATGATTGTAGAGGAACAATCAGTTAAGCTACATATGGGGCTATCCCTTGAAGATACTGGAGAGATTGCCTTTGAGATATATACCGAGTCGGAAACGGCGGCTGGTGTTGAGTCTGTAGTGCACAGTCGGGGTAGTGCAATGCTTAGCCCTGCTGTAGAAGCACTGACTTTGGATTTATCCGCTTTACAAGCTCAGTGCAGCCAAAATACCCTTTCATCCAGTCAATGCTACGAGACCTTTAGGATGATAGGTTTGGAATATGGTCCGGGACACCAAGGAATTGAGGAAATTTATGTTGGCTCTGATCAGGCATTAGCGAAATTATCTCTGCCTTCTTCCGTTTCCGATACGAAAGAGCAGTTTGTTTTGCATCCAAGTTTGATGGATGCAGCGGTGCAGGCATCATTAATCTTAATCATGAGGACTGATGATACTAGCGACAAAGCCACCTTTGGGCCAATCTTGCCATTTGCTCTGCAGGAGCTTGAAATTCTCGGTAACTGTACCGATACTATGTGGACACTAATCCGATATAGTGATGGCAGCAAAGCAAGGGACAAGGTGCAGAAACTGGATATTGATATGTGCGATGAGCAAGGTCGAATTTGTGTTCGAATGAAAGGATTTTCAACACGAGGGCTGGAAGGTGAAGTGGATACGGTAGGATCTTCAATAACCACTGGAACTTTAATGTTACACCCTTACTGGAAAGAGCAAACTGTTTCTAAAGAAGTCCAAATCCTTGATTATGCAGAGCATCTTGTGATGCTCTGTGAGCCAGTTGAGGTTACCCGAGAAAGTATCGAAAACCACATAGGAGGGGTGAGATGCTTGACCCTGCAATCCGAAGAGGTAGGCATAGAGGAGCGCTTTCAGACCTATACGATTGAGGCATTTGAAGAAATCCAAAGTATTCTTAAAAATAAACCAACAGGCAAGGTGTTAGTGCAGATTGTTATTTCCACACAAGAGGAACAACAGCTTTTTTCTGGACTCTGTGGACTTTTAAAAACAGCCCAATTAGAGAATCCAAAACTCATCGGACAGTTGATTGAAATAGAACCGGATGAAGATTTGGAAGGAATCATAGAAAAACTGCAAGAGAACAGCCGTAACCCCATGAATAATCATGTCCGATACCAGGAGGGCAAACGACATGTGACAGACTGGAGAAAAATGAAAATTTCCCAGGAAATAGTAGATATCCCATGGAAAGACGGGGGTGTCTACCTGATCACCGGAGGTGCCGGAGGTTTGGGATTGATATTTGCCGAAGAAATTCTACAAAAAGTGAAGGATGTGACCCTGATCCTTACGGGAAGATCTCCTCTTAAGGAAGATAAACAAGCCAGAATAAAGAAATTAGAAAGATTGGGAGTCAGGATTGAGTATAAGCAAGTAGACGTAACTCAAAAGAAAGCAGTTATCAGCTTAATACAAAGTATCCAGGAGGACTTTGGCAGCCTCCACGGCATCATTCATAGTGCTGGTGTCATTCGAGATAACTTTATCATCAAAAAGACGAAAGATGAACTACAGGAAGTTTTGTTACCCAAGGTTACAGGACTGGTGAATCTTGACCAGTCAAGCAAGGATTTAAGTTTAGACTTCTTTATTCTCTTCTCCTCTACAACAGGAAGTTTAGGCAATTCAGGCCAAGCCGACTATGCAGCTGCTAATGCCTTTATGGATGCCTATGCAAAGTATCGTAATGCGCTGGTAGCATCGAAACAACGTCAGGGACAGACCCTGTCTATCAACTGGTCTCTGTGGAAAGAGGGTGGAATGCATATTGATGCAGAAACTGAAAAAATGATGCAGCAAAACACAGGTATGATTGCTATGCAGACTCAAACAGGCATCAGAGCCTTGTATCAAGGGCTGGAGTCCGGCAAGGAGCAGGTAATGGTGATGGAAGGCGATCTTAAGCGGCTTGATGCAACATTTATGGAGCAATCGTTAGGAGAAGAAACCGTAAAAGCACTTTCAAGTAGAGAAGAAAACAAAGCAACTTTAGGCATTGCGCAGGATTTATTTCATGAAAAAGCTATAAATTACTTTAAAAATTTGCTTTCCGCAGTTATCAAGCTGCCGAAACATCGAATAGAAGCGGATGCTCCTATGGAAAAGTATGGGATAGATTCGATCATGGTCATGCAACTGACCAATCAATTAGAAAAGACGTTTGGCTCACTATCGAAAACGTTGTTTTTTGAATACCACAACATTAAAGATTTAACTGAATATTTTTTAGAAAACTATAGAAAGCAACTGACAGAATTACTGGGGATCGAAGGGAGCATAGAAACAACTACGAATAATATCAAAAATTCTACAGATGAGATAGAGTTTATAAGATTGACCCGTAGTAGCCGCAGGTCTCCTCGGTTTGCATCTATTCCTATAGAACTTAACGAGAAAAAAGTAGAAGAGAACTTAGATATTGCCATCATAGGTGTTTCTGGACGCTACCCAGAAGCAAGAAATGTCCAAGAATTTTGGCAAAACTTACAAGATGGCAAAGATTGTATTACCGAAATTCCCAAGGAACGCTGGGATAACAGTTTGTATTTTGATGAAAATAAGAACAAGCCTGGAAAAAACTATAGCAAGTGGGGAGGTTTTCTTGATGATGTGGATCAATTTGATCCGCTATTCTTTAATATTTCACCACGGGAAGCAGCAATTATTGATCCTATGGACCGACTTTTTCTGGAGACAGTTTGGAATTTGCTGGAAAGCACAGGATATACACGTGAAACTCTTCAAACTCAATACCAATCCAAGGTTGGAGTTTATGTTGGTGCGATGTATCAGCAATATAAACTATTTGAGTCAGATAATATTAGTAGTTTGGAGAACGCAATATCTTCCTATAGCTCTATTGCAAATCGCGTTTCTTACTATTTTAATTTTCAAGGTCCTAGTGTGGCCGTCGACACCATGTGTTCTTCTTCTGCTATTGCTATCCATATGGCATGTGAAAGTTTGATAAAAGGAGAAAGTCAGTTAGCAATAGCAGGAGGCGTAAATCTTTCGATTCATCCAAAAAAATATCTTGGATTAGCTCTAATTCAAATGCTTGGTAGCCATATTAATAGTAGAAGTTTTAGTGATGGAGATGGATATCTCCCGGCAGAAGGTGTTGGTGCCGTATTATTGAAACCGCTTTTTAAAGCAATCAAAGATGGGGATTCTATTTTAGCTGTTATTAAATCCACGGCAATCAACCATGGGGGACACACCAACGGTTTTTTCGTCCCCAATCCAAATGCACAAGCACAATTGGTTGAAGATAACTTTATAAAATCCAGGATTGATCCAAGAACTATCAGTTATGTTGAAGCTGCTGCTAATGGATCTTCCTTAGGAGATCCTATTGAGATTAGTGCATTGACTAAAGCTTTTCATAAATTTACTCAAGACAAACGATTTTGTGCGATTGGATCCGTAAAATCAAATATTGGACATGCAGAAGCTGCTTCTGGAATTTCTCAACTAACTAAGGTAATTTTACAGTTACAGCATCAACAACTAGTTCCATCAATCAAGGCAAATCCACTAAATCCTAATATCAATTTTAATAATACTCCATTTTATTTACAACAAAAACTCCAAGCGTGGAAACGTCCTATATTAAGGATCAATGGAGAAGAACGAGAGTTTCCGAGACGTGCAACGCTAAGTTCGTTTGGAGCAGGAGGATCTAATGCTCATATGATTATTGAAGAGTATATATCCCCACAAGAAAATAATATTGCAATTTCCAACGTTGCTGAAATGAAGGAAGGCGGTGAATCCAAAAATGATTTCCAATGAAAATAATATTTCTACTCAAGATATTACTGCAATTCAACCTCAAATAGCTGTCTTTTCAGCTCGAAATCCCAGCAGATTGCAGGCAGTTGTTCGGCAAATGCTTGAATTTATAGAAGCTCAAAATGAACTTTCTTTATCTAATCTTGTCTATACGCTGCAAGTAGGGCGTGAAGCAATGGAATTTCGCCTAGCAATGGTTGTAAGTAACCAAGAAGAGCTGATTCATGGGATGAAACAATATCTGAAATCTTTACAAGAGAACAAAGAATTTGAATTCTCAATACCCATTTATACAGGAGATATGCAAGGGGAGCATGCAGAGATAAGAAGCCTCTTATCTGGAAAAGCAGGGGATACATTATTGCAAATGTTTCTTGCAGAAAGAAATCTAGATAAACTTGCACTCTATTGGGCAAAAGGAGGAAAAATTCCCTGGAAATTACTCCATGAAGAGCAAAATGTTAAATTGATACCTCTGCCTACTTACCCATTTGCAAAAAAGCGTTACTGGATATCTGAAGTGGATGAACAGCATCCTATAGAGATAAAAACTTCTATCAATCAAGTTAATGATCAACTAAACACAGATAGTATAACTAATCGTCTTAAAAAAAGAATTAGCGAACTTTTAGGCATACCAATTGAGGAATTACCTACTGGGAAATCTCTAAATAGTTTAGGTTTTAATTCATTACAAGCTGTTAATTTAAGATATTGGCTTGAACAGGATTTATGCACTGAAATCCCGATTACTGTTGTCAACGAACATAAAAGCATTGAAAATATAGATAGCAATTTGCATGAAGTAGTCAAGCTAAAATATACTGAACACCAACCTAAGGTAAATTTACTAGTTAATGAAGATAATGAAAACCTTAAAAGTCAAATTTTATCTGATACATCAGAAATTTTGCCTAAAATTGTTTCTAATATTGTTGAACGATATCAACCTTTTGCACTGAATGATATTCAAGAATCTTTCCTTACCGGGCGCAAGCTTCGTTTTGGCGGTGATTGGGTAGGTTGTCATATTTACTTCGAAATAGAAGTAAATGATCTTGATATTTACCGTTTAAATGATGCTTGGGAAAGACTGATTGATTATCATGAAATGCTTCGTTCTGTAATTTTATCTGATGGTCAGCAAAAAATTCTACAGAAAGCTCCGCCATATAAATTCAAAATAGTTGATATACGAAGAAAAAACAGTTATGAGGGATCCGAACATCTTAAAAATGTTCGAAAAGATATGTCACATAAACTATACGAACCCAACAAGTGGCCTTTTTTTGAAATTCGTATAAGTGTATGTCCGGATAGTAAATATGTTATACACTTTAGCATTGATGAGTTTATAGTGGACGCTAGTGGAATAAACATGTTATTGCAGCAATGGCAACAGCTATATGAAAAGCCCGATTGGAAATTACCAGAGTTAAACGTATCATTTCGGGACTACATATTAGCGGTTAAAAAATTCGAAGATTCAAAACGGTACAAGAAAGATTTAACGTACTGGATAGACAAGTTAGAAAAAATGCCGCAAGGACCAGTTTTATCTTTACGACAAAAAACAAATAAGACAGTTAGTAAAGCTACTTACTATCGTACCAGGCTTAATGGGACACTTGAGAAAAAAAACTGGGACTCTCTCAAAGAGAAAGCCAAGAAGTTAGGTGTATCTACAACGGCTTTACTTCTTAGTATTTTTACTGAAGTTCTTCGCTTTTGGAGTAGTCATGAAACATTTTCTCTAATCTTAACTTACTTTAATCGTCTCCCATTACATCCACAATTAAATCAAGTACTTGGTCCGTTTATTTCGACAAACATATTTGTTGTAGAGGCGAAAAGTGGACGTAGTTTTGAAGATTTAATTAAATATAATCAAGAACTTTTGTGGAATGATATGGATCATATTAGTGCAAGTGGGATCAGAGTATTGAGAGAACTCAAAGCAAGACGCAAAATATCGAATTTCATGTATCTACCCGTAGTCTTCACATCTTTATTAAATAATTTTAAAGTTGAAAGTACAGCCGATAAAGAAAACTTTTTTAACCAGATTTCATTTATGGTAACTCAAACACCTCAAGTTTATTTAGATCATCAAGTATTCGAACAGAATGGAAAACTAAAGTTTAGCTGGGATGTTGCAGAAGAATATTTCCAATCCAGTGTAATTAGAGATATGTTTGATGATTATTGCCGAGTGCTTCATATGCTTTCATTGGAAAAAAATCAGTGGGAGTTAGAAATATTGTATTCAGAAATAAAAGGAAAAAAGTTTCTCAACAGCCATTTAGGAGTTGAAGAAAAAGATAACATCCATGATATCGCAACAATAAGCCAAAGTGTAGAAGTTTTACAGACAGGACTTCAATTAGAGGTTTTATCAAACGATAGCTTTAAGCCATTTCCATTGACAGATTTGCAACAGGCATATGCTTTTGGTAGATATTTGCCAGGCGCTAAAAACAGCTGTCAAGTATATCTGGAGATTGAAGCTGAGGAACTTGATATTAAGCGACTTGAAAAAGCATGGCAAAAATTGATAAAAGTTCATGAGATGCTGATCACAGTGATTCATCCAAATGGCAGCCAAAGTATTTTGGATGAGGTTCCTGACTTTAATATAAAGGTAACGAACTTGACAGGCAAAAATGAAGAAGAGATTAAGACAGAATTAAGTACGACGAAACGTTTTATGCTTGAGCATGTGTTTAATCTTGATGAGTGGCCATATTTTGATTTGCGCATATTGGTTTTAGATAGTGTTAAATCACGAATACATTTTAGTGTGGATATGCTCATAGCAGATGTAAATAGTATTCAGCTTCTGTTAAAACAACTCTTTTATTTTTATGAGAATTCAGCTGAAGAACCGAAAAAAGTTGATATTTCATTCCGAGACTATGTTTTGTCATTACAAAATTATAAGAAAACAGAAGATCATCAAAGGAGTATCGAATATTGGGAGCATAAGTTTAAAGAAATTCCACCTGGACCACAATTACCAATGAAAAATAGTAATAAAAATTCTACCTTCGCTGGACATCAGCAACTTAGGAGTATTCTCTTAAAATGGGATACGCTAAAAAAGAAAGCTAACAAATTATCTGTATCACCAAGTATGGTTTTGCTGACAGCTTATGCAGAAGTTTTGGCTGCATGGTCTGGATATAACCCCTTTTCTATTGTAATTCCGTGTTGGGATAGGATTCCATTTCATCCTGAGATCGATGAGGTAGTAGGTGACTTTACAGCTATGAGTTGGGTTATGTTCAAAAGAAAAAAAGAACCCTTTGAGGTGAAAGTGCAATTGAATCATATGGCTGTACAAGAAGATTTATCACACATGGCTGTGAGTGGATTGAAGGTATTAAGGAAGGTTGTAATGAGAGGTGATAACAAAGGAATGTTAATATTCCCGATAGTTTTCACTAATATGACGACTCATTCTAGCGTTGAGGCTCCTAAAGGTTTTAAAATCCTGGAGATGTCCAGCAAAGCGCCACAGGTCTTTCTAGATAATATAAGCGAAGAGCGTGACGGAAAACTTTATTTTCATTGGGATGTGCTGAAGGGAGTTTATCCCGAAGGCATGATTGAAGAAATGTTTTCAGGATATGAGCGAGTATTGGAGGCTTTGATTGCAGATTCCGAAAATTGGGAGAAAATAGATTTTAATACATTAATCAATGCACAGCCTGAAAAATATAAAAATTATAGTGTTGGGAGGGAGTTTTAATATGGAAGATGGCGTGTTTTTATCAAAGACTGAAGAAGATGAAACACTAATGAGGTGGAATAATACTTATAAAGAATATCCTTTAAATAAATGCTTGCATGAGCTAATCGAAGAGCAGGTCAGTCAAAATCCTAATAATTCTGCTGTCCGTTTTAAAGATAAGCAGATTAGCTTTACTGAACTGAACGAGGCTTCTAACCGATGTGCGCGATATTTAAGAAGTGTGGGTATAGGGGCTAATAGTATCGTAGGGGTCTTAATGGAGAGATCTATTGAAATGGTAGTAGCTCTTTTAGGAATTATAAAGGCTGGTGGCGCCTACTTACCTTTAGATCCCATTTACCCTGATGAACGACTAATGTTTATGCTGGAGGATGCTGGGGTTTCAATAGTTTTTACTCAGGAAAGATATAATAACCTCATTAGAGGGTTTGTAGGTACAAAGTTTTGTCTAGATAGCGAGTGGGATTATCTTTCCAAAGAATCTGGCAGCAATCTTGAAAGGGTAACGAGCCCCGAAAACATAGCGTATGTAATTTATACCTCTGGTTCTACTGGGAAACCCAAAGGTTGTATGTTGCCACATAAAGCAATATGCAATCGATTACTCTGGATGCAGGATAAATACCAGCTAACTAGCCAAGACAAGGTGTTACAAAAAACACCTTTTACATTTGATGTGTCGGTATGGGAATTTTTTTGGCCATTACTATCAGGTGCATGTCTTGTGATGGCAAAACCTGAAGGGCATAAGGATAGCAACTATCTAGTAGACATAATTAACAAAGAAAATATTACAACCTGTCACTTCGTGCCATCAATGTTCAGACATTTTGTTAGTAATCCTAGCGTTAGTAAATGTCATACATTGCGTCAGGTTTTTACTAGCGGGGAAGCTCTTTCTTATGACTTGATGATAGATTTTAAGAAAAAGCTGACGGCAAAGCTTCATAATTTATATGGTCCAACGGAAGCAGCAGTAGACGTGACTTACTGGGAGTGTGAAGAGCGGAGGGATAAAAAAGTTCCAATTGGTAGGCCAATCTCAAATATTCAGATATATATTTTAGATGCTGAACTGAAGCAAGTTCCCATTGGTCATGAAGGAGAATTGCACATTGGTGGTATTGGTTTGGCTAAGGGATATCTTAATCGACCAGAATTGACTGCGGAAAAATTTATCGATAATCCCTATAGTACTGAAGTTGGCGCAAAGTTGTATAAGACTGGAGATAAAGCAAGATATTTACCAGATGGAAATATTGAGTATCTTGGGCGAATAGATTTTCAAGTTAAATTACGAGGAAATCGAATTGAGCTGGGAGAAATAGAAATGGTACTTAAGGATCATGAGTCAATTGAAGAAGCAGTTGTACTGGTAAAAGATGAAGAGAGTGGAGATCCAAAACTAGTAGCTTATATTATCGTAGATGGCAAACTTCCTGCCTCGAAAGAGATACGGGAATTTGTAAAAAGCAAATTACCTAGTTATATGGTGCCCAATATTATCGTGCCATTGGATTCCCTTCCTGTTACACAGCATGGTAAATTAGATCGCAAAGTATTACCATGGCCTGTCAAAGAGAGAGTTTGGGAAGGTGAAAGAATCAACAAAATTAAATCAGAAACAAGGGTTCGCACAAATATCTCTAATGAACTGATAGAATATTTTGAAAGGGTCTTAGATACTACTGGACTGACATTTGAGGATGACTTGTTTGATTTAGGAGCTACTTCTTTAACCATGGTTCAAATGGTTGAAAAGGTACAAGAACAATATGGTATTTCAATCCCTATAGAAGTGTTTTTAAGTGATCCGACTATCAAGAATGTAGTTGATTATGTGTATAGTGAACTCGAAGATAAAGGTGATGAACTAAGAATTGAGGATAAAAGTATAGATTATAGTGATAATTTAAAAAACAAATCAGCAACAAGTGTTCCCGCAAATATCTCTAATGAACTGATAGAGTATTTTGAAAGGGTCTTAGATACTACTGGACTGACATTTGAGGATGACTTGTTTGATTTAGGAGCCACTTCTTTAACCATGGTTCAAATGGTTGAAAAGGTACAAGAACAATATGGTATTTCAATCCCTATAGAAGTGTTTTTAAGTGATCCGACTATCAAGAACGTAGTTGACTATGTGTATAGTGAACTTGAAGATAAAGGTGATGAACTAAGAATTGAGGATAAAAGTATAGATTATAATGCTAATTTAGTATTTAATATAGATCAGTTAACCACAAGAAAAACAACAGTAGACAATAAATCAATCAATAGAGATATGATTGATAACGATACCAGCAAAACCCAAGATAATCAATATGACTTACAAACTAGCGCAAAACAGATAGAGACCTACAGTCACACAGCCGATGCAGGAACTGTAATTAAACTTAACAAAGTTAGTTTTAAAGAGTCCTCATATACAAAAGGAGCTATTGTAAGAAATTATACTAAAAAAGAGATATCATTCGATTTGTTTAGCAGGTTTTTATCACTATTGAAGCAAGCAACTATTAATGAGGAAGCAAGATATCTTTATCCAAGTGCTGGTGGATTAAATGCAATTCAGACGTATATATACATAAAAGATCATGCAATAGAAGGGATAAATAGAGGCATTTATTACTATTGTATTTGTCAATCCAAAATTCCTCTATATACTAATTGAAATTTCCCCTAGGGGAGTAAAAAAATTATTGTTCCTCAAGCCATCGTTTGGTTTCTTTTAATCTGTAAGAATTACCATTCATATTTACTATATAAGATTTATGGGTTAATCTATCTATCATAGCTGCTGTCATAACTGGATCTTTAAATATTTCATCCCACCTTTCAAAGGAAAGATTGGTTGTGATAATGGTTGATTTTCTACCCGCTCTCAAAGATAAGTATGTGAAAAGTAGCTCGGAAGCCTCCTTATCAAAGGAGATATATCCTAATTCATCGGCTATGATTAAATCATACTTTTCAAACCTTTTTTCAAAGGCACGAAGGTTTTTTTCTGACCTACTTTCCTTTAATTCATTCACCAATAGGGGAATGGTAGTGAATAGGACTTTATAGCCTACATTACAGGCTTTTATGCCCAAACCAATAGCCATATGGGTCTTCCCCGTGCCTGGGTTACCTGCAAGGATAATATTTTGACCCGTTTCAATAAATTCAAGGGTTGAAAACACCTTCACTTTATTTCTTGCATCTTCTGGCAAATCTTCTATGATTAAATCTTCAAGGTATTTTTTATATGGAAATCTTGCACTTCTAATCCTGCTCTTCCTCCCATTGTCTTTTCTAAGGTCATATTCTTTTTCTAAAAGATCGTAAAGGAAAGTGTCATAGGTTTTAGAGTCTTTATTGGCTTCGGTAAGTTCTTCTTTAAAATGCCTTAGAATATATGGCAGCTTAAGTTCTTTAGAAAACAATGCTATTTTTTCATAGATGTCTTTATGGTTCATATGATTTTCGCCTCCTTCTTAAAGGCTACACAGGAACCTTTAAGAAGATTACCATAATGGCTTAATATTAATTTAGATTGTTCTTCTATTTGAGTAGTCCTTTCGCGATTAATGACTTTTCCTTCGTCTTCATTTCTGTTACAAAGCATTTTTATCTTCTCTGTATTAACTCCTATGGGACTGAGCTTTTCCAAATCTTTAATGATATTCTCAACTTTTTCTAATCCTTTTTGACCAATTAATTCAAGAAGGTCTATGAAATCCTTAGGATTTTCGGTATAATATTTATTGTATATGGTTTGAAGCGTGGGGTTCATTTGTCGCATGGCTGTGCTGGAATGAAGTGACCCAGGCTTCTTTTTTATGGTTTTTATGTAATGCTCTATCTTAATATTCCAAGTGTGAACACCATAGTTTCTGTTATGCTGAGCTATGAGCTTATTTTGATGGTAGACAAAGATTGTTTCTGGATATATTTTTACAAAGACGAACTTACCTACTAGATCATCGGGAACAGAGTATTTGTTTTCATCAATGCTTATGACAGAATATTTATTGACTCTAAGCTCTGCCGTTCTAGCGGTATCATAACTAGGCATTAATTCAAGAAGATATGGTTTCTCTTCCTCAAGGACATCTCTAGGACTTTTACCATCGTTGTACTCTGTTATGCGGTTATTCAGTTTAACTAATACTTCTTGAAGATATTCATTGGCTTCATCAAGGTTTTTAAAGGTATCTCTTTTGCCAAAAACCTTTCTCCTTATGTACTCGATACTTCTTTCCACATGACCTTTTTCATTGCCGCTACAGGTATTGCAAAATCTATATCTAAACCCGTAATACAAGGATAACTTCAAAAGATCTTCTGTAGGTTCCTTTTCTGTTTTACTGACAAACCTTTTTACAGCTACCTTCATATTGTCATAAACTACTGTTTGATAAACCCCTTCAATTTGGTTAAAAAACTTCACATGGACATCTAGAAAGTGCTCCATCCTTTGGTTATGATACAACCTAGCATAACGATAGTTGCCTTTAGCACTGGTGAAGGCTGCCATTTGCAGAGTCTTAGGCTTGCCATCTATGATAAGATTCACATAACCCCAATCAAATTCACATATTTCCCCTAGATGATACTCTTGTCTTATGTAGGCTTCTTTGGTTTGCTTACAATTCTCCCTGATGTAGGTACATACTGTTGGATAGCTTATATCATAACCTTCTTCAATTAGAGCTTCATAAATATCAATCTTTTTCTTCTGTTGTTTACTCCTTCCTGTAGCTTTCTTTATCTCATTTTCCTTGAGGAAAAAGTGAATCCTCTCTATTATCTCATCTGTTAGCTTTCTTCTAATCCTATTGCTGCTATCATACTTTGGTGCTGAGATAATATCTGTTATTAGTTCCTTATCTTCCTCCTGAGAGTTGAGTAAATCTCTTTTTTTCTTTTCATACTCCCTAATATATTTTCTTATGGTTTTTCTATCAATTCCAGTTCTCCTATGAATCTCCCACTGGGACTTTCCCTCCCTGAAATGTGATAGAATTATTTCTTGTTTTTCCACTAAACTGATCATCCCCTTAGCCCCCCTATGAAGTATCATAGGGTTATTTTATATTTCCTCTAGGGGAATTTTCAACTATTCTATTAGGGTATTTTTAGATTATCATAAACATACTATCATCCTATTGAACATACATTATATCTTATGAATGACCATGCAGTAATAGATAGGAGTATTTTTTTCGAATATGATCATAATGTTTTTGACAATGCTGGTTTTGGCGTGTTTTTTATTGCTCAACTTGACTCAATTAAACCAATCTATCAACTATTAAGTTCTAGTTTAGTAACATTGGATGCTGGATATATGGGGCAATTATTGCTAAACAGACAGGCGGAATTCAATTTGGGGTTATGCCCTGTAGGAGGCATTGATTTCGATAGAATAAGTGATTTTTTTGAATTAGATGAAAACCATAGATTCATCCATTGTATGCTAGTTGGAGTTCCAGCTAATTATACTGACACTCATAATAAGATTAAATTAGATAACGGAATCATGAACTATTTACAAAAAGCCGATAAGAGCATAACAAAGCATATTGATAATTATAGCAATGATAAAACCTTTGCTTCGTTCATAGATTTCGATTGGAAAAAATCTATGAAGAATATGAAACATTTAAGTAAGGAAGAACATGAAGATTTCCATGCAAAACAGCCTAACATAAGACGTTTTTCAAAGAGAGCATTGGCAATACCCTTAAATAATCATAATTTTCAGGAAAGTGATTATCTACTGAGATCCACCAAAAGAGATTTTATAAATAAAACTATTCCTTTTGAAAAATTCAGTAAATTTCTGGCACTATTAAAACAAACAAATATTGAAGGAAAACCTTTTTACTTATATACATCAGCATCCGAGACCTATGGGGTTAAAGCTTATCTCTATATTAAAGAAAACAGTGTCGAAGGGCTAGCTGAAGGAATTTATTGTTATCATCCTGTGGAACATGAGTTAGTTCTTGTCACGTCGGAACTATCTAAAAGTATTAAACCTAGTTATACACCTTTTAATCGAAAGTATTTTCAGAAGGCAGGATTTTGTCTTTTTTTAGTAGGTCAAATGAATACCATGAAACCAATTTATAAAGATGAAAGTTTGTTCTATGCCTTGTTAGAGTCAGGTTACATAGGGCAGTTGGTGATGGATAAGCAAGCTGAATTTGATATTGGAGTCTGCCCTATTGGTGGTCTGGACTTTGACAGAATTCGATCAGATTTTAAGCTTGGTAACGAGGAAGTACTACTTCATAGTTTCCTTTGTGGCAGTTTTGAACAAGAGCTTCCTGAAGACCGGGAATTTCTTGAAGTCGGCAGAGGTAAAAAAGATAAAAAGGAATCAGAGGAAAAGTTTAGGAAACCTGTTCCCTTAAAGAAAAAAAGATCAGCGTTACAACATGATATCGCTATTGTAGGTATAAGTGGGAGATATCCTGGAGCTGAAAATTTAGAAGAATATTGGGAAAATATACAAGATGGCAAAAATAGCATCAGTGAATTATCTGATAGTAGGAAGAAATTGTGGATGCGGAATTGGCCAGATGTCATCAGTCGGCAGACATCCTCAGTTCGAGGCGGTTTTTTAGATGATATCGATTGTTTCGACAGCCTGCTTTTCAACATTGCACCTTCAGAAGCTCGGACTATGGACCCTCAAGAGCGTTTGTTTGCTGAGGTGGTATGGGAATGTCTTGAGAATTCCGGTTACACTGCAAAAAACCTAATTCACTCCTCTGGTAAAATCGGTGTATTTGTAGGAGCTATGTGGAGCGACTACCAAAACCAAAGTTCCTATTCATATGATGGTATTCAGATAACACAAGCAACAGCTTTGCACTCATCAATAGCCAACAGAATATCTTATTTTTTCAATTTTAGTGGACCTAGTATTGCATTTAATACTTCATGCTCATCAGCAATGACTGCTATTCATTTTGCTTGCGAAAGTATAAAAAGAGGAGAATGTGATGCTGCACTTGTGGGTGGAGTTAATCTGTTTACTCATCCTTATCATCAAGACTTATTAACAAGTCTTGACTTATTGTCAAAAGATGGTGTATGTCGGCCGTTGGCAGCACAAGCTACAGGTTGGTTAGGTGGGGAAGGTGTCGGTGCAATTTTGATTAAATCAGTTGAAGATGCTGAAAGAGATAAGGATTATATTCATGGCATCATTAAGGGTACTGCTATCGGTCACAGTGGAAGGACAACACGATTTGGTGCGCCGAGCTCAACAATGCAGGCAGAATCTATCAAAATGGCACTTGAAAATGCGGGGGTATCTGCGGAATCCATAAATTACATTGAGTTAGCAGCGGCTGGAGCTAGTATTGCAGATGCATCAGAAATTGATGCAATAAGAAAGGTGTTTAAAGATTATTATGATACTTTGTCTCCTTGCTTTATAGGTTCTGTTAAAGCCAATATTGGGCATCTCGAATCTGCTTCTGCTATGTCTCAAATAGCAAAAGTTTTATTGCAGATGAAGCATAGACAGCTTGCACCGACAATAAATTTCAAGCCTATAAACCCATTGGTTAAACTTCAAGAATTTGAAATAATAGATAGGCTAAAACCTTGGACTAATCAAAGTAAAAAAAATGGTATAGCTGAAGACAAGATGTACAAACCTCTTCGTGCATTGATTAATGCTTTTGGAGCAACTGGTACTAGTGGGCATGTAATAATTGAAGAATATCTTCGTGAGAAAAACAAGCAGAAGGATAACTCAAAACTGACCTTGATCCCTATTTCAGCTGCTACTAAAGAGCAGCTGAATCAACAGGTATTGAGACTACATGATTTTTTGACTGGGAACGAAGTCGTATCGGTTAATATAGCTGATATAGGATATACACTTCAGCAGGGGCGCGTTGAAATGGATGAAAGGCTTGCAGTTGTTGTAGATAATATTCAGAGTTTGATAGAAAAGCTGGAAATGTTTTTAAGAGATAATGAGAAGATTACTGGTCTTTATAGGGGCAGTGTCTTTTCAGGAGATGCGTTGAAAGTAAAAGTGGATAGAAATGATTTGTTTATCATTGCTGAACAATGGATTCAGGGAGCTTCAATTGATTGGGATATTCTTAATGATGGTAATCAAAGAAGAATTCCTCTTCCTAACTACCCATTTGCAAAGGAGAAACATTGGGTCACAGAATATTTGGGGGATTTTAGGGAAAAAGCGGTTTCAACAAATGAAAAAGTTTTTAAAAATATGTCTTTGACAACTCCTAATGTGGATCTAAAAGATGATACGCTTAGTGACAATATCCTATTAACTAAAATAGAAAATTACTTAAAAACAACCTTTTCAGAAGTGTCGGGGATTCCAGTGTCACGAATTAATGCAAAAGCTGCTCTAGAAAAGTATGGAATAAACTCATTGATGATTAATTTGCTAAATACTAATCTCGAAAAGAATTTTGGAGATTTACCAAAGACCCTATTTTTTGAATACCAAACGATTTATGAACTAGCTAAATATTTTTTACAAAATCATGAAGAAAAATCAAAGACGGTGTTAGATCATTCTGAAGCGTTAGTAAATATACCATTAAATGATGGTTTTGAAATGATGGTTACACCAAAATTGGAAAAGACCCACTCATGTTCCTATAACTTTAAACAGGTGGCTAGCAGAGAATTTGATATAGCTATTATCGGATTAAGTGGAAAGTATCCAAAAGCAAAAACACTTGAAGAATATTGGGAAAATCTAAAAAATGGTATTAATTGTGTTACTGAAATACCAGTAGAAAGATGGGATCATCAAAAGTATTATGACCCTAACAAACATACACCTGGAAAAACATACTGTAAATGGGGGGGATTTATAGATGATGTAGACAAATTTGATCCTCTTTTTTTCAATATTTCGCCTAGAGAAGCTATAACAATAGATCCTCAAGAACGTTTGTTTTTAGAAACTGCTTGGCATGTATTTGAGGATGCTGGTTATACTCGTGACTCTTTGAAGGAAACTTTTGATGGGAAAGTTGGTGTCTTCGTGGGAGTTATGAACGGAGAATATCAATTGTTAGGTACTGATAAAGTGTCAATTGCTTCTTCATACTACGGTTTAATTGCAAACAGGGTCTCTTACCTATTTGATTTTCATGGACCAAGCATGGCAGTTGATACACTATGCTCTTCTTCGTTAACGGCTATCCACTTAGCAGCGGAAAGTATTAAACGAGGAGAATGTGAAGCTGCAATAGCTGGAGGCGTCAATATTTCATTAAGTCCAAATAAATATATCATACAAGCTCGTCTTTCTATGTCTTCAACTGATGGTCGTTGTCGAAGCTTTGGAGAAGGAGGAGATGGATTTGTACCAGGGGAAGGAATAGGTGCTATTTTATTAAAACCCTTACAAAGGGCTGTAGAAGATGGTGATCATATTTATGGGGTCATTAAAGGTACTTCAATCAATCATGGAGGGAAAACAAATGGTTATATGGTTCCAAATCCTATAGAACAATGCAACTTAGTATTAGATGCATGGAGAAAAGCAGAAATTGATCCAAGAACTATCAGTTACCTAGAAGCCCACGGTACTGGGACAGCGTTGGGGGATCCCATTGAAACTGCAGGATTGACACGAGCCTTTGAAAAAGATACAAAAGACAGACAGTTCTGTGCTATCGGATCGGTTAAGTCCAACATCGGTCATTGTGAAAGTGCGGCAGGGATTGCGGGTGTGACAAAAATATTGCTGCAACTGAAGCATCGCCAATTGGTACCTTCCTTGCATTCTGAGGTACTTAATCCAAACATAGATTTCAGTAATACGCCTTTTGTGGTGCAACAAGAACTTGGGGAATGGAAACGTCCGGTGATTGAAGAAAATGGAAAAATTAAAGAGTATCCGAGGATTGCTGGCATTTCATCTTTTGGTGCAGGAGGATCAAATGCCCATGTGGTGATTCAGGAATATATCCCCGAAAACTTGGAACGGCATTTGATTACAATCACGCCTCAAAATCCAGCCTTTATCGTGCTGTCCGCCAAGAATGAGGATCGTCTCCAAGAACAGGCACAACAATTGTTGGCAGCGATTCAAGAGCAGCAATTCACAGATGGCGATTTAGCTGATATGGCTTATACCCTTCAGATAGGACGGGAAGCCATGGAAGAGCGTTTGGCGATACTTGCGAGCTCAATCAAAGAACTTGAAGAAAAACTAAAGAGTTTTGTGGAAGGACAAGAGGGTATTGAGGATCTGTACCGAGGACATGTCAAACGCAATAAAGAGACTCTGGCTGTTTTTGCTGAAGATGAAGATATGATAAAAATAATTGATGTATGGATTACCAAAGGAAAGTATGCGAAACTTCTTGACCTTTGGGCCAAGGGCCTCATTATCGATTGGAACAAGTTATACAGTGATAGCAAGCTTCGACGTATTAGCTTACCTACCTATCCTTTTGCTAAAGAACGTCATTGGTTATTTGATGTGGAAACTAATGAAGACAGTATAGCGAGTTCGGCCATGGCTTCTGCTGTCTATGAAGATCACTCTGAACAGAGGATAATGTGTTTTCTACAAAAACAATGGGAGCTCTGTTTTGCTACTTCAACTAAAATTTTGAATAGGACTGTTGCCATCTTAACAACACAAGAAACTATGGAATTGGCAATTCAGCTTTCTAAATATTTTCCAAATAATCAAATACTAAATATCCATGATCTTGAATTACAACCTCGACAATTGGAACATAATTGGAAAAATTATGATGGATGTGTGGATTTGATTGGTTGTGGTAAGGAAAAAAATGAATTATTGAACTGGATTGGATGGCTTAAGCAACTGATTGAGTATGGACATAGAGAAGATTTGATGATGCTTTGTGTGTCGAAAGGCCTTGAGTCTTATCAGAATACTACTGTCAATCTATCCGGAGCCTCTCGTGTTGGATTGTATCGAATGTTGCAAAGTGAATATGGGCATCTGCGTTCACGGCATATGGATGCGGAGCCGTTTACCGATGATAAGACGTTGGCTCAGCAGATTGTTTCTGAATTCTTTATGGATTGTGAGGACACAGAAATTTGTTACCGGGATGGAAAGCGTTATCGGGCTTATCTTGAAGAATTTCAAAAATGTGATGCGAGTGATGAGACTTTAGTATTCCCTGACGAACATGTGCTGTGGATTACAGGTGGAACGCGGGGCATAGGGTATTTATGTGCCCGACACTTTGTAACAAACCATGGTGTCAGGCGTCTAGTGCTCACGGGACGGGAGACAATGCCGCCTCGGGAACAGTGGGATTTTTATAAACCGCAGAATACTTCTATTGCTCAAAAAATTCGAAATATCCAAGCCCTAGAAGCTCAGGGCGTACAAGTGCAAGTGTTGTCTGTTTCATTGACGGATGAGTATGCTATACAACAGAGCCTACAAGAGATCAAAAATACTATGGGGCCTATTGGAGGAATTATTCATTGTGCAGGAATCAGTGATATGAAAAATCCTGCATTTATTCGGAAGTCTGTCAGTGGAATTCAACAGGTGTTGGATCCCAAGGTTGCCGGACTTGATATATTGTATCAAAGCTTTAAAAATGAGGCTTTACAGTTTTTTGTCTTATTTTCATCGGTATCAGCAATTATTCCCTCTTTAGCTTCAGGACAAAGTGATTATGCTATGGCCAATGCTTATATGGATTATGTTGCTGAAGCAAACATTCATGACTTTCCAGTCGTCAGCATTCAATGGCCCAATTGGAAAGAAACGGGAATGGGAGAAGTTAAAACCAAGGCTTATCAACAAACGGGTTTGCTGAGTCTTATGAATGTAGAAGGTTTACAGCTATTGGATCAGATTCTATTTAGGAAGATAGGACCAGTAGTTCTGCCGGCAGTAGTTAATCCAAACTTATGGAATCCTCATCAATTAATACAACGTAGAATACAAGAAAGTTTTTCAACGAATATTCAGACTCTACCCCCTGTTGCTACGGAACTATCAAGAACTTCCGATAGCCTTTTGATTGCAACTCAAATGTGGTTAATTGATTTGTTTTCTCAAGAACTAAAGATAGATACCTCAAAGTTGGAGATAGATACGGCATTTCAAGACTATGGTATGGATTCTATTTTGATGGCTCAAATATTGCACTCAATTAATCAATTATTGTCATACAATTTAGATCCTTCTATTTTATATGAACATTCAACTATTGAATCATTGGCAACATGGCTTACTAATAATTATGCTTCTTCTTTATCTCAAACCTTGGATACCATGATTTCGGAACAATATAGCTCTCGAACTCAAGATACATCGCTTCATATATCTTCGATTTCTATAGAGAACGGAGGATTGAAAAGTAAGTCTCATGTTTATAAGAGCTCTAAGTCATCAGATATTGCAGTGATCGGACTTTCTTGCCGTTTTCCGGGAGCAAATAATTTAGAAGAATACTGGCACTTACTATCGGAAGGACGATCGGCGATTGGTTCCGTGCCTCAGGAGCGCTGGGGATATTCGAATAATTTTAATGCTGGGTTGATCAACAACATTACACAATTTGATCCAAAATTTTTTTTAATTCCAGAAAACGATGCTAAAGCAATGGATCCACAAGCCTTGGTGCTACTGGAAGAAAGTCTGAAACTATGGTACCATGCCGGATATTCGCATCAAGAAATAAAGGGAAAACCAGTAGGGGTTTACATTGGCGGTCGAAGTCAGCATCGTCCCGGTGAATCCAGTATTCAACAAACACAAAATCCTATTGTGGCTGTTGGACAAAACTATTTGGCGGCAAATATCTCTCAATTTTTTGACCTTCGAGGCCCCAGTATTGTTGTGGATACTGCATGTTCCTCAGCATTAGTAGGTATGAATATGGCGATTCAAGCCTTAAAAGATGGAGAAATTGAATCTGCCATCGTTGGAGGTGTGAGTCTCTTAAATACAGATGAAGCCCATCGTATATTTCAACAACGAAAAATTTTAAGCCAGGAAACATTCTTTCATATTTTTGATCAACGTGCTGATGGAGTCATTTTAGGTGAAGGTGTTGGTATGGTTTTATTAAAAACAGTAGATCAGGCACTGGAAGATGGAGACCATATTTATGCTGTAGTTAAAGCGTTAGCCGTCAATAATGATGGGCGAACTGCAGGTCCAGCCACTCCCAATTTGCATGCTCAAAAAGAAGTTTTGCAAACAGCTTTAGCCAGAAGTGGCAAGAAAAATGAAGAGATTAGCTATATTGAAGTGAATGGTTCGGGTTCTGAGGTAACTGATTTACTTGAACTTAAGGTAATCCAATCTATTTATCGGTCCTCTAATACATCTGTACTGGGATTAGGGTCGATAAAACCCAATATTGGACACCCATTATGTGCCGAAGGTATTGCAAGTTTTATTAAAGTTGTATTGATGCTGCAAAACAAACAATTTGTTCCATTTTTATCAGGAGAACAGCCTATGACGCATTATAATATAGAGTCTTCTCCCTTTTATTTTTGTCGTAAGCTTACCAAATGGACAAATACTCCCCGGATTGCTGGGATAAATTGTTTTGCTGATGGAGGTACAAATGTTCATGTGATTTTAGAAGCTTGGGAAGAGAGAGAATCATCTTCAGCTATACGACAGCCCATACCGCCTCCGAAGTTGAATCAATATGATCTTCGCTATACTGAGGTATTAAATTCATCTCCACAGACGAGTCAGAATAACAGAGATGTGTCTAAGAGTCATGATAACTGGATACAAGGCCCTTCGGCTAATGAACTTCAGCATCCATCGGATAAAGTAACTAGTATGTGGAAACAAAAAATAGTGGAGGAGAGATAAAATGTTAGATCAGTTTTTGATAGATATCAATCATCCAATTCTAAAAAATCATAAAGCCTATGGTCAGGAATTGTTACCGGGATTGGCGTATATAGATATGATATACCAATTATTTCGAGAGAATGGTTATGACTACAAGGAGTTGGAACTTCGCAATCTGTGTATATATCATCCTTTAATCGTGGGACAGGACTACAATGTTATGATCAGTATTCAGTGTTCTGAAATTAATGACGGGCAATGGCAGATTCGTGTTGAGGGACAGGAACAGTACAATGGAACCTTAGCACCAGAAAAAAAGCTCTATATTACTGCTGAAATGCATCGAACAGTTCCTATAAAATTTGAAGAAACGTTGAATTTTTGGGAAGTACAACGATCCGCAAAAAGAGTTTTAGATTTTGACGAAGCCTATGAACAATGTCGTAATCGGGAATTAATACATACTGGATTTATGAAGGCAAATGGAAAAATTTATGAGAGTGATGTAGCTTCCTTCATTGATATTTCTTTAAGTCAAAGTGCCCTCCCCAGTGCAGAAGGATTTATGTTTCATCCAGTTCTTATTGATGGGAGTGCTATAACTTTGTTAGCTTCTGCCTTAAAAGAGGAACAACGTTTATTCTTGCCTCTTTTTTATGAATCCTTTCGAGCCTCAGAGCTTTTTAAAAAACAATGTGCAACTCAGATAAAAACATCATCTATACAACGGAAAAAAGAACTGATTAATCTGACGATGGAGTTCTTTAATGAATCAGGGAAGAAGATTGGGGAGTTAAAAAATTTTGCTAACAAATTAGTACGAGCAGATGGAATGATTAATCCTAACCGAAAGAAAACATCACAGCTAATGAAAGAATCTCAGTCGCTTAAGCCTTCAATAATAGATGATTTGAATGCTGATAAATCAAAGATATTCCTTGAAGCAGAATCTTTTTTACGACAATTGATGGCAGATAGATTAAAAAAATCGGTGGATCTTATTGAAAATCAGGTAGGCTATTATGAAATGGGATTGGATTCGCCTGGGTTATTAGAGCTGGTCAGATCCATTGAAGCTAAAATTCAAACCACTTTACCCCCCACTTTGTTATTTGAATATACGACAATTGCAGAGTTATCCGTCTATCTTGCAGAGAATTATGCATCAAAATTTGCTCGGTGCAGTGAAGTGAAGCAGAGAGGTGAACAAGAGTCAGGCAATTCTACTGCTCCAGATTATTCGACTGCAGCTCAAACGTCAATTCCTGAGCTTGTGGATCATATATATCAAGGAAACATCCCTGTGGTTTCTGATATCGTAGCAATGCCTGCAATTGATGAAGATATTGCTATTATTGGGATGTCAGGTCGCTTTCCCGAAGCAAGAGACCTTCAAGAATTTTGGATTAATTTAGAAAACGGTAAAGACTGCATCAGTGAAATTCCAAAATCTCGTTGGGATTGGCGTCAGTTTGAGGGATTGTATTCACCCTCAGGAAAAAATATGTCTAAATGGGGGGGCTTTATTGATAATCCGGATTGTTTTGATCCTGAATTTTTTAGAATTTCACCCCGAGAAGCAGAAATAATGGATCCTCAAGAACGGCTATTTTTAGAAACTTGTTGGGAAGCTATAGAAGATGCAGGATATACGCCTAAGACACTAGTTTCTCCTCAAGGAACAAATAAGAGACGGCATGTGGGAGTATTTGTTGGGGTGATGCATAAAGATTATACTATAATTGGAGCCGAAGCAGTGTCCTACGAAAATGCATTTCCTTTATCATTGAGCTATGCACCAATTGCCAACAGGGTATCATTCTTTTGCAATTTCCATGGCCCAAGTATGGCTATTGATACGGTATGTTCTTCTTCACTCACTGCCGTGCATTTAGCTTTAGAGAGTATTAGACGAGGGGAATGTGAGACAGCTCTTGCAGGCGGAGTGAATTTATCCTTGCATCCTAATAAATATTTGACCTATGGGATGATGGATATGCATGCCAGCGACGGTTATTGTCATACATTCGGCAAAGGAGGCGATGGTTATGTATCGGGAGAAGCTATTGGAGCGGTTCTGTTAAAGCCATTACAGAAAGCCATTCAAGACAGAGATCATATATATGCGGTAATTAAAGGCAGTAGCACCAATCATGTGGGAACTGTGAGCGGATTTACGGTACCGAGTCCGGTAGCTCAGTCAGATATGATTGTGGCTTGTTTAGAAAAAATAGGAATTCACCCACGATCAATTAGCTATATTGAAGCTCATGGGACAGGAACATCTTTGGGTGATCCTATAGAGATTCAGGGGTTGGTGAAAGCCTATAGTCAATATACACAGGATTTACAATTTTGTTCAATTGGTTCTGTCAAGTCAAATATCGGGCATGCTGAAGCTGCTGCGGGCATTAGTGGTTTAATTAAGGTAGTTCTGCAACTTTATTATAAAACCTTAGTGCCATCACTACATTCAGAGGAATTAAACGCATATATTGATTTTAAAAAAACCCCCTTTTATGTGCAGCAGCAGGTGGAAGAATGGAAACAGCCGTTGATCGTTGAAAATGGTAATAAGGTCAGCTATCCTCGTAGGGCCGGGTTAAGTTCTTTTGGAGCCACAGGATCGAATGTTCATATCGTACTAGAGGAATATCCGACTAAAGAACTGAATAAACAAACTTCGGCAATCCTTAATACTGGAGCTAAACCTGTAATCATACCACTCTCTGCTATAAATAAAGAACGGCTGCAAGCCTATACCGTGAAGTTGCTTGAGTTTCTAAAAGAAGCAGAAGAAATAAAAATAAGCCCATACAAAAGAGCGATCAGTTTATCAGAAATTGCGTATACTCTACAAGTGGGACGTGAAGCTATGCAAGAGCGGGTAGCCTTTTTGGTAAAGGATATACCTGAGTTAATTGAAAAATTAGAAGCTTTCCAAGAAGGTAAGGAAACGATCAATAATTGTTGGCGAGGGCAAGTCAAACATAGTAAGGAAACCATTGATTTTTTAAGTACGGATCAGGACTCTCTGGAATTAATTAATAAATGGATTGAAAAAGGCAATGTTATAAAAATTGCGGAATTATGGGTTAAAGGATTTGAAATAAATTGGGAACTACTCTATGGCGACACCAAGCCCAATCGCATTAGTCTACCCACCTATCCCTTTGCCAGAGAACGCTATTGGGTACCAGAGACCAAGACTAAATCTGGTGACAGTTCAATCACCACTTCAGCCAATGTAGGCACAATCCACCCACTGTTGCATCAAAACACCTCTGACCTTTCAGAGCAGAGGTTCAGTTCCACCTTTACGGGGCAGGAGTTTTTCCTGACGGATCATGTCGTGAAGGGACAATCCATCTTACCTGGAGTAGCCTATCTTGAGATGGCTAGGGCAGCGGTGGAACAGGCATCAGGGATTTTGGAAGAAAGTCAGATCGGAATACGACTTAGAAATGTAGTATGGGCTCGCCCCATAGCCGTAGAGGATAAGTCGGTTAGGGTACATATTGGACTTTATCCTGAAGAGGGTGGCGAGATTGCTTACGAAATATATAGCCAGGCAGAAAAGAACAGTACAGAACCAATCGTATACAGCCAGGGTATTGCTCTGCTGAGTTCGGTGGTAGAGGGTCCAACTTTAGATTTATCTAATATACAAGCTCAGTGTAACCAAAACATCCTTTCATCTGACCAATGCTATGAAGCTTTTAAATCTATAGGTATTGAGTATGGGGACGGACATCGGGGAATTGAGCAGATCTATGTTGGTTCCAATCAGGTGTTGGCAAAACTGACCTTACCCTCCTGTGTAGCTGATACATTAGAAGAATATGTGCTGCATCCTAGTTTGATGGATTCAGCGTTGCAGGCCTCCATAGGTTTAATGATGATTAAAGGAGACAAAAACCCACTAAAATTATCCCTGCCCTTTGCCCTGCAAGAACTTGAAATTTTCAAAAACTGTACCAGTGAAATGTGGGCACTGATTCGTTTAAGTGACGGCAGCAAAGCAGAAGACAAGGTACAGAAATTCGATATTGCTATGTGCGATGAACAAGGCAAAATTTGTGTTCGGATAAAGGAATTTTCAACACGAGGGCTGGAAGAGAAAGTAGATACGATGGCAAGCATTGGAACTTTAATGCTGCACCCTTACTGGAAAGAACAAACTGTTTCTAAAGAAGCTCAAACCCTTGATTATAAAGAGCATGTGGTGATACTCTGCCAGTCAGCTGAGGCTACGCAAGAAAGCATCGAAAACCACATAAGCGGGGTGAGATGCCTTAGTCTGCAATTCCAAGAAGCAGGCATCGAAGAAGGCTTTCAGAGCTATGCCATTGAAATATTTGAAGAAATCCAAAGTATTCTTAAAAACAAACCAGCAGGTAAGGTGTTGGTTCAGATTGTTATTCCCGCACAAGAAGAACAGCAGCTTTTGTCTGGGCTGAGTGGACTTTTAAAAACAGCCCAGTTAGAGAATCCAAAAATCCTGGGGCAGTTAATAGAAATAGAAGCAGATGAAGATTTAGAAGGAATCATAGAAAAACTGCAAGAGAACAGCCGTAACCCCATGAATAATCATATCCGATACCAGGAGGACAAACGATATGTGACAGACTGGAAAGAAATAGAGGTTTCTCAGGAAAGCGAGAATATTCCGTGGAAAGAGGGAGGTATCTATCTGATTACCGGAGGTGCCGGAGGTTTGGGACGGATATTTGCAGAAGAAATCCTGCAAAAAGTCAAGGATGTGACCCTGATCCTTACAGGAAGATCTCCTCTTAAGGAAGAAAAAGAAGCTAGGTTAAAAGAATTAGAGACATTAGGAGGAAAAATTGAGTACAAGCAAGTAGATGTAACACAAAAGAAAGCAGTCATCAGCTTAATACAAAGTATCCAGGAGGACTTTGGCAGTCTTGATGGTATCATTCATAGTGCTGGTGTGATTCGAGATAACTTTATCATCAAAAAGACAAAAGATGAACTGGAGGAAGTTTTGGCACCAAAGGTTACAGGACTGGTGAATCTTGACGAGGCCAGCAAAGATTTAAGCCTGGACTTTTTCATATTCTTTTCCTCCGCAGCGGGAGCTTTTGGCAATGCAGGTCAGGCAGACTATGCAACTGCCAATGCCTTTATGGATGCCTATGCAAAGTATCGTAATGCACTGGTGGTGTCAAAACAACGTCAGGGACAGACCCTGTCTATCAACTGGCCTTTGTGGAAAGAAGGGGGGATGCAGATTGATGCAGAAACCGAGAAAATGATGCAACAAAGCACGGGTATAGTTGCCATGCAGACAACCACTGGTATCCGAGCCTTGTATCAAGGTCTAGCTTCTAGAAAGGAGCAGGTAATAGTGATAGAAGGCGATCTTAAACGGCTCCATGCAATATTTATGGAACAAGCGTCAGCAAAAGAAAACAAAAAACTACCTTCTAACAGAGAAGAAAACAAAGCAGCACCAGTCATTGGACAAGACTTACTTCAGGAAAAAGCCATCAACTACTTTAAAAAGTTGTTATCTTCAATCATCAAACTACCTATACATCGAATAGAAGCAGATGCTTCCATGGAACAGTATGGGATTGACTCCATCATGGTTATGCAGTTAACCAATCAATTAGAAAAAACATTGGGATCTCTGCCAAAAACGTTATTCTTTGAATATCAAAATATTAAAGATTTAACTGGATACTTCGTTAAAAATTATCGAAATCAACTACTAAAACTACTGGAAATCCAGGAAAAAGCAGTGGCAACCACAGAGAATACAAAAGATTTTACAGCTGTGACAGAAGCTGAAAAATTAACCTTCAACAGTCGCAGAACTTCACGTTTTGCATATCAATTCACAGAATCATTGAAAGAAAAAGAAAATGTAGATATTGCTATTATTGGTGTTTCCGGACGTTATCCTCAGGCTAAGAATATCCAGGAATTTTGGTATAATCTACGAAACGGTAAGGATTGTATCACGGAAATTCCTAAAGACCGCTGGAACCATAGCTTGTACTTTGATGAAGATAAAAATAAGCTCGGAAAAACCTACAGTAAGTGGGGAGGATTTATAGAAGGTGTGGATCAATTTGATCCACTATTTTTCAATATTTCCCCTCGAGAAGCAGAAATGATGGATCCTCAGGAACGTCTATTTTTAGAATGTGTCTATGAAACCTTAGAAGATGCGGGGTATACCAGAGAAACCCTTAGTTTACATCAGAGTTTTGGTTTGGAAGGTAATGTAGGGGTTTATGTAGGGGTAATGTACGAAGAGTACCAGCTCTACGGAGCTCAGGAACAGATTCAGGGTAGACCAGTTGCTCTTACTGGGAGTCAATCGTCCATAGCTAACCGAGTGTCATATTTTTGTAACTTTCATGGGCCTAGCATGGCTGTGGATACCATGTGTTCTTCCTCCCTGACAGCCATCCATCTGGCCTGCCAGAGTTTACAGCGGGGCGGATGCGAGCTTGCCATTGCAGGTGGTGTCAATGTCTCCATTCATCCTAACAAATACCTGATGCTTGGGCAAGGTAAATTTGTATCAAGCAAGGGACAGTGTGAAAGCTTTGGAGAAGGAGGAGATGGCTATGTACCAGGAGAAGGCGTAGGAGCAGTACTGCTTAAACCGCTATCTAAAGCCATCGCCGATGGGGACCACATTTATGGCATCATTAAAGGGAGCACTATTAACCATGGAGGAAAAACCAATGGATACACAGTTCCCAACCCGAATGCTCAGGCTGAAGTGATCCAACGAGCCTTTAAAGAAGCAAAGGTTGATCCTAGAACCATCAGTTACATTGAAGCCCATGGTACTGGCACTTCTCTAGGAGATCCCATTGAAATCGTAGGTTTGAGTAAAGCTTTTCAGGAATACACTAAAGAAAAACAGTTCTGTGCCATTGGATCCGCTAAGTCCAACATCGGTCACTGTGAAAGTGCGGCAGGAATTGCGGCTGTGACAAAAGTATTGCTGCAACTGAAACATCGGAAATTGGTACCTTCCTTGCATTCTGATGTACTTAATCCTAACATAGACTTCAGCAATAGTCCTTTTGTGGTACAGCAAGAACTTACAGAATGGAAACGGCCGATAATTGAAAAAAATGGAGAAAAGAGGGAATATCCAAGGATTGCTGGCATCTCTTCCTTCGGTGCGGGAGGATCAAATGCCCACATAGTGATCGAAGAATATATTCCTAAAGATGCAAAACAATATCCAATTACAATCACACCACAAAATCCAGCCATTATTGTGTTGTCTGCCAAGAATGAAGAGCGGCTTCAAGAACAGGCACAGCAATTATTAAAAGCGATTCAAGAACAACAATTCACAGATAACGACTTAGCGGATATGGCCTATACCCTTCAGATAGGGCGGGAAGCTATGGAAGAACGTTTAGCGATAATTGTAGCATCCATCAAAGAACTTGAAGAAAAACTAGATGATTTTGCGAAAGGGCAAGAGAATATTGAAGATCTGTACCGAGGACAGGTCAAACGCAACAAAGAGACGCTGGCTGTTTTTGCAATGGATGAAGAAATGCAGGAAGCAATTGAAAAATGGATTCAGCGCAGAAAATATGCCAAACTTCTAGACCTTTGGGTCAAGGGTCTAGTTTTTGATTGGAATAAGCTCTATAACGACACCAAGCCCAATCGCATTAGTCTGCCCACCTATCCCTTTGCCAGAGAACGCTATTGGGTACCAGAGACCAAGACTAAATCTGGTGACAGTTCAATCACCACTTCAGCCAATGCAGGGACAATCCATCCACTGCTGCATCAAAACACCTCTGACCTTTCAGAGCAGAGGTTCAGTTCCACCTTTACGGGGCAGGAGTTTTTCCTGACGGATCATGTCGTGAAGGGACAATCCATCTTACCTGGAGTAGCCTATCTTGAGATGGCACGGGCAGCAGTAGAACAGGCATCAGGGATTTTGGAAGAAAGTCAGATCGGAATACGGCTTAGAAATGTAGTATGGGCTCGCCCCATAGCCGTAGAGGATAAGTCGGTTAGGGTACACATCGGACTTTATCCTGAAGAGGGTGGCGAGATTGCTTACGAAATATATAGCCAGGAAGAAAAGAACAGTACAGAACCAATCGTATACAGCCAGGGTATTGCTCTGCTGAGCTCAGTAGTAGAAGCCCCAACTTTAGATTTATCTAATATACAAGCTCAGTGTAACCAAAACATCCTTTCATCTGACCAATGCTATGAAGCCTTTAAATCTATAGGTATTGAGTATGGGGATGGACATCGGGGGATTGAACAGATTCATGTTGGTTCCAATCAGGTGTTGGCAAAACTGAGGTTGCCCTCCTGTGTAGCTGATACATTAGAAGAATATATGCTGCATCCTAGTTTGATGGATTCAGCGTTGCAGGCCTCCATAGGTTTAATGATGATTAAAGGAGACAAAAACCCACTAAAATTATCCCTGCCCTTTGCCCTGCAAGAACTTGAAATTTTCAAAAACTGCACCAGAGAAATGTGGGCACTGGTTGGTTTTAGTGACGGCAGCAAAGCAAAAGACAAGGTACAGAAATTCGATATTACGATGTGCGATGAACAAGGGGAAATTTGTGTTCAGATGAAGGGATTTTCAACACGAGGGCTGGAAGGGGAAGTAGGTTCAGTAGAATCCACAGCAACGCTTGGGACTTTAATGCTGCACCCTTACTGGAAAGAACAAACTGTTTCTAAAGAAGCTCAAACCCTTGATTATGCAGAGCATGTGGTGATACTCTGCCAGTCAGCTGAGGCTACGCAAGAAAGCATCGAAAACCACATAAACGGGGTGAGATGCCTTAGTCTGCAAGCCCAAGAGGCAGGCATCGAAGCAGGCTTTCAGAGCTATGCCATTGAAATATTTGAAGAAATCCAAAGTATTCTTAAAAGCAAACCAACAGGTAAAGTGTTGGTTCAGATTGTTATTAGTCCACAAGAAGAACAGCAGCTTTTGTCTGGGCTGAGTGGACTTTTAAAAACAGCCCAATTAGAGAATCCAAAAATCCTGGGGCAGTTAATAGAAATAGAAGCAGATGAAGATTTAGAAGGAATCATAGAAAAACTGCAAGAGAACAGTAAGTCTTCAACAAATCATGTTCGATACCAAAAGGGCAAACGATATATAACCGACTGGAATGAAATAGAGGTTTCTCAGGAAAGCGAGAATATTCCGTGGAAAGAGGGAGGTATCTATCTGATTACTGGAGGTGCCGGAGGTTTGGGACGGATATTTGCAGAAGAAATCCTGCAAAAAGTCAAGGATGTGACCCTGATTCTTACAGGAAGATCTCCTCTTAAGGAAGAAAAAGAAGCTAGGTTAAAGGAATTAGAAAGATTAGGAGGGCGTATTGAGTATAAGCAAGTAGATGTAACACAAAAGAAAGCAGTTATCAGCTTAATACAAAGTATCCAGGAGGATTTTGGCAGTCTAGATGGTATCATTCATAGTGCTGGTGTGATTCGAGATAACTTTATCATCAAAAAGACAAAAGATGAACTGGAGGAAGTTTTAGCCCCAAAGGTTACAGGACTGGTAAACCTTGACGAGGCCAGCAAAGATTTAAGCCTGGACTTTTTCATATTCTTTTCCTCCGCAGCGGGAGCTTTTGGCAATGCAGGTCAGGCAGACTATGCAACTGCCAACGCCTTTATGGACGCCTATGCAAAGTATCGTAATGCACTGGTGGTGTCAAAACAACGTCAGGGACAGACCCTGTCTATCAACTGGCCTTTGTGGAAAGAAGGGGGAATGCAGATTGATGCAGAAACCGAAAAAATGATGCAACAAAGTACAGGTATAATTCCCATGCAGACAACCACTGGTATCTGGGCCTTGTATCAAGGTCTAGCTTCTAGGCAGGAGCAGGTGATGGTGATGGAAGGTAACTATACACGAATGAAAGAAAAACTGTTTTCGATGACAACTTCTGTTACTATACAATCTGAGAAACTTACTGAAGTATCTCAAAGGATTGATAAGAGAAATTTATTGGATAAAGTACAAATAGCTTTGATAAAAGCGGTGTCCAAAGCCCTCAAGGTTAAGCTTGAAGATATTGATATTGATACTGAACTGAGTGAATATGGATTTGATTCCATCACGTTGACTGAATTTGCTAATAAACTTAATGAACAATACAAACTGGAACTTACCCCCATCATATTCTTTGAGCACCCGACCATTCAGAGTTTCAGTGAATACTTGATTGAAGAATATCAGACACAGGTTGCAGTAAAATTTGTGCTACAAACTGAACCAGAGATTCCAGTAACATTCGTGAAAGGCGAAACGAAAGAAGCTCCATATGGAAAAAGAAGAGGTAGCCGTTTTGGACAAGTTATGGATCTATCTGCTGCAAAATCGAATCCAACTATCCATGAACCTATTGCAATTGTTGGAATGAGTGGTAAGTTCCCTATGTCTAAGGATATAAATGAATTCTGGAAACAATTACAAGATGGAAAAGATTGTATCACAGAAATTCCTAAAGATCGTTGGGACTGGAGAGAGTATTATGGTGATCCTTCTAAAGAAACAAATAAAACAAATGCCAAATGGGGGGGATTTATTGAAGGATTAGGCGAGTTTGATCCTATGTTCTTTGGCATTTCCCCAAGAGAAGCCAAACTTATGGATCCACAGCAGCGTTTGTTGATGATTTATATTTGGAAGGCTATTGAAGATGCCGGATATTCGCCTCAAAGCCTTTCGGGCAGCAAAACGGGAATCTTTGTAGGCACAGCATTTAGTGGTTATGGTGGACTGATTTCACGGTCAAATATAGCTATTGAAGGTTATTCTTCAACTGGAATGATATCCTCAGTAGGTCCCAATCGTATGAGCTACTTTCTTAATATTCATGGACCCAGCGAACCCATAGAAACCGCTTGTTCCAGTTCATTGGTTGCGATTCATCGGGCAGTGAATGCTATAGAGAATGGGACTTGTGAGATGGCGATTGTTGGTGGAGTTAATACAATAGTAGCTCCAGAATTACATATTAGTTTCAGTAGAGCCGGTATGCTCTGTGCAGATGGACGATGCAAAACCTTTTCCAATCAAGCCAATGGTTATGTACGAGGTGAAGGAGTAGGGATGATTTTCCTAAAAAAGCTTAAAGATGCGGAAGAAGCAGGAGACCATATTTATGGAGTAATTCGAGGCAGTGCCGAGAACCATGGGGGTCGTGCTAATTCACTAACGGCACCCAATCCAAAAGCTCAAGCTGAATTGCTAAAAACTGCCTACACTAAGGCTGGAATAGATCCAAGGACGGTTAGTTACATTGAGGCTCACGGAACAGGCACAGAATTGGGTGACCCGATTGAAATTGATGGGCTAAAGAAAGCTTTCAAAGAACTATATCAAGCAACGGGAGATCCGCAGGTTGTTGCTGCTCATTGTGGCTTGGGTTCGGTAAAGACTAATATTGGTCATTTAGAACTGGCTGCAGGGATTGCAGGTGTGATCAAAGTCCTATTGCAAATTAAACATAAAACATTAGTTAAAAGTCTTCATTGTGATGAAATTAACCCATACATCCAACTTGACGATAGTCCATTCTACATAGTTCGAGAAACCAAAAAATGGAAACCCTTGCTAGATACGAAGAGCAGAGAAATTCCTCGGCGGGCTGGGGTGAGTTCTTTTGGATTTGGAGGTGCTTATGCTCATGTTGTAATTGAAGAATATATTCCCCAGGATCATGAAGAACATTCTATTATAATTACTCCACAGAATCCAGCTATTATCGTGTTGTCAGCAAAGAATGAAGAGCGGCTTCATGAGCAGGTGCAGCAATTATTAACCGCCATCCAAGAACAGCAATTTTCTGATAGTGATCTAGCGGATATGGCCTACACACTTCAGGTAGGACGGGAAGCCATGGAAGAGCGCCTAGGTGTTATGGTAGGATCTATCAAAGAACTTGAAGAAAAACTAAAGAGTTTTGTGGAAGGCCAAGAGGGTATTGAGGATCTATACCGAGGGCAGCTCAAACGCAACAAAGAAACACTTGCTATTTTTGTTGCGGATGAAGATATGGCAAAAACAATTGATGCTTGGATTAGCAAAGGAAAACATGGGAAACTTCTAGATCTTTGGGTCAAGGGTTTGAACTTTGATTGGAACAAGCTCTATGGCGACACCAAACCCAGTCGCATTAGCCTGCCCACCTATCCCTTTGCCAGAGAACGCTACTGGGTACCAGAGACCAAGACTAAATCTGGTGACAGTTCAATCACAACTTCAGCCAGTATAGGCACAATTCATCCACTGCTGCATCAAAACACCTCTAATTTCACAGAGCAGCGGTTCAGTTCTACCTTTACGGGGCAGGAGTTTTTCCTGACGGATCATGTCGTGAAGGGACAATCCATCTTACCTGGAGTAGCCTATCTTGAGATGGCTAGGGCTGCGGTGAAACAGGCATCAGGTACATTAGAAAAATATCAGACCAAGACACGGCTCAAAAATATGGTCTGGTCCCGACCTATTACCGTAGAAGAGAAATCAACGAAAATACACATCGGACTTTATCCTGAAGAGGGTGGCGAGATTGCTTACGAAATATATAGCCAGGCAGAAAAGAACAGTACAGAACCAGTAATATACAGCCAGGGTATTGCTCTGCTGAGTTCGATGGCAGAGAGTCCAACTTTAGATTTATCTAATATACAAGCTCAATGTAACCAAAACATCCTTTCATCTCACCAATGCTATGAAGCTTTTGAATCTATAGGTATTGAGTATGGGGACGGACATCGGGGGATTGAGCAGATCTATGTTGGTTCCAATCAGGTGTTGGCAAAACTGACCTTACCATCCTGTGTAGCTGATACATTAGAAGAATATGTGCTGCATCCTAGTTTGATGGATTCGGCTTTGCAGGCCTCCATAGGTTTAATGATGGTTAGCGAAGACAAAAATCCTCTAAAATTGTCCCTGCCCTTTGCCCTGCAAGAACTTGAAATTTTCAAAAACTGTACCAGTGAAATGTGGGCACTGGTTCGATACAGTGACGGCAGAACAGAGAATGATAAGGTACAAAAACTTGATATTGATTTGTGTGATGATCAAGGGGAGGTTTGTGTTCGAATGAAGGGATTTTCATCACGAGTGCTGGAAGGCGAAGTAGGTTCGGTAGAATCCATGACAACTCTCGGGACTCTAATGCTGCACCCTTGCTGGAAAGAACAAGCCATTGCCGAAACAAGCAATGCCACTGATTATGCCCAGCATTTGGTGATGTTCTGTGAACCGTGTACAGTTTTTCAAGAAAGCATCAAAATTGAAATGGAGGGGATGCGTTGTCTCATTCTACAGTCTGAACAAGAAAGCATTGAGGAACGGTTTCAGGCTTATACAGCCAAGGCATTTGAAGAAATTCAAAGCATTCTTAAACACAAACCAGTGGGTAAGATATTAATCCAGATTGTTATTACTGTACAAGAAGAACAGCAGCTTTTGTCTGGCCTCAGTGGACTTTTAAAAACAGCCCAGTTAGAGAATCCAAAAATCCTGGGGCAGTTAATAGAAATAGAAGCAGATGAAGATTTAGAAGGAATCATAGAAAAACTGCAAGAGAACAGCCGTAACCCCATAAATAATCATGTCCGATACCAGGAGGGCAAACGATATATAACCGACTGGAGAGAAATAGAGGTTTCCAAGGAAAGCGTGGATATTCCGTGGAAAGAGGGAGGTATCTACCTGATTACCGGAGGGGCCAGAGGTTTGGGACTGATATTTGCAAAAGAAATCCTACAAAAAGTCAAGGATGTGACCCTGATTCTTACCGGAAGATCTCCTCTTAAGGAAGATAAACACGCTGGGTTAAAGGAATTAGAAAGATTAGGAGGTCGGATTGAGTACAAGCAAGTAGATGTAACACAAAAGAAAGCAGTTATCAGCTTAATACAAAGTATCCAGAAGGACTTTGGCAGTCTTGATGGTATCATTCATAGTGCTGGTGTGATTCGGGATAACTTTATCATCAAAAAGACAAAAGATGAACTGGAGGAAGTTTTGGCACCAAAGGTTACAGGGCTGGTGAATCTTGACGAGGCCAGCAAGGATTTAAGTCTAGACTTCTTTATTCTCTTCTCCTCTATAGCGGGAAGCTTAGGCAATCCGGGCCAAGCAGACTATGCAGCCGCCAACGCCTTTATGGACGCCTATGCAAAGTATCGTAATGCTCTAGTGGCGTCAAAACAACGCCAAGGACAGACCCTGTCTATCAATTGGCCTTTGTGGAAAGAGGGGGGGATGTATATTGACAGAGAAACCGAGAAGATGCTGATGCGAGATAGGAGAATGGTTGCTATGGAGACTCCAAGTGGCATTCAGGCATTGTACCAAGGACTGGCCTCTGGTAAGAGTCAAGTAATGGTGATGGAAGGCAATGTAATACAATTAAGAAACTCTATAGTAATAGGTTTAACTCCTGACGAGACAGCCAAGCCTAAAGAAGGGGTTAGTGTGTTTGATGATTCTTTAAAAATACAAACTTTAAATTATGTCAAAAAAATCCTGGCGAATGAACTTAAGTTATCACATGAAAAGCTTCAGTTAGATACTTCCTTTGAAAAGTATGGAATTGATTCTATTATGCAGATGGAGTTGATTCGAAAATTGGAAAAAGTAACTGGAGAACTTTCTAAAACTCTTTTATTTGAACATAGTAATATTCAGGAATTGGTAGAGTATTTATTGGAGAATCATTCAGATAAGCTTTTAGAATCACTTACAGTGGAAAAAGATCAAACTTCAAAGCAAGAGATTCCTATTTATCAGAATTTATCGAAATTCGTACCTGCTGGTACAAATCACCGTTTTCTGAAATCACGGGGAGAAGATCCTATCAGAACAAAGCAAGAAACAGAAGACATCGCAATTATTGGCATCAGTGGTCGCTATCCCATGTCTGATACTTTAGAAGAACTCTGGAAACATTTAAAAGCTGGAGATAATTGTATTACTGAAGCTCCTAAAAAACGATGGAGCAATTCTTTAACCCAATCATTATCTAAGGATGAATTGCAACATCTATATAAGAGATATTACGGTGGCTTTATAGATGGTATTAATCAATTTGACCATCAATTGTTTGAAATTGTTCAGGATCAAGTGTGGGAATTGTCGCCGGAAATTAGATTGTTTTTGGAAATTGTTTGGGAAACCTTTGAAGATGCAGGATATAATAGACTTGCCCTACAAGAACTGCAATCCAGTTATGAAAACGGGGTTGGTGTATTTGTGGGAACTATGTATAATCAGTATTCCTGGAGTATGCCTTCGTTGGAGAAAGCAGTGTTAAGTTCTAATGGAAGTGACTGGCAGATAGCTAATCGAACCTCTCATTTTTTTAACCTCACAGGTCCGAGTATTGCAGTCAATTCTGCTTGTTCCAGTTCGTTAACTGCTATTCATTTGGCTTGTGAGAGTCTTAAACAGAAAAATTGTTCTATAGCTATTGCTGGAGGAGTTAACCTGACTTTAGATCCTTCAAAATACGATGCATTACAGCGAGAAAAGTTTCTAGGAAGTGGCAGTCAAAGTAAAAGTTTTGGAACTGGCGATGGATATATTCCGGGAGAAGGTGTAGGTGCCGTACTATTAAAACCTCTCCCTCAGGCAATTAAAGATCATGATCGGATTCATGCAGTGATTAAAAGCAGTTTTGTCAATCATAGTGGAAATAGACAGATGTATACTGTTCCTGATCCAAAACAACAAGCTAAATTAATTGAAGAATCAATCAGGCGTTCGGGAATCAATCCGGTAACCATTTCTTATGTTGAATCAGCGGCCAATGGTTCAGAGTTAGGAGATCCCATTGAGGTGATTGCTCTTCATAATGCCTTTGGACAATATACTGATAAAAAACAATACTGTGCACTGGGTTCTGTAAAATCTAATTTAGGACATTTGGAAGCCGCTTCGGGAATTTCTCAGCTTAGCAAAGTATTCTTACAAATGAAATATCAAACTCTTGTACCATCAATTAATGCAACTCCCAGGAATCCAAACATTAAGTTAGAACGTACCGCATTTTATCTTCAAGAAGAAACTACTCCATGGAGGCAGTTCACTGATACGCAAACAGGAAAGAGTCTACCTCGCAGAAGTATGATCAATTCCTTCGGTGCAGGAGGTTCTTATGCCAATATTATTGTAGAAGAATTTATAGGAGAAACCCCTATAAAAAAATTGAGTAACTCTTACTCGGAGGAATTTCTTGTAGTTTTTTCCGCAAAAACAGAATGGAGTTTAAGTAAATATCTTGCAAAAATGCAAGCATTTTTGCATCAAAATTCTTCAGTTAATATTGATGATGTTGCATTATCATTGCAAAAAATTAATCATAACTTAGAATATAGAGCAGCGATTATAGCATCATCTGTAGCTGAACTTTTAGAAAAACTAGACCTTCTTCAAAAAACAAGAAGAACTTTGCTGGATTCAAGTATTTATATTTCTTTAGATAAAGAATCTAACCTAAATTCTTTAGACGCATCAATGATTCAGCAAGTTTTAGAAAAAAAGGATTTACGACAATTGGCACAGTATTGGGTAGTTGGAGCTACAATAGATTTTAAACAGTTTTATGAAGAATCTAAGGGTGTTTGGATTGATTTACCTAAATATGCTTTTGATCATAATATTGAGTTTGCTTTTAACAAGGATAATTCTATTGTAAATACTGGAATTATACAAGATAATAATGATTTCTATCTAGATTTAACAGAGAAAATTTCTAAAGGAGAATTATCTGAGGAACAGTTTAAAAAGTTAATTATAATGTGAAAATGAGGGATAAAATGGATAATCAGATAAGTGTTTTATACAAGCAGATAAAAGAACAAAAATTAAGTCAAGAAGATATTGTAAAGCAGATTAAAAAATTAAAAGATCAGCTAAACAACAAAGGAAGTTTTCCATTAAGTCTGAGAAATGATTACAATATTACTCCTGAGGTATATGTATATGATGAACCTTACTTGAGAGACCACACGGTATTTAATGAGCAGGTACTCATCGGAGTAACTCATGGAAGTTTAGCAATAAACGCTTTTTTTAATATCTTTCCTCAAGAAAATAGTGTTCATCTTCAGCGATTAAACTTTGTTAAACCAATTGAAGTAAAAAAGCAGCAACAAGTGGAAGTTCTTGTTGAACCAGTCCAGAAGGAAGCTATAATTGATTTTAAGGTTATGTATCGCTATGCATCATCTGAGACATGGGAGCTGACTGCTACTGGTAATTTACAGAAGGATTTCTTTCCAAGCAAGAAAATAGATATAGAAGACATAAAAGATTCTCTGGAAAAATTTGATGATTTTAATCGAATTTACACAGGTAATCCATCAGTTGGATTAGGAGATAGCTTTAAGACAATCACTGATATTTATAAGGGAAAGGATCAGGTGCTTGCAAGAATTGTTTTAAGTCAAACCTCATTAGAAGAAAAACATGATTACTTTTTGCATCCTCTTATCACCAATAGCGCTTTTTTGGCAGTGAGCTCTTTATTAGGACAAATCGATATGAAAGAAGGTTTTCTACCCTTTGGAATTAAAGATATTTATTTTCAAAAAATAGACGAATTAGAACAATGCTGGTTGTTTGTAAAATTAGTGAAAAATTCAGGGGAAATGATTGTTTTTGATGCAGATGTGATTAATGATGGGTTACAGGTTATTGCCCATTTTTCAGGTTGTTCTATGAAACGAATTCGTTCCATTGGTCAAATTTTTGCAAAAGATCATTTAACTTCTAATTTCCCAGAACCTCAACAGCAAAGTCAAGTGAACTCAAATCTATATCAACTGGAAGCTATGGAAAATGCGACCAATCTTACTAATAAAATTCAAAAATATTTGATTGAAAAACTAAGTAGAAGTATACCTGATTCTACAAAGCTTCAGAACTTAAAGATTAACTTGATGGATTTGGGGTTAGAGTCTTCTAAGCTGGTTGAAATTGCTAATGAAATTCAACAGGAGACAAACATTGAATTATATCCAACGTTATTTTTTGAATACCCTAGCATTGAAGAAGTTGCAGAGTATTTTTCCAAAGAGTATCAAGAGTCTTTTATTCGGTTACTAGGAATTAATACAAAGCAATCCATGGTTTCTGATGCCACCTATCAAAGGGAAGAGATGGTTCCACAAAAAACTACACAAGATGTTTTAGAACTTAAGCATGCAGTAACGCAATCATCAGTGTCGCCAATTACAAATACATTTAAAGAGATTATAAATAACGATATTGCTGTAATTGGGATGCATGGTTTGTTTGCAGAAGCCTCTAATCTAAATCAGTTTTGGCATAATTTATGTAACAAAAAGGATTTAATTAAAGAAGTTCCTATTGATCACTGGGATTACGGACCATGGTATGATGAGAACCCGAAGGCAAAAAATAAAACCTATTGTAAATGGGGGAGCTTTATTGATGATGTAGATAAATTTGATGCTGCATTTTTTAATATTTCCCGCCGTGAAGCAGAGTGGATGGATCCCCAGATTCGATTATTACTACAAAGTATTTACGCCACAGGAGAGGATGCGGGTTATATTAACCAATTGCGAGGAACAAATACAGGCGTATTTGTGGGAGTTTGTTTTCACGATTATATGGATAAAATTGCTGCCATGAATCTTCCTGTGGATCCCTATAGTGGAACCGGTAATGTACAGGCTGTGGTTGCTAATCGAGTTTCATTCTTATTTGACTTTACAGGTCCTAGTATTTCGGTAGATACTGCTTGTTCTTCTTCGTTATATGCCCTACATTATGCTTGTCAGGCTTTGCGAAATAAAGAATGTAATATGGCTTTCGTAGGAGGATCAAATTTGCTTTTGTCTTCTCTTCATTATCGTTATTTTTGTAGTATTAGTGCCTTATCACCTACAGGACGTTGTCATACTTTTGATGAAGCTGCAGATGGTTATGTTCCAGGAGAATGCATAGCTAGTATCTTGCTGAAGCCATTACAACAGGCAAAAAGAGATGGCGATCGTATTCATGCAGTTATTAAAGGTTCAGCAGCCTTGCATGGAGGATATACTCCTTCTTTAACCGCACCGAGCGTTGAGGGTGAAGAAAATGTCATTTTAAAAGCATGGGAAGATGCTGGAATTGATCCCGAAACCATCACCTATATAGAAGCTCATGGCACAGGCACAAAATTAGGCGATCCAATCGAGATCAACAGTGTAAAAAAAGCATTTAAAAGATTTACCACAAAAGAGCAGTTCTGTGCAATAGGATCAGCTAAGGCCCATATTGGTCATACTGAAGGATCAGCAGGAATTGCAGGGGTTTTGAAAGTCATTATGCAGATGAAACAAAAGCAAATTCCAGCTATGCCGAAATTTAATAAATTAAATCCTTACATTCAGTTGAATAAATCGGCTCTTTATATTAATCAGGAGCTTGAAGAATGGAGAAGTTTACCTGGAATACCAAGGCGGGCTGGGGTGAGTTCTTTTGGGTTTTCAGGTGCGTATGCTCATGTTGTAATTGAAGAATATATTCCACAGGATCATGATGAAGGACATTCTATTATAATTACTCCACAGAATCCAGCCATTATCGTGTTGTCCGCAAAGAATGAAGAGCGGCTTCAAGAACAGGCACAGCAATTATTAAAAGCGATTCAAGAACAACAATTCAAAGATAACGACTTAGCAGATATGGCCTATACCCTTCAGATAGGGCGGGAAGCTATGGAAGAACGTTTAGCGATAATTGTAGCATCCATCAAAGAACTTGAAGAAAAACTAGATGATTTTGCGAAAGGGCAAGAGAATATTGAAGATCTGTACCGAGGACAGGTCAAACGCAACAAAGAGACGCTGGCTGTTTTTGCAATGGACGAAGAAATGCAGGAAGCAATTGAAAAATGGATTCAGCGCAGAAAATATGCCAAACTTCTAGACCTTTGGGTCAAGGGTCTAGTTTTTGATTGGAACAAGCTCTATGGCGATGTCAAACCCAATCGCATTAGCTTGCCCACCTATCCCTTTGTCAGAGAACGCTACTGGATACCAGAGACCAAGACTAAATCTGGTGACAGTTCAATCACCACTTCAGCCAATGCAGGGACAATCCATCCACTGCTGCATCAAAACACCTCTGACCTTTCAGAGCAGCGGTTCAGTTCCACCTTTACAGGACAGGAGTTTTTCCTGGCGGATCATAGGGTGAAGGGTCAGCGGGTTTTACCGGGGGTAGCCTACCTTGAGATGGCACGGGCAGCAGTAGAACAGGCATCAGGGATATTGGAAAAATATCAGACCAGGATACAGCTCAAAAATATGGTCTGGTCCCGACCTATTACCGTAGAAGAAACAGCGAAAATCCACATCGGACTTTATCCTGAAGAGGGTGGCGAGATTGCTTACGAAATATATAGCCAGGAAGAAAAGAACAGTACAGAACCAGTAATATACAGCCAGGGTATTGCTCTGCTGAGTTCGGTAGTAGAAGCCCCAACTTTAGATTTATCTAATATACAAGCTCAGTGTAACCAAAACATCCTTTCATCCCACCAATGCTATGAAGCCTTTAAATCTATAGGCATTGAGTATGGGGATGGACATCGGGGGATTGAACAGATTCATGTTGGTTCCAATCAGGTGTTGGCAAAACTGAGGTTGCCCTCCTGTGTAGCTGATACATTAGAAGAATATATGCTGCATCCTAGTTTGCTGGATTCGGCGTTGCAGGCCTCCATAGGTTTAATAATGCTTAGAGAAGATAAAAATCCACTAAAACTGTCCCTGCCCTTTGCCCTGCAAGAACTTGAAATTTTCAAAAACTGCACCAGAGAAATGTGGGCACTGGTTGGTTTTAGTGACGGCAGCAAAGCAAAAGACAAGGTACAGAAATTCGATATTACGATGTGCGATGAACAAGGGGAAATTTGTGTTCAGATGAAGGGATTTTCAACACGAGGGCTGGAAGGGGAAGTAGGTTCAGTAGAATCCACAGCAACGCTTGGGACTTTAATGCTGCACCCTTACTGGAAAGAACAAACTGTTTCTAAAGAAGCTCAAACCCTTGATTATGCAGAGCATGTGGTGATACTCTGCCAGTCAGCTGAGGCTACGCAAGAAAGCATCGAAAACCACATAAACGGGGTGAGATGCCTTAGTCTGCAAGCCCAAGAGGCAGGCATCGAAGCAGGCTTTCAGAGCTATGCCATTGAAATATTTGAAGAAATCCAAAGTATTCTTAAAAGCAAACCAACAGGTAAAGTGTTGGTTCAGATTGTTATTAGTCCACAAGAAGAACAGCAGCTTTTGTCTGGGCTGAGTGGACTTTTAAAAACAGCCCAATTAGAGAATCCAAAAATCCTGGGGCAGTTAATAGAAATAGAAGCAGATGAAGATTTAGAAGGAATCATAGAAAAACTGCAAGAGAACAGTAAGTCTTCAACAAATCATGTTCGATACCAAAAGGGCAAACGATATATAACCGACTGGAATGAAATAGAGGTTTCTCAGGAAAGCGAGAATATTCCGTGGAAAGAGGGAGGTATCTATCTGATTACTGGAGGTGCCGGAGGTTTGGGACGGATATTTGCAGAAGAAATCCTGCAAAAAGTCAAGGATGTAACCCTGATTCTTACAGGAAGATCTCCTCTTAAGGAAGATAAACACGCCAGGTTAAAGGAATTAGAAAGATTAGGAGGGCGTATTGAGTATAAGCAAGTAGATGTAACACAAAAGAAAGCAGTTATCAGCTTAATACAAAGTATCCAGGAGGACTTTGGCAGTCTAGATGGTATCATTCATAGTGCTGGTGTGATTCGAGATAACTTTATCATCAAAAAGACAAAAGATGAACTGGAGGAAGTTTTAGCCCCAAAGGTTACAGGACTGGTAAACCTTGACGAAGCCAGCAAAGATTTAAACCTGGACTTTTTCATATTCTTTTCCTCTGCGGCGGGGGCTTTTGGCAATGCAGGTCAGGCAGACTATGCAACTGCCAACGCCTTTATGGATGCCTATGCAAAGTATCGTAATGCACTGGTGGCGTCAAAACAACGTCAGGGACAGACCCTGTCTATCAACTGGCCTTTGTGGAAAGAAGGGGGAATGCAGATTGATGCAGAAACCGAAAAAATGATGCAACAAAGTACAGGTATAATTCCCATGCAGACAACCACTGGTATCTGGGCCTTGTATCAAGGTCTAGCTTCTAGGCAGGAGCAGGTGATGGTGATGGAAGGTAATACTGAACAATTTAGACACACTATAAAATTCGATTCAATAGAATTTAAGCACTTTGATGATTATATGCTATATGATGAAACAGCAAAAGTAAATGAAGTAAATGATGCGTTTTATCGAAGCCTTTTAGAAAAAATATCCAAAGGCGAATTGTCTAAGGAACAATTTAAAGCCTTAATTAGCATAGAAAGGATCGAGAATAATGGATAAACAACTGGACACTATATATGACCAAATAAAAGAAAGAAAAATAAGCCAGGAAAATGCTCTGAAAAAAATTGAAAAATATAGAATTAAGTATAATCAGAAAGTCAACAACTCATCCAATATTAGAGAAGAAAACAAAGCAGCACCAGTCATTGAAGAAGACTTGCTTCAGGAAAAAGCCGTCAATTACTTTAAAAAGTTGTTATCTTCAATCATCAAACTACCTGTACATCGAATAGAAGCAGATGCTTCCATGGAACAGTATGGGATTGACTCCATCATGGTTATGCAGTTAACCAATCAATTAGAAAAAACATTGGGATCTCTGCCAAAAACGTTATTCTTTGAATATCAAAATATTAAAGATTTAACTGGATACTTCGTTAAAAATTATCGAAATCAACTACTAAAACTACTGGAAATCCAGGAAAAAGCAGTGGCAACCACAGAGAATACAAAAGATTTTACAGCTGTGACAGAAGCTGAAAAATTAACCTTCAACAGTCGCAGAACTTCACGTTTTGCATATCAATTCACAGAATCATTGAAAGAAAAAGAAAATGTAGATATTGCTATTATTGGGGTTTCCGGACGTTATCCTCAGGCTAAGAATATCCAGGAATTTTGGTATAATCTACGAAACGGTAAGGATTGTATCACGGAAATTCCTAAAGACCGCTGGAACCATAGCTTGTACTTTGATGAAGATAAAAATAAGCTCGGAAAAACCTACAGTAAGTGGGGAGGATTTATAGAAGGTGTGGATCAATTTGATCCACTATTTTTCAATATTTCCCCTCGAGAAGCAGAAATGATGGATCCTCAGGAACGTCTATTTTTAGAATGTGTCTATGAAACCTTAGAAGATGCGGGGTATACCAGAGAAACCCTTAGTTTACATCAGAGTTTTGGTTTGGAAGGTAATGTAGGGGTTTATGTAGGGGTAATGTACGAAGAGTACCAGCTCTACGGAGCTCAGGAACAGATTCAGGGTAGACCAGTTGCTCTTACTGGGAGTCAATCGTCCATAGCTAACCGAGTGTCATATTTTTGTAACTTTCATGGGCCTAGCATGGCTGTGGATACCATGTGTTCTTCCTCCCTGACAGCCATCCATCTGGCCTGCCAGAGTTTACAGCGGGGCGGATGCGAGCTTGCCATTGCAGGTGGTGTCAATGTCTCCATTCATCCTAACAAATACCTGATGCTTGGGCAAGGTAAATTTGTATCAAGCAAGGGACAGTGTGAAAGCTTTGGAGAAGGAGGAGATGGCTATGTACCAGGAGAAGGCGTAGGAGCAGTACTGCTTAAACCGCTATCTAAAGCCATCGCCGATGGGGACCACATTTATGGCATCATTAAAGGGAGCACTATTAACCATGGAGGAAAAACCAATGGATACACAGTTCCCAACCCGAATGCTCAGGCTGAAGTGATCCAACGAGCCTTTAAAGAAGCAAAGGTTGATCCTAGAACCATCAGTTACATTGAAGCCCATGGCACCGGCACTTCTCTAGGAGATCCCATTGAAATCGTAGGTTTGAGTAAAGCTTTTCAGGAATACACTAAAGAAAAACAGTTCTGTGCCATTGGATCCGCTAAGTCCAACATCGGTCACTGTGAAAGTGCGGCAGGAATTGCGGCTGTGACAAAAGTATTGCTGCAACTGAAACATCGGAAATTGGTACCTTCCTTGCATTCTGATGTACTTAATCCTAACATAGACTTCAGCAATAGTCCTTTTGTGGTACAGCAAGAACTTACAGAATGGAAACGGCCGATAATTGAAAAAAATGGAGAAAAGAGGGAATATCCAAGGATTGCTGGCATCTCTTCCTTCGGTGCGGGAGGATCAAATGCCCACATAGTGATCGAAGAATATATTCCTAAAGATGCAAAACAATATCCAATTACAATCACACCACAAAATCCAGCCATTATTGTGTTGTCTGCCAAGAATGAAGAGCGGCTTCAAGAACAGGCACAGCAATTATTAAAAGCGATTCAAGAACAACAATTCACAGATAACGACTTAGCGGATATGGCCTATACCCTTCAGATAGGGCGGGAAGCTATGGAAGAACGTTTAGCGATAATTGTAGCATCCATCAAAGAACTTGAAGAAAAACTAGATGATTTTGCGAAAGGGCAAGAGAATATTGAAGATCTGTACCGAGGACAGGTCAAACGCAACAAAGAGACGCTGGCTGTTTTTGCAATGGATGAAGAAATGCAGGAAGCAATTGAAAAATGGATTCAGCGCAGAAAATATGCCAAACTTCTAGACCTTTGGGTCAAGGGTCTAGTTTTTGATTGGAATAAGCTCTATAACGACACCAAGCCCAATCGCATTAGTCTGCCCACCTATCCCTTTGCCAGAGAACGCTATTGGGTACCAGAGACCAAGACTAAATCTGGTGACAGTTCAATCACCACTTCAGCCAATGCAGGGACAATCCATCCACTGCTGCATCAAAACACCTCTGACCTTTCAGAGCAGAGGTTCAGTTCCACCTTTACGGGGCAGGAGTTTTTCCTGACGGATCATGTCGTGAAGGGACAATCCATCTTACCTGGAGTAGCCTATCTTGAGATGGCACGGGCAGCAGTAGAACAGGCATCAGGGATTTTGGAAGAAAGTCAGATCGGAATACGGCTTAGAAATGTAGTATGGGCTCGCCCCATAGCCGTAGAGGATAAGTCGGTTAGGGTACACATCGGACTTTATCCTGAAGAGGGTGGCGAGATTGCTTACGAAATATATAGCCAGGAAGAAAAGAACAGTACAGAACCAATCGTATACAGCCAGGGTATTGCTCTGCTGAGCTCAGTAGTAGAAGCCCCAACTTTAGATTTATCTAATATACAAGCTCAGTGTAACCAAAACATCCTTTCATCTGACCAATGCTATGAAGCCTTTAAATCTATAGGTATTGAGTATGGGGATGGACATCGGGGGATTGAACAGATTCATGTTGGTTCCAATCAGGTGTTGGCAAAACTGAGGTTGCCCTCCTGTGTAGCTGATACATTAGAAGAATATATGCTGCATCCTAGTTTGATGGATTCAGCGTTGCAGGCCTCCATAGGTTTAATGATGATTAAAGGAGACAAAAACCCACTAAAATTATCCCTGCCCTTTGCCCTGCAAGAACTTGAAATTTTCAAAAACTGCACCAGAGAAATGTGGGCACTGGTTGGTTTTAGTGACGGCAGCAAAGCAAAAGACAAGGTACAGAAATTCGATATTACGATGTGCGATGAACAAGGGGAAATTTGTGTTCAGATGAAGGGATTTTCAACACGAGGGCTGGAAGGGGAAGTAGGTTCAGTAGAATCCACAGCAACGCTTGGGACTTTAATGCTGCACCCTTACTGGAAAGAACAAACTGTTTCTAAAGAAGCTCAAACCCTTGATTATGCAGAGCATGTGGTGATACTCTGCCAGTCAGCTGAGGCTACGCAAGAAAGCATCGAAAACCACATAAACGGGGTGAGATGCCTTAGTCTGCAAGCCCAAGAGGCAGGCATCGAAGCAGGCTTTCAGAGCTATGCCATTGAAATATTTGAAGAAATCCAAAGTATTCTTAAAAGCAAACCAACAGGTAAAGTGTTGGTTCAGATTGTTATTAGTCCACAAGAAGAACAGCAGCTTTTGTCTGGGCTGAGTGGACTTTTAAAAACAGCCCAATTAGAGAATCCAAAAATCCTGGGGCAGTTAATAGAAATAGAAGCAGATGAAGATTTAGAAGGAATCATAGAAAAACTGCAAGAGAACAGTAAGTCTTCAACAAATCATGTTCGATACCAAAAGGGCAAACGATATATAACCGACTGGAATGAAATAGAGGTTTCTCAGGAAAGCGAGAATATTCCGTGGAAAGAGGGAGGTATCTATCTGATTACTGGAGGTGCCGGAGGTTTGGGACGGATATTTGCAGAAGAAATCCTGCAAAAATTCAAGGATGTGACCCTGATTCTTACAGGAAGATCTCCTCTTAAGGAAGATAAACACGCCAGGTTAAAGGAATTAGAAAGATTAGGAGGGCGTATTGAGTATAAGCAAGTAGATGTAACACAAAAGAAAGCAGTTATCAGCTTAATACAAAGTATCCAGGAGGATTTTGGCAGTCTAGATGGTATCATTCATAGTGCTGGTGTGATTCGAGATAACTTTATCATCAAAAAGACAAAAGATGAACTGGAGGAAGTTTTAGCCCCAAAGGTTACAGGACTGGTAAACCTTGACGAGGCCAGCAAAGATTTAAGCCTGGACTTTTTCATATTCTTTTCCTCCGCAGCGGGGGCTTTTGGCAATGCAGGTCAGGCAGACTATGCAACTGCCAACGCCTTTATGGACGCCTATGCAAAGTATCGTAATGCACTGGTGGTGTCAAAACAACGTCAGGGACAGACCCTGTCTATCAACTGGCCTTTGTGGAAAGAAGGGGGAATGCAGATTGATGCAGAAACCGAAAAAATGATGCAACAAAGTACAGGTATAATTCCCATGCAGACAACCACTGGTATCTGGGCCTTGTATCAAGGTCTAGCTTCTAGGCAGGAGCAGGTGATGGTGATGGAAGGTAACCTTCCACAGATGCGAGTACGTTTATTGCAAAATTCATTAGAAGTTGATACAAGTTTTGCCGAAACACCTACTCCACAAATGGATATAGCGCTAGTTCATGAGAAAACTTTATACCAGCTAAAACGCTTATTCGGAGAAGTCACTAAATTGAGCCTTGATAGGATTGATCCTCAAGAACCATTAGAGAGTTATGGAATAGATTCCATTATGATTACTCAGCTTAATCAAAAACTTGTCAGTGTTTTTGGTGAATTGTCAAAAACCTTGTTTTATGAGTATCAGACCTTAGATGCTTTAACAGAATATTTTATAGCAGATTATCCAGAGAAGTGTTTTCAGTGGACTGGGCTGGTAACTCAGAGGGAATCAGTACCGGAAGTATCTTCAACAGGATCGAATTTTGATGGCGTAAATTCTATGTTAAGCTCATTGAAAACAGAAAAGAAGACAGCACGTAACTTAACTATGACTCTAAGCAGTAAAAAAGTTAGAGAACCCATCGCCATTATTGGCATAAGCGGACGTTATCCACAGGCAAAAAATTTAGAGGAATTTTGGAAGAACTTATGTGAAGGTAAAGATTGTATTAGCGAGATTCCAAAAGAACGTTGGTCAATAGAAGGATTCTATCATCCAAACCCACAAGAAGCTGTGGCACAAGGAAAAAGCTATAGCAAATGGGGTGGTTTTATAGACGAATTTGCAGATTTTGATCCTCTTTTCTTCAACATATCCCCGCGAGAAGCATTTAATATGGATCCCCAAGAACGATTGATTATTGAATCTTGTTGGCAAGTGTTAGAGGATGCGGGATATACCAGAGAGCAACTAACATCACTATATAAGCAGCGAGTCGGTGTTTTTACGGGAATTACAAAAACAGGCTTTGCTTTATATGGTCCTGATTTATGGAAACAGGGGGAACAGATCTATCCAACCACTTCATTTGCATCAGTGGCAAATAGAGTTTCCTACCTTTTAAATTTAAAAGGTCCCAGCATGCCAATAGATACGATGTGCTCTGCTTCGCTGACAGCGATTCACGAAGCGTGCGAACATCTTTATCATGACGAATGTGAGATAGCTATTGCTGCTGGAGTTAACCTATACCTTCATCCTATGAGTTATATTCAACTTAGTACACTTAAAATGCTTGCGGCGGATGGAAAATGCAAGAGCTTTGGACAAGGTGGCAGTGGATTTGTGCCTGGAGAAGGAGTGGGTGCTGTTTTATTGAAACCCTTATCTCAGGCTATTTCAGATCAGGATCATATTTATGCTGTTATCCGAGGAAGTAGTATTAACCATGGAGGAAAAACGAATGGATATACAGTCCCCAATCCAAGCGCTCAAGGAGAGCTTATTCGTGCAGCCTTAGATAAAGCTGAAACAGATGCTCGAGCAGTCAGCTACATTGAAGCCCATGGTACAGGGACAGAACTTGGCGATCCGATTGAAATCACAGGATTAAGTGGAGCGTTCCGAAAAGATACCCAAGATACAGGATTTTGTGCCATTGGTTCTGTAAAGTCAAATATCGGTCACCTAGAAGCTGCAGCAGGGATTGCAGGATTAACTAAAATCATATTGCAAATGAAAAATCAGAAGATTGTTCCAAGCTTGCATGCTAAAGCGTTGAACCCTAATATTAATTTTACAAAGACTCCTTTTGTGGTACAGCAAGAACTTACAGAATGGAAACGGCCGATGATTGAAAAAAATGGAGAAAAGAGGGAATATCCAAGGATTGCTGGCATCTCTTCCTTCGGTGCGGGAGGATCAAATGCCCACATAGTGATCGAAGAATATATTCCTAAAGACGCAAAACAATATCCAATTACAATCACACCACAAAATCCAGCCATTATTGTGTTGTCTGCCAAGAATGAAGAGCGGCTTCAAGAACAGGCACAGCAATTATTAAAAGCGATTCAAGAACAACAATTCACAGATAACGACTTAGCGGATATGGCCTATACCCTTCAGATAGGGCGGGAAGCTATGGAAGAACGTTTAGCGATAATTGTAGCATCCATCAAAGAACTTGAAGAAAAACTAGAGAGTTTTGTCAAAGGCCAAGAGAATATTGAAGATCTGTACCGAGGACAGGTCAAACGCAACAAAGAGACGCTGGCTGTTTTTGCAATGGATGAAGAAATGCAGGAAACAATTGAAAAATGGATTCAGCGCAGAAAATATGCCAAACTTCTAGACCTTTGGGTCAAGGGTCTAGTTTTTGATTGGAACAAGCTCTATAACGACACCAAGCCCAGTCGCATTAGTCTACCCACCTATCCCTTTGCTAGAGAACGCTACTGGATACCAGAGACCAAGACTAAATCTGGTGACAGTTCAATCACCACTTCAGCCAATGCAGGGACAATCCATCCACTGTTGCATCAAAACACCTCTGACCTTTCAGAGCAGCGGTTCAGTTCCACCTTTACAGGACAGGAGTTTTTTCTAGCGGATCATAGGGTGAAGGGTCAGGGGGTTTTGCCTAGGGTAGCCTATCTTGAGATGGCTCGGGCTGCGGTGGAGCAGGGGACAGGAATTTTGAAAGAAAGTCAGGTGGGAATACGGCTTAAAAATATAGTATGGTCGTCTGCCATAACCGTAGAGGATAAGCCATTTAAGGTAAATGTCGGACTTTATCCCGAGGATAGTGGAGAGATTGCTTACGAAATATATAGCCAGGAAGAAAAGAACAGTACAGAATCAATCGTATACAGTCAGGGTATTGCTCTGCTGAGTTCAGTAGTAGAAGCCCCAACTTTAGATTTGTCTAATATACAAGCTGCGTGTAACCAAAACATCCTTTCATCTGACCAATGCTATGAAGCCTTTAAATCTATAGGTATTGAGTATGGGGACGGACATCGGGGGATAGAAAAAATCTATGTTGGTTCCAATCAAGTCTTGGCAAAACTGACCTTACCCTCCTGTGTAGTTGATACATTAGAAGAATATATGCTGCATCCTAGTTTGATGGATTCAGCGTTGCAGGCCTCCATAGGTTTAATGATGGTTAAAGGAGACAAAAACCCACTAAAATTGTCCCTGCCCTTTGCACTGCAAGAACTTGAAATTTTCAAAAAATGCACCAGAGAAATGTGGGTACTGCTTGGTTTTAGTGACGGCAGCAAAGCAAAAGACAAGGTACAGAAATTTGATATTGCTATGTGCGATGAACAAGGGAAAATTTGTGTTCGGATGAAGGGATTGGAAACAAAAGAGAGTACAAAGGATATGCTTAATATCTTAGAAACAAAAGAGTCAAGTGTTTCGGAGACTTTGGTTTCCCAAAATCAAGAACCTTTTGAATTGATGACCTTTGAAGAAATTTGGCAAGAGCAAGCTCAAGTGGATGCTTCTTTAGTCGACATTAAAACCATGGTTTGTTTTCTATCCAATCCCCAAAATCAACAGACTATTGTTGAATCAATAAAGATGCTAGATCCGCAGATTAAAATTATTTTTATCTCACAAAATAAAATTTATCAAAAACAATCTTCACAAGCATATCAAATCTTAAAAACTGAACAAACAAACTATGTAGAAACTTTCCAAAGCATCTTGAAAGATTATGGCAAGGTGGATACTGTACTCTATTTGTGGGCACTTGAAGATTCCGACTGTATTCAAGATTACTCAAGTATTGTCTATATATTACAAGCAATTAACAGTGCTAAGTTAAAACCCAAACGACTTATACTAGCGGCTGAATTCAATAATGCTCTGGAACGGTGCTATTTAGAATCTTGGATTGGGTTTGAACGATCCTTAGGATTTATTTTGCCTAACACACAAGTTACTGGAATTTATAAAGAGACTTGTAAGCAGAATCCAGAAACAGTTATAAAAGATTGGTTACAGAAAATTTGGATAGAACTACAAGCACATAAAGCTCAAAGTGTCTTATATCAAGAGGGAAAACGGCACATATGCCAGATTCATCCAACAACTATAGCATCAGGCAAAAACATATTAAGAAAAGGCGGAACCTATCTCATAACAGGTGGGTGTGGTGGACTTGGACTCTTATTTGCAGAGCATCTTGCAAAAGTTCAACCTGTGAATCTAATTCTGACTGGTAGATCTGCAATTGATGACGAGAAACAGGCTAAAATTAAAGCATTAGAAGACTTAGGTTGTCAAGTCATGTATGTGCAAGCCGACATTTGTAATGAAATTCGTATGAAAGAAGAATTAATTCGAGCCAAAGAACATTTCGGCGTCATTCATGGAGTTATTCATGCTGCAGGAATCGAGAGTACTCAAAACATTTTTGAAAAAGAAATTGAAAGCTTTGCAAAAGTATTAGATCCCAAAATTAGAGGTACGATGCTGCTTGATGATTTACTTCAGGCAGAAGCTCTTGATTTTATCTGTTACTTTTCTTCGTCATCGGCAATCTTAGGGGACTTTGGTTCCTGCGACTACGCTATTGGTAACCGATTTCAAATGGCCTATGCCCATAATCAAAACCAACAACGCCACGGCAAGGTAATTGCTATTAACTGGCCGCTATGGAAAGATGGTGGCATGGGTTCTACTGAGGATGAACGTATTAAAATGTACTTAAAATCTAGTGGGCAACGTTTCTTAGAAGTAGAAGAAGGGCTGGCTGTGTTCGATCGTATCCTATCACAAGATAAAAGTCAGCATTTGATATTGGTGGGACAACGCAGTCGAGTGCAGCGTTTTTTAGGTTTGAGTGAAGAACAATCTACTTCGTCAAGTCTTGTTAATTCAGATTTATTAGGCAAAGGACGACGTCCAGAAATGAAGGGATTAAGTATAGAACAGTGCCTACAGTGGGATTTAAAAGAATTTATTAGCAAATTGCTTAAAATCCCTAGAGATAAGCTAGATGAAGAAGGAAACTTGGTGGATTTTGGCTTTGATTCCATCAGTTTAACCGAGTTTGCAAATTTACTAACTAATCATTATAAAATAGAAATAACTCCCGCCCTATTTTTTGGATATTCTACATTGGAAAAATTAGCTCAATACTTTGCAACCGAACATCAAAAAGCTATACAGATGTTTTACAAAGAAGATATAGAAGAATTGGCTGTTCCACAAAATCCACAAATTGCAATCAGTACACCTAAACAACAGATATCTCAGAAATCTAGATTTATAGTACGGAGCATTCCTCAAGATATTCCCGAACCCATTGCTATTGTCGGTATGAGTGGGCGATTTCCAAATGCTTATAATATTGATGAAATGTGGAGGATTCTTTCTCAAGGGCAGGAGGTCATACAAGAAATTTCAGAAGATAGATTTCCTGGATATGGTTCCAAGTGGAAATGTGGCTTACTTCCAGGGGTAGATGAATTTGATCCTTTGTTTTTTGAGATTTCACCCAAAGAAGCAGAAATTATGGATCCTAGACAACGGCTTTTAATGCAAGAATGCTGGAAAGCTTTAGAAGATGCTGGATACGGAGTAGCAAGGATTAAAACAAATAAAATTGGGATGTTTGTAGGAGCTGAAGAGGGTGATTACAGGCTATTGGTAAAAGAAAAGAATAGCATTACCTCCAGCCATAATGGTATTTTAGCCGCACGATTTTCATATTTTTTAAATCTCAATGGACCTAATATGGCGATTAATACAGCTTGTTCTTCTGGTTTAGTTGCTGTACATCAAGCGTGCTTGAGCTTACGTAACCATGAATGTGATACTGCGATTGCTGCAGGAGTAAATTTAATACTCACACCTGAGATGTTTGAAGTTATGAAACAATCCGGAATGTTGTCTGAGAGTGGTCGATGTTTTGCATTTGATAATCGAGCTGATGGCATGGTTCCTGGAGAAGCCGTAGCTGTAGTGGTACTCAAACCATTGTCCCAAGCCAAAGTAGATGGAGATCAGATTTATGCTGTTATCAAAGGAAGTGGCATAAACAGTGACGGTAAAACTAATGGGATTACTGCACCAAACGGAAGTTCTCAAACCGAACTTCTCAAATCAGTCTACCAACAATATCATGTGAATCCAGAAGAGATTGAATATATTGTTACTCATGGTACTGGAACTAAACTAGGTGATCCAGTAGAAATTAACGCTTTGTATGATGCATTTAAAAATTATACTGAAAAGGAGAATTATTGTGCTATTACTTCAACCAAGACGAACTTGGGTCATACCCTTGCAGCATCTGGATTGGTAAGTTTAATCAGCTTGGTACAAGCATTGCGCTATGAAACAATACCAGCTAGCTTGCACTGTGAGCAGGAAAATGAATATATTAATTGGAGAGAAAGTCCATTTTACGTCAATAAAACAAATAAACACTGGTCACAGACAGGTACAAGAAATCGAACTGGAGCTGTCAGTGCATTTGGCATGAGTGGAACCAATGTTCATATGGTCGTTCAAAGTTATTTCATAGAAGAAACTGAAGATTTTTCAGAACAAGCTCCTTACTTTCTATTAGTTCTTTCTGCCAAGACTCCAGAGGCTTTGCAGAAAAAAATTGATGATATGATCATCCTACTGCAAAAAAAAGATTGCCCTGAACAAAACTTAGCACAGATTAGTTATACTTTACTGGAAGGGCGCCAGCATTTTAAATATCGTTGTGCTATTGTAGTTCAGGATTGCGATGATGCAATGTATATATGGAAACAAGTAGGTAGCAAAGAAAAACCGCTTAACCTGTTTCAAGGAAAGGTTTCCCGTGACCTTAAAAGTCAAAAGATAATGAAAGAGTATGCACAAGATTTGATAAAACAAAGTTGTTCTCTGAAAAAAAACAAGAATAGATACCAAGAAATACTTTATGTCTTAGCGGATTTTTATTGCCAAGGTTATGAGCTTTCTTGGAGTCAGCTATTCGGCGATACTAAACCTCGCCATATTAGCCTGCCCACCTATCCCTTTGCCAGAGAACGCTACTGGGTACCAGAGACCAAGACTAAATCTGGTGACAGTTCAATCACCACTTCAGCCAATGCAGGGACAATCCATCCACTGCTGCATCAAAACACCTCTGACCTTTCAGAGCAGCGGTTCAGTTCCACCTTTACGGGGCAGGAGTTTTTCCTGACGGATCATGTCGTGAAGGGACAATCCATCTTACCTGGAGTAGCCTATCTTGAGATGGCACGGGCAGCAGTGGAACAGGCATCAGGGATTTTGGAAGAAAGTCAGATCGGAATACGGCTTAGAAATGTAGTATGGGCTCGCCCCATAGCCGTAGAGGATAAGTCGGTTAGAGTACATATTGGACTTTATCCTGAAGAGGGTGGCGAGATTGCTTACGAAATATATAGCCAGGAAGAAAAGAACAGTACAGAACCAGTAATATACAGCCAGGGTATTGCTCTGCTGAGTTCGGTAGTAGAAGCCCCAACTTTAGATTTATCTAATATACAAGCTCAGTGTAACCAAAACATCCTTTCATCTCATCAATGCTATGAAGCCTTTAAATCTATAGGTATTGAGTATGGGGACGGACATCGGGGGATAGAAAAAATCTATGTTGGTTCCAATCAAGTCTTGGCAAAACTGACCTTACCCTCCTGTGTAGCTGATACATTAGAAGAATATATGCTGCATCCTAGTTTGATGGATTCGGCGTTGCAGGCCTCCATAGGTTTAATAATGCTTAGAGAAGATAAAAATCCACTAAAACTGTCCCTGCCCTTTGCCCTGCAAGAACTTGAAATTTTCAAAAACTGCACCAGAGAAATGTGGGCACTGGTTGGTTTTAGTGACGGCAGCAAAGCAAAAGACAAGGTACAGAAATTCGATATTACGATGTGCGATGAACAAGGGGAAATTTGTGTTCAGATGAAGGGATTTTCAACACGAGGGCTGGAAGGGGAAGTAGGTTCAGTAGAATCCACAGCAACGCTTGGGACTTTAATGCTGCACCCTTACTGGAAAGAACAAACTGTTTCTAAAGAAGCTCAAACCCTTGATTATGCAGAGCATGTGGTGATACTCTGCCAGTCAGCTGAGGCTACGCAAGAAAGCATCGAAAACCACATAAACGAGGTGAGATGCCTTAGTCTGCAAGCCCAAGAGGCAGGCATCGAAGCAGGCTTTCAGAGCTATGCCATTGAAATATTTGAAGAAATCCAAAGTATTCTTAAAAGCAAACCAACAGGTAAAGTGTTGGTTCAGATTGTTATTAGTCCACAAGAAGAACAGCAGCTTTTGTCTGGGCTGAGTGGACTTTTAAAAACAGCCCAATTAGAGAATCCAAAAATCCTGGGGCAGTTAATAGAAATAGAAGCAGATGAAGATTTAGAAGGAATCATAGAAAAACTGCAAGAGAACAGTAAGTCTTCAACAAATCATGTTCGATACCAAAAGGGCAAACGATATATAACCGACTGGAATGAAATAGAGGTTTCTCAGGAAAGCGAGAATATTCCGTGGAAAGAGGGAGGTATCTATCTGATTACTGGAGGTGCCGGAGGTTTGGGACGGATATTTGCAGAAGAAATCCTGCAAAAATTCAAGGATGTGACCCTGATTCTTACAGGAAGATCTCCTCTTAAGGAAGAAAAAGAAGCTAGGTTAAAAGAATTAGAAAGATTAGGAGGGCGTATTGAGTATAAGCAAGTAGATGTAACACAAAAGAAAGCAGTTATCAGCTTAATACAAAGTATCCAGGAGGATTTTGGCAGTCTAGATGGTATCATTCATAGTGCTGGTGTGATTCGAGATAACTTTATCATCAAAAAGACAAAAGATGAACTGGAGGAAGTTTTAGCCCCAAAGGTTACAGGACTGGTAAACCTTGACGAGGCCAGCAAAGATTTAAGCCTGGACTTTTTCATATTCTTTTCCTCTGCGGCGGGAGCTTTTGGCAATGCAGGTCAGGCAGACTATGCAACTGCCAACGCCTTTATGGACGCCTATGCAAAGTATCGTAATGCACTGGTGGCGTCAAAACAACGTCAGGGACAGACCCTGTCTATCAACTGGCCTTTGTGGAAAGAAGGGGGGATGCAGATTGATGCAGAAACCGAAAAAATGATGCAACAAAGTACAGGTATAATTCCCATGCAGACAACCACTGGTATCCGGGCCTTGTATCAAGGTCTAGCTTCTAGGCAGGAGCAGGTGATGGTGATGGAAGGTAATATTGAACAATTTAGACACACCATAAAATTGGATTCAATCGAATACAAGCACCCTGATGATAGATTTTATCGAAGTCTTTTAGAAAAAATATTAAAAGACGAATTGGCTCTAGACGAATTTGAAATCTTAATTAATATGGAAAGGATCAAGAATAATGAATAAACAGTTAAAGATTTTATATGACCAAATAAAAGAAAAAAAGATAAGCCTTGAAGACGCTTTGGAAAAAATTCAAGAATATAGAGTTCAGTATAATAAGAAAGCTACTAATATATCGAACTTTGAAAAAGAGTATAGTATAGGCATCAAAACTAGAAAAGAACACAAAGCAGAACCAGGCATTATACAGGATATAGCGCTAGTTCATGAGAAAACTTTATACCAGCTAAAATGCTTATTCGGAGAAGTTACTAAATTGAGCCTTGATAGGATTGATCCTCAAGAACCATTAGAGAGTTATGGAATAGATTCCATTATGATTACTCAGCTTAATCAAAAACTTGTCAGTGTTTTTGGTGAATTGTCAAAAACCTTGTTTTATGAGTATCAGACCTTAGATGCTTTAACAGAATATTTTATAGCAGATTATCCAGAGAAGTGTTTTCAGTGGACTGGGCTGGTAACTCAGAGGGAATCAGTACCGGAAGTATCTTCAACAGGATCGAATTTTGATGGCGTAAATTCTATGTTAAGCTCATTGAAAACAGAAAAGAAGACAGCACGTAACTTAACTATGACTCTAAGCAGTAAAAAAGTTAGAGAACCCATCGCCATTATTGGTATAAGCGGACGTTATCCACAGGCAAAAAATTTAGAGGAATTTTGGAAGAACTTATGTGAAGGTAAAGATTGTATTAGCGAGATTCCAAAAGAACGTTGGTCAATAGAAGGATTCTATCATCCAAACCCACAAGAAGCTGTGGCACAAGGAAAAAGCTATAGCAAATGGGGTGGTTTTGTAGACGAATTTGCAGATTTTGATCCTCTTTTCTTCAACATATCCCCGCGAGAAGCATTTAATATGGATCCCCAAGAACGATTGATTATTGAATCTTGTTGGCAAGTGTTAGAGGATGCGGGATATACCAGAGAGCAACTAACATCACTATATAAGCAGCGAGTCGGTGTTTTTACGGGAATTACAAAAACAGGCTTTGCTTTATATGGTCCTGATTTATGGAAACAGGGGGAACAGATCTATCCAACCACTTCATTTGCATCAGTGGCAAATAGAGTTTCCTACCTTTTAAATTTAAAAGGTCCCAGCATGCCAATAGATACGATGTGCTCTGCTTCGCTGACAGCGATTCACGAAGCGTGCGAACATCTTTATCATGACGAATGTGAGATAGCTATTGCTGCTGGAGTTAACCTATACCTTCATCCTATGAGTTATATTCAACTTAGTACACTTAAAATGCTTGCGGCGGATGGAAAATGCAAGAGCTTTGGACAAGGTGGCAGTGGATTTGTGCCTGGAGAAGGAGTGGGTGCTGTTTTATTGAAACCCTTATCTCAGGCTATTTCAGATCAGGATCATATTTATGCTGTTATCCGAGGAAGTAGTATTAACCATGGAGGAAAAACGAATGGATATACAGTCCCCAATCCAAGCGCTCAAGGAGAGCTTATTCGTGCAGCCTTAGATAAAGCTGAAACAGATGCTCGAGCAGTCAGCTACATTGAAGCCCATGGTACAGGGACAGAACTTGGCGATCCGATTGAAATCACAGGATTAAGTGGAGCGTTCCGAAAAGATACCCAAGATACAGGATTTTGTGCCATTGGTTCTGTAAAGTCAAATATCGGTCACCTAGAAGCTGCAGCAGGGATTGCAGGATTAACTAAAATCATATTGCAAATGAAAAATCAGAAGATTGTTCCAAGCTTGCATGCTAAAGCGTTGAACCCTAATATTAATTTTACAAAGACTCCTTTTGTGGTACAGCAAGAACTTACAGAATGGAAACGGCCGATGATTGAAAAAAATGGAGAAAAGAGGGAATATCCAAGGATTGCTGGCATCTCTTCCTTCGGTGCGGGAGGATCAAATGCCCACATAGTGATCGAAGAATATATTCCTAAAGACGCAAAACAATATCCAATTACAATCACACCACAAAATCCAGCCATTATTGTGTTGTCTGCCAAGAATGAAGAGCGGCTTCAAGAACAGGCACAGCAATTATTAAAAGCGATTCAAGAACAACAATTCACAGATAACGACTTAGCGGATATGGCCTATACCCTTCAGATAGGGCGGGAAGCTATGGAAGAACGTTTAGCGATAATTGTAGCATCCATCAAAGAACTTGAAGAAAAACTAGAGAGTTTTGTCAAAGGCCAAGAGAATATTGAAGATCTGTACCGAGGACAGGTCAAACGCAACAAAGAGACGCTGGCTGTTTTTGCAATGGATGAAGAAATGCAGGAAACAATTGAAAAATGGATTCAGCGCAGAAAATATGCCAAACTTCTAGACCTTTGGGTCAAGGGTCTAGTTTTTGATTGGAACAAGCTCTATAACGACACCAAGCCCAGTCGCATTAGTCTACCCACCTATCCCTTTGCTAGAGAACGCTACTGGATACCAGAGACCAAGACTAAATCTGGTGACAGTTCAATCACCACTTCAGCCAATGCAGGGACAATCCATCCACTGTTGCATCAAAACACCTCTGACCTTTCAGAGCAGCGGTTCAGTTCCACCTTTACAGGACAGGAGTTTTTCCTGGCGGATCATAGGGTGAAGGGTCAGGGGGTTTTGCCTAGGGTAGCCTATCTTGAGATGGCTCGGGCTGCGGTGGAGCAGGGGACAGGAATTTTGAAAGAAAGTCAGGTGGGAATACGGCTTAAAAATATAGTATGGTCGTCTTCCATAACCGTAGAGGATAAGCCATTTAAGGTAAATGTCGGACTTTATCCCGAGGATAGTGGAGAGATTGTGTATGAAATATATAGTCAACCGGAAGAGATTAGTACAGATGCGGCAATATACAGTCAGGGCAGTGCTATGCTTAGTTTGGTTGAAAAAATTCCTACTATGGATCTGTCAGCCTTGCAGATTCAGTGCAGCGAAGGTACTCTTTCTTCAGACCAATGCTATGACATCTTTAGGACAATGGGACTGAACTATGGGTTGGGATATCAGGGGATTGAACAGATTTATATTGGTTCAGGTCAAGTGTTAGCGAAGCTTTCCATGCCTTCTTCCGTTTCCAATACGCAAAATCAATTTGTCCTGCATCCGAGTCTGCTGGATGCCTCCTTACAAGCATCAATAGGTTTAAGGATGGGAGCAGATGATATGCGTAATAGAATCTCCATCAGTCCTGTTTTTCCGGTTGCTCTGCAAGAACTTGAAATTTTGGGAAGCTGCACCTCTGAGATGTGGACATTGGTCCGATACAGTGGTGGCAGTACAGCGGAGGATAAGGTACAGAGACTCGATATTGATTTGTGCGATGATCAAGGGAATATTTATGTTAGGTTAAAGGGATTGGAAATCCAAGAGGACACAGAGACAATGTTTGCTTTTCAAGAAACAAAACCTCAAAGTCTTCCGACTTCTAGAATACAAGAAGACTTTGAAATGATGACCTTTGAAGAAGTCTGGAAAGAGCAGATTTTGCCGGATATTTCCTCAGTCAAGATTAAAACTATGATTTGTTTTCTTTCAAATTCGGAAAATCAACAAGCAATTGTGGAGGAAATGCAAGCCCTCCATCAGCAGACCAAGATTATTTTCATTTCACAAAATACAACGGATCAAAAACAATTTCAACAAGAATATCACATTTCCCGCAACGATAGAAACAGTTATCAAGAGGTTTTCCAGAGCATAGGGGAAGAGTATGGGGAAATAGATGCTATACTATATCTATGGGCTTTTGAAGATTCAAGTTGTATTAAGGATTATGCGAGTATTGTCTATATTTTACAGGCTATTGCAACTACCAAACTAAACATTAAACGATTCTTATTGGCGGCTCAATTTGCAGATGGACTGGAACGTTGCTATCTGGAATCTTGGATTGGCTTTGAACGCTCATTAGGACTTCTTATGCCAAATACTCAAGTGACGGTAATTCTTCAAGAAATAGAAAAGGAAAAGCCGGAAGCGGTAATGAAAAACTGGTTACGGAAACTTTGGGCAGAACTACAAGTTCACAGTGCTCAAAGTGTCTTGTATCAAGAGGGGAAACGGCATGTATACAAGGTACAGCCAACAATAATTCAAACAGGTGATGGTCTATTACGGTCAGGAGGAACATACCTCATTACAGGTGGCTGTGGTGGACTTGGCTTCCTTTTTGCAGAATACTTTGCCAAGAAACATCCTGTAAATCTCATTTTAACGGGTCGATCTCCAATCAGTGCAGAAAAACAATCAAAAATAAAAACATTAGAGGATTTAGGCAGTCGGGTTATGTATATACAAGCTAATGTTTGTGATCCAATCCATATGAAACAAGGATTAGAGCAGGCTAAGGAAAGTTTTGGAGGGATTCATGGCGTTATCCATGCAGCAGGAGTGGAGGGAAATCAAAGCGTTTTAGAAAAAGACATTCAAAGATTTGAACAAGTGTTAGAACCAAAAATAAAAGGGACCCTTGTGTTGGATGAATTGCTCTATGGAGAGGAACTTGATTTTATATGTTATTTTTCTTCATCTTCAGCGATTCTTGGGGACTTTGGGTCTTGTGACTATGCCATCGGCAACCGTTTTCTAATGGCCTATGCTCATTACCGAAATCAAGAGAAACGTAATGGCAAAACGTTTTCTATCAACTGGCCTCTATGGAAAGATGGTGGCATGGGCTTTGGTAATAATGAAAATAGCAAAATGTATCTGAAATCCAGTGGTCAACGTTTTTTAGAAGCCGAAGAAGGCATGAACATGTTTGAACGCATCTTGTCTCAAAATAACATACAACATTTGATATTGGTAGGACAACCCAGTCGAGTACACCGCTTTTTAGGTTTGATTGAAAAGCAATCTATTTTGTTAAATTCAAACATTTCAAATAGTTCAGGTAAAGGACGACCAGCTAAAATGAAGGGATTGAGCTTAAAGAAATGTCTGGAGCGAGATTTGAAAGAACATGTTAGTAATTTACTTAAAATTTCCCAAAATAATTTAGATAGAGAAACAAACTTAGCTGATTTTGGCTTTGATTCCATTAGTTTAACAGAATTTTCTATCCTGTTAACCAATTATTATGGAATAGAAATAACTCCCGCTTTGTTTTTTGGATATCCCACTTTAGAAAAATTAACTCAATATTTTTTAACCGAACATCAAGAAATTATTCAGGTATTTTATGCAGAATACGCTGTAGAAAAGAAATCCCCCCAAAGTCTGCAGGTAACAGCAACTACAAGCAAGCGACAGGGGCAAAAAAAATCCAGATTTAAAGTATGGAATACTACCCAAGGTGTTCCAGAACCCATTGCCATCATCGGCATGAGCGGACGGTTTCCTCAGGCAAATACTATTGTTGAATTATGGAAGAACTTAAAATACGGTAAAAATTGTATTACAGAAATTCCAACAGACCGCTGGGATTGGAGGGAGTATTATGAAAAGGGAAAAATCAAATCCAAATGGGGTGGTTTTTTAGCTGATATAGATCAATTTGATCCTCTGTTTTTTGAAATTTCTCCAAGAGAAGCAAAACTTATGGATCCGAAACAGCGGTTGTTCTTAGAGGAAGCATGGCATGCTTTAGAGGATGCAGGATATATGGAAGAAAGAATCAAAGGAAAGTCTTGCGGAGTTTATGTTGGTGTGGAAGAGGGTGAATATGGATTTTTAGTTGGTGATAAAGGTCAGATTAATAACAATCAAAATGCAACATTATCTGCTCGGATTGCTTATAAATTAGATTTAAAAGGTCCTAATCTAGCGTTAACAGCGGCGTGTTCCTCTGGACTTGTGGCCTTACATCAGGGATGCCAAGCTCTACGCCAAGGGGATTGCGAAATGGCTTTAGTCGGCGGTATTAATTTAATGATTTCTCCCATGATGTATATAGGGATGAGCAATATGGATATGCTTTCTTTAGATGGAAAATCTTATGTATTTGATCAGCGTGCTAATGGTTTAGTGCCTAGCGAAGCGGTTGCCGTTGTTTTGCTTAAGCCGTTATCAAAGGCAATTTTGGATAAAGATCATATATATGGGTGTATTAAAGCAAGTGGGGTAAATTACAATGGTAAATCCAACGGCTTAGCAGTACCCAATCCTTTAAGCCAAGCTGAATTAATGAATAACATATATAATAAATATAATATTAATCCGGCTAATATTCAGTATGTTTTGTCACATAGTGTAGGATCAAAATTAGGAGATCCAATAGAGGTTCAAGCATTGTCAAACGCATTTAATAAATATACTGACAAAAAACAATATTGCAATTTAGGATCAATTAAACCTTTAATTGGTCATACATTTGCAGCTTCAGGTGTGGTAAGTTTAATCAGCATGTTGATGGCAATGAAAGAACAAACTATTCCAGCTCTGTATAATTATCAATCAAGTAATGAGTATATAAATTTTAAAGAAGGTCCGTTTTTCTTGAATCTAGAGAATCAAACTTGGACAACTGAAAATAATCAGCCTAGAATGGGTGCTATTAGTACAACAGGGATTAGTGGAACTAATGCTCATGCAGTGATTGAGGAATATCTTCCTCGCCAGAAAAAAGCTGTTCATATTCCTTCTAAAGTCTCTCCTCAGATTGTAGTCTTTTCAGCTAAAAGCTCTGAACGGCTGCAGGCTGCCGCACAACAAGTTTTTGACTTCATAGAACTTGAAAAGGAACTATCTTTATCTAATCTTGCTTTTACTCTTCAAATAGGGCGTGAAGCATTTTCATCTCGGCTAGCAATAGTAGCTAGCGACCGAGAAGAGTTGCTTCAAGCCCTCGAAGAGTATCTGAAATCAGCCAGAGAAGGTAAAGAAATACAGACCGCCGTACCCATTTTTATTGGAAATCTGGAAGAGGATCATTCGGGAATTAAAAACCTGCTTTCCGATAAAATAGGGGAGACCGTCCTTCAGGTGTTACTAGCAGAAAAAGATCTTGAAAAAATTGCACTTTATTGGACACAGGGAGGTAAGATTTCTTGGGAAATACTTCATGAAGGGGAAGAAGTCTGTATTATATCTTTACCTACTTATCCTTTTGCCAAGGAACGCTATTGGTTTTCCTCACAGCAAGAAACAAATCACTTTATCATCGAAGGAGAACAAAAAATAAATAAATTTTCACATGAAGAAAAAGATGTAAATTATAATAATTCTGAAGATGTTTTGGGAATTGTAACAAAGTTTATTAAGGAAATTTTGGGACTATCATCTAGTTTTATAATTAATTCTAAAAAACAATTAAAAGACTATGGAATGGATTCGATATCGGGGATCCAATTACTAGAAACATTAATGCGGGAACTGAAAATTAAATTGGATACCAGACAATTTTTTGCGGAGTTCACATTACAGGAAATCATAAGACAAATAGAATTAATTAATCGTCCATTACCTTCAGTGTCTAATCCAGAAGTAATATCAATCTTACAATGGGAAAAGGATAAAAAGTTACCGGAGGATTTTAATTTGAATAGGAAGGATATATCTATCAAACATACTTCTTCACCAGCAAAAGTATTTTTGACTGGAGCAACTGGATTATTAGGAGGGTTTTTATGTGATGAAATTTTACAACAAACTTCTGCAACTGTGTATTGTCTTGTTCGTGATGAATCAGAATCTTCGGCCTTGAAACGAATTAAAAATAATTTTAAAAAATATAATCTATGGAAAGATGATTATGAAGATCGGATTATCCCAGTATTGGGAGACTTAACAAAGCCAGAATTAGGAATTGAAGAGAAGCTATATAATGAATTAAGCCAATCTATTGAAAGGATTTATCATTGTGCGGCATTAGTAAATCATTTACTAAATTATCACGCTATGAAAGCTCATAATGTGGACGGCACCCTATCTATTATAAAGTTTGCTGGAAACATACAAGTGAAACCAATACACTTTATTTCTTCTACTGCAGTTTGTTCTCAAGGAAAATTGCCAGCCCACCAATTAGAAACAGTATTAGAACATGGTAAAAATTTAGAAAGTGGTTATGCACAGACAAAATGGGTTTCGGAACATCATCTTATACAAGCTCAGGAAAAAGGTATTCCAATTACAATTTTTCGCTGTGGACAAATTACCGGTTCTAGTCAAACAGCTGATGGAACTGCACAAGATACATTTCATAACCTTTTAAAGATATTTAGTCAAGTTGAATTTGTACCTCAGTGGGATGAAAATGTTATGGATATTGCTCCTATTGATTATGTCAGTCGAGCTATTTTAGCAATAAGCCAGCAAAATAATTGTTATGGAAAAATTTATCATTTAAGCAATCCAAATCCGATACCGGTGCAAACATTTTTTGCGTGTTTACTGAAAAAAAATCCGACCATATTAAAAAAAGTATCTTTTGAAGAATGGGCTGATAGTTGTTTGCGATATATTAATAATTTACCTAATGATTCAATAAAAACGCTCTTAAGGTTATTTTTCTTAAAGGATGATTTTGGTAACCGAGTATTTAAAGATTATTTTTGTACTATGAATCTTAGTAATAGTAACACTCGAGAAGCATTACAAAATACTTCTGTTCAATTTCCAGAAATAGATGAAAAATGGTGGTACAAATGTTTGGATCAACTTGAGCTATTTGATACTATAGGACGGTGTCATTAAAGCGATAAATCAAAAAATCTACTCCAAAGAGTTTATTTAATCACCGGCGGCATTAGCTATTTTTGTAATAAAAGTGATTGGGCTAGAGAAAAACAGAGGTTCCCACTTGCACAGCGTTTAAAATCCCAAAAACGGTTGCAGATTTCTTAAAAAGATCTGCAATCGCTTAAAGTAATTACAAAATTTAAAAATCTTCAATAATCTTCAATAATCGCAAATCTTCTAAGGTGAGTAGGCCTAATAATTATTGAGTAAACAAGGAGGTAATAGTTTGAAGATGAAAGAAAGTAATATGTTTATTGATAAATTGAGTCTAATTAGATTGGATAATACATTTAAAGCAACTTTATGTTGCTGTTTTTTTTCCTATGTAACAGAGTATGAAGAGATAATTCAGCATTTGCATCCACAAGAACGTAACTATTACTATACATTGAAGTATGAAAAACGAAGTAGTAGTTATCTTTTGGGGCGCTTTGTTGCTAAACAAGCGGTAGCTGCTATAACTGGTGAAAAATATTTAACAAATATTTGTATTCAATCAGGTGTTTTTAATCAGCCAATTGCAGTGCATAACAAGCAAAATATTCAGGTTAGTATTACTCACTGTGGTGGTTTTGGAGCAGCACTTGCTTTTTCGGAAGCTCATCCTATGGGGATTGATGTTGAACAAATTAAATTGAATAAAAGAGATGTTTTTGAAAAACAATCAACAAACCTTGAAAAATTGGAACTTAACAGTATACCGATTTCGTATGATATGGGGCTTACTCTCTTATGGACTGTCAAAGAAGCATTATCCAAGGTTCTAAAAACAGGTTTAACAGTTCCATTGAATCTTTTTGAGATCTCTAAAATTGAGCTTTCTAATTATTATATAGTGAGTTACTATAAAAATTTTACTCAATATAAAGCAATTTCTTTTACTATTGGAAATTATATGTGCTCTATAGTACTTCCTTTAAAAACTAAATTATCTTTTAATATTCAGTCTTTAAAATCAAGTTTTTCGTTTGTTGAATCTTTTAACGATGTAACATTATTAAATAACTTTAGTAAGTAAGTAAAAATGACTATATTAATAATTAGTGGAACAATTTCTTTCAAATAATATATTTTATCTACTCAAATTTTGCACTTTTATAGAAAAAATTGCTTTTTAGCGATTTGCAATAAGAAATAAAAAGCAGTACTTTCAATATATCAACGGGAAAGTACAAAACTATAGTTAATCAACTAGTGAATGTTGAATAGTATGAGATATTTATATTAATATATTTTGAATATAATTCAAAATAAGTAAAATATTTACTTTTAACTAATGTTAATGTATAATAAAATTCAAGTTTTATACACTATTTCAAAAGTACTTGTAAACTGTAAGAAGGGGGTATATTAAATGGAATGGTATGCTTTATTTGTTAAAACAAATAAAGAAGAAGAAGTGCAAAAATGGCTTGAGTTTTACTTTGATAAAAAAACATTACATTCATGTGTGCCTAAAAGAAAAATTAAAGAAAAAAAGGCAGGAAAATTTTATTGTGTTTTAAAGACCTTATTTCCAGGATATGTTTTTATTTGTACAATTATGGATTTGGACAAGTATAGGATAATAACCACCATACCAAATCTTATACGTATTTTAAATAAAGGTTCATATTATTCTCGAATTGAAGAAAAGGAAATGTCAATAATTCTGAAGCTTGTAGGAGATAATTCAATTATTGATTATTCTAAGATTTTTATCAAAAATTGCAAGGTATTAGTTAAAGATGGACCTCTATATGGAATGGAAGGTATAATTAAAAAAGTTAATAAACATACAAATAGAGCTAAAGTTCAGGTAAGTTTTATGGGATCGCCTAGATTAATTGATGTAGGTATTGAAATATTATATAACCTTGATTGAATTTATATTTTTATATCAAAAACGTTAGGTCGCATGTTTTTTATTATCAAAATTATTGTTTTTTAAGGTTGCTAGAGATGTTTTTATATGCGAAGTTTTAGTAAGTAAATTTTAAACAAAAGCATGGAAGATAAAAGGGAACCTTTTTTCATGCTTTTCGTCTAAATAGATAAGGAAGATTTTACTATTTAGGAGGGATTGTATGATAAAAAGAACTGTTTCGATTGGCATCACCATTTTACTCATCATTACTATGTTTCAGGGTGTAGTTTTTGCGGCTGAAACTTCTATTTATACCAAAACAGAAATGGAAGCGCTGCTAAGAAAAAAACTCCATATAGATGATGATATGAAATTAAGTCAAGTGAATTTATTTACTAGAGATTTACAACGAAAGCAGATGTGGAATTTGGAGTTCGAGAAAGAAAAGGAGCGGATTTTTGTTACTGCTGCTGCCGATACTGGGGAGATTATAAATTACCATCAATGGAAAGACAGCAACTATGGAAAAGCTATTGCAGTATTACCTGATGAAGCTAGAGGAAAGGCTGTTGCCTTTATCCAATCTTTAGAAGCAGAAAGATTCAAAGAAACAGAAGAGATAACGGTAGAGGCACCTTCTATGATTGTCTATAATATGGAAAGGGGTTTTTATCAAGGAGAAAATTACCATTTTCTTTTTATACGGAAACTGGAGGAAGAATTTTTTCCTAATAACTACTTTAGGGTACAAGTATCAGGCATTGATGGAAGTATTACTGATTATGAAATGAAATGGGACGATGCCACCTATAACAATAAAAAAAATCTAATAGCCAAGGAAAAGGCGAGGAAGGCTTTTGAAGAAGAAGATCGTTTTATTTTAAAGTATGTAGCACTATATAGCAATAATAAAGATGAAAGAAGCAAACCGTTTTTGACGCCGGTATATTTGTATGTACCAAAGGAGTCTGATCTAATCCATGCGGTAGATGGAAGGCTTTTAAAAATAGAAGAAATCTATTCACAGGGTTATGGGCTCAGAACTGGCATAAGTATGGATTCGGCTATGAAGGAGATGGGTGCTGCCTACGGCCAACCTGAGGTTATTCCAGAAGAAGGTGTCATATCAAAGGAAAAAGCAGAAAAAATAGTATCAGAAACTCTGGGAAAAGAATTGGATATGAAGGAATTAAAGGTACAAAGCAGCTATTATTCCCAATATCATTATGGACGCAAGGGCAAATTTTGGGAGATCTATTGGTTAGATGAAAAGACAGATAGGAGACTACATGCCACCCTTGATGGAGAAAAGGGAGAGGTTGTTTCTATCAGCTATAGTGAATATCCTGAAAAAGTTCAGCCTTTTCAAAGTGAAGAGCTAGAGATGATGAAGGAAAATAGCATAGATGAGGTAAAAATAAAAGAAAAAGTTCATGAGAAAATCAAAGTATTGTTCCCTCATATTCAAGCAGAGGAACTTCAACTTGAAGCAAAAAAATTAGATGAGGATTCTTTGATATCCATTACTTCTTCAAGATATATTGATGGTATTCCTTATGAAGAAAACTATTTAAAAATTACTTATGATGGGAACAAAAATAAAATTGTGGAATTAGACTATCGTTGGTATGAGGTGGAAGTCCAATCCTTTTCTAAAGTACTAGATAAAGAGATGATAAGTAAAAAGTTTTATGATGCAGTGGGTTTTGAAAAGTATTTGATTCAGTTAAAGGACGAAGCAGCTTATAAAAAAGATAGATTAGACCTGCCTTTGAAAGAACTGGCACCTATCTATACTTTAAAAACTTTTCACTTTATGTACATAGATGCATTAAATGGTAAATTTTTAAACTATAATGGGGAAGAGTATGTAAAAGAAGAGTCTTTGCTGGCTGATTTTAAAGATATAGAAAATCATTCTTATGGAAATCAAATTATACTCTTGAATAGAATGGGCATTTTAAAAGAAGCTAGCGAGTTCTTCCGACCAAATGATGAATTGCTTCGTAAAGATGCTATAAAATGGATTGTTGAAATGACTGGTAGGAATAGGGTTTACCCTGATGCAAAGGTAATTGCTTTTAAAGATGTAGACAAAGAAGATCCCTATTACTCTTATATTCAAGCAGCTATAGCAAATGAAATTATAGAAAAAAATGACGACTATTTTAGACCTGATGAAACAGTGACCAAAATAGAAGTTACTCAGTGGATTTTAAATGCCTTGGAACAAAAAGAACTGGCACAGTTTACAGAAATCTTCCAAATTCCTTATACTGATACTGAAGAAATTGATATAGAGGATACGGGATATGTAGCTTTAGCTAAATACTATAATATTTTTGGAGATAAGGAAACTACAGGAGCATTCAATCCTAATAAGGTATTTTCAAGGGGAGAGTTTGCTAGTATCATATATCACTTAATAAAAAACAAATGGTAATAAGTAGATAAAGCGAAGAAGGGTACCCTTCTTCGCTTTATCATTAAAAGGCAATATATTTACAATAAAAGCATATTTTGATACGTTTATAAAACTATTTATCCTTAAGTTTTACAGCAGTACCATAAACCATGATTTCTGCTGCCCCTTGCATAACTGCTGAGGTTGTAAATCTGATGTTAACCACAGCATCAGCCCCTAGTTTTTGTGCTTCTTTAATCATCAAGTCAATGGCTGTATCTCTTGCCTCGTCTAGCATTTGCGTATACTCTTTTAACTCACCGCCAACGATTTGTCTTAATCCCGACATAATATCTTTGCCGATATGCTTTGCTTTAATAGTACTACCTTTAACAAGACCTAGTATTTCAGTAATTTCTTTGTTGGGCACTTCGGGTGTATTACAAATAAGCATAGAATCACTCCTTTTCTTATTATGCTACCCAAAATCTATGCGGTTAATATATTTTTTAAAGTCGATAGCTTAATAATAATATTTGCGGGGAATGACTAGCGCAGCGATAATATAGCCTAATACACCAGAGCCCCAGGCTAATGAGAATATGACCCATCCTAATCGTACTAGAGTAGAGTCGATAGCAAAGTATTCGGCGATACCGCCACATACTCCAGCTAATTTTTTATCGGTTTCTGATAGATATAACTTTCTTGCCATAAGCATCACCTTCCATAATTGCGATATATATTTTATCATAGCATAAAATAATTGTATTTACATCAATTAAGAGAATAAAATAAGATTTAATTCAGGGGGGCCTTTACGCCACTGAATTGTAGTCGAATTTACTTCGAGGATGTGATGCCTGATCTCCCACTTGTGGAAGTGGAGGTCTTAGCATTACATCAAAGGATAAAGCTTTATAATATTTTATGCTATTAATGAAGCAATTGTTTTAAAATTTTATATCGTTTAAATATTGACAAAGTAAGACCTATGGATTACACTATAGGTAAATAATGTAATTCTAAAACTAAATGTCTCCGAGTCTATATTTCCTTCAAGTTTTCTACTTATGGCGTATAGACCCGTAGGGTATAGCTAGAAATAGTTATGCCTCCCATTGTGGAAAGGAGCCATGGCAAAAAATAATAAATTTTAACAGCCATACGCCTTTTTAAGGCGTTTTGTTTTTTTATCAAAAAAACAAATCTTTTTCCATAAAGAAGGAGGTGTTTTTGTGTTCCTGGATAACTTAAAAAAATATCAAAGAGGAACTAAGGTAATATCACTAGTTACTCAAAATTATCCATTTATATAAGGGACTGCATGTAAAAAATAAAACAAAAGGGGGATTTTAAATGATTGGAAAACAAAAAATATGTGTTTTTTTGATTGTTACGATGTTGCTGTTTATCATAACTGGTTGTTCTGCTCCTGCTGATCCTGACGTGGAAATTTCTATAGAAAAAGATGCAATGTTAGAAGAACATATTACTATTACAGGTATCAAAGATGAGGGCTTGGTAATTACAGTGGAAGAAATACAAGCACTTAATGCTGTCAAAAAAGAGGTTACTTCTGTAAATTCCAGTGGCGAAGAAAAAACCTTTTCAGTAACTGGTGCATTGTTGGAGGAAATATTGGTGAAACAAGGGACAAGCCAAAAAGATTTAACGGGCATAAGACTTGTGGCGGGAGATGGTTATTCCATAGAGGTACCTAAGGAAATATTAGATAAACGAGATATTCTGTTGGTCTATGAAGTTGACGACGCACCTTTAGGCCCTAAAGAAAAGCCCATAAGAATTATCATACCTGAGGAAAGAGCTATGTATTGGGTGAGTAATTTAGCAACGATTGAGATACTAGAAACTATTGAACAAGCAGAAACCAATAAAATTATCTTTCTTGAGACAGTGAAGGAAACGATAAGCTTAGAAGATTATCCTTATTATGATAGTACCGACAAAGCTATAAAAACACAGGCTTTGTTAGAGCAGCTAGAAGGAGACACTTCATCACAAAGTATCTATATAAAAGCGGTGGATGGCTTAGAAAAAAATGAAACCTTCCCCATCTTTAAAGAGGCTTACATTAAAGTAACAGGCGCTGATGCACCAGCTTTTTTATCACCAGATATGCCGAAGGGAATGCATGTAAAGGATATATTGTATTTTTCCCACGCTTCAACAGCCTGGGTTTCCTATGATCAGACAAAGGAAATGATAGAAATAAAAGTTTTAAATGGTCATGAGGGTATCTTGATAGAGGAAATTTTAAAAGAAATTGGAGTAAAAAAAGAAGGTACCTATATATTAACCGCTATAGATGGCTATACCATTGAAGTAAATGGAAGTGACCTTAAAAACGGCATTTTATATGAAGGTGAAGAAGGACAGTTAAGTACCTTTTTTGAAGGATTACCTAAGAATACAGGCATAAAAGGTCTACTCTCTATAGAGGCAAAAACTAACTAAAGAAAAACTATGATCGATGGAGGCAAAATAATGGTGACAGCTAAAAAAAGATTGTTAAAGGAATTTTCTGTATTTGATTTGGTTGTTATGGCGATGATGGCTTCACTAGGGATTGCCATCAAGCCTGTAATTGTTCCTTTAGCCCATATTATTACAGGACCTCTTTATATACCAGGGGGAGTAATAGCCGGGGGATTTTACATGTTATGGTTGGTATTGGGGGTAGGGCTTGTGGGGAAAAGAGGGACAGCCACCCTTATTGCTCTGGTACAGGCGATTATGGTGATAGCAATAGGGGTATTTGGCACCCATGGCATTGTAAGTTTTATTACCTATTTACTACCAGGCATGGCTGTGGATTTATTATTTTTTCTTCTTGGCCATAAAGGCTGTTGTGCAATATGTTGTTTTTTAGGTGGAATTGCTGCCAATATCAGTGGTACTTTCCTAGTCAATGTAGTGTTCTTTCAATTGCCTTTGATTCCTTTAATGCTGAGTTTAAGTGCCGCTGCCTTATCAGGAGGGTTAGGGGGACTGGTAGCCTATGCTATCATAAAGCAGTTTAAAAACTTTCATCTATTGAATCCAGAAATATAAAAGGAGGGACAAAATGAAAGAAAATCTAGCAAAGTACAGTAAACTGTTGTTGGTAATTCTTTTTATCAATAATCTGATGATGGGGTGCAGCACAACAACATCTGGAATGAAAAGTGATGGATATATACCTTCTTTTAAGATTATAGGAGATGTTGAAGAGGTTTTGACCGTTAGAAGCATGGAGGATTTCTCTTTGGAAGAAGTAGAGATTGACGGGGAGAAAAAACAGGTTTTGAAACTAGAAGAATTGTTATATAAAGCAAAGCCCGTTACAGAAAGTATAGAAATTTTGTTAGTAGGTCAGGATGGTTTAATGGCCAAAATTGATGGAGAGAGAATTGAAACTTGTTACATCAATCTATCGGCAGAAAATGCCTGGGAATTTATTAATCCTAGCCATCCTATTAGCAGCAATATAAAAAAAGTAAAGGAAGTTGTAGTAATAGCCAAAGAAGAGGATTGGGATTATGGTTTTAATCTTATCACTAGCGAAGAAAATATCATGAACATTACTGCAGGACAAATGTATACCATGCCTAGAACTGTTTTTCCTTATTTTCAGGGAACCTCTTCTATAGATACAGAAGGACATACCTATGAGACCACGATTTACACAGAAGAAAAAATAATAAAGCTGAAGGATCTAATAGACCTAACAGAAAATGATAGGTTGTTGGCTATGGGGGATCTAGGACAATATAAATTTGTAGATGGAGATAGCTATCTTAAAATGGTAGACAATAGAATTGATTTGTTAGAAAAAGAAGGTAAAGACAAAATAACTGATGCTAGAGGAGTCATCATCAATCCTCCTCAGATCAGCATTATGGATACTTATTATGATGCCAGTCATTTTCTGGCACAGGATGAAAAGGTACTTATTTTATTTCTAGATGGTTTTGGTTATCATCAATATTTGCATGCTATAGAGAAGGGTTATGCTCCTTTTTTAAAGGAATTAGCATTAGCAGAGAAGGCGACAAGTGTCTATCAGTCTGTAACCAACGCTGGGTTTGCCGCCATGATAACAGGAAAATCTCCCTATGAAAATGGTGTTTATTCAAGAAGTCAAAGAGACTTAAAAGTTCCCAGTATATTTGCAGTAGCCAAAGACTTAAATAAAAAGAGCGTGTTGATTGAGGGAGATATCAAAATTCTTAATACTGAAATCGAACCCTTATTAAATAGAGATGAAAATAATAATGGCATTACCTGTGATGAAGTCTTTGAAACTGCATTAGAGCATATTGATACAGATTATGATCTTATGTTTATCCATTTTCACGGCATTGATGATATGGGACATAGTTACGGTGATTTTCATGAAACTACCATGAAAATGATCAAAGAGACGGATAATTATGCAAGAGAATTAGTAGAGAACTGGGAAGGAAAGGTAATTATTACCTCAGACCATGGAATGCATAGTACACCTGAAGCACTTCGTGGGGGAAATCATGGTTCCTTTCGTTATCAAGATATGATTGTACCTTATATTGTTACAGAGGGGAGAGGGAGAAATTGAAAAAGTTCATTCCTATTGCTATCGCTGTATTAATCATAATTGTAGGGATTAGTGCTTATCTCAACAGAGGATATGTAAAAGATAAACAAACTATGGTGGAAAATGCTTCTATAGTATTGAAGGAAGATGATGAAGAAATAGATGTAGTGGACTTAGCATGGATAGAAGATCTACAGCCTATAGAATTTAAAGCAAATCTAAAAAGTAGTGGTAAAGATCCAGTCGAACATAGCTATAAGGGAGTAGCCTTAAGAAAAGTTTTGGAATCAAAAAACTTATCGCTAGAAGATAAACAGCAGATAAATATTCGTTCTATAGACGGTTATACAGTGGCATTAGGAGTACAAGAGGTATTGGAGGAAGATAATGTTTATATTGCCTATGAAAGAAATGGAGAACCTTTAGGAAGAAAAGAAGAGGGAGGCAGTGGACCCTATCAAATCATTCTCCGAAAAGATCCCTTTAGTCAGCGTTGGGCGAAATTTGTAGTCGAGGTTGAGCTGCAATGATGTATCCTATAGAAGTAAAGGATCTCTATTATCAGTATGCTGGTAAAGAAGAAAATATATTGAGGGGCATAAATCTACAGATCAAAAAAGGAGAAGTAGTGGGGATCGTAGGACTAAGTGGCAATGGAAAAAGCACCCTTTGCTACTGCATGTGTGGTATTATCCCTCATGTTTTTAAAGGTAAGTTAAAGGGAGAGGTATTGCTGTTTGGTAAGCCTGTAAAAGATATGGATTTAGCTTCTGTAGCCACAAAGGTGGGCATCGTCTTTCAAGACCCTGATACGCAACTTTTTTCTCCTACCATTGAAGATGAAGTTGCTTTTGGTCCGGAAAACCTCTGTTTGAATAGAGAGGAAATAGGGGAACGAATCTCAGAAGCTATAGATGTAGTAGGTATGGAAAAGTATAGATATAGCAATCCCCACTGTCTATCGGGAGGACAAAAACAATTAATTGCCTTAGCCAGTATATTGAGTTTAAAACCAGAGATGCTTATCTTTGATGAAGTAATGGCTCAAATTGACACAGAGGGGAGAAAACTCATTAAAGAGAAGATTGTGGCATTAAAAAATGCAGGAAAAACGATTCTCATGATAGAACATGATTTTTCTAATTTAGATATAGCTGATAGGACTTTGGTGCTAAAAAGCGGCAAGCTAGAAGTGTTTAAAGGTAAATTGTAGAGAAAGGAAGGTTATCATTGAGCTATTTAACTTTAGAGAATATAAATTTTGCTTACGGAAAAAATGATTTCATTATAAAAAATATTTCTCTACAATTATGGCAAGAAGATTTTACTGCTGTTGTAGGACCGAATGGTAGTGGTAAGACGACATTAGGAAAACTGATGGCAGGGCTTTTAAAACCTCAAAGCGGTACTGTGGCGATTGATGGTACAGATAGTAGTAGTATGTCTTTAGGTGCTATTGGAAAGAAAGTAGGTTATCTATTTCAAAACCCCGAAAAACAGATTTTTGCTCCAACAGTCTATGAGGAATTAACTTTTCCCTTGGAGATCAAAGGGATAGAAAAAAAAGTCATAGAAAAAAAGGCAAAAGAAGCTATGGAGATTTTTCAAATAAGCCATCTATCAAAAGCCTTTCCCTTTACGCTAAGTCAAGGAGAAAAGCAAAGATTGGCTTTAGCCGCCATCTTCCTTCATGAACCAGGGTTTTTCATATTGGATGAACCTACTACGGGATTAGATAGAGAACGAAAGAAGGTTCTTTCAAGCATATTAAAAAGCTTACAAAAAGAAGGTGTAGGTATGGCGGTGATTAGCCATGATGAAGCCTTTGTAGAAGAGCATGCTACCCGTGTTATAAAAATGATAGGGGGTGAAATCATTGGAGATGCCAGAAAAAGCGCTAGATCCTAGGGCTAAGCTTATGATTGTACTTAGCCTTTCCTCTCTAGCTGTACTGATAAGGAATATTTATATACTCGTAGGTATCCTACTGGTTTCTGTTTTGCTATCTATTGTTTTCCATAGTCCTATCTTATCAATATTTAAAAAGTTCAAAAGAGTTTTGTGGATTTTTGTCTTTTTGATTTTTATACAAAGCCTTTTCCACTCTCATGGTACCAGTATCATGAATGTGGGCAGTATCACACTTATTACTACAGAGGGGATGCTTAAAGGGATTCAACTGGTTTTGAGAATGTTGATTATCATTTCATCTGCTACAATTATGGCCACCAATAGCTCTAGAGAGGTGATTCAAGGCTTGGTGCAGTGGAAGATTCCCTATGAAATTGCTTTTATGGTGTCTATAGCTATAAGGTTTTTGCCTACCTTTACAGAGGAAATAAAGGATGTGGTGACAGCTATTCAGTTAAGAGGTATAGAATTAGATAAAATTCCGTTGAAAAAGCGAATAAAAATATATTCTTATGTGTTAATGCCTATTGTAGCTAACTCCTTGATTAAGGCTAGAAAATTATCAACAGCCATGGAAATGAAAGGTTTCGGGATTTATAGTAAGAGAACAAGTTATCATCTATTAAAAATGCAGTGGACGGATTATGCTGTTATGTTTGTTACCATAACAACTTTTACACTAATCATAGGACTAAATTATTTTTAGGGGGGGATGAGGATGAAGATTTTTTCTGTTAGAGGGATTACACAGTCTGGGAAGACAACCACCATTGAAAACATCATTAAGGAACTTAAAAAAAGAAGATATTCTGTCGGAAGCGTAAAAGATATTCACTTCGAAAAATTTGCTATAGATCAAGAAGGTAGCAATACCCATCGTCATCGTATGTCAGGGTCAGAATTAGTAACTGCTAGAGGTCATTATGAAACTGACATATTATTTACCAAAAGACAACCCATTGAAGAAATTTTAAGGTTTTATCATCACGACTTTGTTGTATTAGAGGGGGTGGAGGATACCAATGCACCGAAAATCATTACCGCCCATGATACAAAAGAGATCGAAGAAAGATTAGATGGCACTGTGTTTGCGATATCTGGCAGAATATCTAATGTGTTAAAAGAATATAAGGGTATTCCTGTAATCAATGCAATGCAGGATATAGAAAAGCTAGTGGATTTGATTGAAAAGAAGGTCTATGAAAAGCTTCCTGAATTTCCAGCAGAATGTTGCTGTGCTTGCGGTTATAGTTGTAGAGAATTAGGTATCAAGATCTTAAAAGGTGAAGCTAAGAGGGAGGATTGTATTCTTAGTGAGGGAAATATTAAACTCTCCATCAACCATCAGGAGATTTCAATGGTACCTTTCGTTCAAAAAATTCTTTACAATGCTATCATAGGGGTTGTATCAGAGCTAGAGGGTTATCATAAGGGGGCAAATATACAGATAAAGGTTGGAGAAAGATGATCTTATGGGATAATAACCGCCAGGATATCTGTGATATTGCTAAAATAGAAAACAGCCAGTCAGTAGAAAGGTTTTGTAGTAAAAAAAATGAAGTTTATAAAGTCCCATATTTTCATGAAAAGATGCAGCAGCTAAAATTTGTAGTAATAAAAAAATATATTCAGCCGAAGGAAAAAATGAAGAAGGAAATTGATTTCCTTCTTTGCTTGAAGCAAGAAGGCCTTGCAGTACCTAAAGTTTATCAACAAGGAAATAACTATGTTATTATGGAATATATTGAGGGAAAAACTTTCCTGGAGACGATAGAGGAAAGGGAAAGAGAGAATACTTTGGAGAAGAGTAAACCTTGCCGATCAAACCTTAGTCTTATAGAGAATTTGATAGAATGGATGGAAAAATTCTATAAGGTTAGGAAGCGCATCAATAAACCTAACATCACTTTAGGAGATGTCAATCTAAGGAATTTTATTGTAGGAGAAGGTGAAAAAATATATGGTATTGACTTCGAAGACTGTAGAAAGGGAAAAATTCAAACGGATGGAGCAAAATTATGTGCTTATACACTAACCTATAGCCCTTCTTTTACGCCTTGGAAAATGCGATTTGTAGAAGAACTGATTGATTTATTTACGAGAAGATTTTCTATTAGTCGAGAAATATTCATAAAAGAAGTGGAAAAAGAAATCAATTCTATTAAGCTCAAAAGAGGAAGAGCTATAAAATGATTTCTCCTTCCACGAACTGTCGTGTAAGTTTATTTTTAGAAGAAAGAATAACATCTTCAGTTTTTCCATATTCAAGGATTGTGCCTCTATGCATAAAAGCTACGTCATGACAAAGCCTTTTGGCTTGTTGTAGGTTGTGGGTAACAATAACAATAGTCGCTTTTGTTTTTTCATAAAAGTTTTTAATGGTTTTTTCTAGTGCTAGCGTGGAAGCAGGGTCAATATTAGCGGTTGGTTCATCTAAAATCAATAGAGAAGGCTGAAAGATGATGGCACGGGCTAGTGCCACTTTTTGTGCCTCTCCACCGGAGAGGGTCCAAGCATTTTGTTCTTTTATATGTTGTATATCCATTTCGTCCATTAAATCATTTATCTGCTGGTGAATTTTATTTTTATTTACTTTTCTAATTTTTAAAGGGTAGGCAATATTGTTGAAGACGGAGGTCCTCAATAAATAAGGCTTTTGAAAAACCATGGTCATTTTTTTGTAGATACTTGTATTTATAGAAATTCCATCATACTTAAGTACACCAGAGGTTGGTGCATCAAGTCCTGCTAAAATTTTTACCAAAGTACTTTTACCAGCACCATTAGGGCCGATAATGCCTAAAAAAGCACCGCTTTCTATATGAAGTGCATCTATATCTAAAACCTTTTTTTCTTTATAGGACTTTGTCAAATCCTTGATTGTAAGATTCATTTTTATTTTATTCTCCCTGTTGAAAGTGATATAACGTAGAATTAATAATAAAAGATAAAAATAGTAGGACTAAACCAATGGCAATCGCTGTAGCGTAGTCCCCTTGGTTTCTTAGCATAGCAATGGTAGTCGTCATCACTCGTGTATGCCCCTTGATGTTTCCTCCCACAACCATAACAGCTCCTACTTCTGAAATCGCTCTACCATATCCTGAAACGATTCCAGTAAAAATATTAATCCTTAACTCTTTGATTAAAAGAATCAAAGTGGTTCTTCTATTAGCTCCTAAGGTTTTGGCTAACTTTTTTATTTCTTCGCCTTTTTCCTTTGTGCCATTATATACGATGCCAGTAATAATAGGAGCCACTAAGAAAATCTGAGCCACAATCATAGCGGTAGGGGTAAAGACAATCCCTAAATACCCTAAAGGACCTCGCCTTGATATAAATAAAAAAACCACTAAACCAACGATGACAGGAGGCAAGCTCATCATCGTATAGATAAAACGAACCACTAATCTTTTAAAAGGAAAGTCCTTGGCACCAATGACGATGCCAAAGGGTACAGCTATGATGGTAGAGACAAAAGTGGAGGCGAAAGAGACATAGATTGATAATAGAATGATTTCGTATATTTCGTTATCCAGTGAAAGCAATAGTTCTACAGCTTTTCTAAAACCCTCGATGATTTCTCCCACCTTGTTTTCCCCCTTAATTACTTAGCATTTGGTATAAACAATGATTGACCAAACTCAGCTTTGCCAAATTCTCCGATGAGTTGTTGGCCTTTATCAGATAACATCCAGTTAATAAAGATTTCTGCTGCTTCAAAATTAATTTTATCATTTTTTTCTGGATTTACAGCAATAATGCCATATTGATTAAAGAGCTTTGTATCTCCTTCAGTTACAACCTGTAATTCTAAGTCATTTTTCATAGATAAATAAGTTGCTCTATCAGTAAGGGTATAGCCCAACATTTCATCTGTCATTTGAATAACAGCTCCCATACCTTGTCCAGCTTCTACATACCAGTTACCAGAAGGCTCAAGACCTAATTCCTTCCAAAGTTCTAATTCCATCTTATGAGTACCAGAATCATCGCCTCTAGAGACAAAAGGAGCTTGATTATCATAGATTAATTGAAAGGCTTCTAATATATCGTCAGGAGCATTAGCTAAAACCCCAGCTGGGTCACTGTCAGGGCCAAGCAGTACAAAATCATTATACATTACCTCAAATCTTTCCACACCATGACCTTCTGCAACAAACTCCTCTTCTGAAGCTTTGGCATGTACTAATAATACATCTGCTTCACCATCTTTACCCATTTGAAGGGCTTGACCAGTTCCTACAGCTACTACCTTTACTTCAATACCTGTGTCTTCCGTAAATACAGGTAAGATAGCATCTAATAAACCACTGTTTTCGGTGCTGGTGGTGGTAGATAAAAGGAGGCTAGTGTTTTCAACTTCCGGTGTTGTAGCACCCTCTTCAGGTGTAGACACCTCTGGTGACTTTGTACAACCAACAAATATCATCATTAATACTAACATAAAACTCAAAATTAAAAAAGACCTACTTTTCTTTTGCTTCATTAGTTATCCCCCATTTCTAAGTTGTTTTCTTGCTTAAAAGCTAATGAAATTAATAAATAAACCAATGATCCCTCCCCTTTTTGTTAATAAATTAAAATAACTCCTTCTCTAGGGAAGGAGTTATGATTTTTAAATGATTATCATCATAAAACAGTCTTTTAAAAGACGTAATTGTTGAAAAACGAAAAACAATCGTTTTCAACAAGGCTCCTTTCCACAATGGGAGGTAAAACTGTTTCCAGTGATACCCTAGCGGTCTATTCCCCTTGAAGAAAAAACTTTTTAGGTAAAATAGACTCGGAGATATTTAATTTATATTATATAGTTTAGTAGATTTTATACAGCTTGTCAATGAATTAACACATTTTTTGAAAATTTCACAGAATACTGTCGATTAGTAAACGTTAGAAGAACAAAGAATATATCCTATTAAGATAAAATTGAGAGGATAAGTAAAGAAAGAAAATTTTAAAAATTCTATTTATATTAGTATAGTAAATATGATAAAGTGAGACTGAAAAAAGTTACAAAAAATTTAAAAGCTCCAAACCTATAAGACCTGAGGCTATCAGCTATGGATTATAGGCGTTAGGGTTATGTTGGAAACGACATAGTCTCCCATTGTGGAAAGGAGAGTTGCTTACTATTGACTTTGGATGGTTTTCACTTGTCGAACTCTACTTTAATGGGGTTCGACATTTTTTATTTTTGTTGTAACCGGTGAAAACGTTACAGAGGTCAATAGGAGGATACATAGAAAAGGGAGGGAATCAAATGAAATTTTCGAAAAAGTTTTTAAGCTGGACCTTAGTTATGTACAATGATTTTATTATTACTTATGGGATGTGGTGATAGGACACAAAACTCCTCTAATGAATCTACTCCAGCTTCAGTGGCTGATGAAACCCAGTCCATTAAGGAAACAACTATCACATTAGTGGATCATTTAGGCAGGACTGTAGAATTGCCGACGCCTGCCCAACGGGTGGCTGGTACTCACAATCCCAGTATGAACATGATTGTGGTCTTAGATGGAAATGGATCACGATTTGCAGGCTTTGGAAATAAGGACATGGCTTATGGTTTGTATGATCTGGTTGCCCCAGAAATTAACGATGTAACGCAAATAGGTAAAGGCAAAAATATCAATATGGAGACGGTGATGACGGTTAAACCAGATCTTATAGTGATGCCGGTTCGTTTTAAGGATATGATTGATCAGTTTACTGAAATCGGTGTCCCATCTATTGCTCTGGATGTTGAAAAGTTTGACTCCATCAAGGATGCACTAACCCTAGTAGGGAAGGCAATTGGTCGAGATGAACGTGCAGCACAGTTGGTGACATTCTTTGATGAGAAGATCGGTGAAATCAGTGCAGTAGCAGAAAAGGCCACCGGGAAGCCGACGGTATTGATGCTATCAGGAAGCTCCAAAACATCGGTGAGTACAGATAAAATGCTGCAAAATCTTATGGTTGACACCGCTGGAGGTATCAATGTAACCGCTGGTTTTCAGGCAGAGGAACTATGGACGGAAGTGAATATTGAGCAGATTATTGCTTGGAATCCTGAAGTGATCTACATCCCTGCTTATGCTGACTATACGGTGGAAGATATCTTAAGCGATCCCCAATGGACTAATGTTTCAGCGGTACAAAACAAAAAGGTTTTTCAATTTCCATCTAAACTAGAACCATGGGATTATCCTGTTGCAGCCTCACTATTGGGCCTATGTTGGACATGCTATAACCTACATCCTGAACTCTATTCCTTTGAGGAATTGATGAAAGATGTAAATCAATTTTATCAACTTGTATACGGACAGACCTTTACTGCTGAGCAGCTTGGAATTTCAAAATAATGGAGAATGTACGGAATAAGCAGTATCATATACTTCTAGCAGGGCTGATGTGGGCTTTGCTTGATGGCATTGAGCCTAGGACGATACAGTATGAATCCCGTAGATGTTATACGAGTAGTGGTGGAAAAACTAACAAATTCGTCCCCCACTGATGCAGCAATGCATGATGTATTGTTTGTTATTCGTATTCCCCGTATAATCGCAGCCATACTGGTGGGTGGAGCTCTTTCTCTTTCAGGGGCGGTTTACCAAGGGGTTTTTAAAAATCTTTTGGTTTCTCCTGATCTACTAGGGGTATCCTCAGGGGCCTGCGTTGGAGCAGCAACATCAGTGGAAATTCCTCTGGGCATCCTTACAGGGTTGATTGGAGCACCATTTTATGCATGGCTACTATGGAAACAAAGGACGGGTGTAGGATGAATATTGCAGTACGGAACTTAGGGTTTTCCTATCCTAATGGAAAAGAGGTGTTTAGAGAACTGAATTTTGATATTACACAGGGACGGATTCTCTCGATTTTAGGACCAAATGGAGCAGGTAATTCTACGTTGCTTGGCTGTATAGCAGGACTTTATACACCCAAAACAGGTGATATACTCTTGGAGGGGAAAAGTTATCGCAGAATGTCACAACGAGAAATTGCTTGTGCAATTGGATTTGTACCGCAAAATATTATCCCCTCCTTCAACTACAGTGTACTGGATTATATTGTCACCGGCTGTGCACCCCATATGGGAGTGTTTCAGAAGCCAAAGGCAGCGGAATACGAGAGGGCATGGAAAGCAATCCAAGCAATGGGATTAGAACATATCGCAGAGCAATCTTTCATGAAAATCAGTGGTGGGGAACGTCAGCAGGTGGCAATTGCCCGGGTGATGGTACAAAAACCCTCCATCATCCTGTTGGATGAACCTACCTCCCATCTAGATTTTGGTAATCAGATGAAGGTGTTGGAGATGGTGCAGCGGCTGAGGGCTGAGGGATATGGTATAGTGATGACCACTCACAATCCTGATCATGTTCTTTTGCTTGATGATCAGGTAACGGTATTAGATCGAAATGGAAAGCTCACTTTTGGAATGAGTCAAGAGATCCTTGACGAAGCATTTTTATTTAATCTGTATGGTAGGAAATTGCGCTTGTTTCAAATTGATGAACTGGGACGCAGGGTATGTGTTCCACAGGGCATCAGCTAAAAGGGAGGAATTTTTATGTTGATAGAATCAGTTTTAAGGATAGCACAACCCTATTTGCAGGGTAGAAAAGTGCGAGATTTGGTGGTGGGTGTCTCTTTGATGGCAGTAGAATTGGACAATGGTGACATAGGCATATCTTATGTTCTTAGAGATGAATTGCAGGCAGGTTGTTCTATCTTTCCCTTTGGACAGCAGGTGATTGGAGAAGAGGCTGCTGATATTGCCCAATGGGTGGTGACAGGCGGCGACAGTCTGCAAAAGGCTATTGGGGTGGCGGTACTGGTGGCAGCGTCAAGACAGCAGAAGCTGGAGGATGCTGAAACACTGGATAGACCCTTTGGTGTTACTGTAAAGGATACGGATACGGTTGGTATGATTGGTTTTATACCACCTGTGGCTAAGATGATAGGTGCTCGGGCAAAGGAACTGTACGTTTTTGATAAAGGTATATCTCAGTGTGGTGGAAAAAAAGGCAGTGTGCTACCGATGAAGGAGCAGTCTCGCTTGCTTCCCACCTGCGATATTGTAGCCCTCAGTGGAACAACTATGATTAATGGTTCTATTGATGGAATCTTAAAAATGTGTGAACATGCACGGGAGATTATTATGATTGGTGCATCGACGCCAATGTTTCCTGCAGCCTTTGCAAATAGAAAAATTACAGTGATTGCAGGCTCATGGTGGGATAGCCAGCATAAGAATAGTATTTTCAAAAAGATTTCATTAGCTTGTGGCATTTCTGAGCTTAGTTCATATGCTATCAAAAAGTCTGTAAGAGTATCCCCATAGAATAAAACTTTTAATTTATCATGAAATGCTAAATTTTGTGCCCCAGTTGTTTTAAATATATGAACGTATACAGGGTTCAAAAATAGAGAAATCCTAAAAGCAAAGAAGGATTTCTCTATTTTGAAACCAGCATAATAAAAATCAATAGTTATACTACCAAGTAGCGATATTGGATGATAAAAATTTTGCGGATTAATTGTGACCATATGTTTCTTTAAAGGCTTCAAACTTTTCTTTCACAGAAGGATCACTGTGGAAAAATCTATTCAACAGATGAATATATTTGAGAACATCAACATTAACACCATGTTCTATCACTTCAGTATTGGCCAAGATACGGTCTTCTACCCCAAGAAGTTTTAAAAACTCCAGGATAATATTATGACGATGTAAAAGAAAATTCCCTATTTCCTTTCCTCGATCTGTTAAGTGAACCAGACCATATTTTTGATAATGTAATAACCCTAATCTGGCTAGCTTTTGTACCATTTTTGTGGCGGAGGAAACTTGGACATTTAATTGTTCAGCTAACACATTCATTCTTATATAACCATCCTTCATAGCATTACGATAAATCATTTCCATATAATCCTCCATGCTATGGGTCAACTGTTCTTTATCTCTCTTCAATAGCTCATATCCTCTAACAGTACGATACTTTTCTTTATTATTCATATGAAATCACACCTTTTTATTAAATATTTATATGTTTTTAACATTATATTCGTAACACTTTTCTTTTATTTTCATATATTGGAGGTAGGAATGTTTTTTTCCTACAACCAACTTTATTCTCATAGGAGGTTTGTATATGAAAGACCAATTGATTCCATTAAACTTATTACCAATAGGTGGATTTGCAAAGGTAAAGGAACTTATATCTGAGGGAAGTGCTAGAAGGCGGATGTTGGACTTAGGATTGATTAGCGATACAAGGGTAGAGTCTTTAAGAAGAAGTCCTTCCGGAGATCCTATCGCCTATGAAATTAGAGGGACTGTTATTGCTCTGCGATCGGAAGAAGCATCAAAGATTCTAGTGGAAGCAATTGAAAGATAAGTAGGAGGGAGCTATTGTGGGACTTACGCATCAATCAATGGGAAAAGGTGTTTTGGATGAAATGTTTAATGTACAACTAAATTCTCCTGACGAAGTGGTGGTTGCCTTAGCTGGCAACCCTAATACAGGAAAAAGTACAGTATTTAATAGCTTAACAGGGCTTAATCAACACACAGGAAATTGGCCAGGAAAAACCGTCACCAATGCACAAGGAAGGTATGGCCATAGGGATAAAAAGTTTGTATTAGTGGATTTGCCAGGAACCTATTCTTTGCTGGCAAATTCTGTAGAGGAAGAAGTGGCAAGGGATTTTATATGTTTTGGAAAGCCGCAGGCAACGGTTGTAGTGACAGATGCTACATCTTTAGAGAGAAATTTAATTTTAGTGTTACAGATCTTAGAGATAACAGATAAAGTAGTACTTTGTGTGAATCTCATGGATGAGGCCAAAAGGAAGGGAATAGAAGTAGATTTAAAAAAGTTATCTGAAGGCCTGGGTGTTCCGGTGGTGGGAACCAATGCTAGAGATGGTGTAGGATTAGAGGCGTTGAAGGATACGGTTTATCAAGTAGCTTTAGGAGAAGTTGCGTCAAGGACTACTAAGATACAGTATGGAAAAGAGATTGAGGAAATATTACAAAACGTTGAAAGCAAAGTTCAAGAAATGGTGGGAGGCAAATTGAATAGCCGATGGGTGGCCCTCCAACTTCTCAATGGAGATATTAGTATTTTACAATCAGTGAATACCTTTTTACAGGAAGATACATTAGATTCAGAGGGATTAGATAGGTGCGTAAAAGAACTGGCAGAATTCCTTAAAAAACAAAATATGAAACAGGAAGAAATTCAAGATAAAATTGTTATTGCTATTGTAAAAACTTCAGAAAAAATTCATAGAAGGGTTGTTCATGTAAAAAATGAAAAATACAATGAAATGGATAGAAAAATCGATAATATACTAACCTCTAGAATGTTTGGCATTCCTATTATGATCGCATTATTAGGGATGGTTTTTTGGGTGACAATACAAGGTGCCAACTATCCTTCAGAAGCTTTGGCAAGTCTATTTTTTACCATAGAGGAACATTTAAGCAATCTTCTTTTAGGTAGTGGTGTCCCTGGATGGGTTCATGGGGTTCTTGTTTTAGGAATTTATAGAACCTTAGCATGGGTTATATCTGTTATGTTACCTCCCATGGCAATTTTCTTTCCATTGTTTACTTTAATGGAAGACCTGGGTTATTTACCTCGGGTGGCATTTAATTTAGATAATTTTTTTAAAAAAGCTTGTGCACATGGTAAACAGGCGTTAACCATGTGTATGGGATTTGGGTGTAATGCGGCAGGTGTTATTGCCTGTAGAATTATTGATTCTCCTAGGGAAAGGCTAATCGCCATTATTACGAATAACTTTGTACCCTGTAATGGTAGGTTTCCAATTTTAATTTCCATGGCGGTTATTTTTATAGGTGGGGCTGCTGCTGGAATTACTCAATCTATTTTAGGCACCATTGCAGTACTAGGGGTAATTATTTTGGGTGTAGTGATTACTTTAATTGTATCGAAGATTCTATCTAAAACAATCTTAAAAGGTCTACCCTCTTCTTTTACATTAGAGTTGCCTCCCTATAGAAAGCCACAGGTAGGAAGAATTTTAGTTCGATCCATTTTAGATAGAACCTTGTTCGTATTAGGTAGAGCTGTGATGGTAGCGGCTCCTGCGGGGGTTGTTATTTGGATGATGGCAAATATCATGATTGGCGATGTAAGTATACTAGATCATTGTGCTACTTTTTTAGAGCCTTTTGGTCGCCTAATTGGCATGGATGGTTATATTATTATGGCTTTTATATTAGGTCTTCCTGCTAATGAAATTGTTATACCCATTATCGTCATGAGTTACTTATCCACTGGTGCTATGTTAGAACTTGATAGTTTAGAAGCCTTAAGAGAACTGCTTGTAAATAATGGTTGGACTTGGTTAACAGCGGTATGTGTTATGATTTTTACATTATTACATTTTCCCTGTGGTACTACACTACTGACCATAAGGAAGGAAACCCAAAGCAAAAAATGGACTTTTGCTTCCTTCGCCATACCAACTGCAACAGGCATAATCGTTTGCTTTGTTTTAGCGCAAACTGCTAGGTTGCTGGGATTCGTATAATAATTAACCTCCTCAAAATTTGAGGAGGTTAATTTTATGTGTAGGTTCCATGTAATATAAAGATTGGTTTTCATATAAAAGTGCATTAGAAGAAATGGTACGTATGGCATTGTCAAATAGACAATTTTGAAATTTTCGAAAAAATAGTATTGCAAATTTTAAGAAAAGCCTTTATAATTAACACAAAAGAACAATAAAATACATAAATGAACAACAATAAAACTTTTTATGTTAGTTTTAAACAAATGGGAGGTTTTAAGCAATGCTGCCTGCTGAAAGAAGAAAAATAATAACAGATTACTTAAAAGAGCATGGTAAGGTTGTGGTGGAGGATCTGGCGGAAGTACTAAAGGTGTCAACCATGACCATAAGAAGAGATTTACAGCTTTTAGAGGAGGAAGATCTCGTTACGAGAACCCATGGGGGAGCCGTATTAAAGGAGCAATTGATAAAAGAAGTGCCTTATAAGGATAAGGCAGCTATCAATATAAAGATAAAAAGAAAATTAGCTCTTTTTGCCGCTGGTTTAGTTCAGGAGGGATACACGGTGATCTTAGATGCTGGTACCACCAACATGGAAATAGCAAAACACTTGGTGAATAAGAAGGATGTCAAAGTTATTACCAACGATGTAATGATTGCAGCTTTTTTGTATCCTTATGAGAATATAGAGGTGTACTGTTGTGGTGGGCTTATTCAAAAAACTACAGGTGCTATTACTGGTTCCAATGCAAAGGATTTTTTTGAAGATGTGCTAACAGATGTTATTTTTATAGGGGCTAATGCTGTTGATTTGCGAAGTGGCATCACTACACCTACCTTAGATAAAGCAAAATTAAAGAGACAAATGCTTGAGGCAGCTGAAGAAAAAATTTTGGTGTGTGATAGTTCTAAGTTTGGAAAAAAAAGTTTTGCGAAAGTCTGTTCTCTAGAGGAATTAGACTTAATTATTACAGATACCGGCATTGCTTTAGAAACACTAGATATACTGAAGGAGAAAAATATTGCTGTTGAAAAGGTATAAACATAAGTAAACTGCAAATGGGGGAGTATAGATGTCTAAAATAATAGTAATAGCTGATGATTTGACAGGAGCCAATGCTACAGGGGTTCTGTTGGCAAGGAGAGGATTTAAGTCTGCTACTTATTTAAATTTAAAGAACTTTTCAGAAGAAAATAATTTTGATGCCATTTCTATAAGTACTGATAGTAGGGGTGTTGATAGAGCGTTAGCCTATAGAAGGGTAACAGAAGTATTAAAAGTCTTTAAGGATAAAAATATTAGGATGTTCAGTAAAAGAATTGATAGTACTTTAAGGGGAAATATAGGGGCAGAAATAGATGCAGTTCTGGATACCTTAGACAACGAAGAAATAGCTATTGTAGTAGCATCTTTCCCTTCTTCAGGGAGAATAGCAGTGGGAGGCTATTTAATGGTCAATGCTATTCCCTTAGAAAAAACAGATGTGGCAAAAGACCCCAAAACTCCTGTGGATACCTCTTGTATTATAGAGCTAATTAGTAAGCAAACAAAATATAAGGTTGGATTTATTCCCTTAAAAGAGGTCCTAAAAGGTATAGGGAGTTTAAAAGAGCGTATTCTACAAGAAAAGCAAAATGGCAAGAGAGTAGTGATCGTTGATGCTACTACAGATGAGGAAATAGAAATAATTGCTAGAGCTGTAGCTGCTGCGGAGCTACCAGCTGTTGCGGCAGATCCAGGACCTTTTACCGCTGCTTTAGCGAAAAACTTAGTAGGTCAATCCAGTGTAGTACCGGGGAAAAAGGTGATGTTTGCAGTAGGCAGTGTTACAAATAATACGAAGAGACAATTAGATGAATTGAAATTAAAATATACGCCATTAATTATAAAGGCAGATCCTGAAGCGCTCATTCATTCTGAAAAGATGGAGGAAGAGATTCATAGGGTAGCATCAACACTTCTATCTCGAATGAATCAGTATGAGGTGCTGGGGGTTACGACTAATGGTAGTAAAATATTGAATCTAAAAGAGATTAGCAGAAAGTTAAATATATCGGAAGATGACGTGAGTCAGAGAATTGCCGATGGCTTAGCAAAGATAACAGAAAATACAATGCGGTTAAGTAAAGGATTGATAGGTGCCTTATACACCAGTGGAGGAGATATTACAGTGGCAGTATGCAAGGAGCTGAAGTCCTCTGGCATAGAAGTAAAGGATGAAGTGTTGCCACTGGCGGCTTATGGAAGAATCATTGATGGCGCATATAACAATACACCTATTATAACCAAAGGAGGATTAGTAGGAGGCGATAGCGCTATGACTGATTGTATTGAATATCTACGTACGAAGGTATCGAATGAATATCATATAAACTTAGATTAATCCTTTGGTGTATCACTAAGACCTACACTTCTTAAAGTGAGAGATCGAGCGTTACATTCTCCAGATAAATTCAATTACAATTCAGTGGGGGTAAAAACTCCTCTAGATAAATAAACTAAGTGACTGCCACAAAAGTTAAAGTACAAACTTGCACTCTGTATAAGTGACTGACACAAAATCATAGATTTTGGTCATCTACTTATGAATGAAGTCTTATTTTATAAAGAAAGGGGTTATTAAATATGAAAGTACCAGTGATAGGCATACCAATGGGAGATCCTGCAGGAATAGGACCAGAAATTGTAGTAAAGGCATTGGCTGTAGAAGAAATTCATAAATTATGTAAGGTAGTGGTGATAGGAGATAAAGCTACATTGCTACAGGCAATGGATATTTGTAATGTCAATTTAGAAATAAAAGTGATCTCTCAAGTGGAAGAAGGAGATTACAAGGAAGGTATTTTAAATCTAATAGACTTACAAAATGTTGCTATAGAAAAGTTAAAGTTTGGAGAAGTGCAAGCCATGGCGGGAAAGGCAGCTTTTGATTATATTAAAAAATCTGTAGATTTAGCAAAAGCAGGAAATATAGATGTGCTTGCTACTACACCTATAAATAAAGAGGCTTTGAAGGCAGCAAAGATTGATTATATTGGTCATACTGAGATATTGGCGGATTTGACCAATACGAATGATCCACTGACTATGTTTGAAGTAGATCAACTTAGAGTATTTTTCCTATCTCGTCATGTATCTTTAAGAGAAGCCTGCGATTTAGTAAAAAAAGAAAGGGTTTTGGATTATATAGAAAGGTCTTATGCAGCACTAGAGCGATTAGGTATTGATGGAGCAAAGCTAGCTGTAGCTGGATTAAATCCCCATAGTGGAGAAAATGGCCTTTTTGGTAGAGAAGAGGTGGATGAAATTAATTTTGCTATTGAAGTAGCCCGTCAAAAAGGTATTGATGTAGTAGGACCGGTACCAGCTGACTCTGTATTTCATTTTGGCTTAAAGGGAAGCTTTGATGCAGTATTATCTCTATATCATGATCAGGGTCATATTGCTACAAAAATGGTGGATTTCGAAAGAACCATATCTTTGACAAATAATATGCCATTTTTAAGGACTTCTGTAGATCATGGAACCGCCTTTGATATAGCAGGTACAGGGAAAGCCAGCGCTGTTAGCATGATCGAAGCGATTAAAGTAGGGGCTAAATATGGACCATATTTTAAAAGGTAAACTTTTTCAGTTTGTACTAGGCATCAAATAAACAGCTATGGATTCTCTTCTAAAACTTTGGCATGATATCATGCTAAAGTTTTAGAAGATGACAAGGGAAAACGTTTTGTTTTAGGAGGTTGTAAAAGACATCTATGTTTTAGCGGTGAAGGAGGAAATTTATAATATATTATCAAGGGGGAGATAAAAAATGGAATTAGCAGTTTCAGGAGGTCAAATGGTTTTAGGATTAGTACTGGGTATCATTTTATTATTAACCTTAATTCTTAAAACAAAAGTGCACGCATTCTTAGCATTAATTATTTCGGCTTCTGTAACAGGTTTAGTTGGTGGCATGCCAGCGAATGGAGTTACTGGCTCCATTACAAGAGGTTTTGGTAACACTTTAGGTAGTATTGGTATTATTATAGGCTTTGGTGTTATGATGGGACAGTTATTTGAGGCATCAGGTGCTGCTGAAAGGATGGCAAGAACTTTTATTAAAGTTCTTGGAAAGAAGAGAGAAGAATTGGCAATGGCTATCACAGGATTTATCGTATCTATTCCAATTTTCTGTGACTCTGGATTTGTTATTTTATCACCTTTAGTAAAAGCAATTTCTAGAAGAACAAAAAAATCTGTTGTTTCTTTGGGGATCTCTTTAGCATTGGGTTTAGTGATCACTCACTCATTAGTACCTCCTACGCCAGGTCCAGTTGGTGTTGCTGGAATATTTGAAGTAAGTGTAGGTAGTTTATTGCTTTGGGGAATCATATTGGCGATTCCTATGACCTTAGCAGGTATGTTATACGGTAAGTGGATAGGAAAGCAAATTTATCAATTACCAGGAGAAGGAGACACATGGATTCGTCCAAATTACCAAGATCCCATTTATGAGGAAATAGCTGTAACCGAAGAAAAAGTACAATTACCATCTGCTTTTATGGCGTTTGCACCCATTTTGATACCTGTAATTCTGATTCTATTATCTAATTTATCAAGCTTATTAAGCTGGGGAGGTAATGTAGCCGGTATCATTGCTTTTGTAGGTTCTCCCGTAATCGCTGTAGGTATAGGATTATTGGTAGCTATTTTAGGTTTAACGAAGAACTTAACTCGACAAGAAACGATAGAGAAAATGGAACAGGGTATTCGTTCCGCTGGTATTATTATGTTAGTAACTGGAGGTGGTGGTGCTTTAGGTACTGTGTTAAGGGACAGCGGTGCTGGGGACTACTTAGCGCAGCTAATTGCTGCATCTCCGCTACCAGCTATACTGGTTCCTTTTATTGTAGCCTCTGCTGTACGTTTGATTCAAGGAAGTGGCACTGTTGCTATGATTACTGCTGCTTCTATTACAGCACCAATGCTTGCTAATCTACAGATAAACCCTGTATTTGCAGCATTAGCGGCTTGTGTAGGTTCTTTGATTTTTTCTTACTTTAATGATAGTTACTTCTGGGTTGTAAATCGTATGCTAGGTATTAAAGAGGTGAAGGAACAAATTAGAGTATGGTCTGTTACTACTACCATAGCATGGGGAGTAGGATTAGTTGGATTATTAATATTAAATGCTTTATTTGGTTAAGCTAGAGGAGTGAGATTAAAGAAGTGACATAAACAAAATAGAGAAAAAAGTTTTTTTCCTCTATTTTTTCATGTCTTTCATCCTTCCATGTATTGCTAAGATGTCCATTTCTTAAAGTGGGAGATTAAGCACTACATCCTCGAAGTAAATTTGGCTGCAATTCGATGGGGGTAAAAACGTCTACTGAATTGCAGCCAAATTTTATTTGAGCCTCTTAAAAATATTCTGCTAATTTGTACGCATCAATTTTGTAAACCAAGTACCTTTTTCTTGCTTTTCAATTTTGTGGACTTCATCAATCTCAATATGGTGTTTTTTACATAGAGTTAATACAACTTCTTTATCTTTACAAGAAAACTCAGCGGCTATACCACAGCTGGAACTAACCTGTCTTGGAACAGGCATGAGCTTTACAGGAATATTTTTTTCCTTTAAAACTTTTTCAGTATTTAGTGCATGATGGGTGTTGTGAAAGGTTAGTACACAGTAAAAATTCTTCAAATTTATCACCTATTTTCTTATATGTAAAGTATATTCCTCATTACCTTCTGATACGTCCACTTGAAAACCTTGGTTTTTAGCAAAGCGCTTAATATTTTCTACTGCCACCATACTATCCACTAAGACCCGTAGCGTTTCCTCGGTAAAGTTTTCAATAGCTTGTTTTGTCATGACAACAGGTTCTGGACAAGACCTGCCCCTTGCATCAACAATATTAGACATTTGTTCCAATACCTCCTTTTGTTTTCAATGATTCTCTTTGAAGTGTTACAGATTTTACAACGCCATAGCCGATAGCTAAAACTACTATAAGGCCGATAATAACAGCTACTTTACCATTGAAACCAACTCCCTGAGGACTTGCTGCTAAAGAAAAATTATGGGCAAAGGCGGCGCCTGCAATAAGACCTAAAATGGTTACTGCAGCATCTGTATCTCCTTCTCCAGCTAAAATAGATTGTCTTAAAGGACATCCTCCCAATAAAACAGCAGCAATTCCAGCTAAAGTCATACCAAGGAAGTTCCATAGATGATCGTTGTGGGCAATGGGTTGATCCTGAAAACCTATTTTAAAAGTATCAAAGTTAAAGATAAGGTTACCTAAAAGTGCAAATACAAATATACCGATAAGTCCCCACAAATAATGATAATCTCTAATTAATATAATATCTCGAATCCCTCCAGCTGTACAAAGACGTGTTCTTTGTAAAATAGCACCAACAATCAGTCCTGCTGCCAGTGCCAAAGTAATAGGTGCCGTCATAGATCCAGGCCCACTTTCACTAAAGAAAATAAAGGCTGGCGCCATCAAAAGAAAAATTAATAAAATAACAGAAAAAACCGGTAGGGTATAGCCGGAAATCGTGGCTTGCTTTGTACTCTTGCCCAGCGTAAAGCCTTGTTTTAAAAACTGAATCCCTATCCAAATACCAGCAACATAACCGAACAAACCTAATAATGCATTAAGGTCACCATTAGCAAGGCGTAAAATCATTCTTAAAGGGCAACCTAAGAAGACCAAGGCACCAATCATCAGGAAAAAACCCAGTATAAACCGCAGCAATGGTGTAGAACCACCCCTAGGTTTAAATTCTCCTTTAACCTGTGCCATACCAAAAGCCCCTAAAATAAAACCTGGGATTTCTGGTCTTAAATATTGTACTGCAGCGGCTCTATGCAATCCTAATCCTCCTGCGATGTCTCTAAAAAAACAGGCTACGCATATTCCCATGTTTACGGGATTTCCAAACTTCACCAATAAGGCTGCGAATAGGCCTACTAGGCCTCCAGATGCAATGATTTTGCTTTTACCTTCCCTCATATTTACACACCTCCATTGTTAATTTATTCCAACTATATTATATTAAAGTATAAGGGAAGTTAAAAATAAAAGTTTGTAATGTAGTTATCTGGAAAAATAGAAAAATTCTATAGAAGGAATTGTATCGTAATTTCTTTTGTATAGGGTGAATCCATCTGCTTTATACTATAATGAGGATATACTACTTTAGCATTAAAAATTCTTTAACATTAGGGGGAAGAGAAATGAAGAAATTAACGAAAGCCTTTTACCATCGACCTACCTTAGAGGTATCCAAGGATTTATTGGGAAAATTTTTAGTGCATCAGATAGGCGTAGATCGGTATGTCGGCAAGATTGTAGAGGTAGAGGCCTATATAGGAGAAATTGATAAGGCTTGTCATGCTTATAATAATAAAGTTACCAATAGAACAAAAGTATTATATGACCCTCCAGGTACTGCTTATGTTTATTTAATTTATGGCATGTATTATTGCTTCAATGTTGTCACAGAAGAGGCAGGCAAGGCGGCGGCTGTGCTGATTAGAGCTGTAGAACCGATAGAAGGTTTAGAGAAGATGGTGGAAAACAGATATAAAAAAAAGATAAATGAAATAACAAAAAAACAGCTTATTAATTTAACCAATGGTCCAGGTAAGCTTTGTATGGCGATGAATATAACAAAAAACAACAATGGGATGGATCTCTTTAATGATGAATTATATATAATAGAAGATAAAGAAACTTCCTCTTTTGATACAATGACTACTACAAGAATTAACATAGATTATGCAGAAGAGGCCATAGATTTTCCCTGGAGGTTTTATATAAAGGATAGCTCTTATGTATCAAAAAAATAGAAAAGCCCCTAGAATATAGTCAAAAGGTACTAAAAAAGTTCATCTTTATGATATCATTAGGATTTGTTATTCTGAAGATAAGTGAAGAATCTTGAAGATTCTTCACTATTACTCAGGATGACAAAAACACTTTTTTAGTAGGATTGAGTGGTCTTTAGGAACTTTGTAAATTATCTTTAATAATTTCATATACCTTAACGATTAAATCACTGGAAGTATCCTTAGAAGCATCATTGTAATAAATAGGAGGGGCAATGGTTAGTACTACTTTTGCTGCGGTAAGATTTCTATCGTTATTGGCTTCTAATATTTTATAAGTATTTTGAATCGCAATAGGAATAATAGGTACATTTGCTTTTTGAGCTGGTTTTAAGCTGCCGGGCTTAAAGGGACTAAGTTCGCTACTCTTACTTCTTGTTCCTTCTGGGAAGATCACCATAGACTGACCAGACTTAAGATTTTCAGTAGTTTGTTTAATCGCTGCCAGGGACTGACGTATATCATTGCGATCTATGAAAACTCCCTCAATACAATCCAACCATTTATTGATGATAGGCCAACTTTTTAACTCAATTTTTGCTAAAAAACCCAGGGATTTTGGTAAATAAAGCAGCAAAACAGGTATATCAAAATAACCTTGATGGTTACTTACAAATAATACGGGTCCTTCTTTGGGGATGTTTTCCAAACCTTTTACCTCTACAGTACTTCCGGTGGCACCTATCAATATTTCACACCAGCGTTTACCAACTCTATCTGTTAAATTTCTTTTTTCCTGAATACGACCTTCTTTTTGTAATTTTTTTACTTTTGGAATAACAAAAATGGTAACATAAATAGCATAGAATAAGAAATGAATTACGCCTAAAAATTTTCTCATAGGGGACATTTCCTCCTGTTCAATAGATAATTACTGCGATGTAAATATATTACCATAAAGTAGAATAGTTTAAAAGGAAACTTTTAGGTTTATTACAAACTAGTGCAAAGTAGCGTCCCCGTGGGGTAGCGTGGAGACTATATTAACTATATTAAAGGAGTGAATGAAAAATGCGTAAGTTTAAAGTGGCAGTTTGTCAGATGCTTGTTACAGAAAACAAGGAAGAAAACTTGATCAAAGCTGAAGAAATGATTCGAGAGGCAAAATCTCAAGAGGCAAAAATCGTCGTATTGCCAGAGATATTTAATTGTCCCTATAATAGTCAGTCAATGCTCGAAATGGCAGAGACTTATCCGGGAGAAACCACCAGTAGGTTGTCTAATCTAGCAAAGGAACTGTCATTATATATTATAGGAGGGTCAATAGCAGAAAAATCTAAGAATAAAGTTTACAATACATCCTTTATCTTTGGACCTCAGGGGGAACTTTTGGGCAGGCATAGGAAAATGCATTTATTCGATATCGATATTAAAGGGAAAATTACCTTTAAGGAATCTGATGTATTTGAAGCAGGGGATGAGGTAACGGTAGTAGATACAGGGTTTTGCAAAATAGGTGTAGCTATATGTTTTGATATGAGATTTCCAGAATTGATGAGGTTAATGGTCTTGAAAGGGGCAGAGGTTATTATCGTACCAGCGGCCTTTAATACTACTACGGGGCCTGCCCATTGGCATGAAACCATTAAGGTGAGGGCTGTAGATAATCAAGTATATTTTGTGGCGGCATCTCCTGCCCGCAACCTACAATCCAGTTATCATGCCTATGGATTCTCTACGATTATGAATCCTTTTGGAGAAGTAGTGGGTGCTGCCGAAGAAGGAGAAACCATAGTTTATGGTGAGATTGATTTAAATTATGTAGAAAAGGTGAGACAGGAGCTTCCTTTATTGAAGAATAGAAGAAAGGACTTATATACATTAACAGAAGTATAAAAAAACAGGATGTTTTTAGCAACCTATAATTTTGAAAATATTGGAACATGTCCACAGTTGCAGTTTTTAAAGGGGTCTCCCCTTTTCCAAAACTTACAACCCTTGAAACCATATACACCCCTTTTGATTTATGCTAAAATTTTTGGGAGTCTAGCAGAAAGGTTGGTGTATATGAAGATACAATCGAACAAGTGGTGGATTGGTATAATGTCCATCACACTTATCGTTGTAGTGATTGCTTCAGTACAAATAGCAAATGCACCTAATACAGAGATAAAAGGTAGTGCTACTGAGGTAGAGGAGTACTTAGAAGAGGAAGCGGAAGAATGGGTTTATGAGAGTGCTACAGAGGAAGAAACAGAAGAAGATGTAAAGACAAATGATTTTTTAACAGGGAAAGTTAAAAAAGATTTGCAAACAGCCGCATCTAGTATCACATCAGAAGAAGTTGTAACTGTTGAAGCGTCAAGAAGTACTAGCAATACGGTTGATATGTCTCCTATTACTTCAGACAGGTATACTGTAAAAAGTGGAGATACGTTATTTTTAGTTGCTCAAAGGGCAAATCTTTCTTTACAGGAGTTAAAGTCAATGAACAACATAAGTACTGATACAATTTATGTTGGACAAGTACTTGAAACAAAAAAAATTACTCAGTCAGTAAATGTTGCACAAGCGTCATCTAATACAGTGGTTACGAGAGGTTCTCAAAGGGATGATGATATTTATTGGTTAAGTAGAATTATTCATGCCGAAGCTCAAGGTGAGCCTTATCAAGGGAAGGTAGCAGTAGGAAATGTTGTATTAAACAGAGTTCGAAGTGGAAATTTTCCTAACAGTATTTATGGGGTTATTTTCGACAGACAAGATGGTTATGTGCAGTTTTCCCCAGTGATTGATGGTACTATCCATAATACCCCTGATAGAGATAGTATTCAGGCAGCAACAGATGCACTTAATGGGGTAAGGCCTGTAGGAGAAGCTTTGTATTTCTTAAATCCAAGAAAAGCAACAAATTTTTGGATTGTTGCCAACAGAAGATTTATGAAAACCATTGGAGATCATGATTTTTACTATTGATAGAACCCCACTTAAAAAGAGCAGGAGAAAAATTTCTCTTGCTCTTTTTTAAAAACTGCTTCTTTTAAATAAAAGAGATTGATGAATAAGCAAAACATTTTAAAAAACATAGAAAATTTTGAAAAATAGATAAAAAAGAGGGAATTTCCAAATACAGTTGACAGTATCCTGTAAAGTATGTTACACTACCTACAATATGAAAAAAAGACTTTTTTATAGGATTTATAGTAATTAAATATACAATTAATAAGTAGAGGTGCATTGAAGAAGAGTATATAGCAGGTGTTAAGAGGGAAACCCTCAATATTGCTATAGAAAGGCTGACGTGCCGAAGTCGTTAAATGGTTTTCAATTTAACGGTTGGGGGTTTAGTGAATAACTAAACAACTGTCATGGAAATACTAATCCATGGGGCGCTATTTGTTAATTGCAACAATATTATAGAGGATGTAATCGCAATTTATTTTTTGATGAATATTTTTTGTGGGTTGCTGCTATATCTATATTTTGTCGCATTAACAACTCCTAGGATTAACCTAGGAGATTTTTAATATACTTTTATGAAGGTCAAATCTAACTTAATAATCAAATTATGGAAGGGGAATAAATATGGGTCTATCTATTGGTGTAGTAGGAGCAACGGGAGCGGTCGGACGTAAAATGATTGAAATTTTAAAGGAAAGAAATTTGCCTGTTGATTCTTTAAGAGCTTTTGCATCTCAAAGGTCAGCTGGAGAGAAGCTAGATTTTAAAGGCCAGGAAATTACAGTAGAGCTTCTAACAGAAGAGGTTATGAAGGATAAATTTGATTATCTATTGTTTTCAGCAGGTGGTGGGGTATCAGAGAAGTATGCACCAATTGCAGCTGCAGCGGGAAATATTGTTATAGATAACTCTTCACAATGGAGAATGACCGAAGGTATTCCTTTGGTAGTGCCAGAAGTAAACCCCCACACGTTAAAGGGTTACAAGGGCATTATAGCAAACCCTAATTGTTCAACAATACAAATGATGGTGGCTTTAGCACCGTTGCATAGACGATATGGTATTAAAAAAATTGTTGTAGCTACTTACCAAGCTGTATCTGGAAGTGGGCATAAAGCTATTGTAGAATTAGAAAGTCAATTGAAGGATGAAGCTTATCCTAATCAAGTTTACCCAAAAAGAATTGCTGGTAACTGTATCCCTCATATTGATGTATTTAATGAAAATGGATTCACAAAAGAAGAATTAAAAATGGTGTACGAGACACAAAAAATACTAGAAGATAATACTATAGTAGTAAACGCTACTACTGTTAGAATTCCTGTAGTTTATGGACATAGTGAGTCTATCTATTTAGAATTCAAAGAGGCGCCTCAAGTAGCAGAAGTAAAGCAAATTTTAGAAAATGCACCAGGGGTTGTTGTAGTAGATGCTCCAGAAACCAACGGATATCCTACACCATTAGAAATAGCTAACACAGATGATACTTATGTAGGAAGAATAAGGAAAGATTTGTTTGATCCAACTGCATTATCTCTTTGGGTGGTAGCAGACAATTTAAGAAAAGGAGCTGCTACCAACGCTGTTCAAATTATAGAGGTAATGGAAGGTATGAAATAAGAACACATTTCCTATAAAATAAATGAGGAGGAAAAAATATGTTTAAAGGCGCAGGTGTTGCCATTATTACCCCTTTCAAAGATGACCAGATTGACCTACCAGCTTTTGAAAGACTTATTGACTTTCAAATACAAAACGATATACAGGCCTTAATTGTATTAGGTACTACTGGGGAAGCATCAACACAAACATGGGAAGAAAGGGAGACCGTAATAAAAGCTGCCGTAGCAAAAACAAATAAAAAAGTTCCTGTGATTGTTGGAACAGGTTCTAATAACACAGAAGTAGCTATCAAATATACAAAGCAGGCAGAAGCTTTAGGAGCTGACGGTGTTTTAGTGGTAACTCCTTATTACAACAAGTGTACACAAAAAGGTTTGATACAGCATTATACAGAAATCGCAAGAGCAACATCTCTGCCAGTAATTCTTTATAATGTTCCTTCGAGAACTGGTGTAAATATTGAGCCACAAACAGTGGTGGAACTTGCTAAAGTACAAAATATTATTGGCGTAAAGGAAGCCAGTGCAAATATGGGTCAGATACTTGAAATTAAAAGATTAGTACCAGAAAGTTTTAAAATTTGGTCTGGTAATGATGATAATATCCTACCGATCTATTCCTGTGGTGGTGATGGGGTAATTTCTGTATTGGCCAATGTTGTACCAAAGGAAACCCAAGCTATGTGCAAAGCTTTTGAAGAGGGAAATATAAAAGAAGCCATTAGACTTCAAGTTTATTATAAAAAACTAATCAACCTGTTGTTTGTAGAGGTAAATCCAATTCCTACGAAGGCAGCTTTAAGCGCAATGGGGTATGCTGAAAATCAACTAAGACTTCCCTTAACTCCTATGGAGGAAGAAAACATGAAGAAATTAGTGGAGGAAATGAAGTATCTACAAATCATATAGGGGAAGGGAGGGGTTTTATGAATTTATTAATAGCTGGTATTAGCGGAATAATGGGACAGAAGATTTATAAATTAGCAACGGAGGACAATTACTGGAGTAAAGTAGAGGGTGTAGATGAAAAAAATCCCTTTGATACAGTTCAGGAAGTGCCAAGTGTAGTCATTGACTTTTCTCATCCAACTGCACTGCAGGGAGTTTTAAAATATTGTGTAGATAATAAGGTGCCTTTAGTTATTGGGACTACTGGATTTGAAGCTGAAGAACAGCAACTCATTGAGAAGGCTTCAAAAACCATCCCTATCTTACAGGCAACCAATATGTCTTTAGGCATGAACATCATGTTTTCTTTAGTAGAGCAGGTAGCATCTATTTTAAAGGATAAGGTTGATATTGAAGTGGTAGAAGCCCATCATAATAGAAAGAAGGATGCACCGTCAGGCAGTGCTACCACCATTATAGAATCTATAGAAAAAGGGTTAGGAGAAACAAGAAAACATGTCCATGGTAGAGAAGGTCAGTGTCCTCGGGAGAAAGGGGAAATTGGCGTTCATGCTATCCGTGGAGGAAACATTGTAGGGTTACATGAAGCAAGTTTTATCCACGATTTAGAGACTATAAAAATTACCCATGAAGCTTATGATCGTTCAGTATTTGCACAAGGAGCGCTAGAGGCTGCTAAGTTTTTAATTGGTAAGGAAAATAGGATTTATAATATGAAGGATGTTTTAGGTCTAAAATAATAGCAAGAAAACTTAGGCTGCCTTTCAAAAGAAGGCAGCTTGGTATTATAGATATACATCTTTAAATTAGAATTTTAATATACACAGTCTGCGATTTTGTCTTGGCTAAAAAGCGTAGTCAAGGACTGAAAATGCAGCTTTTAGTATTAGTATATTAAAATCCATAGGCGTAGGACTATAGATATCTGTAGAGAATATAATAAAACCTGATGATTTATGGAAACATAAGAAAAAATGCAATACAAAAAACGACTACTAGGAGGAAGATAGAACATGGATGCAAGAGAAATTATACAATACATTAAGGACAGCGAGAAAAAAACACCAGTAAAGGTATACCTGAAGGGTCAGTTGGGTCAAATAGAATGGAGTAAGTGGGAAGTAAAGGACTTTATTCAAGGAGACAGCGGTGTAATCTTTGGAGAGTGGAAAAATGTTTCTGTATTACTGAAAGAAAATGAAGATAAGATTGTAGATTATGTATTAGAAAATGATAGAAGAAACTCAGGGGTTCCATTATTGGATATGAAGGACATTCCAGCAAGAATTGAGCCAGGAGTTACGATTCGTGAAAAAGTAGAAATTCATAAAAATGCTGTTATTATGATGGGTGCTGTTATTAATATAGGTGCAATTATTGGTGAAGGCACGATGATCGATATGAATGTAGTTGTTGGCGGCAGAGGAATCATTGGGAAAAATTGTCACATAGGAGCAGGGGCTGTTGTGGCAGGTGTGGTGGAACCACCTTCAGCAAAGCCTGTTGTTATTGAAGATGATGTAGTTGTAGGAGCAAATGCAGTTATATTAGAAGGCGTAAAAATAGGCAAAGGTTCTGTGGTTGCAGCAGGAGCTGTTGTAACAGCAGATGTGCCAGAAAATGTAGTAGTGGCAGGAACACCTGCTAAAATTATTAAAGAAATTGACGATAAAACAAAATCTAAAACAGAGATTGTACAAGAACTTCGAGATTTGATGGGGGCGTAATAAAAAATGGAGATTGTGGTACAAAAATACGGGGGCTCATCTTTAGCTACAGTAGAAAAAATAAAAGAAGTAGCTAATAAAGTCATTAAAAAAAAAGAAGAAGGGTACCATGTAGTAGTGATTGTTTCTGCTATGGGTAAAACAACGGATGAACTAATTTCCTTAGCAAAAGGTATAACAGATCATCCAGTACCACGGGAAATGGACATGCTTTTGACCACTGGAGAACAAATTTCTATAGCTTTATTGTCTATGGCTTTAAATGCTAAGGGATACTCAGCTGTGTCCTTCACAGGATCACAGCTTAATATTCAAACTACCTCCATTCATCAAAAAGCTAGAATTAAGGATATCGAAACCACGAAATTAATCGAAGCTTTAGAAGAAAATAAAATCGTAGTAGTAGCAGGATTCCAAGGAGTTACAAAAGACAATGAATATACAACATTGGGACGCGGAGGCAGCGATACCTCAGCTGTTGCCCTGGCTGCTAAGCTAGGAGGGAGATGTGAGATCTATACAGATGTAGATGGTATTTACACAATGGACCCAAGAAAGCTAAAAAGAGCAAGAAAAATAGAAAAAATCAATTATGAAGAGATGATGGAGATGGCTAGCTTAGGTGCTGGTGTGATGCACTATCGCGCTGTTGAACTGGGTCATAAGTATAAAATTCCAATTTATGTTGCATCTACATTTTCTGAAGAAAGAGGAACAATGATAACAAATGGAGGAGATACTTCAATGGAGGAAATCTTAATTACTGGCATGGCTTCAAGTTTAGATGACATACAGGTTACACTATTAAATATTCCTTCTTCTACCAGTAGTTTATATAGATTGTTTGGAGAGTTAGCAGAGGAAGAAGTAAATGTGGATATGATTTCACAAATGCTTACTGAAGACAATAAAATGAATGTCAGCTTTACAATTCCTAAAACAGACCTACACGTTGCAGAAGAAATTGTAGAGAAGTGGAGAGAAGAAGACAGTGCTATTCAGTGGGAGGTTAATACTGACATTGCTAAGATCTCTGTTGTGGGGTTAGGTATGCGTTCTCACTCTGGTGTAGCTGGAAAAGTATTTGAGCTGATGGCAAAAAACAATATTGAAATTAAGATGGTAACAACCTCAGAAATCAAAATAACCTGGGTAGTTGATCAAAAGGATGAGCTAAGAGCCGTTGAAGTAATCGGCAGCGGATTTGGATTGGAGATGGCAGAATGAAAAGAGATTGGATGATGTTGGATGAAAAATATATTCTTCCCACCTATGGTAGAATGCCTATCGTTGTAAAAAAAGGGGAAGGTATGTATATTACTGATGAAGAGGATAATACTTATTTAGATCTATTTTCTGGTTTGGCAGTAAATGTGCTGGGACATTGTCATCCTCAGCTTTTAGATGAATTGAGGGATCAAAGTAGTCAATTTGGGCATATCTCTAACTTTTTTTATAACAAACCTGCTATAGCACTGGCAGAACAATTAGTAGAAGCAACTCTTCCCGGAAAAATCTACTTTTCTAATTCTGGCGCTGAAAGCACAGAGGCAGCTATAAAGTATATTCATAAATATGGACAAGAAAACAACCGTCAGGGGGTTGTTGTGTTCAAAAACAGTTTCCATGGCAGAACTTTGGGGGCCTTGAAGTTAACGAGAATGGAAAAGGTGCAGCAGGATTTTCCTACCCCTGGTTTTCCAGTATATGAGCTTGCAAAGGAAGATTTGCAACAATTAGAAGAAGTATTTCAACAGCATAAACCAGCAGCCTTATTATTTGAGCCTGTTTTTGGCTCAGGAGGACTGCAGGTGATTTCTGTGGCCTTTATTGAAGGTGCAAGAGCCTTGTGTGATCAATATAATGTCTTATTATGCATGGATGAAATCCAGACAGGTATGGGAAGAACAGGTGAACTATTTGCTTACCAATATTCCAACGTTACCCCCGATATTTTATTGTTTGCAAAAGGTGTGGGTGGTGGATTGCCTCTTGGGGGAATCCTAGTAGCAGAAAAGATTGCTCATTATTTTAAAAATGGGGATCATGGTACCACCTTTGCCCCAAGTCCAATTGCTTCAGCTTTAGGCAAGAAAACAATGGAAATTTTACAAGCAGGATTGCTACTTCAATCAAAAGAGGTAGGAGGCTACTTAAAAGAAGAACTACAGAGATTAAAAAACCAGTATCCTGAAATCATAGGAGAAATCCGTGGTAAAGGACTGATGCTGGGGGCTGTTATCTTAAAGAATCATGAGATGCTTAAAGAAAAGTTCGTAGAAAAAAATATTTTAGTCAATATGACAAATGTAAATATTCTAAGATTACTTCCATCATTGATTATTGAAAAGCAGCATGTGGATATTTTCATTAAAAGTTTTGAAGAAATTATTAAAGAGTGGTAGTACTATAATGGAGGGGACCAGTTGGTCCCTTTTGTTTAAAATGTTAAATTTTATACATAGGCGTTAACTTAACCCTATTATTTCCAAAATTCCCTCGCCAATTGTCATCCTGAGCATAGCGAAGGATCTTGAAATAACGAAGAATTTTCTTAATTCTAAGATCCTTCGACTCCGCTTTGCTCTGCTGAGGATGACAAATTATGGATTAAGTTAACGCTAATGAAATTTTATAAGAGACAAAAAATGATTGACAAGAGGGAAAAGTATTTGTTATAATAGAACAAGTATGGGGGATTAGCTCAGCTGGTTAGAGTGCTTGCTTGACATGCAAGAGGTCGGTGGTTCGAGTCCACTATTTCCCACCAAATTTTCGAAAGACAGCCTAAAAAGAGATTTTTAGGCTGTCTTTTTTCTAATAGATAACAAACATGCCGTTTAGGGTGGAAGTCCACCTTTATCGGTATTTTTTTATGCAAGGAGATATAAACAGATAAAAAAACAAAATACTTTTAAATATTAAAAAATTATTGACATATGCCGTAAATTCGGTATAATAAAGTTAAAAATGGCATATGTCAAAAACTAGAGGGGGTGAGGAAGTTATGGCTAGACCGAGAAAGTGGAGAAAAGTATGTTGCTTGCCGGAAAGTGATAGATTTGGACCGCTTAATGCTTCGATGAATGAGACGTGCTTTGTTACGATGACGATTGATGAGTATGAAACCATAAGACTGATCGACTTAAAGAATTTTACGCAGGAAGAATGTGCCAACAAAATGAATATTGCACGAACGACTGTTCAGGGGATCTATAATGATGCAAGAAAAAAACTTGCAGAATCACTGGTGAACGGAAAAGTGTTGAGGATTGAAGGTGGCGATTATAAGCTTTGTGAAGGCTTAGAAAAATCCTGCAGCTGCGGCGGATGTCGTGGGCTTAGATGCGGTGAAGAGTTTATGGAGGACTGTTTTGAATAAATATATTTTGATTATTGATCACATAAAAAATTTATCAAAAGAAGAAAAGTTAAAAACAGGACAAAAATTACCTTCTATAAGATCCCTTGCCGATGAATTTCAATGTAGCACTTTAACGGTGGTTAGAGCTTATAGGGAATTAGAGCAAGAGCATTTTATATATTCTGTTCCCAAAAGTGGTTATTACTTAGTATCAAAACATAAAAAAGGAGAAGTTTTAGACAAATCCTGCATATATTTTTCCACAGTGCTTCCCGATATAAGCATATTTTCTTATGATGAAATTCATCACTGTGTACATCAAGCTATGGAAAGGGATCGAATGCAATTATACTCTTATGGGGAAGTCCAAGGGTTACCCTCATTACTTCAGACCCTTAGAAAACATCTTCAGGATTATCAAATTTTTTGCAAACCCAGTCAAATTGTAGTTACTTCAGGGGTGCAACAAGCAGTGAGTATACTAGCCAATTTGCAATTTCCCAATGGAAAAAATACTATTTTATTGGAAAATCCTACATATGATAGAATGATCAAAAACCTGCAACTATACTCAGTGAAAACGATTGGAATAGATAGAAATTTTAGCGGCATAGATTTAGATAGATTAGAAGAGATTTTCCAAAAAGAAGACATTAAGTTTTTCTATATGGTACCGAGATTTCACGATCCAACAGGCAGCACTTATTCAATGGACCAAAAAAAAGAAATTTTAAATCTGGCTCAAAAGTACGACGTGTATATTGTAGAGGATGATTATTTTCCAGATTTAGATACCAATTCACGTAATGATCCCCTCTACTCATTAGATAATACAGATAGAGTAATTTATCTCAAAACATTTTCCAAAATTTTATTACCTGATCTAAGAATTGCAGCAGTAGTCTTACCAGAAATACTGGTATCGCAATTTCTGAAGTACAAACAATGTACTGATATTCGCACCTCTATTCTTCGACAAGGGGCTTTAGATATTTATATTAGTAATGGTATGTTTAAACGATCAGTGACACACTTAAGAAATATCTATAAAGATCGCATGGACTATTTAAAAAATATTTGTAGTGGATTTAATAGTGAAGTTTTAGATGTAAATATTCCCCATACCGGATTTTTTCTTTCCATGAAATCATCTAAGCCTATAGACTATGACCTTATGCTATCTAAATTTAAAAAAGACAATATTATTATTAAAGACCTTCGGGAAAGTTATTTGGAAAAAAGTCAAGAAGTAGATTTGCTAAAGATTAGTATTTGCAAGACGGACAATAATCAAATTAAAGATGGTATCTTAAAAATATATAATTACTTTCTAAATCAAAGAATTCCTCCAGCTAAAAGAAACAAAGACTATGTTACCTAACTTCAAGCTCACTTATTAATAGGGGGAGCGAGATAACATAGTCTAATATGAATAAAAGACAAACCTAGCTGCTTAAATCTAGTACTAGCTATATTTAGTGCTAGGTTTGTTTTTTACCTAAATTTTTCTTCTAGGGTATAAGACCCTATATGTGTTTCAAAGCTCCAACGAGCTAAAAGAAGTTCACTTGGTTTATGCTTCTGCTTCTGCCAGTGATAAGCCCAAGGCTTCACGTTTTTCTTCTATTCTTTCAATCATTTGCTGCGCTGCTTTACGAGGATCAGGTTCAACATAAAACTTAGCGCCTACGATGTCTTCGGCTTTATTGGTTAGTAGATCAACAACTGTGGCACTACCAGTTACTGGAGGGACCACGCCAAGCCAAGTATCAATACCTGATGTAACGACATAGGTTCCTATTGAAACAGCTTTTTCTGACATCCACTCTGGCGCTGCACCAACTACTGGTAAGGCACTCATATCTACTTGTAATAGCTGAGCAAGCTCAGACACTAATAGAAGAATACGGCTGATATCAACACAAGAACCCATATGAAGTACTGGTGGTATGTCTACCAGTTCACATACCCTTTCAAGGCCTTTCCCAGCAAATTTTCTTGCTTCTTTGCTCATAAGTCCAGCTTTTGCTGCTGCTTGTGCTGCACAACCTGTAGTTACTATGATGATATCATTTTTGATTAATTCCTTCATAAGCTCGATATGTCCATAATCGTGTTTGATTTTAGGATTATTACATCCAACAATTCCTGCTGCCCCTCTTAGAACGCCAGAAACGATACAGTCAGCTAGCGGTTTTAATGTTCCGATCTCATCTATATTAGAATTTACAACTCTGTCCAGTTGATTTTTTATAGCTTCAACGCTATAGCCTACCATTGCAGGAGATTTAGCTTGAGGTATAAAAACTTTCTCTTTATTTCTATTTTTAAAGTTTAAAATTGCTTCTTTAACGATTTGCTTAGCAGATGCTAAGGCTTTTTCTTCCTCAAACTCTATGTGGGTTGCACCAGTAATTTTAGCTTTTGGAGAGGTAGTGATAAATTTCGTATGATAACATTTTGCAAGCGGCGCAAGAGCTGGGAATATGCATTGAACATCAACAATGACAGCCTCTACGGCTCCAGTAATTATAGCAAGCTCTTGTTGTGCGAAGTTTCCGGCTATTTTTATGCCATGTCTCATGGTAACTTCATTAGACGTACAGCACATCCCAGCTAAATTGATTCCCTTTGCACCAACCTCTTTTGCAAGTTGTAGCAATTCTGGGTCTTCTACTGCTAAAACAATCATTTCTGATAGGGAAGGCTCATGTCCATGGACGATAATATTTACTTGATCTTCTTCTAAAACCCCTAAATTTGCTTCTGTTTCTCTTGGCACGGGAACACCAAACAATATGTCACTAAGTTCTGTGCCGATCATAGAGCCTCCCCATCCATCAGCAAGTGAACCTTTCATTCCCTTGTAGATTAAATCCTCTGCATTAGCACAACATCCTATATGTGTAGAGTGCATAATGGTTACGATTTCTTTATCGATGGCACCAGGGATGATTTGGTTCTTTTCCCATACTTGTTTTCTTTGTTCAGGTGCTCTTTCAAGGAGTTTTAAAGCGCCAAATGGTTTTCCAAATTCATTAAGGGCAACCTCTGCTACTTCATGGGCTATGTCATAAATATCTCTATTTTCTGTCTGGATTTTCCACTCCGCAGCTAAATTTAAAAGTTTTTTCTCATCTGTTATTTTATAGTTTCCATCTCTACTAGCCATATGCAAAACATGTGCTATATCTCTTCCGTGGTCAGAGTGGGTGGCTAGCCCACCAGCAATCATTCTAGCTAAGTTTCTAGCAACAATAACATCTGCTGTTGCTCCACAAATACCTCTTTGTGCACCTTTACCTTCTGTAGGACTTATTCTACAGGGTCCCATGGCACATATTCTACAACAAAGTCCTTGCTCTCCAAATCCACAGGGTGTTTTCATCGCTTTTTTTCTATCCCATAGGGTTTCGACACCTTCTTTTTCAGCTTTTCTAGCAAGTTCCTCCGTTACAGGATCAATTGAATAATTTTTTTCTTCCATACAGCATCCCCCTTCAGCATTTTTTAATCTTATAATATCCCCTTAAAGTTTTTCTTAGAGTGATAAACTCTTATTCACACAATACATGTGAAATTATTGTTACTTTTAGTATAATTATAAATGAAACCTATAATCAAGGAGAAAAAAACACATGTGTATTAATACAGATGAACCATAGTGTATTGTTAAAATGACCTCTTCTAGGTGAACAAATTAAGTCACTAACATCAAATCAAAGATTTGGGTTATCTACTTATGCAAGTGGGAGATTAAGCACTACATCCTTGGAGAGTAGCCTATATCAGAAATTGTCCAATAAAAGACTTTAAATTTACAGAATTAAGTGATAAAATAGATTTTAATATTTAGTATATGGATAGAAGAACTACATATTGATGTAGAGCATTTACAGAGTTCAACTAGGACAAGGGGGGAAAGATATTGTTAGATCAAAAAAATGTTTCACTTCTTTTAAGTGAATTAAAAGAAGCGAATAAAAATATGGCTAATGTCGTAAAAAGTATCGAACAAATAACATCACAGACAAAGCTATTGTCTTTAAATTCTGCTATAGAGGCTGCTAGGGCAGGAGAAGGGGGCAGGGGATTTTCTGTAGTAGCACAGGAGATACAAAAACTTGCTGATAGAAGTTCGGAGGCTAATAAAAAGAGTAATATGTTGATAGGTGATATACAGGAAAAGGCCAATGAGGTTATTGCTGTAAGAACAGCTGATTTAGCTTTTGATATTATAGATAAAATAGACAGAAACTTGTTTGAAAGAAACTGTGATGTACAAGCTTGGGCGACTTTCCATTTTATAAAAAACGCTTTGATAGAGAAAAGTCGTGAAAATGCTGATGGTGCAATCAATCTAATCAATCGTATTCTTGATATTTATGAGGTTTACTACGATTTATTCTTAGTAGATATTAATGGTGAAGTAATAGCTACTGGTAGAAATAAGAGTCTAATAGGTACCAACAAAGGCCATACCGAGTGGTTTAAGAGCACATTGGAAAAAAATGATGTCTATGTAACGGATATGTATTATTCAGAAGATATGAAAGGATATACCATCTCTTATTCCTGTCCTGTAAGAGATGGGGGGGGCAAAACATTGGGTGTATTTTCTACACGGTTTGACTGGAGGTTTATCTATGATATTATAGATAATGCAAAAATTAGTGAAAAAGGGAATATCTATGTCATCAACAAAGAAGGCGTAGTTATAGCTTCTAATGATCGGACACGAATTTTAAAGGAGAAGCTTACCCACTTGAAGGCTGTGCAGGCAGTATTAAAGGGAGATGAATACGGTTATACCTTAGAGAAGGATAAGCGTGGTAGAATGCAGTTAATTGGTTATGCTCATACCAAAGGATATAATGCTTATAAAGGAAAAGATTGGTCCGTCATAGTGAGTGAACCAATGGAATAAAAATGATATTTTGCATCTAAAAAAGCATCTATCTAAGTAAATTGATAGATGCTTTTTCTTTTAGGAAATCCAGTCTAGTCTCTTACAATCTATAGGATGCATGTGTTATAATATGGATATATCTTCTTATATTTGGATTTTAATAACTATGTAAATGGGTTACCCTTACTTTAAAAATTAGATAAAATTGTAAAGGTAACCCTCAGTGTATTAAAATCCATAGGAATATACCCATAACATTAGGAAAAATACATAACTTGTTATAAACTTTATAAAAGGGCCAAGGGAAAAACGAAAGAAAAAGATATAGAATTAAAGGAGTGGAGATTTTGAGGGAGAAAACGGGTGACAAGATAGAGGAAGTACTGTTACAAACCATGTGTGAGATGCAAAAAGGTATGGCAAAGCAACAAGTAAAAAGAGACAATACTTTATGGAAGAAGATAAGCGTTCCATATACCTATAAAGAGATGCTGACGTCTCTTGCGAAAAATGAATTAACAGAAATTAGGCAAAATTTAAGGCTTCAGGGGATAAGCAAACTAAAAAAACAACCGTTAATAGAAGTATTAAATGAAAAAATGCTTCAAAATCTTCCTATAATATTATCGAAGATGGATACTGGACGATATCAACTAATAAAAGAAATTGTAAATAATGAAGGGGTTCTTTATAAATTTCACTTAAAAAGACATGAAATAGAGTACTATCGTAGCAGAGGATTAATATTTACAGGGATTGTAGAGGAGAAAAAGGTAATAACAGCTCCTGAGGAATTTGTAAAGGTTTTGAGGGATATGGCAGATCATCAGGAATTGCTTGATAAATTAGAGCGGAATGAAAAATGGCTTAGATTAACCTATGGACTTTTATATTATTATGGTTTTTTAAATATAAATACCTTGGTAAATATGGTAGAAAAACTACTAAGTTCTTCGATAAATTTGACGGAATATTTGGAAGTGATAGAGGATTCAATGAACTATTATAGACAAATAACAAAAGTCCAGGAAGGATATTCCCACAAAAAGGTTTCTGATGTAAAAAAACTAAAAGAACAATTAAAAGAGAGAACAGATTTAAGCTACTACCCTTTTTCCTATGATGAAATATATGAAGCAGGGGGAATCGGTTTTATTGATAAAAACGATGGATACGAGAGAATGGCAAAACTTATCAAGGATCACTATAATATCATGCCTAAAGAGGCTGGAAGTTTGGTGGAAGAGTGTGTTTATGCTATTCGCACGGGAGAATCCATTAATAATATCGTACAGTTTATTCAGCGTCACCTAGAAATACCTAGTTTTGAAATGATGAAAAAATTTACAGAGGAAATTATTTACCTTAATAATAATACAAGACAGTGGATGATTAAAGGTTATACGCCAGAAGAACTATCACAAAGAGATAAATCACAACTTAAGCAAATAAAAACCTCAGATACTGGTGAAGTTATCAGCATGAAGACCAAAAAGAAAATAGGAAGAAACGACCCCTGTCCCTGTGGAAGCGGTAAAAAATTTAAGAAGTGTTGCGGACAGTAAGGGAAATGCAAATCAATTTAGAAAATATACGTAGAAGCTTTGTATATTTTAAGATATATCTATGGTAAAAGTTAATACTGTGAAAAGAATTTTATTTTAAGTTAGGGCTGACTCTGTAGGGAAATTAAGGGTTTAAAATTTATTCTAGGAGGAAGGAATATGTTAGAAATTCAGCAGGGGTTTAGCAGTAATCCAGATATGGCCAGTGCCATCAAAGAAGTAGTTCACCAAATCCAACAGGATGAGGTGAAATTTGTTATATTTTTTTCTAGTACGAAGTATGACTTTCAACAGGTTTCAAAGGAAATAAATGCAGCATTTGAAGGTGCAGAAGTAATAGGAAGTACTTCTGCTGGGGAAATAGGCAAGCATGGCTTTTCTAATCATTCTCTTGTTGCTATGAGTATTTCATCGAAGGACTGGATCGCCTCTACAGTGATTATTGAAAATATTCATTCGAAACCTATGTTATACAGAAAAAATGTCATACAAGCCTTCGAAAAAACCGGTTTAAATCGAAATGATCCTGCTTTACACCAAAAATCTTTTGGTATTTTGTTGGTAGATGGTCTTCAGGCTGCGGAAGAAATGGTTTTATCTGTCATTCACTCTATTTTTGAAACAGATCAGTTTCCCTTAGTTGGAGGAAGTGCAGGAGATGATCTGAAGTTTGCTGAGACCTATGTAAGTGCCAATGGAAAAGTGTACAATGATGCTGCTGTACTTACCTTTGTGAAAACCAGCCATCCTTTTTGCACCTACCGAGAGAATATCTTTGAGCCTACAGAACATACTTTACTTATTACAAAGGCAGATATCCGAGGAAGAATTGTGTACGAGATGAATGGTATGCCTGCAGCTGAAGCCTATGCTTCAAAATTAGGCATACCGACAGCAAATTTAGCAGAAAAAATGGAAACATACCCTATTGGACGTATGTATGCTAAAAAAGTTTGGATATCTACCCCTTTTAAAATATTGGACAAGGGTGCTATCCAATTTTATAGTCAAATTTTTCCTAATACGATGGTCTCTATATTAAAGCCCATTGATCCTGTTTTAGTAGCTAGAGAGACAGTGAAAAATATTAAAGCACAATTACCAGGCGTGAAGGGTGTCATTGGTTTTAATTGTATTGTAAGGCTCCTTCAGTTTCAGAAAGAAAAAGCCTGTGAAAAGGTTTATCAGGAACTATCTGATTTAGGAGAAGTAGTAGGCTTTACTACCTATGGAGAGCAGTATGGGAAAGTGCATATTAATCAAACCCTTACTATGCTTGCAATTGGAGAATAGTATGGTTGATAACAATGCTAAAACTTGTATATTTGAGGAGGGCAGATCTAGTGAAATGGAAATTTTTTAATAAGACAACAAAAGAAAAGTCAGGGCATAACAACATAAAACCTATGGATGTGCAGGAAGTGCTAGATACCAAGAAAGATCAAAGCCACCAACAGGAGCTACTGGAGGTTGTTGAAGATATTACCCAGCTTATTAGAAAAACAATTGAAAAAACCAGCGAAACGAATGGATTCATTGCTCAACAAAATAATATCATGGTACAGAATGTTATGCAGGAAAGTGCAGCACTTCAAGAGGCAGATGCCAACGTAAATGAAGTGGTGACGCATATTGAAAACATATCTCATGTCACTGGAGATGTGGCTAAAGCAACCAACGAAGCCTTTAATCTAGCGACACAAGGCAATGATATCGTTGCTTCCTTAGGGGAACAAATGCAGGTAATTGATACAACCTTTAAGCAATTTCTTGGCATCATAGATTTATTAAAAAATAATTCAAAAGAGATCGAAGGCTTTACCAATACCATACAAACCATTTCATCACAGACAAATTTACTTTCGTTGAATGCTTCTATTGAAGCTGCCCGTGCTGGAGAACATGGCAGGGGGTTTGCGGTGGTAGCAAATGAAGTTAAAAAACTTTCAGAGGAAACAGTACAGGCCTCTAGTGAAATTAATCAAAAAATACAGAACATGACCAGAACCATGGAGGAAACCTACAGCAAAATTGAGAAGAGTGTAGAAGAAATCGCTAAAGGGATGGAAATAACCAATCTTACAGAGAGCATTTTTGATCGGATGTTGAAGTTCCAAACACAAATAAATGATAAAATGAATGAAATTTGGAGTACTACAGAAGTAAACTCTAATAAGATTGCTATGATCGCAGAAATATGGCATCAAATTTCTAAGCATGCTATGGAAAATGCAGCTAGTATGGAGCAGTTAGCGGATAAAAATGAAGAACAAACCGTTCATTTTATAGATTTACTATCCTTTGTTTATCAAATGGAGGATATTTTACAGGATTTAAAGAAGGAAATTTATGAAGGCGTGAAAAAAGACCAGAGCAATTAAAAGTAAATTGCTTAGAAAAGAGTCAGTCTCCGATCATGATGGGGCTGACTTTTTAAAGTTTTTTATGGGACTTATGCGAAAACATAGATGAAAATTGGTATAATAAATAGCGTATAGGAGGAGAAGCTATGGAGAGAGTAAATGCAATTCTAAATCACCCTCAGTATGGTGTATATTTGCAAAAAAACATGGAAGCTGAAAAGGATCGTATCTTTTGTCGGCATAATCTACAACATTTTTTAGATGTAGCAAGAGTAGGTTACATTATTGCTCTTGAAAAAAAGTTTAATGTATCAAAGGAAATAATTTATACAGCTGCATTGCTACATGATATTGGTCGATGGAGGCAATATGCTGATGGGACAGACCATGCTGCTATGAGTGCAATGCTATCGAAGGATATATTAAAAGACTGTAATTTTTCTGAAGATGAAATACAACTTGTATTAACAGCTATAGAAAAGCATAGAAAAGGAAAAAATTTAGTATCAGAATTAGACTTTGTTTTATATGAAGGAGACAAAAAATCTCGTCCCTGTGTGGCGTGCAAAACAATAGAAGGCTGTAACCGATTTAAAAAGGATGAAAAACCAGAGATACAATATTAGTGATATGTGGAAGGAAGGATCTTGGTAGAAAAATAAATTGTTAAAAATTTATCTTTTTTATTTTTTCTTGTTTTTATGGATATAGTTTAGTTTTTTCAATAGATGTAGGAGATTGTTATGAGAAAAACTCTTTTTTGAAATACATTTTTTCGACGATATTCCTAGAATTTCGTTTGACGATAAAGCTTGAAAGCGTGTATAATTTAGTTGTAAAAAAAATTTCAAAATTTTGTTTTATTATTTGTAGCTATTTTATAGATAGCACTCTAAAACTAAAGGGGTGAAGGGCTTGATATTAATGATTGACAATTATGACTCGTTTACCTATAATTTGACACAGTATTTATCTAGTTTAAAAGAGAAGGTAGTAGTATATCGTAACGATTGCATTACAATAGAAGATATCGAGAAATTGAATCCAGATATTATTGTGCTGTCCCCGGGTCCATGTACGCCAAATGAGGCAGGTATATGTATGGATGTAGTCAACAGATTCAAAGGAGAAATTCCTATACTAGGTATATGTTTAGGACATCAAACCATCGGACAAGTATTTGGTGGTAATGTTATCAAGGCTATGGAACCTGTCCATGGCAAAGTACATCCAATATATCATACCGATGAAGGTGTGTTTAAGGGATTGAATAACCCTTTAAACGTTACCAGATATCATTCTCTCGTAGTGGATAGGGAATCACTGCCAGAGTGCTTTGAAATTACTGCAGAGACCTCCGAGGGAGAAATTATGGGTATTAGGCATAAGCAGTATAAGATTGAAGGTGTACAGTTTCATCCTGAAGCAATTTTAACAGAAATGGGTATGGAACTTTTAAATAATTTTTTAGTGACAGCGAAACAGCGGGAATTGGTATCAGCAAGCTAAAAAACCCCACCTACAACAAAGTAGGTGGGAGGTATACTCTATAAGAAAAATCAGAATAAAAGCGGGTGAAAAAATGTACATAAAAGAAATCAATACTTCACTAGATAGTTTTCAGTTATACACAATTTTTAAAGAGGATTCCTATAGCTTTTTTCTAGATAGTGGTATGACGGATGGGAAGCTAGGAAAATATTCTTTTATTGGCTCTAACCCCCTTCTCGTATTTAAAAGTAAAGATAGAGAAATCACCATACTAGAAAATAAAATGCAAGAAACCTTTGAAGGTAACCCTTTTGAAAAGCTAAGGGAAGTGTATACAAAATATAAAAGGAGTTATAAAAGCGAGTTTCCCTTTGTAGGAGGTTTTGTAGGTTATTTATCCTATGATTTATGTCATCACATAGAGAAGCTGCCGAGAACAGCTATTGACGATGTAAAAATCCCCGATTGTTATTTAGGATTATATGATGGTGTTATCATTATTGATCATCATACTAACCGTACCTATATTGCAGCTTTGGGAATAAAGGATAACAAGGAAAATATTGTTAATAAACTATCAAAAAGAATATATGAAGAAGAAACAAAAGGTGTTAAAATAAATATAAGCAAAACGAATCAATCTGTGGAGTTAAAGTCTAACTTTACAAAGGAGGCATATATTGAAGCTGTTAACAAAGTAAGAGAGTATATTAAAGCAGGGGACATTTATCAAGCAAACTTAACGCAACGTTTTGAATGCGTTATAAAGGAAAGCCCCTATGAGCTCTATGCTAAGCTTAGAAGCATTAATCCTGCTCCCTTTGCAAGCTTTATTGATTTTGGAGAAGGATATATTGTAAGTAGTTCACCTGAACGATTTATACAGATAAAGGGTAATAGGATAGAAACACGACCTATCAAAGGTACTAAGCCTAGGGGGAATACACCAGAGGAGGATCTGGCCAACAAAGAGGATTTACTAAACAGTGAAAAGGATAAAGCAGAGTTACTGATGATCGTGGATTTGGAGAGAAATGATTTGGGCAGGGTGGCAAAAACCGGAACAGTGAAGGTAACAGAGTTATTTCATTTAGAAGAGTACGCAACAGTATATCATTTGGTTTCCACAATACAGGCGGAGATGAGGGAGGACTGTGATGTTATTGACTGCATTACAGCTACTTTTCCTGGAGGTTCTATAACTGGTGCTCCTAAAATTCGTTCTATGGAGATCATTGATGAATTAGAACCTACCCAAAGAAATATTTATACTGGTTCTATTGGTTATATAGGTTTAAATGGTGATGTGGATTTAAATATAGTCATCAGAACGATTGTATGCAAAGATAATAAAGCCTATTTCCAAGCAGGCGGTGGGCTAGTATGGGATTCAGAACCCTATTCGGAGTATGAGGAAACGTTGCACAAATCAAGGGCAATGATGGAAGCCCTAAATGGTTAAAAAATAGGATGCTAAGGTGAGAAAAATGTATATTTCTATAAATGGGCACCTAACTTCTCAGGAAGAAGCAAGGATAACACCTTTGAGTGAAGGTCTTTCCTACGGTTATGGTGTATTTGAAACAATAAAATTTCAGGGTGAGACAATCTATTTTTTAAGGGAACATGTAGAGAGACTTAAAGACGGTTGTAGAAAAATAAATTTGCTACTAGATATTGAAGTAGGGGCGATAAAAAAACATTGTAGTGAGCTTGTGCAAAAAAATCATTTAGTAACAGGTGCATTAAAAATTTCTTGTATAAAAAATGGAGAAGAAAAATATATCATTTTATCTACAAGAGAAAATAAATATACTAGCAAAGATTATAAAAAAGGTTTCAAGCTGTGCTTTACTGATATAAAAAGAAATCCTTATTCAGTTCTGACTTATATCAAGTCTAACAACTATATGGAAAATTTCTTAGCAAGACAACAGGCATTGAATAATGATTATGATGAAGTGATTTTTACGAATTTTCATGGAGAAATTTGTGAAGGCGCTTTGTCGAATATCTTTTTTGTCAAAAAGGGTATATTGCATACACCTTCTATAGATTGTGGTATCTTGCCAGGAATCATGCGGCAAAAAATTATTGATATTACGGGGGATATCAAACTACCAATTGTTATTGGAAAGTATACGATAGAAGATATTATGATGGCAGAAGAGATATTTATCACCAATTCTCTTTTGGAAATTATGCCGATATGCCAAATACAAGATAAAAAAATAGATTTACAAAAAAATATTATTACTCAAACACTGATGAGACACTATAACCAGTATATAGCTACATTAGACTAAAAAAGGAAGAGGGAGAAATATGGATAAACCAAAAATAGAACGTGCAATAAGAGATATATTAGAAGCTATAGGGGAAGATCCCGATAGAGAAGGATTAAAGGATACACCAAAGCGTATTGCTAGAATGTATGAAGAGATATTTCTAGGATTAGAGGCTGATCCCAAAGAACATTTGGACATATACTTTCAAGATGAAAAACATGAGGAGCTAGTTTTAGTAAAGGACATATCTTTTTATTCCTCATGTGAACATCATTTAGTTCCTTTTTATGGAAAAGCCCATGTAGGATATATTCCTAAAGATGGAAAACTAACTGGTTTAAGTAAACTGGCTAGAGTTGTGGATACAATAGCAAAAAGACCTCAACTTCAAGAACGACTAACTTCTATGATTGCTGATACGATTGTTGAAAAGCTACAACCTCATGGGGTGATTGTTGTAGTAGAAGCAGAGCATATGTGTATGACCATGAGGGGGGTAAAAAAGCCTGGTGCCAAAACCTTAACCTCTGTAGTAAGAGGGGTATTTCAAAAAGATGCGAAGGCAAGGGCAGAGGCTATGGCATTAATTGACTTTGGTAGGTAAATTGGAGGTTAATGATATGCAAAACATTCAGTATTATCCAAATAGAAAAATAGAGTTAAAATGCGGAGATTACACCTTGGCACTAGGTTCTAAAACTTATGTTATGGGGATTTTAAATGTAACACCAGATTCTTTTTCTGATGGTGGTAATTACTCTGATATTGAAAAAGCTGTAACGCATGCACAAAAGATGGTACTTGAAGGTGCTGATATTATAGACATAGGTGGAGAGTCTACTAGACCAGGGGCAGGAGAGGTTCCTGCTGATGTAGAACTTAGCAGGGTCTTACCAGTACTAGAAAGACTGGTAAGAGAGGTAAAGGTGCCTATATCTGTAGATACCTATAAGGCGCAAGTAGCAGAAAAAGTACTAGAGGCAGGAGCCCATATCATAAATGATGTATGGGGCTTACAGAGAGATCTAGATATGGCAGGTGTTATCGCTAAATATGATGTTCCTGTGATTGTTATGCACAACCAGCTAGGAACAGAGTATGACAAAGATATTGTGGAATCTATAAGCGACTTTTTTAAGAAATCCATTCATATGGCTTTAGAAGCAGGAGTAAAGAAAGAAAAAATTATTTTAGATCCTGGAATAGGATTTGGGAAAACGCCCCAACAGAATATGGAGATTATGGCGAGATTAGGAGAATTTAATGCGTTGGGACATTCTATTCTTTTAGGAACATCGAGAAAATCTATGATAGGAAAGATTCTAGACCTGCCTCCAGAGCAGAGGGTTGAAGGGACTTTAGCTACATCTGTCATGGGAATTGTACAGGGTGTTGATATTATTCGCGTCCATGATATCGTAGAAAATGTAAGAACTGTTAAAGTCACTGATGCCATTGTGAGGTTACAACAGCATGGATAAAATACTTTTAAAAAACTTAGGATTTTATGGTTACCATGGTGTATTGCCAGAGGAAAATGTATTGGGACAAAAATTTTTTCTGGACATTGAGCTTTATGTAGATTTAAAAACAGCAGGCATCAGCGATAATGTTGAAGATACTGTCAATTACGCTGAAGTCTACAACATTGCAAAGGATATTGTTGAAAACAAAAGGTTTCAGCTCATAGAGGCTTTGGGAGAAAGCATAGCAAGTACTGTTTTAGGACAGTTTCCTGTGGTGAAAGAGATTGTAATTACCATAAGAAAACCTGAAGCACCTGTAAGAGGGATTTATGATTATTTTGGTGTGGAAATAAGGAGAAGATCAAATGGCTAAAGGGTATTTAGGCTTGGGAAGTAATATGGGGGATAAGAAAGAATATTTGGATCAAGCGATTGAACAAATCAATCAGCATCCATCAATTACTGTCAAAAAGGTATCTTCTTACTATGAAACAGATCCTATAGGTTACACAGAACAAGATGTGTTTTTAAATGTAGTTGTAGAAATCGATACAAGTTTATCTCCTTATGAATTGCTGGCCTATTGCAATGAGATTGAAGAACTGTTAAAACGAAAAAGAATCATAAGGTGGGGGCCAAGAACAATTGATGTAGACGTCTTACTCTATGAAAACTATACTTCTGACGATGAAAAGTTAACTGTACCTCATCCTCGTATGTGGAAAAGAGCTTTTGTAATGATTCCTCTGTATGAGATTGCAAAAGATATTACCAACAACGGTGAGCATATAGGAGAGATAATAAAAAACCTTTGCAAAGAAGGAATTAGGAAGGTTGACTATGACGGATAAAAAAATTTTAACCGGTAAAAAGAAAATAATAGAGGTAGGAAATATAAAACTTGGTGGTCATTATTCTCCAGTATATATAGCAGGACCCTGTGCTGTGGAATCAAAACAGCAAATTATGGAAACTGCACTTTCATTAAAAGAAATAGGTGTAGATATTTTAAGAGGAGGCGTTTTTAAGCCTCGTACAAGTCCCTATGCTTTTCAAGGTTTGGGTAGAGAAGGCTTAGAATATTTGAAAGAGGCTGGTGAGACTGCTGGTTTGCCTATTATAACAGAACTTATGGATGAAGGTCATATGGAAATTGTAGCAGAATATGCTGACATCATTCAGGTAGGATCAAGAAATATGTTTAATTATTCTTTATTAAAGGCACTAGGTAGCGTGAAAAAACCTATTCTTCTAAAAAGAGGAATGTGTGCCACCATAAATGAGTGGATGTTGGCGGCTGAGTATATTGCTGTTCACGGCAATCAAGATATTATTTTATGCGAAAGAGGTATTAGGGGTTTTGATAATTATACTAGGAATACATTAGATTTAGCTGCGGTGCCTATTATGCAGAAAGAGACAGGTCTGCCGGTAATTGTAGATCCTAGTCATGCTACAGGTATTAAGGATTTAGTAACACCTATGTCAAGAGCCGCTTTAGCCTGCGGTGCCAATGGTTTAATGATAGAAGTTCATCCTAATCCTTCCTGCGCTTTGAGTGATGGACAACAGTCATTGAATTTTCAGGAGTACAGACAGTTACGACAAGATATATAGCTTAACTCTCCAAAAGCCATGTGTAAACATATGGCTTTTTTTTATTCTTCTGAACTATCTCAATATAAGGGTGCAATAGGAGCTGTCATGATAGGAAGTTGAGAAGAAAAAACAGTGGCTTCAAGGTATGATGGTGACAAAAGAATGAAAAGTTTTCGTAACACTCTTCTTTCAACTGAATACTATACTAAGTATAGAGACCTTTCGGGGAGTCGGGGATAAAAATAATAGAGAGGTGATGGGTTGGATGATTCAAGAAGAGGGTAAAGGGCAAATACTCAAGAGAAAGTTAATAAGACATAGAGTAAGTCTAACTTATCCAGAAATAGTAGATTTAGAGAATAA